>NC_017734.1:0-8304 GCF_000259235.1 Helicobacter pylori HUP-B14 | reverse complement strand
TTGCTGACAAGCAAACACCAACAAGCGAAGCGTTAGCGAAGCATGGACAAAAGTGCATCGCAGTTTGAAAGCGTAGGCGTTAGCCGTAGCTGTTTTTGCACAAGCAAAATCAAACAAGAAAGCGCAAACCTGGCGTTAGGCTAAAAAACCTCTAAAACCTAAAATCCCAAAATATGTAGCGCGTCATGCGCGTTGTTTTTGTTTACATGTTTTAAACAGCATGCTGTTTTTTACATGTTTTACTCGCATGCGCGCGCGTGAGGGATTGGGGGTTGCAACCCCCTAAATAACGAAGCTGTAGGGTTTCTCATTTTTTGGTGAAAATGAATAAAACAGAACTTCTTGTTACTGATAACAGAACTTCTTGTTACTGATAACAGAACTTCTTGTTACTGATAACAGAACTTCTTGTTACTTTAACTAAAAAATCTCTCATTTTTCACTTAAAAATAAGAAAAATAGGTATGTTTTTGTTGTAATATGAGCGGTTTTTGCTAAAAATAATATAACTTTTATAAAATAGTTATAATATTAACAATTTTTAGCTACAATAACAGCGTGTGAAGATGCTTTTGTAGCGGTATTTCCTATGTGCGACAAAATTTGGAGCAATTAACTTGACTTGGTTGAGTTAGTGGGTTGGAGGATAGAGAGGGCGACACCTCGTTAGGAGGTATCAATGTGAAAGTATTTGTCGTATTAGTTCTAGTATTAGTAATTCTCGCACAATTGCTATATTAGGCTTATTCGTGGTCTAATCCCTTGTTTATGGGGGTTGGCTCGTTATAAGCATACTAATACGATCACACTTATTATACACCAAAAGATAAGGAGTATAGAGTGGAATTTGATCAATTAGAATCACAAAGATCAGACTTACAAAAAGTGTTAAAAGAATTAGACACACTCCCAAAAACCCCACAAATTGAGTTACAAAAACAAGAAATACAAGACCGCATCAACAAAATAACAGACACAATAATCAAAGAATTACTATCAAAGCATGAAATCAAAAAAGAAGAATTAGAACCCACTCTAAAAGAAAAACCCACACCAACAAAAGAGCCACAAACCACCCCAATACCATGCAAAGATTTAGTGGTTACAACCCCTAAAGATAAAACCTATACCACCTACCACAACAACGCTAATAAGGTCAATCTAGGGAAATTGAGCGAAAGGGAAGCCAATCTTTTATTCGCTATTTTTCAAAGACTTAAAGATCAAGGGAATACCCTCATTCGTTTTGAACCGCAAGATTTAAAGCGAATGTTGGGCATTAAAATATCCTATGGTAATCTTACAAGAACCGCTAGAAGCATGTGGAATAAAATAAAAACCGCTGATTTTTGGGAAGTTAGAGACATTATAGTGAATGGTAGAGAATGCGTTTCTGAAAAAAATTACATGCTTTTTCAGGTTTGTGAAATCGTAAGCGACAAAGAGACAAGAGAATTTTTGTATATGGATATTCAGCTCAACACAGGCTATAACTATCTACTCAACAATCTAGGAATGGGCGGTCAATACACTTCTTTCAAACTTTTAGAATTTCAAAGAGTGAGAGGCAAATACGCTAAAACGCTCTATCGCTTGCTCAAGCAATACAAAAGCACAGGGATTTTAAGCGTGGAATGGTCTCAATTCAGGGAGCTTTTAGACATTCCAAAAGATTACAAAATGGAAAATATCGATCAAAAAGTCTTAACTCCAAGCCTCAAAGAACTCAGAAAAATCTACCCTTTTGAACACTTAAGCTACAAGAAAGAACGCAAAAGCCATGACAAACGCAAGGTAACCCACATTGACTTTTATTTTGAGCAATTGCCACAGGGCGAAACCAAGCAACAAAAACAAGCCGACAAGCAACGCGCTCAAAGAGACATTAAACTCATAGCGTGGGATATTCACAACCAAATCGCTAAAAGAAGCGCAAAAGCCACTATAGAAGCTAGGTTTCTTGAATTAAAAACCTTGATCGGCTATCAGTTCAGGCACAACAATGGGACTATTTTGCAAATTAACGACGCCACTTTTGAAAAGAATCAAATGTTTTTGCATGTTTTGACTAACAAAAATTCTCAAAAATTCCTTGTATCCAACAAGACATTCGCTTTGGAACTTCTGTTTGTTAATGGATACAGCCTGAAAAAAGACATGTTGGAAATTGATCCCCCAAGTATCCACCCTATCACGAATGAACCCATTAAGGAATTTGCAGAATACATAGGCAAAACGGTCATCATGACTAATAACAATGTGGATCAATGCCCTGATGGGATAACAAGCTATTTAAAAATCACTAATATTGTCAAACTGAATGACAATCGGATCTGTGTTTCAGTCCAAGATGTGGATAAACCTGACAAACTCCTAAAACCTTTCATCGCTAAAGATGAGAAACATTTGAAGAATTGGTTCAAGAAATACTATCGGTGAAAAGACAGATGCATGCTAACTAAACTCATAGAAAAACTGAATCACGAAAGAAAGAATGCTATCAAAAATGGCATTTACCACTTGATCCAAATCAAATTTTCTTACAACTCCAATCGCATTGAAGGAAGCGGTTTGACTTATGAACAAACCGCTCATATTTTTGACAAATCCGCTCTTATAACTGAAAAAAACGAAAATATCAAACTTGACGATATTTTTGAAACTATCAATCATTTTGAATGCGTGAATTACTTGCTTGAAAGCTATAAAGAACCTTTGAGTTTAGAATACTTCAAGAATTTACACAAAATCTTGAAAAAGAATTGTTCTGATGAAGTTATTGGTGATTTCAAAAAACGCCCTAATTTTGTAGGCAATAGCGCTACAACAAGACCCAAATTAGTTGAAAGCGAATTGACAAATCTTGTGAAAAATTACCAACGCAACCTTGAAGTGAGTTTGGAAAACATCATAGATTTTCATGTGGCTTTTGAAAAGATACACCCTTTTAGTGATGGCAATGGTAGGGTGGGGCGATTAGTGATGTTCAAAGAGTGTTTGAAAAACAATATCATGCCTTTCATCATAGAAAACGAACACAAAGCTTTTTACTATAGGGGCATTATAGAATACCACAAGACAAAAGGTTATTTGAAAGACACCATTTTGCAAAGTCAAGACAATTTCAATGAAATGGTTAGCTATTTCTTGTTGCCTATCGGTGCAGATTGGAACGATTAGGCAGTGTGGTTTGAGTGCGGAAAGCTTGGAATGCCTTTTGACTATCCCTTGCTAAAGCAAGGAGCTTCCTAACTAAAGCGCCCTAATGGACACTAACACGAAAGGCTTTGTTCTTTAAAGTCTGCATGGATATTTCCTACCCCAAAAAGACTTAACCCTTTGCTTAAAATATTGTTCGCAGCGTTGATGTCTCTGTGTTCTCTATACCCGCATTCTAAACACCATCAGTGAACTCCAAGAACGCCCTACAAAACAAGAACTCCAAGCCAAAAACAAAGAAATCAACACCCTAAAGCAAGAAAAAACCGACCTAAAAGATAAGCTCCAAGCCCAAGAAAAGACCATCAACGAACTCAACAAATTCAAAAACAGCTCAAATTTAGCCCTAGACCTTGAAAAAGCCCAAGAACGAATAAAAACCCTAGAAAGCAATGAAAACACGCTTATACACGTTTTACACGATAAAGAAGACATAATCCAAAACAAAGGCAGGACCATCAATAGACTCAAAAAAGAACTCAAAGAACTAGAATACAATTACCGCAAAAATCGTGAAAGAATGGTAGCAGAAAACAAACGCCTAAAAGAACAAGGACTAGAAAAAATCTACACTCAAAAAGACTATGAAGACTTGAAAAAGGCGCATCACCAAGAAGTAGAAGAGCTCAAAAAACAAATCCAAAAATACAAAACGCAAGAAACAAACACACCAACCAAAAGGATGTAGCCATTTAGCAAAACTCTCAATCTTTGCTATCTAAAATCGCCTACAACCAACGCAAAACAAAAAACCGAATAATCCATCGCCTAAAAGCTAAAAATCGCCTAAAAAGAAAAATACAAGCAAAAAACAACTAAAATCTCTTTTAGTCGCTAACCATTTAGCCAATCTCACTAGTTTAGCATCTAAAAGCGCATATGACTTGTGTTAGCCATCCAACCACAACTAAAACCGCACAAGCGAAGCGTTAGCGATCATTCAAGCGGTTTTAGACCGATTGTTTGCTGACAAGCAAACACCAACAAGCGAAGCGTTAGCGAAGCATGGACAAAAGTGCATCGCAGTTTGAAAGCGTAGGCGTTAGCCGTAGCTGTTTTTGCACAAGCAAAATCAAACAAGAAAGCGCAAACCTGGCGTTAGGCTAAAAAACCTCTAAAACCTAAAATCCCAAAATATGTAGCGCGTCATGCGCGTTGTTTTTGTTTACATGTTTTAAACAGCATGCTGTTTTTTACATGTTTTACTCGCATGCGCGCGCGTGAGGGATTGGGGGTTGCAACCCCCTAAATAACGAAGCTGTAGGGTTTCTCATTTTTTGGTGAAAATGAATAAAACAGAACTTCTTACGAGTGATAACAGAACTTCTTACGAGTGATAACAGAACTTCTTACGAGTGATAACAGAACTTCTTACGAGTGATAACAGAACTTCTTTATTTTAAAGTTATGATTATTAACAATTTTTAGCTACAATAACAGCCTAAGACGGTATAACATGGTTGCTAATCCTAGTGTTAACAAATTTGGAGCAATTAGCTTTAAAAGCTAGTGGGTTGGGAGTTTGTAGCGGGTGGCACTCCGTTAGGAGGCACACCATGAAAGCATTTTTGATAGTAGTGATTTTAGTGGTAATCTTAACACAGCCACTATATTAAAACCTTAGCGTTTTAATAACCCTTATAAGTCCGCCAAGACTTTTTAAGGGTTTCACTCCTATCATTATATCGTCTTTTTATGAGATAAGCATTAAAAGGCGCTCAAATGCCCATGAATACGAATTTTGAACAACTTAGAAAACAAGAATTAGAATTACGAAAATTATTAGAAGAATTAGACACACTCCCACAAACCCCACAAGTTAAACTACAAAAACAAAAAATACAAGCTTATATAGACAAGATCACTCCAAGTATTTTGAGCGGTTTTAATCAAAAATTCAAAGAAATTACAGAAAATTCACCAAATGAGTTTGAAAAAGAAAAACCCACACCAACAAAAGAGCCACAAACCACCCCAATACCATGCAAAGATTTAGTGGTTACAACCCCTAAAGATAAAACCTATACCACCTACCACAACAACGCTAATAAGGTCAATCTAGGGAAATTGAGCGAAAGGGAAGCCAATCTTTTATTCGCTATTTTTCAAAGACTTAAAGATCAAGGGAATACCCTCATTCGTTTTGAACCGCAAGATTTAAAACGCATGATTATGGTCAAATCTAACTTAACCAACAGGCAATTATTGCAAGTCTTAAAAAATTTGCTTGACAACATAAGTGGTGCTAATTTTTGGATTATTAGAGAGCATGTTAAAAATGGCGAAATCTATGAAGACCACACTAGCTACATGCTTTTCAAACAATTTGAAATCCGCATCCATAAGCCAACCCAAACTATAGAATATTTAGATGTCCAACTTAATGATAGCTATCAATACTTGCTCAACAATCTAGGAATGGGCGGTCAATACACTTCTTTCAAACTTTTAGAATTTCAAAGAGTGAGAGGCAAATACGCTAAAACGCTCTATCGCTTGCTCAAGCAATACAAAAGCACAGGGATTTTAAGCGTGGAATGGTCTCAATTCAGGGAGCTTTTAGACATTCCAAAAGATTACAAAATGGAAAATATCGATCAAAAAGTCTTAACTCCAAGCCTCAAAGAACTCAGAAAAATCTACCCTTTTGAACACTTAAGCTACAAGAAAGAACGCAAAAGCCATGACAAACGCAAGGTAACCCACATTGACTTTTATTTTGAGCAATTGCCACAGGGCGAAACCAAGCAACAAAAACAAGCCGACAAGCAACGCGCTCAAAGAGACATTAAACTCATAGCGTGGGATATTCACAACCAAATCGCTAAAAGAAGCGCAAAAGCCACTATAGAAGCTAGGTTTCTTGAATTAAAAACCTTGATCGGCTATCAGTTCAGGCACAACAATGGGACTATTTTGCAAATTAACGACGCCACTTTTGAAAAGAATCAAATGTTTTTGCATGTTTTGACTAACAAAAATTCTCAAAAATTCCTTGTATCCAACAAGACATTCGCTTTGGAACTTCTGTTTGTTAATGGATACAGCCTGAAAAAAGACATGTTGGAAATTGATCCCCCAAGTATCCACCCTATCACGAATGAACCCATTAAGGAATTTGCAGAATACATAGGCAAAACGGTCATCATGACTAATAACAATGTGGATCAATGCCCTGATGGGATAACAAGCTATTTAAAAATCACTAATATTGTCAAACTGAATGACAATCGGATCTGTGTTTCAGTCCAAGATGTGGATAAACCTGACAAACTCCTAAAACCTTTCATCGCTAAAGATGAGAAACATTTGAAGAATTGGTTCAAGAAATACTATCGGTGAAAAGACAGATGCATGCTAACTAAACTCATAGAAAAACTGAATCACGAAAGAAAGAATGCTATCAAAAATGGCATTTACCACTTGATCCAAATCAAATTTTCTTACAACTCCAATCGCATTGAAGGAAGCGGTTTGACTTATGAACAAACCGCTCATATTTTTGACAAATCCGCTCTTATAACTGAAAAAAACGAAAATATCAAACTTGACGATATTTTTGAAACTATCAATCATTTTGAATGCGTGAATTACTTGCTTGAAAGCTATAAAGAACCTTTGAGTTTAGAATACTTCAAGAATTTACACAAAATCTTGAAAAAGAATTGTTCTGATGAAGTTATTGGTGATTTCAAAAAACGCCCTAATTTTGTAGGCAATAGCGCTACAACAAGACCCAAATTAGTTGAAAGCGAATTGACAAATCTTGTGAAAAATTACCAACGCAACCTTGAAGTGAGTTTGGAAAACATCATAGATTTTCATGTGGCTTTTGAAAAGATACACCCTTTTAGTGATGGCAATGGTAGGGTGGGGCGATTAGTGATGTTCAAAGAGTGTTTGAAAAACAATATCATGCCTTTCATCATAGAAAACGAACACAAAGCTTTTTACTATAGGGGCATTATAGAATACCACAAGACAAAAGGTTATTTGAAAGACACCATTTTGCAAAGTCAAGACAATTTCAATGAAATGGTTAGCTATTTCTTGTTGCCTATCGGTGCAGATTGGAACGATTAGGCAGTGTGGTTTGAGTGCGGAAAGCTTGGAATGCCTTTTGACTATCCCTTGCTAAAGCAAGGAGCTTCCTAACTAAAGCGCCCTAATGGACACTAACACGAAAGGCTTTGTTCTTTAAAGTCTGCATGGATATTTCCTACCCCAAAAAGACTTAACCCTTTGCTTAAAATATTGTTCGCAGCGTTGATGTCTCTGTGTTCTCTATACCCGCATTCTAAACACCATCAGTGAACTCCAAGAACGCCCTACAAAACAAGAACTCCAAGCCAAAAACAAAGAAATCAACACCCTAAAGCAAGAAAAAACCGACCTAAAAGATAAGCTCCAAGCCCAAGAAAAGACCATCAACGAACTCAACAAATTCAAAAACAGCTCAAATTTAGCCCTAGACCTTGAAAAAGCCCAAGAACGAATAAAAACCCTAGAAAGCAATGAAAACACGCTTATACACGTTTTACACGATAAAGAAGACATAATCCAAAACAAAGGCAGGACCATCAATAGACTCAAAAAAGAACTCAAAGAACTAGAATACAATTACCGCAAAAATCGTGAAAGAATGGTAGCAGAAAACAAACGCCTAAAAGAACAAGGACTAGAAAAAATCTACACTCAAAAAGACTATGAAGACTTGAAAAAGGCGCATCACCAAGAAGTAGAAGAGCTCAAAAAACAAATCCAAAAATACAAAACGCAAGAAACAAACACACCAACCAAAAGGATGTAGCCATTTAGCAAAACTCTCAATCTTTGCTATCTAAAATCGCCTACAACCAACGCAAAACAAAAAACCGAATAATCCATCGCCTAAAAGCTAAAAATCGCCTAAAAAGAAAAATACAAGCAAAAAACAACTAAAATCTCTTTTAGTCGCTAACCATTTAGCCAATCTCACTAGTTTAGCATCTAAAAGCGCATATGACTTGTGTTAGCCATCCAACCACAACTAAAACCGCACAAGCGAAGCGTTAGCGATCATTCAAGCGGTTTTAGACCGATTGT
>NC_017733.1:0-1599280 GCF_000259235.1 Helicobacter pylori HUP-B14 | reverse complement strand
TGCCTAAATTTAAAAAATGATGCTGTAATCACTAATCACTAATCACTAATCACTAATCACTAATCACTAAAAGAGGGGGTTGGTGGGATTTGAGCGAGCGGTAGAAATAAATTAAAGGAAGAATATGGCATACAAATAGCGACTTGGAATTTTTAAAGCGATTAAGCTCTAATGATTTGAAAGATTTGTTTGATGTGCTTGTCTATGACAAAGATGGTAAAAAAAGATTTACTGAAGGATTAACGCTTTCAGAAGAATACAAAAGACATGGCCATGATGACGCTAAATATGCAGAAAGAATCGCTGAAGAGTTACAGCATTATGGGGCTAATAGCTTTGCGAGCGCGTTGAGAGGTACAGGGGTTTTATACAGAGAAATTTTGTATGAAGTGTGCAATAAATTAAAAGTCAATTACAACAAAAAGTCTGACACAACTTTGATTGAATAAAACATGCTTTCTAGTATTTTACAAAAAAGTTTGGAAAAAATGAGCGATGAGGAGATTAGAGAGCTTTGCGATGAATTAGGAGTGAAAAACACCAATAAATTAGGCAAGCAAGCCCTAAGCACAGCTGCTTTAACGCTTTTAGAATGGGGGGTTTCAAATCCTATCAATTAGCTTTAATTGTTGCAAATGCCGTGATAAAGGCGATTTTTCAAAGAGGGTTGTCTCTAGGGGCAAATGCCGCTCTTACAAGAGGGCTAAGCTTTTTAACAGGCCCTGTTGGCTGGATCATTACAGGCGTATGGACAGCGATTGATATTGCAGGGCCGGCTTATAGGGTAACCATACCGGCATGCATTGTGGTCGCCACTTTACGCCTAAAAGCACAAGCGAACGAAATTAAAAATCTTCTTTAACTCTTTTTAAACCTTTCTTAAAAATACAATATAAACCTAGATTATAAAATGTCTGGGTTTTATTTTTAGCGTTTAAAAGAATTGATGCCTTAAAGCAATCTTAAGAGCGTTGGGCTTTTGAGTTTAAGCCTTTTTAGAATATTAAGTATAGTTTTAGACAAATGATATTAAAATCAGTAACCACTTTAGAAAAACAGCGATGGAGCGCGAAAAGTCGTTTGTTTTTAATAAGTGATAAAACGATATAAAGGAATAATATGGCATACAAATATGATAGAGACTTGGAATTTTTAAAGCAATTGGAATCTAGTGATTTATTGGATTTGTTTGAGGTGCTTGTTTTTGGTAAAGACGGCGAAAAAAGACACAATGAAAAACTCACAAGCTCCCTAGAATACAAAAGGCATGGCGATGATTACGCTAAATACGCAGAAAGAATCGCTGAAGAGTTGCAATACTATGGGAGTAATAGTTTTGCGAGTTTCATTAAAGGCGAAGGAGTTTTATACAAAGAAATCCTATGCGATGTGTGCGATAAATTAAAGGTTAATTACAACAAGAAAACCGAAACGACTTTAATTGAACAAAACATGCTTTCTAAAATCTTAGAAAGAAGTTTGGAAGAAATGGATGATGAAGAAGTGAAAGAAATGTGCGATGAATTGTCCATAAAAAACACTGACAATTTGAACAGACAAGCCTTAAGCGCGGCGACTTTAACGCTGTTTAAAATGGGAGGCTTTAAATCTTATCAATTAGCGGTCATTGTTGCGAATGCGGTCGCAAAAACCATTCTAGGGCGTGGTTTATCGCTTGCGGGCAATCAAGTGCTTACAAGAACCCTGAGCTTTTTAACAGGCCCTGTTGGCTGGATCATTACAGGCGTATGGACAGCGATTGATATTGCAGGGCCGGCTTATAGGGTAACCATACCGGCATGCATTGTGGTTGCCACTTTACGCCTAAAAACGCAGCAAGCCAATGAAGGTAAGAAGTCATTGCAAATAGAATCCGTTTAAGCTTTTTTTTAGAAAAAAAGGTATAGAATGGAGACCTAGATGCGAAAATGCATCTAGTTTTTATTTTAATTTAAAAGGGAGAAAAAATGAGTAACAGTTGCAGTAATCAAAACCACAATCAAAAAGGTGATGCTAAAAATCAAAACAACGGAAGTTGTCAAAAAAATAGCCAAAACCAAGCCAATCAATGCAACCGCTAACCACGAACATAAAAACGACAAAAAGTAAGGGTTAGAGGGTTAAAGGAGGGGGTTTCCTTGTGTCAAAAATCAAAATAGCGGTTTGTTAAATTAGCCTTACCTAAAAAATCAATAAATTTCTGCTTCCAAATTCAGATTTGTTTTGTCCAAAATGATAAGCACATCAAAATATTTTAATTATTATCATCATTCTCTGGTTGTAAAATCAATAAAGCTCATTAGCATCTGTAACACTATTTTTATACGCAGTTAGCGGGCGTGCTTGAGCTTTTTAGGGCGTTAAACATGATTTTAAAAAATGATGCTATAATCACTCATCACTCATCACTAAAAAGGGGGGTTGGTGGGATTTGAGCGGTGGTAGGAATAAAATTAAAGGAATAATATGGCATACAAATAGCGACTTGGAATTTTTAAATCACTTAAGCTCTAATGATTTGAAAGATTTGTTTGATGCGCTTGTTTATGATGAAGATGGCACACTAAGAATGAATGAAGAATTGACAAATTCAACAGAATACAAAAGGCATGGCGATGATTACGTTAAATACGCAGAAAGGATCGCTGAAGAATTGCAGCGTTACGGGGGCAATACTTTTATTAATTTTTTAGAAACGAAGGGGTCTTATACAAAGAGATTTTGTGCGATGCGTGCGATCATTTAAAGGTTAATTACCATGAAGAATCTCCAACCTCTTTGATTGAGAAAAACATGCTTTCTAAACTTTTGAAAGATAGTTTAGAAAAAATGAGTGGGAGAGAGATTAAAGAACTCGGCCATGAATTGGGCATGACAAATATTGATAAAGTGATCGGTGAGAACAAAAAGTCCTAATCGCATCTGTTTTAACGCTGTTTAAAGCCGGTGGCTCTCATTCTTATGCGTTGGCTGTATCTGTTGCAGATGCAATGGTAAGATAAACTCTAGGGCATGGTTTATCGTCTGTGGTGGGTAAAGTAGTGCTTAAAAAAACTTTGGGTATTTTAGCTGGCCCTATTGGTTGGGTCATCACAGGCGCGTTAGTGAGCATCAATCTTGCCGGGCCGGCTTATAGGGTAACCGTGCCTGCATGCGTTTTGGTTGCCACCTTACGCAAAAAATTGAAAGCGGAACAAGAAGCAGAACAGAAAGCGCAACAAGAAGCGGATAAAAAGAAAATGTGGTATCTGGCTATCATCTCTATCGTTCTTATCGGTCTAGCTGTTTTGGCTGTTTTTTCATAAAAGGAAAACACCATTCAAACAATAACCCAAAAAGCGGTGTTGAAAAACTTAAAAACCCTAGCCACAAAAATTAAAAAATGGCAACAACCGCTCCAATTAGCGTTTGAGGGAATTGACGGTTTGGAGCATGGCATCAGCGGTTTGAATGCTTTTAGAATTGGCTTCATAGGCCCTTTGAGCGGTGATTAGATCCGTCATTTCTTCTACCAATCTCACATTACTAAGTTCCAAAAAGCCTTGCCTTAACTTGCCTAAGCCTTGAGAATCCGGGTTGCCCACAATCGCATCACCGCTAGCGTTGGTGATGGAAAACAAATTATCCCCCATAGAATGAAGCCCCGCCGGGTTGACAAAATTAGCCAAAGTGATTTGCCCGATCACATTAGAAGTCGTTTGCAAGCCTTGAGTCACGCTCACCGTGCCATCCACACCGATGTTTACTTGCGTGGTGTCTTCGGGCAAAGTGATTTGAGGGATGAGGAGATAGCCCTCGCTTGTTACAAGATTGCCCTGCTCGTCTAGCTTGAAATTCCCGCTTCTTGTATAAGCGGTGGTGCCATCAGGCAACTGGACTTGAAAAAAGCCTTTACCCGTAATAGCGACATCTAAATTATTTTCCGTTTCTTTAGGGCTGCCTTGCGAAAACATTTTAGTAATCGCGCTAGGGCGCACGCCTAAGCCCACCTCCATGCCATCTGGCGATAAAGTCGTGTTGCTTGTGTTGGTGCCAGCGTATTGCATCGCTTGGTAAAACAAGTCATTAAAATCCGCACGAGATTTTTTAAACCCAGTGGTATTGACATTGGCGATATTGTTTGAAGTGGTGTCAATATGCGTTTGTTGGGCGAGCATCCCTGAAGTGGCGCTATAGAGAGAGCGGAGCATTTTTTCCCTTTAAACTGAAACTTAACAGCCTATAATTATAACAAAAATAAGATTAAATTTGACTAAAACGCTCTTTTAATAAAAAATTTAACCCATTCAAGCAAGAAATCCCAAGTATCTTTAGCGTTTGACATGATACAATTCAAAACATGCACTCCTTAATAGATGTTTGAAACCATTAGCTACCAACCTAATGGTTTGAATAATAATGCCTATTAAGAAACATGCCATAAATAACATAAAGGAGATAACTACGAAATTATTATTAATCATCATAGTGTTAATGGTGCTCGTAACACCACTACACCAAATACAGATCCTTAAGAGCTACCAACTCTCAAGGATTTTTTAAACCCTTTTTGTGATGAAACTATAATGCAATAATCATTAAATTTAACTTAAATGATAGCGGTTTTTTATAAAATTGTAGATTTAATCCGTATTTAATCTAATAATCTGCCCATAATAAAACAATTCTCGTCAAGCGTTTCAAGGCTTTTTGCTTACTCGTTAATTCAGTTTTAATGCGCTTTTATTCAAATTTAATCTCTCAAATACAGATAAAAGATTGATAAATGTTGGGGCGTTTTATCATGCGTTTTCTTTTTGTATCCATTCACTCAAAACTTTCTAACAGCGTTCTTGGCGAAATGTTAGCGTTTTCTAAAGGGACAAAGCGCTTTTTTTGATAAGCCTCTAGGCTTGATCGCCCTATCATGGCGGCATTGTCGCTGCAAAATTCTAAAGGGGCTAAAACAAGCTTGCAATCAAACGCATCGCACAAATTTTCAAACGCCTTTCTTAAAGCCAAATTTTGGCTCGCTCCTCCCACAATGCCAAAAATTTTAGGGCGTTTGATTTTAAAATAGCGTTTGGTTTGCTGGATTAAATGCTCAATAGCCGCGCTTTGAAAATGATAGCCAATCTTTTGTTTTACCTCATCGTTCAAATCATGGGCGTTTTTTTCAACCTCCAAACGCACCGCATTTTTTAAACCTGAAAAGCTAAAAGCCAGATTCGGGCTGTTTTTTAAAGGGACAGGGAACATTAAAGGCTCGTTTGGATGCCTATAATCAAGGGCTAATTTTTCCACTATAGGGCCTCCTGGATAGCCTAAATCAAGCATTTTAGAAACCTTATCAAAACTCTCCCCAAAGCTATCGTCTAAACTCGTGGCAACGATTTTAATATTCTCATAATCTCTAGCCTCTAAAATCAAAGAATGCCCCCCAGAGACTAGCAGCACGCTTAAAGGCATGCGAGTTTGCTTCTCATTGATGAATAGCGAATACACATGCCCTCTCAAATGATCTTCTAAAATCAAGGGCAAATTCAAAGACAAACTCAAGGCTTTTGCCATCATCAAACCCTCTATTAAAGTAACGCTCAAACCTGGCTGATTCGTAATAGCGATGGCTTTGAGCTTGGAAAAATCCTTATTCAAGCTTATTTTAATGCGTTCTAATAAAAGCGGCAAATTCTCAGCATGCAAGCGCGATGCAAGCTCAGGCACAACACCCCCATAAGAGCTGTGGTGCTTTTCTTGAGAGATTTTAAAATGAGCGATGAGTTTAGCGTCCTCTATTCTTGTAAGGGCTAAAGAGCTGTCATCGCAAGAACTTTCAATGCTTAAAATCATGTCTTTATCTTTGAATAATATTAGAGATTGAATTATACTTTGTTGGCTTGTATTTTAAAATCTTTAAGCCAAATATTTGATCGCGTTCAAATAGCTTTTGTTGTTCGCTTTGTTTTGATAAGCAATGTCAAACGCCGTGCCGTGGTCAGTGGAAGCGCGTAAAATGGGGGCGTTCAAACTCACATTGATGCTTTCATCAAAATAGAGCGCTTTTAAAGGGGCTAGCCCCACATCATGGCTCATGCTCACATAAAAGGGGGTTATCTTTCGTTTATTGGGGGCAAAAGCACTATCGGCCGGCAATGGCCCTAAAAAGCATTCAAAGCCCAGCGTTTGGTTGCTCTTTTGAATGGCTTTTAAAATCTTTTCATCTTCTTCCCCGAACAAGCCCTCTTCGCCCGCATGGGGGTTAAAACCACACACTTGAACGATTTTGGCTTGAGTGCTTTTTTGAAACGCTAATAAAAACTTAACTAACGCTTTCACTTGAATGAGTTGAGAAACCGCCCCTAAAGGCACATGGTCGCTAAACAGCCCCACAAAGAGTTTTGAACACCCAAGCATCATGATGATTTGATGATCTTTATAGCGTTGTTTTAAAAAATCGGTATGCCCCACAAAAGGGATTTGAGCTTGTTGCCATGCGAGTTTGTTGATAGGCAAAGTGCAAATGCCATCCACTTCTTTACTATCCGCCAACTCGCAAGCCTTTTTAAAACTCTCAAAGCTATACGCCCCGCTTTGAGCGCTGACTTTGCCTATCGTGCTAGAGTTTAATAAGGGTAAGGGGGAATGGATAGCGAGTGTGTTAAGCGTTTTAGTTTCATAAGCGTTATGAAGCAATTGATTGGCCCGCTCTAAAAGTTCGCCATCAATGAGATACAACGGCTCACAAATCGCGCTCACTTCCTTATGGCTTTTTAAAATCAATTCTAAGCCTACGCCTTGAATGTCCCCGCAACTGATCGCAATTTTCTTTTTAGCCATTTTATCGCTTAATAAGTTGCGCCATTTCTAAAATCGCTTTTTCTAAGCCCACTAAAACCGCTTTTGAAACCACGCTATGACCGATATTAAGCTCTCTTAAAGAGGGGATTTTTAACAATTCTTTCACATTAGTATAATTCAACCCATGCCCCGCGCACGCCGTGATGCCCATAAAAAACGCTTCTTTACTCATTCTCCTTAATTGCAAAAAGGCGTTGTGCAATTCTTCTTTCAATTCTTTGGGGCTTTTGTCTTTGAGCGCGCTAATGGCATGGATTTGATTGTTAGCGTTAGAATATAAAGCGTTGTGCAAATTCGCATACACCCCAGTGTGGAACTCCACTTGCTTGACTTGATGCTCCCTTGCAAAATGCAAAGAGTCTTTTAAAGGATCAATAAACAAAGACACTTCAATGCCTTTATTGTGATACGCTCTAATCACCTCTCCTAAACCCTTTAGTGAGCAATCCAACCCCCCCTCTGTCGTAACCTCATTCCTGTTTTCAGGCACGATCGTAACCTTACTTGGCTTATTTTTCAAAGAGCATAAAAAATCAGTGATTTGAGCGTTGATAGAGCATTCAATATTAATAGGCAAAGGGCTTATTTCAAGCAACTTCAAAACATCTTCATTTTGAATGTGCCGTCTGTCTTCTCTCAAATGGATGGTGATTAAATCCACTTTATGGGTGTTTTTAGCGATGAATAAAGCTTCTAAAATCTCAGGCTCATAAGTCTTTCTTATCTCTCTTAAAGTAACAATGTGATCAATATTCAATCCAAAACGCATGGCTATCCTTTATTTTATAATAATGATTTTTGGAATTGTAACATAAAACCCCTCCTTATGCTTATAAGATTTTGTCATCAAGCTATCTTTTAAAAATGCTATAATACCCAAAACAAAATGTCAATTAAATCCAATAAAAAGTGTTGTGGGTGCTATATTTTTTAACCAGTTTATTTATTTGCTCTTTGATCGTTCTGTGGTCTAAAAAATCCATGCTCTTTGTGGATAACGCTAATAAGATACAGGGCTTTCATCATGCAAGAACCCCACGAGCCGGGGGGCTTGGGATCTTTCTTTCTTTTGCGTTGGCTTGTTATTTTGAACCTTTTGAAATGCCTTTTAAGGGGTTTTTTGTTTTCTTGGGTTTGTTGTTAGTTTTTTTAAGCGGTTTTTTAGAAGACATTAACCTTTCATTAGGCCCCAAAATACGCCTTATTTTGCAAGCCGTAGGGGTTGTTTGCATCATCTCATCAACGCCTTTAGTGGTGAGCGATTTTTCGCCCCTTTTTAGCTTGCCTTATTTTATCGCTTTTTTATTCGCTATCTTTATGCTGGTGGGTATCAGTAACGCTATTAATATCATTGACGGGTTTAACGGGCTGGCATCAGGGATTTGCACGATTACTCTTTTAGTCATCCATTATATAGACCCTAGCAGTTTGTCTTGTTTGCTGGCTTACATGGTGCTTGGGTTTATGGTGTTAAATTTCCCTTTAGGAAAGATTTTTTTAGGCGATGGGGGGGCGTATTTTTTGGGTTTGGTGTGCGGGATTTCCCTTTTACATTTGAGTTTGGAGCAAAAAATCAGCGTGTTTTTTGGGCTCAATTTAATGCTTTATCCGGTCATAGAGGTGCTTTTTAGTATCCTAAGGCGCAAAATAAAACGCCAGAAAGCCACCATGCCAGATAACTTGCATTTGCACACCCTTTTATTTAAATTCTTGCAACAACGCTCTTTCAATTACCCTAACCCTTTATGCGCGCTTATCCTTATTCTGTGCAACTTGCCTTTTATTCTAATCAGCGTCTTATTCCGCTTAAATTCTTACGCGCTCATTATTATTGGCTTAGTCTTTATCGCATGCTATTTAATAGGCTATGCTTATTTGAACAGACAAGTTTGCGCTTTAGAAAAGCGAGCGTTTCAATGAAAAAACTCAAAGGTCTTTTTTTGATCCTGCTCTTATGGGTCTATCCTTTAAGGAGTGAGCCGATCAATGAGGGGGCATACATTTTAGAAGAGATTGGCGATGTACTTAGGTTTTTACCTATTTTTGTAGGCACAGTCAGTTTGGCGATGCGCGATTATAGAGGTTTAGGGGAATTAGCGGTCGGCACATTGGTTACTCAAGGAGTGATTTATGGCCTTAAAGGAGCTTTTAGCACCGCCCATAAAGATGGGGCTAGAGTGGGATTTGCTAAACGGCCATGCTGTAATTCTTGGAGGGGCATGCCAAGCGGGCATGCTGGGGGGGCGTTTAGCGCGGCTGGGTTTGTGTATTACCGCTATGGGTGGAAGCCGGCTCTTCCTGTGATCGCTCTTGCAATCCTTACTGACGCTAGCAGAGTGGTGGCAGGACAACACACGATCTTGCAAGTTACGATCGGCAGCCTTATCGCATGGGGGTTTGCTTATTTATTCACTTCACGCTACAAACCTAAGCAATGGATGCTCTATCCTGAAATTTCTAGCGATTTTAAGGGCAGTAGCCGCTATGGGGTGAGCTTTTCTTATCAATGGTAAAGGGATAAAGTGCTAAAAAAGTTATTATTCATTTCGCTCTTTTTAGGGTTTTTAAGAGCGGAAGGCGAACATTATGAAATCATTGTTGAGCTTTCAAAGGCTTTTGTGAAAGCCAAAGACGCTTTTATTGCGATCGATAAAACCTATAAAACCTGCATAGAAACCGGGCATGATCGCACCCAAATACGCCTTCAAAGCGCTTTTTTGGAGAACTTGTCTCAAACAGAACGGCAATTTGATGATTATTTTGAAAAGGATTTTAAAAGCGTAGAAGTTTTAAAAACCTTGCTTAAAGACATCCAATCGTTAGAAAAAGCTTCCAACAAACTCGCATGCGTTGCCCCAAAAAACGCTAAAAATTTTGAAATTTTAGAAGGAGCGATAACGCAAATCATAGACTTAGAAAAACAGATGGATAAATTTATCAACGGCACAAAATAAAGCCCATTTTTGCATAGCGATTTAATTGAATATTGATTGTAAAAAGCTTTAATTCAAGTGTTGAGCGATAACCTTTTAAAGCGTTTTTAGAGAATTGAGTTTCGCCATAAACAAAGCTTAGCGATCCTATTTAAAAAGCCAAAGAGTATTAAAGTTGGCTTTGAATATTCGTATTTGATGAGAGCCAAATCCCTAATACTTATGCTTTCTTAGGCGTTTCACCACATAATCCCCCGTGCTTTGAATGATTTGCACTAAAACAATGATCACAACCACCGCATAAAAAAGCACATCGCCCCTATAACTTTGATAGCCAATCCTAATGGCTAAATCCCCCAAGCCCCCAGCCCCTAACGCTCCTGCCATAGCCGAATAGCCTATTAAAGAAATTAAGGTGATGGTGATGTTATTCGCTAAAGAGGGCAAGCTCTCTAAAAGCATCATTTTAATGACCTCTAAATTAGACGCTCCCAAACTTAAAGTGGTTTCAATCTTGCCATGCTCTACTTCCATTAAAGAATTTTCAAAAAGCTTTGCGACAAAAGGAATGGCTGAAATGGCTAGCGGGATAATGCTCGCGCTAGAGCCAATGCTTGTGCCAATCAAAAAGCGTGATAAAGGCAGGAGCAAAATAATGAGAATGATAAAAGGGAAAGAGCGAGTCATGTTGATAGAAGTGTCTAAAATCTTATGCAAAAGGGGTTTGTTTAACAAATGCCCTTTTTTACTCACTAACAATAAAACCCCCAAAGGCAAGCCAAAAACAACCGCCAAAAAGCTCGCCACAAACACCATATAAAGCGTTTCTAGCGTGGCTTGAATGAGCATTTGAGAAATCATTTTAATCCTTTAATTTTTCCACTTGCAAGCCTAAAGCGTTTAAATACTCTAAAGCCCTTTGAGTCTCTGCAACACTGCCTAAAAACCGCACCACTAAATACCCTATATCTTTAGTCGTAAGCTCTTCAATATTGCCTGAAATGATGCTCACGTCTATTTTAAAACGCCTGATCAAATTAGAAATGATCGGCTCGTCTAAATGCTCCCCTAAAAACACGATGCGATAAACGTCTTGCGATTTTTGATCCCCATGCTCGTTTTTGATGCCAAGCAATTCTTTAGTAACGGCATGTTTAGGGTTAGCAAAAATTTCTTCCACCGAGCCTCTTTCCACAATTTCGCCGCTGCTGATCACGCACATTTGATTGCACAATTCTTTAACCACTTCAATCTGGTGCGTGATGAAAACGATACTCAAATCAAGCTTTTTTTGAATGCCGCTTAAAAGCGTTAAAATAGAATGCGTGGTTTTAGAATCCAGTGCGGATGTGGCTTCATCGCAAAGCAACAAATTAGGGCAATTCGCTAAACTCCTAGCGATCGCCACTCGTTGCTTTTGCCCACCGCTTAGCTGTTTAGGATAAAAATGCATTTTATCTTCTAACCCCACCAATTCCAACAATTCATGCACCCTTGATTTAATCTTAGTTTTTTCCCATCGGGCGATTTCTAAAGCGAAAGCGACATTTTCAAACACATCTTTAGCGCTCAATAAATTGAAATGCTGAAAAATCATGCCTATTTTCTGGCGCGCTTTTTGCAATTCTTTAGGCTTTAAGTTTAACAGATTGACCCCATTGACTAAAACCTCGCCAGAACTAGGACGCTCTAAACAATTGATCAAGCGAATGAGCGTGGATTTCCCCGCCCCTGAATAGCCTATCACGCCCAAAATATCGCCTTTTTTCAATTCCAAATTCACGCCTTTTAGAGCATGAAACCCGTTTTCATAAATCTTTTCAATGTTTTTTAATTCCACTACCATCGTTTTAACTTTATATCCCGATCACTTGGACATTTGCGCGTTATTTTCCACGCTATTGAGCCATAAAAACACTTGCACCACGCTTTCATACAATTCTTCAGGTATCGCGCAATCTAATTCCACCTTCAAAAGCGAATCCACCAGCATGGGATTAGAAAAGAGCGCTATATCGTATTCCTTAGCTTTTTGAATGATCCTTTTAGCCACTTCGCCCACCCCGCTTGCAATCACTTTTGGGGCATGATCTTGCCCCATGTTATAGGCTAGAGCGGCGGCTTTTATGGTTTTATTCATCTAATACCCTAAAGTCAAGGCATCGGCGTCATTCCAAGAGAAATTTTTTTCAAACCCTTTTGTTTTTTTCAAAATAGACGCAACGCTGCGGACTAACATGTCCGTTTCAATATTCACGCGCCGTTTGAGTTTATAAGTCTTAAAAAGGGTGTTTTCTAAAGTGTAAGGGATAATCGTTAGCCAAAACCCTTTTTCTTCTACCTTGCTTAAAGTCAAACTCACCCCATCAACTGCAATAGAGCCTTGCTCAACGCACAATAAAAGCGTTTCTTGAGAAGCGCTGATGAAAAAATCCACTTGATTAGCGTTGTGAATGATTTTTTCAATGACCCCGATAGCGTCAATATGCCCTTGCACAAAATGCCCATCCAAACTCGCATCGGCTTTTAGGGCTGGCTCAATATGGACTAAATCCTTGTAATTTTCTAACGCTACGCTGTTTTGGGTTTTTTGGCTCAATTCCACGCTAAAATGCGTTTTTGAACTTTCTATGGCGGTCAAACACGCCCCATTTATCGCAATGCTATCGCCAAGCTTGGGATTGAGATCGCTCTCTATGCTTAAAATATTGTTGTGGAAACTATTCACTTTAGCTATTTGATTGATTAGACCGCTGAACATCGTTAATGATTATTTTCCTTATGTTAAAATGCTTAAGTATTGTAACATACTAAATAAAACCATAGGATAAAAGCATGTTTATAGACACGCATTGCCATTTGGATCACAAGGATTATGAAAACGATTTAGAAGAAGTGTTAAAAGAAAGCCTGGAAAAAGGCGTTACTCAATGCGTGATTCCGGGCGCAGACATGAAGGATCTGGATAGAGCGGTAGGAATTAGCGAAAAATTTGAAGGCGTGTTTTTTGCCATAGGCGCTCACCCTTATGATGTGGAAAGCTTTGATGAAGGCTTGTTTGAAAAATTTGTTGGGCATCAAAAATGCGTGGCGATAGGCGAATGCGGATTGGATTACTACCGCTTGCCTGAATTGAATGAAAGAGAAAATTATAAAAGCAAGCAAAAAGAAGTTTTCACCAAACAGATTGAATTTTCTATCCAACACAACAAACCCTTGATTATCCACATCAGAGAGGCGAGTTTTGATAGTTTGAATCTTTTAAAAAGCTATCCTAAGGCTTTTGGGGTGTTGCATTGCTTTAACGCTGATAGCATGCTTTTGGAATTGAGCGATCGTTTTTACTATGGGATAGGGGGGGTTAGCACTTTTAAAAACGCTAAAAGATTGGTAGAGATCCTCCCTAAAATCCCTAAAAACAGGCTTCTTTTAGAAACGGATTCGCCTTATCTAACCCCACACCCTTTTAGAGGCACCAGGAATAGCCCCACTTATATCCCTTTAATCGCTCAAAAAATTGCCGAAATCATCCACATAGAGACTGAAGAGCTCGCTTCTTTAAGCACGCATAACGCTCAAACGCTCTTTAACTTCCCCTAAAATTAGGGCTGTGTTAGAAAGCGTTATTCAAGTTTAGTTATAATCGAAGCTATTTTAAAAGCTAGATTAATTATTAGGATATGATGCCAAAAAGAATGAAGTGTTTTAGTCAAAAATGGTTGGTTTTTTTTGTTACCCTTTTATTGGCTTCTTTAGGCCATGCGAAAATGGCTTTTGAATCTAATATTGACACCAAAGCGCTAGAGGCTTTTGGGGTTAATGCGGGCTTTTTATCCCAAATGCCCAACGCTTTAAAGAAAATGAATGAAGAAGAAGAATGGAAAAGACTTGTCAAAAGATTTGATGTGAATTACCAGTTCATCCCCATCATTAAAAACATGCTCATAGAAGCGAGCGTTCCGCAAGAATTTTTATTTTTAGCCATGGCCGAGTCTAAATTTTCATCAAGGGCTTATAGTAGGAAAAAAGCGGTAGGGATTTGGCAATTCATGCCAAGCACGGCTAAAGAATTAGGGCTTAAGGTCAATCATTACATTGACGAAAGAAGAGACCCCATTAAAAGCACTCAGGCAGCAATCACTTATTTGAAACGGCTCTACAAACAAACTGGGGAGTGGTATTTAGTCGCTATGGCGTATAATTACGGCTTACGCAAGGTTCAAAACGCTATTAAAGCCGCTGGCACTTCGGACATTAAGATTTTGTTAGATGAAGATAAAAAATACCTCCCTAAAGAGACACGAGAGTATATCCGCTCCATTCTGAGCCTAGCGTTAAAGTTCAATAGCCTAGACAACCTCAAAGATAAAGAATACTTGCTCAATCGTGGGGCGAGGGTGAGTTTGGTGGGCGTTCCGTTTAAAAGGCACACTTCTTTAATCCAAGTGGCCAAAAATTTAAACTTGAGTTTAGAAACCTTAAAATCCTACAACCACCAATTCCGCTATAACATTCTGCCTTCTAAAGACCCCACCTACACCATTTATATCCCTTATGAAAAACTCGCCCTTTTCAAACAACGCCAACTCAAACAAAATAAAAACGCTCAAGCTAATCCTAAAAGCCCTTTCATCACCCATGTGGTCTTGCCTAAAGAAACCCTATCTTCTATCGCTAAACGCTATCAAGTCAGTATTTCTAGTATCCAATTAGCCAATAACCTCAAAGATTCTAATATCTTTATCCACCAGCGTTTAATCATCCCTACCAATAAGAAATTACTCGCTACAAGGGAATTTTAATGGGTTTGGCGTTAAAAAAAGTTTGTTTTTTAGGCGTTATTTTTTTGATTAGTGCTTGTGCGGTTAAAAAAGAGGGAATAAAGAATTTGTCTTATAAGCATGAAAGCTTGCGCGCTTATGAAAACGCTAAAGACTATGATCCGACAACCAAAAAAGCCACCTATAAGCGCAATTTTTTTGAACGCCATTTCAAACACCACTCCGATTCGCAAGACAGCAATACAAAACAACCCCTAGATAACGGCATGCGCGATTCTAGCGCGATCCAAAGGGCCACCATGCGCCCTTATCAAGTGGGGGGCAAGTGGTATTACCCCACTAAAGTGGATTTAGGCGAAAAATTTGATGGCATTGCGAGCTGGTATGGCCCTAACTTCCATGCCAAAAAAACCAGTAATGGGGAAATTTATAACATGTATGCCCACACCGCTGCGCACAAGACTTTACCCATGAACACCGTGGTGAAAGTCATCAATGTTGATAATAACTTAAGCACCATTGTGCGCATTAATGATAGAGGGCCTTTTGTGAGCGATCGCATCATTGATTTGTCTAATGCGGCCGCTAGGGATATTGACATGGTTAAAAAAGGCACGGCCAGCGTGCGTCTTATTGTTTTGGGTTTTGGTGGGATTATCTCCACGCAATACGAACAATCCTTTAACGCCAGCTCTTCAAAGATCTTACACAAGGAATTTAAAGTCGGCGAGAGCGAAAAAAGCGTGAGCGGAGGGAAATTTTCTTTACAAATGGGGGCTTTTAGAAACCAAATAGGCGCTCAAACTTTAGCGGATAAATTGCAAGCAGAAAATCCAAATTACAGCGTCAAGGTTGCTTTTAAGGACGATTTGTATAAGGTTTTAGTTCAAGGGTTTCAAAGCGAAGAAGAGGCTAGGGATTTTATGAAAAAATATAACCAGAATGCGGTTTTAACGAGAGAATGATTAAGTTATTGCTTTTAGATGTGGATGGCACGCTCACAGACGGATCGTTGTATTTTGATGAAAATTTTCACGAAATCAAGGCTTTTAATGTTAAAGACGGGCTTGGCATGACGCTATGGCAAAAATTAGGCAAAAAAATCGCTATCATTACAGGAAGAACTTCAATCATGGTCAAAAAACGCATGGAGAGTTTGGGCGTTCAATTTGTTTTTATGGGCGTTGAAAATAAAAGCGTGGTTGTGGAGCGGCTCAAAAAAGACTTGCAATTGAGTGCGCAAGAAATCGCATGTGTAGGCGATGATTATAACGATTTAGGCATGTTTAAGGCATGCGCTTTGAGTTTCGCTCCTTTTGATGCGCACCCCTTGCTTAAAAGCAAGGCCTATAAAGTGTTGCAAAATTCAGGGGGTAAGGGGGCTGTTAGGGAAGCGATTGATTATCTCTTAGAATTAGAAGGCTTGCAAGATGAAGCGCTCAAGCTTTACCTCTAATAGCGTTTTAAACTTCTTTGTGGTTTTGTCTTTTATCACGATAGGGCTAGTGTTTTTCTTTTTGCGTTCCCAACCCACTAGCGTGGTCTCTAAAGAAAATATCCCTAAAATTGAATTAGAAAATTTTAAAGCGTTTCAAATCAACGATAAAATCCTTGATCTGTCCATAGAGGGCAAAAAAGCTTTACAATACGACGATCATGAGATCTTTTTTGATTCTAAAATCAGCCGTTATGATGAAGACACGATAGAAAGCGTTGAGTCTCCTAAGGCCAAACGGCAGCAGGATTTGTATTTCTTCCCTAATGGGGTTACTTATAAAAGAAGCGATGATTCTAGTTTTTGGAGTGAAACAGGGATTTATAACCATAAGGAGCAAAATTTTAAAGGCAAGGGCCGTTTCATTCTCACTTCAAAGGATAGTAAGATTGAAGGGCTTGACATTTCCTATTCGCATGCATTAGCTATTATTGAAGCTCAAAGCATTCAAGCCAATTTGTTTTTAGATGAAATCAAACAAAGTCAGAAAGAAAAGAAAAAATTCCCCACTTTCAAAGGAGGATTTTAATGCGTTGGTGGTGTTTTTTGGTGTGTTGTTTTGGTATTTTAAGCGTGATGGACGCGCAAAAAACAGAGAATAAAGGTTTGAAAAAAGAAAGAGAGCTTTTAGAGATTACCGGCAACCAATTTGTAGCGAACGACAAAACAAAAACCGCCGTCATTCAAGGCAATGTGCAGATCAAAAAAGGTAAAGACCGGTTGTTTGCGGATAAGGTGAGCGTGTTTTTAAACGATAAACGAAAGCCAGAGCGTTATGAAGCCACAGGGAACACGCATTTTAACATCTTTACAGAGGATAATCGTGAAATCAGCGGGAGCGCTGACAAGCTCATTTATAACGCGCTGAATGGGGAATACAAATTATTGCAAAATGCGGTGGTTAGAGAAGTGGGGAAATCTAATGTCATCACCGGCGATGAAATCATTTTAAACAAAGCTAAGGGTTATGCTGACGTGTTAGGGAGCGCGAAACGGCCCGCTAAATTTGTGTTTGATATGGAAGATATTAATGAAGAAAATCGTAAGGCTAAATTGAAGAAGAAAGGCGCTAAGGAAAAACCATGATCGCCATTAAAGACGCTCATTTTCTCACTTCTTCTAGCCAGCTTTTTCAATGCCCTGCGAGTTTGACTTCTGAAATGGTGGTTTTAGGGCGCAGCAATGTAGGCAAAAGCTCGTTTATTAATACCTTGTTAGGGAAAAATCTCGCCAAAAGCTCAGCGACGCCGGGAAAAACCCGCTTAGTGAATTTTTTTTCCACCACTTGGGAAGATAAAGAAAACGCCTTAACGACCACTTTTAATGTGATTGATTTGCCCGGGTTTGGCTACGCTAAAGTTTCTAAAAGCTTGAAAAAAGAATGGGAGGGGTTTTTATGGGAATTGTTGAGCATTAGGACTTCAATCAAACTTTTTATCCACTTGATAGATGCACGCCACTTGGATTTAGAAATTGATAAAAACGCTAAAGAAAACATTCAAGCCCTTTTAAGGCCCGATCAAGCCTACCTTTCTCTTTTTACGAAATTTGACAAGTTGAATAAAAACGAGCAACACCGCCTTTTTTTAAACGCTCCTAAACCTTTTTTAATCAATACCACCCATTTTAACGCTCTTTCTTCAAAATACCCAACCCTTGAAATAGTGCGCCAAACCCTTTTGAAATACTTGCTCACTAACCCCTTATAAGCCACAAAACCATGCTCTCTTTAAAACAAGATTCCTTTTTTTTCTTATGTTTAGGGATCTTTAGTTTTTATTTTTATAGCCTTTTGAGAGACTTAATGCCTTTTTTACCCCCTATGATTGGGTTTTTATTCTTGTTTTATGCGAAAAAATACGATCGTTTTTTACCCAATTTGAGCGTGTTTGGTTGTTTGTTTTGGTTTGAGAGCATGCATTTAAAGACTTTAGGCGTTTTAGCTTTATTGTTTTTAATCTACCACCAAATCGTTTATAAAAACTCTTTAAAGCTTTTTAATGACGGCTTTTTATTCAAAACTTTGCATGTCTTTTTGGTTTATTACCTCTATTTATCGCGCTTTTTTTCGGTGTCTTTGGATTTGAAGACGATCGGCTTTCTCGCTCTTTTTGCACTCATAGAGAGCGCTTTGTGGGGTTTGTATGAAAAATCTTCGCTATAAGCTTTTACTCTTTGTTTTTATAGGGTTTTGGGGGTTGTTAGTTTTAAATTTATTTATTCTAAGCGTTAAAAATCAAGAATACTATGAAAAACTGGCCGAACGCAACATGACCAAAAAGGAATTTTTAGTCCCTACAAGGGGCGATATTACAGACAGAAACCATGAGTTTTTAGCCCTTAATGAATTGGTGTTTGGCGTGTTTTTGCCTAGTGGATTGAAACAAAAAGAGCTTTTAGAAAAAATTGAAATGATCCAAAAGTTTTTCCCTAATTTTTCCAAAGAAACGCTTTTAAATAATTACCAAAAAGAAAATTCGCTTTATAACCATAACCTCATTAAAGTGGTGGGCTTCATTCCCTACGCCACCATGCAATCCATTTATACCAAACTCATTCAAACTCAAGGCATTTTTGTGCGCCCTTTAGACAAGCGCTACTACCCTAATAACGCTTTAGCCTCGCATGTTTTAGGTTATGTGGGGGTGGCAAGTTTGCAAGATTTAAAAGACGATGAAGAGAATCAATACAGCCAGATTGTAGGCAAAACCGGCATTGAAAAAGAATACAACAAGCTTTTGCAAGGCAAGGTGGGTTATAAAATCATGCATGTCAATGCACTCAATCAGGAATTAGCCACTTTAGAAGTCGTGCCGCCAAGCACCAACAACCACTTGCAATTGAGTTTAGACAAACGCTTGCAAAAAGAAGCGGACAAGCTCTTTGAAAATAAGAGAGGGGCTATTTTAGTGATGAACGCAGAAAATGGGGAATTGCTCGTTGCAGGAAGTTACCCTGAATACAATTTGAACGATTTTGTAGGCGGGATCAGTCAAGACAAATGGCAAAAACTTCAAGATGATATTTATAACCCCTTATTAAACCGCTTCGCTAACGCCTTGTATCCGCCGGGATCTGTGGTTAAAATGGGCGTGGGCTTGAGCTTTTTAGAAAACCTTCATATCACAGAAAACACCACCATACCCACCCCCCCTTTTATTGAAGTGGGTAAGCGCAAATTTAGGGATTGGAAAAAAACAGGGCATGGCAATTCCAATTTGTATAAAGCCATTAGGGAGTCCGTGGATGTGTATTTTTATAAGTTTGGGCTTGAAATCTCTATAGAAAAACTCTCTAAAACTTTAAGGGAAGTGGGCTTTGGGGAAAAAACGGGCGTTGATTTGCCGAATGAATTTGTGGGGATTGTGCCGGATAATTTGTGGAAACTCAAACGCTTCAATCAAGATTGGCGCGTTGGGGACACGCTCATTACCGCTATTGGGCAAGGCTCTTTTTTAGCCACGCCCTTGCAGGTTCTAGCCTACACGGGACTCATTGCGACAGGCAAACTGGCAACGCCTCATTTTGCTATCAATAATAAACAACCACTCAAAGATCCCCTGAATAGTTTTCAAAAAAAGAAGCTCCAAGCCTTGCGCATGGGCATGTATGAAGTGTGCAACCATAAAGACGGCACCGCTTATCATTCCACAAGGGGTTCTAAGGTTACTTTAGCGTGCAAAACCGGCACCGCGCAAGTCGTAGAAATCGCTCAAAACATCGTCAATCGCATGAAAGAAAAGGATATGGAATATTTCCATCGATCCCATGCGTGGATTACCGCATTTTTGCCCTATGAAAAACCCAAATACGCTATCACTATTTTAGTAGAACATGGGGAAGGGGGGTCAAAACTAGGGGGCTTGTTAGTGAAAATGAGCAACAAACTCTATGAGCTTGGCTATCTTTAATAAACTCCAAATCTTTTCAAAAACGCATTAACCCAAACGCTAAAGACAATCAGCCAACTTGTTTCCAACTCATTCCACCGCTCTATAACTCACTCAGTTTAATAATTGTTTAAAACTGGTCTTTATTAAAATTTTAGGCATTGGCTGTGCTCCACAGATGAAATTGACAATATGAGACTGATTGAGTTCTGCAAAATGATTGATCATGTTGTGAAACACAACCCTAATGACACTTATGTGAAGAGGTTTCGTTGCATTTATTCGCAAGTGCGATACAACGAATAATCGTTGTTTGCGAATTGAATGAAAAGCGACACCTTGTTTAAAGGTGTCAGTGAAAATATTATCATGTTAGTGCTAGTGTTAATAATTTCACGCCATGAATGATACCCAAAATACCTCATTGAATGCAAGCGTTTCATTCCACTAGTGAAAAATAATGTTAAGTATAATTTAAGTATAGTTCCTAGCGGAACTAAAGCATTCATCCCAAACACTAAAGATATTTGGGATTTCTGCTTGGGTGGTTTAAAGGGATAAGGGGGGGTTATTTTGCGCCATTTCCCCCTTTAAGAAATAACGCTTTTAAGAAATTGTCGCTTGATTAGTGCAAGCTCTTTTCGTTTTATTTTAAAAATACTCTTAGTATTTTTGATCAATATCCAATGAGAACAAAGCTTTTTATTAGCGCCTATTATTAGTGCCTATAAAGCACCATTCATCTTAAAGACGAATGTTATCCAAATGGCTTAAAAAGCCGGGATAATCGCCCCTTTATAGGTATCCAAAATAAATTTCCTGGTCTTTTCACTCTGTAAGGCTTCAATCAGTGCTTTTATGGCTTCATCTTGCGCGTTATCCTCACGAGAGGCTACAAGATTGGCATAAGGCGAGTCTTTGTCTTCTGAAAATAAGGCTCCGGTGAGTTTTGCTTGCAAGGCGTAATTCCCTGTTACAATAGCCCCATCCACATCCCCTAAAACTTTAGGCAATAATGCGGCTTCTAAAGGCTTGATTTTGATATTGTAAGGATTTTTGACAATATCAAACTCCGTAGCGTATAGATTGCTTGGGTCTTTGAGAGCGATAAGGCCTTGTTTATGGAGTAAAATCAACGCCCTGCCTTGATTGGCCGGATCATTTGGCACGGCAATCACTGAGCCTTTTTTAAGGTTTTTAATGTCTGTGATTTTTTGAGAATAAAATCTTAAAGGCTCCACATGGATATTGGCCAAACCAACAAGGTGCATTTTTCTGTCCAAATTAAACCGATCCAAATAAGGGCGGTGCTGGAAGTAATTCGCGTCTAAAGAGCCGTCATTGAGCGCTAAATTAGGCAACACATAATCCGTAAAAGACACGATCACTAATTTGATCCCTTTCTCCTTCAAATCGTCCACGACTGATTGCAAGATTTGCGCATGCGGCACAGGGTTAGCACCCACTTTAAGCTCACGAGTGATTTTGTGGTTTTCTTTTTTTTCTTTGTGGTGTTTGGCGTCTAAAAGGTTAAACAAACCTAAAGCAATTACCCCCACACTAATAATACGCTTGAATGCATTCATAAAAACCCCTTTATTAAAAAAAAATTAATTCAAAAATGATAAAAAGATAAAACGATACGAAAACTTTAAAACTAAGCGAAGAATCAAAAAGAAAGGATTTAACCAAGAAAGAACTCTCTTGGTTAAAAGAATTAAGCCGATTAAAGCTTAATGGAATTTTCTTTGAGATACTCTGCAACGCCTTGGTGAGTTGCTTTCATGCCTTTATCGCCTTTTCTCCAACCTGCTGGGCACACTTCACCGTGTTCTTCAAAGTGCAAGAGAGCGTCCACCATGCGAAGCATTTCATCTGCATTTCTGCCTAATGGTAAGTCATTGATCACCGCATGCCTTACTTTCATGTTTTTGTCAATCAAAAAAGCTCCTCTCAAAGCGATCGCTTCTTCAAACAACACATCATAGTCTCTAGAAATGCTTTTGGTAATATCAGCTACCATAGGGAAAGTTACTTGACCAATACCGCCTTTTTCTACAGGGGTGTTTTTCCATGCAAAATGCACTTGTTCGCTGTCAATAGACACGCCAATCACATTAAAGCCTTTTTCGTGGAAGTCTTTCACTCTTTTGTCAAACGCAATGATTTCTGTAGGGCATACAAAGGTAAAATCTTTTGGCCAAAAGAAAAGAATCGCACCATTCTTACCTAAATTTTTAGAAAGCTCAAAGTGTTCATCAACCTCATTGTTTCCTAAAACGGCAGGTGCTTTAAAATCCGGGGCAAGTTTTGTAACTAACATATACAACTCCTTAAGTGTTTTAAAATTTTGTTGGATCAAAATTAAACCTAAAACAGATTTAATTTATTATGCTTTCCACTCAATCAGCGGAAACATGGTGGAGTATAATCTTAAAAAGTTAATGAAAAAATATTTTCTTTAATATTTTAGGATTTTGTGAAAAATAGTTTCATTTTTACTGCTTGTATTTCCTTAATGGTGTTATAATCGCTTCATAAATTATACGAAAGGAATTGTTATGCTAATCGCTCGCTTTAAAAAAGCTTTAATCTCTTATTCTTTAGGTACACTCATTGTTTCATCGTTATTAGGCGTGGCTAACGCTTCAGTGCAAGAAGTCCAAGTCAAGGATTATTTTGGGGATCAAGCCATAAAGCTTCCTGTTTCTAAAATAATCTACTTGGGTAGCTTTGCAGAAGTGCCTGCTATGTTCCATACTTGGGATAGGGTCGTAGGCATTTCGGATTACGCTTTTAAATCTGATATTGTTAAAGCCACTCTTAAAGATCCTAAACGCATTAAATCCATGAGCAGTGATCATGTGGCGGCGTTGAATGTGGAATTATTAAAAAAGCTTAGCCCTGATCTTGTGGTAACTTTTGTGGGCAACCCTAAAGCGGTAGAGCATGCGAAAAAATTTGGTATATTATTTCTTTCTTTCCAAGAAAAAACCATTGCAGAAGTCATGGAAGATATTGACGCTCAAGCTAAAGCCTTAGAAATTGACGCTTCTAAAAAACTGGCTAAAATGCAAGAAACTTTGGATTTTATTGCTGAGCGTTTGAAAGGTGTCAAAAAGAAAAAAGGGGTGGAGCTTTTCCATAAAGCCAATAAAATCAGCGGCCATCAAGCCCTCGATTCAGACATTTTAGAAAAAGGGGGTATAGACAATTTTGGCTTGAAATACGTTAAGTTTGGGCGTGCTGACATTAGCGTGGAAAAAATCGTTAAAGAAAACCCTGAGATTATCTTTATTTGGTGGATAAGCCCGCTTAGCCCTGAAGATGTGTTAAACAACCCCAAATTTGCTACTATTAAAGCCATTAAAAACAAGCAAGTTTATAAACTCCCCACAATGGATATTGGCGGCCCTAGAGCCCCGCTCATTAGCCTTTTTATCGCTTTAAAAGCCCATCCTGAAGCCTTTAAGGGCGTGGATATTAATGCGATAGTCAAAGATTATTATAAAGTGGTTTTTGATTTGAATGACGCAGAAGTTGAACCCTTTTTGTGGCACTGATTTTTAAAAAAGGGTTAATATTTTTAGCCCTTAATGTATCGCGCTAGGCTTAGAACAAGCCCTATAGCGATGCAATTCGCTAAAAGCGAACTCCCTCCATAGCTCAAAAACGGCACCGCTAGACCTTTAACCGGAAGAATCCCACCCACCCCAAAGGCGTTGATCACCAAAGAAAAACTAATAAGCAACACCACGCCCACGCAAAATAGCGAATATTTTGGCTCTTTCAAGCGGTTAGCGATCCTAAAAATCAAAACAATCAAAACAGAAAACAAAATAAAACAAACGCATAGCCCCAAAAATCCCCATTCTTCGGCGATCCCAGCTAAGACCATGTCTGTATGCACTTCGCTCAAAAATCCAAGCTTGATTTGCCCTAGCCCAAGCCCTTGCCCCAACAACCCCCCATTATGCATGGCATTGCCTGCATGAAAGACTTGATAGGATTCGGGCAAGTCGCTTATTCTAAGAGCGTTCGCTAATCTATCCGGCAAGAGCGTGAAAAGCGAGTTTTGCAAATTAGACCACCACAATTTCAGGCGCAAAATCCTATGCTCGCTTGTAACAATCGCTAAAACGCTGATCGCAAACGCCCCTGAAACAATCAAACCAAACAAATGCGCACTCCCCCCAGAAAAAACCAACAACACCGCTAAAACCGCCCCCAAAAGAACGATCTGCCCCAAATCGTTTTGCAAAATCCCCACCCCAATCGCTAAGGCTACAAACACCACCGAATAAGGCACAAAAGTGATGAGTTCTTCTTTGACATTAGCCTTTTCTTTTGCCACAAAGGTGCGAGACAAACTCCACGCAAGAAAAAAGGTGAAACCAATCTTTAAAAACTCCAAAGGCGCTAGAGAAAAAAACCCCAAACGAATCCATCGCTTCGCCCCCCCTGCACTACTAGAAAGGCTTTCTGGCAAAAAAAACATGCCAATAATGAGTAATGATGGGACAAAAAGAAGAAAAAACCCCAAACGGCTAAACCACTTGCTAGGATCAACCCTAGACAACCCCCACATGATAATAATGCCCATGATCGCGCTTGAAAGCTGGCGTATGAAAAAATGGAATTCCCCATAATGATACAGCACCACTGTGGTGTAAGTTGAGAGCGAATAGCTCATCAATACCCCTAAAAAAATCAACAACGAAGCGCAAAAAAACAGGTTTCTGTCTGTAGTCATTAGGATTTCCTTATTTTGGTTTTTGAATAGGCGTTATTTTAAGGTATTTTAGGGGTATTTTACACTATAATGGCTCTGAATTGGCTTAGTGCTCAAGCTTAAGCATGCTTTGAAATTGATCGCATTCTTTAATGAAAAAGCGAGAAAAAAGCGAGCCGGTTTTGGAATGCTTTTTGCATGTTATTAATTTGCAAGGGTTTAAAAAAGGGGTTTTGATGGATTTTTCTAAAGCGTTTGGATTGGTTTATAAGGCGTTGGATTATAGGGCTTTAAGGCAGGATATGATCGCTTCTAACATCGCTAATGTGGATACCCCCTTTTACAGGCCAAAGGATTTGGATTTTGAAAGCGTTTTAGCGAAGAAAAAAGCAGAAATTTTTGAAAACCAAACCAGTAAAGTTTTGCCTTTAGCCCACACTAACCCTAGGCATTTAGACTTTGAAAATAGCGTTAAAGATGGGGCGAGTCTTTTTTTTAGGGACGGGCATTTGGCTAAAAATGATGGCAACAGCGTGGATTTAGACATTGAAACGAGCGAAATGGGCAAGAACTCTACCATGTATTTAGCCTTGAGTTCAGCCTTAAAAAAGTATCGAGGCGTGATCAATTACGCCATTGATTCCAGTAAGAATTTATAGTTAAGGGAAAGCATGTTTTTATCTTCTTTTGATATTAGCGGTTATGGTTTGTCCGCCCAACGCTTAAGGGCTAATTTGATTTCTTCTAATATCGCCAACGCTAACACCACACGCACGAGCGAAGGAGGCCCTTATAGGAGGCAAGAAGCGGTGTTTAGGGCTTTTGATTTCAACGAGATTTTAAATCAAAAAATCGCCCAAAACAATCAAATTATCCCCTATGAAGACCCTTTAGATGAAGGCGATGACAACCCCTTAATCCCCATTACAAGCGTGGTGGTGGATAAGATTGTGCGCGATGATAGCGAGCCGTTGATGAAATACGATCCCAGCCACCCTGACGCTAACGCTCAAGGCTATGTGGCTTACCCCAATGTGAATGCGGTGGTTGAAATGGCGGATTTAGTGGAAGCGACTAGAGCTTATCAGGCCAATGTTGCAGCCTTTCAAAGCGCTAAAAACATGGCGCAAAACGCGATTGGCATGTTACAAACATGAATGATTTGTAACAATTTATGGTAGTATAAGGAAATTTAGGTAGTATTAGCCAAAGATCAGTAGAATACAAAATGAATAAAATATTTAATAGAGTTAGATTTTTAAAAAAGAGCTTAAGGAGGTTCTATGCAAGCCATACACAATGATAAAAGCTTATTGAGTCCTTTCTCTGAGCTTAACACGGACAACAGGACTAAAAGAGAAGAATCAGGTAGCACCTTTAAAGAACAAAAAGGTGGGGAATTTTCTAAACTTTTGAAACAATCTATCAATGAGCTTAACAACACTCAAGAGCAGTCTGATAAAGCCTTAGCCGATATGGCGACAGGGCAAATCAAAGACTTGCACCAAGCGGCTATCGCCATAGGGAAAGCTGAAACGAGCATGAAACTCATGCTTGAAGTGCGCAACAAAGCGATTAGCGCTTATAAAGAGCTTTTAAGAACGCAGATCTAGTCTCTTAAGTGGCTTCTCTTTAAATGATCGCTTGGTCTTTTTTTAAAGAGAGGGTTCGTTGTTGTTGCACCCCATTTTAACAGATTTTACCATCAAACATTCATGTTCTCATGCGTTGTGAAAAACCGAAGCTACGCCATTTTCAAGTAAGCGTTCATGGATAATAAAAACATTGATCCTAACTTCAACCCAGAGCGATTTTTAGAAACCCAAAAATACAAGGGTTCTGTTACAGCATTAATCTTTTTATTGCTTTTTATCGTTTTTTTAATGGTGGCTTTTAAGAAAGCTTTTTTTGCCCAAGCCAACATGCCCACTCTAGTGATGAGCAAACAAGACACTGCGGCTAGGGGGACTATCCATAGTCAAGACAACTACAGCCTGGCCGCTTCGCAAACCCTTTTCAAACTGGGCTTTGATACAAGGTTTTTAAACCCGGATAAAGAAGATTTTTTCATTGATTTCCTTTCTATTTATAGCAATATCCCTAAAAAGTCCTTAAAAGACGCCATCAATACGAAAGGCTATATTATTCTAGCCTATGATCTCACGCCCAATATGGCCGCTAATATTAGGGACTTGAATAAAAAATTTTTAACCTTTGGGGTTTTTCAAAATTTCAAAGACGCGCACGATAAGGTGTGGCAAAAGCAAGGGCTAAACATTGAAGTGAGCGGCGTTTCTAGGCATTACCCTTATCAAAATAGCCTAGAGCCAATCATTGGCTATGTGCAAAAACAAGAAGAAGACAAGCTCACTTTAACTACCGGTAAGAAAGGCGTTGAAAAATCTCAAGATCACTTGCTTAAAGCCCAACAAAATGGCATAAGAACAGGCAAAAGAGACGTGAGTTTTAATTTTATCCAAAACCACTCTTACACAGAGGTTGAAAGGCTTGATGGCTATGAGGTGTATTTGAGTATTCCTTTAAAACTCCAAAGAGAAATTGAAACCCTATTAGATAAAACCAAAGACAAACTCAGGGCTAAAGAAATCCTAGTGGGTATCATTAACCCTAAAAGCGGGGAAATCTTATCGCTGGCTTCAAGCAAGCGCTTCAATCCTAACGCCATTAAAACCAGCGATTATGAAAGCTTGAATTTGAGCGTTGCTGAAAAGGTTTTTGAGCCAGGCAGCACGATTAAACCCATTGTTTATTCCTTGCTGTTGGATAAGAATTTGATCAACCCTAAAGAACGCATTGATTTAAACCATGGCTATTACCAATTAGGAAAATACACCATTAAAGACGACTTTATCCCCAGTAAAAAAGCCGTTGTGGAAGACATTTTGATCCAATCTAGCAATGTGGGCATGATAAAAATCAGTAAAAACTTAAACCCAGAGGATTTCCATAACGGGCTTTTAGGCTATGGATTTTCTCAAAAAACGGGCATTGACTTATCCTTAGAAGCCACAGGGAAGATCCCTCCTTTGTCCGCTTTCAAGCGTGAAGTGTTAAAAGGGAGCGTCTCTTATGGCTATGGGTTGAACGCGACTTTTTTGCAGCTTTTAAGGGCTTATGCGGTGTTTTCTAATGAAGGCAAATTAACTACCCCCTATTTAGTGCAACGAGAAACCGCCCCTAATGGCGATATTTACATCCCTAGCCCCAAACCCACATTTCAAGTCATCAACCCAAAAAGCGCTAGGAAAATGAAAGAAACCTTAATCAAAGTGGTGCGTTATGGCACAGGCAAAAACGCTCAATTTGAAGGGCTATACATAGGGGGTAAAACCGGCACGGCTAGGGTTGCTAAAAACGGGAGTTATAGCGCAGAATCCTACAACAGCTCTTTTTTTGGGTTCGCTGAAGATGAAAGGCAGGTTTTTACTATCGGCGTGGTTATTTTAGGCTCGCACGGCAAGGAAGAATATTACGCTAGCAAGATTGCAGCCCCTATTTTTAAAGAAATCACCGAAATTTTAGTGCGTTACAATTACCTATCGCCCTCTATTGCGATTCAAAACGCATTGGAGAAAAACCGCTTTAAGATAAAATAAAAGGCTCTTTTTAACCCAAACTCCAAAAAAGGAGTCTAAAGTTGCCGGATCTGCTGTATTAGGGCTAAATTTAGAGGATAGATTAGAAAAAGTCTATTCAAGTTAGATTGAACCCAATTAAATAAAATGAGACTTGCATGATCCCTAGAAAGACAATCAAAACTAACCCTTAAATCAAAAAGAATGCGGATTAACTTGTTATTGTAATTTAAACGCAAAGTTTACAATAGGCGAGTGTTCAAAATTTAATCAAATAATGTAAAATTAGAGCGACTATAAACTTGGCAGTATCAACTAGGCTCATTAAAAGGCGAAATTCAAATGATTAAAAGCGTAGAGATTGAAAATTACAAAAATTTCAAGCACCTTAAAATGGAAAATTTTAAATAAAGAAAGTTGAAAGGTTAGAAGAAACAACCTTTAAAGGTTGTTTTCTAAAATCTCACTTCATTTGCAAAGCCACTTCTTCAGCGAAATTCTCTGCCTTTTTCTCAATGCCTTCGCCCAATTCAAAACGCACATACTCAGTGATTGTTAAATCATCATCCCACTCTCTGGAACAATCAGCAACCACTTGAGCGATAGTTTTTTTATCGTCCATGACATAGAATTGCCCTAAAAGGGTCAGGCGTTGATCAATCAGGGTGTTATCAGCGATGAATCTTTCCATTTTTCCAGGAACGATTTTATCCCAGATTTTTTCAGGCTTGCCCTGCTCTTTTAGTTCGTTTTCAAAAGCCTTTTTTTGATGGGCTAAAACTTCATCGCTCAATTCAATGCGGCTCCCAAAAGTGGGGATGTTTTTTAAAGGTTTGCCCAAGCGTTTAGCCTCTTCATTGTCTTTTTCAATTTCAGCGATCAAGGCTAAAGTTTCTTTTTTGACAAAATCAAGGCTAAAGTCTTTGCAATCTAGCACTTGAGGCTTCATCGCTGCGGCATGCATAGCGATGTTTCGGGCTAGTTCAACCACTTTTGGAGCGTTTTTCTCATTATCGTATTTTATACCGATTAACACACCCACTCTGGCGTTAGAATGCGCATAACCATTGACAATATGAGAGCTAGGGGCTTTTAAATAAGCGATTTTTCTCACTAAAATGTTTTCACCAATCACAGCGATTTGAGAGTGCAAATATTCTTCAAAAGGCTTGTTGTCTAACAGGATTTTAAGTAGCTCTTCTGGGGTATGGATGTTATGGGCTTTGATCGTTTCTAAAGTTTTTTTCACCAATTCCTTAAAGCCCTCATTTTTAGCCACAAAATCCGTTTCGCTATTGATTTCTACCATCATTGCGCTTTTAAAATCAGACGCTACTTCTAAAGCGACCACGCCCTCAGCAGCGATCCTATCGGCTTTTTTAGCGGCTTTACTCAAGCCTTTTTCGCGCAAGAAATCAATGGCCTTTTGCAAATCCCCAGCCACTTCCACAAGGGCTTTTTTGCAATCCATCATGCCCGCATCGGTTAAGTCCCTTAATTTTTTGACTAATTGAGCGCTAATTCCTGACATTATTCGGCTCCTTGAGTGATTTCTTTTTGGATTTCAGCGAGCATTTCTTCTTTTTCTTCATTGCTCACGAACTCTATCTCTTCGCTATTTTCATCCGCATGGACGATTTCTTCTTGCATGAGTTCTCGCCCCTCTAAAATCGCTTCGCTCATTTCTTTACAAAATAGCCTGATAGAGCGGATCGCATCGTCATTTCCAGGAATGGGGTAATCCACTAAATCAGGGTCGCAGTTAGTGTCCAAGGGAGCCACGATAGGGATATGGAGTTTCCTCGCTTCAGCGACAGCGATTTTTTCTTTAGCCACATCAATCACAAAAATCATATCAGGGATTTTTTTCATGTGGCGCACCCCACCAAGATACTTATCCAGCTTTTCTTTTTTCCTTAAAATCATGAGCTTTTCTTTTTTAGTCAATAGATCAATTTGACCGCTATTTTCCATTTCTTCAATGATTTCTAATTTCCTCACCGACTTTCTAATGGTGCTAAAATTAGTCAGCATGCCACCAAGCCAGCGGTAATTGACATAAGGGACTTGAATGCTTTCAGCAAATTCTTTCAAAGTCTCATTGGCTTGTTTTTTAGTGCCTACAAACATGATACTCTTGCCTTGAGCGCTCGCATCGCGCACGATATTATAAGTGTATCTAAAATAGCGCAAAGTTTTTTGCAAATCAATAATATGGATATTTTTCCTAACGCCAAAAATGAATTTTTTGGTTTTAGGGTTCCAACGCCTTGTTTGGTGTCCAAAATGCACACCGCATTCTAATAAATCTTTCATGGTTACCACGAGAATTCTCCTTAAAGTTATTTTGGTTCTCTTCCTCCATGCTCATTTGATTCTTAAATTCTTAAGAACACCTAAATACAAGGATTAGCATGTGTGAATTTGACGCTGTCTTTGCCTTTATTCCTATTAAAATGATAGAAAAACGACAAAACCCTATGATTATAGCAAAAGATTAAGGTTTTTTAGCTTAAGTAAAAAAGGCTTTTAGGTTATAATAAAGACAAAACAGAAATTTAGGGTAGCTATAATGGATGCAAAAAGACAATGCATGGCTTTAAAGGCTTCAGCAGGGAGTGGGAAAACTTTCGCTTTGAGCGTGCGGTTTTTAGCCCTATTGTTTAAGGGGGCTAATCCTAGCGAGATTTTAACGCTCACTTTCACTAAAAAAGCCACCGCCGAAATGAAAGAGCGCATTTTAGACTATTTAAAAATCTTGCAAAAAGAAAACCTTGAGAGCGGAAAAGAAAAATCCCAAAATATCCTGAAAGAATTAGAAGAAAAATACCATTTAGACCCTAGCTTGGTGCGAAATAGCGCTCAAAAAATCTACCAACGCTTTTTAAACGCTGAAGTTAGGATTAGCACTATTGATGCGTTTTTTCAAAGCATTTTAAGGAAATTTTGCTGGTTTGTGGGGTTGAGCGCGAATTTTGAAGTCAATGAAGACACCAAAGCGCACCAACGACAGCTTAATGAGGGTTTTTTGGGTGCTTTAAACAGCGAACAGCTTGAGGAATTGAGCGTTTTTATCGCTCAATGCTTAAGTTATGATAATTACACAAGCGATTCCATTTTAGAGCGGTTGCGTTTTTTAAAAAACAAGCTCTACTTATTTGATCCTAATAAGAAAGAGCCTGCATTTGATGAAAAGGGTTTTTTAGAAAAACTAAGGAGCTTAAACGAACAAATTCAAAGCATAGAAACAGCGTCAGATAGGGCTAAAACAGCCATTAAATGCGATAGTTTTAGGGGATTTTTAAACAGCTCTTTAACCTGGCTTGAAAAAAAGAGCGAATATCAATCTTTCAAAAAACTTAAAAGTGAAATCCCCACTTTAGAGAGCGAATGCGAAGAGATTGAAAACGATTTAAAACGCTATTATGAAGCCAAAGAAACCGCAATATTTAAAAAATTCCCTAAATTCATCCAGCTTTATGATAAAGCCACTTCTAAAATCCAAGCCCTAGATTTTGATGCGATTAAAGATAAGGTCCATGTTTTATTGAATGGTTATGAAGAAATGCCGGCGGAGTTTTTTTATTTCAGATTAGATAGCAAGATCGCACACATTTTGATTGATGAATTTCAAGACACGAGCTTGAACGATTATAAGATTTTAGCCCCTTTTATTGATGAGATTAAAGCGGGGATAGGGCAAGCGAAATGGCACAGGAGCGTGTTTTTTGTGGGCGATGTCAAGCAGAGCATTTATGCCTTTAGGGGGAGTTTTAGCTCCTTATTTGAAAGCATTTCTAAGGATTTTTACCACGATAATTTGGAATTCAACCACCGCAGTGTACCTTTAATCATTAATTATGTGAACACCATTTTTAAAAAGGCTTATCAAAATTCCCCCACCGCTTATTTGGAGCAAAAATACCCTAAAGCTTCCAACAATAGACATGTTACAGAGGGCTATGTTAAAGTTTCTTTGGTGGCTGATGAAAAAGAATTGTTATTAAATCAGGTCTTACAAGAAGCTCAAAACCTTTTAGAGCATCGTATTGATCCTAAAGACATTACTATTTTATGCGCCACCAATAAGGACGCTTTAGAAATCAAAAATTATTTGCAAGAGCATTTAAGCGAAATTTATCCAAGCACGGAATCTAGTGCGAAATTGTCTCAATTTGTAGAATCTAAAATCATTAAGAACGCTTTAAAATACGCTCTAGCGGAAGAACCTTACAAGCCCTTTTATAAGCACAGCGTTTTAAAACTCGCTGGATACTTGCATGATGATGTGATCGCTTTACCTGGTTTTAACCCCAAAAAAGAGAGCGTGGCAGGCTTTGTGTGGAAAATTATGGAGCAGTTTAAACTTTATGGAGAGCCTGCACAAATCTGCTTGGAATTAGCCATTGGGTGCGAAGACGCCGATGATTTTTTAGAAAAATTAGAGGCTAAATCGATCGCTTCTTTCAATCCAAAAGGCACGCAGATCATGACCATTCATAAATCTAAAGGCATGCAATTCCCTTATGTGATCGTGTGCGAACGCTTGGGCAAGCCTAATTCAAGCCATGCCGATCAACTCCTTGAAGAATATGACGGCACAGAGCTTCTTCGCCTTTATTACAGAATGAAAAATCGTGAGGTCGCGGATAAAGATTACGCTAGGGCTTTAAATAAAGAAGAAGCGGCCAAAGATCACGAAGAAATTAATGTGTATTATGTCGCATTCACTAGGGCTGAGTTAGGGCTGATTGTCGTGGCCAAAGACAAAAAAGAAAGCAAAAACAAAACAATGCACGAAAAATTGGATCTTGTGCCTTTAGAAGAGGGCGAAATTATGCCGGTTATTTCTCCACAAAAAGAGCCTTTAATTACAAGCGCTCTCATCAAGCCCCATGCCTATGGCGAGCAAGTCCAAGAGATAGAAGAAGAGCCTAGCGATTATGAAAAGAATAACGACCAGGAAGCGATCAATTTTGGCATCGCTTTGCACAAGGGGTTAGAATACCAATACGCTTATAATATTCCTAAAAAGAGCGTTTTAGAATATTTAAACTATCATCATGGTTTTTATGGTTTGGATTACCAAGCGTTAGAAGAAAGTTTAGAGCTTTTTGAAAACGATGCAGAGATACAAACTCTTTTTAAAAATCATGCCTTAAGGGGTGAAACGGCTTTTTTATTTGAAGGGGTTGTGTCTAGGATAGATGTTTTATTGTGGGATAGAGGGCAAAATTTGTATGTTTTAGATTATAAAAGCTCTCAAAATTACCAGCAAAGCCATAAAGCGCAAGTGTCTCATTACGCTGAGTTTTTAAAAACTCAAGCCCCCCATTTTAAGATACAAGCGGGCATTATTTACGCTCATAAAAGACTGCTTGAAAAATTATGGGTCCGAAATTAAAAATTTTAAGGTTGTCTATGAATATCAAAAAAACAGAAAACGCGCTCAGTGTGACGCTTAAAAACTTCATTAAAAGCGAGTCTTTTGGAGGGATTTTCCTCTTTTTGAACGCTGTTTTAGCAATGGTGGTGGCCAATTCGTTTTTAAAAGAAAGTTATTTTGCGCTATGGCACACCCCTTTTGGGTTTCAAATAGGGGATTTTTTTATCGGCTTTAGTTTGCATAACTGGATTGATGATGTTTTAATGGCGTTATTTTTTTTAATGATAGGTTTAGAAATCAAGCGAGAATTGTTGTTTGGGGAATTATCCAGTTTCAAAAAAGCTTCTTTCCCTGTGATTGCGGCTCTTGGGGGCATGATAGCCCCAGGATTGATTTATTTTTTCCTTAACGCTGATACGCTCTCTCAGCATGGTTTTGGGATCCCTATGGCGACGGATATTGCGTTCGCTTTAGGCGTGATCATGCTTTTAGGCAAGAGGGTGCCAACCGCCTTAAAGGTTTTTTTAATCACTCTAGCGGTGGCTGATGACTTGGGGGCTATTGTGGTGATCGCGCTCTTTTATACCACGAATTTAAAATTCGCATGGCTTTTAGGGGCTTTAGGGGTGGTTCTGATTTTAGCGGTATTGAACCGCTTGAATGTCCGCTCGCTCATCCCTTACTTGCTTTTAGGGGTGTTGCTTTGGTTTTGCGTGCATCAAAGCGGTATCCATGCGACAATCGCTGCAGTGATTTTAGCTTTTATGATACCGGTGAAGATCCCTAAAGATTCTAAAAATGTAGAGCTTTTAGAACTAGGCAAACGATACGCAGAGACGAGTTCAGGAGCGCTTTTGACCAAAGAGCAGCAAGAAATCTTGCATTCCATTGAAGAAAAAGCGAACGCATTACAAAGCCCCTTAGAAAGGTTGGAGCATTTTTTAGCCCCCATTAGCGGGTATTTCATCATGCCCTTATTCGCGTTTGCAAACGCAGGGGTGAGCGTTGATTCTAGCATCAATTTAGAAGTGGATAAGGTGCTTTTTGGGGTCATTTTAGGGCTTTGTTTGGGCAAGCCTTTAGGGATTTTCTTAATCACTTTTATAGGCGAAAAGCTTAAAATCACCGCGCGCCCTAAAGGCATCAGCTGGTGGCATATTTTAGGGGCTGGGCTTTTAGCAGGGATTGGCTTTACCATGTCTATGTTTATTTCTAATCTGGCTTTCACAAGCGAGCATAAGGACGCTATGGAAGTGGCAAAGATTGCGATTTTACTCGGATCTTTGATTTCTGGGATCATAGGGGCTTTATATTTATTCGCGCTAGATAAAAGAGCGGCTTTAAAGAAATAGCTAAAAATGCTATAATTTGAGATTAAAACATCTTTTAAGGAAATTAAATGGGAACAAGAGACATTCTAACGACGCTTTTACCCTTTTTGGTGTTGTTTCTTATTTTTTATTTTTTGATTGTTCGCCCGCAACGCCAGCAACAAAAAAAGCATAAAGAAATGATAGAAGGCTTGACTAAGGGCGATAAAATTGTCACTCAAGGAGGGCTCATCGTTGAGGTGCTTAAAGCGGAAGCGAATTTTTTTAGCGTGAAGCTCAATGATGACACCACCGCTAAACTTTCTAAAAACTACATAGCGTTCAAACTAGACGAAGAAGCGGTGCAAAATAACAACTAATGAAACTTTTTAACCCTCGTTTAATCGTTTTTATTTGCGCGCTTCTTTTAGGGGTAGGGTTTTCTGTGCCTTCTTTACTAGAAACTAAAGGCCCTAAGATCACTTTAGGTTTGGATTTAAGGGGGGGGTTGAACATGCTTTTAGGGGTACAAACCGATGAGGCTTTAAAAAACAAGTATTTAAGCCTAGCGTCCGCTTTAGAATACAACGCTAAAAAGCAAAATATCTTGCTTAAAGACATTAAATCCAATTTAGAGGGGATCAGCTTTGAGCTTTTAGATGAAGATGAGGCGAAAAAATTAGACGCGCTTTTATTGGAATTGCAAGGTCATAGCCAGTTTGAAATCAAAAAAGAAGCGGAGTTTTATAGCGTGAAGCTCACCCCTTTAGAGCAAGAAGAATTGCGTAAAAACACGATCTTGCAAGTGATAGGGATCATTCGTAACCGCTTGGATCAATTTGGTTTGGCAGAACCTGTAGTTATCCAGCAAGGTAAAGAAGAAATTTCGGTGCAATTGCCCGGCATTAAGACTTTAGAAGAAGAACGGCGCGCTAAAGACTTGATTTCAAGATCCGCTCATTTACAAATGATGGCGGTGGATGAAGAACACAATAAAGATGCGATGAAAATGACGGATTTAGAGGCTCAAAAATTAGGCAGCGTGTTGTTGTCTGATGTGGAAATGGGGGGTAAAATCTTGCTTAAAGCGATCCCCATTTTAGATGGCGAAATGCTTACAGATGCGAAAGTAGTGTACGATCAAAACAACCAGCCGGTGGTGAGCTTCACGCTAGATGCGCAAGGGGCTAAGATTTTTGGGGATTTTTCAGGCGCGAATGTGGGCAAACGCATGGCGATCGTTTTAGACAATAAGGTCTATTCAGCCCCGGTGATTAGGGAGCGTATTGGTGGGGGGAGCGGGCAGATTAGCGGGAATTTTAGCGTGGCTCAAGCGAGCGATTTAGCGATCGCTTTAAGGAGTGGGGCGATGAGCGCGCCCATTCAGGTTTTAGAAAAAAGGATTATAGGCCCGAGTTTAGGGAAAGACAGCATTAAAACTTCCATTATCGCTCTAGTTGGAGGCTTTATTTTAGTGATGGGCTTTATGGTGCTTTATTACTCCATGGCTGGGGTGATCGCTTGTATGGCGTTAGTGGTCAATCTTTTTTTGATCGTGGCGGTCATGGCGATTTTTGGAGCGACGCTGACTTTACCGGGAATGGCGGGGATTGTTTTGACCGTGGGGATTGCCGTGGATGCTAATATCATTATCAATGAGCGTATTAGAGAAGTCTTAAGAGAGAATGAGGGCATCGCTAAAGCGATCCATTTAGGCTATATCAATGCGAGTAGAGCGATTTTTGATTCCAATATCACTTCCTTGATCGCTTCAGTGTTGTTATACGCTTATGGCACAGGAGCGATTAAAGGCTTTGCCCTAACCACAGGCATTGGGATTTTAGCCTCTATCATCACCGCTATTATAGGCACGCAAGGGATTTATCAAGCCCTTTTGCCTAAACTCACTCAAACAAAAAGCCTTTACTTTTGGTTTGGCGTGAATAAAAGAGCTTAGGAGATTTTATGGAATTATTCAAACAAGTTAGAATCTTAAGCTTCATGCGTTATTCCAATTATGGGGTGATCGTTTCAGCGATCTTGGTGCTTCTGGCGTTAGGGCTTTTGTTTTTTAAAGGGTTTTCTTTAGGGATTGATTTTGCGGGGGGGAGTTTGGTGCAAGTGCGTTACGCTCAAAACGCCCCCATTAAAGAAGTGCGCGATCTTTTTGAAAAAGAAGCTCGCTTCAAGGGCGTTCAAGTGAGCGAATTTGGCTCTAAAGAAGAGATTTTAATCAAATTCCCTTTTGTAGAAACGGCTGAAAACGAAGACTTGAACGCTATCGTGGCTAACATTTTAAAACCTAGCGGCGATTTTGAAATCCGTAAATTTGACACCGTGGGCCCTAGAGTGGGGAGCGAGTTGAAAGAAAAGGGCATTTTGTCGCTGATTTTAGCCCTAATGGCGATCATGGTTTATGTGAGTTTCCGCTATGAATGGCGCTTCGCTTTAGCGAGCATCATTGCGCTTGTGCATGATGTGATTTTAGTGGCAAGCTCAGTGATTGTTTTTAAGATTGATATGAATTTGGAAGTGATTGCGGCTTTGCTCACTTTGATTGGGTATTCCATTAATGATACGATCATTATTTTTGATCGGATCAGAGAAGAAATGCTCTCTCAAAAAACCAAAAACGCCACTCAAGCCATTGATGAAGCCATTTCTAGCACGCTCACGCGCACGCTTCTAACTTCTTTAACCGTGTTTTTTGTGGTGTTGATTTTGTGCGTATTTGGGAGTAAGATCATCATTGGCTTTTCATTGCCCATGCTAATAGGCACGATTGTAGGGACTTATAGCTCTATTTTCATCGCCCCTAAAGTAGCGTTATTGTTAGGCTTTGATATGGGTAAATATTATGAGAATGAGGCTAGAAAAATCAAAAAAGCTCAAGAGAAAGAAAAAATGCGCCGTTTGTATGAGGGCGGTCAAGTTTAAGGAGTTTCTATGGATTGGGGTCGGGTCATTCATGTGCTGTTCAGCCTTATTTCTTTAACCACCATTGCAGGGTTTTTGTATGAGCCTAATACGGTGGTGTTGTTTGTAGCGTTAGCTTTAAACCTTATTTCTGTTACGCTCAAAATTGGGGTGATCAAGCGTTTCGCTTCAGAGCTGTTGGCCAGCTCTTTAGCTACCGTGTTGCACCTCATACCGGCGTTTGTGTTTTTACAGATTTTAAATAATTTGGTTACCGCTTACATGCTCATGATTGGGGCGTTGATTAGTAACGCTTTCAGTCTCATCTTTTTGTTGATTGAAAGCGTTGTAACGAGCGAAACGGATTAAGGGGTAGTGATGGATTTTATCAATATAGAAAAAAAATGGCAAGAATTTTGGTGGAAAAATAAGAGTTTTGAGCCTAAAGACGATTTTAACCTCCCTAAAAAATACATTCTAAGCATGCTGCCTTATCCTAGTGGGGAAATCCACATGGGGCATGTGCGCAATTACACCATTGGCGATGCTTTAGCGCGTTATTATCGTTTGCACCATTATAATGTGTTACACCCTATGGGGTTTGATTCTTTTGGGATGCCTGCAGAAAATGCGGCCATTAAGCATGGTATCCACCCTAAAACCTGGACTTATGAAAACATTGAAGCCATGCAAAAAGAGTTTGAAGCTTTAGGGTTTTCTTTTTCTAAAAACAGGGAATTCGCCACTTCAGATCCGGATTACACGAAATTTGAACAGCAATTTTTCATTGATTTGTGGGAAAAGGGGCTAATTTATCGCAAGAAAGCCATGCTCAATTGGTGCCCTAACGACAAAACCGTTTTAGCTAATGAGCAAGTCATTGATGGGAGGTGTTGGCGTTGCGATACGGAAGTTGTTCAAAAAGAACTCTATCAATATTATTTGAAGATCACAAACTACGCTGAAGAATTACTAAAAGACTTAGAAACTTTAGAAGATCATTGGCCTTCTCAAGTCCTAATCATGCAAAAAAACTGGATAGGGAAATCTAGCGGGTTGCAATTTGGCTTTAAAATCGCTGATGAGTGCTTGAAAGCTTGCAACGGCATTCAAGAAATTGAAGTTTTTACTACAAGAGCGGATACCATTTATGGCGTAACTTACATCGCCATCGCCCCAGAACACCCTTTAGTAGAGCATGCCATTAAGCGAGTGAGTCAAGAAGATTCAAAGATGATTAAAGCGATTTTAAACACGACTCAAAGAGAAAGGGCTTTAGAGAAAAAAGGGGCGTTTTTAGGCATTTACGCTATCCACCCTTTAACGAAGCAAAAAATCCCTGTTTGGGTGGCTAATTTCGCCCTAGCTAATTATGGCTCTGGGGCGTTAATGGGCGTGCCAGCCTGCGATGAAAGGGATTTTGAATTCGCTAATCTTTATCATATCCCTATTAAAGTGATCACTCAAAGTTCTCAAAGTTTGCCCCATACCAAAGAAGAGGTTTTAAAAAATAGCGGGGAGTGGAGCGATCTTTCTAGCTCAGTGGCCAGAGAGCAAATCATCGCTTATTTTGAAAAAGAAAACCTCGGTAAAAGGGTGATCAACTACCGCTTGCAAGATTGGGGAGTGAGCCGTCAAAGGTATTGGGGAGCGCCCATTCCTATGATTCATTGCAAACATTGCGGGATTGTGCCTGAAACCCAACTGCCGGTAACTTTACCTGAAGACATTGTGATTGATGGGGAGGGCAATCCGTTAGAAAAGCATGCGAGTTGGAAATTCGCTCAATGCCCCAAATGCCACAAAGACGCTTTAAGAGAGACAGACACCATGGACACTTTCATCCAATCCAGTTGGTATTTCTTGCGCTACACCACCCCCAAAAATCAGCGTGAAAATCAAGCGTTTGATCAAAATTACTTGAAGTATTTCATGCCGGTGGACACTTATATCGGCGGCATTGAACATGCGATTTTGCACTTGTTATACGCGCGCTTTTTCACTAAGGCTTTAAGGGATTTGGGCTATCTTCATTTAGATGAGCCTTTCAAACAGCTTATCACTCAAGGCATGGTCTTAAAAGATGGTGCTAAGATGAGCAAATCTAAAGGCAATGTCGTTAGCCCTAAAGAGATACTTAAAAAATACGGGGCTGATGCTGCAAGGCTCTTTATCCTTTTTGCTGCCCCACCGGCTAAAGAATTGGAATGGAATGACAGCGCTTTAGAGGGGGCGCACCGGTTTATCAAGCGCTTATATGATAAAGCGAACGCCATTACCCCTACCACTTCTAAGCCTGAATTTAAAGGAGTGGGCCTGAATGAAGCGCAAAAACTAGGGCGTAAAAAAGTCTATGAAGCGTTAAAAAAATCGCATGAAATTTTCAATAAGGCTGAAAGCGCTTACGCGTTTAACACTTTGATCGCAAGCTGCATGGAAGCCTTAAACGCTTTGAGTGCGCAAAATAATGAGCGGATTTTATGCGAGGGTTATTTTGTGTTGTTGCAAATTTTAGAGCCTATTATCCCGCACACCGCATGGGAGTTGAGCGAGATGCTTTTTAAAAGAGAGAATTTCAAGCCTATAGCAATTGATGAAAGCGCTTTGATGGAAGACTTTATGACTTTAGGGCTTACCATTAATGGCAAAAGGCGTGCGGAATTGAAAGTCAATATTAACGCCAGCAAAGAAGAAATCATTGTTTTGGCTAAAAAAGAATTAGAGAAATATTTAGAAAAGGCGAGCGTTAAAAAAGAAATTTATGTGCCTAATAAGCTTGTTAATTTTGTTGTCGCATGAGGGCTTTACTTTTTTTTATTTTGTTGCTTTGGTTCAAGGGTTGTGGGTATAAGCCTATTGCAGCTTACGCTCAAAACGCTTTAGGCGATAGCGTATACGTGAAACTCATTGTGAATTTGCCTAACCCTGAAAATTCTGTAGAGTTTAAAGACTTGATGAATCGTTTAGTCGTGCAACGCTTCCAAAACCGCTTAGCGAGTGAAAAAGATGCGGATTCTATCATTATTATAGAAATCACGAATGTAACCGATACGAGCATCACGCAAAATAAAGAAGGCTTTACGACTTTCTATCGCGCGACTGTGTCTGTAAGCTACACTTACGATAATAAAAGAGGCACACAAAAGACTTTTCAAAATAGCGGGTATTATAATTACGCCGTGAATTTGCAAGACCCCCTTAACACCTACCAGAACCGCTATTACGCTATCAATCAGGCTGTGGAGCAAACTTTGACTAAATTTGTCGCGCAAATCGCTTATGAGGGGAAATTCAATAATGAAAAATAGCCATGGATTAAAGGCGTTTTTAGAAACAAAGCCTAAAGAATACCACAAGTTTGACCCTAGCCGCTTCATTCAAATTTATAAGGATTTTAAGAACGCTTTTTTTGAGATTCAAGCGAAAGTCATTCATGTGGTAGGGACTAATGGCAAGGGCAGCACCGGGCGGTTTTTAACCCTTTTATTAGCCGATCAAAATTTTAAAGTGTTGCATTTCACCTCCCCTCATGTTTTTGAATTTAGGGAGCGCTTTTTTTTGAATGGCTCTGTTGTTGAAGAAAGCGTTTTAGAAAACGCCCACCAGCAATTGCAACCGCACGCTTTCAGCAGTGCTTGCTCGTATTTTGAATACGCTACCTTATTAGCCGTCATGCTCGCTAAAGATTGCGATTATCTAGTCTTAGAAGCGGGGCTTGGGGGGGAGTTTGACAGCACGAACGCTTTGGAAAAAACCCTAAGCGTTTTTACCCCCATTGATTATGATCATAAGGAATTTTTAGGGGATAGTTTAGAAAGCATTGCGACTACCAAATTAAAGGCGATGGGCCCTCTTAGCATCATCGCTCCCCAACAAGAACTGGTTTTAAATGTGGCTCAAAAAATCGCCAAAGACAAACACGCGCAATTGATTGTGGTTCAAAATGAAATTTCAAAAGGAGTCAGGGATTATATTGAACGCCACCATTTAGCCCATTTTTTAGCGATGAATTTGGAAGTGGCTCTAAAAGCGTTTGAAACGCTATTGCCATGCAATAAACAAGAAGTTTTAAAAAACCTAAAGCCCCTAAATTTAATCGGCCGTTGCGAGCTTTTAAGCCCTAATGTCTTAATAGATGTGGGGCATAACCCCCATAGCGCCAAAGCCTTAAAAGAAGAAATCAAACGCGTTTTTAACACTCCAATCGTTTTGATTTATAACTGCTATCAAGATAAGGACGCTTTTTTGGTGCTAGAAATTTTAAAGCCTGTGGTTAAAAAGGTTTTGATTTTAGAATTGCATGAAGAAAGGGTTATCAAGTTAGAAAAGCTTAAAGGGATTTTAGAAGCTTTAGGGTTAGAATACGCTTTGTTTGAAGATTTGGAAGAAAATGAAAATTATTTGGTGTATGGCTCATTTCTAGTGGCCAACGCTTTTTATAAACGCTATCCAAAGAAGAGGGATTGATGCCACAAAACCAGCTTATGATCACCATCATTGATGAATCAGGCTCTAAACAGCTCAAATTTTCTAAAAACTTAAAACGCAACCTCATCATTTCTGTTATCATTCTTTTGTTGATCGTGGGGCTTGGCGTGGGGTTTTTAAAATTTTTAATCGCTAAAATGGATACGATGACAAGCGAGAGGAATGCGGTTTTAAGGGATTTTGGGGATTTGTATCAAAAAAATTACGCCCTAGCAAAAGAGATTAAAAACAAGCGAGAAGAGCTCTTTATTGTGGGGCAAAAGATCCGTGGGCTAGAATCCTTGATTGAAATCAAAAAGGGGGCTAATGGGGGAGGGCATCTCTATGATGAAGTGGATTTAGAAAATTTGAGCTTAAATCAAAAAAATTTAGCGCTCATGCTCATTCCTAATGGCATGCCCCTAAAAACTTATAGCGCTATCAAACCTACCAAAGAAAGGAACCACCCCATTAAAAAGATTAAGGGCGTTGAATCCGGGATTGATTTTATCGCGCCATTAAACACGCCTGTGTATGCGAGCGCTGATGGGATTGTGGATTTTGTGAAGACTCGTTCTAATGCGGGGTATGGGAACTTGGTGCGCATTGAGCATGCGTTTGGTTTTAGCTCCATTTACACGCATTTAGATCATGTCAATGTGCAGCCTAAAAGCTTTATCCAAAAAGGGCAGTTGATTGGCTATAGCGGGAAGAGCGGTAATAGCGGCGGTGAAAAATTGCATTATGAAGTGCGGTTTTTGGGTAAAATTTTAGACGTGCAAAAATTTCTGGCATGGGATTTAGATCATTTTCAAAGCGCTTTGGAAGAAAATAAATTTATTGAATGGAAGAATTTGTTTTGGGTTTTAGAAGACATCGTCCAGCTCCAAGAGCATGTGGATAAAGACGCGCTCATAAGCCAGTAAGGATTTTAGTGTTTTTAGACAGGCGTTTGATTGTGATGGTTACGGACTCTAAAGGGAGCCGTTATATTAATGTGCATATCTTATTCCGCCAAATTGGCTTGTATGCGCTGTTGAGCGTTATAGGCTCTCTATTGTTTTTAGGCGTTTCATTACTGGTTTTAAATAAAGAAATTAAAAACATTGAAAAACAGCATGCTTTAATCACTAAGGAATTTGAGAAAAAAAGAGAGACGAATGAAAAGCTTTCTTTGCAAATGGATGAATTTTTAGACGATTTGCAACTTTCAGGGGAACGCATCAACGATTTAGAAGAAGTGGTGGGGGTGAATAGGCCTGAAGAAGAAAAAGAAGAGGGCAATTTTTCCAGCCGCTTGGATGTCGCTGGGATTACCGGGCTTCAAAAAAGCTTTATCATGCGCCTTATCCCTAATGACTACCCGCTAGAATCCTATCGGCGCGTTTCAGCTGCCTTTAATAAAAGAATCCACCCTATTTTGCATGTGTTGCACAACCATACCGGGCTTGATTTAAGCACCGCTATTAACACCCCTGTGTATGCGAGCGCGAGCGGGGTAGTGGGGTTAGCGAGCAAAGGGTGGAATGGGGGGTATGGGAATTTGATTAAAGTTTTCCACCCTTTTGGTTTTAAAACCTACTACGCCCATTTGAATAAAATCGTCGTAAAAACGGGCGAATTTGTCAAAAAAGGGCAGTTGATTGGGTATAGTGGTAATACAGGGATGAGCACAGGGCCGCATTTGCATTATGAAGTGCGCTTCTTAGATCAACCCATAAACCCCATGAGTTTCACCAAATGGAACATGAAAGATTTTGAAGAAGTTTTTAATAAGGAAAGGAGCATCAGATGGCAATCTTTGATAACAATAATAAATCGGCTAATGCAAAAACAGGACCAGCGACTATCATCGCTCAAGGCACAAAAATAAAGGGTGAGCTTCATTTGGATTACCATTTGCATGTGGATGGCGAATTAGAGGGGGTGGTGCATTCTAAAAGCACGGTGGTGATTGGGCAAACCGGCTCGGTAGTGGGTGAGATTTTCGCTAATAAATTAGTAGTGAATGGCAAGTTTACTGGCACGGTGGAAGCGGAAGTGGTAGAAATCATGCCTTTAGGGCGCCTTGATGGTAAGATCTCTAGCCAAGAGCTTGTGGTGGAAAGGAAAGGGATTTTGATTGGGGAGACTCGCCCTAAAAACCTTCAAGGGGGTGCGTTGTTGATCAATGAGCAAGAAAAGAAAATTGAAAATAAATAGGGAATGATCCAATCTAGCCTTTATAAAGCCTTAAATGAAGGCTTTGATTATCAAATACTCGCTTGTAAGGATTTTAAAGAATCCAGGCTCGCTAAAGAAGTCATAAGCTATTTTAAGCCAAATATTAAAGCCGTTCTTTTCCCAGAGTTTAGGGCTAAAAAAAACGACGATTTGCGTTCGTTTTTTGAAGAATTTTTACAGCTTTTAGGGGGTTTGAGGGAGTTTTATCAGGCCTTAGAAAACAAGCAAGAAACTATCATCATTGCCCCTATTAGCGCTTTATTGCACCCTTTACCTAAAAAAGAACTTTTAAAAAGCTTTAAAATCACTCTTTTAGAAAAATATAACCTTAAGGATTTGAAAGACAAGCTCTTTTATTATGGCTATGAAATTTTAGACTTAGTGGAATTGGAAGGCGAAGCGAGCTTTAGGGGGGATATTGTGGATATTTATATACCTAATTCTAAGGCGTATCGCTTGAGTTTTTTTGACACGGAGTGTGAGAGCATTAAGGAATTTGACCCTACCACTCAAATGAGTCTTAAAGAAGATTTGTTAGAAATTGAAATCCCCCCCACGCTTTTTAGTTTGGACGAACCATCCTATAAGGATCTAAAAACAAAAGTGGAACAAAGCCCCTTAAATAGCTTTTCTAAAGATTTAACCAGTTTTGGTTTGTGGTTTTTAGGAGAAAAAGCACAAGACTTGCTAAGCGTTTATAAAAGCGTTATAAGCCCTAGAGCTTTAGAAGAAATTCAAGAATTAGCGAGCTTAAACGAATTGGATGATGAGCGTTTCAAATTTTTAAAGGTTTTAGAAAACGCGCAAGGCTATGAAGATTTAGAAATCCATGCGCATGCCCTAGAAGGCTTTATCGCTTTGCATTCGCACCATAAAATCACGCTCCTAGCTCCTAATAAAACGATTTTAGACAATGCGATAAGTGTGCTTGAAAAAAGCAGCATGGAATGCGTGATCGCCCCCTTTGTGTTAAACTTTAAAACACCTGATGGGATTTTTATTTCGCTCAATTCTTTTGAAAGGAAGAAAAAGCATAGAAAATCCAAGCTCGCTTTGAATGAATTGAATGCGGGCGAATGGGTGGTGCATGATGATTACGGGGTGGGCGTGTTTTCTCAATTAGTCCAGCACAGCGTTTTAGGGAGCAAGAGGGATTTTTTAGAAATCGCTTATTTGGGCGAAGACAAACTGCTATTACCGGTAGAAAACTTGCATCTCATCGCTCGCTATGTGGCGCAAAGCGATAGCGTGCCAGCTAAAGACCGTCTAGGGAAAGGGAGTTTTCTCAAATTAAAAGCTAAAGTCAGGACTAAGCTTTTAGAAATTGCAGGCAAGATCATTGAATTAGCGGCTGAACGCAATTTGATCTTGGGTAAAAAGATGGATGTGCATTTAGCGGAGTTGGAGGTCTTTAAATCGCATGCGGGGTTTGAATACACCAGCGATCAAGAAAAAGCCATCGCTGAAATTTCAAGGGATTTAAGCTCTCACAGGGTGATGGACAGATTGTTGAATGGGGATGTGGGTTTTGGGAAAACAGAAGTGGCGATGCATGCGATTTTTTGCACGTTTTTAAACGGCTTTCAAAGCACGCTAGTCGTGCCTACTACTTTATTAGCGCACCAGCATTTTGAGACCTTAAGGGCGCGTTTTGAAAATTTTGGCGTTAAAGTGGCTCGTTTGGACAGGTATGCGAGCGAAAAAAACAAGCTTTTAAAGGCCGTAGAATTAGGGCTAGTTGATGTTCTTGTAGGCACGCATGCGATTTTAGGCGCGAAATTCAAAAACTTGGGTTTAGTGGTGGTGGATGAAGAGCATAAATTTGGCGTGAAACAAAAAGAAGCTTTAAAAGAATTGAGCAAAAGCGTGCATTTTTTAAGCATGTCCGCTACGCCTATCCCGCGCACTCTAAACATGGCGCTCTCTCAAATTAAAGGCATTAGCTCTTTAAAAACCCCGCCCACAGACAGAAAGCCCAGCCGCACTTTTTTGAAAGAAAAGAATGACGAACTCTTAAAAGAGATTATTCATAGAGAATTACGCCGTAACGGGCAAATTTTTTACATCCATAACCACATCGCTAGCATTTCAAAAGTCAAAACCAAGCTAGAAGATTTAATCCCTAAACTCAAAATCGCTATTTTGCATTCCCAGATTAACGCTAATAAGAGCGAAGAAATCATGCTAGAGTTTGATAAGGGGAACTATCAGGTTTTATTATGCACTTCTATTGTGGAATCAGGGATTCATTTGCCTAACGCTAACACGATTATTATTGATAATGCGCAAAATTTCGGGCTGGCTGATTTGCACCAATTAAGAGGGCGTGTGGGGAGAGGCAAAAAAGAAGGCTTTTGTTATTTCCTCATAGAAGATCAAAAAAGTTTGAACGAACAGGCTTTAAAACGCTTGCTCGCTTTAGAAAAAAATTCGTATTTAGGCAGTGGGGAGAGTATCGCTTATCATGATTTAGAAATCAGGGGGGGCGGGAATTTGCTCGGGCAGGATCAAAGCGGGCATATTAAAAATATCGGTTATGCGCTCTATACGCACATGCTTGAAGACGCGATTTATGAATTGAGTGGGGGGAAGAAAAGGCTTGAAAAAAGCGTAGAAATCCAACTTGGCGTGAGCGCTTTTTTAAACCCTGAACTCATCGCAAGCGATAGTTTGAGGTTGGATTTGTATCGCCGTTTGAGTTTGTGTGAAAATACAGATGAGGTGGGGCAAATCCATGAAGAAATAGAAGACAGGTTTGGCAAAATAGACGATTTGAGCGCTCAATTTTTGCAAATCATTACGCTTAAAATTTTAGCCAACCAGCTTGGCATCATTAAACTTTCTAATTTCAATCAAAACATCACCCTTACTTATAGCGATGAACATAAAGAAAGCCTGAAAGCCCCAAGCAAAGACGATAACGATATTTTAGAAACCCTTTTGAAACATCTGCGCGCTCAAATTTCTTTAAAACGGCGTTAAAAGCGTTTGATTTTGGTCTCAATTTGTTATTTTAAAAAGATTATTAAGAGAGTTTGTTGTAAAATAGGGATTTGCTATGCCTTTAGTCGTTAAAAGGTAATTATCATTAAGGAGTTTTTTAATCATGGCAGATATTCAAAGGCGTGATTTTTTAGGAATGAGCCTTGCTAGCGTTACAGCTATAGGGGCGATAGCGAGTCTAGTAGCGATGAAAAAGACTTGGGATCCGCTTCCAAGCGTTGTTTCAGCCGGTTTTACAACCATAGATGTGGCGAACATGCAAGAAGGGCAGTTTTCCACGGTGGAATGGCGTGGGAAACCGGTCTATATCCTCAAGCGTTCTAAAAAAGAGGGCTTTAATGAGAAGCGCGATTTTAAAATTGGCGAGAGCGTTTTTACCACAGCCATTCAAATTTGCACGCATTTAGGGTGTATCCCCACTTATCAAGATGAAGAAAAAGGTTTTTTATGCCCATGCCATGGGGGGCGTTTCACTGCTGATGGCGTGAATATTGCCGGCACCCCCCCTCCACGCCCTTTTGATATCCCGCCTTTTAAAATTGAAGGCACTAAAATCACTTTTGGTGAAGCCGGGGCTGAATACAAGAAAATGATGGCTAAAGCGTAAGGAGAATTCCATGGCAGAGATAAAAAAGGCGAAGAATTTAGGCGAATGGCTGGACATGCGTCTTGGTACTAACAAGCTTGTTAAAGTGCTAATGACAGAATATTGGATCCCTAAAAACATCAATTTCTTATGGGCGATGGGGGTGATTTTATTGACCCTTTTTGGCGTGCTTGTGGTCTCAGGGATTTTCTTGCTCATGTATTACAAGCCTGATGCGAAAATGGCGTTTGATAGCGTGAATTTCACCATCATGCAAGAAGTGGCTTATGGCTGGCTTTGGCGCCACATGCATGCCACGGCAGCGAGCATGATTTTTGTCATCATTTATATCCACATGTTTGTTGGCATCTATTATGGCTCTTACAAAAAGGGCCGTGAGATGATTTGGATTAGCGGGATGATTTTATTTGTGGTCTTTAGCGCGGAAGCCTTTAGCGGGTATATGTTGCCTTGGGGGCAGATGAGCTATTGGGCCGCAGCGGTTATCACTAATTTATTTGGGGGCATTCCTTTTATTGGGGCTGATGTGGTGGAATGGATTAGGGGCAATTATGTCGTGGCGGATTCCACTTTAACGCGCTTTTTCATGCTCCATGTCTTTTTACTGCCCATTGCGATCATTCTACTTGTTGGGGTGCATTTTTATTCTTTACGCATCCCGCATGTCAATAACCAAGAAGGCGAAGAGATTGACTTTGAATTAGAAGAAAAGAAATTCATTGAAGGCAAGAAAAAAGAATCCAAAGTCATTCCTTTTTGGCCGGTGTTCTTGTCTAAAGATATTTTTGTGGTTTGCGCGTTCATGGTCTTTTTCTTTTACTTGGTGTGTTACCACTATGATTTCGCGATGGATCCTATCAACTTTGAAAGGGCTAACAGCCTTAAAACGCCGCCTCACATTTACCCTGAATGGTATTTCTTATGGAGCTATGAAGTCTTAAGGGGCTTTTTCTTTAGCGCTGATTTAGGGCTAATGGCTTTTGGCGTGGCGCAAGTGATTTTCTTCTTACTGCCCTTTTTGGACAGAAGCCCGGTTGTCGCTCCCGCGCACAAACGGCCTGCGTTTGAGGCGTGGTTTTGGCTTTTAATCATTGATATGATTGTTTTAACGATCTATGGTAAATTGCCTCCGCTTGGGATCGGTAAATACATTGGCTTAGCGGGTTCAATCACTTTTTTGGCCCTTTTCTTTGTGGTATTGCCCATTATCACTATCGCTGAGAGCAAGAAACAAGGGGGTGTTAGATGAAAGAATTTAAGATTCTAATCATCCTTATTGTGGTGGTAGGCGTGATTTATTATGGGGTTGAGCCTTATGCGCATTCGGTGATGCACCCTAAAGTCGCTCCGGCGGATTTTGCTTTCAAGGATTTAGAGCCGATGGATTTAAAAAATGGCGACGCCAATAAAGGCAAACAGCTTGTAGCTGAAAATTGCACCGCTTGCCATGGCATTAAATCCCAAAACATTCCAGCCCCTATGGACAGCCTTAGTGCGAGCAACTCTTTTGGGGTCGTGCCACCGGATTTAAGCCATGTGGCGGGGGTTTTGAACGCGAATTTCTTAGCCCACTTCATCAAAGACCCCGTGAAAACGGCGAAATTGAGCCATAAGTTCAACGATGAAAGGCCCTATCCTATGCCGGCGTTTTCTCAATTTAGCGATAAAGATTTGAGCGATATTGTGGCGTATCTCACTTCTATTTTGCCTAAAAATTTGAGCGATAAGGAAGTGTTCGCGCAAAGCTGTCAAAGGTGCCATAGCCTGGATTATGCGAAAGATAAGGCCTTTAGCGATCCTAAAGATCTAGCCAATTATTTAGGCTCTCATGCACCTGATTTGTCCATGATGATTAGAGCTAAAGGCGAACATGGCTTGAATATTTTCATCAACGATCCGCAAAAGCTTTTGCCTGGCACGGCTATGCCTAGAGTGGGGTTGAGTGAACAAGCTCAAAAACAAGTCATCGCATATTTGGAAAAAGCAGGCGATAGGAAAAAACATGAAAGGAATACCTTAGGGATAAAAATCATGATTTTCTTTGCGGTGCTGTCGTTCTTGGCTTATGCGTGGAAAAGAAAAGTTTGGAGCGAAGTGCATTGAAGTGAAAAAAGGGGGAGAGAATGCAAGGAGGTTTTTCTATGAGACCGATCATCAATTTCTTTACGCTAAAAACAAATTTGCATTCTACAAGAAATAGATAAGTGGGAAATAAATACGCTAATGAGTGAGCGTTTTCAAAAATTCCAAGACATTCTGCTCTCTTAAAATGTGGTTGGGCGAAAAGAAGCTTTCAATCTGGTGGTGGTTAGAAAATTCCTTTTTATGCTCATAAGCTTTTCTGATGTAGGGGGCAAACCCAAAAGGGTTTTCTAAATCCTTTAAGGCGTTTTTCAAACTTCCTTCATCTTTATCTAAAGTATCAAAATACTTGAGCAAGACCTCTCTGATTTCATAACTCAAAATATCTGAGCCTTTAAAAAAAGTGATGTTTGCATTAGCGACTCCATACACATAAATCGCATTGGGTTTAGGCAGGTTTGAATTCCACATGGGGCGAGAAGTTTGAAGATTTTTTTCACCCTTATCGTTTTTAGAAAACTTGATTTCAATCCCCACCACATGATCAAAAATAAAAACCAAAAAATCAGGGTAATTTTGTGAGCCAAAAGGCTGGTATAAAAAATGGCTTGTAAGGTTTGAAAAAGGGTTTTTAAGGGTGTGTGGGTGATTTTTTTCTAAAACTTGCTTTTTGAGTTGGTTAAAAGCGGTTTTGATTTCTTTATTAGGCTTTTCTTCAATATGGCTTAATTCTTCTGTTAAATCGCCATTGATTTCGCTAAAGTGTTTTTTTAATTCATTCCTAAATTGGTTTTCAAACTGCTCCCCTGTGCTAGAACTTGCAAAAAACTTTCTTTTATTGGTAATTTCTTGGAACACTTTTTCAAGCATGCATTTCCTTTAATTTGCAATATTCTTCCACAAAATCATAAGTAGAAAACCCTAAAACTTGCGTGTTTTTATGAGCGAGTTTGTTAAAATCAATTTTATGGATAATCCTTAAAGCTTCTTTGGAGTGGGCTTTAATAAAAAAATATTGTCGGTTTTTAACCAGTAAATTTGCATTGGTGATCTTTTCGTTGTAGTCATAAAAGCCTTGTCTCACCACCGCAAAATCCCATTGGTATTTTTCTTTGTTGAAATATTTTAGGGTGTGTGGCGTGTTGTTATGAATATAAGTGATGAAGTCATTATGGCGGATTTTAGGGGGTGCAATGATGCGTTCGTCTTTAAGATTTAGGGCGATATTTTTATGCATATAGGTTTGAAAAACGCATTTCACATCATAGGGCCGTTCATTAAAAATAAAAGCGTTTTTTTCTAAATCAGCGTTTAAAACCAATTTTGCACGCTTATCAATGTGTTTTTGAATGGAATAGCGTTTGAATAAATTAGGCAAAATAAACGCTACAATAGGCGCTTCGTTTAAAGATTTGTTTAAAAAATCTAGGGCTAATTTCCCTCTATGCCCAAAAGGAGGGTTGCCAACAATGACACGCTTTTTATCAAACTCAATCAATTCCAACAAATAATCTTTTTTTTGAATGCCTTGAGCTTTAGGGGCAATATCAAGGGCGATGCAATCAGCAATCCCTAATTCTTTTAACGCATCAACAAAGCTCCCACTCCCTGCACTTGGCTCTAAAAAATGGAATGCGTTTAAGTCTAGCCCTAGATTTTGAATGATGAGATCTTTTAGTAAATCCAAACAAAATCGCGCGATTTTGGGGTGGGTGTAAAAAGCGTCTAAATTCTTTTGCAAGGTAGCATTACTAGCCATTTTAATCCCATTTAATTGAAATCAAACCCGCCCGCTTCGCCTAAACTCATGCTTTCATAAGCCGCATCCACATAGCTGTTGCGGATCTCGCATTTTAAAACCTGCTCGCATTTCAAGCAACTCGCTACTTGCTTTTCTTCTTGGCATGCTTGTAATTTCAAAAGAGCGGCATTAAAACGCTCTTCGTATTCTAATTTTTTAGCGCTATTTTGCATCATTCTCCCTTTAAATATTTTTCTAAAACCTGAGCTTCATGCGGACTGGCTAAATAGCATTCGCTTTTTTCATGATAGCTTTCCACGCTTTGTTCTAGCAAACGCTTTTTAACCCCCTTATCAAAATAAAACGCTTCCCCTTTAGCTTTTTCAACCATCAAGGCCAAAGGAAAGACTTCAAAAAGCTTTCGCAATTTCTTTTGCGGGTAGGAAAACACCCCGCCTTTTTTAACCAACACATGATGGACATCAGCCACCATAGATCCTGAGTATCGTAAGCGGTAATTTTCTGCAAAAAACCCCTCTAAAGCCTTTTTTAAGCCCAAAGAAAAATCCTTTTGATTGCCTCCGCTAGCGACGATTTTACCCTTATTTTCTAAAACGATGGTTTCTATAAAATGAAACTTGTTCTGATAAAAGGCGTAACGATAAACTTCTTCTAAAGCCACCACTAATTCAATTTTATGCCCAAAAACCACATAAAGGCTTGCAACTAAATTTTGCGCCTTATAATCCTTTTCATAAACCCCTATAATCGTGCCTACTAAGAAATTCGCCTCCATGACTGAACTCCCATCTAAGGGGTCATAAGCGATCAAATAGGAGCCGTTTTCTTTAGTAACAGGCGTTTCTTTTTCTTCGCTAAAAACGCTTTTGACATTTTCTAAACTCAAAAAATTTTCTTCTAAAAACTTATCTAGGGCTAAATCCGCTTTAATGGGCGTATCCCCGCTGCTGTTTTCTAACTTAGTGTAACTCCCAGCGTCCGGTTTTTCTAAAATTTCTTGGGCTTTTTTAACCCCTTTTTCTAAAAGACTAATAATTTCTATAACGATGTTCGCATGCTTGCATTTAAAATGTTTGTAATCCATAAAAACCCTTTTATGATTTGATTAAAGATGCTAATATTTTACTTTAAAACATTGGAAATAGGGAAGTATTTTGAAAGTAGCCCCGAGCCTTTTGAGCGCTGATTTTTTGCATTTAGCCAAAGAGATAGAGAGCGTGAGTAACGCTGATTTTTTGCATGTGGATGTGATGGATGGGCATTATGTGCCTAATTTAACCATGGGGCCTGTGATTTTAGAGAATGTTACTCAAATGAGCCAAGTGCCTTTAGATGTGCATTTAATGGTAGAAAACGCGAGCTTTTTTGTAGAATTATTTTCTCCTTTAAAACCGCAAATCATTAGCATTCATGCAGAAAATGAAAAACACCCCCACAGGGTGTTGCAACTCATTAAAAATCTAGGCATCACGCCAGGCGTTGTCCTAAACCCCCACACGCATGAAGAGAGTGTTAAATACTTGCTAGAAAGCGTGGGGCTAGTGCTTTTAATGAGCGTGAATCCGGGCTTTGGTGGGCAGAAGTTTTTAGATTTAGTGCTAGAAAAGTGTTTGAAAGTTAAAGAATTGATCAGGCGCTACAACCCGAGCTGCCTTTTAGAAGTGGATGGGGGCGTGAACGATAAAAATATCTTTGAACTCCAACAAGCGGGCGTGGATGTGGTGGTTTCAGGGAGTTATATTTTTAAATCCAAAGATCGTAAGCTGGCTATTGAAGGCTTACAGAATGTCAGACAACCTCTTGCATAAAGACATCCAAGCCCTAATCGCTCGCTTAAAGCACCAGGATTTAAGCTTGGGCATGCTAGAAAAATCGCTCTCTCGCCTTATTTATGATGAAATCAATTTGGAATATTTAAAAGCATGCGGGCTTAATTTCATAGAAACGAGTGAAAATTTAATCACGCTCAAAAACCTTAAAACCCCCCTTAAAGATGAGGTTTTTTCCTTTATTGATTTAGAGACCACCGGCTCTTGCCCCATAAAGCATGAGATTTTAGAAATCGGGGCCGTGCAAGTGAAAGGGGGGGAAATTATCAATCGTTTTGAAACCCTTGTGAAAGTCAAAAGCGTGCCTGATTATATTTCTGATCTTACAGGCATCACTTATGAAGACACCCTAAACGCCCCAAGCGCGCATGAAGCTTTGCAAGAATTGAGGCTTTTTTTAGGCAATAGCGTGTTTGTGGCCCACAACGCTAATTTTGATTACAACTTTTTAGGGCGTTATTTTGTAGAAAAATTGCATTGCCCCTTATTGAATTTAAAGCTTTGCACTTTGGATTTATCCAAACGAGCCATTTTGTCCATGCGTTATTCTTTGAGCTTTTTAAAAGAGCTTTTAGGGTTTGGCATAGAAGTCAGCCATAGAGCCTACGCAGACGCTTTAGCGAGCTATAAACTCTTTGAAATATGCCTGTTAAACTTGCCCAGTTACATCAAAACAACAATGGATTTGATTGATTTTTCCAAATGTGCTAACACTCTTATCAAAAGACCCCCAAGATCCAAATACCAAGAGACTCCACCGCCATTTTCTCTTTTTGAAAGGACAAAGGGTTTGTTAAATATCATAAAAGCAACCAGTTAAACGAAAGCTGTTTAATGGGGCTTAATAGGGCTAGGATTTTATTGTTTTTGTTCTTTGAGAATATCGCATGCTTCTTTTAACCCTAATTCGCAACTCTTTTTAAGGTTTTCTGTCGTTTGCTTTTCATCCTTTGCTACGCCTTTACCCTCATTATAAAACGCTGCTAGAGCGTAACACCCTTTAGCATCGTTCAATTCACAAGCTTTGGCAGAATATTCAAAAGCTTTTTTAAAATTTTGTGTTACGCCTTCACCATTATGATAAATATCCCCTAAAATCGCACAGCCATCGCCATAGTTTAACTCGCAAGCTTTAGAATAATATTCTAGATCTTTTTTATCTTTTTTCAAACCCTTTATCATATCGTTATAAAAAGTTGCTGACAGCATACACCCTTCAACATTATTTAACTTACAAGATTTAGAGTAATATTCTAAAGCATTTTTAAGATCGTTTGCATTAAAATAAAACTCTGCTAAGTCCTTGCATTTTTCAGCATCGTTTGATTTGCAAGCTTTAGCAGTAGCGGTGTGTTCAAGAGCTTTTTCAATGCTTTCTCTTGCACTTCCTTTTAGGATGACTTTAGAATAAGCCTCTCTTAAGATCGCACAACCATCAGCATCGTTTAATCTACAAGCTTTTTCAAAGTATTCCTTAGCCCTAGTGAAATCTTTATCCGTGTAAATAGTGATACCTGAAAATATAAGCTCTTTAGAGTCTTGCTCTGCCATTAACCCCCCTAAACACAACGCCCCCAAACACAAAACCCTAAAAACCGCTTTTTTGACACCCCTTAACATGACGCATTCCCTTTTGTTAAAAATATAAGATTCTATTGCGATTGATATTGATAGCTAAAATCTTTTAATGTTTAAAAAACGGGGACTTGATTATTTCATTTTAAACTCATGAAAGGATAGGGGTTATTCGCAATACCCTACCCCACAATATCCAGCAAATGTTCTTCATGCCACAATTCAATTTCTTCTTCTTCCAAGCCAAACGCCTTAGCCCTTTGGCTGTTTGGATAGCGGTTTTTGGAGCCTTCTTTAGGATCTTTATCGCTAATAGCTTGCATGTTTTCTAACGCCCTTGTTTCTTGGGCTAATTCAAGCTTGCTTTGAAAGCTTTGCACTAAATCCAACATATCACTTCTTGCACCCTGTTGGATAGCAGAATTTAAAGGAGCGTTTTGATTGATATAAGTTACATTGCCTAAAGCTGAAACACCCATGCTAATCTCCTTAGAATGTTTAAGTGTCCTTTAGACTAATAGTTCGGTATTTTGAGTAAATGACATTAGCTCCTTTGATGATTTTGACAAATTTTCGCTGCGTGTAGTCAATTTCGTAACTATTAAACGCATCTTTTTGCATTTTAATCAACATTTTGGCTAATTCCATAATGACCTCATCTTTGGGTGCGTTCTTTTGGCAAAAAACGATCAAATGCGATCCAGGAATATTTCTTACATGCATCCACAAATCATTCGCCCTTGCGTCTTGTAAGAGTTTGATATTCTCTTTTTGGTTTTTCCCTAAACCGATTTTAAAATCCTTATAATACAGCACTTCATACCCATTCATCGGGCGTTTGATTTTAGAGTTTTTTACCGGTATAAACATTTCTAAAACACTTTCTTCTTGCGCTCCTTTAACATAGTTGATTTGATTTTCTTTAAAAGCGATTTTTTCTTTTAAATTCTCTTCTTCTAAATACAAGAATTGCGATTTTTGTTTCTTTTTTTTACTGAGAGTGAATTTTTTATTGATAAAAGCGTTTAAGGGCATGCTCTTATCAATTTCAATCGCACATTCCTTATCTTCAAAATCCTTTAAAACCACGCGACTTTCATGCTTATGGATTAAATGCTGGTAAGTGAGCAACAATGAGGCTTGAGTTTGCAATTCTTTCGCTTCCAATTGTAAATTTTTAGGATCTTCTAGTTTTTCTAATTTTTCTTTCAAGCGTTCTTTTTGAATATTTAATCGCTTGATGATTTGATTTTTTTTGTGTTCCAATTCTTTGTGTTGGTAAAATAAAAAATCTTTTTCTAATATTTCTAACAATCCCTTAAAATCCAAATCCTCCTCTTGATGCTCGTAAATATTAGGAGGCAATGCCCCTAAAATATCGTTTTTAGCGACCCTGTCATTAAAACGAAAGGCTTCTATCACGCATTTTTCTTGATCTAAAATCATAAGGTTGGCTTTTTTAGGGATCATTTCTAAACGCAAAATAAAATTTTCACTCTTATAAGCCAAATCTTTAGTGCCTGTGATTTCTAAAATCCGATCGTTATCAATGATGTTTGCTTGTAAAATTTTGGCGTTTTTAGTGAATTTATTCAAACAAAAATCTAACGCTAGGGTGTTTTTTAAAACGCTCTCTGGGGGTTTTTTGGACAAACCGATATAAGGCGCGTTCAAATCTACAACAAAGGCGTGTTTTTCTTTAGAAAAAGTTTCTAATAAAAAGCTAGACGCGCTCAAGCGTTTGAGGTTAAAATGCGTTTGGGTGTTTAAAAATTCGCTGATTTTCTTTAAAAGAAAAAATTTCATCATCACACCTTTAATTTTTCCTTAGCGAAAGAAATCGCGCTCTCTATGTTTTCGCTCCCCCCTATCATGCGCGCGATTTCTAAAACCCTTTCTTCGTTACTAAGGGTTTTTGCAAGGCTTTTGTGGTTTTCTTTAAACACCAAAATATGGTTTTTAGCGAGCGCTGGGATATGGACTTGGTGCGAAATGGCAAAGATTTGCGAATGGCTGCTCAAGGTTTCAAGGGCTTTAGAGACCGCCAAACTCTCTTCGCCGCTCAAGTTGGAATCCATTTCATCTAACACCAACACACCTTTAAAATCCTTTAAAAACTCCATTTCTAAAAGCATGAACGCCAACCTCAAACGGCTGTATTCTCCAGAGCTTAAAGTCTCTAATTGGGAATTTTGTAAATGTAAAACGAGTTTTTGAGCGCCTTTCTCGCTCATGGGGGCTTCTTCTAAGATCAAACTAGGGCTTTTTAAGAGCAAATCTTTCGCTTTAGCGCTTAAAAGAGCGTTAAAACCGGCTAAATACTCTTTCCTAAAGCCGCCTATTTCTTCGCACAATTTCAAGCATTCGGCTTTCAATCGCTCTATTTCTTTGTGGTAAGTTTCGCAATAATGGTCAATTTCTTTTAGGTTGTGCAATTCGTTTTTAACATGCGCTAAGCGTTCTTTAGCATGCGTAATGCTCCCGTAATCCTTAATGATCCCGCTTAGCATGCCAAGTTTTTCTAACACCTTTTCAATATCCAAACGCTCGCACTCTTCTAATTTAGCCTGCTCTTTTTCCAACAGAGCGCTTGCCTCTAATAAAGCGCTTTTTAAAAACTCCGCGCTATGGCCCACGCTCTCTAAAGCATGCGTGATCTTGTGGGTATTTTCTAGCACCTCTAACGCCAGAGCGATTTTATCGTTCAATTTTTCCTTGCTGGAGAGCAATTTTTTTTGCTCTAAAAGGCGTTCGTATTCGTCTTCTTTTAAATCCAGCCTCTCTAATTTCATTTTTTCAAAATTCAACCGTTCTTCTAAATCCTTTTGAAAACGCTTTTTATTCTCTAATAACCGCCTTTCTTTTTCTAGCTTCTCTAAATGGGTGAATTTTTCTTCAAGCACACCTAAAAGGGGGCTAAACGCCTTGTTTTTGTTTTGGATATAGCCATCTAGTAAGGAGAGCATTAAAATATCATTGAGTTCATTCTGGCTGAATCTATCATTAGATAGGCGTTTGATCAAACCTTTTAATAACGCTTTGAGCGTGTTTTTAGACAGGCTTGTTTGGTTTAAAAAATAGCGCGTTTTTTCTTTTTTAATCACGCTGATGACTAAAGGTTCGTGGTTATCTTCTCTAAAAATGCCGTATTCTTCCGTGTCTAAAAAAGGCGCGATCAATTCCACTTCAATGTTTGAAGCGTTGCTTTCTTTAAGCCCAAACGCCCCTAAAAGGCTCGCGATAAGGACGCTTTTGCCCACCCCACTAGCCCCACTAATCGCGCTCAAGCCATCTTTAAACTCTAGATCCAATTTTTCAAAAACAGCGTTTTGACGCACTTTTAAGCGTGTGATTTGAGCGTTATTGAAATCTCGCATTTTTTACCCTTTTTATTTTTTTTTGCTAGGGCTTTCCCCCCATAATAGCTTTTCTTTAAGCACCTTAAAATAATCCCTTGAATTTTTTTGTAAGAGCTTGGTGGTCGTGGGGCTTTTTTGAATGTATAGAGGTTGGTTGGCTTCTAAATCATAAGTGGCTTGCCCGTCAATGACCACAAGAGCGTCTTCATGAGCGCAAAAATTCAAACAAAATTCCGCTCCTAACACTAAAGGGCGTTGCGTTAAAGAAAAATCGCACAAGGGCGTTAAAATATAGCTCTGGCTTAAGGCATGCACAATCGGCCCATGAGCACTCAAATTATAAGCGGTCGAGCCTAAGGGCGTGGCAATGATAAGCCCATCGCCTTTATAAGTGTTAAAGGGCGTATGGCCCACATAAGCTTGGATGTCTAAAACCCCTAAAGCTTTTTTTTTAGCGATCACAATTTCATTGATCGCATAAAAAGAGATTTTTCCAATACGGCCCTCTAAAGCCAGATGCTCTTCTAATTTGATCCTGTTTTGCTTGAGATCTTGTAAGAAATCTTTCAACCCGTTCAATTCAACCGCACTCAAAAACCCTAAATTCCCAATTCTAACCCCAAAACACGGCTTATTGTAAGAATGCGTCATTCTTAAAGCCCCTAAAATCGTGCCATCGCCCCCTAAACACAAAAACGCATAGGCTTTTTCTATCAATCGTTCATCTTGTGCTCCATCAAGGCTATCAATCATAAAGCTTCCAAACCCCTCACCTTCTAAAAGCTTTAAAACCCATTCTTTAGCTCGCTCCAGCTCTTCAAAAAGGGGGTTTTGATAATGAGTGGGCCGCACAAACACGCCGATAGTTTGATGTGAATCTTTCATGCGTATATTGTAGCTTAAAGCTTGAAACAAAATTTTAAAAAAGGGGGTTTTAATTGCTTTTTTATCATCTTGTGTAAAGTTCATGAAAAGTTTTTATTGTGGTTAATGTTTCATTATTTAATCGTTTTTAATTGTTTTTTGGGTATTCTTTTTAAGAATTAAACATTATGTTAAGGAATCATCCATGAAAAAATTTTTTTCTCAATCTTTGTTAGCTTTAGTTGTTTCTGTAAGCGCGTTATCAGCGATGGATGGCAATGGCGTTTTTTTAGGAGCGGGTTATTTGCAAGGGCAAGCCCAAATGCATGCGGATATTAATTCTCAAAAACAAGCCACCAACGCTACTATCAAGGGGTTTGATGCGCTTTTAGGGTATCAATTTTTCTTTGGGAAATACTTTGGCTTACGCCTTTATGGGTTTTTTGACTACGCTCATGCCAATTCTATTAGGCTTAAAAACCCTAACTATAACAGCGAAGTGGCGCGATTGGCGGGTCAAATTCTTGGGAAACAGGAAATCAATCGTTTAACGAGCCTTGCTGATCCTAAAACCTTTGAACCCAACATGCTCACTTATGGGGGGGCTATGGATTTAATGGTCAATGTCATCAATAACGGCATCATGAGTTTGGGGGCTTTTGGTGGGGTGCAATTGGCCGGCAATTCATGGCTTATGGCGACACCAAGTTTTGAGGGTATTTTAGTGGAGCAAGCTTTGGTGAGCAAAAAAGCCACTTCTTTCCAATTTTTATTCAATGTGGGGGCTCGTTTAAGGATCTTAAAACATTCCAGCATTGAAGCGGGCGTGAAATTCCCCATGCTAAAGAAAAACCCCTACATCACTGCAAAAAATTTGGATATAGGGTTTAGACGCGTGTATTCGTGGTATGTGAATTACGTGTTCACTTTCTAGGGGCGCATCCCTAGAGCTCAAGCGCACTCTCAATGATTTGAATCAACTTTTCTTTTCTTTTTTCTAAGCTTTTGGGCGTCCATTCTGTGTATTTGTGTGCAATGTCTATGGTCATCTTATAGCAAGTCATCACATTAGAAGTTTTCGTTTTTCTTGACCTGATTTCTTCTCCCATGTAGATTTTCTTTTTATCTTTGAAATCCAAATTTGAAGCTTGAGAGTTTTTATTGCCTCCTAAAAGCGTGAGGTTGGCTAAAGAATGCGTGTATAATCCTCTTTCTTCTTCGCTAAAGTCTTTCATCCACTGGCTTGAAGGATCGGGTTTTTGGGGTAAGATGTGTTCAACATGAAAATCGTTCTTTTGAATGCGTTTAGGATAATCGTCATCGCTCATGAAATATTCCACTAGAATGAGAACGGGTTTGAGCCATGAATTTTTTTTAGGAGGCTTGCCATTAATTAAGTAGAATTTTGTGTATAAGTTGCTGTCTTGCAGGTTTTCTTTAAAGCGTTGCGTGATATTTTTATCCTTAAAATATTTTTTCACAATAGAAGCGATATTCTCTACGCTTTTCTTTTCTTTTAGGGCATTAATGATGTTGCAACAAGTTTGGCTGCGTGTGGTTTTTGTCTGCCCTGCAACCCAATCTTGGTAATAAAACTTGACTAACAATTCTTTTAAAGTCTCTATCTCGCTTTCGCTATAGCGGTGCAACAAGCTAGCACACAACATAACGCATAAATGATCATCGTCTTTATACGAGAGCAAATGAGCGTGTCGGTCTTGCATTTCTAACACCTCACCATAAGCGTTATAGAAATTTTCTATGCCCTTAAGGTATTCTAAAGGGGTTTTGTTAAGATTTTTAAACCAAGTAACGAGTCTTTTTTCCATTTTTTTCCCACTAGTTACCGGATCGAGATAGGTCAAATGCCAGCTGAATAATGTCTCCATTGTTAAATCATTATCTGAGCATTTTTGGCTTAAGGCGTTCCAACGAGACACAAGCTTTTTTTGATCCTCTTCTTTAGCCAATTCTTTTAACAACTCTCCCTTAAAAATATCTGTCGCATTCAAAGGCAAACCCCTAGCGTTTAAAACATTAAAAATCCTTAACGCCTTGTCTATACTTGGGCAAATGATGGTGATAAATTTAACATTAGAATACAGCCACTCAATGAAATCGTTAATGTTTTCAATCTCTTTTTTCCTGAGATAGTCTTTTAAACAAACCGCATTTTTTAAGTAATTGTTTTCATCATTTTTACTTACATGATGAGAGTCATCAAAAAAATCTAATGCATCTTGAAAATCATATTCAGCGTTAGACCCTATAGTGTTAAAACTCAGTCGTTTTCTTTCTGTATGCCTATCTTTCCAACCCTCTTGTAAATGTTCTAAATGCTTAGGGTCTAAACAATCATTATAAAGATCGGCTAAAACTTTTGCCAACAGAATGAAAGTGCTTAAGCGTTGCTGGCCATCCACAATATCATAGATTTCGGTTTTGGAATTGGGATCGGATTTGACTAAGACTAATGAGCCGCAAAAATAATCGCTTTCTCTATCCTCTTCATAGTCTTCAAACAAATCGTCTAAAAGCTTTTCGCAGTTTTCTTTTGTCCATTGATAAGGGCGTTGGTAGATAGGGATTTGGTAATAGAATTCTTCTTTTAAAGTATTTTTTAGATACCACTCATAGCTATCAATTTTTGCCATAAAAACCCCTTGTATGATTTAGGGTAGATTATAACATTAAAAAGTGTTTTTTTTTTTTTTTGAAATATTTCCACACATTAAGACGCATGGTTTATCGCCATGCCCTTTTTTACAACTTATTTTTAAAGCTCCTTTAAAACCTCTAAAGGCGATTTGAACGCTAGATTGAAGGTTTTAGCGATGCCTTCTTGGGTGATATAGCCGTTATAAGCGCTCAAGCCTCCAAGGGTGTTTGCCACGATTTTAGTGTTGGCTTTTAAAAAGCCCTTCAAACCATGCTCTAAATAATACAACAAATACGGCACGCTTGCATGGCTATAAGCCGTAGAACTCGTTTTAGCAACAATCCCTGGCATGTTCGGCACGCCATAATGCAACAAATCCTCTTCCACATACACAGGGTTAGAATGGCTTGTCTGGTGTATGGTCTCTATGCACCCCCCTAAATCGCAAGCCACATCTATCACTACCCCTTGTTTTTGCATGCGTTTTAAATGCTTTCTTAAGATCACTTTAGGGGTTTGGCTCGCTGTAACTAACACCGCTCCCACTAGCCCCACCGCTCCGTTTAAGGCTTGAATGATATTGGCTTCATTCACGCTTAAAACTTCTAAATCATACAAATGATAATAGGGATGGTTTTGCAATTTAGCGTAGTCTAGTTCTAAAATCGTTACTTTAGCCCCCATTTGGCTTAAGACTTTCGCGCTTTCCATGCCAACCACACCGCCTCCAACCACGACGATTTTAGCCCTTTGCGTGCCCGATAACCCCCCAAGCATGACCCCCTTACCCATAAACCCTTTAACATGCTCTAAAGCCAATAAATAATGCTGGACTAAATGCGCAGCCAACCTCCCAGCCACCACGCTCATAGGCACTAAAATAGGGTAGTCGTTTTTAGGCCCGGCAATGGTTTCAGTGCAAATGGAAGTGATTTTTTTATCTATAAACATTTCGCACAAGCTTTTTTGATACGCTAAATCCAAATAACTAAACAGAGTCGCTTTTTCTTTTAGTAAATGGTATTCATGTTCTAAAGGCTCTTTGCATTTGACCACCAAATCTTGCCCCCACGCTGTTTTAGTATCCACGATTTTAGCCCCCACGCTCTCATACGCTTCGTTACTATAACCGCTATTAGCGCCGGCGCTATTTTCTACTAAAACCTCCACGCCCTTTTGCGTGATTAGCGCCGCATCATCAGGCACTAAAGCCACTCGTGATTCTAAATCCATGCTTTCTTTGACCAACCCAATAGTCATGTTAATCCTTTAAATAGTAGTGTCAGTTATGATTATACTCACTCCATTAAACGATTGGGTATCTTTCTTTTAAAAAGCTAAATAGTATTACTCTTTTACACAATGAAGTTAATTTTGTTTGTTATTCATTTTCTTATTATTTTGTAATCGTTGGTTGGGATTTAAAATAGAATTCACTTAACGATTAAAGGATGCGTTTATGAAAGACAACACAACCTTAAGTAGGGACATTGGCTTCAACCAATTGATGATGATCGCTTTAGGGGGGACGATTGGCACCGGGCTTTTTGTAGGCACAGGGGGGAATATCGCTAGCGCGGGCCCTTTAGCCACGCTTTTAGCGTATTTGATTGGAGGGATTATTGTCTATTCTATTGTTTTATCTTTGGGGGAATTAGCGAGCGTGTATCCCACTACAGGGAGTTTTGGGGATTATGCGAGCCGTTTCATTAACCCAAGCACAGGGTATATGGTCTTTTGGATGTATTGGCTGAGCTGGGTTTTAACCGTGGCCGTGGAATACATCGCTATAGGCTTGCTTATGCAACGATGGTTCCCGACTGTTCCTGTGTATGTGTGGGTCATCGCATGCATTGCGCTTTTATTTTTATTGAATTTCTTTTCGGTTAAGATTTTTGCCACAGGCGAATTTTTGCTCAGCACCATTAAGGTTTTAGCGGTCTTTGTGTTTATTGTGCTTGGGGGCATTGGCATTGTTTATTCGTTTTATTTGCATGGATTTGAAGGCGTGTTTGCTAATTTCTATTTTAATGGGGAGACTCAAGGGCTAGAAAAAGGCTTTTTCCCTAAAGGAGTGGGGGCGTTCTTTGGGGCGATTTTAGCGGTGATTTTTGCTTACACGGGCACAGAGATTATTGGCGTTGCAGCAGGAGAAACTAAAGATGCGAAAAAAGTCATGCCTAAAGCGATTAAGGCGACTTTATGGCGGATCGTGTTTTTCTTTTTAGGGGCGGTGTTTGTGGTATCGGTGTTTTTACCCATGACGGATAGCGGTTTGACGCAAAGCCCTTTTGTGAGCGCTTTAGAAAAAATCCCCTTACCCTTTTTGGGCGTGGGTATCCCTTATGCAGCAGATATTATGAATTTTGTCATTGTCACTGCGATTTTATCCACCGCTAATTCTGGGTTATACGCTTCAGGGAGGATGATTTATGGCTTAAGTCAAAAAAAGATGTTTTTCCCCCTTTTTGCTAAACTTAACGCCTCTGGAACGCCCACTTATGCTTTATATTTATCTTTAGGGGTTACACTTATTGGCATGCTCACCGAAGCGTTTGCACCAGAAAAAATCATGGCAAGCTTGATCAATGTGGTGAGTTTTATGGTGATTATTGTATGGATCAGCATCAGCGTAGCGCAATACCGCTTCAGGAAAGAGTATCTGGCTTTGGGGAAATCCTTAAAAGATCTGCCTTATAAAGCCCCCCTCAATCCCTTAATCCAAATCATTGGCATCAGCGGGTGCTTAGTGGGGCTTATAGGGGCGTATATGGATGCGAATGAACGCATTGGAGGGTATCTCACGCTAGTGTTTATGGGGCTTTGCTATGGAGCGTATTATTTGAGTAAGGACAAATGGGGCTATCAGCAAGAAAAAGGAATTTGAAGGAGTTATAAAATGATTTTAGTAGGATTAGAAGCGGAGTTAGGAGCGTCAAAAAGAGGCACCGATAAAGGGGTTAGGCGTTTGAGAGAGGTTTTGAGCGCAACGCATGGCGATGTGATTAAAGGCATGCAAACGATCACTCAAGAGCGGTGCGTGCTTTATAAAGAGTTTAGATACGCTAAGAATTTTGAAGATTACTACCTTTTTTGTAAAGAAAATTTGATCCCTTGCATGAAAGAAGTGTTTGAGAAAAAAGAATTCCCTTTGATTTTAAGCTCAGAGCATGCGAACATGTTTGGGATTTTCCAAGCCTTTAGGAGCGTTCATAAAGACAAAAAAATAGGGATTTTGTATTTAGACGCGCATGCGGATATTCATACGGCTTATGACAGCGATTCAAAGCATATCCACGGCATGCCTTTAGGCATGGTTTTAAATCGTGTCCGTAGTGGGTTTAATCGCATGAGCGAGAGCGAAGAAAAGGCATGGCAGAAGCTTTGCTCTTTGGGGTTAGAAAAGGGAGGGTTAGAAATTGATCCTAAATGTTTGGTGTATTTTGGGGTAAGAAGCACCGAACAGAGCGAAAGAGATGTGATTAAGGAATTGCAAATCCCTTTATTTAGCGTGGGCGCGATAAGAGAAAACATGCAAGGAGTGCTTCAAAAAACCAAAGAATTGTTAAAAGCGGTGGGTATTATTTACCTTAGCTTGGATTTAGACATTATGGATGGCAAGCTTTTTACTTCTACCGGCGTGCGTGAAAATAACGGGCTGAGTTTTGATGAATTAAAGCAATTACTGGGCTTGCTTTTAGAAAGTTTTAAAGACCGATTAGGGGCCGTTGAGGTAACCGAATACAACCCCACGGTGAGTATAAAACACAATAACGAAGAAGAAAAGCAGGTTTTAGAAATTTTGGATCTCATCATTAAGTGCTGTAAAATTAAAGATGAGAGGCGATCTTTTGCAATGAGTCGCTGATCGCTTTTCAAACCAAACGATAAAAAGTTGAAAAAGTTGAAAAATGAGATCTAAAAAACAGGAGGCATCAAGAAAAAATCAGTGCAAAAATCCTTTTGACAAAGGATTTTAAGACTAAAATGGTAATACACACAAACACAAAAAGATAATCATTTAGGGTGTTAGCGCTTTTGAGATCACTTAAAGCTTAGGCCTAGATTATCGGTTTATGGATTTTATTCTACAAGGGGCAGTGTTTAGATGGAAAGTTAAACCACTTTGAGCGTCAAAGAATGTCTTGTGTGTTTTGAGAACGCATGCAAGCTTGTCGTGTGTCAAAAATGGGGATTTTTCACTAGAGATTGAGTAAAATCAGCCAAATCAAAAAAAAAAAAAAAAAGATTTTCATGAGATTAATAAAATTTTAAGAATTTTTATGATAAAATTCCGTGCATTATTAAGTTTTTTTTGTTTTTATTACTTAATAGGCGTTCGTTATTGGTGTGATTTTACTTGAAAAGTTTAAATCATTTTTTAATCTCTCAAAACATTAAGGAGTTTGTGTTGCATAAAAAAGTTCTGTTGGCTTTAACTGCTAGTTTGATTTGCCAAGAGTCTTTGTTCGCTAAGGAAAAAGACTACACTTTGGGCAAGGTTTCTACTTCCGGGAAAAAGGATAGATCTGATTATTCTGGGCAGGTCAATTTGGGTTATAGCGGGATTACCGCGCCTAAGAGTTGGCAAGATGAAGAAGTGAAAAAATACACAGGAAGCCGCACGGTGATCTCTAATAAAGCGCTCACCCAACAAGCTAACCAAAGCATTGAAGAAGCTTTACAGAATGTCCCCGGTCTGCAAATTAGGAATGCCACAGGCGTAGGAGCTATGCCCACTATCCAAATCCGTGGCTTTGGAGCTGGAGGTTCAGGGCATAGCGATGCGACGCTCATGTTAGTTAATGGTATTCCTGTTTATATGGCCCCCTACGCTCACATTGAGCTAGACATTTTCCCTGTTACCTTTCAAGCCATTGATCGCATTGACGTGATTAAAGGTGGAGGCAGCGTGCAATATGGGCCTAACACTTATGGGGGTATTGTCAATATCATCACTAAACCTATCCCTACTCAATGGGAAAACCAAGCGACTGAAAGGATCACTTATTGGGCTAAGGCTAGAAACGCCGGGTTTGCCGCTCCCCCTGATAAAACCGGCGATCCTTCTTTTATCAAGTCTTTAGGCAACAATCTCCTCTATAACACTTACGTGAGGAGTGGAGGGATGATTAATAAGCATGTGGGTATCCAAGCGCAAGCTAACTGGGTTAGAGGACAAGGCTTTAGGGACAATAGCCCCTCTAATATTTCAAACTATTGGCTAGATGGGATCTATGACATCAATGAAAGCAATGGGATTAAAGCCTATTACCAATACTACGATTTTGCTATCGCTCAACCGGGATCACTCAGCGAGCAAGATTACAAAATAAACCGCTTCGCTAATTTGCGCCCCTTAAACCAAAAAGGCGGACGTTCACAACGCTTTGGGGCTGTGTATGAAAACCGCTTCGGGGATTTAGACAGAGTGGGCGGGACTTTTAGCTTCACCTACTATGGGCAGTTGATGACTAGGGACTTTCAGGTGAGTTCTAGCTACAATAGCGCTAACATGGTTACTTGTTTTAGCGAAGCGGTATGCAGGGCGGCAGGACTTCCGGCAGGGTACAACTTGGCTGTGCCTTATTATGCCACCAACTACAATGGCTGGGCAGAAGTAGAAAACCCTGTGCGCTCCATTAACAACGCTTTTGAGCCTAAAGTGAATTTGATCGTCAATACCGGGAAAGTCAAGCAAACCTTTATCATGGGCTTGCGTTTCATGACCACCACTTTTTTACAGCGCCAATACTTAAACACCAATGAATGCGCCACCAAAACGAGCGGTGAGGGGGCAGGCTTCTTGTGTGAGGGTGCTAACGTGATGAGCGGTTGGAAACCCCACATCAAGCATGGCGTTTATAGAAACTGGAATAACTGGCGTAACAATTACACGGCAGTCTATTTGAGCGATCGCATTGAAGCTTGGGATGGGCGCTTTTTCATCGTGCCTGGTTTGCGCTACGCTTTTGTGCAATACAACAACGAAAATGCGGCTAATTGGGTGCAAATCCCTGAGAAGGATTTAAGAAAAATCAAGCACATGAACAATTGGATGCCCTCAACCAACATTGGCTTTATCCCTGTGCAAGGCGATCACAATGTGCTTACCTACTTCAACTACCAACGCTCTTTTGTCCCGCCTCAATTAGACGTTTTGAGCTATGGAGGAGCGGAGTATTTTACCCAACACTTTGACACGGTGGAAGCAGGAGCACGCTACACCTATAAGGATAAATTCAGCTTCAATGCAGACTACTTCAGGATTTGGGCGCGCGATTTTGCCACCGGGCAGTATTCAGTCTATACAAGCGGTCCCATGAAGGGTAATGTGCGCCCCATTAATGGCTATTCTCAAGGCGTGGAGCTAGAATTGTATTACAGGCCTATTAGAGGGTTGCAATTCCATGCCGCTTTCAACTACATTGACACTCGTGTAACTAGCCATGGCCCTTTGACAGACTTGAACGGGGATGTGCTAAAAGGGACAAGCTATAACAAGCATTTCCCATTTGTAAGCCCTTTCCAGTTCATTTTTGACGCTCGCTACAATTGGCGTAAAACCACCATTGGTATTTCTAGCTATTTTTACAGCCGCGCTTATAGCGGGATTAGCAACAGCGCAGCAGGAGGCTATTATGGGATGCAATATTATAGTGGGGGGAACAACTATGAAAGCGTTCTTAATAGCGGTTATCAATGCGAAGCTTGGTGTATGACCCAACATGAAGGGCTCTTGCCTTGGTATTGGGTGTGGAATATCCAAGTGAGCCAAATTTTCTGGGAAAATGGGAGACACAGAGTTACAGGAAGCTTGCAAATCAATAATATCTTTAACATGAAGTATTATTTTACAGGGATTGGCTCTAGCCCTGCAGGCTTGCAACCCGCGCCTGGAAGATCGGTTACAGCGTATTTGAACTACACTTTCTAAAGGCTTTAAAAAAGGGGGGGGGGTTGTTGCGCTATGATGAGCCGCTCAAATTAGCCGCTTAGCAGTTTCACTAATATTGTGGAGCATTCATTTAAGAGCGCTCCAAATAAGTTTCTTTGAGGCTGGCCTTAGCCCTTTGCCAATTAGGCAAATACAAACTCAGCAAATCCCTAAAATATTCGTTATGGTGGCGTGCTTTTAAATGCAATAATTCATGCACAACCACATATTCAATGCCCTCACTAGGCGCTTTAGCCAATTCCAAATTAAAAAGTAGGGTGCGTTTAGCAATATTACAACTCCCCCATATCCGTTTCATTTTTTGGATTCTAAAGCTTTGTATGCTTTCGTTTAAAATCTTTTCGTATTGGTTGATATAGGTTTGTATTTTTTCTCTCAAAACTTGTCTGTAATAGTTTTCTAACACTTTTAAGCGGTTTTCTAAGCTTGTCTTTTGATGGACATGCAAGATTAAATATTTAGGGCTTTGGAGGACGAAGTGTTTTTTTATAGTGTGTTCAATCTTTAACAAATAGCGTTTCCCAAAAAGATAATGGCTTTCTCTCTCTAGCATTTCTCTTTGGCTTTGTCTGTTTTGGTTTAAAAAATTTTGTTGCTGTTCTTTTATCCAAGGGAGTCTTTTAATCAAAGAAAACCTAAGGCTCTCATCGTTTAAAGCTAGGGGGCAAGACACACGCACAGAGCCATCAGGTGGGCAAACGCTAATGTGTAAATGCTTAATATCCTTTTTTTCTATAGCGATGTTGGTATTATTTAAAGTCAAACAATAAGCGTTCATTAATGATACTCCTTTATGTGTTTGGCTAAATTAAAGGCATTTTCTAACAAAACCTTATCGTTTATGATTTTTCTTAAAGCGATTTTAAGGTTTTTTTCTTTTTGATTATGCCCCACCCAACCATCTTTTTTATTACCCCTTATGCATGCGTCTATTTTTAAAGCTAATGGTTCATTTTGATCTAAATTATCATAGAGAGTTTTTAAAGCGTTAGTGTTGATCTTTTTAGGGTAATTTCTATCTTCTTTATGGATAACTTTTTTGGCTAAATGTTGGATTTGTTGCAAGTATTCTAAATAGGTTAATTTCTTTTCCCTAAACTGGAGAATCAAATCGTTTAAAAGCGAAGATAATTTTTCGTAATACTTAGGATCGCTCGCTTCTTTTTCTATAATGCGTTTTCTGGTGTTATTAGCGATGCTTTCTGCCATAGAGCTTTCATTTTTAAATACTTGAGATAACGCCTTATTAAAATCATTAACATTCATTTGGACTAAAACTTCGCACAACCCTTGATCTTCTATTTGGATTAGCGTCTCGCTATCCGTGGCTTTAATGTAAGCGTCTAAGATCCGGCGCATCTCTTCGCTATAGCTTTTTAAATCCACGCTATCCCCACTACTCAAGCCAACCGCTTTTTGTAAATGCCTATAAAATCCCGCTTCTTGTTTGATTGGTTGCATTTCTTCTTTAGAATAAATGGGCTTTTCTAAGTTATTCAATTCCACAAACATTCTTAAAAACGCGCCAACAAGCTGGTAAAACAACCGCCTTTTTTGAGCGTTTTTTTCTAAATCGCTCCCGCAAAAATAAGCGATATAATCCATTTCATCTTTTGGCTCTTTCACGCTTTCGCAAAGCGATTTTAACTGATCTCTAGTTTCTTCTAATTTTTTCTTAATCTTTTGGGCTTTGTCAGAGATAAGCCCTTGAATGTCTTCTCTTTCATAGTTTTCAAACGCTTTATTAGTGTAATCGCTGTGTGCTTCTTGTAGGCTATCAAACAAATCCTTATAGTCTATGATACAGCCAAAATCCTTATCTTCGCTATCTAATCTATTCACCCTGCACACCGCTTGAAAAAGCCCATGATCTTGCATTTTCTTATCAATATATAAATAAGTGAGGCTTGGCGCATCAAAACCGGTCAATAGCTTATCCACCACGATCAACAGCTTCATTCTATTAGGCTCATTAATAAAACGCTCTTTAACTTTTTCTTCAAACTCTTTAATTTTATTGAGGGCTTTTTTCTCATCTTTTTCATTAAAAAAGTTTTGCAGCATTTTGCAATAAATGCGGTATTGATAACTCTCTTCGCTCTCATCGCTCCCGCAATCTTTAAGATCAGCGATATTGGGTTCATAGCTTGTGATCACAGCCACCTTATCCTTTAATTCTGTTTCTAAAAAGAGTTCAAAATACCGGCATGCGTTATACACGCTTTCAGCCACCAGCATGGCATTCCCCTTTTCATTTCTCAATCGTGGGAGTTTTGCCATATCCAATACAATATCTTGTACAATGCGAGCTAATCTGTCTTTAGTGGAAAAAACTTTTTGCAAATTAACCCATTTCTTTTTAAGCTCTGTTTTAGCCGTCTCATTCAAGCCTTGGGTTTTTAATTCAAAATATTCATCCAGCTTTTCAGGGTTGCTGACATATTGATCCACGCTCCTGGCTTCATAATTTAAATCCAGCACCACCCTATCGCTAACGGCTTCATTAAATTTATAGCAATGGATATAGTTCCCAAACACTTCCTGGCTTGTCTTTTTATCTTGTTTCAATAAAGGCGTGCCGCTAAAGGCGATAAAAATCGCATTAGGGAGCAGGCTTTTCATGGCTTTGTGCAATTTGCCGCTTTGGGTTCTGTGGCATTCATCCACTAAAACAACCCATTCCTTTAAAACAGGTTGTTTTTTTAAATCTTCTAAGTCGTTGTCATCAAATTTATGGACAAGCGAGCTAACCAAAGATTTCTTATTTTCAAACAGCACGCTCAACAAATCCTTCTTGCTGTCTGCGCGATAAATAGTCTCGCCTATTCCCAAAAACACGCCTTGAATTTGAGCGTCTAATTCCCTCCTGTCTGTAACGATTAAAACCCTCGCTTGTTGTTTATTCCTTCTTAGCCATTGAGTAAGCCACACCATAGTAAGGCTCTTACCGCTGCCTTGCGTGTGCCAGATAATCCCCCCTTCCTTTCTTTGGATAAATTCTTGCGTTTTTTTAATTGCAAAATACTGGTGGAACCGGGCGCATTTCTTTTGCCCCTTATCAAAAATCAAAAAATCATGGATAAATTCTAAAAACCTTTTTTTCTTTAAAAAGCATTCAATCGTCTCAAACAAATTTTTTAAAACGCCCTCTTCTTTCCAAGAAAGGTAGTGTTTTTCTTTAGTTTCTATGACGCCATATCTTAGCCCTTGACTTTCATTGCCCGCCATAACCAATTGGATCGTTTTAAAAAAATCTCTAATAAACTCTTTCTTTTGGTTGTCTAAATTTTGCCTGATACCGCTTTCTACGCTCACGCTGGATTTTTTTAATTCTAGCACCCCTAAAGCGATCCCATTAACGTAAAGCACTATGTCCGGCCGCTTTGCGTTTGGCCCTTTAACGCTCACTTCTTCAGCCACGCTAAATTCATTCTTAGAAATATCTTTCCAATCAATGAGATAAGTCGTTTGAGTGTTTTCATTCTGGCTTATTTTAGTTCCCACGCCATAAATCAAAAGATCGTAAAATTTTTGATTCGCTTCGTATAAGTCGTTTTTTAAAGCATCATTGATTTTATGCTCAATTTTATGCCACCTTTCAGGCTCAATTTTTTGACTTTTAATTAGCCATGCTTTTAGGCTTTCTTTATTAATGTTTTCATTATCGCTCTTTGTTAAATCCCCTAAATACGCATAGCCCATTGCTTTAAAAGTTTCTATGACTTGTTTTTGAACTTCTTTTTCTGTTTTCATCATAAACCCCTTAAGAACGCTTTTTACCGCTTTATATTATAATCCTAAAAACAAAATAGGGCGGTTAAAATGGCGATCAAAAAAAGCGAATTGTATAGCTCTTTATGGGCTGGAGCGGATAGTTTAAGGGGCGGAATGGATGCGAGCGAGTATAAAAACTATGTTTTGAACCTGCTTTTTTTAAAATACATCAGCGATAAAGCCAGAAATGACGCTAAAAACAATGCTGATAGTGAAATAGAAGTGCCACAAGGGTGTTTTTATGAAGACATTCTCGCTTTAGAGGGCGATAAGGAAATAGGCGACAAGCTCAATAAAATCATCGCCAAGATCGCAGAGCGAAACGATTTAAAAGGCGTGATTGACAGCGTGGATTTTAACGATAACACTAAGCTAGGCGAGGGTAAGGCGATGATTGACACCCTTTCTAATTTGGTTAAAATCTTTGCGGATTTGAGTTTGGGCGCGCATGGGGCTTTAGACGATGATTTGTTGGGTGATGCTTACGAATATTTAATGCGCCATTTCGCCAGCGAGTCCGGTAAATCCAAAGGGCAGTTTTACACCCCTAGCGAAGTTTCGCTTTTATTGTCCCTTTTGCTTGGCATTGATGAAAACACCAGACAGGATAAAAGCATCTATGATCCCACTTGCGGGAGCGGTTCGTTATTATTAAAAGCTTCTAGTTTGGCCGGTGAAAAAGGTTTAACTATCTATGGTCAAGAAAAAGACATTTCCACCACAGCCCTTTGTAAAATGAATATGATCTTACACAAATAGCGCTGATGCTGATATTGCTAAAGGGGGTTCTAGCACCCTTTCTAACCCCCTTTTTACTACTGAAAATGGCATGCTAAAAACCTTTGACTATGTCGTGGCTAACCCTCCCTTTAGCCTGAAAAACTGGACTGATGGGCTGAGCATAGACCCCAAAAGCAAGCAAGTCATTAACGATAGCTTCAATCGTTTTGAAGACGGCACACCCCCTGAAAAAAACGGCGATTTCGCTTTTTTGCTCCACATCATCAAATCCTTAAAAAACACAGGCAAAGGGGCAGTGATTTTACCCCATGGGGTGCTATTTAGGGGGAACGCTGAGGGAGTGATTAGAAAAAATCTTTTATTAAAAGGCTATATTAAAGGCGTGATAGGCCTAGCCCCTAACCTTTTTTATGGCACTTCCATTCCTGCATGCGTGATCGTTTTAGACAAAGAAAACGCGCATGCCAGAAAGGGCGTTTTTGTGATCGATGCGAGCAAGGATTTTAAAAAAGACGGCAATAAAAACCGCTTGAGGGAGCAAGATGTCCAAAAAATGATAGACACTTTTAACGCTTACAAAGAAATCCCTTATTATTCCAAAATGGTAAGCCTAGAAGAAATCAGCGCTAACGACTATAACTTGAATATCCCGCGCTACATTGCCGCCAAGCAAGAATTGGAAAAAGACTTGTTCGCTTTAATCAACAGCCACAAGGCCAGTTATTTGCCCAAAAACGAAATAAAAGCCTACGCCCCTTATTTTCAAGTTTTTAAAGAGCTTAAAAACACGCTGTTTAAAAAGAGCGATAAAGAGGGTTATTACGCTTTAAAAACAGAATGCGAAAACATCAAAGAATTAATCACTCAAAGCCTAGAATACCAAACCTTCCACGCTTCTGTTTTGAGCGCTTTTGAAAGCTTGAATTTATTTGAAACTTTTAATGATTTAGAGCCAGGTTTTAACCCAAAAACCCTCATAGAAAGCGTTTGCTCAAAGGTTTTAAAAGAATTTGAAAAAGTGGGAATTTTAGACAAATACGGCGTGTATCAGCTCTTCAAAGATTACTATAACGAAGTCTTGCAAGACGATTGGTTCCTCATCTCATTCAATGGCTTTATAAGCGCTAAAGAATTGAGAAAATTAACCCCCCTAAAAGACAAAAACAAAAAAGCCAATTATTTAGAGGAGCCGGATTTTGTCATTCAAAAAACCTACTACAAAAGCGATCTAATCCCTAAACATTTAATCAAACAACGCTTTTTTGAAAAAGAAGCGAAAGAATTAGAAGAATTAGAAAACGCCCTCAATGAAAAAGAGGCTAATTTTGAAGAATTTATAGAAGAGCATTCTAACGAAGAGGGGCTTTTTGATGGATTGAAAATCAACGAAAGCGTTTTGAAAAAAGAGCTAAAAAACGCCACAGACCCAGAAGATAAACAAATCCTAAAAACCGCTTTAGAATGGCTAGAAGCTAAAAACAAGGCGCTAAAAGTGAAAAATAAAGCTTATGAGGAGCTGGAATTAAAAGCGTTCCACCAGTATAAAAACCTTGAAATCAATGAAATTAAAGATCTCATCATCAAAGACAAATGGCTCAACAGCTTGAAAAACGCCCTAGAAAACAAGATCCAAAAACGCATCAACGCTTTTGCTAGCGCTCTTAATGAAATCATTTCAAGCTATTCTAACAGCTTGTTAGAATTAGACAAAGAAGTCAAAGAGAGCGAATCAAAAGTTTTAGAGCATTTGAAAGATTTGGGGCTAATGGGGTGATAGGACGCATGGACGCATTGACAACGCCCTCAAATTGGCAAAGAGTAAGGCTTGGGGATATTGCCGAGATTATTGGCGGAGGCACACCTAGCACTCAAATAACATCATTTTGGAATGGCAGTATTAATTGGTTCACGCCTACAGAAATAGGCATAACAAAATATGTTTATAAAAGTCAGCGAACAATCACGCCATTAGGGTTAAAAAAGTCAAGTGCCAAACTTTTACCTATAGGAACAATTTTATTGACAAGTCGCGCCAGCATTGGAGATTGTGCCATTCTTAAAGTGGTGGCTACAACAAATCAAGGTTTTCAATCGCTGATACCATTAGAAAAGATCAATAATGAATTTTTATACTATTTAATGTTAACACTAAAAAATAAATTATTAGAGTTGGCAAGTGGTAGCACTTTTTTAGAAGTTAGCCCAAACAAAATTAAAAATTTACTAATCCCCCTACCTCCCCTAAACGAACAAATCGCTATCGCTAACATTTTAAGCGATGTGGATCGTTATCTTTATTCTTTAGACGCCCTCATTCTTAAAAAAGAGAGCGTTAAAAAAGCTTTAAGCTTTGAACTATTGAGCCAAAGGAAACGCTTGAAAGGCTTCAATCAAAATTGGCAAAGAGTAAAAGTTAAAGATTTTGGAATTATTATCACAGGCTCTACACCTTTAACACAAATTAGCGAGTATTGGAATGGAACAATTTCTTGGATCACACCAACAGATATAAATGACAATAAAGATATTTTTAACTCAGAGCGAAAAATCACGCAAAAAGGATTGGATACGATAAGAATGATACCAAAAAATAGTGTTTTGGTTACTTGTATTGCTAGTATTGGGAAAAATGCAATTTTAAGAGTTAATGGGGCTTGTAATCAACAGATAAACGCTATTATTCCTAACAAAGATTTTAATGCAGATTTTATTTATTATTTGATGGAAAATAATAAACAATATTTATTAGGAAAAGCAGGAGTTACTGCTACTTATATAATATCAAAACAAGTTTTTGAAGAAATTGATTTTTTTGTCCCTAAAGATTTAGACGAACAAGCCGCTATCGCTAACATTTTAAGCGATTTGGATAGTGAAATCATTAGCCTTAAAAACAAAAAACGCCAATTTGAAAACATCAAAAAAGCTTTAAACCACGATTTAATGAGCGCTAAAATCAGGGTTTTAAAAAAATAAACGCCCCAAAAGTCAAGGACAAACCCGCTTTTTAAAGGAAACCCCTAAGCTTTTAAACTTAAGGGAACGCTCTTAGAAAAATCAGCGTTTCACAGAAACGATCACTTTAAGCCCCAAAAAAGCAAACTCAAAGTATAATGATCTCCAAGAGCGTTTGTTATGTGGCTTTGACATAACATGCTCCTTTTAAGGTGATTTGCCCCATAATGCAACTATGGGGCGTGATGAAATCCTACAACAAACCCCCTTAAAATCTCATCTAATCAAACACAAGGCGTTTTTAAAACATTAAAGAATGAGCGTTATTAAGCGGTATTGTTTAAATCTAATGCTTCAAACAATCTTCAAACAAATACTGATGCTCGCCAGGTAAAGCGTCAAATAAGGCTTTGGCTAAATCTTGCATTTCTTTTAAGGCTTTATTGCTGCTTCTTAAAGTCAATAAATTTTGCAAGCTCCTAGCGTTAATGCTATAGGCTAAATGCGTTTTATAGCTTTCAGGCATGGCGTATTTGGCTAAATCGTTTTTAATGTTATGCTCGCTCAATAAAACCCTTAGATTTTCTAAAGCCAAAACGCTCATTGCATTCACTTTTTCATTATCCACGAACACTAAAAACTCTTTGGCTCTTTCTAAATTCGTTTCATTAAGGGGTAAAAAGCTCTCCACTTCTTTCAATTCCCTTAAAGTGTAGCGGCTTGATTTCACGCTCAAGCTCGCTATTCGATGCCGGCTCAATTCTTGCAACGCCCCCCTGCTCAAACCCTTGATTTCAAAATTGTAATAAAGATGCTCTAAAGTGGAAGAATGCCTAAAAATATTCCCCACCCTGTGGATGAGTTCCTTATCTTTACAGCCTCCATCATCGCTGTATTCAAAACTCTGCCAACAAGTGCGGATCGCTTGGCTCGCAATGTCTAAAGGGGTGTAGTGTTTACAAATCACTTCCATTATTTGACTCCTAATCGCTTTTTATTCCACGGTAACGCTTTTAGCTAAGTTTCTTGGGTGATCCACATCGTGGTTCAGGCGCATAGCGATTTCTAAGGCTAAAAGCTGCACCGCTAAATTCATGCGGAAAAATTCCTCCATGTAGCTTTCGCTCTCTTCTAATTGGATAAAATCATCAGCAATTTCTAAAATTTCAGAGCTTAACACGCAAATCGTAGAATCCCTAGCGCTCAATTCTTCAATATTGCTTTTGGTTTTATCAAATAACAGATGCTTAGACAATAAAGCAATGGTAAAAAGGTTAGAATCCACCAACGCAATAGGCCCATGCTTCATTTCCGCGCTCGCATACCCCTCAGCGTGCAAGTAGCTGATTTCTTTAAGTTTCAACGCCCCTTCTAAAGCGAGCGGGTAAAACACATCGCGCCCGATATAAAAAAAGCCATGCCCATGCAAGTAGCGTTTGGATAGGCGCTTGATTTTTTCATGCAATTTAGGCTCTACTTTCATCGCATTCACGCTATTGAGCATGTTTTTGGCTTGGATTCTTTCTTCTTCTTTAGAGATCGTCCCTAGCTGTTTGCCCATATACACGCTCAAAAGCCATAAAAGCATCACTTGCGAAGAAAACGCCTTAGTGGATGCCACGCTCCTTTCTACCCCCGCTCTAATTAAAAGCGTGTGATCGCTGATGCGGCTCATCATGCTAAAAGGGGCGTTACACAAGCTAATGGTTTTAAGCCCTTGGGCTTTGGCTAATTTTAAAGCTTCTAAAGTGTCAGCGGTTTCACCGCTTTGAGAAATCGCTATAAAAAGCTCGTTAGGGTTGCTTTTAAAATTAGCGTAGCGGTACTCGCTCGCTAAAATGGCCCTCGCTCTTATTTTGGCTAATCTTTCAAACAAATACACGCTCGCCAAACTCGCATGGTAACTGCTCCCGCAAGAACACAGCGTGATTTCGCTCACATTCTCTAAAAATTCAGGATCGATCTCGCAATACACACTCAAGGCTTCCAAGCGCCCCTCTAAACACTCTAACAAACTGCTGTGCTGCTCATAAATCTCTTTTTCTAAATAATTCCTAAAATTGCCTTTAGAATAATCCTTGTTTTCAAAAGCGTAATCTTTCATGTTTTCAATATTGTTTAAATCTTTAAAATTTTCTAAAGAAATCCGCCCCACGCTGTTTTCTTCTAAAATGACAAATTGATCCACTTTAGGGGCTAACACGCTCAAACTGGACGCAAAAAACACCCCCTCTTTGCCCTTACCCACGACTAAAGGCGAAGAAGATTTAGCGTAAAAGAGGCTCTCTTTAGCCCTTTTATGGAGCATTAAAATCGCATAACTCCCTTTCAAAAGGCTGATGCTTTTTTCAAAGGCTTTCAATAAATCGCTCTCGCTTTTAAGCGTTTCTTCTAATAAATGCGCAATGACTTCCGTGTCCGTTTGGCTTAAAAACGCATGCCCTTTGTTTTCCAATTCTTTTTTCAAGCTCGCGTAATTTTCAATGATGCCATTATGAACTAATGCTAAATTTTCTGTAAAATGCGGGTGGGCGTTCGCGCTGCTTGGCTTGCCATGCGTTGCCCATCTGGTGTGAGCGATACTCACGCCAAAATCCAAAAACTCTTTATTTTTAAGCTCCAATCTAAGGTTTTCTAATTTCCCTTGAGTTTTAAACACTTCCAAACGATCATTACTCAATACGGCTAAACCAGCGCTATCATAGCCTCTGTATTCTAATTCCTTTAATCCCTCTAAAAGAACGGATTTTTTCTCGCTATCCCCTATATAACCTACAATCCCGCACATTTAAAACACCAATAACCCTTTTTTGATTTTATTCAAAGCGTTAATAAGCTCCTTCAATCGCTCCACTTCTTCGCTTAATTGCGTAAAAAACGCTTCATTCACGCCCTTTGGCATGTCCATGCTCCCTCTTTTAATTTCAATGAAATCCCCCAAACTCAAATTCGCTAATTTTAAAAGCATTTCAATTTCATTTTGCGAATCTTCAATATCCGCTAAAATCTTGCGTATTTTTTCAAACATGTGATCGCCTTTAATTTAGAATGCTCCATGATAGCTAAACTATTAAATTATTAAACTATCAATGATGTTTTCTAAAATCTGTTTGACTTTGGCGTGGTTTTCTTTAAATTCCTTATGCGCGTTAAGTCCCACATGGTTACTCACGCAAAAAATCCCTTTAGCCTTCAAAGAAAACGCCTTAGCCACGCTTAAAACGCTAAAAAACTCCATGTTTTCTAATAAAACGCCCTTTTGAACCATTTTTTTAGCAAACATTTCGCCGGTGTGGATATAGTTACTGCTATTCACACGCACCCTTTCAAACAGAGCCTGCTCTTTAGTTTCTATGTGAATGGAATTATTTAAAGGCGTGTAGCTGTTTAAATGGCTAAAACTCTCTTCAATTTGATAGCCTTGAACGCTTTCAAACACGCTTAAAAGCTCAATTTCTGGGCTATAACTCCCCGCGCTCCCTATAAAAATAAGGCTTTCTGTATCAGGGTTTTTTAAACACATTCTCGTTAAATTAATCGCGCTCTCTATCAAGCCCACACCAATAGGCACCGCTTTTTTTAAAGTTTCATTCCTTCCAGCGCAAAGTAGCATGAAAATCCTTTTTTTCGCATCCATTAGCTTATTATAAAGCAAGCATTATAGACAAACCCTTAAAAGAAACACCTTAATTTTAGGGCTTCATTCACATTTCATTCACATGTTATTCCTTTTTCATTCACAACTTATTCACGCTATAATAACGCCATGGATACCAACAACAATATTGAAAAAGAAATCTTGGCGTTAGTCAAACAAAAAGTCAGCCTCATAGAGTATGAAAATTGCTTGAGCCAGCTCAAATACGACCCTAACGCGAGCAAGAGCGACATTGCCTTTTTTTATGCCCCTAACATGCTCTTATGCAATTGGATTACGGCTAAACACGGCGCGTTGCTTAAAGAAATTTTAAGCCAGAATAAAGTCGGCATGCATTTAGCCCATAGCGTGGATGTGCGTATTGAAGTAGCGCCTAAAATCCAGGTTAACGCCCAATCTAATATCAATTACAAAGCCACAAAAACGAGCGTCAAAGACTCTTACACTTTTGAAAATTTTGTCGTAGGCTCATGCAATAACACCGTTTATGAAATCGCTAAAAAAGTCGCCCAAAGCGATACCCCCCCTTATAACCCGGTGCTTTTTTATGGCGGCACAGGGTTAGGCAAAACGCACATTTTAAACGCTATCGGCAACCATGCCCTAGAAAAGCATAAAAAAGTCGTGTTAGTCACTTCAGAAGACTTTTTGACAGACTTTTTAAAGCATTTAGACAACAAAACCATGGATTCTTTTAAAGCAAAATACCGCCATTGCGACTTTTTCTTGTTAGATGACGCTCAATTTTTGCAAGGAAAACCCAAGCTAGAAGAAGAATTTTTCCACACTTTTAACGAATTGCATGCCAACAGCAAACAAATCGTATTGATTTCAGATCGATCGCCTAAAAACATCGCCGGCTTAGAAGATCGCTTAAAATCGCGCTTTGAATGGGGGATAACCGCTAAAGTCATGCCCCCTGATTTAGAAACCAAACTTTCCATTGTCAAACAAAAATGCCAACTCAATCAAATCACTTTGCCTGAAGAAGTGATGGAATACATCGCCCAACACATCAGCGACAATATCCGCCAAATGGAAGGCGCAATCATTAAAATCAGCGTGAACGCGAACTTGATGAACGCTTCCATTGATTTGAACCTCGCTAAAACCGTTTTAGAAGATTTGCAAAAAGATCATGCTGAAGGCTCAAGCTTGGAAAATATCTTGCTCGCTGTCGCGCAAAGCTTGAATCTCAAATCCAGCGAAATCAAAGTCTCTTCGCGCCAAAAAAATGTCGCTTTGGCGAGAAAATTAGTCGTGTATTTCGCTAGGCTTTATACCCCTAACCCCACGCTTTCGCTCGCTCAATTTTTGGATTTAAAGGATCATTCAAGCATTTCTAAAATGTATTCTAGCGTTAAAAAAATGCTTGAAGAAGAAAAAAGCCCTTTTATTTTAAGCCTTAGAGAAGAAATCAAAAACCGCTTGAACGAATTGAACGACAAAAAAACCGCTTTCAATTTGAGTGAATGAAAAAAGGCTTATGAAAAAGCGTTTCATTCACTCTTTTTTAAATCCCACAACCCCCCTAAAAACGCACACCTCTAAAGCTTTTTATTGTTTCATTCCATCCATTCACGCCCCTACTACTGTTACTAATTATTATTAATTAAAGTGTTACCTATCTATAACTTATTGATGACTTTTACTAAACCTTTTTTTAAGCTATAATCCAAAATAAAAAGGAACAAGCATGAAAAAATCCCTTTGTCTGTCTTTCTTTCTGACTTTCTCTAACCCTCTTCAAGCCCTTGTGATCGAGCTTTTAGAAGAAATCAAAACTTCGCCGCATAAAGGCACTTTTAAGGCTAAAGTCCTTGATTCTAAAGAACCCAGACAAGTTTTAGGCGTTTATAATATCTCCCCACACAAAAAACTCACGCTCACTATCACCCACATATCCACTGCAATCGTCTATCAACCCCTTGATGAAAAACTTTCTTTAGAAACGACCTTAAGCCCCAACCGCCCTACTATCCCTAGAAACACCCAAATTGTTTTTTCTTCAAAAGAATTGAAAGAAGCGCACGCGCACCAAATGCCTTCTTTAAACATGCCCATGCAAAAACCACAAAACAAGCCTAGTTCATCGCAACAACCTTCTCAAAACTTTTCTTACCCAGAGTCCAAACTAGGCTCTAAAAACTCTAAAAACAGCCTTTTGCAGCCTTTAGTAACTCCTAGCAAAATAAGCCCCACTAACGAAGTTAAAACGCCAACAAACGACACCAAACCCCCTTTAAAGCATTCTTCAGAAGATCAAGAAAACAACCTCTTTATAACGCCACCCACCGAAAAAACGCTCCCTAACGACACCTCTAACGCTGATATTGATGAAAATAATGAAAGCAATGAGAATAAGGATAATGTGGAAAAACAAGCCATTAGAGATCCTAATATTAAAGAATTTGCGTGCGGGAAGTGGGTTTATGATGATGAAAACTTGCAAGCCTATCGCCCAAGCATTTTAAAACGCGTTGATGAAGACAAACAGACTGCGACAGATATTACCCCTTGCGATTACAGCACCGCTGAAAATAAAAGCGGTAAAATCATTACCCCCTATACTAAAATCTCTGTTCATAAAACAGAGCCTTTAGAAGAGCCACAAACTTTTGAAGCTAAAAACAATTTTACGATTCTTCAAGCCAGAAGCTCTACAGAAAAGTGTAAAAGGGCCAGAGCAAGAAAAGACGGCACGACTAGGCAATGTTATCTAATAGAAGAGCCTTTAAAACAAGCGTGGGAGAGTGAATATGAAATCACCACGCAATTAGTGAAAGCCATTTATGAGCGCCCCAAACAAGACGATCAAATAGAGCCGACTTTTTATGAAACCAGCGAATTGGCTTATTCTTCCACACGAAAAAGCGAAATAACGCATAATGAATTGAATTTGAATGAAAAATTCATGGAATTTGTGGAAGTGTATGAAGGGCATTATTTAAACGATATAATCAAAGAAAGCAGTGAGTATAAAGAATGGGTTAAAAACCATGTGCGCTTTAAAGAAGGGGTGTGCATGGTTTTAGAAATAGAAGAGCAACCACGAGCCAAAAGCACGCCTTTGAGCATTGAAAACTCTCGTGTGGTGTGTGTCAAAAAGGGGAATTATTTATTCAATGAAGTTTAAAATGGTGGCTTGAGGCGGAATCGAACCACCGACACGAAGATTTTCAGTCTTCTGCTCTACCGACTGAGCTATCAAGCCAAGCAAAAGACAATTATTACATAAAAAAGGTAAAATAAAGCTTAATTTTTAAAAAAATAACTAAAAAGATATAATTCACTCAAAATTAAACAAGGATTACAATGAAATTGATCTCATGGAATGTGAACGGGTTAAGAGCTTGCATGACTAAGGGCTTTATGGATTTTTTTAATAGCGTTGATGCAGATGTTTTTTGCATTCAAGAATCTAAAATGCAACAAGAACAAAACACTTTTGAATTTAAAGGGTATTTTGATTTTTGGAATTGCGCGATTAAAAAGGGCTATTCTGGGGTGGTAACTTTCACTAAAAAAGAGCCTTTAAGCGTGAGCTATGGGATTAATATGGAAGAGCATGACAAAGAAGGGCGCGTGGTAACTTGCGAATTTGAGTCGTTTTACTTGGTGAATGTTTATACCCCTAATTCCCAACAAGCCCTATCCAGGCTTAATTATCGCATGAGCTGGGAAGTGGAATTTAAAAAATTTTTAAAAGCTTTAGAATTGAAAAAACCGGTCATTGTGTGCGGGGATTTGAATGTGGCCCACAATGAAATTGATTTAGAAAACCCCAAAACCAACCGAAAAAATGCCGGCTTTAGCGATGAAGAGAGAGAAAAATTCAACGAGCTTTTGAACGCCGGTTTTATTGACACTTTCCGTTATTTTTACCCTAACAAAGAAAAGGCTTATACTTGGTGGAGTTACATGCAACAAGCAAGGGATAAAGACATTGGTTGGCGCATTGATTATTTTTTATGCTCTAACCCTTTAAAAACATGCTTAAAAGACGCTTTAATCTATAAAGATATTTTAGGGAGTGATCATTGCCCAGTGGGGTTGGAATTAGTTTAAAGGTAGAAAGTGTGCGAAATAAAGACAGAAAAAAGCCTTACAAAGGGTGAGTCGTATTCAAAAGCAAAAGGCCATTTGATCCCCACTTCAATACTAGCGTCATGGTGGAATAGCACGGTTTGGAATTTGAACCCCACTAAACCCAACATCCTAAAATTGGAAGTTTTGAGCGAAAACCCTTGAATGCTGCGCCAATCGTCAATGATGAAATTCGCGCTGTGTTTGGAAATCGTCCATGTGTTTTCGGCAACTTGCATGCCATAAAAAAGAGAAAATACATACAAGGGGTTTTTATTGTATTCCACGATCAAATCCCCTCCAAAGCCGTAAGTGAACATGTTCGCTTGAGCGCCCGTTCTTTTATTGAGAATGACATTCCCATAATCCATAAAAAAGTAATAGCGCGAATAAAACCAGTAGTTAGTGGGGTTAATCTCCCAGCCTAAAGAAAAGCTCGCCCCTTCAATCGTGCGTTTGAGATCGTTGTATTTTTTCATGATCATTTTCCCTACCTGGTATTGAGAAGCCACATAAAAACGACTTTTGGCTTGCGTAAGGGTAGGGCTTAAAAAACAAACGCTTAAAAATAAAGGGGTTACTTTTTTAAATAAATCCTTTGAAAAAAATTTCACACTTTAATACTTCCTGTTGAGTGGGGAGTTAAGATTGTCTTGGTGGTTAGTGGCTCGTTGCAAAACGTTGTTCGTTCTTTTTTGCGAAGGATCAGCGTTTTCTTCATTATTGATTTCATCAATTTTATTTTCGTTATTGATCAGATCATTCACTTCTTTAGTGGCTTTTTCATCTTCTTCTTCATGCTCAATCTTTTTTATATCCTTATTCGCTTGATTGATTGGATTGTTTTGAGTGGTTTTAGTGTTGTTTTGGTGCGATTGGGACGATTTTTTAGGCTCGTCTTTGCATGCGCTCAACACGCTTAAAACAAAAGAGATAGCGATAAAATGAGTGATTTTAGATTTCATCAATTAAATTTCCTTAAGTCAATGTATAATTTGGTTATCTTATCATAAAAACGATTAAGGATTGACTAAGAACAAATTGCAAGAAACAGATGACTTATTAAAAACATTGAACGTGAAATCGCTTTTAGAAGCTTTGCTTGTTTATACGCCCAAAGGCTATAAAGATTTGAATTTATTAGAGCGTTTTGAAACGGGCTTGAGCGGCGTTTTAGAAGTGGGTATTTTAGATAAAAGAAACTACGCCAAAGTTTTAAAGATTTTTGCCTATTCCAAACGATTTTACAAAAATTTAGAGCTTGTTTTTTTCAATCACAGCGCGTTCCATCACAGCCAGTTTAAAACCGGCGAGAGTTTGTTCATTTATGGTAAATTAGAGCAAAGCTCTTTTAATCAAGCTTATATCATTAACACGCCTAAAATCCTTACCGAATTTGGCAAAATTTCTTTAATTTTTAAAAAAGTTAAAAATCATAAAAAAATACAAGAAAATTTACAAAAACTCATTTCATTAGAAAATTTAAAAAAGGAAGGCGTTAAAGAAAATATCGCGCATTTGTTGTTAGAAATCTTTTTCCCCACGCCGCATTTTGTCAAGGATTTTGAAACGAATAAAAATTTTCCTTCACGACATTTAAATGCATTAAAATACATTGAAATGCTTTTTTATATGAAAAATTTAGATCGCAAGAAATTGCAATTTGGCGCTAAAATCGCATGCCCCAATAACAGCGAACGCCTGAAAGCGTTTACCGCTTCTTTACCCTTCAAACTCACGCGCGATCAACAAAACGCCATTAAAGAAATCCAAAGCGATCTCACCAGTTCTATAGCGTGCAAGCGTTTGATTATAGGCGATGTGGGGTGCGGGAAAACGATGGTGATTTTAGCGAGCATGGTATTAGCTTACCCTAATAAAACCCTTTTAATGGCGCCCACTTCCATTCTCGCTAAACAGCTTTATAACGAAGCTTTAAAATTTTTACCCCCTTATTTTGAAGTGGAATTATTGCTCGGCGGGAGCCACAAGAAGCGATCCAATCATTTGTTTGAAACAATCACGCATGTGGTTATCGGCACGCAAGCGTTGTTGTTTGATAAGCGCGATTTGAATGAATTCGCACTAGTAATCACTGATGAACAGCACCGATTTGGCACCAAGCAGCGCTACCAATTAGAAAAAATGGCAAGCAGTAAGGGCAATAAACCCCATTCTTTGCAATTTTCCGCTACCCCCATTCCTCGCACTCTGGCTTTAGCCAAAAGCGCGTTTGTGAAAACGACCATGATTAGAGAAATCCCTTACCCTAAAGAAATTGAAACTTTAGTCTTGCATAAAAGAGATTTTAAAATAGTGATGGAAAAAATCAGCGAAGAAATCGCTAAAAACCATCAAGTCATTGTCGTTTATCCATTGGTGAATGAGAGCGAAAAAATCCCGTATTTATCGCTCAGTGAGGGGGCGAGTTTTTGGCAAAAACGCTTTAAAAATGTTTATACCACTTCAGGGCAAGATAAAAATAAAGAAGAAGTGATTGAAGAATTTAGAGAGTTTGGGAGCATTCTTTTAGCGACTACGCTCATTGAGGTGGGCATTTCTTTACCACGATTGAGCGTGATGGTGATCTTAGCGCCCGAAAGGTTAGGCTTAGCGACTTTACACCAGTTAAGGGGGCGCGTGTCTCGTAACGGCTTGAAAGGCTATTGTTTTTTATGCACGATCCAAGAAGAAAACGAACGATTGGAAAAGTTTGCTGATGAATTAGACGGCTTTAAAATCGCTGAATTGGATTTACAATACAGAAAAAGCGGGGATTTACTCCAAGGGGGGGAACAGAGCGGGAATAGTTTTGAATACATTGACTTAGCCAGAGATGAAAACATTATCGCTGAAGTGAAACAAGATTTTTTAAAAAACGCTAGCGTTTCACAAGGAACATTTGAAAATTGAAAATTAAGGCGGAATTGGGTAATTTAAATCATTTAAAATAAAGGATAGTAATGCAAAATAAAGAAATGGATCAAGAAAAAAGCGTTAATGAAAAAAAATGTAGAAATTTTTAATCGTTATTTTCCCGGTTGCTTGAGTATAGAAAATGACAACCAACTCACGCTGGATACAGGAAAATTAAAAGCGTTACTCGGGGATTTTAGCGAAATAAAAGAAGAGGGCTATGGGTTGGATTTTGTGGGTAAGAAAATCGCCTTGAATCAAGCTTTTAAGAAAAATCATAAGATTTTAAAGCCCTTACATGAATCCACGAGCAAGCACATTCTCATCAAGGGCGATAATTTAGACGCTCTCAAAATCTTAAAACAAAGCTATAGTGAAAAAATCAAAATGATTTACATTGATCCGCCTTACAACACGAAAAACGAGAATTTTATCTATGGCGATGATTTCTCGCAATCCAATGAAGAGGTTTTAAAACAATTGGATTATTCTAAAGAAAAGTTGGATTATATCAAGAATCTTTTTGGGTTAAAAAGCCATAGCGGGTGGCTTAGTTTCATGTATCCTAGATTGCTGCTCGCTAGAGATTTGCTCAAACAAGACGGCGTGATTTTCATTTCTATTGACGATAACGAAGCCGCCCAACTCAAACTTTTATGCGATGAAATTTTTGGGGAGGGGAATTTTGTGGCTGAAATGCCAAGATTAACAAAGAAAGCAGGAAAATCTACTAATCAAATCGCTAAAAATCATGATTATGTTTTGTGTTATCAAAAGAATAGTATTAATTTTAAACAGATTGATATTGATGAAAACGATTACCCTTTAAAAGATGAATTTTACAATGAAAGAGGTGGGTATAAATTAAATCAAAATTTGGATTACAATTCACTTCAATATAATAAAAAAATGGATTATGAAATTGTAATTGGTAATGAAAAGTTTTATGCTGGCGGATTGGAAACTTATACTGAAAGACAAAAAGGTAATTTTGGAACGATTGATTGGGTTTGGCGTTGGAGCAAAGCAAAATTTGATTTTGGATTGGCTAATGGTTTTGTAGAAGTTAAAAACAATAGAATTTATACAAAAACTTACACAAAGGCTAAAATATCTGATAGCAAGCCTTATAAAATAGAATATTTTAACCGCACTAAAAATATTTCAAGTATAGAATTTTTAGATAATAAATACTCTAATGATATGTCAAATAAAAAATTGCAATCAATTTTTAATGTTAAGAATATTTTTGATTATTCTAAACCTGTTGAATTGATAAGTTTTCTTATAGATCAAACTACCGAAAAAGGCGACATCATCTTAGATTTTTTCGCTGGGAGTGGGACGACCGCGCATGCCGTGTTAGAGAGTAATAAGAGCGATTATCAAAAATTAAGTGAGGGGGGGGGGTTATTTAATGGCTTGAACGCCGCATTTAAAGAAAGGCGCTTCATTCTCGTCCAGTTAGATGAAAAAATTGATCCCAAGAAAAACAAAAGCGCGCATGATTTTTGTTTAAACACCCTAAAATCACTCTCCCCAAGCATTTTTGACATCACCGAAGAAAGGATTAAAAGAGCGGGGGCTAAAATCCAAGAAGCTTGCCCCAATTTAGACGTGGGGTTTAGAGCGTTTGAAATCATTGATGATGAAACGCATGTTAATGATAAAAATCTCAGTCAAGCCCATCAAAAGGATTTGTTCGCTTATTCAAACCCTGACAAAATGGAAACCCAAACGATTTCAATCAAGCTTTTAGGCTGCGAGGGTTTGGAGCTCACCACCCCTATAACTTGCTTGATTGAAAACGCCTTGTATCTGGCTGAAAATACGGCTTTCATTGTGGGGGATATAGAAATGAGTGAGGTTTTAGAAAACTTGAAAGATAAAGGGGTGGAAAAAATTAGCATGTATATGCCCGCTATCAGTAACGACAGGCTGTGTTTGGAATTGGGCAGTAATTTGTTTGATTTGAAATTAGAGAGCGGCGATTTAAAGATTAGGGGGTAGAGGTGAAAATCAAATTCAAACGATTGGATTATCAGGAGCAATGCCGGGACCAAATTTTAGGGGTGTTTAAGGGGATCTATTTTGAAGAGTCAAAAGAAGATATTCAAAGGATTTCTAACCCTGTTTTTGAAACAGAGGCGCTCAAAAATGTTTTATTAGAAAATATTGAGAATTTGCGATCGAAACAAAAAATAACCCAGGGAAGCGTGGGGATTGAGAAGTCGTTAAACTGCGATATTTTAATGGAAACAGGCACCGGGAAGACCTTTTGCTTTTTGGAATGCGTTTATGCCTTGCACAAAAACTACCATTTGTCAAAATTTATCGTTTTAGTGCCAAGCAACGCTATTAAATTAGGGGTTTTAAAGAGTGTTGAAATCACCAGAGAATTTTTTAAAAGCGAGTATTCTAACACGCATTTAGAAAGCTATGAAAATACAGAAAGGTTTATTCTAGCGAGCAACCACAAATGCTGTGTGTTGGTGATGACTTTTTCCGCCTTTAATAAAAAAGATAACATTATCAATCAATCATGCCTAGAAAACACGAATCTATTCAATGGCGCAAAAAGTTACATGCAAGCTTTAGCGAGTATGCGCCCCATCGTAATCATGGACGAACCGCACCGATTTTTAGGCGATAAAACAAAAAAATATTTGGAACAATTAAACGCTTTAATCACGCTCAGGTTTGGGGCGACTTTTAAAGATGGTTATAATAATCTGATTTACGCGCTAGACAGCAAAAAAGCGTTTGATTGCGCCCTAGTGAAAAGCATTAGCGTGGCGTCTGTGGGGGAGAGTGATGAGTATTTTTTAGAGCTTAAAGAGGCTAACAAGAAACAAAATGAAGCGACGATCAATTACACGAATTTGGAAAATAAAACTCAAAGCGTCAAAGTCAAAACGCATGATAATTTAGGCGTGCTAACTCAAATCAGCGCTTTAGAAGATTACATTGTAGAAAACATCACTAAAAAAGAGGTGCGTTTTTTGAACGGCGTTAATTTGTTGCTGGATCAAAAAGAGCCTTTTTCTCATCTTTTAGAGGGCGAGCAAGAAGTGATGCTGAAAGAAGCGATAAAAAGCCATTTTGAAAGAGAAGAAGGGCTTTTTAAAAAGGGGATTAAAGCCTTGTGCATGGTGTTTATTAGCGGGGTGAATAGCTATTTAAGCGAAAATGAACAGCCGGCTAAATTAGCCCTTTTATTTGAAAAACTTTACCAACAAGAGCTTGAAAAAGTCTTAAAAAAGCCTTTAGATGAAAATTACAGAGCGTATTTAGAGCGCACTAAAGACGCTATTTACAAAGTGCATGGAGGGTATTTTGCTAAAAGCAAGAAAGAGAGCGATGAAGCCCAAGTGATCGCGCTCATTTTAAAAGAAAAAGAAAAATTGCTGAGTTTTGATTCCGATCTCAGGTTTATTTTTTCGCAATGGGCGTTGCAAGAGGGGTGGGATAATCCTAACGTGATGACGATTTGCAAATTAGCCCCTAGCCATTCCAATATCACTAAATTGCAACAAATCGGTAGGGGGCTAAGGCTCGCTGTGAATGATAAGGGCGAGCGCATCACTAAAGAGCATGCTGATTTTGATTTTGTCAATGAATTAGTCGTGATCGTGCCGCAAGTGGAGGGGGATTTTGTAGGAGCGATCCAGCAAGAGATAAGCGAACATAGTTTGATTAAACAAGTATTTAGTGCAGAAGAGTTAGAAAAAAGCGGCATGGTTAAAAAAGGGTATTACGGGGCTTTATTTGAAAAGTTGGAGGGTTTGGGTTTTGGAGAAAGAACAGATGATGAAAACTTTAAACTCACCCTCAATCAAAACGAATTTTTAAAAAAAGAGCCGGAACTAGAAAAATTAAAAGATGAAAAATACTTGGATTTTGAAAAATTAAAAGATTTTTTAAAAGATCGCTTGATTGGCCATTTTAGAGTTAGGAACAAAAACGAGCGAAAAACTGAAAAAATCAAAATCAATAAAGAAAATTTTAAAAAATTTGAAACCTTATGGGCGGGTTTGAATCATCAAGCCCGGATCGCTTATGCCATTGATAGCGAGAGCTTGATTGATGAGATTGTCAAAAAGATCAATGCTTCTTTTAAGGTCAGTTCAAAAATCGTTTCGGTTACGACGCATAAAAAAGTAGAAACTATGGGAAATAACGCCAAAACAGAGATTTTTGAGCGAGAAAGCGCATGCGTGTGGAGCTTGCATGAATTTATCAGCGCCTTGTCTAATAAGGTGAAATTGAGTTTTAAAAGCGTGGCTAAAGTGTTGGAAAACATTGATGAAAACAAGTTTAATGAAATTAAAAAAAACGAACAAGAGGGCTTAAGGCGGTTAGAAGAGCTGTTTTTGGAAATCATTTATCAAAATATTAAAGATAAAATTTCCTATCAAATGCGCGAAACGACGATTAAAAACAGAAAAAACGATGCGTTTTATGATGAAAAAGGAGAAATTAGAGAATTTTTAGACGGGAGTTTGGATGGGGATAAATATGAAATTAAAAATTCAAGCGTGCGAGAAAAATGCCTGTATGAAAATTTCATGCAAGTGGAGAGCGAGATTGAAAAAGACACGATTGAAGAATCTAACGACACTAAAATCATTGTTTTTGGCAAGCTCCCTAGGGTTAAAATCCCGGTAGGGTTAAATCAAACTTATAGCCCTGATTTTGGGTATGTGGTTGAAAATAACGATAAAAAAGTGTTGTTAGTGGTAGAAACTAAGGGGGTTGATAAAAAAAGTGAATTACGCCCTGAAGAAGAGCGGAAAATTTCAACCGCTAAGAAATTTTTTGAAGCTTTAAAAAAGCAAGGCGTGAATATTGAATACAAAACCAAAACGAACAAAGATCAATTAAGCGCGTTGGTTAATGAAATTTTAAATCGTAAAGATTAGAGCTAATAAGCTCAATTACTCTAATGTTTCACATGGAACAATCTCAATTTGGATCAATTTAAACTTAATCTTTAAAAAGGTCTTATTGAAATGAATACGATAAGGTTTGATTAAATTTACTAAGGAGTAGTCAATGAAGTTAGAAATTATCAATATAGAGAATTGTTATGGGATAGGCAAGATACAAGAAAAATTTTTAGATTTTTCACGATCAAACAGCTATCTTTTATATGCTCAAAATGGGGTTTTTAAAACTTCATTTGCAAAAAGCCTGACCGATTTGATAAATAACGAAATGCCAAAAGATAATTTTTATCCTAATCGTAAAAGTAAAATAGAGATTGAATTTAATGGTGAGAAAATATCAAAAGAAAATGTTGCTGTTTTTCATTCTTATGATGAAGAATTTAGCTCTGAAGACAGCGTTACAACTTTTATGGCAAAATCAGACCTCAAACAACGATATGATAATATTCTTTTAGAATTAGAAAAAGAAAAGAAGGCACTTTTAAAAAGTCTTAGAGATATTGCAAGCGGTTTTGATTATGAAGAAGAAATAAAAACCATTAAAAATGAAAAAAATAAAAGTTTTTATGAAATTTTAGATAATCATTTGACGGAAATAGAAAGCAGCGAAAAACACTATTCTTTTAAATATCGTGATATATTTGATAGATCAAAAAAAGTAAAAGATTTTGTCAATAAGCATCATGATTTGATTGAGCAGTATTTTAATAAATATCAAGAGTTATTGTCTCAATCTAAGATTTTTAAACATATGAATAGTGGGGATTTTGGAACAAACCATGCTGATGATCTTAAAAAAGCTTTAGAAAATAACAGGTTTTTTAAAGCTAACCATAGTTTGAAAATTGCTGGAGAGGAAATTACGAATTATCAAAAATTGTCAGATATTTTTGAAAATGAAAAAAATAGAATTTTAAATAATGAGGATCTTAAAGAGAGCTTTGATAAGATTGAAAAAGTCATAAATGCTAATAAGGAACTTAAAGCCTTTAAAGATGCTATCAGTAAGGATAATACATTATTGACAGAATTTTTAGATTATGATTCTTTTAGAAAAAAGGTGTTGTTTAGCTATCTTAAACAAGTTATTCAAAATGTTAAAAGTTTGGTTAATCTTTATAGAGAGAAAAAGCCTAAAATAGAAGAAATTATAAAACAAGCTAACAAAGACCAGAAAGAATGGGAATCTGTCATTGAAATTTTTAATCAAAGATTTCTTGTTCCCTTTAAAGTGGAGCTTCAAAATCAAAAAGATATTTTATTGAATAAAGACACCGCGCAATTTAAATTTATATTTTCTGATGACAATCAGGATATGAATGTTCAAAAAGAAGATTTGCAAAAACATTTAAGCGGAGGAGAAAAGAGAGCGTTATATATCTTACAAATCTTGTTTGAAATTGAGGCTAGAAAAAGAAGCGACAAAGTCCAACTTTTAGTTTTTGATGATATTTCAGACTCTTTTGATTATAGAAATAAATATGCAATTATTGAGTATCTTAAGGATTTGCAAGAATGCAGACAATTTAAATTGCTCGTGATGACGCATAATTTTGATTTTTATCGCACCCTAGCAAGCCGTTTGGATATTCCTAGAGAACAGATTAAAATAATCCGCAAAAATGATGCTAGAGAAATAATTTTTGAAAAAGGTGGGTATTTGAAGAGTTTTATTAAATGGATTAGAGACTCAGAAGATGATAAAGACTTTTTCACACTGATACCTTTTGTGAGAAATTTGATTGAATACACAAGCTTTCAAGCAGACAAAGACAGAAATTATATAAAACTTACAAGTTGCTTGCACATTAAAGAAGATACAAAAAATATTCAAATTCAAGTTATTTCAAAGATTTTTGATAGCGTTTTTGGCACAGAGCGAAAAAAGAAAAAAATTGAAAAAGATAACTCAGAATTATACTTTCAAGCAATTTATAATGTTGCAGAAGAAATTTATAACGATAAAAATCGTAATCATATTGAACTACAAAATAAGATTATTTTTTCAATAGTGATCAGATTAAAAGCTGAAGAATGGATGTTAAATAAACTAAATTTAAATAAACTAAATCAAGAATTCAAATCGGAGAAAAATCAAACAAGGGAGTTATATGATGCCACTAAAAAAGAACTATTTGATGATGAAAAAAGAATTATACAAAAGGTTTTAATGATTACTCCTGAAAATATCCACATTAACTCTTTCATGTTTGAACCCATTTTGGACATATCCCTTGATCATTTATATACATGTTTTGAGGAAGTCAAAAAATTAAATAAGGCTTATCAATAGATCAATTACCCTAATGTTTCACATGGAACAATTTTAAAGAAAAGCGTTTTATTTAAAATTCATGGCACTTTTGTTATAATCGCTTCTATCCAATTTTAAAGCATTGAAAAGCATTACACTTATAAAAGCGTGGCATTAAAAAACGCTTTTATAAACAACGATAAACTTTTAAAGCATGTGTTTTTAAGCGATGTAAGGAATTAACATGGATTATAAAAAATTAGATTTACCCAACACAAACTACCCGAATCAAGAGCAACTGAAAGCTTTTGAAACCGCTTTTAACGCCTTTTTAGAAACCAACCCACAAGAAAATGAAAACCACCACAACGACGCTTTTAATGATTTATTGAAAGGTGTTTTTAAATACAAGGTTAAGCCCACCAAAAGAATAGACAGCGCTATTCTTAATGACAATGACAAAGTGGAAGTGATCATTGAATTTAAAGCCCTTAAAAACCCCAACGAATTTATTAAAAAGGGTGATTTGAATGTTAAAGCCTTTCATGAAAGCCTTTTCTATTATCTCATAGAAAGAAAAGAGGGTAATAACAACCTTAAGCATCTTATCTTAGCCACTATTAAAGAGCTTTATATTATTGATGCGAACGAATTTGAGGTTTTTAATAAAGATAAAGAAATTGAAAACGCCTTTAAAAATTGCCACGATAGAAAGGGTAACGATACACGCACAGAAGCGTTTTATGATGTTTGCCAAAAGCGCCTTAATGAACTTGATCGTTCTTTGAAATACCACCATATCTCTCTCAAAAAAGAAAATTTAGCCCTAATCTATCAAGCCCTAAGCCCTAATTTTTTGCTCAAAATTCCAAAATATTCTGACGCTAACACGCTTAACAAAGATTTTTATGAAGAATTGCTCTATATTTTAGGGTTAGAAGAGAAAAATGACAGAGGGAAAATTTTAATCAAGCCCAGCCGCACCCAAAACTCCCTAAGTTATGCTTTAAAAAAACAATACAAAGATTTAGACGATGAAGAAGTCATGGCGTTACTCATCGCTTGGAATAACCGCATCTTGTTTTTACGGCTTTTAGAAAGCCTTTTAATTTCTTTCAAGCATTTTGAAGATAAAGATCGTTTCTTAACCATAGAAAACTTTAAGGATTTCAACGCCCTAAACACCCTCTTTTTTGAAGTCCTAGCCAAGAAAAACAGCGAGCGTTTACCAGAAATTAAAGAAGACAAGATTTTACAAAAAATCCCTTATTTGAATTCCAGTTTGTTTGATGAAACGCCTTTGGAATTAAAGGGGCATGAAATCAGGCTTTTAAAAAATAAAAAGCTAGAACTCTATAAAAATTCCGTTCTCAAAAAAGATAAAAAATACCAAGAAGAAAAAGATTGGACCTTGCTGGAATACCTTTTTGAATTTTTGCGCGTTTATGATTTCACCACCACCCCTAAAGACATTAAAGATAATCAAAATACTAACGAAAGCCGTTTGATTAACCCTAGCGTTTTGGGGCTTGTTTTTGAAAAACTCAACGGCTATAAAGAGGGGAGCTTTTATACCCCAAGCTTCATCACAAGCTACATGTGTAAAGAGAGTATCACGCCGATTGTGTTGGATAAATTCAACGCCACTTATCAGTGGGACTGCAAAGATTTAGAAGCGTTGCGAGAAAAAATAGACAGAAATTTTTCAAATGAAAAAGCTAAAGAATACTTGCAACTCCTTCTCACTTTACGCATTTGCGATCCGGCGGTGGGGAGCGGGCATTTCTTGGTTTCAGCACTCAATGAAATGGTGTTAATTGCTTATGAGCTAGGGCTTATTGCTTCCTTGTATCGCCACGATCTTAGATTAGAAAACGATGAAATCATCATTCACACGCCAGAGAATAAAGTCTTTAAATACACCATACCGCATAGCGAAAACGACCCTCACCACCACATCCAAAAAGAACTTTTTGAGCTTAAAAAAGACATCATTGAAAACTGCCTTTTTGGCGTGGATATTAACCCCAATTCTTGCGAAATCACCAAGCTCAGGCTATGGATAGAGCTTTTAAAATACAGCTACTATATTTTTGAAAAGGGTAAGAACACTAACAATCTTGAAACCCTCCCCAACATTGACATTAACATTAAGTGTGCTAACAGCTTGATCTCACGCTTTAATTTGAATGACGATCTCAAAAAGATCCCCAATATCAAGCAAAAAATCCAAGAATACAAAGATCTAGTCGCCCAATACAAAGACCCAAACCCTCTCTATCCCTTAAATAAGCAAGATCTTATCAACAAAATCCAAGACTTAAAAAACACTTTTTCCCTCACGCTCAAAGATCCTAAAACCAAAGCAGAGCTTGAAAAGGCTATTGAAAAACACATCAAAAAATACAATTTCTTTGCCCTAGACGATAAGAGTTTGCTAGATGGGTTAAATTACTTTATCCCAAGCCTTTTTGGCACGCTTAAATTAAGCCCCAAAGAAGAGGAAGAGGCTTTTGCTTCTTATGGGCGTATTAGAGCTTTAAGGAAAAAGCTTGATGATGCTTTAAGTGGTGGAGAGTATCACAATGCGTTTGAATGGCGCTTTGAATTCCCTGAAGTTTTAGATGATGAGGGGGATTTTTTAGGCTTTGATTGCATCATAGGCAACCCGCCTTATATCCGCCAAGAACACATCAAAGACTTAAAGCCTTTATTACAAAAGCAATACCAAGATTTCTATAACAGCTCAAGCGACATTTACACCTACTTTTTTGCCCTGGCTTACCACCTTTTAAAAGAAAAGGGGTTTAACGCTTTCATCACTTCCAACAAATACGCGCGAGCCAAATACGGCGCCAAATTGAGAGAATTATTACTCAAAAAAACCACCCTTGTCAACTACATGGAATTAAACGCCTTAAAAGTCTTTGAAAGTGCTGCAGTGGATACCAGCATCATTCATTTCATCAAGCAAGCGCCCCTTAAAGAGAGCGATTTTAATTATTACGAACCCACCTCAAACGATAAAGACGATTTGAAAAGCACCCCCTCCCTTTTGATGAAACAAAACGCGCTTTCAACAGAAAGCTTTATTTTTGCCAACGCCACGCTTTTGGATTTAAGGGACAAAATAGAGAGCGTCGGCACCCCGCTTAAAGATTGGGGCATTCAAATCAATTACGGGATTAAAACCGGCGCTAACGAAGCCTTTATCATTCCCACTGAAAAAAGAGACGCAATCTTAAAAAACTGCGACGATTTGCAAAAAGATGAAAGCGGAATGAGCGAAAGAGAAAGGACTAAAGAGCTTATCAAGCCCATTTTAAGAGGGAAAGACATTAAAAGGTATTCTTATGAGTGGGCGGGGGAGTGGGTGATTAACACCCATAACGGCTACACTTCTGCCACAAAATCTAAAATCCCACCCATTGATATAGAAAAATACCCCGCAACAAAAGCGCATTTAGACGCTCATTACGACACTATTGCAACACGATGCGATCAAGGAGACACCCCCTACAATTTAAGGAATTGCGCGTATTTAGAGGATTTTGAAAAAGAGAAAATTGTGTATCCAGAGACTTCACAAGGGGCGTATTTTGTATATGAAAACAGCGGAATATTTTTAGAAAAAACCGCATTTATGATTGTTAGTGATGCTTACAATCTTAAACTTTTGACTGCTTTGCTCAATTCTAAACTTGTTACATTCTATTTTAAAAATTTTTGCGGAGGTTGTATTTTAGGTAAGAGTGGTTATCAATACAATAAGCATGCTTTAGAAAAAATACCCATTCCTAAAATCACCACCAAAAACCAAGAATTAGCCCATAAAATCACCGATTGCGCGAAGCAAATCCTAGCGCTAAAAGAAAAAGACCCTAAAGCCAACACTCAAGGATTAGAAAAGGAAATTGACGCCTTAGTCTATCAGCTCTACCACCTCACCGATGAAGAAATCAAAACCATTGAAAACGGGCAGTAAAAAGCTCATTTCCCACTTAAGGATGACCCCCTAATCTAGGGGGCAACTCTTTTTAAGAATTAGCGTTTAACCACTAGATCAAACTTTAAACCCAAAAAACTGATTTTTAGGTATAATTCTCTCCAAGAGTGTTTACTACGATGATTTTTCATAGTAAGCTCCTAAAAGTGGATTTTACCCCCTAATCTCTAGCAAAAAAACTAGGGGGTGAGCGTTATTTTATCCTAATCTCACAAAAACGATTTTTATAAAAGCTGCAAACCACTCATTTAAAGTCGCATCGAAAAACTTCACAAGAAATAAAAAGCACTTTACCTTAAAGGAAACCCCTTAAATAGGGGAAACCTTTGGCTTAATGGGTTTTTTTAACAACGATTTTAACCCTATACTTAAAAAAAGGTATTTTTAAGTATAATACAAGGGCTTTTTACCATGTTTTTTGGACATAGTAATCCTTTGAAGGTAATTTACCCCCTAATCTCTAGCAAAAAAACTAGGGGGTTAGCGTTATTTTATCCTAACCCTTAAAACAAGCAAAAACAATCAAGTGCGATTTAAAGATTAAAAAGCTTTTTCTAACGCATGGCTTTGGACTAAAACCATAAATAGTAGGGATTGTGATGCTTAAAACAAACGCCTTAAAAATTTGGTGTAAAAAATACCATCAAATTGCTTTTAAATCTGTATATTGGCAACAGGAAAACTTTCAAAAAGAGGGTAATGTTAGTGGAAGAATTAAATAAAAAAACGGCTCTTGTGTTAAAAGGATGGTTAAAAGATGAAAAAAGCGAGTAAGCTTTTAAGAAATCTTGATTTGTTCTAATTTTTGAGTTATAATGCTTCTACATTATAAGGGCTTCAGTAGCCCACTTTTTACAAACTACTTAAGTCTTCAAAATCTTTATTCTCAATGCTTTTAATCAAATCATCTAAAAATAGAGTGATTTTGTTAGGTTCAATACCAATCACTAAAATTCTGTCCATTGGAATGTTTTCTGTTTTTCCATTGAATGGTGTAGTTATTCGTGGGCGGTTGTTCGGTTGGATTTTGAGTAAGTTTTCCCAATGATACGCGCGATTTCTAATCGTCCATAGCAAGTTCAACGCTATATGGACTTTAATATAATTGTAAAGAAGGCGTTTTTTGCCTTTAATAAGCAAGGTATCTTTATTTTCGTGATAATAAGCTCTAAAACGATACGCTCTCAAATCTAATACTATCCCCTCTAATGTATAACAAAAAATAAGCCTAACCACTGCCCCTAAAGACATTTTAGATAAAATCAAAGAATGCGTGATTTCTTTTTTCTTTTCTTTTAGCTCTTCGATCAAGACAGAAATTATTTTAATTCTTAAACAAAGACTCTAAAGCTTCTACCCCTACTTTTGGCGTTTCTTTTTCGTTTTCATTTTCTGCGTTTTCTTTGACGCTAGGAATGGTTTCAAACTCTATGTGATAGCCTGTAAGCATGGACGCTAAACACACATTCACCCCGCCTTTACCGATAGCCTTAGATTTTTCAATGTCTAACAAACGCACTTTAGCCTTTTGCAAATGGTTATTGACAATAAAACGCTCTTGAATGGATTCTTTTTCTTCGGCACTCAATTCTTCTATAGGGATTTTTTTGATTTCAACGCTTAAAATTTTGGCTGGAGCGAGCGCGAGAGTGATATAAATTTCAGGCACATTAGAATACTCTATGCAATCAATGTTTTCTTTATTCAATTCGTTACTGATCGCATTGATGCGCACGCCCTTAACCCCCACGGCCGCGCCTATGGGATCAATCCTAGCGTTATGGGAAAAAAAGCTCACTTTCGCCCTGTTGCCTGGGATTCGCGCGCAATGAATGATTTCAATCTCTTTATCTTTAATCTCAGGGACTTCTAATTCCAACAAAGCTTCAAGCATTTTAGGAGTGGTGCGGCTCAGCTCTAATAATAAGCCCTTTTTCGTGCGTTTGACTTGCGTTAAAACCGCCTTGATGCTATCGCCTACTTTAAAACTCTCGCCCTTGATGCGATGGCGCATGGAAAGAACGCCCTGAAATTGCTGCTCAATCTCAATAAAAGTGTTTTGGTTGTGATCCACTAAAATCACTTGCCCCGTTAAAACGCTGTTAAGACGCTTTTGAAACGCTTCAAAGTGGCTGTCTTCTAACGCTTTTTCTAGTTGGTATTGCAAATCTTTAAAAAGGCGGTTGATCGCTCCTTGCTTCATGCTCTCCAAACTCAAACTATAGGACAATTCGTCTTTAATCTTAACGCTTGGATCCATTTCTTTGGCTTTAGACAGGCTGATGTATTTAGAAGGATCGTTAACCAACCTTTCATCATCGTCTTCTAAAACTTCCACCAACTGGATAAGCTGGAGCTGTTTGTTTTCTTCAATTACCAAGTAGCGTGCTAGGGGGTCTAACTCATTTTGTGCCATTTTTAACAAACAGCCTTGAATCACTTTTGAAATCATCTCTTTAGGCAAATTTTTTTCATACGCAATGCATTCTATAAGATCGCTGATTTTTTCCATTCTTAAGTTCCTTTAAATTGATGTTCTGTCGTTTTCTGTCATTCTCTATTGTGGGGGGAGCGGCGCGTTTAAAAGAAATTTTATTATAGCGAATTTTTAAGCCTTGTTAAGAATTTCTTCTAAAACCAGAGCGATTTTTTCCAAATCTTCTCCATTCAAGCTAAAGACTTCAAAACACACAAATGTGCATGAAATCCTTGTAATAACGCCTTTTTGAAAAAGCTTTAAATAAAGTTTCTCACTATTTAAAGCGCGGGTGTTTTTGGGCTGGATTTTCACGCAAAAGGATTCTAATTCTCTATCGGGCAAATTCCTTATTTTAGAAAAGCTAGAGGCTATGCTCACGTTCAATTCTAAAGGCTTTAAAAGAGCGTAGAGTTTGAGGGCTTTTTGCAATAACGCGTCTTTAGTTTGGTTCAATAACGCATGGATTGCAATTTCTTCTTGATGATTGACCCATGCTTTTAGGCTGCAAAAAAGCAAGGTGAGCGTGATTTTATCCACCCTTAAAACTCTATAAAGGGGGTGGTTTTTTAAGGTTTCAACCCGTTCTTTTTGCCCCATAATAATACCGGCTTGAACGCTGTTAAAGCATTTATCCGCGCTAAAGCTTAAAAGCGATGGTTTTAGGGCTAAAACCTCTTCTAAAGCCGTTCTGTTTAACAAATCCACATCCCCTAAATTGTAATAATCAATCAAATCATGCTCTTTAGCTAGGGCTTGCAAATCTTTAAAGGGCGTGTCTTTTTTAAAATGGGGGTTGTGGGTTTTAAAGAGCATTTTGCTGTTTTCATTCAAGGCTAAGCGGTAATCCCTTAAATAAGCGCGACTGGTATTCCCCACTAAATGCAGCCTAGCCCCACTACTCAATAAAATATTTTTAAGGTTAAAATCCCCCCCCACTAATTCGCCATAAGAAACAATGATTTCTTTTTCTTGCACTAAAGCGTTAGCGATGAGGAATATTGCGCTGGTGTTGTTATTCACAATCAAAATTTCTTCAGCGTTAAAACACGCCTTAAAGAGTTGTTTTAAAGGGGTTAAGCGGTTCTTTTTTTTAGCGGTGTTGAGATCGCATTCTAAATCAATGGGATGGGTTAAAACTTCTTTTAAATAAGGTTCAATCTTTTCATAAAATTGCGGGCTAAAAAACGATCGCCCATGATTTTCATCAAAAACGCTCGCGCTCGCATTGATGATTTTTTGATAAGGGCTTTTCAAAAGATCCGGGGTTATTTCGGGCGTTTCTTTAGTCGTGATGTTAGCCATGATGAAAGCGTTTGATTCCTTTTTTGAGAGTCTAAAATAAGCGTTATTTTAAACTAAACCCGCTAAATTTTTGATAAAACTACTTTTTTAAAATCCTTAAGAGCATCTTAATGAGCTTATTGAGCGAGCGGAACTTTTTCCATAGAGTTTGGCGGTTTCTATAAGGCCTTTTCATGCTTGTTTCCATGTTTAAAATTCAAAAAGAAATCCTAAGATTCCTTTCATTTTAGAACTGATAGGATACCTCAAAACGCGCGTTAAATCCAGGAGCCGGGAGCGCCATGCGCTTACCTTTAGGGATCATATCGCTCGCTGGAGCGTCCGCACTCGCTTGAAACACAGAAGTTTGATCCACATATTGCTTGTTTAAAATATTATTAAACACGGCTGAAATCCTTAAACCCTGCCATTTTTTAGAAGGCGGAGTCCAATTGATAAAGATATTATGCACGCCATACCCGGGTTTATGGATTTTGATCAAGCCGTATTGCGGGTAATAGATAGAATAGCCCTCATAATACATGTTAGTTACAAAGCGCGAGAGCCAAGTTAAAGTAAGCCCCCATCTGCGAACATCATAATCGGCTTTTAGGATAAACACATTCCCGGTTGTGGCAGCTAGAGCGTAAGTGTCCGCTAATAAATGCCCCCTAGCCGTTGGCCAAGAGCGAGCCACTGAGAAAGTCCCTAAGAAATTCTTATACCTCACATTCCCTGAAACTTCATAACCATAGATATTAATGGTTTCGGGCAAATTCCCTGACATGTTTTTTGCGGTCGCATTACCTCCTCCATTTTTAGAAGTGTCTTGCCCGTAGCTGTTGATGAAGTTATTGATGACTTGATAGAACGCTGCCCCGCGCACATTGAAATACTTGCTGTTGTAATCCACATTGAATTCCACATTTTGACCGATCGCAGGGCGCAAATTCCTTTGATAAATCACCGTAGGATCGCGCATCAAAACGCCATCGCCAGGCAAAGCCCCCTTAGTCACATACGCATAACTCACTTTCAAGCCAATGCTTTCAATGGGGTTATAAAGCACGGTTGCAGAAGGCGAGAAACCAGAAGTTACATGCGTGCGGCCGTTTTTGTCTAGCAAGGTGTAAATATCATAACGAGTTCCCGCACCCACGATCACATTGCTTAAAATGTTGTAGTTCGCTTGCATAAACCCTCCGATGATATTCCCAATCGCATGCGAATTTTGAGGCATGTTACGATAGAGCGGGTTAGGCGTGTTGAGATTTTGAGGGTATTGAGAGCTTTGATCGGTGTAGTAATGGCGGTAAGGCAAGCCCGGCCCGTTAGGGTCGTTAGGATCAATGTTGTTTTTATAATAGCCGTTTTTGCCTTTATCCAATCCAGAGAAAACGCTCAGGTTTTGATAAATCATGCCGTATTCAAACACATTCCCGTAATCTTCACTAATGGGGTGGGTTACTTTAACATTAACGCCTGAGTTGATTAAAAAAATCCTTCTGGCTAAAGTCCCTTCAGCGTCCGCATTCCCTAAAGTCCAATCGTTTGCGCTAGGGTTTTGAGCGTTAGGGGGGGTCATGTCATAATCAGGATTTTTAGGGACAAGCCCATGATAAACATTCGCGCTTGTAGAAAGCATGGTAGCGTTAAGCTGCCCATAGCCTGCTTGCGCCCCTCCACTAGAATCGCTAGCCCCTTGCCAGTTGATAGAATTAGGCGCGCCATAGCCTATTTGATACCCTCCATTATAAGGCCTGATAGCCCCTTGTGTGCATTGGCTGATATTATCTGGGTTATTACACCACTCTCTCACTTCAGGGATATAATCCGGGTTAGCCGGCTCGTTAGAATTGTAAGCGAAAGGATTCACCACAGGGTTATAATTGCCCCCCCTTACCCCTAAAAAGGCGGTGGATTCAACGCGCGGTTGGTTAAAATTAGGACCGCCTTCATGCTTGTATTTCAAGCTCAAATTGTGGTTGAAGTTGATCGTATGGGCTAATTCTTTCCCAAAGTCAATCACAAAGGGAGCTGGCTGGCTTCCTGGGTCATTGGCTTTGGAGAGAGCTGAAGTGGTGTTAGGGCGTAAAAGCCTTGTAGAATTGTCTCGTGTGAGGTTGTAGCTCACGCTAATGCTATCGGTTTCGTTGATATAGCCATTAATTTTAGCTAAAACGCTATTAACTTCGCTTGGAGTCCCTATGCCAATGTCGCTATTGCTCGGATCTTGCAAGTCAAAAGTAGGGTGGAAGAGATTCCTAAAGGCGTTGTTCCCGTCTCTGTAATAAAAAATATTTTGATGGTTGTAATAAGCGAGTATATCCCAATTTTTACCGCGATAGGCTGCAGTGGCGTTCATGCGGTATCCAAAGTTGGTGTAAAAGCCCGCTTCCGCTTTAGCGCCATAAGTTTGGTTCTTTCTTAAAAAGTCGTTAGCGTCAATCGTGGTGAAAGACAATTTACCCGCAACCGCGCCTGGACCTGCTGAAGCGTTTGCTGCCCCCTTAATCACTTCCACTTCTTTAATCATGTTAGGATCGATCACGGTGTTAGCGTCATGGTGGAAAATGTTACCATTTTGAGCGACGCCATCTATCGTTACCCTTAAGAGACGGCTCTCAATCCCCCTAACATAGATCTTTTGCGCCATCAAGCCTCCACTGGCCACATTCACATCCGCCCTAGTCCTAAAAATATCACGGATTTGGTTGCTTTGGCGCTGTTGGAGTTCTTTCCTGTCAATATACATTTTATTGTTGTATTCAAAGGTCCTTTCACCCTTAGTGGTTACCTTACCTAAAGTGTGGGTATTTTCTTGAGCTTGCAAACTGCTAGCGACAATACAAGAGACAAACACGATACGAAATTGATTTCTAAGCATTTCTTTTAGCCTTTTTATTTACTTTTTTCTAAAAATTTAGTCAAGTTTTGAACCTAAGGTTATTATTACATTATTCTATTTAATAATACCTTAAATTTGTTTTAGGATTAAGAAAATATGAAGAAAAATGTGATTAAAAAAGTTTTAGCATTTTATTGAGTGGTTGATTACTGAGCGGCCGAATCGATCACTATGCGTGAAGAAGCGCTGCTGATCCCTCTTAAAAAAGTTTGAGAAGACACATTGATTTCAGCGTTTTGGCGGAAAATATCGCTTGGCTGGTTGCTCTGGCGCTCTTCTAAATCACGGCGTTTGATGATAATGGTATTCCCCCATTGAAAAGGTCTATAAGCGTGCTTTTTTTTAATGACAAAATGAGGTTCTAAATCTAAAAATTGCGTGTAACTGGGGAAAAATAACGGCTCTAATAAAGGGTTTATGGGGTGCGCTTTTAAAGTAATAAGGAGGAAAAAGAGGCTAAAGATCGTTTTCATAGTAAATTTTCACGCTCGCCCCCACTTGAGAATTGGGAGAAATTTCTAACTTGCTGATTTTCAAATAAAGCTCAGAGATCTCCTCGTAGCGCGTTTTTAAAACATGGCTTAAATCTTTTAGGGCGTCTTCAATGAGAAGATATTGTTTTTCTTGCATCATCTTTTGAATAAGCTCTTGGATTTCCATGTAGTCTAAATAAGCCTTATTGGGTAATTCCGTGTAGAAAAGATCCAAATCCACGCTTATTTTTTGGGGTTTTAAGCGTTCAAACTCTAAAATCCCCAAAATCGTTTCAAACACGAAGTTATGGATATGGACGCCTTGTTTAGTTTTCATAAGACTTTCTTTTCTTTGCCGGTCAATAAATTAAAAATATTGCCCGCATGCTTGATAAGGGTAAAAATAAAAATAAGCACCATTGGCGTTTGCGTGCCGACTTCTTTAAGGATATTGACGCTATCTGGGATATGCATATAAGGCACAAAAAAGATAAGAACAGTCGCTGTGCCTACCCCTAGAATGCTAGCGAGTGAAGAGATTTTAAGCACCTTACCCACAAAAAACCACACCGTTAAGCCGATCAGGCTTTCAATAGGGATGAGCAACACCACAGAGCCCATGATCGTAGAAACGCCCTTGCCTCCATTGAAATTCAAAAAAGGCGAATAACAATGCCCTAAAATGCTCGCAATAGCGACCATCCATTGCAAACTATAATCCAACCCAAACAATTTGCTTAAAAACACCGCAAACATGCCTTTGAATAGATCCAAGATTAAGACTAATAAGGCCATTTGTTTGGCGTTGCTCACGCCCTTACTTTGTAAAGCGCGTAAGACATTTGTCGCGCCAATACCGCCCGATCCGATTTTAGTAATATCCATGCCGTAAAAGATTTTCATTAACGCATAGCCAAAAGGAATCCCCCCAATCAAATAGCCCAAAAGGGTGAAAATCACATTGATATTGGTTAGGAAATTTAAAACGCTTTCCATAAATACCCCTTCAAATAAAATAGCGATCATTATAACATGTTGCTTTTTAAGTGAAAGCGTTAAGTTGTTAGGGTATAGTGGCTTAAAAATTTTAGGATATTGAGAATGCTTGAAACTTCTAGCCATTTTTTAAAATCGTTTCGTTTGAAGCGTTATATAGGGTTTTTATTGATTTCTTTAGCGCTATTAATCACGCCCTTTGTTCGCATTGATGGGGCGCATTTGTTTTTGATCTCTTTTGAGCATAAGCAATTGCATTTTTTAGGCAAGATCTTTAGCGCTGAAGAATTGCAAGTCATGCCTTTTATGGTTATTTTGCTTTTTATAGGGATTTTTTTCATCACCACTAGCCTTGGGCGTGTGTGGTGCGGGTGGGCTTGCCCGCAAACCTTTTTAAGGGTGCTTTATAGAGATGTGATTGAAACCAAGATTTTCAAACTCCATAAAAAGATCAGCAACAAGCAAGAAAGCCCTAAAAACACCCCAAGCTATAAGATCCGTAAAGCATTAAGCGTTTTATTGTTCGTTCCTGTTGTGGCGGGGCTAATGATGTTGTTTTTCTTTTATTTCATCGCCCCTGAAGACTTTTTTATGTATCTTAAAAACCCTAGCGATCACCCTGTTGCTATGGGTTTTTGGCTTTTTAGCACGGCTGTGGTGCTGTTTGATATAGTGGTGGTTGCGGAGCGTTTTTGCATTTATTTATGCCCTTACGCTAGGGTGCAATCGGTGTTGTATGACAATGACACCTTAAACCCCATTTATGATGAAAAGCGCGGCGGAGCGCTTTATGACAATCAGGGCCGCCTTTTTCCCTTACCCCCCAAAAAACGCAGTGCAGAAAACGAATGCGTGAATTGCTTGCATTGCGTGCAGGTTTGTCCCACGCATATTGACATTAGAAAGGGCTTGCAATTAGAATGCATCAATTGCTTAGAATGCGTGGATGCATGCACGATTACTATGGCTAAGTTCAAGCGCCCTTCACTCATCCAATGGTCTTCAACCAACGCCATTAACACGCGCCAAAAAGTGCGCCTAGTGCGTTTAAAAACGATCGCTTACATGGGGGTTATCGCTATTGTGATAGCTCTTTTAGCCATCACTTCGTTTAAAAAAGAACGCATGCTCTTAGACATTAACCGCAACAGCGATCTGTATGAAATACGCTCTAGTGGGTATGTGGATAACGATTACGTGTTTTTATTCCATAACACGGACAATAAAGACCATGAGTTTTATTTCAAAATTTTAGGGCAAAAAGACATTCAAATCAAAAAGCCTTTAAACCCTATCGCCATTAAAGCCGGGCAAAAGATCAAAGCGGTGGTGATTTTACGAAAACCCCTAAAGGGTAACGCCACAGAATACAAGAACGCTAAAGATGCTTTAATCCCTATCACAATACAAGCTTATAGCACAGACGATAAGAATATTACGATAGAAAGGGAATCGGTGTTTATTGCACCCAGTGAAGATTGAAGCCTAAAACTAGCGTTCAATCACTTCATAAGGCAAGCCTTGTTTGATCAATTCTTCCATGAAAGGATCGGTGTTTAATTCTTCTATGTTAAACACCCCGGCCCTAAAATGATCCGCGCTCCAAGTGTCATTACAAATCATTTTAGCCGCGCACATCGCTGGCACGCCGGTGGTGTAGCTTATGGCTTGCGAACCCACTTCTTCATAGCATTTTTTGTGATCGCACACGTTGTAAATGTAGAGCGTTTTGTCTTGGTTGTTTTTAATGCCGGTCATATAGCACCCGATGTTGGTTTTACCGGTGGTGTCTTTAGCCAGAGTGGCCGGATCAGGAAGCAAGGTTTTTAAAAATTGTATCGGCACGATTTTTACGCCTTGATGTTCTATTTCTTTAATGCCTAGCATGCCGACATTTTCCAAGCATTTCATGTGGGTTAAATAATTTTGAGAGAAAGTCATAAAAAACCTCGCCCTCCTTAAGCCCTTAATGTTTTTGACTAACGATTCCAATTCTTCATGGTATAAAAGATACGAATCCATTTCGCCAATCTGCGGATAAGCCCACACCTGCTTGATTTCTAAAGGCTTGGTTTCAATCCATTTGCCATTTTCATAATAACGCCCTTTAGAGCTGACTTCTCTCAAATTGATTTCAGGGTTAAAATTCGTGGCAAAAGGGCGTTTGTGATCCCCAGCGTTGCAATCTAAAATATCTAAAGTGTGGATAGTGTCAAAATGGTGTTTTTGAGCGTGAGCGACATAAGCGTTAGTCACGCCCGGATCAAACCCAGCCCCTAAAATCCCTAAAATCCCCACTTCTTTATAGGCCTTATCAAACGCCCATTGCTCTTTGTATTCAAACTTCGCTAAATCCGGATGCTCGTAATTGGCGGTATCAATGTAATGCGTTTTAGTCTCTAAACATGCTTGCATGATCGTTAAATCTTGATAGGGTAAAGCCACATTAACAACGACTTTAGGCTTGTGTTTTTGGATTAAAGCGACTAAGGCTTGCGTATCATCGGCATCCACTTGCTCAACGCCAATTTCCCCCAAACCCTTTTTGAGCATGCTTTCTTTAATCGCATGGCATTTGTCTAAACTCCTGCTCGCCAAAATGATATTTTTAAACACATCTCTGTTCATGCCCATTTTGTGCGCTACCACACTGCCTACGCCACCAGCTCCAATTTGTAATACTGTATGCAAGGAACACCTACTTTCTAACTGATCTCGTTCTTTTAGGGGGGTATTATATTATAATAAGATAAATTTGATTAATAAGGATGCAAGCTTGCAAGAAATTAAATTAGACATTTATGCCACTTTAGTGTGCATGGTTTTGGTGTTACTTTTGGGGCGTTATGTGATTTCTAAAGTCAAGTTTTTAAGAGATTATGATATTCCAGAGCCTGTTGTGGGTGGGGTTTTAGTCGCTTTTTTTATCATGCTGACCCACCATTTTTATAATTTTGATTTGCGTTTTGACTCTTCCCTAAAAGATCCTTTAATGCTGACTTTTTTTATCACCATTGGTTTGAGCGCGGATTTCAAATCTTTACAAAAAGGCGGGAAAATGCTTGCAGTTTTTTTGCTGGCTGTGGCGGGGTTTGTGGTGTGCCAAAATGCAGTGGGGATTTCTATCGCTAGCCTTTTAGGGGTCAATCCTTTAATGGGGCTTTTAGGGGGATCGATCGCTTTAGTGGGTGGGCATGGCACTAGCGCGGCATGGGCTAATTTTTTCACCCAAGCGCCTTATGATTTTAATTCTAGCCTAGAAGTGGGTATGGTGTGTGCGACTTTTGGCTTGGTGAGCGGGGGGATTATTGGGGGGCCTGTCGCTAAATATTTGATCTCAAAATACAAATTAGAACCTAAAGACACTAAAGAAAAAGACGCTTTAGAGGGCGTGGTGTCTAAAGGTTTTGAAACCCCTAAAGAGCAGCGCCTAATCACCGCATCCAGTTTTGTAGAAACCTTAGCTCTCATTGCAATAGCTTTATTAGTGGGGACTTTTTTATCGCATCTGATGCCTAAAAGTTTCACTTTGCCGACTTTCGTGTGGTGTTTGTTTGTGGGGGTTATCTTAAGGAACGCTTTGTCGTTTTTTAAAATCCATAGCGTGTTTGACAGAGAGGTTTCAGTTATAGGGAACGTGAGCTTGAGCCTGTTTTTAGCCTACGCTTTAATGAGCGTGAATTTATTGGAATTGTTAAAACTCGCTGTGCCGTTAGCGGTTATTTTGAGCGTTCAAGTGGCGGTTATGATCCTTTACGTGGTGCTTGTAACCTTTAGGGTATGCGGGAAGGATTATGATGCGGCGGTGTTGTGCGCGGGGCATTGCGGTTTTGGGCTTGGAGCGACCCCAACGGCTATGGTGAATATGCAAACCATCACCAACCACTATGGGCCATCGCATGTAGCGTTTATCGTCGTGCCTTTAGTGGGAGCGTTTTTTGTTGATATTATTAACGCTTTAGCGATTAAAGGCTTTTTGCTTTTGCCTTTTTTCCCTAGTTAAACCATGAAACTTTATGAGAGTTTATTAGAAACTTGCTTGAATAAGGCATGGGAGTATCAAACCCTAGCCTTAGAAAATCCGAGCGTGGCTTGCATGGTGTTAGATAAAAACCATGAGATCTTGAGTTTAGAAACCCACAAAAAAGCCAAAACCCCGCATGCAGAAGTCTTAGCCGCCAAATCAGCGTTAAAGATTTTACGCCCCCATTTAAAAAACGATTTAGAAAAATTAGAAGACCCTAAAATTTTAAGCGATTTTTTAAAAACGCGCCACGATAACGCCTTTAAAGACTGCGTTTTTTTAATCACCCTAGAGCCATGCAATTCTTACAATAAAACCCCAGCGTGCAGCGGATTATTAGAAATTTTAAAGCCTAAAAAAGTGGTCATTGCCGCAGAAGAAAACGAAGCTAAAAAAGGGGGTTTAGCAAGGTTGCAAAAGGCTCACATTGAAACAATGATTTGCCGCAATTTAGAAAACAAGGCTAAGGATTTGCTCTTGCCTTTTAGGATAATGGAACAAAAGGGGCGTTTTAATTTGTTCAAACTCGCTTTAAGGATGAATGGGGATTATCATCATGGCAAGATCACTGGGCCAAAAAGCGTTATTTTCACGCACAACCAGCGAGCGGTATGCGACACTCTCATCATTTCTGGGAAAACCATAAGAACGGATAACCCCTTATTAGACACCCGCTTTTGCGATAATTTTTATCAAGGTAAAAACCCCAATATCGCTATTTTATCCAAGCGTTCAATTGATCCCAATTCAAAAGTCTTTTTTGCACCCAATCGTTTGGTTAATACTTTCCATGACCCTAAAGATTTACCCCTAAATAAAGGGTTTAATTTCATTGAAGGGGGGTGGGGATTGTTTGAAAATTTGAGGGATAAAATTGATGTATTGCTTTTGCATTCGCATGCGTCTATGATTAGCGAAGCGTTTAATACGCTCGCTTTAAAAACCCCTTTTAAGGGGCGGTTGTTGCATGTGCAAATCTTAGAAAATGAAGCCCTTTTATGGATAGAAAACTCTTAAGATTATACCAGCCCTTAAACGCTTATTCTTACAATAGCGATTCGCTTTTTTTATACGATTTTTCACGCCCTTTTATCAAAAATAGTGGTGCGATTTTAGACATAGGCTCAGGGTGTGGGGTTCTAGGCTTGCTCTGCGCTAGAGACAACCCGCTAGCGAGCGTTCATTTAGTGGAAAAGGATAGCAAAATGGCGTTTTGCTCCCAAAAAAACGCCCTTAAATTCCCTAACGCTCAAGTGTTTGAGGGCGATTTTTTAGATTTCAACCCCCCGATTTTGTATGATGCGATTGTGTGCAACCCTCCTTTTTATGCCTTAGGCTCTATCAAATCTCAAATTAAAGGGCATGCGAGGCACCAGAGCGAATTAGACTTCGCTTCTTTAGTGGCTAAAGTGAAAAAATGCCTGAAACCTAAAGGGTATTTTATTTTTTGCTATGAAGCCTTGTCGCTTTGCTTGGTGGTAGAGGGTTTAAAAAGCACTAAGCTCACGCTAGAGGCTTTAAGGTTTGTCCAAAGTTTTAAAGACAAAAACGCCCATTTGATGCTTGGAGCGGCTAGGAATAATTCCAAAAGCGTTCTAAAAGTTTTGCCCCCTTTAATCACGCACCATTCCAAAAACCAAAGCGACAACACCAAAGAAGTTTTAAGCATCTATCAAATTTGTAACACTTATTCTATCAAAGCGCTTCTAAACTAGCGCCCTTAAATTAAGGATTAAAAAAATGAAATGTTCGCATTGCCAGTTGGAGTTTAAAGAAAGTGAGCTTTTTAAAGAGACCATTAATCACAAGGAATTGTATTTTTGCTGCACGGGGTGTGCTAGGGTGTATGCGTTATTGTTGGATTTGAATTTAGAGAGCTTTTATGACAAATTAAACGATTCCACTTTAGCCCCCGTAACGCCCCAAGATTCAATGAGCGCTTTGGAATTAGAACAAGCCCTTGAAGAAAACAATAAAAGCGATTTTATCCTTAATCTTTTGCTAGAAAAAACGCATTGCAACGCTTGCTTGTGGCTCAATCAAAAGGTTTTAGAGCGCTTAAAGGGGGTTAAAAAAGTGAGCGTGAATTTCACCACCCACCACTTGCAAATCGTGTTTGAGAAGTCTTTAAACCCTAAAGAGATTATTCAAAAGATTGAGAGTTTGGGCTATGGGGCTAAAATTTATAACGCAAAAAATTACGCTCTAAAAGCCCAAAAAGAGCAGCGCTCCTATTTGCTCACTTTAAGCGTGGGGTTTTTTGCCACCATGAATTTGATGTTTATTGCAATTGCCAAGTATGCAAGTTATGGTAGCGCGAGTTATGGTGGCGCGAGTTATGGCACTGGCATGGATAAGCTTATGCAAAGGAATTTGGATCTCGTATCGCTCTTTTTAAGCTTGTTGGTGTTAGTGGTGGTGGGGCGTTTTTTCATTAAGGGGGCGTTTTATGGGCTAAAAAATGGCGTTTTGGGCATGGATTTGAGCGTGTCTTTTGGGGCGTTATCGGCGTTTGTTTATTCCATTTATGCGATGTTGGTGTCTCAAGAGACTTATTTTGAAGCGAGCAGCACGATTTTAACGCTTGTTTTTGGCTCTAAGTTTTTGGAATTAAAAGCCAGGCTGTTTGCGAATGAAAAATGTTTGGCCCTAGAATCGCATGAAATCCATAGCGTGATCGTTGTAGAAAAGGACAAGCAGATAGAAAAACACCCTAAAGATGTGGCGATAGGCTCTGTTGTTTGGGTGCCAAGCGGGGCTAAAATCGCACTAGATGGCGTGCTTTTAAGTAATGCGAGCGTGGATGCATCTTTGATCAGTGGGGAGTTTAAGCCTTTGGAATTGGGGGTTAATGATCCAATTTTAGGGGGTTATGTGAATGTGGGCGTGCCTTTTAGCTATCAAGTGAGCGCGACTTTTCAAAACTCACGCCTTTCTGGTTTGTTAGAAACTTTAAAAAAGAGTTTTTTAGAAAAGCCCTTAATTGAGAGCAGCGCGAATAAAATTGCGGATATTTTTTCTAAAGCGGTGTTGTTTTTAGCCTTTGTAAGCTTTTTATTATGGCAATTTGGTTTGGGGGGTGATTTTGAAAAAGCCTTAATGGTGTGTATTAGCGTGTTAGTCATCAGTTGCCCTTGCGCGTTCGCCTTGGCTACGCCCATTGCGTTAGTGATAGGGGTGTTTAAAAACCCTTTGATCGTGTTTAAAGAAGCGTTGTTTTTAGAAACTCTGGCTAAAGTGAAAAAAATCTTTATAGACAAAACCGGCACCCTCACGCAAAAAGAAGTCCTTTTAAAAGAAAAAATCATTTATGAAGGATTTGATGGAAGGCTTTTGAAGAGCCTTTTAAAAACCAGGGAGCATTTAGCCCATAGCGCGATTCTTAAATCATTAGATGGCGATGAGGTTAATTTAGAAAAGATAGAGTTTTTCGCTCATGGCTTAAAAGCGAATTATCAAAATGAAACCCTGCTAGTGGGGAGCTTGAAATTTTTAAACGCTATGGGGGTTAATATAAAGGCTAAAGAGAGCGCTAATATCATGGTAGGCTTTGCGAAAAATAAGACTTTATGCGCGTTATTCATTTTAGAAGAGCGTTTGAAAAATAACGCTAAAGAAGTCGTTCAGGCTTTACAAAATCAAGGCTTAGAATTAGAAATTTTAAGCGGGGATAATGAAAGCTCGGTTAAGGAGTGCGCGAAAAAATTAGGGATTTCTAAATATCATGCCAATCTGACCCCTGAAGATAAGGCTCAAACCATCAGTTCTTATCAGGGCGTGTGCGCGATGATAGGCGATGGCAATAATGACGCGCTAGCCTTAAAACAAGCGAGCGTTTCTTTGGGGTTTGAAAAAAGCGCTTTGAGTAAAAGCGCATGCGATATTTTGCTTTTAGAAGAGGATTTGAGTTTGCTAGAAAAAGCGTTTCATAACGCTCAAAAAGTCTATCAAGTGGTGTTGCAAAACATTGTTTTAAGCTTGATTTATAACGCTATTTTAATCCCGGTCGCTATGCTAGGATACATTAACCCTTTAATAGCGAGTTTGAGCATGAGCGCTAGCTCGCTCTTAGTGGTCTTAAATTCTTTGAGGTTGAAACGCTCTTAAACAAACCACATCGTTTTGGCTAAAATGGCGATTAAAAAACCAAAAGTTAGAGCGATAGGGTGGATATATTTACCAATAGGGTTTTTCTTGCCCAAAAACTTACACGATAAAGAAAAAAGCACCAAAAGAAAAATGCTTAACGCTAAAATCACTTTAAGCATGAGTATCTTTTGAAAAGGAGTTTCACACCAGCCTTTATCGCCCCCCATGTATTGGCTAAGCATCATGCCCCCTGTTAAAACAAGCCCTAAAACGCATAAGGGCATGATTTTGATCGCTCTTTGAGCGATTCCTGCATTTGCCTTATTGGCAAACTCTTCGCCAAACATTTTCTTCACATTAGGGAAAATTACCCCATCAAAAAACAAGTAGCCAATAAAAATAATGGCGCACAATAAATGAACAACCAACACATAAGGATAAATCGCATCCATTTAAAATCCTTTATTCATGGGAAAATTAAAGAGTTTTTAATCTACTATAAAAGGGTTTTATTGTCAAGTATCCCACTATTATGGGAATTTTAGGGGTGGTTTTTGTTTGACTTTTAAGATTGCAATTAGCTATAATAAAATAATTAAAAAAGTAACACTTAAGCGGAGACCCTAGAGAGTGATGCTCAATTTTATGACAAAGAAGAAAAATAGAATGCAAGATTGCAAAATGGTTGGTAAAAATTTTAATCGTAAGGAATCTGTTTTGATAGCTCAATCTTTAGATATTTCTAAAAAAGGCTCGGTAATTTTAGGTACTCTTTTGAGTTCGTTATGGCTGACAAACCCCTTAAATGCCCATGAAAAGAATGGCGCGTTTGTGGGGATTAGCTTGGAAGTGGGTAGGGCTGATCAAAAGACCAACGCTTATAAAAACGGCGAGTTGTTTCAAGTGCCTTTTGGCGATGTTTCAGCCAATGATAATGGTAAAGTCCCTGACGGGCAGACCGGTGGCTGCCAGCCAGCTTCAGGGACGCCAGGAACGCCAGGCTACACTAAAGCTAACTGCGTGGTCAATTGGACTTCTCGCACCATGCTTAGCACCAACAAAAACATTCCTGGTCGTAACCAGCCGATGTATGGGCTAGGCGTGATGACAGGCTATAAGCATTTTATGGGTAAAAAAAGGTGGTTTGGGCTGCGCTATTATGGCTTTTTTGATTATGGGCATACCAATTTCTCTAACTCCAGAGCCGCTAACGCTATATCGCCTTTTTATTTGAGCGATCAAAAAGCCGACATGTATACTTATGGTTTTGGCACAGACATGCTTTTTAATATTATAGACAAGCCTAAAGCCACGGCCGGGTTTTTTGTGGGCGTGAATTTTGCGGGTAACACTTGGACTAATAATCGTGTGGGGTATTTTAAGGACGGGTATGTTTATGGCGTCAATACGGACGCTGACGCTTACATGACTAACGCTGATGGCACAATCACTTGCGGGGACACGACGCCGGCGAGTTGTAATGTGGGGATTAACCCTAATAGCGTCTATACCACAGGAAAATTAAACGCTAAGGTGAATCACACGATTTTCCAATTTTTAGTGAATGTGGGCATTAGAACCAATATTTTTGAACACCATGGCATTGAGTTTGGTATCAAAATCCCCACGCTCCCTAATCACTTTTTCAAAGGTTCTACCACTATCAAAGAGCAAAGCCAAGGCCCGCTAAAAGACGGCAAACCAACCACTATCACAGGAGCAGAAACCAATTTCAGCTTGACCCAAACCTTACGCCGTCAGTATTCTATGTATTTGCGCTATGTTTATACTTTTTAAGTTTGGTAGGGGTTTTAGGCAAGGCTTATAGCTTATATATGAATATATGAAAGCTTGATTTGTCAAGCTTTAGGGTTGTCATTGAGCTGTAATAACTCTATGCTGTTTTCTACTTTTTTGATAAAATCATTAATAGCATAACAACATATATTAATATTGTCTTTGAATTGGGCAAATTCCGCGTATTCTTTGGTATCATCATGGATATTTGGAGCTACAAAAACACTAAATTTTTCTCTAATATCGGTGCTATTTTTAATCAATTCTTTTAAATGTCTGGCAATAGGTATCATTTCGCTTTGACTTCTATCCCTAATCAAGCTCACTTCTATATAACTTTGGGCTTTTGTGTCCATAGCTACAATATCAGGTTTATTACCGCTTGCTGTGTATACGGGCAAGCCTTCATCATCGCTTTTATAATTGGGTATCACGCTTAGATTTTCAAAATGTTGTTTCAAGAAAATAGTGCTTAAAAATTCCAAGCGTAAAGGTTTATCAATGAGTCTTAAAAAACTATCTTTTGATTCTTGCTTGTTACAAGTAATGAGTAATTCTTGCTTGATAAAATCTTTAGTATAAGTGGTTGCTAGTTCATTCAATTTGCTTGATTTAACGCTCTCATTAGCGCTGATTGGAGTAACGCTAACAAGAAAGCTATCCACGATTGCCATGTAGTTAAAAAAGGCTAGTTTGTTAGCTTGAGTGTCGTTTAAATAATCTCCCTTAAAAGCCTTATGGGTTTGTAAAATGTAATCTATTTTATTATTTTCATTAGTATTAATATCAATAAACCTACCATTACCACGCAATGAAATAAGTCCTGTAATACACATTTTTCTAATGTATTCATCAACGGCTTCGTTAGTGATTTGGCTCATTTTAAATCGTGTTTTATTAACACTTTCTAAAAGATTTAGGCATTTTTCATAGATAAATTCATCTGAGTAGCTGAATTCTGTTTTATTGATAGTAACAATTTCTTGTCTTAAACGAATAATGTAGTCATAAAGCCCATTAGCGTTATCGTCTTTCCAACAAAGTAAAATAGGGATTTCTTTGACAGATAGGGGGGTTAGATGGGCATTTTTGAGTCGTTTTAAAAGCGAGAGCAATAGTTTGAAAGGGTTGTTATGGTTTAAGTTCTTTTTGTAAGGGTTTCCTACTTCATATTCAGACAGAGCGTTTAAAAATATAGCCCCAACTATTTTGTTTTTTAAAAGTTCATTGTTGGGCTTGTTAAAAAAATTATTTATTTAAGTCAATAACACTATTCCATGCAAGCTTGTGTTCCTCGTTGATTTCCGTATTTTGTGAGATATTTTTAAGATAATTGTTTATAAAATTTTCTGTGTTTTTAATCAGTCTTAAATAATACCTTAAAGTATCATAAATCCCATTAACAATTACTTGACAACCATGTTCATGTTCAATTTTATCTGTAATTTTTTGTAATTCTGCTTTATTTTGAATAGGTAAAGTGCTTAATATATAATATCTTTTAATAGGTGTTTGAGCAATTTTCTTATAAGAATCTTGTAATATAATGCTGTCTATAGCAATATTAAATTTAATCTCTATAACTTCAAACAATTGTTTTTGTTCATCTAAAATTACAATATCTCCGGCATTGCCACTGCTTTTATCACAACTATAATGAGAATCTAAAGGTTTTAAGCTTTTATTAGTAAAACGCTCTAATTCCAAAATTAGACATTCATATAGACTAAACAAAGCTACCACAGGCAGTATAGAAGCTCCCCTACTTTTATAAGTGAAGTTAAAATGTTTTTGCAGGGTATTGATAATAAAGTCTATAGTATAACTAGATTCCTTTATGGTGGGTTTAACAAGAATAATGGCTTTTTTAGTTTTCTCCCTAATGCTTAAATAAAATAGGGCTTTTAAGTATAGTATAGATAAGTTTGGATTTTTTTCTATATCATCTAAGATTTCTAAAAACGCTTTTTTAACAGCAATATTTGAAATTTTTCCCGGATAGTCTAGTGTATATGGCAAATTTTGTTCCAAACTTCTTGTGAGCCATCCACTCTCTTTCATAGCCCCTAGAAATTGTTTTTGTTTTAAAAAAGGTGTGATAAATTTAGTATCAAAACTTCTACCACTATACCCATTATCCATATTTGCTTGATGAAATCTAATATCTTGATTGGGGTAGTTGCTCTTATAAACTAAACTCGTAATTAAAACCGTATAAACACCTTTAAATGTTTCTTCTTTTTCAACAATCGTTTGGGTTTTTTGGAGTTGTATTTCGCTTAAACCCAAGCTGTCTAAATTTTTTAAGCTCACGCATTCTTTATAAATTTTTTCTAAAAATTCCAAAGTTTTATTTTGCATGTTATTTTCCTTAAGGGGTTGTTTGTAAAATTGATTTAACACTTCTTTTATAATAGCCTTAACCATAGGAACGCATATGCTATTACCAATGCGTTCATAAAGCTGTGAATTTGTACCGATTTTTTTGAAATCTTTAGGAAACCCCATAAAAGAAAAACATTCATTTATGGTTAATTTTCTCACTAAATTATTAATATAGATAAAGTAGCGACCGCTTTGTTCTTGACTGGCAAGTGTTGGGTGTATTCCCCCTGCATGATAAATTCTATTAGGCTGTTTATGAACCCTACTTAAGTGTTCCGTATTTTCTCTTGTGCCCTTAGTGCGGATTTTCTTATTACGATAGCCACAAAAAATGAGTCCTGAATTTTGTCTTTTGAGCAATTGGCTATCTAACAATGTGTATTCATGGGGTTTTAAAATTTCAAAATAACCACTCTTATCTAAAAAATTTTGCATGCTAATAATAGGATTTTTTTTGATAGGATTAAAATCAAATACTTGAGAACCCAAATATCCTACAATGATAATTCTTTCTCTGTTTTGTGGGACTGAAAAATCTTTAGCGTTTAAAATTTTATAACTAACACTATAACCTAAATTACTAAGGGCTTGTAACATTACAAATAGTGTGTTGCCTTTATTGTGTTTTAAGAGATTTTTTACATTTTCTAAGATAAAAATTTTTGGCTTTTTATTTTCTAGAATTCTACAAATATCAAAAAACAGCGTTCCTCTTGTTGTATCTTCAAAACCTTTTTGTTTGCCGCATACTGAGAATGCTTGACAAGGAAACCCTGCACATAAAATATCAAAATTTGGCATAGTATTTGGATTTAAAATAGTAATATCACAAGTGGAGTCATCATTAAAATTCGCTTTATACATGGCTATAGCATGGGGGTTATTCTCTGCACTAAAAACACATTTTAAGCCCAAAGAATCTAAAGCAAGTCTAAAGCCACCGATACCTGCAAATAAATCTGCATAAGTTAACAAACAAGCATTCCTATAAAATTTTGATTTCTTGGAAAATACTATAGCAAAAATGCTATAAAAATCAACATGATCGCAATAAACGAGTCTTTTTATCAAACTCTCAATACCCACTCTATAAGCTTGGTTTTTGAGCCGATATACCGGCGGTTTTTTAGATTAAATCTTTCCACTAGTCACCTTTAAGCTAAGAGAATAAAACCACTTAGTAACATACAAGATTTAAAAATCACAATCTCTTGTTGAGCTTTCTAAAATACCAAAGACTGAGGGCTAAGAATACGAAAAAGGGCGATAGCACGCCTATTTCAGGAATGAGTATCCCTGAAATGCTGAACTTCCCTAAAGCAAAGAATAGCCCCCAAACAACGAGCGTGATAATGATAAACTTTAGCCCTAAAAGAGCCAGGTTTTCATAGCGGGCGAGACTGGGCGAAAAATAAGCGATTAAAACGCTTAAAAACGGCACAAAAAAGGGCAAAATCGCAAACACATACAAAAACGAGCGCACTTTTTTCGTGTCGGCGTTTTGGCGCACTAGAGCATGCAAGGAAAAAAGAGCGTCTGTGATAGAAACCGCAGGCTTGTTTTGATAAATGGTGTCTAAAACTTTAGGGCGGAAATTTTTGAGCGTTTTAAAGGTTTCTAAACGCGTGGTGCTTAAAGCGTTGTTGCCCAGTTCAAAACTCAAGGGCATCTCATAGATAGTAGTGTCATGCAAGATCCAATACTTGTCTTCAAAAAAAGCTTCTTTAGCTTCAGCGTAAGATTCCAAAGTCTTATCTTTTAGGCGAAAAACCTTGATATTTTGGGCTTTTTGCAATAAGGGATTAATCTTATCAAAATACACGTAATCGTCATTATATTTCACTAACAAATGCTCTGAAACGCTCAAAGAATTGTCTTTATAGATCAAATTTTGCGTTTTTTCTTCCATATACACAAAAGGAGTCGCGTTCAATCCCACATAAACAGCCGTGAAAAACAAGCTGATGAAAAAAATAGGGTTTAAAATCTGGCGTTTGGAAAAGCCAATGGAGAGCAGGGCGGTGTATTGGTTGGATTTAATGAAGGCGATATAAAATAAAACCATCGCTAAAAGCAAGGAAATGGGCAAGGTGTAATTGAGGGCGAATAAGATGTCATAGGTGAAAAATAAAATGATCATGTTCGCAGAATCGGGCATTTTATCGGCGTATTTCAGGCTGTCAATGCCTACAAAAAACAATTCTAAAGCTAAAAGCACGATTAAAAAGTATTTGAAATAATACCACCCCACAAATCTAAACAAACGCACTTTAAACCCTTATTCAAACCACGATAAAAACTTAAAATTTTTGATAGAGCGCATTTAACTTTCTATTTTTAAAGGTTTTTTAAGCGTGAAACGATTTTGCATGGCGTTAAAATCATGGCTTTCTATAAAAAATTTTAAGGCGTTTTTGGCATGTTCAAACACAGCGTTTTTTAAAGGCTCTTCGTTTTTGTGGAATTTTGAAAGCACATGCTCAATCACGCCAATCCCTTTAGAAATCCCCACCCTCAAGCGATAATAAGAATTAGAACACAATAAATCAATGGATTTTAGGCCGTTATGCCCTCCATTCCCCCCACCCTTTTTAAACCTCACAACGCCTAAAGGTAAATCCAAGTCGTCATGGACAATTAAAAGCTCTTTGGGTTTGTAAAAATTTTTAGCGCTTAAAACGCTCTCGCCGCTCAAATTCATGTAAGTTTGGGGCTTGAGTAAGATAAAATCCTTATAAACGCATAAACAAGCGTTGTGTTTGGGAGAAAAAGTGAAAGAAAGATCCAACTCGCTAACGAGCGAATCTAAAATATCAAAACCAGCGTTGTGTCTGGTGTGAGCGTAACGCAAAGTAGGGTTGCCTAAACCCACTAAAAGCGTCATCACCTGAAATCACTTCGCTTTAATCACACCGATCACAGCGATAGAATCATGATCTAAGATCTTAACATTCTCGTGTTTTTCTAAATCGCGCACCAAAATAGACTCATTCACGTCTAAAGGGGCTACATCCACTAAATAGTGATCGGGCAAATGCTCTGGAGTGCATTCCACACTGATACGCTTTTTAGAGAGCATTAAAATCCCTTTGTTTTTCAAGCCCACCGGAGTGCCTTGGTGTTTAACGGGGACTTTAAACTTGGATTTCACGCCTTTAGTAACAGCGAGCAAATCCACATGGATAAGCTCGTTAGTAACAGGGTTTTTTTGGTATTCTTGAACCACGACTTCAAAAGTCTTATCCCCTAATTTCACCGGAAAAATCAAATGCTTCTTTTCCTTAAGGTATTTAATGAAAGGGTTTAATTTGAACGCGCAACTCACATTTTCAACACCTTTTCCATAAACATTTGCGATTAGATAGCCATCTTTTTTTAAAGCTTTAGCGTTAGCTTTAGTAATACTCTCTCTAATAACGCCTTCTAACATGTCAATCCTTTAAAATAAAATAAGGGATCATTCTATCCAAAAAACCCTTAAAAATCAAAAACTCTTTAAAAGCTTTTCAAAGGATTGTTTGAACGCTATCAAGCCTTCTTTAAGGAGTTTTTGAGCGGTGTTTTCTAAATCAATGTTTTGTGCTTTTAATTCTTTTTTAAACGCTTCAATTTCTGTAATCTTTAAGGGGGTTTGATACTCGGTGTTTGGGTCAAGCAAATAAGCGTTTAAAGCCTCTAGGGGGGCTGTATTGATAGAGTTTTTAAAACACAGCGCTTTAATGTAATAATCTTTAGCTAAAGCATTGGATTTAACGCCTGTGGATGCAAAAAGGGTGCTTATTAGCGTATTAGCATGCTGACTGATTTGATAATAGCACTCGGTAGCGTTCATAATCCCGCTTTGAGCTTTCAAGTTTTGCGCCACTAATGGGTCTATTTCTTTGTCAAATCGTGAGACAAACACGCTAATAACCGCTCTTTTTTGCGCTTCTTTGGCTAAGATTTGAGCGATTTCACCGGCAATTTTAGGCGAAAAGACTAAAGTTACATTAATGGGGATAGAGGCTTTAGTTAAAGCGCTAATGACTTCAAAAGCGCTTTCACTCGCTGGGACTTTAATCATCACATTGGGGCGGTTTAATGTTTTGAATAACCGCTTGGCTTCATCAATGCTTTTAATGGCATCGTCTTCTAAAAAAGGGTCAATTTCTAGGCTAATGTAGCCGTTGTTAGGGTTTTTTTCATATAAAGGCATTAACGCGCTAGAAGCTTGTAAAATATCCTTTAACGCCAGGGTTTCATAAATTTCTTTAGCTTTTTGGCCTTTGAGTTTAGCGATTTCATCTTGATAAAACGCGCTTTTTGTGATCGCTTCACAAAACAAACTAGGGTTACTCGTCGCCCCGCAAATAGCCCCCTTATTGATGAGTTTTAAAAAATCGTTTTCTAGAAAATCCCTTTCTATAAAATCGCACCACAACCTGAATTCTTGCATGTTTATCCTTGTTTTAAATTGAGATAATAATCTCTAACGACTTCTTGGTCGCTAAAAAAAATCGTTTTGTCTTTAAAGATTTGAATGTTTTCATCACCCTTGCCTAAAATCAATAACACCTCATCGTCTTTTAAATTTTCTAAAGCGTTTAAAATGGCTTTTTTTCGGTCTTTTTCTACAATGACTTTAGAAGAATCGCTGATGCCTTTTAAAATATCCTTGATAATGTCTTCTTCGTTTTCGCTTCTGGGGTTGTCTGAAGTTAAGACGATTTGATGCGCATAACAACTCGCTATCGCTCCCATTTTAGGGCGCTTGGTTTTATCCCTATCGCCCCCTGCTCCAAAAAGAGCGGTGATTTTTTGATTTTTAAAGCTTTCAAAGACTTGTTGCATGCCGTCTGTGGTGTGGGCAAAATCCACAACCACTAAAGGTTTAGAATGCACAATTTCCAAACGCCCCTTCACCCCATAAAAGTTTTCCAATAACGGCGTGATCGCTTCTAAAGGTAATTGAGTGAGTAGTTTGACCCCCAAAACGCCCGCTAAAATATTATAAAGGTTGTAACGCCCTAAAAGGGGGGAATGCATAAGGGCGATTTCTTTGAGATTGGGATCTCTTAAATTTTGTTGGTAGCATAAAGACGCGCTAATAAAGGGGTTGAGCGAAAAGGCTTGAACGTTTAAATGCGCTTTTTTATCCAGCGCGTAAGTGTGCGCGTTAATGGGGTTAAAAAGGGCGTTTGTTTCATCTCTGTTGATGACTTTCAAGCCCTCATCTTTAAAAAAGCTGTTTTTAATATCTCTGTAATTTTCTATGTTTTGATGGAAATCTAAATGATCGCTTGTGATATTGGTTAAGATTTTAAGGGCGAAATCAAGCCCGGCGATGCGCTTTTGGGCAATCGCATGGGAGCTCACTTCCATAATAAAGTATTCGCATTTTAAACGCACTGCTTCTTCTAAATCGCTATAAAGCTCTAAAAGGGTGGGCGTGGTCAAGCCCTTTTCTTTGATTCGTTTGTCGTTGATAAAAAACCCTCTTGTGCCTAAAAGAGCGGTCTTTTTATTCAAATCTAAGAATAAAGAATACATCAAACTCGCTGTGGTCGTTTTACCATTAGTGCCAGTAACCCCTACAATTTTAATCTTAAAATCAAAGTAGTTTTTAAGCTCGTTAAAATCTAAAATAGCCAGGTTTTTTTCTGCAATTAAAGGAGAGTATTTTTCATTTAAAGGCGTTTTGACAAAAAGGATTTCTTTAGGGTTTTCTAAAACTTCATGCGTGTTATCGCTCAAAAAAGAATAGGTGTGGTTTTGATAAGTCAGGGTTTTTTTAAGCTTCATTCTTTAAGCCTTATTGGATTTTAGGGCGTCTTCTAAAAGAGAACGCAAAAATTTATCGTAAATAAAAGAATCTTCATGCATGTTTTCAATGTAATTTATCGCTAATTCATAATAGCCATAATGGTTCAATTCTTTCAAAAATTCATAAAAATCCTCTTTATTGTCAAAAATCACCCTAGAGCTGAACATCAAATCTTCAAACGCTTCCTTAAAACCGCGCTCCAAACTCAAGCGTTTGAAATCCGCGTACAAAATGCCGTTCAACTCCTCGCCTTTTTGAGAAATTTGCGCATCAATCTTTTCAGTCATTTGGTTCAATCCCTCATCAAAAGAAGCGATCAAATTGATGATTTGCTCTTCAGCCTGGTTTTTTAAACTCCGTTTTTGCATAGCGATCAAGCTTTGATACAATTCATAAAAGCTATGGGCTTCTTTAGGGAAATCTTTAGCGATGTCGCTTAATAACGCCCCCACTTTGGCTTTTTGGTTGTCTTTATCCAAAAATAAAACTTCAGAAAAAAGGCGTAACGCTTCAGCGTAATGGGCTTGCTTGAACGCTAAAAAGCCATCCTTAATCAACGCACGCTTTTTAAATTCATAATCAAACTTTTGCATGCCTATAATCCTTAAAGCTTATCAAACTCCTTAGCGTTTTCTAAGCACACCACTTCTAAATTGGGGTGAATATCCATTTTAAGCTGCCTTTCAATGACATTTTTTAAAGTGATTTTACTGCTAGAGCAAGTCTTACACGCTCCCTCTAAAGCCACATAAATTTTCATGCTTTTCACCCCTAGCACTTCAATATTACCGCCATCTTTGAGCAAGTAAGGGCGGATCTTTTCTATTACAATACGCACCGGTTTTTGTAAATCTTCATCGCTAAATTCTATCATTTTTAAAAACCTTATTTTTAAAATTTTACTTTAAGATACCATATAATGAGCCATTTTTATCAAACAACGCTTTTTAAGAGTGGCTCAAGGGCTAATTGGATAGAATAGAGCCACTATTAGAATAAGGTTTTGATGACGATATGGAAATTAAAAACATCAAAGAGTTTGAAAAAGCTTCCAAAAAACTCCAAAAAGACACTTTAAAGATCGCTCTCGCTCTTTTGTTCCTCATCGGCGCCGCTTTGCTCGCTCTCATTTTTGGGCAGGCTAATTCTAAGGGATTGTTGCTTATTTTTGCGGCTGTGATTGGGGGGTATATGGCGATGAATATTGGCGCGAACGATGTGTCTAATAATGTCGGCCCTGCCGTAGGCTCTAAAGCCATTAGCATGGGTGGGGCGATTTTGATCGCTGCGATTTGTGAAATGCTTGGAGCGATCATTGCCGGGGGGGAAGTGGTTTCTACGATTAAGGGCCGTATCGTTTCGCCTGAATTTATTAATGATGCGCATGTTTTCATCAATGTCATGTTGGCTAGCTTACTCAGTGGGGCGTTGTGGTTGCATGTAGCGACTTTAATAGGCGCTCCCGTTTCCACTTCACACTCTGTAGTGGGGGGGATTATGGGGGCTGGAATGGCAGCGGCTGGAATGTCTGCTATCAATTGGCATTTCTTATCAGGCATTGTGGCGAGTTGGGTAATCTCGCCTTTAATGGGGGCTTTGATAGCCATGTTTTTTTTAATGCTCATTAAAAAGACTATCGCTTATAAAGAAGATAAAAAGAGCGCGGCTTTAAAGGTCGTGCCTTATTTGGTAGCGTTGATGAGCTTAGCCTTTAGCTGGTATTTGATGATTAAGGTTTTAAAACGCCTCTATGCGGTGGGTTTTGAAATCCAGCTGGCTTGCGGCTGTATCCTTGCGCTTTTAATCTTTATCCTTTTTAAAAGATTTGTGTTAAAGAAAGCCCCACAATTAGAAAACAGCCATGAAAGCATTAATGAGCTTTTCAATGTCCCTTTGATTTTTGCTGCTGCGCTTTTAAGCTTTGCGCATGGGGCTAATGATGTGGCTAACGCTATAGGCCCTTTAGCGGCGATCAGTCAAACTTTAGAAGATGCAAATAGCCCTATGGGGAATACTTTAAGCTCTGTGCCGTTGTGGATTATGGTAGTAGGGGCAGCTGGGATCGCTTTAGGCTTGAGCTTGTATGGGCCAAAGCTCATTAAAACGGTGGGGTCTGAAATCACAGAATTAGACAAAATGCAAGCTTTTTGCATCGCGCTTTCAGCGGTCATTACCGTGCTTTTAGCCTCTCAATTAGGCTTACCGGTAAGCTCTACGCATATTGTGGTGGGTGCGGTGTTTGGGGTGGGCTTTTTAAGGGAGCGTTTAAGAGAGCAATCAAGAAGGCGTTTTGCTAGAATCAGAGACAACATTGTAGCCGCGCACTTTGGGGAAGATTTAGAAGAAATTGAAGGCTTTTTAGAGCGCTTTGATAAAGCCAATTTGAAAGAAAAATCGCTCATGCTAGAGAGCTTGAAAAAAAGCAAGAACACCGCTATCGCTTTGGAATTGAAAAAGAAAGAAAAAAAGTCGCTTAAAAAAGTGTATAAAGAAGAAGTGATCAAACGCTCCATTTTAAAAAAGATTGTTACCGCTTGGTTGGTAACCGTGCCGGTTTCTGCGCTTTTAGGCACGCTTCTTTTTGTGGCTCTTGGTTTTATAGAAAAGTATTTCTAGGGTTTTTAAAGGCTTGATTTTTAAAGTTAGGCTTAATCTTTTATGTTAAAATTCTAAGATTTTATATATTTTATATTTATCGTTAGGTTTTAGGTTTAAATCATGGGGAGGAATCAAGGAGCTTATTTGGATCCGTCTGAATCGATTTTGATGTTGATGGTTGCTTTTTTATTGGTGTTGTTGAACGCCTTTTTTGTGCTTTCAGAGTTTGCTCTTGTGAAAGTGCGTAAAACCCGTTTGGAAGAGCTGGTTAAAATCGGTAATTCCAACGCTAAACTCGCTTTAAAGATGAGTCAAAGACTAGACACTTATTTGAGCGCGACGCAGTTAGGCATCACCCTTTCTTCATTAGCTTTAGGTTGGGTGGGTGAGCCCGCTATCGCAAAATTGTTAGCCGCGCTGTTTGAGTCTATGGATTTGAGAGAAAATCCTATTTTTATCCATTCAATGAGCGTGGTCATAGCGTTTTTGAGCATCACTTTTTTGCATGTCGTGTTGGGCGAGATTGTGCCAAAGTCTTTAGCGATCGCTAAATCTGAAAAAGCCGCTCTTTTTGCCGCGCGCCCTTTGCATGTGTTTTGGGTCGTGTTTTATCCGGTGGTGTGCCTGTTTGATGTGATCGCTCATTTCTTTTTAAAAAAAGTGGGCATCAATCCTAAAGAGCATGATGGCACGCATTCTGAAGAAGAGTTAAAGATCATTGTGGGCGAGAGCTTGAGAGAGGGCATTATTGATTCAGTGGAGGGCGAAATCATTAAAAACGCGGTGGATTTTTCTGACACGAGCGCTAAAGAAATCATGACCCCACGAAAAGATATGGTGTGTTTGGACGAAGAAAACAGCTATGAAGAAAATATAGACATTGTTTTAAAAAGCCGCTTCACGCGCTACCCTTATTGTAAGGGTTCTAAGGATAACATTATCGGCATGGTGCATATTAGAGACTTGCTTTCTCGCTCTATTTTTACCCCTAAAATGCATGATTTCAATCAAATCGTCAGGAAAATGATCATCGTCCCTGAAAGCGCTTCCATTTCTCAAATCCTTATTAAAATGAAAAAAGAGCAAATCCATACCGCTTTGGTGATTGATGAATACGGCGGCACGGCCGGGCTGCTCACTATGGAAGATATTATTGAAGAGATCATGGGCGAGATTAGCGACGAATACGACTTAAAACAAGAGGGCGTAAACAAGCTTGAAGAGGGCGTGTTTGAATTAGAGGGCATGCTGGATTTAGAGAGCGTAGAAGAAGTGCTTCACATTGAATTTGACAAAGAATGCGAGCAGGTAACGCTTGGGGGTTATGTTTTTAGCTTGTTAGAGCGCATGCCTATGGAGGGGGATACAATCGTTTCGCATGGGTATGTTTTTGAAGTCTTAAGCGTGGATGGGGCCAGGATAAAACGCTTAAAAGCGGTTAAACAAGATCAGGGAGAAAATGAAGCATGAAAAAAACAACCCTCTTTGTATTGGGCTTATTATTCAATAGCTCTTTAAGCGCTGTTGATGGAGTTCCTAAAACCGAGCCTTCTTCTTTGAATTTGGCTGAAGACAGCCTACCTTTGAACCACCCTAACGCTCAAAAACTTTCTTTAAAAAACGCATGGAATAGGGTGTTATCCAACCATGAAGGCTTGCATGCGCAAGAATACGCCATTAAAAGAGCGAGTAAAATGAAATTAGCGGCTAAGCTTTCTTTTTTGCCTCAAATTGATTTGAGCGCTTTTTATGTGTATCTTTCTAACCCCATTAAAATGGATTTTGCCAGCCAAAAACAACCGGGCGTGCAAAAAGCCACCAACCAGATCCATCAAGGCTTGCAAAACATCCAGCAAAATATCCCCCCTCAAGTATTAACCCCTCAAATCCAAGCGGGCATGCAAGGGGTGATGCAAGGTTTTGGGGCTTTGAGCAGCACTTTAGAAGCCCCCTTATTGTTTTCTAAGCAAAATGTGGTGATTGGGGCTTTGAGCATTATTTATCCCCTTTATATGGGTGGGGCAAGATTCACGATGGTGCGCATTGCGGATTTGATGCAAAAAGACGCCAATGAAGTGTATCGTTTGAAAAAGCTTTCCACTTTTCAAGAGCTTGTGAGCGTGTATTATGGCATGGTGTTAAACGCAGAAGTGGCTGAAACTTTAGAAGAAGTAGAAAAAGGCCATTATAAGCATTTCCAAAACGCTTTGAAAATGCAAAAAGTGGGGCAAATCGCTAGGGTAGAAACCTTAGGCGCTCAAGTGGCTTATGATAAGGCCCATATCGCTAGCGTTAAGGCTAAAGACGTGTTAGAAGTTTCGCAGCTCTCGTTCAATTCTATTTTGTCTAGCAAGGACGATCTAGCACCTTCAAGCAAATTAGAGATCCACACCGAGAAAAATCTGCCCGATTTGAGCTTTTTTGTTGCTTCCACGCTCAATTCTTACCCGGTTTTAAAGACTTTAGAAAATCAGATTCAAATCTCTAAAGAAAACACGAAACTACAGATCGCTAAATTCTTGCCCCAAGTGAGTTTTTTTGGCTCTTATCTCATGAAACAAAACAATTCGGTGTTTGAAGACATGATCCCTAGTTGGTTTGTGGGCGTGGCGGGGCGCATGCCCATACTCTCCCCTACAGGGCGTATCCAAAAATACCAAGCGAGCAAATTAGCGGAGCTGCAAGCAAGTAGCGAACAAATCCAAGCTAAAAAAAACATGGAATTATTAGTGAATAAGACTTATAAAGAGACGCTTTCTTATTTGAAAGAATACAAAAGCTTGCTTTCTAGCGTGGAATTAGCCAAGGAAAACTTAAAACTCCAAGAGCAGGCTTTTTTGCAAGGCTTAAGCACGAACGCTCAAGTCATTGATGCGAGGAACACGCTTTCTTCTATCATCGTGGAGCAAAAAAGCGTGGCTTATAAATACATTGTTTCATTAGCGAATTTAATGGCGTTAAGCGATCATATTGATTTATTTTATGAATTTGTTTATTAAAGGAAAAAATCATGTCAAACAGCATGTTGGATAAAAATAAAGCGATTCTTACAGGGGGTGGGGCTTTATTGTTAGGGCTAATCGTGCTTTTTTATTTAGCTTATCGCCCTAAGGCTGAAGTGTTGCAAGGGTTTTTGGAAGCCAGAGAATACAGCGTGAGTTCCAAAGTCCCTGGGCGCATTGAAAAGGTGTTTGTTAAAAAAGGCGATCACATTAAAAAGGGCGATTTGGTTTTTAGCATTTCTAGCCCTGAATTAGAAGCCAAGCTCGCTCAAGCTGAAGCCGGGCATAAAGCCGCTAAAGCGCTTAGCGATGAAGTCAAAAGAGGCTCAAGAGACGAAACGATCAATTCTGCAAGAGATATTTGGCAAGCGGCAAAATCCCAAGCGACTTTAGCCAAAGAGACTTATAAGCGCGTTCAAGATTTGTATGATAACGGCGTGGCGAGCTTGCAAAAGCGCGATGAAGCCTATGCGGCTTATGAAAGCACTAAATACAACGAGAGCGCGGCTTACCAAAAGTATAAAATGGCTTTAGGGGGGGCGAGCTCTGAAAGTAAGATTGCCGCTAAGGCTAAAGAGAGCGCGGCTTTAGGGCAAGTGAATGAAGTGGAGTCTTATTTAAAAGATGTCAAAGCCCTAGCCCCTATTGATGGGGAAGTGAGTAATGTGCTTTTAAGCGGTGGCGAGCTTAGCCCTAAGGGCTTTCCTGTGGTTTTAATGATAGATTTAAAGGATAGTTGGTTAAAAATCAGCGTGCCTGAAAAGTATTTGAACGAGTTTAAGGTGGGCAAGGAATTTGAAGGGTATATCCCAGCGTTGAAAAGAAGCGCGAAATTCAGGGTCAAATATTTGAGCGTGATGGGGGATTTTGCGACTTGGAAAGCGACAAATAATTCCAACACTTACGACATGAAAAGCTATGAAGTGGAGGCCATACCCTTAGAAGAGTTGGAAAATTTTAGGGTAGGGATGAGCGTGTTAGTTACCATTAAACCTTAAAAAGGATTGTTTTGTTCAGATTGATAAGCGCATGGGTTTTACAAGACAAGTTCTTGTTTGTCGTGTGTTTTATATTGCCTTTTTGTTTAGGGGTTTTAGGCACGCAAATCTTTAAGCAAGAAATCCCAAGACAGCTCCCTATCGTGGTGGTGGATTTGGATAAGACCACCACAAGCCATCAGGTAGCGTTTGAATTGGGTGCAACGAGCGCGCTTCAAATCAAACACCAAGTGGCTAGCCTTTTAGAAGCCAAACGCTTTTTAAATTCCGCTGAAGCGTATGGGGCGTTAGTTTTGCCTAGAGATTTAGAGAAAAAAATTAAAATGGGGCGAAAGGTGGATTTGCCCTTTTATTATAACGCTGAGTATGTTTTAGTGGGGAAAACGCTCAAAAACGCTTTTTTACAAACCGCTTTGACTTTAGACGCTAAAACCTTAGCCACCAAAGCTTTAGTGCGAGATTCCAATTTGATTTCTGCTAAAGCCCAAGCAATACCTATTGTTTTGCAATTGCATGCCCTATACAATGAAGAAAACAATTACACGCAATACCTTTTAAGCGTGATGCTGCCTTGCATGTGGCTTATTTTCATTGCGATTGGCATGCTCAATTTCATTCAAAAAACCTCTAACATGCGCGAGCTTTTGATCAGTATTTTAGCGAATGCGTGTGTGTTTAGCTTTTGGGGGATGGGCATGGCGTTTTATTTTAATTTCATTGGCATGCAGGGGAATTATGCGCATTTGTTGTTGGTCTTTTTGGCGGTAGTTTTAATGACGCTTATCATGAGCGGGTTTGTGGTGCTAGTTTATGGCATTTCAAAAAGCGTTATTGAAACCGCGGGTGCGATTGGAGTCTATACCGCTCCAAGCTTTGCGTTTGCTGGGGTGACTTACCCGCAAAACAACATGGAAATTTTTGGGGATTTTTGGAGCCATTGCTTGCCTATTAGCCATTTTATGAAGTTCTTTTTACAAGAGGCCTATTATAAGACGGATTTTACCGAGTCTTTAAATTCTTTAATGCCGCTTGTGTTCTTTTTAATTTTTTTAGCTTTAGGGCTTTTGATTTTTTATTTTTCTTTTAAAAAAGATAGGGCTAGCGCATGAATTTTTTTAAAATCCTTTTAATGGAATTAAGAGCCATTGTTTCTCATAAGGGCGTTTTGTTAATCCTTATAGGCGCTCCTTTAATCTATGGCTTATTATACCCTTTGCCTTATTTGAAAGACATCGTAACGCAGCAAAAAATCGCCCTTGTAGATGAAGACAATTCCTTCCTTTCCAGGCAATTAGCCTTCATGGCGCAAAGCTCCAACGAGTTAGAAATCGCTTTTTTTAGCCCCTCTATGCTGGAAGCCAAAAAGCTTTTAAAAGAAGAAAAAATTTATGGGATCTTGCATATCCCTTCGCATTTTGAAGCCAATATCCATAAACAAGTGCCTGTAATGATAGATTTTTATGCGAATTCCAATTACTTTTTGATTTATGGCGCATTAGCGAATGCGGTGGTGGAGAGCATCAACGCTTTAAATGATGAGATAAGATTCAAACGCAACGCCCAAATAGAAGAAGCTGAATTAGGGACAGACGGGATTAAAATCAGGCCTATCGCTTTGTATAACCCTAGTGAGGGGTATTTGAATTACGCGCTCTCTAGCGTGTTTATTTTCATCTTACACCAGGTGATGCTCATTGCAAGCAGCATGTTTACTAGCTCCAGGCGTTTGGAATTAGCCCTTTTAGACAAGAAAGAAATTGCTTTAAGGCTGTGCGCAAGACTCTTGGTGTTTGTGGCAGCGTTTAGCGTTTTTATTTTATGGTATTTTGGGGTGCTGTTTTCTTTTTATGGGATCGAACGGCATGGAAGCGCTTTAATGGTGTTTTTGAATAGTTTGATTTTCATGCTTGCGACCTTGAGTTTGGGGTCGTTTTTAGGCGCATGGATCAAAAATGAAGCCCACACCACTCAAATCGTTTTGATTTCTTCTTTGCCCTTGATTTTTATGATGGGTTTTGTGTGGCCTTTTGAATCCTTGCCCTCTTATTTACAGGTTTTTGTTCAAATAGTGCCTGCTTATCATGGGATCAGTTTGTTAGGGCGATTGAATCAAATGCATGCGGAATTTATAGATGTGTCTATCCATTTTTACGCGCTTATTGCGATTTTTATCGTGAGTTTTATAGGGTGCGTGTTCAAACTCAGCTCTTTAAAGAAAGCTTGTGAAAACGCTTAAAAACCTCATCACCTCCAAGCACCAGACTAAAGCATCTCGCTTTTTAGGCTATCTCATGCCCTTTAGCGATTTTGAAAAAACCCTCACGGCTTTGAAAAAAGAGCATTTTAAAGCCGCGCATTTTGTAACGGCGTTCCGCTATTCTTTAGAGGGCAAAATCACGGAGGGTTTTAGCGATGATGGCGAGCCTAAAGGGAGTTCAGGCATGCCTATGCTTAGCGTTTTAAGGCGAGAGGATTTAATCAATATAGGATTAGTGAGCGTGCGTTATTTTGGAGGCACGCTTTTAGGGGTGGGGGGCTTGATGAAGGCTTATGCCACTAGCGCGTTATTGTGCGTAGAAAACGCTAAAAGAGAAAACGCTTTTAAGGATTTTGTGGAGTTGGAAACTTTAAGCGCTCATTATTCTTACAAAGAATTAGACGCTCTTCAGCGTGAAATTAAGAAATTTAGCTTACAATTAAGCAAAAAGAATTTTTCAAACCAAAGCGTGGAAGTGGAAATCAGCGGCGAAAGAGAAAATTTGCAAGCGTTTTTACAGCAAAATAAGATAAATTAGGGAGAGTGGTATGGGATTTTTGAGTGGGTATTTTTTATGGGTTAAGGCTTTCCATGTGATAGCGGTCATTTCGTGGATGGCGGCGTTATTTTATTTGCCGCGCCTTTTTGTCTATCATGCAGAAAACGCACATAAAAAAGAGTTTGTAGGAGTGGTTAAAATCCAAGAAAAAAAGCTTTATTCCTTTATCGCTTCACCGGCTATGGGTTTCACGCTTATCACAGGGATTTTAATGTTGTTGATAGAGCCTGCGCTCTTTAAAAGTGGGGGTTGGTTGCATGCTAAATTGGCTTTAGTAATCTTACTTTTAGCCTATCATTTTTATTGCAAAAAATGCATGCGCGAGCTAGAAAAAGACCCTACAAGAAGAAACGCAAGGTTTTATCGTGTGTTTAATGAAATACCCACGATTTTAATGATTCTCATTGTGATCTTAGTGGTTGTCAAGCCTTTTTAAAGACAAGCCATGAAAAAAGAAAAGTCATGAAAAAAGAAAAGCACCTCAAGCAAGAAAAAATCATCAACATGTTTGATGATATAGCCAGCTCTTACGATCAAGCCAACCGCTTGATGAGTTTTGGCTTAGACGTTAAATGGCGCCAAAGGGCTTGCGAGCATGCGTTTTTGTTTTTGGAGAATAAAAAAGCGTTAAGGCTTGTGGATGTGGCATGCGGGACGGGGGATATGCTTGTGGCTTGGCAAAAAAGCGCTCTCAATTGCGGCATAGAGTTTAAGGAATGTTTGGGGATTGATCCTTCTAATAACATGCTTGAATTGGCCATTAAAAAATGTGAAGAGCTTGAAAACAAAGCTTCTTTCATCCAAGCTCAAGCCAAAGATTTAAAAGGTGTTGAAAATAACAGCGTGGATATCCTTTCCATTGCGTATGGATTGCGTAATATCGTGGAAAGACAAGAGGCCTTAAAAGAGTTTTTTAGGGTGTTAAAGCCTAGGGGCGTTTTAGTGATTTTAGAATTTTTAAAAAAAGACAACCCCACATGGTTGGATAAAATCTCAGGGTTTTACACGAATAAGGTTTTGCCTTTAGTGGGAGGGGCTATCAGTAAGAATTATGGCGCTTATTCTTATTTACCGCAATCCATTGAGGGGTTTTTGAGTTTGGAGGGTTTGAAGCATGAATTAAAAAACGCAGGGTTTGAGATTTTAAGGACTGAAGATTCTATTGCTCAAATTTCAACGACCATGCTTGTTAAAAAAAGCTAAAGGAATGTCATGCAAGATGAATTATTTGAAACCGAAAAAATCCCCCCAAAAAACACTAAAAACGCTAAAAACGCCCCTAAAAAAAGCTTTGAAGAGCATGTTCATTCCCTAGAGCAAGCCATAGATCGCTTGAATGATCCTAACTTGTCCTTAAAAGACGGGATGGATTTGTATAAAACGGCCATGCAAGAGTTGTTTTTGGCTCAAAAGCTTTTAGAAAACGCTTATTTAGAGCATGAAAAACTCCAAACGACAGACAAAAAGGCTTAAAGCATGCGGGTGTTTGCTTTGCAATTAGAGTCTTTTGAAGAAAACCTCATGCAATCCTTATTCAACTCCATACCCAAGAAAAGCGTGGTGGTGTTGCCTGAATACGTGATCAACCCCTTTTTCCACCATAACATGGGATTGGATTTGAATGAAATCAGCACGCAGTCTGTGCGAGCGGTTGGATTTTTATCGCAAAAATGCAAAGAGTTAGACTTAATTGTCTCAGCCCCGGTGCTTTTAGAAGAAAATTCTAAAATCTATAAAAAAATCGCCCTCATTTCTAAAGAAAGCGTGAAGCATTACACGCAACAACGCTTAATCCCCTATCCTCACTGGGATGAAGAGAGCTTTTTTGACAATGAAAAAAGCGCTTTTAAAGAATTATTAGTCTTTGAAAGAGACGGCTTAAAAATCGCTCCTTTGTTTGGCTTTGAAGCGCATTTTGATGAAATATGGGTTCAGGCTAAAAATCAGGGCGTGGATGTGGTGCTTTTAAGCAGTGCGGCCACTTTTGAATCCAATGAAAGGTGGCGGCTTTTGTGCCAGATGCGCGCTTTTTGTGCTTCTTGCGTGGTGGTTAGGGCTAATAGGATCGGAGCGTATCGCCAAATCATTGTAGAAGAAGATCAAAAAAACGAATTTTTGTGGAAATTTTATGGGGATAGTTTTGTGGCCTTGCCTAATGGCGCTATTGAAGATTCTTTAGAGGGTAAAATGGGGGCTTTGAGCGCTCAAATAGATAAAAACGATATAGACGAATGGGCTAAATTGTGGCATTTTAGAACGATTAAAGAGGGTTGAATGATTGATAGAAAACTTTTATTGCAAGATTTTGACAAGGTGGCTCTTTCTTTAAAAAAGCGTAATAATGCGATGGGTGATGAGTTGGAGCGTTTGCGCGAAGTCATCACGCATTATAAAAAGCAACTCATTGAATTAGAGGGCTTGCAAGCCTTTCAAAACAAGGTTTCTAAAGAATTTGGTATCAAAATGGCTCAAAAAGTGGATACAAGCGATCTCAAAAAAGAGCTAGAAAACAATAAAATCAAACTGAATGAGCTTTCCAAAAGCGTGGGCGAATTGGAGCAACAAATTGATTTGAAGCTTTCCATAATCCCTAATCTAGTGGATGAAAAGACCCCTTTAGGTGCAAGCGAAGAAGATAATATAGAAATTAAAAAAATCTTAACCCCAAGGGTTTTCACTTTCAAACCCAAAGAGCATTTTGAACTCGCTCAACAAAATGGCTGGATTGATTTTGAAAGCGGCGTGAAACTCGCCAAAAGCCGTTTTTCGGTCATTAGGGGTTTTGGGGCGAAAATTTATCGCGCACTCATTTATTTAATGTTGGATTTTAATGAAAAAAATGGCTTTGAAATCATCTACACGCCGGCGTTAGTGAATGAAAAAATGCTTTTTGGGACCGGGCAATTACCCAAATTCAAAGAAGATGTTTTTAAAATAGAAAATGAAAATTTGTATTTGATCCCTACCGCTGAGGTAACGCTCACCAATCTATACAACGACACCATTATTAGCGTTGAAAACCTCCCCATTAAAATGACCGCACACACGCCTTGTTTCAGGAGCGAAGCAGGGAGCGCGGGCAAGGACACAAGGGGGATGATAAGACAGCACCAATTTGATAAAGTAGAACTAGTGGCTATCACGCACCCTAAAGAAAGCGATGCGATGCAAGAGTGCATGCTAGAGAGCGCGAGCGGAATTTTAAGGGCTTTGGAATTACCGCACCGGTTCGTGCAATTGTGCAGTGGGGATTTAGGCTTTAGCGCGAGCAACACGATAGATATTGAAGTGTGGCTGCCTGGGCAAAATTGTTACCGAGAAATCAGCTCCGTGTCTAACACGAGGGATTTTCAGGCTAGGCGAGCCAAAATCCGCTTCAAAGAAAATCAAAAAAACCAGTTAGTGCACACCTTAAACGGCTCTTCTTTAGCGGTAGGCAGGACGATGGTCGCTTTAATGGAAAACCACCAGCAAGCGGATGGGAGCATTCATATTCCTAAGGCGTTAGAAAAATACCTTTAAGGCTAGCTTGTGCTGAATGAAGAGCAAAATTCATTAGAAGAAAAAGGGGGCGAAAACAAAAACGAAAAAGAAACCCCCCTAAAGGGCATTCATTCTAAAATCCCCTCTTTGAAGCAGGCTTTAGAGCAGACGATTAATAAAATCAAAAGCTCTAAAGAGTTTTTTAAACAGATTTTACACAATAAAAAAAAGCTTTATATCGCGCTTGGAATATTGCTTTCACTCGTCGCACTCACTGTGGCTTTGAGTTTGTTACTAGGGCATAAAAAAGAAAATAAACAAACTTCTTTACAAACCAATACCGCCACCGCCAATAACGAAACGCCTAACGACACCAACAACGCTAACAACACACAAGCCGAGGGGCAAATAGAGAATTTAGACTTACCCGATTTAATCGGCAAGGACTCCCTCAAACGAAACGATGAAAATCAAGTGGATGCGATGATGCAAAAAGCGAGCCTTTTGTATGAGCAAGGGCAAAAAGATGAAGCCTTACACCTGTTTGACAAGGCCGCTTCTTTTTCGCAAGGGATTGCGAGCCATAATTTAGGGGTGATTAAGTTTAAGGAAAAGGATTTTAACGGGGCGTTGGATTTGTTTGATTCTAGCATCGCTTCTAAAGAAAACGCGAGCGTGAGCGCGATTGATGCGTTAGTGAGCGCTTATCATTTGCAAGATGAGGATTTGTATTATCATTATCTAAAAATTGTGAGAGACACTTTGTATAAAGACTATAAAAAGTCTTTTTATTCCTACGCTTACGCGCTCAAATCCTATTACGCTGGAGAGTATTTTGAGGCCCTTTCGCCTTTAATGCACCCTAATTCCAACGCCTTTTTAAAGCCTAACGCGCGTTTGGCGTCTAAATTGTTTTTGATGTTTAAAGATGAAACGAACGCTTACAAGCAATTACAAAAAAGCGCAAACGCCCAAGATGAGCTTGCTTTAGGGCTTTTGCAGGCGCGTTTGGGCCATTACAAGCAGGCTTTGGAGCATTTGCAGCATTATTTGCACAACTACCCTAAAGATTTAAACGCTTTGATGGCTTTGGAATTGGTGAGTTTGAAAAAAGGCGACACCCTTAAAGCGAGCGAAGCCTTAAAATTAGCCAGCCACACAAAAGAAGATAGTGCGCTAGCCAACTCTTTTTACCCCATCAAGCCCACTATCAACCCTGTTTTTTTAGACAAAGAAAGAGCCAAAGAGCGTTTTTGGAACACGCAATATTTTGAAGGTAAAAGGGATTTTATCTATCGTTTGTTGTTTTATTACGCCCCTTTTAAGGTTTTAGACTCTAAAGAAACCTTAGGCGTGATTGAAGAGGGGCTGTTTCTTTTAGATTCTGACACGCAAAAGGATTTAGAGGGGGCAAGCCTTGCTTTTAAAAGGGGGCGTTTGATGGCGATAGCGGATAAAAACGCGCTCAAAGGGTTGAAAGAATTAGAAAAGAAGCGCCTAAAAAAAGCCCTTTCTTTTTTTGATTTGTCTTTAAAAAATAGCCCCGATAACGCACTTTTGCATTATAATGTGGGCTTGATTTATGCGCAATTAGAAAATTACCACAAAGCTTATTTCCATTTTTTAAGGGCTTTCCATTTGAATTCTGCGGATTATTTGAGCGCGGTTTTTGCAATTTTAGCCTCGCATTTCACCCACGAAGACACCACGGAGTTTTTAAGAGAAATCACAGAGAATTTTTATAGTCAGGATTTTTCTAGCCCCACGCAAAAAGCCTTACTGTCTTCGCTCATTGCTTATTTGAATTACCGCACCAATTGGGATATGGACTGGCTTAAAAACGCCCCTAAAAAGCTCCCTTTTTATTACGCGCTAGAAGCGGTGTTCGCTAAAGAGAGCAAGGATAAAAAATTGATGGTGCAATCTTTTGGGAATTTGAAAAAAATGCTCCCTAAAGATCTCATCTCTAATATTTTTTATGAAATCGTTTCGTATTATGATGCGAGTATCCGCCACACTTTAAGCATTTACACCCTTTTAGATTCGCATAAAATCAGTTGGGATCAAACCATGCAAGGGCCCATTTTAGGGCGTCATTTCTACACTTACATGGGATTTATGGTCAATGATTTGGATCATCAAGAAAGATTACTAGAGCAAAAAATCGCCAGTTTAGAAGAGAGCGAAGCCCCTAACGATTGGTTAGAAAATTTAGCGTTAGTGAGTTTGTTTCAAGGCCAGTATGAAAAAGCGAGCGCGTTGTATCAAAACTTAATTGATGGGCTTAAGGACAATGAGGTGCGCTTAAAAATCCTAGCGGGTTTAACCTACATCGCGCAAAGCAATTACAATAACGCCGCTTTATGGCTAGAGCTTGGGAAATTAGACGATCCTAATAATGAAAATATCCGTTATGCTCTAGGGTTGTTGTATCAAAGAAAAGGGGACTTGAAATCAGCGTTAAACCATTTTTTAGCCATTAAAACCTCTGATTTTTCGTCGCCTTATTTTGATTTTGAAATTGATGCCAACCTTTTGAAAGAGCGTTTGAGTCAAGAAAAAAAGGGCGAGTTTTTAGAATGATGGATTTTGAAAAAAGCATTTTAGGCAATTTGAACGGAGCACAAAAAATCGCTGCAAGCCACATTCAAGGGCCTTTATTGATTTTAGCGGGAGCTGGGAGCGGTAAGACTAAGACTTTAACGAGCCGTTTAGCGTATTTGATTGGCGCTTGTGGCGTGCCTAGCGAGAACACTTTAACGCTCACTTTCACCAATAAAGCGAGTAAAGAAATGCAAGAAAGGGCTTTGAAATTATTGAACAATCAAGCCCTTATCCCCCCTTTGCTTTGCACTTTCCATCGTTTTGGTTTGCTGTTTTTAAGGCAACACATGAATCTTTTAAAAAGGGCGTGCGATTTTTCGGTGCTAGATAGCGATGAAGTCAAAACGCTGTGCAAGCAGCTCAAAATTTCAAACTTTAGAGCCAATATTTCTCAAATCAAAAACGGCATGATGGATTTGAGCATGCAAGATAGCGAATGCTATAAAGCGTATGAGCTTTATCAAAACGCGCTCAAAAAAGACAATTTAGTGGATTTTGATGATTTGCTTTTTTTAAGCCTTAAGATTTTACAAGATAATGAAAAACTCGCCAAAGAAACTAGCGAGCGCTACCATTACATCATGGTAGATGAGTATCAAGACACGAACGCCCTGCAATTGGAATTTTTAAAACAATTGAGTTGCACGCATCATAATTTGTGCGTGGTGGGCGATGACGATCAGAGCATTTATGGGTTTAGGGGGGCTGATATTTCTAATATTTTAAATTTTTACAAGCATTTTAAAGGGGCTAAAATAGTGAAATTAGAGACCAACTACCGCTCTAGCGCTGAAATTTTAGCGTGCGCTAATTCTTTGATTAGCCATAACCAACACCGCCATATTAAAACGCTTCAGAGTTTCAAAGGCTCGCATAAAAGCGTGGTTTGTAAGGAATATTTGACGCAAAAAGAAGAGAGTTTGGATGTGGCTTATCAAATCAAAGCCCTTTTAAAGAAGGGCGAGAATTTAGAAAATATCGCTATTTTGTACCGCTTAAACGGGCTTAGCCGCAGCATTGAAGAGAGTTTGAACGCTTTGAATATCCCTTATAGGCTCATTGGGGTGCTGAGTTTTTATGAAAGAGCCGAGGTTAAAGACGCTTTGGCGTTCATGCATGTAGTGGCGAAAAAAGACGATCGCTTTTTTATTAAGCGCGTTTTAAACAAGCCCCCAAGAGGCCTTGGCAAGATCACTCAAGAATGGATTTTTTCTCTTTTAGATGAAGAGGATTTGAATTTAGAAGAAGCGCTAAAACTTGGGGCGTTTAAAGACAAACTAAACTCTAAAAACGAATACGCTTTAAAGAAATTCATGGCCATGATAGGGCGTTTGAGGGAGGCTTTTGAAATTTCAGTGGAGAAGTTTTGCGAGCGGTTTTTAGAAGAGACTAATCTTTTAAAAAGCTATGAAAAAGAAGACAATTACGAAGAAAGAGAGGGCTTTGTTAAAGAGCTTTTAAGTTTAGTGAAAGAGCATTTTAAAACTAACCCCACGCATTCTTTACTGGATTTTTTGAATGAAAGCGTGTTGGATGTTCACAATACAGAAAACGCGCAAAAAGTGAGCTGCATGAGCGTGCATATGAGTAAGGGGTTAGAGTTTAAGCATGTGTTTGTGATCGGATTAGAAGAAGGGTTTTTCCCGCATAGGGGATTCAATCAAGAAAGCGATTTGGAAGAAGAAAGGCGCTTGGCTTACGTAGCGATCACTAGGGCTAAAGAAGGATTGCAACTTTCTTATGTCAAAGAGCGTTCGTATTTTGGGAGGAAAATTTCTTGCTCGCCCTCTGTGTTTTTAGAAGAAGCCAAGCTACTTAAAAGCGATCAAACCCCTAAACAAAATCACCAAAAAAATACGCCCATTAAAGTGGGGGATTTGATCAAACATAAGATTTTTGGCACCGGGAGGGTTTTAGGCGTGGAAAAGGGCTTGAGCGGTTTGTGTTTGAAAATCAATTGCGGAGGGAATGTCTATGATAAAATCTCAGAAAAATTTGTAGAAAAAGTGGATAACGAGTTTTGAAAATTTTAACCCTTTTTTTGATAGGTTTAAACGCATTGTTCGCCCTAGATTTGAACGCGCTTAAAACAGAAATTAAAGAAACTTACCTCAAAGAATACCAAGACTTAAAATTAGAAATTGAAACCATTAACTTAGAAATCCCAGAGCGTTTTTCTCACGCTTCCATTTTAAGCTATGAATTGAGTGCTTCTAACAAGCTTAAAAAAGATGGGGTCGTGTTTTTAAGGTTAGAAAATGAGCCTAATTTACGCCTACCGGTGCGTTATAGCGTGATAGGCAGCATGCAGGCTTTTAAAAGCGCTAGCGCGATTAAAAAAGACGAGAACATCACCGCTAACAACACTAAAAAAGAGCGCGTTTTGTTTGGCGCGCTTTCTAACCCCTTATTAGAGGGCGCGATCGATAAAGTGAGTGCGAAAAATTTTATCCCCCCTAACACGCTTTTAAGCATGGATAAAACCCAAGCCTTAATCATCGTGCGTAAAAACGACATCATCACCGGGGTGTATGAAGAGGGGCAAATCAGCATAGAAATAAGCCTAAAAGCCCTAGAAAATGGCGCGCTTAATCAAATCATTCAAGCGAAAAATTTAGAAAGCAATAAAATCTTAAAAGCGAAAGTGTTGAGCAGCTCTAAAGCGCAAATCTTATAAAGGATATTCATGAAATTAGTTTTAGGCATCAGTGGGGCGAGCGGGATACCCCTAGCCTTGCGGTTTTTAGAAAAATTACCCAAAGAAATTGAAGTTTTTGTCGTGGCGTCTAAAAACGCGCATGTCGTGGCGTTAGAAGAATCGAATATTAACCTTAAAAACGCCATGAAAGACTTACGGCCTAGTGCGACTTTTTTTAACGAGCAAGATATTCATGCGAGCATCGCTTCAGGGAGTTATGGCATCCATAAAATGGCGATCATTCCAGCGAGCATGGACATGGTGGCTAAAATCGCGCATGGCTTTGGGGGGGATTTGATTTCTAGGAGCGCCTCTGTGATGCTTAAAGAAAAGCGCCCCTTACTCATTGCCCCTAGAGAAATGCCTTTAAGCGCTATCATGTTGGAAAATTTGCTCAAACTCGCCCATTCTAATGCAATCATCGCACCGCCGGTGATGACTTATTACACCCAGAGCAAGACTTTAGAAGCGATGCAAGATTTTTTAGTGGGGAAGTGGTTTGACAGCTTAGGGATAGAAAATGACTTATACCCACGATGGGGAATGAACTGATGCAAAAAATCGGCATTTACCCGGGCACTTTTGATCCGGTAACGAATGGGCATATAGACATTATCCACCGCTCTAGCGAATTGTTTGAAAAGCTCATTGTCGCTGTGGCGCATTCAAGCGCTAAAAATCCCATGTTTAGTTTAAAAGAGCGTTTAAAAATGATGCAACTGGCCACTAAAAGTTTTAAAAATGTAGAATGCGTGGCGTTTGAAGGGCTGTTAGCCAATCTGGCTAAAGAATACCATTGTAAGGTGCTAGTTAGGGGCTTAAGGGTGGTGAGCGATTTTGAATACGAATTGCAAATGGGCTATGCGAACAAATCCTTAAACCACGAATTAGAGACCTTGTATTTCATGCCCACTTTACAAAACGCTTTCATAAGCTCTTCTATCGTGCGATCCATTATCGCGCATAAGGGCGATGCGAGCCATTTAGTGCCTAAAGAAATTTATCCTTTGATTTCAAAGGCTTAAAATGTATGTGGTGTTAGAAGGCGTTGATGGCGCGGGCAAAAGCACTCAAGTAGAATTATTAAAAAACAGGTTTAAAAACGCCCTTTTTACCAAAGAGCCAGGGGGGACAAAAATAGGCGAAAGTTTAAGGCGTATCGCTTTAAATGAAAACATCAGCGAATTAGCCCGAGCGTTTTTATTCTTAAGCGATAGGGCTGAGCATGTAGAAAGCGTGATCAAACCGGCATTGAAAGAAAAAAGGCTCATCATTAGCGACAGGAGTTTGATCTCTGGCATGGCTTATAGCCAATTTTCAAGCTTGGAATTAAACCTGCTTGCCACTCAAAGCGTCTTGCCTGAAAAAATCATTCTTTTAGTGATAGACAAAGAGGGCTTAAAACAGCGCTTAAGCCTTAAAAGTTTAGACAAAATAGAAAACCAAGGCATAGAAAAATTGCTCACCATCCAGCAAAAGCTCAAAACCCACGCTTATGCGCTAAGAGAAAAATTCGGGTGCGAAGTTTTGGAATTAGACGCTCAAAAAAGCGCTAAAAACTTGCACGAAAAAATCGCCGCTTTTATTGAATGCGTTGTTTAACCTGTTTGAAGCTTTCTTTCAAGCCCCTTTGCCCAAATTGCCTAAACGATCTGCCCTTAAGCTTAAGAATAAGGGTTTTAGAGGGCGTGAGCGTGTATAGTTTTTACGCTTATAGCGAAATAGAAGAACTCATTAAAAGCAAATACGCGCTGATTGGCTCTCGCATTTTGCCCTTGCTTTCTCAAAAAGCCGGCAAAGAATTTGTGAAAATCTTACAAGAACAAGGCTTGAATACCCCCCTTCATGGCATCGCCATTGATGATAAAATCAAATCCTTTTATTCGCATTCCGCCGCGCTTTTAAAAGGCTTTTGCCAAGGCAATTTAAAGCCCACTTATGGGACTTTAAGGGCGACTAACGCTGTTTCGTATGCCGGGAAAAGCCTGGAATTTCGTATGAACAACCCACGGGATTTCACCTTTAAAGGCGATGAAAGTTTAGATTATTTTTTGTTAGATGATATTATCACCACCGGCACCACCCTAAAAGAAGCCCTAAAACACCTTAAAACCCTAAACATCAAAACGCACTTTGCGATCGTGCTTTGCAGCGCGGATGAATGAGTTATAATTTTATTTTTTAAAAGGATAAAAATATGCAAGCTTTTCGGTTAGAAGATGATGTTGATGACTATGTCAAAAAAGAATTGACCCATTTAGGGCTTATGAAAAATAAGGATTTTAATGTTAAAAGCCAAATGAGTCCTAGCCTTAAAAACGCCCTTTTGAATGCGAGTAAAACTAAAGATAAAACTTCTTATGGCGAGCCAGATTTTAGCTTAGAAAAATACACGCACCCTAAAAATAAAGGGAGCGTTATCCCTATAATCATAGAAAACAAACTCTACGCTAAAAATTTAAAAAAGCTCAAAAACAGCACGCTTGCAAACGATGATCATTCCATTTCAAAATTCGCCGTGAATGGGGCTTTACACTACGCTCAAAATATCCTAAGAAACAAAGAAAAATATAAAGAATGCATCGCCATAGGCATCGCCGGCGACGATGAAGAAAACCTTTTGATAGAAGTGTATTATGTTTTTGCGAGCGGGATCAATTCGCACAAACTCACTAACGCTAAAAACCTGCATTTTTTAGAAAATCAAGAATCGTTTAACGCTTTTTATAAAGAATGCACGCTCACTGAAGAAGAAAAACACCTCATTTTAATCAAAACCAAAGCCGAGTTGAACGAAACCGCTAAAAAACTCAACCGCCTGATGCATAACCACAACATCACCGCGCCTCAGCGCGTGCTATACGTGAGCGGCATGCTTTTATCTATGCAAGAAATTAAGGGCAAAAAAGGGGGCTTAAAACCAAGCGATTTAAAAGGCGAATTGACCGACACTAGCCGTGATGGCGTTTTAGTGTTTAACCAAATCAGCGAATTTTTAAAAACCAAAAACTTGAGCGAAGAAAAACGAGATCTCATGCTCGCCAGTTTTAAAGAAATCAGTAAAGACCCGCAACGCGATAAAATAACGAGCCTGGATAAAGCCATAAGCATGCTTTTAGAAAAAGATTCAAGCATCACTAAGCAAATTTTTACCTTTCTTTATGAGTTTGTCCATAAGCCCATTAATGAAAGCGACAATACCGGTCATTTAGACATCATGGGCGAACTTTATAGCGAATTTTTAAAATACGCTTTAGGGGATGGTAAGGAATTGGGCATTGTTTTAACCCCGCCTTATGTAACTAAAATGATGAGCGAACTTTTAGGGGTTAATGCGAAATCTTTTGTGATGGATTTGGCCGCAGGGAGCGCGGGCTTTTTAATTTCTTCTATGGTGTTAATGATTGAAGACATTGAAAAAACCTATGGTAAAAACACCACTAAAGCGAACGAAAAAATCAAAGCCATGAAAACCACGCAGCTTTTAGGCGTGGAGCTTAACGCTGAAATGTTTTCCCTAGCCACCACTAACATGATTTTAAGAGGCGATGGCTCAAGTTTGATCATCAAAGGCAACACTTTTGAAACCAATAAAAAGATTTATGAAGATTTCAAACCCAATATCCTTTTATTAAACCCTCCTTTTAGCTACGAAGAAAACGGCATGCCTTTTATCAAGTTCGGGTTAGAGCGCATGCAAAAGGGCGGTTTAGGAGCGATCATTATCCAAGATAGTGCAGGGAGCGGGCAAGCTTTAAAATCCAATGTTGAAATTTTAAAAAAACATTCGCTTTTAGCGAGCGTTAAAATGCCTACTGATTTATTCATGCCTCAAGCCGGTGTGCAAACGAGCGTCTATATTTTTAAAGCCCATGAGCCGCACGATTATGAAAAGTCCGTTAAATTCATAGACTTTAGAAACGATGGTTTCAAACGCACCAAAAGAGGCTTAAATGAAACCTCTAACCCCACCAAACGCTATGAAGAAATCATTAAAATTTACAAAGCCGGCTTAAACGCCAAAGTCTCTAAAGAGCTGTGGGGCGATTTAGAAACAATCTATATTGAAGATTTTATCGCTAAGCCGTGCGAAAACAAGCATGCTAAAGACTTTAATTTTGAAGCGCATCAAAAGAATGAGGCTAAACCCGAATTAGAGGATTTTAAAAGAACGATAGCCGATTACCTTTCTTATGAAGTGGGCTTGATTTTAAAAAACCAAACGCCCCCAAAGTGATTGGCCCCCTTAATAGCCAACTCAACGCTATTAAGTGGGGCGAGTTCAGATTAGGGGATTTGTTTGAAGTGTTGTCAAGTAAGAAAATTTATCATGCCAACACGATAAAAATCCATGACACACAAATAGAAAACAGCTACCCTTATGTCGTGCGCGCTACAACCAACAATGGTATAAAAGGCTTTATTGTAGATGACCCTACATTTACTAATGAAAAAAATACCCTTTCGTTCGCGCAAGACACTTTCACCGTGTTTTATCAAAAACAACCTTATTTTACAGGCAATAAGGTTAAAATTTTAAAACCAAAATTTGCTTTCAAAAGCCCTAAAATTTTACATTTTATAAGTGCGATTTTACAATTTATTTTAAAACCCTTGACTTGGGGGCTAGGCTCTACAACAGAAAGCATTGCGGAGTTTAAATTTTCTCTACCCCTAAAACCCACCGCTAAAACTCAAACCCTTGATGATATTGATTTTGATTTCATGGAAAAATTCATAGCCGAACTTGAGCAGTGTCGGCTCGCCGAACTTGAGCAGTGTCGGCTCGCCGAACTTCAGGCTTATTTAAAAGCTACAGGGCTAGAAAACACCACCCTTTCTAGCGATGAAGAAAACGCCCTTAACGTTTTCAATGGCAACAATTCTGGGGGGGGGGTAATACCCCATGCGGCTTGACATGGCAAAGCTTCAGATTAGGGGATTTGTTTGAAATTGAAAAAACCTTAAGCTTTAATAAAGACGCTTTAACGCAAGGACAAGATTACGATTATATTACAAGAACTTCGCAAAATCAAGGCGTTTTGCAAACCACAGGATTTGTCAATGCAGAAAATTTAAACCCACCATTTACTTGGAGTTTAGGGCTTTTACAAATGGATTTTTTCTATCGTAAAAAGTCATGGTATGCGGGACAATTCATGCGAAAAATCACACCAAAAACTGAAATTGAAAATAAAATTGATTTACGCATAGCCCACTATTTCACAACGCTTTTAAACGCCTTAAAACGCCCTTTATTGAGTGTATTAGTTAGGGATATTGATAAAACTTTTAGGGAGCAAAAAATCCAACTACCCCTAAAACCCACCGCTAAAACTCAAACCATTGATGGTATTGATTTTAACTTCATGCACACCTTTATAAACGCCCTGATGAAACAAACCATTCAAGGCGTGGCTCAATACTGCGACGCTAAAATTCAGGCCACAAAAGAAATCATCAGCCAAGAAACGCCCGTTCAAAAAGACTCGTTATTTTGAAAGAGATGAGGTCCAGCTTGTGTTACAATAAATTTAAAATTTGCTTGATTGAAGAGGGATTGAGTCATGGAGCAGCCAGTCATTAAAGAGGGGACTTTGGCTTTAATTGATACTTTTGCGTATTTGTTTAGAAGCTATTACATGAGCGCTAAAAATAAGCCTTTAACGAACGATAAGGGCTTTCCTACAGGGCTTTTAACGGGTCTTGTGGGCATGGTTAAAAAATTTTATAAAGATAAAAAAAACATGCCTTTTATCGTGTTCGCCCTAGAAAGCCAGACTAAAACTAAAAGAGCTGAGAAATTAGGCGAATACAAACAAAATCGTAAAGACGCCCCCAAAGAGATGCTTTTACAAATCCCTATCGCCTTAGAATGGTTGCAAAAAATGGGTTTTACTTGCGTGGAAGTGAATGGATTTGAAGCCGATGATGTGATCGCAAGCCTAGCCACGCTAAGCCCTTATAAAACGCGCATTTATTCTAAAGATAAGGATTTTAACCAACTTTTGAGCGATAAGATCGCGCTTTTTGATGGCAAAACGGAGTTTTTGGTGAAAGATTGCGTGGAAAAATATGGGATTTTGCCGAGTCAATTCACGGATTATCAGGGCATTGTAGGGGATAGCAGCGACAATTACAAGGGGGTTAAAGGCATTGGGAGCAAGAACGCTAAGGAATTGTTACAGCGATTAGGGAGTTTGGAAAAAATCTATGAAAATTTAGACTTGGTGAAAAATTTACTCAGCCCTAAAATGTATCAAGCCCTTATACAAGACAAAGGAAGCGCGTTTTTAAGCAAGGAATTAGCCACTTTAGAAAGAGAATGCATTAAGGAATTTGATTTTTTGAGTTGCGCTTTTCCTAGCGAAAACCCCTTATTGAAAATCAAAGACGAACTGAAAGAATATGGTTTTATTTCCACTTTAAGGGATTTAGAAAATTCCCCTACGCCTTTAATTGTAGAAAATGCGCCCATATTAGAAAACGTGCCTATATTAGACAACGCCCCTAAAAAATCGCACATGATTGTTTTGGAAAATACCGCGCCTTTGAGCGCGTTTTTAGAAAAGCTAGAAAAAACTAATGCAAGGGTTTTTGCACGTTTGGTGCTAAATAAAGAAAAAAAAGTTTTGGCCCTAGCGTTTTTATTACAAGATCAAGGCTATTTTTTACCTTTAGAAGAGGCGTTATTTTCGCCCTTTTCTTTAGAGTTTTTAGAAAACGCTTTTTCTCAAATGTTACAGCATGCACAAATCGTTGGGCATGATTTAAAGCCCTTGTTGAGCTTTTTAAAAGCCAAATATCAGGTGTCTTTAGAAAACATTCGCATCCAGGACACTCAAATTTTAGCGTTTTTAAAAAATCCGGAAAAAGTGGGGTTTGATGAAGTTTTAAAGGAATATTTAAAAGAAGATTTAATCCCGCATGAAAAAATCAAAGATTTTAAGGCTAAAGCGGAGAAATTAGAGCAATTGAGTTTGGAATTAAACGCTTTAAAGCGTTTGTGCGAGTATTTTGAAAAAGGGGGGCTAGAAGAGGGTTTGCTTGCTTTAGCTAGAGAAGTTGAAACGCCCTTTATGAAAGTCTTAATGGGCATGGAATTTCAAGGCTTTAAGATTGATGCGCCTTATTTCAAGCGCTTAGAGCAGGAGTTTAAGAATGAATTAAGCGTTTTAGAGCGCCAGATTTTGGATTTAATCGGCGTGGGTTTTAACCTCAATTCGCCCAAGCAACTTAGCGAAGTCTTGTATGAAAAATTAGGGCTTCCTAAAAATAAAAGCCACTCTACCGATGAAAAAAACTTGTTAAAAATCCTAGACAAGCACCCAAGCATCCCTTTGATTTTAGAATACAGGGAATTGAATAAACTTTTTAACACTTATACCACCCCCTTATTGCGCTTAAAAGACAAAGACGATAAAATCCATACCACTTTCATCCAAACCGGCACAGCTACCGGGCGTTTAAGCTCGCATTCGCCTAATTTGCAAAATATCCCGGTGCGATCGCCTAAAGGCTTACTCATTCGTAAGGGCTTTATCGCTAGCTCTAAAGAATATTGTTTATTAGGGGTGGATTATTCGCAAATTGAATTGCGCTTGTTAGCCCATTTCAGCCAGGATAAGGATTTAATGGAGGCGTTTTTAAAGGGGCGAGACATCCATTTAGAAACTTCTAAGGCGCTGTTTGGAGAAGATTTAGCCAAAGAAAAACGATCCATCGCTAAAAGCATTAATTTTGGGCTGGTGTATGGCATGGGGAGTAAGAAATTGAGCGAAACTTTAAACATCTCTTTAAACGAGGCTAAAAGCTACATAGAAGCGTATTTCAAACGATTCCCTAGCATTAAAGATTATTTAAACCGCATGAAAGAAGAGATTTTAAAAACTTCTAAAGCCTTTACTTTGCTTGGGCGTTATCGGGTGTTTGATTTTAATGGCGTGAATGACTATGTTAAGGGCAATTATTTGCGAGAGGGCGTGAATGCGATTTTTCAAGGGAGCGCGAGTGATTTATTGAAATTAGGCATGCTCAAAGTGAGCGAGCGTTTCAAAAATAACCCTTCAGTGAGGCTGCTTTTGCAAGTGCATGACGAATTGATTTTTGAAATTGAAGAAAAAAACGCCCTAGAGTTGCAGCAAGAAATCCAACGCATTCTCAATGATGAAGTGTATCCTTTGAGGGTGCCGTTAGAAACGAGTGCGTTTATCGCTAATCGTTGGAATGAATTAAAAGGTTAGTTTTTAATTGAGTTTAAGAAAAAATATATTATTATTTCTTTATAAGTAATACTTAGCCATTTTAAGCTAATATAATATAAAGTCATTATCAAAAAATAAAGGGAAGAGACTGAATGTTGAAAAGAATTATATTGTTAGGGGCTTTGGGTGTTTTAGCGAGCGCTGAAGAGAGCGCGGCTTTTGTGGGAGTCAATTACCAGGTGAGCATGATACAAAATCAGACTAAAATGGTGAATGACAACGGCTTGCAAAAACCTTTGATAAAGTTCCCGCCTTACGCAGGAGCGGGTTTTGAAGCGGGCTATAAGCAATTTTTTGGCAAGAAAAAATGGTTTGGTGCGCGTTATTATGGGTTTTTTGACTACGCGCACAACCGCTTTGGCGTGATGAAAAAGGGTATCCCGGTGGGCGAGAGCGGGTTTATTTACAATAGCTTTAGTTTTGGTGGGAATACCTTAACGGAGAGGGATTCCTATCAAGGGCAATACTATGTCAATCTATTCACTTATGGCGTGGGGTTAGATACGCTGTGGAATTTTGTGAATAAAGAAAACATGGTTTTTGGTTTTGTCGTGGGGATCCAATTAGCCGGGGATAGTTGGGCAACGAGCATCAGTAAAGAGATCGCTCATTATGCAAAACACCACAGCAATTCCAGTTATAGCCCGGCCAATTTCCAGTTTTTATGGAAGTTTGGGGTCCGCACCCATATCGCTAAACACAATAGTTTGGAATTAGGGATTAAAGTGCCTACGATCACGCACCAGCTTTTCTCCATCACCAACGAAAAGGGATACACCTTACAGGCTGATGTGCGTAGAGTTTATGCGTTTCAAATCAGTTATTTGAGGGATTTTTAACCCCTTTTTAGATACAATCACGCCTGAAACTATCCATTTAAAGGTGTGAAATGGCAAATTTAGAAAATTTAGACTGGAAAAATTTAGGCTTTAGCTACATTAAAACGGATTTTCGCTTCATCGCTACTTATAAAAACGGCTCGTGGTCGCAAGGCGGATTGGTGAGCGAAAATGTGTTACAAATCAGCGAAGGCTCGCCGGTCTTACACTACGGGCAGGCTTGTTTTGAAGGCTTGAAAGCTTACCGCTCTCAAAAGGGGAAAGCTTTACTCTTCCGCCCTTTAGAAAACGCCAAACGCTTGCAAACTTCATGCGAAAGACTGCTCATGCCCAAAGTGAGCGAAGAGCTGTTTTTAAAGGCATGCGCTGAAGTAGTTAAAGCGAATCAAAAATGGCTCGCTCCTTATAAAAGCGGGGCGAGTTTGTATTTGCGCCCTTTTGTCATAGGCGTGGGGGATAATTTGGGGGTAAAGCCGGCCAGTGAATACCTTTTTATCGTGTTTTGCGCACCGGTGGGGGCGTATTTTAAAGGGGGCATAGAAAAAGGGGGGGCTAGGTTTATCACTACGATTTTTGATAGGGCCGCGCCTAAAGGCACCGGGGGGGTGAAAGTGGGGGGGAATTACGCTGCAAGCCTGTTAGCCCACAAAATGGCCACAGAGCAAGGCTATGATGATTGCATTTATTTAGACCCCACCACGCACACTAAAATTGAAGAAGTGGGGGCGGCGAATTTTTTTGGCATCACGCATGATGCCTTTATCACCCCGCATTCGCCAAGCATTCTGCCAAGCGTTACCAGAAAAAGCTTGATGGTTTTGGCTAAAGAATATTTGAAACTCAACATAGAAGAGAGGGAGATCTTAGTGGATGAGTTGGGCACGTTTAAAGAAGCCGGAGCGTGCGGGACAGCCGCAATCATTACGCCCATTAAAGAAATCGCACATAATAACAAGTCTTATTTTTTTGAAGCGCCGGGCCATATTACTAAACAACTTTATGACTTGCTTTTATCCATCCAGCAAGGCGAACAAGAAGCCCCCAAAGATTGGATTTTTGAAGTTGGCTAAAAGGTTAAAATTTATAGCTGTATGCCGCATAAAATAGGGGCGAAGTCTCAAAGCGTTTGGAGCTAGAAAGCAATCTGGCGGTGGGTAAGATTTTAAACCCTAATTCAATGCGGTGCCTTAAAAAAAGCGTGAGCATAACCCCCCCATTAATCGCTAAGCCCCCTGAAACCACCGAATGTTTAAAAAACTTGAAATTTTGCTTGTCTGTATAAACGACTAAAGCCCCCCTAGCTCCCCCAAACGCCCCTAAATAATGCTTATAACTCCCTAAAGGGAATTCCATAATCACATCCAAACCCACCGCAAGCATGGTAAAAAAAGAGTTGGTAGGATCTTTATGGCTTTGGTAATTCACTTTTCCTGACCCAAGATCCCATGCAAAAACCCCCCTAATCCCGATATATTTTTTAAAAAAACTTTGCACGCCGGTTTTTAAATTGAGCGTGGCGATCCAATCTTTCATTTCCTTGCCTTGATAGTCCTTAGTGGCCTCTACGGCGCCAAACCCTCCTAAAAAATACCACCCGCTTTTTTTGCGTGTGAGCTTTTGGCGGTTAATGATGCTTCTATAGAGCTTTTCATGGGCTTCTTGGTAATTTTTTTTGGGGGTTTTATTGTGCAAAATAGGCATGGCATCAAGAGATGGAATGACAAATCCCCCTATCAAAAAAACGCACAAAAAAATGATTTTTTTAAACATTTTAAAAATAATTAATCCTTTATTAAACGGAATGTTGTTTAACTTTTTGGTTTATCATTGTGTTAAAATAGTCGTTTTAACAAACAAAATTTTGTTAATAGATTTTACCTAATCTGAGAGAGAATATATTTTAATGAAGACAGAGAAACAAAAATTTTTAGAGATGCGTAAAGATGGGGCTAACTCTGTGCTGATTTTAAGAGGGGATTGGGATTTTAGAACGAGCGTGTTTCGTTTAGATGAGTTGAAAAAAAATTTATTAGATCATCAAGGGTCTTTAAGAATGGATTTTTCAGAGTGTCAAAAAGTGGATTTTGTTTTTGGCATGTTTTTATTTGATTTAGTTAAGGAGCGTTCTTTAAACATTGAATTGTGTAACGTGAGCGAGAATAACGCATGCGCTTTGAAAGTGGTTAAAGACTGGCTTGAAAAAGAAGAGGATTTAGAGACTAAAAAAGCGGGCAAAAAATACGAACTCATGATCACTAAATTGGGTAAGAGTATCGTAGAGACTTATAACACCTTTTTAAATGCGTTCAATTTTTGCGGCATGATTTTATTTTACTTCATTAAAAGCGTTTTCAACCCCAAACGCTTTTGTATCACTCCTTTGCTCTATCATATCAATGAATCCGGGTTTAAGGTTTTGCCGGTGAGTATTTTAACGGTGTTTATCGTGGGGTTTGCCGTTGCTTTGCAAGGGGCTTTACAACTACAAGACTTGGGCGCGCCTTTGATGTCGGTGGAAATGACGGCCAAACTCGCTTTAAGAGAGATCGGCCCTTTCATTTTAACCCTTGTGGTTGCCGGGAGGAGCGCGAGCAGTTTTACCGCCCAAATTGGGGTGATGAAGATCACTGAGGAATTAGACGCGATGAAAACCATGGGCTTTAACCCTTTTGAATTTTTAGTGTTGCCTAGGGTGTTAGCCTTAGTGATTGTTTTGCCTTTATTGGTGTTTATCGCCGATGCGTTCGCCATTCTTGGGGGCATGTTTGCGATTAAATACCAATTGGATCTAGGCTTTCCAAGCTATATTGACAGATTGCATGACACAGTGGGCTGGAATCATTTTTTGGTAGGGATTGTCAAAGCCCCTTTTTGGGGGTTTGCGATTGCGATGGTAGGGTGCATGCGCGGGTTTGAAGTCAAGGGGGATACTGAGAGCATTGGGCGCTTGACCACTATTAGCGTCGTGAATGCGTTATTTTGGATCATTTTCTTAGACGCTATTTTTTCTATTCTCTTTTCTAAGTTGAACATATAATGAACGCTACTAACAATCAAGTCTTAATTGAAGTGAAGGATCTCCATAGTGCTTTTGGAAGCACCATTATTCATAGGGGCGTGAGTTTTAGCGTGCATAAGGGCGAAGTGATGGCGATTTTAGGGGGTTCAGGGAGCGGTAAAAGCACGCTTTTAAGGTGCATGATCTTACTCAATCGCCCTACAAAAGGGGAAGTGTTGCTTTTTGGGGAAGATATATGGAAACTCAAAGAAAGAGAGCAGCAAAAGATTTTTAACCGTTGTGGCATTTGCTTCCAGTTTGGCGCGCTCTATAGCTCTTTAACGGTTTTGGAAAATGTGGGCGTGATGCTAGAGCAATACGGCGCTTATTCTAAAAAAATTGTTGAAGAAATTTCTAAAATGTGGATTGAAAGAGTGGGTTTGCCCCCTAGGGCTTACCACCTTTACCCCTATGAATTGAGTGGGGGGATGAAAAAGCGCGTGGGTATAGCTAGGGCTATGGCGACTAATCCGGAGATCTTATTTTTAGATGAGCCAACAAGCGGGCTAGATCCTTATAGCGCGGGCAAATTTGACGAACTCATCATGACACTCAAAGAGAGCTTGCAGCTTACGGTGGTGATGATCACGCATGATTTAGACTCCGTGCATGATTGCGTGGATCGATTTATCATGCTCAAAGATGGGCTATTAGAATTTAATGGGGATTTAAAAGATTTTATTAAAAAGGCTCAAACTCAAGGGCTAGATGAAGGCAATTTATTCAATTCAACACGAGGAGAGAAATTTTGGAAAGGCATGTGAATTACACTTTAATCGGCGGGCTCTTCTTTTTATGCTTAGTGTGCATGGTAGGCTTTATTTTATGGCTAGGCCATTTGGGATTAGATGACGGAAAGTATTATGAATACGTGGTCTATACGGACAAAGACTTGGGAGGCATTGCGACCAACTCGCCCATTAATTACAAAGGGATTCAAGTGGGTAATGTCATCAAAGTGGGTTTTGCAAAGGATAAAGTGGGGGTGGTGCGTTTGGATTTGATGATTAAATCCAGCGTTAAGATCCGCAAAGACTCCAAAGTGGCGGTTTCTTCTAGGGGGTTTATGGGGTTAAAATTTTTAGCCTTAGAGCAAAGCCACAATGAAGAATTTTATGGTAGCGGCGATAAAGGGGAGCGGATTTTAATCTTTAAAGAAGGGCTTATGGATCGCTTGAGTGGCGATGCTAATCAAGTGGTGCAAGAAGTGATGAAAGCGATTAGGAATGTGAATAGGATTTTAGACGATGAAAATGTGGAAAAATTCAAGCACATTCTCGCTTCAGTGGATGATCTCATCGCTAACTTGGATTCAAGAAAGACTCAATTTGATTCCTTGATCAACAACGCTAACAATCTTGTTTCTAATGTCAATAATGTGGCTTTAGATGTGGATAAGCGCGTCAAACAGGGGCAATACGACTTTAAGGCGATGTTTACTCCCTTAATCATGCAAGCGCAGTTGAGCTTAAGAAACATTGATAATTTTGTGGAAAAAGGCTCTGCTTTGATAGATAAATTTGACGCTAACCCCTATAAAACGATTTTTGGAGAAAGGAAATAATCATGAGAGCTACAGCGATAAAAATCTTTTCACTCTCATCAGCATTAGCGTTGTTGCTTCAGGGTTGCTTGAGCATCAATTTAAAACAAATGCTACCAGAGATCAGAACTTATGATTTGAATGCGAGTTCTTTTGAAATCACGCAATGCCCTAAACCTTTGACTGAAGTGAGACTCATTAGTATTTTGAGCGCGGATTTATTCAACACTAAAGAGATCGTGTTTAAAGCGCAAGACGGGCAGATCACGCATGGGAAGCACCAAAAATGGATAGACTTGCCTCGCAACATGCTAAAAACCATGTTCATGCAAGAAGCGCAAAAAGCATGCTTAGGCGTGGCTTTGCCCCCTTATGGTGCGGGCGCGCCCACTTATGCGGTTCGTTTTACGATTTTATCGTTTTCTCTTTTAGAAAAAGAAAATTCTACCTATAGGGCGGAATTTGCGCTAGGCTATGATATTAGCGTGAAAGGCGATTCGCATTCTGGGGTGATCATTAAGCATGAAAATATTTCTAGCTTGGAAAATAAAACGACCAAAACGAGTAAAAATGGCAATCAAGATTTTCAAGAAAGCGCGATACAATCCCTCCAACATGTCAGCACGCAAGCGATGCAAGAAGCGATTTCTTTGATTAAAAAAGCCATTGAAGCGCAAAGCGTAAGCCCGTTAAAAAAATAAAACATCAGGAGGAATTGTTTGAATTTACGATTGGCTGGAGCAAGCGTTTTAACGGCTTGTGTCTTTTCGGGGTGTTTTTTTTTAAAAATGTTTGATAAAAAACTTTCTAGCAACGATTGGCATATCCAAAAAGTAGAAATAAACCATCAAGTGTATGACATTGAAACCATGCTCGCTGATAGTGCTTTTAGAGAGCATGAAGAAGAGCAAGACTCCTCTTTAAATACCGCTTTACCTGAAGATAAAGCAGCGATTGAAGCCAAAGAGCAGGAGCAAAAAGAAAAAAGAAAACGCTGGTATGAGCTTTTTAAAAAGAAGCCAAAGCCTAAAAGCTCTATGGGAGAGTTTGTGTTTGATCAAAAAGAAAATCGTATTTATGGGAAAGGCTATTGCAACCGGTATTTTGCCAGCTACACATGGCAGGGCGATAGGCACATCGCAATTGAAGATAGCGGGATTTCAAGGAAAGTGTGTAAAGATGAGCATTTGATGGCGTTTGAATTGGAATTTATGGAGAATTTTAAGGGTAATTTTGCGGTAACTAAGGGCAAAGACACGCTCATTTTAGACAACCAAAAAATGAAAATTTATTTGAAAACGCCATGAGTTTATGTTTTGTGTTTTAATACGATCTAAAATCAAAAAACATTCTAAATGATAAAGGGATTAAAAAATTTTTAAAAATAGGGGTAAAACTCATTCTTTTAAGGGGATAGGGGGTATTTTGGAACAATCCTCCCCCTACAACCCTCCAACTAAACCCCTCTAAACCCCATAAAGATCGCTTTTTAAGAAATTATCGCTTGACTAAAGTCAAGCTCTTTATCATTGGTTGCAAAAACGCTAAAAGCATTTTTTAAGTTTTCATAATCAAAGCCCCATTAAAGGGACTTTTTGAAATCAAAAAGAGGGTTTAGGGGTTTTGTCTGTCATCACAGGGAGTTCTGGATAGATTATCTTAGGTTTTTTACCCTTTAAGGCTTCAAAGAAAGTTTCAATCTTTTTCGCTTCTGCATCACTGATTTCAATGCCTAACTGGATAGAGCCCATTTCTTTAATCGCATCCTTGACATCCCAAAACTGCCCGTTATGGAAATAAGGCATCGTTTCGGTGATATTCCTTAAAGTAGGCACTTTCACAAGCCCGTTTTTATCGCCTTTGAAATCGCCCACATTAGCGAATTTATAAGGTTTGACCACCCCAAAAGGCTGCATCGTTCCCCCAAGATTGATGCCGTTATGGCAAGCCACACAGCCTTTAGAAATGAATAAATCCAGCCCCTCTTTTTCGGCTTTGCTGAGCGCTTTAGGATTGCCTCTTAAAAAATCATCATAACGGCTTGGGGTAATAAGCGTGGCTTCAAACATAGCGATACTATCAGCGATCAATTTAAAATCAATTTTGACTTTAGAGCCATAAGCTTTTCTAAAGAGCTTGACATAGCCTGGCATGGAATTGATTTTTTCTACCACCACTTTGGGATCAGCCCCCATTTCAAAAGAAGATTGGATGGGCCCTTGCGCCTGTTCGTTTAAATGCGTAACCCTACCATCCCAAAACTGCACATCGTTAAACACGGAATTATACACCGTTGGGGAGCTTAAAAGGTGGGGGTTTTTCTTCCATTGAGAGCCTATAGCGCTTGGGATTAGATCCACCCCGCCTAAGCCCAGATTATGGCATGTGTTGCAAGACACGAGATAGGAAGTGGAAATCCTAGGGTCAAAATAGAGCATTTTGCCTAATTCCACTTGAGCGGAGGTCATGATTTCGCTATTTTTAGCGCCAATACCCACATCTCTGGTTTTTTTGATTTGGTATTCTTTGAGCGCTTTGCCCATAGGCATGGGTTCTAATTGGCTTTCCCTCGCTTTTTTGATCAATTCTAAATCGTTCAAGGCATAAACGCAAGAAAAAGCCAGGCAAACGCCCAATAAAATGGATTTTTTCATGATGAACTCCTAAAATAGCGTTAAAAATAAAAAAACTTTCTTATTATAACCACCATTTTAAAATAATTCACCACTAAATAATCTAATAAAGAGTTTTTTAAAGAGCGATAGGTATAATGGCATTAAATCCAAATAGGGGTTATACAATGAAAGAGAATAAAGCCTTCACGCATTTGCACTTGCACACAGAATATTCGCTTTTAGACGGAGCGAACAAGATTAAAATTCTAGCCAAACGCATTAAAGAATTGGGCATGAAAAGCGTGAGCGTAACTGATCATGGGAACATGTTTGGAGCGATTGATTTTTATACGAGCATGAAAAAAGAAGGCATTAAGCCTATTATCGGCATGGAAGCGTATATCCATAACGATGACAACCTTTCTAGCAAAGAAACCAAACAGCGTTTCCATTTGTGCTTGTTCGCTAAAAACCAAGAGGGCTATGAAAATTTGATGTTCTTAAGCTCTATGGCGTATTTAGAGGGGTTTTATTATTTCCCGCGCATCAATAAAAAACTTCTAAAAGAGCATTCTAAGGGCATTATCGCTTCTAGCGCGTGCTTGCAAGGGGAAGTTAATTACCATTTGAATACCAATAATGAGAGAAACCGCAAGTATGGGGCTAAAGGCTATGATGAAGCCAAAAGAATCGCTTGCGAATACCAAGAGATTTTTGAAGACGATTTTTATTTAGAAATCATGCGTCATGGCATTTTAGATCAGCGATTCATTGATGAGCAAGTCATTAAAATGTCTTTAGAAACAGGGTTAAAAATCATTGCCACAAACGACACCCACTACACCATGCCTAATGACGCTAAGGCTCAAGAAGTAGCGATGTGCGTAGCGATGGGTAAAACCCTAAACGATAAGGGGCGCTTGAAACACTCCGTGCATGAGTTTTACATTAAATCCCCTGAAGAAATGGCGAAGCTGTTTGCGGATATTCCAGAAGCTTTAGAAAACACCCAAGAAATCGCTGATAAATGCGTTTTAGAGATTGATTTAAAAGACGATAAAAAGAACCCCCCAACCCCTCCAAGCTTCAAATTCACTAAAGCTTACGCTCAAAAAGAGGGTCTGAATTTTGAAGATGACGCCTCTTATTTTGCTCATAAGGCTAGAGAGGGCTTGAAAGAGCGCTTAGTTTTAGTGCCAAAAGAAAAGCATGATCAATATAAAGAACGCTTAGAAAAAGAAATTGAAGTCATTACGAACATGAAATTCCCAGGGTATATGCTGATCGTGTGGGATTTTATCCGTTACGCTAAAGAAATGGGCATTCCTGTGGGGCCTGGTAGGGGGAGCGCGGCCGGGAGCTTGGTGGCTTTTGCCTTAAAAATCACGGATATTGACCCTTTGAAATACGATCTGCTCTTTGAAAGGTTTTTAAACCCTGAAAGAGTCAGCATGCCTGATATTGATACGGATTTTTGCCAGCGCCGGCGTAAGGAAATCATAGAATACATGATTGAAAAATACGGCAAATACAATGTGGCCCAGGTCATCACCTTTAATAAGATGTTGGCTAAAGGCGTGATCAGAGATGTCGCAAGGGTTTTGGACATGCCTTATAAGGAGGCTGATGATTTTGCCAAACTCATACCCAACCGCTTAGGCATCACGCTTAAGGGCTATGAAAAAAATGGCGAGTTCATAGAGGGGGCGTGGGAATTAGAGCCTAAAATCAAGGAATTAGTAGAGAGTAATGAATTAGCCAAACAGGTGTGGGAGTATTCGCTCAATTTAGAGAATTTGAATCGCAACGCAGGCGTGCATGCCGCAGCCTTAGTGGTGGATAGCCAAAAAGAGTTGTGGCACAAAACCCCTTTATTTGCCTCTGAAAAAACCGGCGGTATCGTTACGCAATATTCCATGAAGTATTTGGAGCCGGTGGATCTGATTAAGTTTGACTTTTTGGGGCTTAAAACCTTGACCGTGATTGATGATGCGCTTAAAATCATTAAAACGCAACATAACATTGATGTGGATTTTTTATCGTTGGATATGGACGATCCGAAAGTGTATAAAACGATCCAAAGCGGGGATACGGTGGGGATCTTCCAGATTGAATCCGGGATGTTTCAAGGGCTTAACAAGCGCTTAAGGCCTTCAAGCTTTGAAGACATTATCGCCATTATCGCGCTAGGGAGACCGGGGCCCATGGAATCAGGCATGGTAGATGATTTTGTGAACAGAAAACATGGCGTTGAGCCTATCGCTTATGCGTTTAAAGAATTAGAGCCGATTTTAAAGCCCACTTACGGCACGATCGTCTATCAGGAGCAGGTGATGCAAATCGTGCAAACTATTGGCGGTTTTAGTTTGGGTGAAGCGGATCTGATCCGCCGCGCTATGGGGAAAAAAGACGCTCAGATCATGGCGGACAATAAGGCGAAGTTTGTAGAAGGCGCTAAAAATTTAGGGCATGATGGCCAAAAAGCGGCTAATTTGTGGGATTTGATCGTTAAATTTGCCGGCTATGGTTTCAACAAATCGCATTCGGCCGCTTATGCGATGATCACTTTCCAAACGGCGTATTTAAAGACTTATTACAAGCATGAGTTCATGGCAGCGATGCTCACTAGCGAATCCAATAAGATTGAATCCGTGTCGCGCTATATTGATGAGGTTAGGGCTTTAGAAATTGAAGTGATGCCTCCGCACATCAATTCTTCTATGCAAGACTTCAGCGTGGCGGAGTTTAAAAATCAAAAGGACGAGTTAGAAAAGAAAATCGTGTTTGGTTTGGGAGCGGTTAAAGGGGTTGGGGGTGAGCCGATTAAAAACATCATTGAAGAAAGGGCTAAAGGGGATTATAAGAGTTTAGAAGATTTTATTTCACGGGTGGATTTTTCTAAACTCACTAAAAAATCTTTAGAGCCATTGGTGAAATCGGGGAGCTTGGACAATTTAGGCTACACTAGAAAAACCATGCTCGCTAACTTGGATTTGATCTGCGATGCTGGGCGCGCTAAAGACAAGGCTAATGAAATGATGCAAGGGGGTAATTCTCTTTTTGGAGCCATGGAAGGCGGAACCAAAGAGGAGGTTATTTTGGACATGGTTGATTTGGGCGAACATGACGCTAAAACGCTTTTAGAATGCGAATACGAGACTTTAGGCATCCATGTTTCAGGCAACCCTTTAGACGAGTTTAAAGAAGAAATTAAGGGCTTTAAAAATTTAGTCAAAAGCATTGATATTGAAGAGTTGGAGATTGGCTCGCAAGCTTATTTGCTCGGTAAAATCATGGAAGTTAAAAAGAAAATTGGCAAACGAAGCGGTAAGCCTTATGGCACAGCGGACATTTTGGACAGATACGGCAAGTTTGAACTCATGCTTTTTGAAAAGCAACTGAACGCTTTAGAAGAGTTGGATATTAATAAGCCTCTAGTGTTTAAATGCAAGATTGAAGAGCAAGAAGAAGTGGCGCGATTGAGGCTTTTTGAAATCTTGGATTTAGAGAGCGCCAAAGAGGTTAAAATCCCTAAAGCCCGTTATAAAGACCCTGAAAAGCAAAAAGAAGACGTGCGCGAAATCCCTCCCATTGAAATGCTCGCTTCTAGCTCTTGCTCTTTAGCGATCGTGTTAGAAAACGATGTGAAAAAAGAGTTTTTAAGACAGATCAAAGAGAGCGCTCTAAAACACCAGGGCAAACGCCCCTTGTATTTGATCATCAAAGATAAGGACAAGCAATTCAAAATCCAAAGCGATCTAATGGTGAATGAAAAGATTAAGGACGATTTTAAAGGGTTAGAGTGGAGGGATTTAGTTTGAGGATCAACCAATTTTTAGCCCATTACACCAAGCACTCCAGAAGAGAAGCTGAAAAATTGGTTTTAGAAGGGCGGGTGAAAATCAATCATGAGCATGCCAAACTCGCTAGCGTGGTTAAAGAAAACGACAAGGTGTTTTTAGATAAGCGACTCATCAAGCCCTTAAAAAACAAAAAATTCAGCGTGCTGGTCTATCACAAGCCAAAGGGCGAATTAGTGAGCAAAAACGATCCCTTAAAACGGCGCGTGATTTATGAAAGCTTGGAGAAAAAATACGCCCATTTCGCGCCGGTGGGGCGTTTGGATTTTGCGAGCGAGGGGGTGTTACTCTTAAGCGATAGTAAGGCGGTGGTGAGCGCTTTAATGCATGCGAATTTAGAAAAAGAATATCTCATTAAAATTCAAGGCTTTGTTACAAGAGAGATGGAAAACGCCATGCAAGAGGGCTTGAAATTAGAAAACGCTACTAAGGGAGCGCACCAAAAAACCCCCATTAAAAGCATGGAATTTGCCCCCTTTATTGGTTATGAAATCATCAAAAACCATGCCAAATATTCTAAACTGAGAGTCATCATCAATGAGGGGAAAAACAGAGAACTAAGGCGTTTTTTTGCGTTTTTTAACGCTGGAGTGTTGGATTTAAGGCGCGTTCGTTATGGTTTTGTGAATTTGAATGCCTTGCCGGTAGGGAAAATGCGTTTTCTAAACCGCCAAGAATACAATGAGTTGCATGCGTTTATGGCTAATAGGACTAATACTAAAGGGGATTAGCGCTTGAGTTATGCTATACTTCAAAGTTGGGGGAAATAAAAAATAAGGATTATCATGTTAGAAGTGATTAACGGGAAGAATTACGCAGAAAAAACCGCTCATCAAGCGGTAGTGGTTAATGTGGGGGCGAGCTGGTGCCCGGATTGCAGGAAGATTGAGCCGATCATGGAAAATTTAGCCAAAACCTACAAAGGCAAGGTGGAATTTTTTAAGGTTTCTTTTGATGAGAGCCAGGATCTCAAAGAGAGCTTAGGCATCCGCAAGATCCCTACTTTGATTTTTTACAAAAACGCCAAAGAAGTGGGTGAAAGGCTTGTAGAACCTAGCTCTCAAAAACCGATTGAAGACGCGATTAAAACGCTATTATAAAGGGCGTTAAAGAGTCTTGTTATTAAAATAAGAATTCATAGAAATCTTTTTTAGCCCCTTTTTTGATAGGGGCTAACTTCAAATAGCTTTTATATTGTCTCTTTATCCTAAAAAAATCGTTTTTTATCGTTTTTAAATCAGCTTGTTTGTCAAAAAAGTTTCTTTAATTAAGCTAAAAATGAGCGAATTTGTGGTATTAATGCTTGCAGTGTGAAATTTGTAGGGCTAGAACTTGTAAAATGTGAAAAAAAAGACGCATAAAATGCTAAAATCCGCAAAAACACTGTGTGTTTAGATTAGAAGTTTAAAATTAGAAACAGATGTATCTGTTTTAAATTTTGAATAGGGAGTTTCTATCATTATGTTATTGAAAACAAAATTAAAAATTATAAGCTCGGTGATTTTGAGTACTTTATTGTGGGTGGGTTGCTCAAGCGAAATGGCAACTTATCAAAATGTGAATGATGCCACTAAAAATACGACTGCAAGCATTAATAGCACGGATTTATTGCTAACCGCTAACGCGATGTTAGATTCCATGTTTAGCGACCCTAATTTTGAGCAACTCAAGGGCAAGCATTTGATTGAAGTTTCAGATGTGATTAACGACACCACGCAGCCCAATTTGGATATGAATCTTTTGACGACTGAAATTGCGCGGCAGTTGCGGTTGCGATCTAATGGGAGGTTCAATATCACAAGGGCGAGCGGAGGGAGTGGCATTGCAGCGGATAGCCGAATGGTGAAACAGCGCGAAAAAGAACGAGAGAGCGAAGAGTATAATCAAGACACCACTGTAGAAAAAGGCACTTTAAAAGCCGCTGATTTATCTTTAAGTGGTAAAGTATCCAGCATCGCAGCCTCTATTAGTAGTTCTAGGCAGCGCTTAGACTATGACTTCACCCTAAGCCTTACCAACAGGAAAACGGGTGAAGAGGTATGGAGCGATGTTAAGCCTATTGTGAAGAACGCTAGCAATAAGCGTATGTTTTAAATTTATATTTGAAAGGATGAACGATGAAAAATCAAGTTAAAAAAATTTTAGGGATGAGCGTGATAGCAGCGATGGTGATCGTAGGTTGTAGCCATGCCCCAAAATCAGGTATCAGTAAAAGCAATAAGGCTTACAAAGAAGCGACTAAAGGCGCTCCTGATTGGGTGGTAGGGGATTTGGAAAAAGTGGCGAAGTATGAAAAATATTCAGGGGTCTTTTTAGGAAGGGCTGAGGATTTGATCACTAATAATGATGTGGATTATTCTACTAACCAAGCTACAGCGAAAGCTAGGGCTAATTTAGCGGCGAATCTAAAATCCACTTTACAAAAAGATTTGGAAAATGAAAAAACCAGAACGGTAGACGCTTCTGGTAAAAGGTCCATCAGCGGCACTGATACTGAAAAAATTTCTCAATTGGTGGATAAGGAATTGATCGCTTCTAAAATGCTTGCCCGCTATGTCGGTAAAGATAGGGTTTTTGTTTTAGTGGGCTTGGATAAGCAAATTGTGGATAAAGTGCGCGAAGAGTTAGGCATGGTTAAAAAGTAGGGTTTTAATGAAACACCTTGCTATTGCGCTTGTTTTGGTGTTGGGGGTTGTATGGGGGAAGTCCTTGCCTAAGTGGGCTAGGGATTGCTCAAAAGAAGTGCAGATTGAAAAGACCCAAACCAAAGACGAAAAAATTTTAGTGTGTGGGATGAGCGATATATTGCTTTCAGATATGGACTATAGCTTGTCCTCAGCCAGACAAAACGCCTTAGAGAAAGTGATGGAAGTTTTCAAGGGGGATAAAATAGAGATTAAGGCTAGTGAGCTAAAGGCCACTTTTATTGATACGGATAAAGTTTATGTGCTTCTAAGAATCACTAAGAAGCATGTCGCTTTAATGAATGAGTAAGGATTAATAATGAAAAAGATTATTCTTGCATGCCTTATGGCTTTTGTGGGTGCCAATTTAAGCGCAGAGCCTAAGTGGTATGGCAAGGCCTACAACAAAACAAACACCCAAAAAGGCTATCTTTATGGGAGTGGTTCAGCCACTTCTAAAGAAGCTTCTAAACAAAAAGCGTTAGCGGATTTAGTGGCGTCTATTAGCGTGGTGGTTAATTCCCAAATCCATATCCAAAAAAGTCGTGTGGATAATAAGTTAAAATCCAGCGATTCGCAAACGATTAACTTAAAGACCGATGACTTGGAATTGAATAATGTAGAAATTGTCAATCAAGAAGCGCAAAAAGGGATCTACTACACCAGAGTAAGGATTAATCAAAACTTGTTTTTGCAGGGTTTAAGGGATAAGTATAACGCTCTTTATGGGCAGTTTTCCACCTTAATGCCTAAGGTTTGTAAAGGGGTTTTTTTACAGCAATCTAAGAGCATGGGGGATTTGTTGGCTAAAGCGATGCCTATAGAAAGGATTTTAAAAGCGTATTCTGTCCCGGTGGGTTCGTTAGAAAATTATGAAAAAATCTATTATCAAAACGCTTTCAAACCTAAAGTGCAAATCACTTTTGATAACAACAGCGATACAGAGATTAAAAACGCTCTCATAAGCGCTTATGCTAGAGTGCTAACCCCTAGCGATGAAGAAAAACTCTATCAAATCAAAAATGAAGTTTTCACAGACAGCGCTAATGGCATCACACGCATTAGAGTGGTTGTTAGCGCGAGCGATTGTCAAGGCACGCTCGTATTGAATAGAAGCCTTGAAGTGGATGAAAAGAATAAGAATTTTGCTATCACGCGCTTGCAATCTTTGCTTTATAAAGAATTGAAAGATTATGCCAATAAAGAAGGACAGGGCAATACGGGGCTATAAGCAGGATATTAATCTTGCTTGCACTTTTTTATTCATTCAGTTTTGTAACCGTCATTATTTTGTTTGGCGTGGCGTTTTCGCACCCATTAAAATAACCCTCTAAAAATTCATGGTTTTTGTTCTCGCCAAATAAACTAAAACATCATTCAATACTCTTTATTCCATAAACTCATCTAAAACCACACACGCTAAAAACTAAAATTAACAAAAACCAAAATCTTTTTTAAGAGCCTACGCAAGCGAGATTGTTTGAAAAAAACCGAATGATTTTGGGCGTTCAAATCCCAAAGCTAGGGTCTATCTTTTTGTCTCACAAACCAACAAACTTTTTTAAAAGCTGACGCATTTTTAAATCAAACGACCGCCTAAAAAAGGGCGTTTGAGAATAAAAGGAGAACAAAAACATGATACAAAACAACGAGACAGAGAAAAGCTTCAACGAGCTTAAAGGAATCACGCAAGCGATACAAGAGCAAAAAGAGCGAACTCTAACGCTCGCTCGCAAAACAGCGTTAAACCGCCTACAAAAGAGCCTAAAAAGAGCGTTTAGAGCCAATAGAGAGTTAAAGCCAATTTTTAACCCTTAGAAAATCCACCCATAGTTGAAAAACACTTTAAAATGACTGCCCCCTTCATTGAGGGTGATAGAATTGGTAGTTGCGCCATCGCTAGAAACGACCCTAGATTTCAACTGGACTAAAGGAACGCTAATGCCTATAGAATATTTGGAATGCTTGTAGCGGTAATTCAACCCACCGGTCACATTTAAATTACCGCTCCCTTTGTATTGATTCAACAAATAATAGCTGTTGTATAAGCCCCTTAACCCCCCAAACACCCCAAGAGAGGAAGTGAAAACCCTCTTGGTTAGATTGTTTTTAGGGTTCTTTTCGTTAGTGTAATTGGTGATGAAATCAAACAACACATCCATTCCCACACCATAGCTTAATTGTTGGATCTTTTCGTTATTGGCTTGAGCGTAGTTGTATTTGATGATGCCATAAGAAGATAGCCCTAGATAATCGTTAAAATATTTTTGATAGCCCATTTTAAGATTAACGCCTAATAGGGGGGCTCCAAAGGGCCGTGAGGTTTTTGAAGTGCGGTAGGTAGTGGAGCTAGATCTAGTAGATGAAAGGCTTTGACTGATCGCGCTAAGCATAGTGGTCGCAAAATCTTGCGTGTTCAAACTAGCGTTTAAATAGTTGGTTTGGCTGCTCAAATTAGTGTAATCCACCGGTAGGGCGTTTTGATCAATGAGTTGCTGCCAAACCGCGCTGGTAACGCCTATAAGCCCGGCGGGGACTTGAGAGCAATCAGTATAGATGGAATTGGGGTAACTGCTAGGGAAAGCGGGCTGATTTTGGCCGCCAAAACGAGAACACACATCATAGGTAGAGCCATCGGTGTCTCGCACTTCATGCCCGTTGTCAAACACTTGCACTTCTTGCCCATTCACTTGCTCTATTTTCCCGCCCTTACAGCGCTCTTCTGGCCCATTGTTTTCTTCACACATGCGCACTCTTTGATAAGTCATGTTCCCGTTATGCGTATAGCCTAAAGTATGCCCATATTCATGGATGATGTCTCTTAATTGCATGATGGCGACTTTATTCAATTCTTTGCCAAAGAGTATTTCAGGGTCTAAGAAAGGAGACAATATCCCTAAAGCGCCAAAATTGGTGCCATCATCGCCTGGGCCATTCGGGCCGCCATATTGAGACCCTAGCCCTAAATCCCCTCCTCTTGGGGGCAAGAGATTCACATAAAGATTATTCGTAACTCTATAGCTATAGATAACATCTTGTGGCGTTAATATCACTGATCCTGTTTGCCCGTTTTCTATATTGTATTCATCTCCAGCATTTTTAGCGATCAATTTAGGATCAACAAGCCCATCGTTGTAAGGGTTCACGCATGTAGAATAATTAGAATAACATGGCTTTGACAGGTTGTTATCGCTAAACTGAAAGGGGGCGTTTTTAATAGCATCTTCCCAAGATTTAGAATCAAACACCGCCATCATGTTCAGCATTAAATTGGTCAAATTTTTAGCGTCTTGAGAGGTGAAAGGCGGCACTTTAGCCGTGCAGTTTTCTTGGTTTTCGTATGGAGGGCATGGGGGTTTAGAACCAGTGCCGTTACCGCTAGAAAATTGGTTGTAATTGATATAAGTCATTTGAAGATTGGTTGTAACCTTGCTGAGCTTATCAAACAGATTCTGCGTGCTGGCATCAGAAAATTTTGTGGTGGTGGTTTGGAGCTGTTGGAAGCCATCAGCGTTAAGTTGCGGATCGTTAAACAAGCTTGCGGGCAGAATGATTTGAGATTGTTTAGGGATAGTCTCTATCACGCCCAAACTGACTACATTGCCTTGATTGTCTGTATAACTCAGCTCAATATTGTTTAAATTATAAGGCAAGAAGTTTTGTATCATAATCAAGCTGCTATCGCCATAGCCTGCTTCTTCAGCACTTTCTTGGTTATAAGCGGTTACATACACAGGGGTTAAAGAATAAAAGGTTAAGTTGGTGATATTGTCCTCTGCAAATAACTCAGTCGCATTCTTTAAAATGGTGCTTTGGGAGATGTAGTATTTCCCATAAGTGCTTTGAGGGGTAATGGGTTTGGGTTTGGGTTTGGGTTTGGGTTTTTCTTGAGTGGTGGCGATGGTTTGTTCTTGGGTTTGTGTGCCTTGTAATAGCCCGGTTTCAAAGCCGGCTTCTATAAAAAAGCCGTCTTTTTGGTGTTTTTGAAAGGCTTCTACAGCGGTGAATGAGCTGATTAGGGACAAACAAATCGTTTTACTGGCGAGTTTTAACATGAAATCTCCTTAATGGTCTTTTTTAACATTTTTACTCAAAAATAGTTTATAGGTATGTATACATTTTAAACTAGCTCATTTTACCCCCTTTTGAAAAGTGGCAGTATTGTTTTTTGTAAAAATGGGTATTAAACGGCGCTAATGGGTAAAAAAGTCTTAAAAAGTAGCGCTAAAAAGGGTTTTAATCCATTCTTTAAGCGGTTTCATTTGCCCAAGCAAAATTCGCTAAACATGCTATCAAGCATTTGGCTGGTTTCATAAGGGCGGGTGAGCAAGTTCAAGTTTTCTATCGCGCTTAAAATGTGATAAGAAAAAAGCTCTAAAGTTTCTAAATGGCTTTTAGCGTTTTGCAATTCAGTAATGGCGTTTTCTAGGGCGGTTTTTTGGGCTAGGGAAGTGAGTAAGAGCTTGTTTTGAGTGTCTAGTTTGGGGAAAAAGGCGCTGATTTTTTGGCTCAAATCTTTCAAACAAGCCTTGGAATTTAGGGTGTTGGTTTCTAGTAAAGAATAAGGGATTTTAAGATAAGATTTTAAGATTTCAAGCTCCAACTTAGGGGCTAAATCGTTTTTATTCAAAACGACAATGCAAGGCTTTTTAGCACGATTAAGGGCGTCTATAAGGTTAAAATCTTCTTTTTCTAGGGGTTTAGAAAGATCAAACACGCCTAAAATAAGGTCGCAATTTTCTAAACTTTTAAGGCTTTTTTCAATCCCTAAGCGTTCTATTTTATCCGCGCTCTCTCTAATACCGGCCGTATCAATCAAGCGCACCTTATGCCCTTGTAATTCAATGACTTCTTCTATGGTGTCTCTTGTTGTGCCTTTAATATCGCTCACTAAAGCCCTTTCTTCTAAAAGCATGGCGTTTAATAGGGAGCTTTTGCCGGCATTGGGTTTGCCAACAATGCTTAAGGCATGCCCTTTGTTTTTTTGTTTTTGCGCATTAGAAAAATCCAATAAATCTTTAAAAGAGGCGATTTGTTTTTCTAAATTAAGAGACACTTCCTTTAAAAAATCGCTAGGAATGTCTTCTTCGCTATAATCAATCAAAACTTCTGAGCTCGCCAAAAGCTTTAAAAGATTATTCCTGGCTTCTTCAATAAAGATTTTTAACTCGCCCTTAAGCTGCCTGGCTAGAGCGTTTAAAACGCTTTCATCTTCACAAAGGATGAGCTGAACGCTCGCTTCAATCTCGCTCAAATCCATTTTATGGTTTAAAAAGGCTTTTTTGCTAAATTCCCCCGCTTTAGCAAGCCTAGCCCCTAAATTCAAGCAAGCTTGTAAGATATTTTGCGCTAAAAGGGGGCTTCCATGGCATTGGATTTCGCACACATCTTCACCGGTGAAACTATAAGGGGCTTTGAAATAAATGACTAACGCTTTGTCTAATAAAACACCATCAGAAAAAATATCGCGCACATAAGCGTATCTGGGGGTGAAGTCTTGTTTTTTTGTGAGTTGTTTGAGGATGTTTAGGGCGTTATGGCCGCTGATTTTAATGATGCTAATCGCTCCCTTGCCTAAAGGGGTAGCGATAGCGGCGATGGTTTCATTCATGGTTAAAGTCGTTGATGACGATGTATTTTTCATCGTTTAAATTGGTTTTGATAGAGACATATTTGTTGGGGAATGCTTTTCGTAATTTCTTTAAAGCGATATAGGTTAAAACGCCATCAGGGGCTTTCATCTGCCCTTTACCCACTTCATGCACGGTCATGATCGTGCTTTGGAGTTGCGCTTCCATAACCTTTTCTTGGTTTTGTAAAAAAGTGGAAATTTCTAAGCGGATACTATAGCCATAAGCAGGGTGGATCCAGTTAAAGAGCAAGTAAGAAAGGGCTTTGTAACGATAGCCTTTCTCGCCAATTAAAAGAGCGGAATCTTCGCCATCAATATCAATCAATAATACCCCCGGTTCATAAAGGCTGACTTCCACTTTATTGATTTTATAGGGCAAATGGGAGAATAAGTCTTTCAATTCTTGCTTAATTTCATGGAGTTTGTCTCCATTATGAGATTCTTCTTTAAGGTTTTTTTTAGGGGGTTTAGGGGTGATTTTTTCTTCTTGCGGTGTTTCTGTTTCTAATTTTTGTTTTTTTTCTTCTATATTGTTTTGATGATTTTCTTTCGTGTTGGTTTCTTTAACGCTCTCTTCTTTAACCTCTTTAACGCTTTCTTTAACGCCCGCTAAGATAATGGCTTCTTTTTTACCAATGCTTAAAAACCCTTTAGAGGGCGTTTGAATGACTTCGTATTGCAAATTAATAATGGGGCAATTCAAGGCGATAGAAGCCTGGATAAGGGCTTCTTCTAAGGTTTTGGCTTTGATTTCAATAGGATTTTGCATCAATGTTCCTTTTTGTTTTGTGCATGCATGCGTTTTTTATTCTCTAAGACTTTATTGATGATGAGTTGTTGCAACACCGAAAGGATGTTGTTCGTGGTCCAATACAAGACTAACCCTGCAGGGAAAGTGATTAAAAAGATTGTGAATAATAGGGGTAGTAGTTTAAAAATCTTCGCTTGCATGGGATCGGTCATGGTGTTTGGCGTAACGCTTTGGTGCCAATACATAGACGCTCCCATAAGAAGCGGTAAAATAAAATACGGATCCATGATAGATAGATCATGAATCCATAAGATCCACTCTGAGTTTTTCAATTCCACAGCGTTATAAAGCACCCTATAAATGGCAAAAAACACCGGGATTTGTAAGATTAAGGGCAGACAACCCCCTAGCGGGTTAGCCCCATGTTTTTTGTAAAGCTGCATCATGTGGGCTTGCAATTTTTGGGGTTCGCCCTTGTATTTTTCTTGGAGCTCTTTCATTTTAGGGGCTAATTCTTTGAGCTTTTGCATGCTCACCATGCCCTTATAGCTTAAGGGGTAGAGGATAATGCGCACGATAATCGTTAAAAGAATGATAGCCCAACCCCAATTGCCCACGAATTGATACAAATAATCCAGTAAAACAAACACGCCTTTAGCAAAGAAAGTGATTAAGCCATACTCTATCACATCAGTGAGCATCGGTGAAATCGCTTTCAAAGAGCGGTAATCTTTAGGGCCAATATAGCCATGCAAATTCGCTTCGTTTTTAAGGGAAATGAACCCTAAGGGGTTTTTAGTCCCGATTTCTGAATCAATTAAGGCTTCAAAACCTTGAGGATCTTTAGTGAAAAGCAAGGTGGTGAAATACCTATCCACGCTGGATAAAAAGAGGGTGTTAGAAAAGCGTTTGATTTCTTTAGCGTCTTTATCTTCAATTTTTTCAATTTTTTTGTCGTTATTTTCTAAAAGCACGCCTGAAAAGGTGTAGCTGTCTAAATCAGCCACCGGCCTGTAACCATTGGTGATCACATAGCTAGGGATAAGGTTATCGGGCGATTTGAAGGCGATTTTTAAATCATAATGCAAATCATCATAGAAAGTCAGGGTTTTAATGATGCTAAGAGCGCCTAAATCTTGGGTTAAAACGAGCTGTTCGTTAGGCCCAAGAGTGGTTTTTGAAGCGCTATAAGGGGTGTTGAACGCTTTGTTATTGAGCGTGGGGTCTAAAAAACGCACTTCTAAAGGCTTGAGTTTATCGGCTGCTAAAAGGGGGAACTCTTTTAGGGGGGGTTGCGCGTTTTCTTTGGAGCTAAAAAGATGGCCCACATGCTCTAAAAAGCCCTTTTGTTTAGGGGTTAGATACTTTTTATCCTTGAGATAAACCTGTTTGATGCGCCCTAAAGAATCAATTTCAATTCTGGCATGCTCAAAAGAAATCGTGCTTAACAAATTCTCTTGTGGGGTTGTTTGAGTGGTGCCAAAATGTTGGGCGTTGGGCGCGTTAGGACTTGTTGTTGTGTGGTTGTTGGTTGTTTCTTGCTTTGTGGTTTGGGTTGTTGTTTTGTTTGGTTTTTGGAAAAAATAGCTATAAAGAGCGATAAACAAGAAAGACAGAGCGATCGCTAAAATCAAGCGGAGATTATTATTGTTGTTTCTATCCATTGTGATTAAACCTTAATGATGTAGTAAGTTGTGCGGCTTTTTGTAGTAGGAACGAGCCAAAAAGTAATGGTTTTAAAATTGCGGTTAAAATCTTTATGAGATTGGAGCAAACTAGGGCGTTTCAAGCGAGTAGTAGGGTAAGCAATGCCCCCAGAGCAAAAAGGGTTGCATGAGAGTATCCTTAGAATGATCTTACCCATAGCGCTCAAAGGGCTTTCAAAACAGAGCAACCACAGAGCGTAGTTAGAGCAAGTGGGGTAAAACCGGCAGCTTGAAGGGGTGAAAGCCGAAAAAAAGCGTTGGTAACCCCTAATTGATGCCGTAAAAATCGCACTCAAAAAAGGCGTTTTATTGTTTCGCATAGGTATGAGTTATTCCTTTTTTCAAGCCTTTCAAGGCTTTGTTCATATAGTTTTTAATGGAAGTTAGCATTTCTAAAAAATGTTTTTCTAAAGCCCAAAAATCTAAATGGCAACAATCGCTTCTAGGCACAAACACCAAAGCAAGCCCTTGACAAAGTGCAGCATGCTTTAATGTAAGCGAACGCAAACGGCGTTTGATAAGGTTTCGTTTCACGGCGTTGCCGACTTTTTTGGACACGCTCAAGCCTAATAAATAAAGCGTTTTTTTGTCTTTAAGCCTACAAGAGAGCGGATCTTTAAAACTCTCTTTTCCTTTTGGCGGCTCTTTTGACAAATCCAAAACAAAGAGCGAAAAAAAAGGGTTGTGTTTTTTGAAACCCTTTTGATAAACCCTATCAAACTCACTCTTGTTTTTTAAAGAGTCATAGGGTTTAGACGGAAAGCTTTTTTCTGCCCTTAGCTCGTCTGGCATTAATCACCTTGCGCCCGTTTTTGGTTTTCATTCTCACAAGAAAGCCATGGGTTCGCTTTCTTGGTGTGTTGTGTGGTTGGTAAGTGCGTTTCATTTAAAACTCCCTTGATAAAAATTAAACATAAACACAGATTTTAGCTAAAGAATGCTAAAAATTGACTAAAACTAATTTTTTTGATTCTTTTTATCTTCAACAAGAATGTAAAGTTGCTTCAAATTGTTAGTTTGCAATAAATCCACGACTTTGATAAAGTTATCCAAATTGCTTTTCTTATCGCCTTGCAAGACAATAGGGGTGTCTTTAGCCAAAGTGGAAACCTTGTGTTTTAAATTTTCAAAGCTGATTTCTTTATCGTCAAAATAAAAAGAACCCTTATTAGAAATGGCGATCGTAACTTGTTTTTTGTCCAACACGTCTTTAGAATCAGTGCTGTCCTTATCCACTTGAGGAATGCTAATAGGGAGCTTTGAAGTTTGCACAAAAGATGCGGTTGTAAGCACGATCACTAGCAACACAAGCATGATGTCAATGAAAGGCACCACATTCATGGATTCTACTTTTTTCACCGCTTAATCCTTATGCTTTGTTATAAATCTCATGGGATTGCGTGTCAACCGGGTGGTGGAAAATATCCCATTTGGTAACCAAAATCTCGCTTTTTCTCACGAGCAAATTATAAATCACAATCGCAGGGATCGCTACCAATAACCCCATGCCAGTCGCCTTTAAAGCAAGGGCTAAATTAGTCATGATCGCTTTAGTGTCAATGCCAGAAGCGGATCCTAAATCCATAAAAGTGAGCATGATCCCCATAACCGTTCCTAAAAGACCGATATAAGGGGCGTTAGAGCCAATCGTGGCCACTAAAGTCAGTCGTTTGTGTAGGGCTAGCTCTAATTTACGCCTGTCTGTGTAGTCATCTACACGAAGAGTGGCAAAAAACCACAACCTTTCTATTGCGATCGCTATAACGATGACTGATAGGAAGATCAAAAACCCTATAATCCCATAATCTACCATTTCTTTCATTATTATCCTTTAAAGTGGTGTTTTAAATCAGCAAGAATTTCTTTATTGAGTGCTTTTTCTTTGAGACTTTGTCTTTTGTCGTGCAATCTTTTTCCTTTCACTAAAGCAATTTGGATTTTAGCTCTATTTCTTTGGTTAAAATACAATTTCAATCCTACAATACTCAAGCGTTCTTTAGACGCTTCAATCTGCCATTTCAATAATTGCTTTTTGTGTAAAAGCAACTTACGCTCTCGCCTTTCATTGGGCTTGTAATACGCATGGATTGTATCTAAATATGATATATGAACACCAAATAAAAAAGCTTCTCCTTTGATTATTTTAACAAAATTATCTTTTAAATTCACCCTAGTTTGCCTCAAAGCCTTCACTTCAGAGCCTAAAAGCGCTAATCCTGCTTCTAAAGTTTCCAAAATTTCATAATCAAAATAGGCTTTTTTATTGCTGGCAATGAGTTTCATTCGCCCCCTTTTAGCGCAGGCTTTAGCCTAAAAAACGCGCTCCCGCTCCCGCTAAAAAACCACTCCTTGCCTAATTCGCTTTCTATACTTCTTAAAGCTTGGTTAGTGAGTAAGGCCGGTTTTAAAAGATCGTTTAGTTCGCTTCTGTCATAAGTCTTTAGGCATTCCAAACTCGTCTTTTTAAGCCACTCTTTAGCTTGAGAAAAACAAGTTTCAGGCCTATAAGCTTGATAAATGGCTTTGGTGCTGCAAAAAACATGATTTGGTGCATAGATTTCTAGACAATCTTCTAAAGGCTCTTCTTCAAAATTTTCAATGACTTCGCCATAAGAAGTGGCGTTAGCGCTTTTGTATTGCGAGATGAAAAAATTGGTGTCCGCACCCACTAAAGATCCCATGCTATAAAGCTCTTTTAAACTCAAACGCCAGTCAAAAATCTGATTTAAATGATACAATAGCCCCCCAGCATCAGCGCTCCCACCGCCTAATCCGGCTTGAGTGGGGATATTTTTTTCCACTTCAATCGCTAGGGTGTCTAGGGATTTGATGACAGAGTGAGAGGAATTTTTTTGTGCTAAAAATTTTTTTAAAACTTGGAGGGCTTTAAAGAGCGAGTTTTCTTCTAAAGGGCAGTCAAAATCCCCTTTTAGTGAAAAGGAAAGTGCACTCTTGACGCTAATAATGTCTTTGAGCTTATCTTTGACTAAGCACATGCGAGAAATGAGCTTGTGGTAAGCCCCTTCTTTGTGAAGGATTTTTAAAAAAATATTGATTTTAGGATAAACTTCAAAAACATGCGTCAAGGCTTAATGACCTTTTTGATGTTTTCTAACAGGCTTTCATCTACGGACGCAGAAGCTTTTTGGTTTTCGCTCACAATGGCCTCTTTGAGTTCAGCGCGCAAAATAAGGGTGCTTTCAGGCGCTTCAAACCCCAAACGCACGCTCCCTCTATCTATGGAAATGACTTTAATGTGGATGTTATCATCAATAACAATCCCTTCATTAACTTTGCGGCTGAGTATGAGCATGTCTAATCTCTTGTTCCTTATAGAGAAGGGCTAAACACAACGCTTTCTATAATATCGCCTTGTTTGATTTTGTCCAAAACGCTAAGGCCTTCTGCGCTAGTGATTTTGCCAAACACGGTGTGTTCGCCATCTAAATGGGGCAAATCCACAAAACACAAGAAAAATTGACTCCCCCCTGTGTCTCTCCCAGCATGCGCCATAGAAATAGAGCCTCTTTTGTGCTTGTTGGGGTTGTGGGCCACTTCGCATTTAATGCGGTGTTCTGGCCCGCCTGTGCCTGTGCCATAAGGGCAGCCTCCTTGAGCCACAAAGCCTGCGATCACACGATGGAAGTTAAGCCCGTTATAAAAACCCTCTTTAGCCAAAGTTACAAAGTTACTGACCGCTTGGGGCGCGTCTTTGTAAAAAAGCTCTAGGGTGATATGGCCTTTATTGGTTTTGATCGTGGCGTAAGCGGTTTTTGCAAGCTCTTCTTCTTTAATTTCATAAGTTTTAATTGGATCCATCATAAACCTTTGCGATAAGCTTTTGTCATTCAAATGCTCTATTATAGCAACAAATTAAAACAAATGGTATTTTAGCCGATAGTGTTGTAGGATACTTTTAAAATTTAAGCGGTAAGTTGGATAATGGTGCGTTGGCATAAAAGATTAGCGGTTGGTTGTTGTATCGTTTTATTCTCATGCATGATGAACGCTAATAACATTCAAATCGTTAGAGACGATCCGCCCCTTGATCCAACGCTCCCTGCATGGGTTTATTCTGTTGCGTTATTGAAAGTGTATTTTAGCGATGGGACTTATAAAGAAGGCTATGCGACTTTGCTCAAAAACGGGCGTTATATCGCTTCTTCTGAAACGCTTTATTCTAATGGCTTGTACCCTAAAATGATTTTAGCCAAAATGCAAGACAGCAGCGCTAAAGAGCTGATTTGTATAGCCAGCTTACACCTTGAGGCGATGGATAGGAATCAAGGGCTTTCGCTTTTAAAAACCGCCGATTTTAGAGACGATTATTGCCATAAAAGAGAAGAGAGCTATTATCATGCAAGGATTTACACAAAATACGCTCAAACTTTTCATTCAAATCCTTATACCAATCAAAAAACACCCAATTCCGATCTCTACTACCCGGCGTTAAATGAGGGGAATTCTTTTTCTATACAGACAACGGACATTTCTGTGGCTGAACTTTTGAAGTCTAAAAAATTCCTTTCGCTTGATGCTTCTTTTAAAAAGGGGAGCGTGTTGTGGGGAGGGAGGCCTTATTTTAGCGAAGTGGGGGAGTTTATGGGAATGGCTAGTAGCACTTTAGAAAACCACGAAAGTTTAGTGATTATCCCTAAAGAAAAGATCGTGCAATTTTTAAACGCTCTAAAAAATCAAAATATTTTTCAAAACATTCCCTAGATTTAAGCAAACCTTAAGCTTTCTATGACTATACTTTCATTTCCTTGTTTCAGCAAGGGCTTTTGAAAAGCCGCTTGATACCTTACAAGGATAGCTGTTTAAAGCAAACGATCTTTGAAAACTAAGCAAATTGATAGAAGTTCTTTTTAAAGGGATATTCTAAAACAAAGTAAGTAATGACTGACTAAATAGAGTGAGGGTTTTTATAACTTTCATTCTTTTATAAGAAATTCTTATCCAACCAGTGCCAATCAATTTCATTGATTATGATGATTATATCATTATGATTGATGACTGAATGGCATGAGAGTATTTTTAGGTTAGCGTTTGGCTAAACCTTTTTAAAAAGTTTCTTTCTGTTTTGTTGTTGTAATACTTAAGAACACAACCCGTTTTATTCAATAATCAAATAAAACGAGTTCTTGTGATACGCTAAAGCTGTTGTTAGGAATAACAACAGCCTATCAAAAAACAAAAGAGCTTTAGGACAAACACTTTTATGGAGAGTTTGATCCTGGCTCAGAGTGAACGCTGGCGGCGTGCCTAATACATGCAAGTCGAACGATGAAGCTTCTAGCTTGCTAGAATGCTGATTAGTGGCGCACGGGTGAGTAACGCATAGGTCATGTGCCTTTTAGTTTGGGATAGCCATTGGAAACGATGATTAATACCAGATACTCCCTACGGGGGAAAGATTTATCGCTAAGAGATCAGCCTATGTCCTATCAGCTTGTTGGTAAGGTAATGGCTTACCAAGGCTATGACGGGTATCCGGCCTGAGAGGGTGAACGGACACACTGGAACTGAGACACGGTCCAGACTCCTACGGGAGGCAGCAGTAGGGAATATTGCTCAATGGGGGAAACCCTGAAGCAGCAACGCCGCGTGGAGGATGAAGGTTTTAGGATTGTAAACTCCTTTTGTTAGAGAAGATAATGACGGTATCTAACGAATAAGCACCGGCTAACTCCGTGCCAGCAGCCGCGGTAATACGGAGGGTGCAAGCGTTACTCGGAATCACTGGGCGTAAAGAGCGCGTAGGCGGGATAGTCAGTCAGGTGTGAAATCCTATGGCTTAACCATAGAACCGCATTTGAAACTACTATTCTAGAGTGTGGGAGAGGTAGGTGGAATTCTTGGTGTAGGGGTAAAATCCGTAGAGATCAAGAGGAATACTCATTGCGAAGGCGACCTGCTGGAACATTACTGACGCTGATTGCGCGAAAGCGTGGGGAGCAAACAGGATTAGATACCCTGGTAGTCCACGCCCTAAACGATGGATGCTAGTTGTTGGAGGGCTTAGTCTCTCCAGTAATGCAGCTAACGCATTAAGCATCCCGCCTGGGGAGTACGGTCGCAAGATTAAAACTCAAAGGAATAGACGGGGACCCGCACAAGCGGTGGAGCATGTGGTTTAATTCGAAGATACACGAAGAACCTTACCTAGGCTTGACATTGAGAGAATCCGCTAGAAATAGTGGAGTGTCTAGCTTGCTAGACCTTGAAAACAGGTGCTGCACGGCTGTCGTCAGCTCGTGTCGTGAGATGTTGGGTTAAGTCCCGCAACGAGCGCAACCCCCTTTCTTAGTTGCTAACAGGTCATGCTGAGAACTCTAAGGATACTGCCTCCGTAAGGAGGAGGAAGGTGGGGACGACGTCAAGTCATCATGGCCCTTACGCCTAGGGCTACACACGTGCTACAATGGGGTGCACAAAGAGAAGCAATACTGCGAAGTGGAGCCAATCTTCAAAACACCTCTCAGTTCGGATTGTAGGCTGCAACTCGCCTGCATGAAGCTGGAATCGCTAGTAATCGCAAATCAGCCATGTTGCGGTGAATACGTTCCCGGGTCTTGTACTCACCGCCCGTCACACCATGGGAGTTGTGTTTGCCTTAAGTCAGGATGCTAAATTGGCTACTGCCCACGGCACACACAGCGACTGGGGTGAAGTCGTAACAAGGTAACCGTAGGTGAACCTGCGGTTGGATCACCTCCTTTCTAGAGAAAAGCTTTTAACATTCGCTTGTTAAAAGCCAAGAGTATTACCTGACAAAAGAACTTTTTTTGCTTAGTTTTGAAAGATTGGGCTTTTCTTTCTTTTTTACTTCTTGATTGTTTTTAATATTTGCTTGCTTATTGTTTGTTATTTCTTAATACTTATATTTTTAGTTGTTAGTGTTTTTATATTTAATGTTTAATGTGTTTAGTTTGCTTGTGTTGGTTTCTTAAATCTTATTTCTTGCTTGCTTGATTTTAATCGCTTATGGTTTTTGTTTGTTGTGTTTGATTTTTTACTTTGTTTATTCTTATGCTTTAATGTTTGGTTTTTTGCTCTTCAATTGAAGTTAGTGTTTTCTTGTTTGCTGCTTTAAATTTTTTTGCTAGTTGTGTTGGATTTAGCGTTGAGCTTTCTTAATTCTTTTGTTTAGATTTATTGCTTCTTGTTTTTTTAATGTTTAATGTTTAATGATTTTAATCGCTTGATTTTGTTTTTTACTGCTTATGGCTTTTGTTGTTTCTCCTTGTTTTCATGTGTTTTGGTTGCTTGCTGTTTGTTGTTTCTTATTTCTTAATGTTTGATTTTTGCTTTTGGTGTTTTTGGTGGGTCTGATCTGATTGTAATTGAATGCGTTTGGATTTGAAAACTCCGTTCCCATCAAGTATTGATGTTTAAAGCCTTATTTTTATAGTTTGAAGTTTTATCTTATAGTGAAAATCATAAGGGGGTGGGGATTATTTTGCGATACCCTAAATTCTAAAACGCTTCAAAAGTTATCGTTTGATTGAAGTTAAGTTATTTTATAGCCAACACTCCATTGAAACAGAATCAAAAACAAAAACCATAGCCCACCAAGCAAAGACCTAACACCCAATAAGGGAAAAGGCTAAACGAAAACATGGAGCATAAGAATTGCGCGCACCGGCAAGTTTGATGAGCAGGAAAGACTTCAAATAACCTTTCATCGGTTTTAAGTCTGTTTTCTATGAGCCATTGGTATTGCTCCCTGAATAATTTTTCTTGCATGAGATAATAAGCGTCTAAAAGATAAAAGCATGCCAACAACACCCCTAAAACGCATAACCCATAAAGATGAGAGATCGCCTCTACTTTGAGGGATAAGACACCCACAGCGAGCGCGAGAGTCCATTTTTTGCACTCCAAAGAATTTTGTGCCATTCTGTTGATAACGCCTTGTAAGATTTTAAGCTCTTCTATAAGGATTTTTGCTCTGTCTTTTGGGGTATTTTCCATGTTTGATATTTATCTGTTAAAGTTAAAAGTCCAAGTGCCTTTGTTGGTTTGTATTTCTGCTTCTATAATATCGCACCCTTGAGAAATGCCTTTTAAACTTTCTCCAAATTTAAGGGTTTGAGGTTCCATCATCACACCCTTTTGCTCTAATTGAGAAATTTTATTCTGCATTTCTGCTAAATTTTTCTTATCTTTTATATACTCATATGTACTTGCCTCATCTTTAAAGTCTTGTATAGAAATTGCTCGAGCATATATTTGAGAAAAACTGACAACACAATTACCTCTATTAAGCTTCACGCCTTGAATAGTAACTCTATCTGCTTTGGAGTCGATTTGAAACGCACCCTCGCTATTTGCAATCATCTCAATCGGCGATTCACCACCACCACCATTCCCACAGCCCACTAAATACAACGCCAAACAGCTTGCACTTAGTAATTTTTGATAAGTTTTCATTTTGTATCCTTTGTTATAAGATTAGGAGCGATTTTCTTGCACAAACTATCAAGAGAGATAGGTTTAAACCTCCTTAATAAGTTTGTGGCATCGTAAGAAACGCGCATGGCTTTAATGCGCGATTCTTTTAGAGTAGTGCCAGTTATAAAAGTGTTAGCGATCTTTAATTCTTCATAAATCCATGCGGAATAAGTGATGCGTGATAGATCTTGATTAAGAGAAACGCTGTTCTTACTCTGTAAAAACACGAAATAAGGGCATTTTTCAATCACATCTTGTAAAGATTCTCTGAGAATGAGCGTGAAAGCGTCTTCAATCTTGCTTATATCATCGTGTTTTGCCAATTTGTTTAAGACATCGTCTTTATAATCCCAAAAAAGCGAATCGATAAACACTTTGCGTTTTGTTTGGCTTTCCAAATAGTCTTTAACCTCTAAAGCCTTATTTTTATCCGCATGCGAATGCGAGAGGAACACTTGAGTGTTTTTTAGTTGCGGTTTGAACGGACTAAAAAAGGCTTCTTTGATTTCATTGCGTTTTAAAACGATGTTGTCGTTAGAATATGGGGCGTTTTTAATGAGTTCGTGAATCTTTTCAGCCGCTTCATTAACTTGATGGGCTTGGTTGTTAAAAGGGCGTGCGATGGGTTTTAAAATACTTTGATTTTCACTACTATCTAAATCAACCACAAAGGCTTTCATGATATATTTTCCTTTAATATTTTTATGAAATTCTCAAACCTTTATAAATACGATTTTAAGTTCCCTTTAAAATCTTTTGATTATAGTAGACTTAGACTTAGCTTAAGAGCGCTTGAATTTTGGGGTGTTGGGGGTTGTTAGAATAGCTAAAAACCACCGCTAAAAAAAGCTTTTTACAAACAAAAAGGGCGTATAAAATTTACAATGACCCTAAAAAGCGCAAAAAAACAACAAAAACAATCTAAAAAACCTCTTCGCACGCCTTTTTGTCTTTATGGAGTAAGCATTCTTTTTGCAGCTCTATAAAACGCTTTTTCCTTTCTTCTTCGGTTATATTATTAGGCTTTTCAATAGGGCGTGAAAGAGGGCGTGAAAGCTTTGAAGTGGGGGTGAATTGGGGCGCATACCCTAGCTTATTAACTAAATAAAAACCTAAAGCGGCGATTAAAATAAAAATCCAGTCTGTTTTTCTGATCTTAGGGCAAAATTTACACGCCATGATTTAATCCTTAAAACATTTGAAGTATAATACACTCTTATGGTCAAATATTAAGTTTAGGAAAAGCTGCATGTGGAGTTTCATTCAAAAAATCTTTAGGGCTTTAATCATTATGCCTTTAGATTTTATCACGAAGTATTTCAAGTCGTTTGTGCTGTTACTCATTGTATTAGTCTTTTTTAGCGCTAAAGAAAGCACGCCAAGCGCCCCGCCCAATCTCGCTAAACTCTATTTAAATGGGGCGATTTTTAGCACCGAGGATTTTGACAAAGAAGTGGATAAAATCTTAAAAACCCCTAGCATTAAGGGCGTTTTATTGTTGATTGACTCTCCTGGTGGGGCGGTGTCAGCGAGCGTGGAATTGAGCGAAAAAATCGCTGATTTGAAGCAAAAAATGCCCGTTTTAGCGTATGCTAGGGGGGTTATGGCGAGCGGGAGCTATTATGCGGGTATGCAAGCGAGCGAAGTTTATGCCTCTAAAGCGAGCTTGATCGGATCGATTGGGGTGATTTTTTCAAGCGCGAATGTGGAAAATTTGCTCAATAAAGTCGGCGTAGCCACTCAAGGCGTGCATGCGGGCGAATACAAAGAAATAGGCACTTTCACCAGAGCATGGAAACCCAACGAAAAAGAATTTTTGCAAAATTTAGTCAATGAGCAATACCAAATGTTTGTGGATGATGTCGCTAAAGCTAGGAAATTAAACGCTAAGGATTATAAGGATTTTGCTGAAGGGAAGGTCTTTAGCGCTCAAAACGCTCTAAAATTAAAACTCATTGATAAAATCAGCACGATCAAACAAGCCCAAGATCGTTTAATGGAATTGAGTAAGGTTAAAAAAGCCTATTGGCTAGAAAAAAGCCCTATGGAGCGCTTCATTGAAAAAGCCACGCAATCGGTTACAAGCATCATCACGCAAGCGTTTGGCTATCAATTATTGATGAGATGAATATGTTAGAATTTATTTTAAAAATTCAAGCTAGAGACTCTAAAGGTTTGGTGAGCGCGATTAGCACCACTATCGCTAACAAGGGCTATAACATCGTCAAAAACGATGAATTTGTTGATCCCTTAAAACAACGCTTTTTCATGCGGCTAAAAATCCAAAAAGAAATCAAGCCCTTGAATACTGAAATGAAAGAGCAAGAAGAGCGATCCTTAAAAACCGCTCTTTTTAAAGCCCTAGAAAACTTTAACGAGCTATTGATTGAAGTCATTTTAACGCATAAAAAAAACATTATTTTACTCGCTACTAAAGAGAGCCATTGCTTAGGGGATTTGCTTTTAAGGGTGTATGGGGGGGAATTGAACGCTCAAATTTTAGGCGTTATTTCTAATTACGAGGTTTTACGCCCTTTAGTGGAAAAATTTGACATCCCTTATTTTCATGCGCCTTGTATCGATCAAAACTTGCATGAAAAAGAAGTTTTAGCGATCATTAAAGACCTGGAATTAAAACACAAAGTGAGCGCGGATTTGCTCGTTTTAGCCAAATACATGCGTATTTTAAGCCATGATTTTACGAAGCGCTATGAAAATCAGATTCTCAATATCCATCATAGTTTCTTGCCCGCATTCATTGGGGCTAACCCTTACCAGCAAGCGTTTGAAAGGGGCGTGAAAGTCATCGGGGCCACGGCGCATTTTGTGAATGAAAGCCTTGATGCTGGGCCGATTATTTTACAAGACACTCTGCCCATTAACCACAATTACAGCGTGGAAAAAATGCGCCTAGCGGGTAAGGATATAGAAAAACTGGTTTTGGCTAGGGCTTTAAAACTCGTTTTAGAAGACAGAGTCTTTGTGCATGAAAACAAAACGGTGGTGTTTTGAATGCTTCCATTAAGGCACTTTAGGATTATTGGGTAGGACGCATGGACGCATTAACAACGCCCTTACCAAAAGCTTGGCAAAGAGTGAGGCTTGGGGATGTTGGCAAACCATGCATGTGTAAAAGAGTTATGAAACATCAAACAACACGATATGGTGAAATTCCGTTCTATAAAATAGGCACATTTGGCAACACCGCTGATGCCTTTATTTCAAAAAAGCTATTTTTAGAATACAAAACAAAATATTCTTTTCCAAAAAAAGGCGATATTTTAATCTCTGCTTCCGGAACTATTGGTAGGGCAGTCATTTATGATGGAAAACCCGCTTATTTTCAAGACTCAAATATCGTTTGGATTGACAACGATGAAACATTAGTTAAAAATGATTTTTTATTTTATGCTTATTCTCATGTGAAATGGAATACAGAGCATACAACTATCTTAAGACTTTATAACGATAATTTTAAAAACACTTTAATCCCCCTACCTCCCCTAAACGAACAAATCGCTATCGCTAACATTTTAAGCGATGTGGATCGTTATCTTTATTCTTTAGACGCCCTCATTCTTAAAAAAGAGAGCGTTAAAAAAGCTTTAAGCTTTGAACTATTGAGCCAAAGGAAACGCTTGAAAGGCTTCAATCAAAATTGGCAAAGAGTAAAAGTTAAAGATTTTGGAATTATTATCACAGGCTCTACACCTTTAACACAAATTAGCGAGTATTGGAATGGAACAATTTCTTGGATCACACCAACAGATATAAATGACAATAAAGATATTTTTAACTCAGAGCGAAAAATCACGCAAAAAGGATTGGATACGATAAGAATGATACCAAAAAATAGTGTTTTGGTTACTTGTATTGCTAGTATTGGGAAAAATGCAATTTTAAGAGTTAATGGGGCTTGTAATCAACAGATAAACGCTATTATTCCTAACAAAGATTTTAATGCAGATTTTATTTATTATTTGATGGAAAATAATAAACAATATTTATTAGGAAAAGCAGGAGTTACTGCTACTTATATAATATCAAAACAAGTTTTTGAAGAAATTGATTTTTTTGTCCCTAAAGATTTAGACGAACAAATCGCTATCGCTAACATTTTAAGCGCTTTGGATCATGAAATCATTAGCCTTAAAAACAAAAAACGCCAGTTTGAAAACATCAAAAAAGCCTTAAACCACGATTTAATGAGCGCTAAAATCAGGGTTTTAAAAAAATAAGTTTTATAAACAAAAATAAAACCTAAAAAATGCTTTTTAGCATTTTTTACAATCAAACAATAAAAGAGCTTGATTTTAATCAAGCGATAATTTCTTAAGGCGGTCTTAGGGGGTTAGGGGGTTTTTAAGGGGGGGTGTTATCGCAAAATACCCCCCTATCCCCTTAAAAAAATAAATTTTATAACAAAATGATCAACGCCCCAAAAGTTAAAGGCAAACCCGCTTATAAAGGAAACCCCTAAGCTTAAAAGCTTAGGGGAACTTTGGCTAATACATTACTTTTCTATAGAAAAGACCACTTTAAACCCCTTAAAAGAGATTTTAATGTATAATACCAACCAAGAGTTTTTATCATGTTTTCTTTTCATGATAAACCCTTTTAACCGTGATTTGCCCCATATCGCAACTATGGGGCGTGATGAGATTTTACAACAAACCCCCTTAAAACACCCCTAGGTCGCACCAAATACGCAAGACAAAGTTTCTACGCCCCATTATGACCACTCAATGAATAAGCTTATCTTTATTGGACAGAAAACAGAGCCATTTGATAACCATCAAAAGAGAGATTTTAAAAGTTTAAAAATCTAATGGAGTTAAAAAAGTTAGTTTAAATGGATAGATTTACTGGATTAAAAGAGTTAAAAGCCAGGAGTAGCCCTAAGGCCACCCCCACAAACGCCCCAATCAATATTGTTGGTTTTGTTGTTGTGCTTTTTGTTGTTGTTGTTGGTGTGCTTGTTGTTGTTGCTGTTGTTGTGCTTGGTGTTGTTGTTCATGGTGTGCCATGATGACTCCTTTAATTGAAATTTAAATTCTAGCTCATCGGCTAGGATTTCATTTTATAACGCAAAATCTAACCAATTATTAACGAAAAAGATTTTAATACTAATTTTTAATACGAGTGCCAATTTAAACGCTTCTATTGTCAAAACTACCAACATCTTTGAATGAAAAAAGCTATAATAAAGAAGTTGCATTAAAAAGGAAAGACAAATCCCCTTTTTAAGGTATAATACTAGGAATTAAAAGCGTGCTATGGTAGTAGCTAAAAAGTCTTTAGGACAGCATTTTTTAACGGATGAGTCGTTTTTAGACAGAATCGTTAATGCTTTGCCCCCCTTAAACCCATTGAAATTAATTGAAATTGGCGTGGGGCTAGGGGATTTGACTCTCAAGTTGTTGGATCGCTATCCTTTAAAGACTTATGAGATAGATAGCCATTTGTGCGAGAAAATGCGAGCGAGATTAAAGGCAGAAAAAAAGCCTTTTCAATTAGAATTGGTAGAAAAAGACGCTCTTTTTTTAAAAGAAGAAGAGCCTTATTTTTTGATTTCTAATTTGCCTTATTATATTGCTACCAGGCTTGTTTTAAACGCGCTCAAAGACCCTAAATGCAGGGGCTTATTGGTGATGACGCAAAAGGAAGTGGCACTCAAATTTTGCACTAAAGATTCACAGAACGCGTTAAGCGTTTTGGCTCACACAATAGGGAATATTACCCTTTTGTTTGATGTGCCGCCTAGCGCGTTTAGCCCGCCTCCAAAGGTGTTTTCTAGCGTGTTTGAAGTGATCAAAGAGCCGCTGAAAGAAAAGGCGTTGGCTTCATTAGCCCAAGTGCCATTTTTTGAAGAAGCCCTACAAAAAGGGTTTGAGACATTAGAAGATTTTTTGAAAGCTTGTTTCTCATCTCCTAGAAAGACGCTTTCAAACAATCTTAAAAAAAGCGTTTCTTATAGAGAAAAGCTTGATAAGGTGTTAGATTTTCTAGCGTTAGAAAGCCAACCAACAAGCGTGAGGGCGTCTGAGGTAAAAGATTATCTCAAGCTCTTAAATTACCTTTTAAAAGGCTAATGCCTTTTTAAAAAATTGAAATAAAGGAATAATCGTTATGACTGATAACAACCAAAACAATGAAAACCATGAAAACAGCAGTGAAAATTCAAAAGCTGATGAGGCGCGAGCCGGAGCGTTTGAGCGCTTCACCAACCGCAAAAAGCGTTTCAGAGAAAACGCGCAAAAGAACGCAGAGTCTTCAAACCATGAAGCGCCTTCGCACCATAAAAAAGAGCATCGCCCCAACAAAAAGCCAAACAACCACCACAAACAAAAACATGCCAAAACACGAAATTACGCCAAAGAAGAATTGGATAACAACAAAGTAGAGGGCGTTACGGAAATTTTGCATGTGAATGAGAGGGGGACTTTAGGCTTTCATAAGGAGTTAAAAAAGGGCGTTGAAGCGAATAACAAGATCCAAGTGGAGCATTTAAACCCGCATTATAAGATGAATTTAAACTCTAAAGCGAGCGTTAAAATCACGCCTTTAGGGGGATTGGGCGAGATTGGGGGGAACATGATGGTCATTGAAACCCCAAAAAGCGCGATCGTGATTGATGCGGGCATGAGCTTCCCTAAAGAAGGGCTTTTTGGCGTGGATATTTTAATCCCGGATTTTTCCTATTTGCACCAAATCAAGGACAAAATCGCCGGTATTATCATCACCCATGCCCATGAAGATCACATAGGGGCCACGCCTTATTTGTTTAAAGAGTTGCAATTCCCCCTTTATGGCACGCCTTTGAGTTTGGGGCTGATTGGGAGCAAGTTTGATGAACATGGTTTGAAAAAATACCGCTCGTATTTTAAAATCGTAGAAAAGCGTTGCCCCATTAGCGTGGGCGAATTTATCATTGAATGGATCCACATCACGCATTCTATCATTGACAGCAGTGCTTTAGCGATCCAAACTAAAGCCGGAACGATCATCCACACCGGCGATTTTAAAATCGATCACACCCCGGTGGATAATCTGCCCACGGATTTGTATCGTTTAGCGCACTATGGCGAAAAGGGGGTGATGCTTCTTTTAAGCGATTCCACCAACTCCCATAAATCCGGGACCACGCCGAGTGAAAGCACCATAGCGCCGGCTTTTGATACCCTTTTTAAAGAAGCGCAAGGGAGGGTGATTATGAGCACATTCTCTAGCAATATCCACCGGGTCTATCAAGCCATCCAATACGGCATTAAATACAACCGCAAGATCGCTGTGATCGGGCGCTCTATGGAAAAAAACCTAGACATCGCTAGAGAATTGGGCTATATCCATTTGCCTTATCAATCTTTTATTGAAGCCAATGAAGTCGCTAAATACCCGGATAATGAAGTCTTAATCGTAACGACCGGCTCACAAGGCGAAACCATGAGCGCGCTTTATCGCATGGCGACTGATGAGCACCGCCACATTTCTATCAAACCCAACGATTTAGTCATCATTTCCGCTAAAGCCATTCCTGGCAATGAAGCGAGCGTTTCAGCGGTGTTGAATTTCTTGATCAAAAAAGAAGCCAAAGTGGCTTATCAGGAATTTGACAATATCCATGTGAGCGGGCATGCCGCCCAAGAAGAGCAAAAGCTCATGCTAAGACTCATTAAGCCTAAGTTTTTCTTACCCGTGCATGGGGAATATAACCATGTTGCGCGCCACAAGCAAACCGCTATTGCTTGCGGAGTGCCTGAAAAAAATATCTATCTAATGGAAGATGGCGATCAGGTGGAAGTTGGCCCTGCGTTCATTAAAAAAGTCGGCACCATTAAAAGCGGTAAAAGCTATGTGGATAACCAAAGCAATTTGAGTATTGACACTAGCATCGTGCAACAAAGAGAAGAAGTCGCTAGCTTGGGGGTGTTTGTCGCTACGATTTTTGTGAATAAAAACAAACAAGCGCTTTTAGAAAGCTCTCAATTTTCCAGTTTAGGGCTTGTGGGCTTTAAAGATGAAAAGCCTTTGATGAAAGAAATTCAAGGGGGCTTAGAGGTGTTGTTGAAATCCAGCAACGCCGAAATTTTGAATAACCCTAAAAAATTAGAAGATCACACTCGTAATTTCATCAGAAAAGCGCTCTTTAAAAAGTTTAGAAAATACCCGGCTATCATTTGTCATGTCCATGCTACCTGATTACAACGCTATCGCCGCGCAAGTCTTAAGAGATGAAGCGAGTGCGCTTTTAGAAAGCGTTAAGCAATTCCAAGAACCTAACGATTTGGAAGCCATTGTCAAGCTCATTTTAAAAAGCCAAGAAAAAGGGGGTAAGCTTGTGATTGTGGGCGTGGGTAAGAGCGCTTTAGTGGCGCAAAAAATCGCTGCTTCTATGTTAAGCACCGGTAACAGGAGCGCGTTTTTACACCCCACAGAAGCCATGCATGGGGATTTGGGCATGGTGGAAAAAAACGATGTGATTTTAATGATTAGCTATGGGGGCGAGTCTTTGGAATTATTGAATCTGGTGAGCCATTTAAAACGCTTGAGCCATAAAATCATCACTTTCACTAAAAGCCCTAATAGTTCGCTCTCCAAACTCGGCGATTATTATTTGAGCTTGAAGATTAAAAAAGAAGCTTGCCCGATTAACACCGCTCCAACGACTTCCACCACCCTAACTCTAGCGTTAGGCGATGTTTTAATGGCATGCTTGATGCGAGCGAAAAACTTTAGCCAAGAAGATTTTGCCTCCTTTCATCCGGGCGGGCTTTTAGGCAAAAAACTTTTTGTCAAGGTTAAAGACTTATTACAAACCACGAATCTCCCCCTAATTCTTCCTAGCACAAGTTTTAAAGACGCGCTCATAGAAATGAGTGAAAAACGCTTGGGCAGCGCGATTTTAGTCAATGAGGCTAACGAGCTTGTGGGGGTGTTAAGCGATGGCGATGTCCGTAGGGCGTTATTAAAAGGGCTTAGCTTGGAGAGTGAGGTGAGGCATTTTGCCACTTTAAAACCTAAAAGCTTTAAGAATTTAGACGCCCTTCTTTTAGAGGCGTTAGAATTTTTAGAGCGCCATAAGATCCAGCTTTTAGTGTGCGTGGATGATTGTAATAAGGTTTTAGGGGTCTTGCACTTGCACCAACTTTTAGAATTAGGACTTAAAGCATGAAAGCTAGCATTTATGATTTCACTTTAGATGAATTGAGTCAGCTTTTAAAACCGAGTTTTAGGGCTAAACAGCTTTATTTGTGGCTCTATGCGAAGTATAAAACAAGCTTTAAAGACATGCAAAATAATTTTTCAAAAGATTTTATCGCTTATTTGGAGCGAGAATTTACTTTGCGCACGATAGAAATCACGCATGTGAGAGAGAGCGTTGATGGCTCTAAAAAATACCTTTTTAAATCTTTAAGGGACAACCACACTTTTGAAGCGGTGTTGTTGAAAATGAAAGACAAAAAGATTGATGAAAAGACTAACGCTATTTTAGAGGGAGAAAAATACACCGTGTGCGTGTCTTGTCAAATCGGCTGTCAAGTGGGTTGCTCGTTTTGTTTCACTCAAAAAGGCGGTTTTGTAAGAAACTTAAAAGCGAGCGAGATTATCCAGCAAGCCCTACTCATTAAAGAAGACAATAACCTCCCCATTGAAAAAGCGCTCAACATTGTTTTTATGGGAATGGGCGAGCCTTTGAACAATTTAGATGAGGTGTGTAAAGCGATTGAGATTTTTAATACCGGCATGCAAATTTCCCCTAAAAGAATCACCATTTCCACGAGCGGCGTGGCCGATAAAATCCCCATTTTAGCGGGCAAAAATTTAGGCGTGCAATTAGCCATATCCTTACACGCCGTAGATGACAAAACGCGTTCATCTTTAATGCCCTTGAATAAAAAATACAACATTGAATGCGTTTTGAATGAAGTGAGGAAATGGCCTTTAGAGCAGCGCAAAAGAGTGATGTTTGAATACCTCTTGATCAAAGATCTAAACGATAGCCTGGATTGCGCTAAAAAACTTTTAAAACTTTTAAACGGCATTAAATCCAAAGTGAATTTGATTTTATTCAACCCGCATGAAGGCTCTAAGTTTGAACGCCCTAGCTTAGAGAGCGCTAGAATGTTTGCGGATTTTTTAAACTCTAAAGGCTTATTATGCACCATTAGAGAGTCTAAAGCCTTGGATATTGAAGCGGCTTGCGGGCAATTGAGGGAGAAAAAACTCTCTCAGCAAATTTGAAAACTCTTTTTTCAAAATTTAGGGAATATAGATTAAAAATTAGCGCTAAATTTTCTTTCATTAACAATTAATTAGATTTTATATTGTAGAATAAAATCCTAGCCAGTGAGCTAGAATTTAAATTTTTAATCAAAGGAGTCATCATGGCACACCATGAAGAACAACACGGCGGGCACCACCACCATCACCACCACACACACCACCACCACTATCATGGCGGTGAACACCACCATCACCACCACAGCTCTCATCATGAAGAAGGTTGTTGCAGCACTAGCGATAGTCATCATCAAGAAGAAGGTTGTTGCCACGGGCATCACGAGTAATATCGGTGTGGCTAGGGGCAACTTGACTAGGGTTGTCTCTGGCTTTTGACTTTAAGATACAATCATTCAAATCTAACCCATTCTAATCAAATTCATTAAATCCAATCCAACCACCGCAACGCACTTGATTTTTATTTTTACAAATATTCATTAATGTTAAAAATACTCATCAATGCCTATAAAAAGTAATTTTTTATCCAATAATATTGTTAAGACTTTTAATTTAAGCTTCAATGTTTTACAACATTCAAAATATTAAAACAATTTTTCAATCAAGGAAAGGGTATGCAAGTTACCCCCCCCCCCCATTTTTTAAAAACCAAATTTTTATTTTTGGCTCTGTATTCTGTGCTAGGGTTTCATTTTAGCCACGCTATAGATGAGGGCGCGCTTAATAAACTCGTTGGAAAGAAGGTTCAAGAAGCTTTAGCGAAAGAAAAAGCTAAGGCTAAACATCAAAGAGCGGATAAAAGCGTTTTTTTTGCTGGTCTTGGCTATAGCGGGATGTTTTCATGGAATTTAGCTTATAAAGATAGTTTTGTTTTGCTACCTCACTACTTTAGTGGAAGACTCTTAGAAAGAAAAGATCCCAGCACCATTTTAAACGGCTTTAATTTTAAGGTGGGGTATATCAGTATATCGCTCCTGTTAAGATTAAAAAAATGGGTTTTGGCGTTAGAGGAGGGTTCCAATATTCCTATAAAGCGGGTAATTACATGGAAAAAGATAAATACCAACAATACTTATTTGGAGTGATACCCATAGACACAATAAATCCTGTTTCTTTTTTTAATGGTGGTATGATAACAATGTCAACTTACAGCTTTTTGTTAGATTTTTTACACAATGTGTATGAAAATGAGAAGTTTTTCATCGGTTATTTTATAGGGGGTGGGCTAGGGGGTGAGAGCGTAACAGCCAATGTTCTTAAAGATTTTGGTAATATATTAGTGCAATTAGTGCAATTTCAGGGCTATGGCTCACTAGGGATAAGAATGGGCGATAAGTGCCACACGCTAGAATTGAGCGCGAGCATCCATGGCGACGCTCCTAGTTGTTCTTTAAAAAAGCTAAAGACTTGCGAAAGCGTGAGAGTTTTACAAGCAAAAATCCCTAGGGGTATTTTTGAAAGCTATGTTACTTGGAGTGCGGATTATGTTTATCGGTTTTAAAAGTTTTTAAAAATTTAATGGCTTTGTTCCAATTGAATAGGGATAACAAAATCTAAAAAATGCTTTAAGCATTTTTTACAATCTAATCATAAAGGGCTTACGAAAAGCGAGCGATCGCTTCATGCTTCATTGTTCCAACTCCCATGTGTCTTTAAAAGAAGCGTTTTTAAGCTTTAAATTCAAGCTCCCTTCAATCCATTGGGTATTAGCCCCCTTTTCGTTGTTGTCAAATAAAAACACCCCTAAAAAGCCTCTAGGGGTCTTAATCAGGCTCAATTCCACGCTAGGAAGAACAATCTTGCTGTCAGGTTTGACTTCAAAGGCTAGGAAAAAGGGGCGGTTGTTTTTGAAATCGTAGCCATTTTTGGTGTATGAATAGCCGGGGGCGCTTTGCAAGATGCCTTTTTGAGTTTCCACGCTAAAAGAATCCAAGTAATAAAACCCAGGCTCTAGCTTGAACGATTGGACTTTGGCTAAAGCGTAGCGGTTTTTCCATAAGAGCATGAAGCGCTCACTCCCTAGCATGAATAAAGGCCCCCTAGGGTCTTTGAGCTTTATTTTGGGGTTTTTTTTAAGTGCTTCATTGTGTTTGGCGATAACTCCTCTATCTATTTTGCGCCAATAAGTGCGCACGCTTTGGCCTTGATGAGCGATATAAAGATTCACCAAACCAGAATGATGGCCTTTAGGTGGCAAACAAGAGGCTAATAAAAAAGCGGCTAACAAACTCACAATTTGAAACTTCAAGCAAATTCCTTAAAAAGAGTGGTGGCTGAATGCTAACATGCTAAAACTAAAACCCTTATAAGTTATGGATAAAAACTTAAAGAATAGGGTAAAATAAACGCATGCGAATAGACAAATTTTTACAATCAGTGGGTTTAGTGAAGCGGCGCGTTTTAGCGACAGATATGTGCAATGTGGGGGCGGTGTGGCTCAATGGGAGTTGCGCTAAGGCTAGTAAAGAAGTGAAAATTGGCGATGTGATTAGCTTGCATTATTTAAAAGGGATAGAAGAATACACGATTTTGCAAATCCCCACTTTAAAAAATGTGCCGCGAAAAGACACGCACCTTTATATCGCTCCTAAAACAAAAGAATAAAGATAAAAGACTAAGGATCAATCCATGGAAGAATACAAAGACACCCTAAACTTAAACACAACCACCTTTTCTATGAAAGGGAATTTGAGCGTTAATGAGCCTAAAACTTACGCCAAATGGCAAAAGCAACAAGCGTTCAAACGCATGCAAGCTAGAAAAGATAACCATGGGGATTTCACCTTGCATGATGGGCCGCCTTATGCGAACGGGCATTTGCATTTAGGGCATGCCTTAAATAAAATTTTAAAAGACATTGTCGTTAAAAGAGAATATTTTAAAGGGAATAAAATCTATTACACGCCCGGTTGGGATTGCCATGGCTTGCCCATTGAGCAGCAAATTTTAGAGCGATTAGAAAAAGAAAAAACAAGCCTGGAAAACCCCACGCTGTTTAGAGAAAAGTGCCGAGATCATGCGAAGAAATTTTTAGAAATCCAAAAGAATGAATTTTTGCAATTAGGCGTTTTGGGGGATTTTGAAGATCCTTATAAAACCATGGATTTTAAATTTGAAGCGAGCATTTATAGGGCTTTAGTGGGAGTGGCTAAAAAAGGGCTTTTGAAAGAACGCCACAAGCCTATTTATTGGAGTTATGCATGCGAGAGCGCTTTAGCGGAAGCTGAGGTGGAATACAAGATGAAAAAATCGCCCTCCATTTTCGTGGCGTTTGGTTTGAAAAAGGAGAGCTTAGAAAAGTTAAAAGTCAAAAAAGCGAGCTTGGTGATTTGGACGACCACGCCTTGGACTTTGTATGCGAATGAAGCGATCGCTTTGAAAAAAGACGCCCTTTATGCGCTCACTCAAAAAGGCTATTTAGTCGCTAAAGCCTTGCATGAAAAATTAGCCGCTTTAGGGGTGGTGGACAATGCGATCACGCATGAATTCAATTCCAATGATTTAGAATATTTGAAGGCCACCAATCCTTTAAACCAAAGAGATTCCCTAATCACTCTAGGAGAGCATGTCGGTTTAGAAGATGGCACAGGAGCCGTGCATACCGCTCCCGGGCATGGTGAAGAGGACTATTATTTAGGTTTAAAATATAATTTAGAAGTGTTAATGTCCGTAGATGAGAAAGGTTGCTATGATGAGGGCATTATCCATAACCAACTATTAGATGAAAGCTATCTGGGCGAGCATGTTTTTAAGGCTCAAAAACGCATTATAGAGCAATTGGGCGATTCTTTATTGCTAGAGCAAGAGATTGAGCATTCCTACCCGCATTGCTGGAGGACGCACAAGCCTGTGATTTACAGAGCGACCACGCAATGGTTTATTTTAATGGATGAGCCTTTTACCCAAAATGACGGCTCTCAAAAAACCTTAAGAGAAGTGGCTTTGAATGCGATTGAAAAGGTGGAATTTGTGCCAAGCAGCGGGAAAAACCGCCTAAAAACCATGATAGAAAACCGCCCTGATTGGTGCTTGAGTCGGCAAAGAAAATGGGGCGTGCCACTGGCCTTTTTCATAGACAAACGCACGAATAAGCCTTGTTTTGAAAGCGAAGTTTTAGAGCATGTGGCGAATCTTTTTGAGAAAAAAGGCTGTGATGTGTGGTGGGAGTCTAGCGTGAAAGATTTATTACCCCCTAGCTATCAAGAGGACGCCATGTATTACGAAAAAGTCATGCACATTTTAGACGTGTGGTTTGATAGCGGTAGCACCTTTAAGGCGGTTTTAGAAGACTATCATGGGGAAAAAGGGCAAAGCCCTAGCGATGTGGTTTTAGAGGGGAGCGATCAGCATAGGGGGTGGTTTCAAAGCTCGCTTTTAATCGGTTGTGTTTTAAACAACCAAGCCCCTTTTAAAAAGGTCATCACGCATGGCTTTATCGTCGATGAAAAGGGCGAGAAAATGAGCAAATCTAAGGGCAATGTGGTGTCTTTGGACAACTTACTCAAAAAGCATGGGAGCGATGTGGTGCGTTTGTGGGTAGCGTTTAATGACTATCAAAACGATTTGAGGGTCTCTCAAACCTTTTTCATTCAAACAGAACAGCATTATAAAAAATTCCGCAACACCCTAAAATTCTTACTCGCCAATTTTAGCGATATGGATCTCAAAAATTTAGAACGATTCCATAACTTCAGCCCTTTAGATCATTTTATATTAGAGGCTTTAGAAACAACAAGCGCTGGAGTCAATAGCGCGTTTGAAGAGCATGATTTTGTGAAAGGCTTGAATATTTTAATGGCGTTTGTTACCAATGAATTGAGCGGGATTTATTTAGACGCTTGCAAGGATAGTTTGTATTGCGATAGCAAAAATAATGAAAAACGCCAAGCCATTCAAATGGTCTTACTCGCTGTGGCTAGCCAATTGTGCTACTTTTTAGCCCCGATTTTAACGCACACGATTGAAGAAGTTTTAGAGCATAGCCAGGTGCTTTGCACGTTTTTACAAGCCAAAGATGTGTTTGATCTAAAAGGCATTAGCGTTTTAGAAAAACTCCACCTTAAAGAGTTTAAAAAGCCAGAAAATTTTGAAGCCGTTTTGGCCTTGCGTTCTGCCTTTAATGAAGAGTTAGACCGATTGAAAAAAGAAGGCGTGGTTAAAAATTCGTTGGAGTGCGCTATTGAAGTAAAAGAAAAAGCGTTGCGTGAAAATTTAGTAGAAGAATTGCTGATGGTAAGCTTTGTGGGGATTGCAAAAGAAAAATTGAGCGAAACGCCAGCATTCACGCTCTTTAAAGCCCCCTTTTATAAATGCCCTAGGTGTTGGCGTTTCAAAAGCGAGCTAGAAAACACCCCTTGCAAGCGTTGCGAACAGGTTTTAAAAGAGCGATGATAAAAGGATAGGGCTTTTGGAAACTTTACAAACCCATAGAGTTTTACAAGCCCTAATTGGCCATTTTACCCCTTTCTTAGAAAGCGGGATCACCGAGCTTATCATCAATACCGAACAGGAGCTTTGGCTTTATAAAGTCAATAACACCCGAGAAAAAAGAGGGCATGCGCTTTTTGATAAGGCGTTTTTGCTGAGATTTTGCGAGCAATTGGCTAGTTTTAGGGGGTTGTTTTTTGATGAAGAGCACCCCACTTTAAATTGCTCTATCCCTTTCACGCGTTATAGGGTGAGCGCGAATCACTTTAGCATCACCACGAACAACCAAATCACGCTCAATATCCGTGTGCCTAGGCTTAAGCCCTTAAGTTTAGACGATTTCACTTTTAAAGCAAGCGATCCAGAAAGTTTGAAAAATTTAGCCCTAAAAGGGCATAACATTCTCATTAGCGGGGAGACTTCAAGCGGTAAAACAAGCTTATTAAACGCTCTTTTAGACTGCGTTAATAAAGATGAAAGGGTGGTGAGCGTTGAAGACAGCCAAGAATTGGATTTAAAAGCGTTTAGTAATTGCGTGGGGCTTTTAGTGGGCAAGCAAGAGAACACGCGCTTTAATTATGAAGACGCTCTCAATATGGCCATGCGCTTAAACCCAGACAGGCTCATTGTGGGCGAGATTGACACCAGGAATGCAGCGCTCTTTTTGCGTTTAGGAAACACCGGGCATAAGGGCATGCTCTCAACCATTCATGCTAATAGCGCTCAAAACACTTTAGAAGCCCTTTCGCTGAATTTGAGCATGCGTTATACGCATTCATTAGATAAGGATTTGATGCGAGCGTATTTTAAGAGCGCGATTGATGTGATCGTGCATGTGAATAGAATCAATGATGAGCGCCAAATCGCTGAAGTCTTATGGACTAAAGAGCTTTAAATGCCCCTAAAATCCTTAAAAAACCGCTTGAATCAGCATTTTGATCTATCGCCTCGCTACGGGAGCGTGAAAAAAATCATGCCCAATATCGTTTATGCGGATGGTTTTAACCCGTCTGTGGGCGATGTGGTGAAGATTGAAAAAAGCGATGGCAGCGAATGCGTGGGAATGGTGGTGGTGGCAGAAAAAGAGCAGTTTGGTTTCACGCCCTTTAACTTCATAGAGGGGGCTAGGGCTGGCGATAAGGTGCTGTTTTTAAAAGAGGGGTTGAATTTCCCTGTGGGCCGTAATCTTTTAGGGAGGGTGCTTAACCCTTTAGGGCAAGTCATTGACAATAAGGGGGCGCTAGATTATGAGCGATTAGCGCCTGTCATTACAACGCCTATAGCCCCTTTAAAAAGAGGCTTGATTGATGAAGTTTTTAGCGTGGGGGTGAAGAGCATTGATGGGCTTTTGACTTGCGGTAAGGGGCAAAAACTGGGCATTTTTGCCGGCTCTGGGGTGGGCAAATCCACGCTAATGGGCATGATCACTAGGGGTTGCTTAGCGCCCATTAAAGTGATCGCTTTGATTGGGGAAAGGGGCAGAGAAATCCCTGAATTTATAGAGAAAAACTTAAAAGGGGATTTAAGCTCTTGCGTGTTGGTGGTCGCCACGAGCGATGATAGCCCTTTGATGCGCAAATACGGGGCTTTTTGCGCGATGAGCGTGGCGGAGTATTTTAAAAACCAAGGGCTAGACGTGTTGTTCATCATGGATTCAGTGACTCGTTTCGCTATGGCTCAAAGAGAGATCGGTTTAGCCTTAGGCGAACCGCCCACTTCCAAAGGCTACCCCCCATCCGCGCTTTCTTTATTGCCTCAATTAATGGAGAGAGCGGGCAAGGAAGAAAATAAGGGGAGCATTACGGCTTTTTTTAGCGTGCTGGTAGAGGGCGATGATTTGAGTGATCCCATAGCCGATCAAGCCAGGAGTATTTTAGATGGGCATATTGTCTTAAGCAGGGAATTGACCGATTATGGGATCTACCCGCCTATTAATATTTTAAACTCCGCATCAAGGGTGGCTAAAGACATCATCAGCGAGTCTCAAAACCTGCATGCGAGAAAATTCCGCCGTTTGTATGCGTTATTGAAAGAAAATGAAATGCTCATTCGCATCGGCTCTTATCAAATGGGGAACGATAAAGAGCTTGATGAAGCGATTAAGAAAAAGGCTTTAATGGAGCAGTTTTTAGCGCAAGATGAGAACGCTTTGCAGCCTTTTGAAACAAGCTTTCAGCAATTAGAAGAAATCTTAAGATAAAAGGAATGTTATGGAATCACAACTCATGAAACTCGCCATTGAGACTTATAAAATCACTTTGATGATTTCTTTACCGGTATTACTAGCGGGCTTGGTGGTGGGGCTATTAGTCAGTATTTTTCAAGCGACCACTCAAATCAATGAAATGACCTTGTCTTTTGTGCCTAAGATTTTGGCCGTGATTGGGGTGCTGATTTTAACCATGCCGTGGATGACTAACATGCTTTTAGATTACACTAAAACCTTAATCAAACTCATTCCTAAAATCATAGGCTAGAAAATGCTAGAAACCATTATTGATTTTTCTCGTTACAGCAGCGTGAAAATCGGCACGCCTTTAAAAGTGAGCGTTTTAGAAAACGATGATGAAATCTCTCAAGAACACCAGATCATCGGTTTAGCGAACAACCTTTTAATCGCTCCTAGCGCAAAAAATCTCGCCCTTTTAGGCCCAAACTACGATTATATTTGCGATAAGGGTGAATGCGTTGAAATAGGGGGAGCGGCCAACTCGTCTAAAATTTTTAATTATTTTAGGGCGAATGATTTAGAGGGTTTGGAGTTTTTAGGGCAATTGCCTGGCACTTTAGGGGCGTTAGTTAAAATGAATGCCGGCATGAAAGAATTTGAAATCAAAAATGTTTTAGAAAGTGCTTATATCAATAATCAATGGCTAGGGCGTGGAGCGTTAGGTTTAGATTATCGCAGCAGCACATTCAATGGCGTTGTTTTAAGAGCGAGGTTTAAAAAAACGCATGGCTTTAGAGAAGAGGTTTTAAAAGCGTGTAAAAGCATGCGCAAAAGCCACCCCAAATTGCCTAATTTTGGGAGCTGTTTCAAAAACCCGCCTAACGATCATGCGGGTAGGCTTTTAGAGGGTGCGGGTTTAAGGGGTTATTGTCTAAAAAGAGTGGGCTTTGCTAAAGAGCATGCGAATTTTTTGGTGAATTTGGGGGGCGCAGAATTTGAAGAAGCGCTGGATTTGATAGAACTCGCCAAAACCAGAGTGTTACAAGAATACGGCATTTATTTAGAAGAAGAAGTGAAAATTTTAAGGTAGGGTTGAAAGGCTTTATGTGGAATCAAGCTTATCCCTATTGATGAGAACAGAGCCTTATTATTATTTAGTCCTATCATGATCCAAACCCCCAACGACAAGTAATCCTTTTTCTTTGGGCGTCAAATTTAGGGCTAAAAAGGTTTTTACTCTCTATCTCGTCTTTAGTGTGAATGCCCACCAAAGGCAAAAGAGAATGGATTAAATCATCGCTCATGAAAGGTTTGTTTAAAGCGTTTTTAATCAATTTGACTTTCTCGGGGTGTTTTTCTTTAAAAATATCGCTCACATAAATCATAAAAGGGATTTCTAATCCCGCTTTAGAGCAGCTATGCCCATAAGTGGGGCCGCTTTCAAAAACATCTTGTGCATGGTCGCTCAAGTAAAACACAATAGCGTCCTTATCTTTAAAGAGGTTAAAAATCCCATTCAAAACAAAGTCGTTATAATAAAGCGAATTGACATAATCAGCGACGATTTGCTTGTCTCTATCGTTGCTTGCGTGCAAATTAGAAAAAGACAAATCGCTTGGTTTGAATTTGGCGAAGCTTTTAGGGAAACGATCAGCATACCAAGAATGAGAGCCAATCAAATGGAACACGATAAAATTCTTGCTTTTTAATTGGGATGGGATATTTTTAGAATAAAATTTCACCAGCTCTTCATCGTATTGACCATAGTTTCCCAAAATATAGTAGCGGTTTTTAGAACGATTAGAGACTAGATTTTGTGTGATCCCCCATTCATCGACGATTTGTTTTTCTAACCAAAAAGTTTCATAATGGGATCGCTTGAAAATATCTATCATGTTGTGGTAATGATACCAAGGCTTATTCGTTTCGGCGTTGCTGTAATTAAGCAGGCTTTCAAAGACATCAGAGGTGTGGGCTTCTTTACTTATCGTGTCAGAAAACACGAACAGGTTGTTACTCTCTCTCTCTCTCTCTCTCTCTCGTTGGCGAGTTGGCTCAATAAGGGGTTATTAGGAATGCTATAGCCATAGAGTTGCATGAAATTTCTGCTCGCGCTTTCGCCGATGACTAAGACGACATTTTTAACATCGCCCGTGCTAGAAAGATAATCGCTTGGTAAATAAAGGTTATTTAAAAAGCTATAAAATTTTATGGCTTGTTGGCGATCAAACAAGCTCAAATAGGCGGAATAAAACCCCCTAGTTAAGGAAAGAGAAAAGAGTGATCTTTTTAAAATGGCATCGTTGCTCGTGAGGTATTTAACATGGCGAACGCTTCCTATGGTGAGGATAGAAAGCCCTAAAACACCCGCTATCACACCAGGTACAAGCGCTCTAAAGCGAATGATTTTAATCATAATCAACAAAGCAATCAAAATAAAAGCGTAGTAAAACAAATAATTGTTATAGCTTTTTATAAACGCCATCGTTTCAGAGCTGTTTGTGGCTAAAAGTGTGTCAATCAAGCCTTTGGAAAAAGGCATTTTAAACATAAAGAGCGTAAAAATTTCAGCCACGCTAAAAATAATACCGCTTCCTATAAACAACCATTCTAATGAATATCGCAAGCGTTTTTTAGGGATTAGTGCACAACTATAATACACCACAAACCCGATTAAAAAAGCACCTAAAAAGCCTTTAGAGAAAGAAAACAGATCGCTATTTTTGTAGGCGTTAGAAAGGGCGTTGCAAAGAAGGAACATTAAAAATTTTTCATCTAGAGTTACGCTACTGGCAAAGAATTTTAAAAATTTCAATAGTTTTTCCATGGAATGTCCTTTAAGAGGGTTTGAAAACTTTTTTCAAAATATTTTTTATCCTAAAACAAAAATAATCCCTAATCGTTTTTGATCTGATGTGGGTTTTAAAAGATTGCATCTGTTGGTCTTTAGCCATTTCAAGGCGTTCTTTAAAAAAATCGTTTTTAAAAGGGGTGCAAAAAAGGTTGGCGAGCCAAAAACCCGCTTCAGCTTCATAGCAAATCAAACGCCCGTTCAAAGAACTCACAGAACGCCAGGGCTTGTATTGGATGAAATGGAGCATGATGATGTTTTTAGGGTAGTGCTCTTTGAAAGAATCAGAATAGCAATTATAATGAATAGGCAATTCTAAAACGCGCTTCCAAAACACCATATTGATTAAACACTGCTCAGGGTAGAAAAGATCTTTCCCCCTAGTTTTCAAAAACTCTAAAGCGATCTTTTCAAACCCATTTTCGCGCCACAAATCTAAATTCGCTACCAAAAAGCCCATGTTAAAGCCCTGATGGATGCGTTGTAATTCGTTTTGGCTAAAGCGTGAAAAATCAATCTTAAAATTCTTACAAGCGCGCTCAATAAAATCACAAAAGGCTTCAAAAGAAAGGTGGGAAAAAGTGTCTCTCACCATGCCAAGCAACTTAGTGGGATCGTTATCCAGTGCAAAATAAGCGCTTGCAATATCGCCCAAAAACACCGTATCCACATCTATGGAAATGATTTTAGAATAATTAGGGAAGAGCGAAGCGAGCAAGAGCCGGCACAAAACAAGAAGCCCGCCATAACGCTTGGAGCAAGATTCATTAAGATAGTTTTCTATGGAATGATCGAGCGAATCGATATTGATAAACTCTAATGAAGCGAATTTTTTAAAAGGCTCGATGGTTTTTAAGAGCTTGTTTTGCTGCTCTAAAGTAACCTCTTTAACCAAACAATGGATTTTATACACGATGTTAACGGGTAAAAGCTCGTTATTCTGATTGAGAGGGCTAAAGTCTATCATGCTTGTGTGCCTGCTCGCATGGGAGAGTAACGAATAAAGACAAACTCCTGCCCCTAGCGCGTAATTCTTATCAAAACTCATAAAAATAGGGATAATTTGATCGGGTAAGTTTTGCGTATCCATTAGATTATCCTTTAATGCCACTTTTTGAGTGTTTTAAAATCGCATGCCTAATCTCTCCAACGCTCCCCATATAAAGGTTATTGAATTGGGTTTTATTGAAAGTGTTTTGGCGCTTGGCTAATTTGATGGTGTTAGAGGTAATCGCTTCTTCTAGCTCCTTTAAAGTGAGTTGTTTTTCTAAAAAAAGAACGCTCTCTTTAACGCCTATGGCTTTAAAAGGCTGCGAGTCTTTAGGGTATTTGGCATAAAGGGCTTTGATTTCTTCAATAAGCCCTGAATGGAGCATGTTTTTGGTGCGCTGTTTGATGTTGTTATGAAGCGCGCTTTTTTCAATAGAAAGAGCGAATAATGAGATGGCATGCTCAAAGGGTTTTTTAGGGTTAGCCTTAAAATACTCGCTTGGGGGCGTGTGGGTGGCATAAAAGATTTCTAAAGCTTTATGGATGCGGTAAGTGTCGTTTGGATGGATTTTAAAAGCGATCGTAGGGTCAATGGATTTTAAAAACGCATAAGGGTTAGAAAGAGTGGCAATTTCTCGCTCTATTTTTACAATCTCTTCATTGCTCAGTTTTGGCATGCTACTCAAGCCTTCTAAAATGGATTTGAGATAAAAACTGCTCCCTCCCACAATGAGTAAAATCTCTTTAGAAGATACCCTCATGGCGTCCTCTAAAAGGGTTTTAAAAAGGAGGGCGTTATTTTTTTCATCAATGTTAAGGTAGTCTAGGGCGTAATGCTTGATATTTTTTCGTTCTTTCAGGCTGGGTTTAGCCGAAGCGATATTGATGTCTTTATAAATACTCAAAGAATCCAAAGAAAAGATTTCAGCGTCCAATTCTTGGGCTAATTCAATAGAAAGAGCGCTTTTCCCGCTCCCGCTAGGCCCTAAAAGCGCGATGAGTTTCTTAGGCGTTTTGATAAGGAATCTCCCTTTTATAAGCGTTCAAAAACCCTTCTAAGTCAAATTTTTTACGGCATTCTTCGGTGAAAAGATGGATCATCAAATCCCCCAAATCCAAAATGATCCACTCTTCATTAGACTCATCTATCTGGTAAAAGACTTCGCCTAAAGGCTTAAGGGTGTTTTTAAGCGCGTCTAGTAAAGAAAGGGCATGCTTATTCGCTAGCGTGGTAGCGATAATGACATCTTCTACTAAATAGGGGGTTTTAGACAAATCAATATGCGTAATATCAAAAGCCTTTTTTTCATCTAATAAAGCCGTAATCATTTCTATGCGTTGGTTCATGAGTTTCCTAAAAAATGGGTTAAAATAGCCTTATTATAACTTAAATCAAGGAAAGATTAATGACCCCTGAACTAAACCTCAAATCCTTAGGCGCTAAAACGCCCTATATTTTTGAATACAACAGCCAGCTATTAGAAGCTTTCCCTAACCCAAACCCCAATTTAGACCCCCTAATCACTTTAGAATGCAAGGAATTTACAAGCCTTTGTCCGATCACTTCCCAGCCGGATTTTGGCGTGATTTATATCCGCTACATCCCTAAAGATAAAATGGTAGAAAGCAAGTCTCTAAAACTTTATTTATTCAGTTACAGAAACCATGGGAGTTTCCATGAGAGCTGTATCAATACGATTTTACTAGATTTAGTCCAATTGCTAGAGCCAAAGTACTTGGAAGTGTATGGGGATTTTGCCTCTAGAGGCGGGATTGCGATCAAACCCTTTGTGAATTATGCGATCAAAGAATACCAGGATTTTAAAGAAAAACGCCTTTTGAATGCGAAGTAGTGCGTTATTGAATATATATTAACTTTTTTGACTAAAATAGGTTGTTAAATATTTGAGGAGCGTGAAACAATGAAATGCACTCTTAAAAATTTGCTTTTTCTCTCTTGCAAGATCCCAATCTTTTATTCTCAATGTCCAATTGTTTAATGTTTTTAATTTTTTCAACCCCATATCGTTTTTTGCATGTGGGGTTAATAAAGTTAAAAAAGGAGCAAAAATGTCTGGATATCCTGGACATATACCTGGATCTACAAAAGAAGAACCTTTAAAAAGAATCGCTGATGCGTTAGAGGTAATGGGGCAAGCGATGTACGATTCAGTCAAGCAACAAGAAAAAATCGTTCAAATCATGCAAGACTCAGTCAAAAAGCAAGAATAAATTGCTAAAGAGATAGCAGATGTTAGTAAAAGTGTTGATCATTGGGTTGATCAGGGTTCGTTTAATCCTCAATTATCTCCATTAGTTGATATTAATCGCAATTTAAGAATGCTCAACGAACAAGCCTTTAAGGTGCTGCAAAGTCAAAATTTACTAGATCTGCAAGCAGAAAAGGAATTAGACAGAGCTTTGGAGAGCATTACTAGTTTTGAATGGTATTGTCAAGGTTCTTATAACAGAAAATGGAACACTTAATTGAGAAGCCAAAATGAGCGGTGAGAATAAAAGAAAAATAAACAAGGTTAAAAAAAAGGAGACCCCACATGGGGGGGGTTAGTTTTCACCCTCGCCCTCGTTTTCAGCTTCCTCCTCATCGCTCTCATCTCGTAGTCCATAGTTACCGAGATTATCGGCTAATAAGTTAGCAGTTAAGCCCGCACAACTTAAATCATACTTATTGATACCACCATCGCATAAGAGTTGAGCGATAAACAACGCCTCCTCTTTATTAGTAGGTAACATTTCAGCCCAAATACCTCCTAAATCTTGTGCCTCCGCCATCTCGCCCCTCGCATACAACTTAATAAGCTTACAGAAAAGGGTAAGATTACCTAAATTCATATTATCAAAAGTGTCGTAATAACAATTTTCCAAATTACGATTTTCAAGCATTTTAGCCCACTCAAGGTCGCTATGCTTATTTAAGCCCTCCGCACACGATAAAGCGGTAAGAATGATAGCAGACGCTTGATGTCCTTTTCCTTGATAAAACATAGGGGTTAATAACGCACCAATCCTACTTTTTCTATCAGTAAAGAAATAATCTTTAGCTACCACCGAGAAACTAGACTCGCTTTTTTCCTCAAAACCAAAAGAGAGTTTATACTTATCCTCTTTAGGCTCTTTAGGAGTAGAAGTCCTGTCCTTAACACTTGGTCCGCTAGTTACCACTTTAACGCCATCTAAAATATCCGATTTATCGTTTTCAGCGTGAAGTCTCATATGCTCGGTCAATGGAACTTTATTGAACCATTTTAAGAACTTATCGCTATTGAAAGCGTAAGTGGCTTCGTTGCCTTTTTGACTCCTTAAGGTTACACGATTAAACCCAAATATTAATGACTTTAGTCTCCACCACTTTGTCGTTGATCGTGGCTTTGACTAACGCCCCTACTTTTAACTGATTTTCATTTTGAAAACCCATAAAATACTCCTTGGTAAAATTTGTTTTAAATTCCGCTATAATCGGTCATTCAATGTTTTTTAATGTTTTTTATCTTTTTGGCATGGCTTGTTCCTCCTTGTGGTGGGGTGAAGCACTTTTCAAACGCCCCCTTATTTTTGAGTGATCGCTTCATTTGATCTCTTTCAAAAGAGCGTTTTTAAAAGCTTTAATGGCGCTTTCACCTACCAATTCAGCGATGTTATAACGCATGATTAAAAAGTCTAATAATTTTTCGCTCCTTTCTTGAATCTCTACAACCCCAAAAGAAGCGTTTTTAGCCACTTCTTTTTCACTATAAGAGCCTTTAAGGTATGCCTTTCTTTTTTCCTCAAAAGGCTTGTTGCTTAAAGAGCTGTTAGCGTTTTTAGCAATTAAGAGCAAGTTCCCTAAAGCATGCACGATATGGGGGTTTTTAGCCCAATCTTTTTCTTTAGTGCTATAGCCTTGATCGGGTTTTTGGGGCAAGATATGCTCAATGCTTTCTATACTGCTATCAAAATTCAGAGTCGTTTCAGGGTTATGGTATAGCTCGTATTCATAAAGCAAGTAATTCAGTGCATTTTTCCACTCATACCATTTTTTAGCATTATTAAAATTAATATTATTCTCAAGCAGTTTTAAGCCACTATGATCTCCCTTGAAAAAATCTTTTTCTAGCGTTGGAAGATCTTCAATGGTTATTTTATCTCCCCAAAATCTACACGCTTGAATCGCTTTGAAGGCTAATCTAATCCATTCTTTTTTAGCCGTATTCTTGCCAGTAACCCCACAGATTAAAAACCCAAAACGCTCTAAATATTCTAATAGGTCTTCCAACTCTTTGGTCGTGTAATGCTGTTCATCGCCACTCCTTCCAACAAGCTGTATGGTTAAAAGAGAGAGCAATAAGGGCAGAAAAGCGTTATCGCTCAAAGCGTTTAAGCGCCGCATTTTTTCTAACAAGATGAGCGTTTTAGGCGTGATTTCAATCCTAAGCTCTTCATCATCAAGCGTGTGCAAGAAATACCAAACCTTAGAAGAATAAGAAAGATAAAATAACAGCTCGTCTATTTTGTCATATTCATCGCTAAAGGGTGTGTTATGGGTATATCTTTTATGAGCGTTAAACTCCATTTCCAATAACCTCCTTTTAAAATCCCTTTTCTCGCCATAATAATACTCCACGAAATGCTTTAAAAAACTCTCTAAATGATCGTCTTTAAAGAATCTCAAATCGTGATAAATCCTGGTGTAGGTGTCATTGATCTCTTGTTGAAGATTTTCTAAATCTTCTTCATCGCAAATCTTGTGCACCACAAAATGCAAGCGGTTTTTTAACAATTCTAAAGTGGATAGATCCTTGCCACGATTGTTGATCGTTTCAAAAGAGCTGAACGGATCGATTCGGTTATCGTTCAATTCCACCACGCTAAAAAGCATTTTTTTAGTGAGAGCGTCAAACATTTTTTCAAGCGTTTCCATAGGCGTATCGCTGATTTTTTCTTTAAAAACCACACAAGTGTCAATCAAATTTTTAGCGTAAAAAGAAGTTTGAAACCTTTCTAAATCTTTTTCTTCTCCCATGATCGCCCCAAAAGCTTCACTCAAACCATAATACTTATAGGACAGAACGGGTTCGAGATTCATTGAATAATACTTTGGGTCTTTATGTTTAGTGGTTTTGGCTAAAAGGCTCAGTAAAATCAGGCTTGTAGCCAATCGTTGCTGGCCGTCTATGATTTCAAAAGCGCTATATTCAAGCTCATTTTCAAGCCCTCTTAAGGTTAGGCTGTGCATGTAATGGAATTTGTTTCCCAGCTTAGAGACATGCTCTAAATCGTTCCAAAAATCCTTCAATTGCCTTTCCTGCCATGCATACCCCCTTTGATAGCTGGGGATTTCAAACACGCCTTTTTCAATCACTCCGTCTAAATTTAACAATTCCATTAAAATCCTTTCATAAGTTTATGGGTTAAGAACCCATAACCCCTTAATTTTTTCGCTCAATCAATTTTGGTTGTCCAAGTCTTGTGCTGTGCGTGAAGTGCCAAGTGTTTTTATTGACTAATTCTTCGTATTCTTGGCTCCCTTTTTGAGCGCAAACGCCCTCAACCTTTAACGCTCCCTCTTCATCAGTCCCGATAGTGTCATGGTCAATCTTTAGGGCAAAAACGCTCCGTTGGACTATAGCTTCTTTAGTTGATTTCTCATACACAATAGCAACAGCATAATCCGCTTTACGCACCTTTTGAAAATCCTCTTCTTGAGCCACTTCATCCCTTCTTGGGCGAAAAAAAGTCAAAGTGCATTCCTCACAAGCTTGTTTGAAAGGCTTGCCTTCTAAATCCGTATTTGTTGGATCGTTGTAATAATCGCTTTTGAATAAGCACAACAACAAATTGTATTTTTCATGCACTTTTAAATCTTCTAACTGAGCCATCATTTCTCCTTTGAATTTAACTCTGTAAGCCCCACTGGTTTAAAAATGGGGCTTATGGAATCAAATTTTTTAAAAATGTGGTGCGGGTTAATGCAAGGGGGAATAAAAGAGGGAATAAAAGGGTTAATGAAAGGGGGAATAATAAAAAATAGGGGATTTTTAAATAGGTTTTTGTAAAAGCGATAAAAGTTATGGTAGCGTTGCTTGATTGCTTGATTGCTTGATTGCTTGATTGCTTGATTGCTTGATTGCTTGATTGCTTGATTGCTTGATAGAATGATAGAATGATAGAATGATAGAATGATAGAATGATAGAATGATAGAATGATAGAATGATAGAATGATAGAATGATAGAATGATTGATTGATAGAATGATTGATTGATTGCTTGAATGATTGAATGATTGAATGATTGAATGATTGAATGATTGAATGATTGAATGATTGAATGATTGAATGATTGAATGATTGAATGATTGAATGATTGAATGATTGAATGATTGAATGATTGAATGATTGAATGCCATTTCTACCCCTTTTTTGAAAAAAAGATGACTTGGAGTGTTGTATCTAGTGGTATTTAATCAATGGTTAATGATGCGTATTTATTTTTTAATGATGCATTTTATTTAATTTTATGATGTGTTTGATTTGATTTAATGATGATGTGTTTTTATCTTATTTTATAATAATGTGTTTTTATCTTAAAGCTTTATTTTGCTACCCCCTAATTCCAATCACTCCCCAATCATTTCCAATAACTTTTATCCATTCCTTCCAAACTCTAAAATTCCTTTCCAACTCTCAATTTTCTTTCAAACTCTAAATTTTCTTTCAAACTTTAAAATTCCTTTCAAACTCTAAATTTTCTTCCAAACTCTCAAAACTTTAAGCAAACTTTAAGCATTGCATGTCTATAATTACATTTCGTTTTTAAAGACAAGCTTTAAAAAGTTCTTTAATTTGAAACCACTCAAGCAAGTTGTAAAAGCTAAAAGCTTTAAATATAAAGCCCGTCAGCTAGTAAAACTTGAGCATTAAAAAAGATTAGGGATCAAGCATTTTTAGTCTTCTTAAAGGGTTTAATATTAAGAGTGATTATAGCGGGTTTTTAAAGAAAAACGAAGTTATTTGATTTAATATTGTTAATAGCCTATGTAAAAGTAAAGTAAAACTACAATAACTCTGTCTTATATTCATTAAGGCAGTGGTAGCGCTGAAGAATATTCGTGCAATTGTCGTTATTCATTATAAAAGGGCGGGTTTTAAAGGATATTTTAAAATTTAAAACAAGCTTTTAAGAGCAGATGGCGGATGCCTTGCCAAAGAGAGGCGATGAAGGACGTACTAGACTGCGATAAGCTATGCGGAGCTGTCAAGGAGCTTTGATGCGTAGATGTCCGAATGGGGTAACCCAACTAATAGAGATATTAGTTACTCTAATTTAGAGAGCGAACCTAGTGAAGTGAAACATCTCAGTAACTAGAGGAAAAGAAATCAACGAGATTCCCTAAGTAGTGGCGAGCGAACGGGGAAAAGGGCAAACCGAGTGCTTGCATTCGGGGTTGAGGACTGCAACGTCCAAGAGAACGCTTTAGCAGAGTTACCTGGAAAGGTAAGCCATAGAAAGTGATAGCCTTGTATGCGACAAGGCGTTCTTAGGTAGCAGTATCCAGAGTAGGCCAGGACACGAGGAATCCAGGTTGAAGCCGGGGAGACCACTCTCCAACCCTAAATACTACTCTTTGAGCGATAGCGAACAAGTACCGTGAGGGAAAGGTGAAAAGAACCGCAGTGAGCGGAGTGAAATAGAACCTGAAACCATCTGCTTACAATCATTCAGAGCCCTATGATTTATCAGGGTGATGGACTGCCTTTTGCATAATGATCCTGCGAGTTGTGGTATCTGGCAAGGTTAAGCGAATGCGAAGCCGTAGCGAAAGCGAGTCTTAATAGGGCGAACAAGTCAGATGCTGCAGACCCGAAGCTAAGTGATCTATCCATGGCCAAGTTGAAACGCGTGTAATAGCGCGTGGAGGACTGAACTCGTACCCATTGAAACGGGTTGGGATGAGCTGTGGATAGGGGTGAAAGGCCAAACAAACTTAGTGATAGCTGGTTCTCTTCGAAATATATTTAGGTATAGCCTCAAGTGATAATAAAAGGGGGTAGAGCCCTGATTGGGCTAGGGCTGCTCGCCGCGGTACCAAACCCTATCAAACTTCGAATACCTTTTATCGTATCTTGGGAGTCAGGCGGTGGGTGATAAAATCAATCGTCAAAAGGGGAACAACCCAGACTACCAAATAAGGTCCCTAAGTTCTATTCTGAGTGGAAAAAGATGTGTGGCTACTCAAACAACCAGGAGGTTGGCTTAGAAGCAGCCATCCTTTAAAGAAAGCGTAACAGCTCACTGGTCTAGTGGTCATGCGCTGAAAATATAACGGGGCTAAGATAGACACCGAATTTGTAGATTGTATTAAACACAGTGGTAGAAGAGCGTTCATACCAGCGTTGAAGGTATACCGGTAAGGAGTGCTGGAGCGGTATGAAGTGAGCATGCAGGAATGAGTAACGATAAGATATATGAGAATTGTATCCGCCGTAAATCTAAGGTTTCCTACGCGATGGTCGTCATCGTAGGGTTAGTCGGGTCCTAAGCCGAGTCCGAAAGGGGTAGGTGATGGCAAATTGGTTAATATTCCAATACCGACTATGGAGCGTGATGGGGGGACGCATAGGGTTAAGCGAGCTAGCTGATGGAAGCGCTAGTCTAAGGGCGTAGATTGGAGGGAAGGCAAATCCACCTCTGTATTTGAAACCCAAACAGGCTCTTTGAGTCCTTTTAGGACAAAGGGAGAATCGCTGATACCGTCGTGCCAAGAAAAGCCTCTAAGCATATCCATAGTCGTCCGTACCGCAAACCGACACAGGTAGATGAGATGAGTATTCTAAGGCGCGTGAAAGAACTCTGGTTAAGGAACTCTGCAAACTAGCACCGTAAGTTCGCGATAAGGTGTGCCGCAGCAATGCGGTCTCAGCAAAGAGTCCCTCCCGACTGTTTACCAAAAACACAGCACTTTGCCAACTCGTAAGAGGAAGTATAAGGTGTGACGCCTGCCCGGTGCTCGAAGGTTAAGAGGATGCGTCAGTCGCAAGATGAAGCGTTGAATTGAAGCCCGAGTAAACGGCGGCCGTAACTATAACGGTCCTAAGGTAGCGAAATTCCTTGTCGGTTAAATACCGACCTGCATGAATGGCGTAACGAGATGGGAGCTGTCTCAACCAGAGATTCAGTGAAATTGTAGTGGAGGTGAAAATTCCTCCTACCCGCGGCAAGACGGAAAGACCCCGTGGACCTTTACTACAACTTAGCACTGCTAATGGGAATATCATGCGCAGGATAGGTGGGAGGCTTTGAAGTAAGGGCTTTGGCTCTTATGGAGCCATCCTTGAGATACCACCCTTGATGTTTCTGTTAGCTAACTGGCCTGTGTTATCCACAGGCAGGACAATGCTTGGTGGGTAGTTTGACTGGGGCGGTCGCCTCCTAAAAAGTAACGGAGGCTTGCAAAGGTTGGCTCATTGCGGTTGGAAATCGCAAGTTGAGTGTAATGGCACAAGCCAGCCTGACTGTAAGACATACAAGTCAAGCAGAGACGAAAGTCGGTCATAGTGATCCGGTGGTTCTGTGTGGAAGGGCCATCGCTCAAAGGATAAAAGGTACCCCGGGGATAACAGGCTGATCTCCCCCAAGAGCTCACATCGACGGGGAGGTTTGGCACCTCGATGTCGGCTCATCGCATCCTGGGGCTGGAGCAGGTCCCAAGGGTATGGCTGTTCGCCATTTAAAGCGGTACGCGAGCTGGGTTCAGAACGTCGTGAGACAGTTCGGTCCCTATCTGCCGTGGGCGTAGGAAAGTTGAGGAGAGCTGTCCCTAGTACGAGAGGACCGGGATGGACGTGTCACTGGTGCACCAGTTGTTCTGCCAAGAGCATCGCTGGGTAGCTACACACGGATGTGATAACTGCTGAAAGCATCTAAGCAGGAAGCCAACTCCAAGATGAACTTTCCCTGAAGCTCGCACAAAGACTATGTGCTTGATAGGGTAGATGTGTGAGCGCAGTAATGCGTTTAGCTGACTACTACTAATAGAGCGTTTGGCTTGTTTTTTGCTTTTTGATAAGATAACGACAATAGAGTGCGAATAAGTTACCACTGCCTTACTGAGTGTAAGAGAGTTGGAGTTTTATAAAGACTTTTATAGGATTAAACTTTAATGAGGAATGAGAGACTATCCATTCTTTTTAAAGTTAAAGGTTATTAACAATCTTCTTTGTTGAAAAACAGCTCCCTATTAAAGAGAAAGGGGAGTTAAGGGTAAATGCGATTTATCTTTAGCTCCCTTTTCCTTGTGCCTTTAGAGAAGAGGAACTACCCAGTTAACCATTCCGAACCTGGAAGTCAAGCTCTTCATCGCTGATAATACTGCTCTTTTCAAGAGTGGGAATGTAGGTCGGTGCAGGGATAGGGAAATGTTTTTTAGTCTTGCTTTTTATCTTATTTCATTATTGACTCATTGTTTTGTTTGTTTAGGGGTTTAATGTTTTATTGTTTTATTTAAAGTTTTTTAGGGTTAAGAAAACGAGTTTGAAAACAAAATAAAACCTGTAGCGATAAAATAAAACTTAAAGTCATAACATAAGATCTAAAATCCAATTTTTTAAAAAGTTTAAGATTTATATCTTTGGCAAGAAAAGAGTCCGCATCAATTAAACATGGATTTAAGAAAAAAGTTTTAATCTTTAGAGAATGTAATTATTTATAGAACTCTTATCTAAGCTTCTTTTAAAAGAAAGTTTATGAAGTTTTTTAAAATCCCTAAACTGCACTTAAATTCTAAAAAGCGATAAGAAAATATTTTTAGAAAGTTTTATTCTTTAAAAAGTTATCGCTTCACAATCAAGCTCTTTAGTTTGATTGTAAAAAACGCTTCTAGCGTTTTAGATTTTTATTCTTTTATTTTGCTGGTGGTTGTTTTTTGTTTCTTTTGTTTTTAACTTTTTTAGTTGGGGTTTTGGGGGTTTAAATGGTTTTATGTGTTTTTAGATTTTTAGAACCGATCTAAAAGAGAACTTTTTTCATCAAGTTTCTTTTTTAAAAAAGCCTAAAAATTTCTTAAACACTTCTTTAGGATCGAATGCATCACACACCTTGCACCCATACATGCCAATTAAAATCACAAGCCAGCTCACATACACCCAGCTCATCAAAAACCACAAAATAGAAACGCTCCCATAAAGCTCATGGTAAGTGCGATTATACAACACATAATAAGTGAAGGCCCATTTTAACACATGCCAAGAAACGCTCGTAAAAAACACCCATAAAAACACCCAAAAATAATGTTTAAACACCTTATTCGTGGGAATAGTAAAAAGGATCAAAAAAAACGCGTAAGTGCCTATCCATCTTAAAACATGCAACAGGCTTGAATCTTTATCTTCAAAAAACACTTGGATCTTAATATCAAAAAACACCACTAAAGGCAGAGCGAATAAAAACACTAAAGTCGTGCCAAAACCCCAAAATAAAAAGATTTCTTTACCCTTAAAATGCGCATAATCTCTGGGCTTTGCATCAAAAATTTTTGATGCGATGGAGCGGTAGTTTTCACAAAAAAGCACCAACGCCACCACAATGGACACCTCTTCAAGCGTGCCTAAAGTCATGTCTGTTTTTTTAAAATTTTCTAAAAAATCCTTAATCGCGCCAATGAGTTTAGGAGCGTTAGGGAAAATCAAGGCTTCCATTTCACCGCTGTGCGCTTGCAAATAATGAGACACAAAAAGGCTAAACACAAACAACAAAATAGGCGATAAAGACAAAATCGTATAAAAACTCAAGCTGGAAGCGTAGTAAAACAATTCGCTCAAGCCTAAAAAGGCGTTTTGAAAGTGCTCGGGGAAAATCATTCTAAGAAGGCGCAAAAACCCTCTAACGCTTTTAAAAAGTTCTCTCATTAATGACAGCTTGTCGCCATTGTCAAGCCGTAAGAGAGCAGTTTTTCTATATCTTTTTTAGGGGCTTTGCCTTTGGTGGTTAAATAATCCCCTAACACCACCGCATTGATGCCGTATTCAAAAAGCTTGGCTTCCTTTTTATCGTTATCTTTAAACACCACTTCACGCCCTCCAGCCACCATAAGCCTAGCGTTAGGCAAAAACTCTTTAGCCAAAAGCACGCATTCTAGGGCTTCATCTGCGCTTAAAGTCTCTGCATCAATGGGCAATACCGGGTTTTTAATGAAAAAATTAATGGGCGTGGTGTGCGGGGAGAGTGAAGCTAAGGCTCTAAGCATTTCAATCCTGTCTTCCCAGCTCTCATTAAGCCCAAAAATCCCTCCACTGCACAAGCCTAACCCCGCCCTTAAAGCGTTTTCGCATGTGATAAACCTTTCTTCCCATGTGTGCGTGGAACAAATCTTAGGGAAGAAATTTTGCGAAGTCTCCAAATTGTGGTTATAACTATGAATGCCCGCATCTCTTAAAAACTCCAGTTGCTCCAAATCCGCACGCCCGCAACATGCGATTAGATGCAAGCCCAATTCTTCTTTGTTGATGGCTTTAGCTAATTTGGCGATGTATTCGCATTTTTCATCGTCTAATTCACGCCCTGAAGTAACCAAACAAAACCCTAAAGCCCCTAATTCCCTTAACGCTCTAGCCTCTTGTAAAACCACTTTTTCATCTTTAAATTTATAGCGCTTAATCGCTCCTTGGTGGTGTGAGCTTTGCGTGCAATAAGCGCAATCTTCCTTACAATCCCCACTGCGCACATTGGAAATAGAACATAAAAAAATCTCTTGCATAATCATTCCTTTATTTTAAAAAAGTTGGTTTTTTTAGACTGATTATAGCAAAGAAAAAGAAGTGCTTTTTGATTTTAAGGGCTTTATTCCATTAAATATTAAAACTAAAACTTTATTTGATTTTAATTCAAGCTCGCACCTCTAAAGTCAATCTCAAAACTTTACGCTATAATTCCCCTAACTTTTCACTTAAGGGATTTCATGCAAGATTCATTCGCACCTGTTACCCCCCCCCCCCCCAATCAGCGATAAAAGATCACGCGCCTAATAGCACGCCAAATAGCGCACCCAATGATAAAGAAATAGAGCTACCCACCCACATCACTAGTAATTTAAAAAAAGAGCTTAGAGATTATCAAAAACAAGCGATACATAATTATTTAGAAAAACGCCAATCTAACCCCACTCAAAAGCATTTCATGTTTGAAATGGCCACCGGTAGCGGCAAAACCTTAGTGATGGCGGGTTTGATTTTAGAATGCTATAAGCAAGGCTATCAAAACTTCATCTTTTTTGTGAACAGCACTAGCATTTTAGAAAAAACGAAATTGAATTTTACAGACAGCGTTTCATCAAAATACCTTTTTAGCGAGAATATCAATATCAATGATGAAAACATAGAGATTAAAAGCATCAATAATTTAAACGAGAGCCATAACAACGCTATTAACATTTATTTTAGCACCATTCAAGGCTTGTTTTCATTATTCACTAAAGCTAAAGAAAACGCTATCAGCATAGAGGATTTAAAAGATCAGAAATTGGTTTTTTTAGCGGATGAAGCGCACCATTTAAACACAGAGACTAAAAAGAAATTAAATGATAGTGAGGCTAGTGAAAAACGCAATTGGGAAAGCGTGGTGAAATTAGCCCTAGAACAAAATAAAGACAACTTATTGCTGGAATTTAGCGCCACTATCCCTAAAGAAAAAAGCGTTGAAGAAAAATATAAAAACTTAAAGGTGGCAACTTACACCTTAAAAGAATTTAGCGAGGATAAATTTTGCAAAAACATCTACTCCCTTTCTTATGAAAATAAAGCATTAGAAACACGCTTTTTAGGGGCATGCGTTTCCAGTTTGTATAAAGAATTACTAGCCCAACACCATAATATTGAAAACTTTAAACCATGCATTTTGTTTAAAAGCGAGAGGATTGAAGACAGCAAAGAAAATCAAGAGCGCTTCAACGCCTTTTTAGAAAATTTAAGCCCTTTAGATTTAGAAAATTTTTTCCATTACAGCCGCAACGCTTTTTTTAAAGACGCTAAAAACTTTTTTGACAAGCAAAATTACACCCCTAACCTTACCGCATTATTGCAAACGAAATTCAAAAAAAGCACCCAGATTAACACCAATAACGAAAAAGAATTAGAAAAGGGCATGCCTTTATTGAACTCCCTAGAAGACAGAGACAACCCTAAAAGAGTGATTTTTAGCGTGGATAAGCTCAATGAAGGCTGGGATGTGTTGAATTTGTTTGACATTGTCAGGCTTAAAAATAAAGCGAGCCAAAAAGACACCATTAAAGACGCCCAGCTCATAGGGCGAGGAGCGAGATACTACCCCTTTAGCTATAACGATTTCAAGCCAAGCCGCATAGAGTTTTACCAACGCAAATTCGATCTTTTTAACCCCTTAAGCGCGTTAGAAAGGTTAGACTACCATGCCATTTATGACAGCGAGTTTATCGCTAAATTAAACAACGAGTTACAAGATTTAGGATTAGGATTTGTAAATGAAAAACAGACTATCCCTTTAACACCCACCAAGCGTTTCAAATGCTATTACGCGAGCAATAAAAGAGAAAAAAATAACAACCTCTTCAATAAAGACTATTCAGGCCCTGTTGAAGCCACACTCAAAAGTTTGCATGTCCCCTTATTTGCTTTTGGCGTGCGTGAAAAGAAAGTGGACTTTAAAGAAGAAAATAAAGGCGATAGAACTTATTATATACCCTATATCTTAGATAAAATCCCCATAAATTATTTTTTAAAAGCCCTTAATTTAAAAAACCTGGATTTTAAAACGCTTAAAAAAGCCTTTAAAAAACATGCCTTTAACAATAAAGTGGGATTTATAAAGGAATATATTTCTCCATTAAAAACAAACTTCCATAAAAGCCAAAAGTTTGACGACAACAAAATCCTTTTAAAGCTCGCTGTTTATATCATTGAAAACTTAAAAGACACGCTTTTAAAAGAGCAAGATAAACCTAGCGTGAGCGCGTTAGAATTGAAAGAATTTGAAACGCATAATAAAAGCCTTAGCGCTAGCGAGTTGGAAAAAGACATTCCCTTTTATGAATGGCTGCTTTTTAAAGACATGCGGAAACTGGACAGCGATTTAGAAAGGGATTTTTTAGATTTTATCAATAAAAATAAAGAGCTTTTAAACAAGAAATTCAAAGAATGGTGCGTTTTGAGGAACGATCATTTCGCTGAATTAAAAGTTTTTTGCAATATAGAAAATAGCCCCTTTTACGCGCAAGGTTTTGAGCCGGATTTTATCCTTTTTGCCCAAACGCATGAAGATGGATTTTTAGGCTTCACTTGTTACATGGAAGCTAAAGGCGAGCATTTAGAACCTTCTAACGCTTGGAAAAAAGAATTTTTAGAAATGCTAGAAAACGCCACGCTTAAAAGCCATAACAAAAAACTCCATTTAAAAGGCTTGCCTTTTTTCACTTTCACAAATAACAACAGAACGCTAAACGCAGAATTTGTTGAAGCTTTCCATCAAACTTTTAAGGATTAAGAATGTTAAAAACCCCACTCAAAACCCTACTAGATGCCTTAATTAATCATTTCACAAAAGAGCGCTTAGAAACTTTAATTATAGAGCATGATGAAAAGCTTTTAACTTTCATGCTTGAGCATGAAAACGCTAACGACTATAAAAAACACTTTTTTAAAATGATCGCTAATTCGCTCGTATTCAATGAAAAGGCGTTATTAGAATGTTTAGAAATAAAAGAATTAGAAAAATCTTTCACACGATTTAAAAATAAAATAGGCTTATTTTTAAAGTCTAGCGGATCCGTCGTTTTGCATTTCCCTTTTAAAGACAATGTTTTACTCGGTAACGCTAAAGATAACAACACCAAATCTGACGAGCTTTTTTACCATGAAATATTGCATAAAAAAGAAATTGACACGCTTCTATGCAAAAAAGCGTTGTGTCATTTTGAAATGCATGGAGAAGGCGATTTAGAAAACGCCTTAAAAGATAAAAACACAAACTACCTTATCAAAGGCAATAACCTGATCGCTCTTCATTCTTTAAAAAAGAAATTCGTTAAAAAAGTGAAATGCATCTACATTGACCCCCCTTATAATACGGGTAATGACAGCTTTAATTACAACGATAATTTTAACCACAGCTCATGGCTAGTGTTTATGAAAAACAGGCTTGAAGCGGCTAGGGAATTTTTAAGCGATGATGGCGTGATTTTTGTGCAATGCGACGACAACGAACAGGCTTACTTGAAAGTTTTAATGGATGAAATTTTTGGGAGAGAGAATTTTGTGAATTGTATAACTATGCTATCATCAACCCCAAGCGGAGTAAAAACGGCACATAGGAATAAAACAATCATTAAAACAAAAGATTATTTATTAGTATATGCTAAAAATTCTCTACTAATCCAACTTAAACCACAATATAAGGAAGCAACTACATGGGATACCCATTTTAATTTATATTTTGACAAAGAGAATAACAGAGTTTTCCCATTAAACCATATTTTAAGGCAAAATGGATTATATGAAAAGTTAAAAGCTACACAAAATTATCTAAACAATAAGGATTTTTGTAATTTTATATATTCTAATGCTGATAAAATTTTTCAAACTGGAAAAAGTTTGCCAGAGCATATTAGAACTATTAGTTTAAGAACTGAAAATAAAGATATTCCTATAAAATACGAAAGTGATACAGGAGTACAATATGCTTATAACGGTAGAAGAATGTCTTTTTTATCACGCTCAATTCATTCTGTTTTATCGTCGCAAGGGATAGAGCAAAAAATAGCAATTTTACTATGTGATTTTTGGAATGATATTGATTTTAATAATACACAAAATGAGGGTTTAATTTCATTCCCTTCCGGTAAAAAACCCGAACAATTAATATATAGAGTTTTAGACATGGTAACCCAAGAAAACGATCTCGTGTTAGACTTTTTTGCTGGGAGCGGGACGACTTGCGCGGTGGCGCACAAAATGAAACGCCGCTACATTGGCATCGAGCAAATGGACTATATAGAAACTATCACTAAAGAAAGGTTAAAAAAAGTCATAGAGGGCGAGCAAGGGGGCATTTCTAAAAAATGCGGTTTTAAAGGGGGCGGGAGTTTTGTCTATGCTGAATTGAAAGAAGTGAATTTAGAAATTAAAAAACAAATCCTTAACGCTAAAAGTAAGAGCGAATGCCTAAAAATCTTTAATGATCTTAATGAGCGCATTTTAAAACGCACCAATAATAAGATGGATGAAATCCATAGCGAAGAGTTCCACAATTTAGATTTAAACGAGCAAAAAAGGATTTGTTGTGATCTTTTAGACTCTAACGAAGACTATTTAAACTTGGGCGATATTGACGAAGACGCATGGGGGATAGATGAAAGCACTAAAAAATACAATGAAATTTTTTATTCTTAAGTTTGAATTCAACGCACGCCACTTAACGCATCAAAACGCTATGCCTATTTAGTGGGCAAAAATAATAAACAATATAGAATAAACAATATAGTTTAAAAGCTAGAGGAATTTAAAACGCTTGGGCTAAAAAAAATTTTTAGCTTTGCTTGATATAAGGATAACTAATCCGCTAGCAGTAAGCATCCGCTCGCTATAAACTCGCTATAAAATAAAAAAGATCATTAAAAATAAACGATTAAAAATATTGTTGTAGTATTCAAGCCAATTAAAAAAGGGAGTGAAACATGAAAATTTTTAAAAATTGGCTCTGTTTTAGCCTGATCGCTATGAGTTGGCTCCAAGCGGACATGTTGGATAATTTCACTAAGGCTATTAACAGCTACACCGCTAAAAAGCTTAATGAAATCAAGGATCAAGTCAATAGCGCTAATCCTACTAAAAACCACAATCCCACTCATAACGCTAATGGCATGCTCACTAACATTGATTGCAAGGTCTTAAAAAATAACTTCTATTCGGTGTGTTATTCTAGCGAATTAAAAAACCCTATTTATGGCGTGAGCGTGTTGTTTGGGGATTTAGTGGATAAAAATAATATTGAAAAACGCTATGAGTTTAAGCCGGACACACGATTAGCGGAGTATCAACAAGCCGTTACACAAGATTACACAAGAAGCGGTTTTGATAGGGGGCATTTTGTGGCGAATGACGCTTCTTTTGATTTTGCCTCTAATCCTTTAAGAGAGACTTACAGAATGACTAATATCACCCCTGAAGCCAAAAACACCAACAGGCATTCTGTTTTATTGGTGGAAAAAGAGGGCCGTAATTTGGCCAGGAAATACCATCAAGTTTTAGTAGAAGAACTCACCATCATCAAACAGGGTTATAGAACCTTTAGTTCTAAGAATATCGCTATCCCTAGCGGATTTTGGTACCACTATGATACAAGCCTAACGGATAGCTATGAAAACGCTAAAAGCGAATGCTTTTATATCCCTAATGACAACCAAAACTATCCCTTACAAGAAATGAGAAAAGATTGTAAAGAATATGAGCGGGTTGAAAAGCAAGTGGTTTTTAAGAACAATAAAAACACTGAGTTGAATGAATTGCCTAAGTATCTTAACAACGCTAAGAAGTATTAAAACCGCTCTTAAAATGCCCATGAAAACACCGGTATTTTGGATAAAAAGGTTTGAGAAATCAAATTTCTAAACGGCTTAAAACTGGTTTTTTATTAGAAGCGATGAAAGTTTTATAGGCGTTGGAGGAATGAAATAAAAATGATTATGGCAAATACAACAATAGATCCGGGTTTAAGATAACCTCTTATAGTTGTTTGCTGATTTGTTAGCTAAAATCCATGCTATCCATGAAACAGCTTATAATCAATAAAAATAATCCCCCACTATAACATTTGCTGGGTTAGGAACGCTAGTAAACAATCCAGCGTTTAAGGTCAATAACCATAAGAGTTTGTTTTTCATGTTTTATCATAAAATCGCCGATATGCAAATTTTAATTTTTACATGAACTCTTGGAGTTTGTTCGCTTGTGCCATCCATTCTGCGAGGCTTTCATAATCGTTATTCTCTATCCAAGCCTTAGCTTTTGCGATTTCTTTTTCGCATTTTTCAATCGCTTCTAAGACATTGTCTCGGTTTTGTTTGAAAATATCTTTCCACATTAAAGGCGAGCTTTTAGACAGACGGCTCATATCCCTAAAACCCCCACCCGCTAAAGATAGAATCATCTCTGGGTCGTTTTGCTTTAAAACGCTATTGGCTAGAGCGTAGCTCAAAACATGGGGTAAATGGCTGATATAAGCCACATGGGTGTCATGCTCTCTAGATTTCATTTTAATCAAGCGCGCTTTAACGCCTAAAAAGATTTCTTTAGCGAGTTCTACTTGCTCAATCCCTGAATCTTCTAAATCGCACAATATCACCAAAGCGTTTTCATACAGACCCTTAACGCTCGCTTTAGGGCCATAAAACTCTGTCCCGCACATGGGGTGTGCGGCGATGAAATTTTGACGGATGCTTTTAGGGATATTGCGAATGATTTGCGCTTTTGCCCCCCCTAAATCAATAATCGTTGCACTTTTTTTAACGGGAGTCATTTTTTTCAAACATTCAATGATGCCCTCAACTGGAATGGCTAAAAAAATCACATCGCATTCTAAAATCTTTTCAAATTCCACGCACTCATCTACAAGCCCCAAAGTCAAAGCCAATTTAGCATGCAAAGCGTTGTGATCATAGCCTATAACGCTTTTAAAACGCCCCCATTCTTGTAAGGCTAGCCCTAAACTCCCCCCCATAAGCCCTAAACCAATAATGCCTGCTTTCATGCCAAATTCTAAAGTAAGGTTTTTTCTAACACTTCAGCGATGTTTTTCACCGCAACGATGTTTAAATTCTCTCGCACTTCAGCAGGGATCTCGTCCAAATCCCTTTCGTAATTTTTAACAGGAATGAGAGCGGTTTTAATGCCGGCTTTAAAAGCGGCGATCAATTTTTCTTTCAACCCTCCTATGGGTAAAACTTCCCCGCTCAAAGTCAATTCGCCTGTCATTGCCACCTCGCTTCTTGTAGCCCTATCGCACAAAATGCTCGCCATCACGCTCGCCATAGCGATCCCAGCGCTCGGGCCGTCTTTAGGCGTAGCCCCCTCAGGGACATGCAAGTGCAAATCATAAGCGTTATAAACTTTCAGCGCTTTTTTCTTTTTCTTATTCTCTGTATCGGCCTCGCTAGGGATTTTGGGCGCTTTTAAGGTTTCGTTATCCAACAAGGCTTTGACAACAGAAAAGGCAATAATGGCGGATTCTTTCATCACATCGCCTAAACTCCCAGTGAGTTTCAATTCCCCCTTACCCCTGATCTTAAGCGCTTCAATTTTAAGCACATCACCGCCCACTGGAGTCCATGCCAAACCATTGACGATACCGATTTTATTTTCTCCATCTATGGGGTCAATTTCAAACACCATGCGTTCTAAATACTCTTTAAGGTTATCAGGCGTGATAGAGACGCAGAAATCTTTGTTCTCGTCTCTTTGATTTTCGCTTTTTTTATCCTCGCCTTTTTTAGTTCGCCCTTTTTTGTGCGGGTTATCTTCTAGGTATTTTAAAGCCGCTTTACGCATAATCGTTGCGATCTGTCTTCGTAAATCCCTAACGCCCGCTTCTCTGGTGTATTTTTCAATAATGAGTTTCAAACACTCATGGCTAATATCCACTTCGCTAGGCTTTAAGGCGTGCTTTTCTAATTCTTGGGGAATAAGATAATTTTTAGCGATCTCTTCTTTTTCATTAGGCGTGTAGCTGGACACGCTGATAAATTCCATTCTGTCTCTTAAAGGAGCTGGGATCCTGTCAATATTATTAGCGGTAGCGATAAAAATCACTTGCGACAAATCAATGCTGAAATTCGCATAATGATCCCTAAAAGCGATATTTTGCTCAGGGTCTAAAATCTCTAATAAAGCGCTCGCTGGATCGCCCCTAACGCTCCTATCCACCTTATCAATTTCATCTAAAACCATGACCGGATTCATCTTTTTAGCTTCAATAAGCCCCTGGACAATGCGCCCAGGCATGGAGCCTATGTAAGTGCGTCTGTGCCCTCTTAATTCATTCACATCTTCTAATCCCCCTAAAGCGATCCGAACCAAAGGGCGCTCTATCGCTTTAGCGATGGAATTAGCCAAACTCGTTTTACCCACGCCAGGAGGCCCATAAAAGCATAAAATCGTGCCTTTAGCTTTGTCTTTTTTTTCTTGCTTTTTCTTGTGGCGCATTTCTAAAAGCTGCATGGTAGCAAAGTATTCTACAATGCGCTCTTTAGGCCTTTTTAAGGAATAATGATCGTTATCCAATTGCTCTTTGACATGCTTAATGTCAAGCGCTTTTTTTTCATATTGCCCAAAAGGCACATCTAACATGGTTTCAATGTAATTTTGTAAAGTCGCGCTATCAGAGCTGTCCGCATGGGTTCGGCTTAATCGGTCAATTTGCTTTTTGATTTCCTTAAACGCTTCTTCTTTTAAAAAAGGCTTGATGTTTTCTAGTTTTTGGTAGTATTGGTTTAAATCTTCATCTCGCTGTTTGTCTGTGCCAAGCTCTTTTTGGATTTGTTTGAGCTGCTCTTTTAAGAAATATTCCTTATTGGTTTGCTCCATTTTTTGATGGACTTTGGATTTGATTTCTTTTTGGAGTTTTTGGGTTTTAGTCTCTTCTATCACAATATCAATCAAATCCAACAAGCGCTGTTCGGTGTTGTTGTTGGCAAAAAGAGAATACGCTTGATCTTTTTTTAAATGCAAGGCTGCTGCGATTAAATCAGCGATGCGGTTAGGATCGTCATTGTCTTCTAAAGCCTTGATCAAATCCGGAGGAAAGAGTGAGCTGACATTGGCTAGAGTGATCACTTTTTCTTTTAAGACTTCCACAATAGCTTGAATGTTTTCTTTGTCGTATTCTAAATATTCAATAGGGCTTATTTGAGCTTCTAAAAAGCCTTGCTCGTTTTCTTTAGCAGGCTCTAAAATACGCCCCTTAGCGATGCCATTAAAGAGCAATTTCACGCGCCCATTAGGCATGTTGGCTTCACGCATCACCGAACCTATCACCCCCACATCATAATAAGGGGCTTCATTATCGTTCAATTTGTCTTTTTGGCATGCAATAAAGACTAATGATTTATTGTTTTTAGCGTAAGCCACCGCCTTGATGCTCGCGTTATTTTGTAAGAAAATAGGGGCTATCATAAAGGGGTATAAAAAGGTGTCTTCTTCTACCAATAAAGGCAGAATTTTAGGAAAATCTTCAGTCATTTTTCATCTCTCTGTTATAAATTTGTATGGTTTTGAAATATCCTACCAATCAAAGATTAACACATACCAAGGCATGTGCGATGGTTTGGGTTTAGTCTCTTTTTCTAAAGTCTCATCTATCCTTTCTAAATAGCGTTTCACGCCCTCAGGCTTGTGGCGTTTTTTATAGACATTCGCGATCGCGCGATTGAGCTCGTTTTGCCCTAAAATGAATTTGATTTGCATGTATTCTACATAGGGGCGGTAACGGCTGTTAGGGTATTTTTCTATAAATTCGCCTAAACTCACAATAGAATTAGAGATAAATTCCTGGTCTTTAGAATGGTTTTTGAAAGCGTAATAATGCGATTGCAGTTTCAAAAAGGTCAAATAATCCACATTGTCCTTAGTCCCAAAGCGCTTGATGTATTCATCAAAGTAAAAAGACGCTAAAACATACTCTTTCTTTTTCATGTGCGCTTGCCCTAAGGCTAGCATCGCCTCTGGGACAAGGGGGGAATTGATGTGTTCGCTCTGTAAAGAAGAGTAATAATTGTCCGCTGTTTCTAAATTAGCAAAAAGGATTTCTCTTAAAATCCCTTGATACCAAAAGATCGCCGGTTTGTTGTATTCGTCTTTTTTTTTCTTTTTATTCGCACAACCAGTGCCTATCACAATCACCGCCATTGCGATAAAAAGGAAAGTTTTAAGATGTTTTAAACGCATGCCACCTATCTTATAAAATTAAATTTTTGAATAACTCATGGTTATTTTTTCTTATCTTTCTTATTCCCACCGAATAATGTCAGCACCATTTCTCCAAATCAAGCCCAGCCGCACCAAAAAGATGCCACCCATCGCTAAAATGAGATTTGCTGGGATTATTTTTCTTGATTTGTGGTTTTATTTTGCTCATCTCTCACTCCTTAGTTATATTTTATAATTATTCAGTTAAACTTCCATCGTTATTCAGTCATTGAATTATACCCAAAACTAGCAAAAATTGATTTTACCAAAATTGTTTGATATAATACAGATTTTTAGTTTAGAAATCATTGAGCGCTGGTTTTAAGGCGGTCTTTTATTCTTTAAGGAGAAGATTTTGTGCTTTTTTAAAGGGAATGCAATCGCCTATGATTTTTGATGTGAAAGCGCCTATATTAGGGTTTGAAACCATTCATAAAATGCACTTGCAAAAGGTTGATGAAATCTTTTTGCGTTTGAATAGTGCAGAAGACAATTCTGTCGTGTCTTTCACGCTGGTCAATCCCTTTGCTTTAAGAAAATACGAATTTGAAGTGCCTACCCCCTTAAAAATCCTTTTAGAATTAGAGGGAGCCAAGAGCGTTCTAGTCGCTAATATCATGGTCGTTCAAACCCCTATTGAGCTTTCCACCGTGAATTATTTAGCCCCTTTAATTTTCAATTTGGACAAACAGCTCATGGGGCAAGTGGTTTTGGATTCTAACAAATACCCACACTACCATCTAAGAGAGAATATTCTAAGCCACACGCATGAATGATATATGAATAATGCATGAGCGGTGTTTGAATAAAGCGTTTCTTTAAATTTATGGTGCAATGCATCGGTGTTTTTGCAAATACAAGCGAGCGGTTTTCTTATGGTATAATAGCGGTTATTTTTTAGAATAACCAACGCTAAAAACAGCACTTTAGTTGAACCAAAACAAGGAGTTTATTTTATGGAACAAAGCCATCAAAACTTGCAATCTCAATTTTTTATAGAGCATATCTTACAAATTCTACCTCACCGCTATCCCATGCTCTTAGTGGATAGAATTGTAGAGTTACAAGCCAATCAAAAAATTGTCGCTTATAAGAATATCACTTTTAATGAAGACGTGTTTAATGGGCATTTCCCTAATAAGCCCATTTTCCCGGGCGTTTTGATCGTAGAGGGCATGGCGCAAAGCGGAGGGTTTTTAGCTTTCACTAGCTTGTGGGGGTTTGACCCTGAAATAGCCAAAACAAAAATCGTGTATTTCATGACGATTGATAAGGTTAAATTCCGTATTCCTGTAACCCCAGGCGACAGATTAGAATACCATTTAGAAGTCTTAAAGCATAAGGGCATGATCTGGCAAGTGGGCGGCACGGCTCAAGTGGATGGCAAAGTGGTCGCTGAAGCCGAATTAAAAGCCATGATCGCAGAGAGAGAATAAAAATGAGTAAGATTGCAAAAACAGCCATCATCTCTCCTAAAGCAGAGATTAATAAAGGCGTAGAGATTGGAGAATTTTGTGTGATTGGAGATGGCGTCAAACTAGATGAAGGCGTGAAACTCCACAACAATGTAACCTTACAAGGGCATACTTTCATTGGGAAAAACACCGAAATTTTCCCTTTTGCCGTGCTAGGCACACAGCCTCAAGATTTAAAATACAAGGGTGAATACAGCGAACTGATTGTTGGAGAAGACAACCTTATTCGTGAATTTTGCATGATAAATCCCGGCACTGAAGGGGGGATTAAAAAAACCCTTATTGGGGATAAAAACCTGCTCATGGCTTATGTGCATGTCGCTCATGATTGCGTGATTGGCAGCCATTGTATTTTGGCTAATGGCGTAACTTTAGCAGGGCATATTGAAATAGGCGATTATGTCAATATCGGCGGTCTTACAGCGATCCATCAGTTTGTGCGTATCGCTAAAGGGTGCATGATAGCCGGTAAGAGCGCTTTAGGCAAAGACGTGCCGCCTTATTGCACCGTAGAGGGCAATCGCGCTTTTATTAGGGGGTTAAACCGCCACAGGATGCGCCAATTATTAGAGAGTAAGGATATTGACTTCATCCATGCGCTTTATAAAAGGTTGTTTAGCCCTATCCTCTCCTTAAGAGAGAGCGCTAAATTAGAGTTAGAAGAGCATGCCAATAACCCTTTTGTAAAAGAGATTTGCTCTTTTATTTTAGAGAGTTCTAGGGGCGTGGCGTATAAGTCAAGCGAATATTCTAGCGAAGAAAAACAAGAGGAATAACATGAACGAAACGCTTTATTGCAGTTTTTGCAAAAAACCAGAATCCAGAGATCCCAAAAAACGCCGCATTATTTTTGCGAGCAACCTGAATAAAGATGTGTGCGTGTGCGAATATTGTATAGATGTGATGCATGGGGAATTGCATAAATACGACAGAATGGATTCTTTATTAGCGCTCAAAAGAGACCGATTGAGGCGAATGGAATCTAGCGCTTATGAAGAAGAGTTTTTGCTCTCTCACATTCCAGCCCCTAAAGAGCTTAAGGCGGTTTTAGACAATTATGTGATAGGGCAAGAGCAGGCTAAAAAGGTTTTTTCCGTAGCCGTGTATAACCATTACAAACGCTTGTCTTTTAAAGAAAAACTCAAAAAACAAGACAACCAAGACAGCAATGTGGAGTTGGAGCATTTAGAAGAAGTGGAGTTGAGCAAGTCTAATATTTTACTGATCGGCCCTACAGGTTCAGGCAAAACTTTAATGGCGCAAACTTTAGCCAAGCATTTGGATATTCCTATCGCCATTAGCGATGCGACTAGCTTGACTGAAGCGGGTTATGTGGGCGAAGATGTGGAAAATATCCTTACAAGATTGTTGCAAGCGAGCGATTGGAATGTCCAAAAAGCCCAAAAAGGCATTGTGTTTATTGATGAAATTGATAAAATCAGCCGTTTGTCAGAAAACCGCTCCATCACTAGAGACGTTTCTGGGGAGGGCGTTCAGCAAGCGTTGTTAAAAATCGTTGAAGGCTCTTTAGTGAATATCCCCCCCAAAGGCGGCAGAAAGCACCCTGAGGGCAATTTCATTCAAATTGACACGAGCGATATTTTATTCATTTGTGCTGGAGCGTTTGACGGGTTAGCTGAAATCATTAAAAAACGCACCACGCAAAACGTGTTGGGTTTCACTCAAGAAAAAATGAGCAAAAAAGAGCAAGAAGCGATCTTGCATTTGGTCCAAACCCATGACTTGGTAACTTATGGGCTTATCCCTGAGCTTATCGGCCGCTTGCCGGTTTTAAGCACGCTAGATAGCATCAGTTTGGAAGCGATGGTGGATATTTTACAAAAACCTAAAAACGCCCTCATCAAGCAATACCAGCAACTTTTCAAAATGGATGAAGTGGATTTGATTTTTGAAGAAGAAGCCATTAAAGAAATCGCTCAACTCGCTTTAGAGCGAAAAACAGGAGCTAGGGGCTTAAGGGCGATCATTGAAGATTTTTGTTTGGATATTATGTTTGATTTACCCAAGCTTAAGGGATCGGAAGTGCGTATCACTAAAGATTGTGTTTTAAAACAGGCTGAACCTTTGATCATTGCTAAAACGCATTCTAAAATTCTTCCTTAAGGGACACGCTTATAAATTTAACGATAAAGGATTAGAAAGGGCATGATTTTTAGCAAATTAATCGGTTTGTTTTCGCATGATATTGCCATAGATTTAGGCACGGCTAACACGATCGTGTTAGTCAAAGGGCAGGGCATTATTATCAATGAGCCTTCTATTGTGGCGGTGCGCATGGGGTTGTTTGATTCTAAAGCTTATGACATTTTGGCAGTGGGGAGCGAGGCTAAGGAAATGCTAGGCAAAACCCCTAACAGCATCAGAGCGATTCGCCCCATGAAAGATGGCGTGATCGCCGATTATGACATTACCGCTAAAATGATCCGCTACTTTATTGAAAAAGCGCACAAACGAAAGACATGGATCCGACCGCGCATCATGGTGTGCGTGCCTTATGGGCTGACAAGCGTGGAAAGGAATGCGGTTAAAGAGAGCGCTTTAAGCGCTGGGGCTAGAGAAGTTTTTTTGATTGAAGAGCCTATGGCAGCTGCGATTGGGTCGGGCTTGCCCGTCAAAGAACCGCAAGGGAGTTTGATCGTGGATATTGGCGGCGGCACGACTGAAATTGGCGTGATTAGTTTGGGGGGGTTAGTGCTGTCTAAAAGCATTAGAGTGGCTGGGGATAAATTGGATCAAAGCATCGTGGAATACATCCGCAAGAAATTCAACTTATTGATAGGGGAGCGCACCGGCGAAGAGATTAAGATTGAAATCGGTTGCGCGATCAAATTGGATCCGCCCCTAACGATGGAAGTGTCAGGGAGGGATCAAGTGAGCGGGCTGTTGCACACGATTGAATTGAGCTCTGATGATGTGTTTGAAGCCATTAAAGATCAGGTGAGGGAGATTTCTAGCGCTTTAAGGAGCGTGCTTGAAGAGGTGAAACCGGATTTAGCGAGAGACATTGTGCAAAATGGCGTGGTGCTTACCGGCGGTGGGGCTTTGATTAAGGGATTAGACAAGTATTTAAGCGATATGGTAAAACTCCCTGTGTATGTGGGCGATGAGCCTTTATTGGCGGTAGCCAAAGGCACAGGGGAAGCCATACAAGATTTGGATTTACTCAGCCGTGTGGGTTTTAGTGAATAATGCATGCGCTTTTATTTTAAATTCCTTTGGCTTTTAGGGATTTTTCTTATTTTTTATTTTTTAGATTTTAAGGGCAGCTCTTCTTATATCAGCGACCGGATTAAAAACGCCTTGATGAGCACGAAAAACAGCTTACTGGACAACATTCAAGCGTATTTTTTTCAAGCCCAAAACATTAAGGAATTTCAAAAAGAACGCTTGATTTTAGAAGCTTTAAAACTAGAAAACGCTGATTTGAAAGAGCGTTTGAATAGTATTTATCCTTTAGAAAATCCAAAAATGACTTATACCCCCACTTTTATGACTTCATTCATCAGTTTAGAAGACACGCGCAGCGTCTCTCTCAACCCTATTGTAAATTTAGAAGAAAATAAGATTTATGGCCTTGTCTCTCACAACCAAGCCATAGGCATTGCCGTGCTAGAAAAAGGGCGCTTGAACGGGTTTTTGAACGCTCACAAGCGGTGTGCTTATAGCGTGATGATAGGCCAAAATCAAGTCTTAGGCTTTATAGGGACTAATTTCAAGCAAGAATTAATCGTGGATTTCATTGCCCCAAGCGCTGAAATCAACATAGGCGATCAAGTGCTAACGAGCGGGCTAGATGGGATTTTTGGAGCGGGGGTGTTTGTGGGCGAAGTTTCAAGCGTTGAAGATCATTACACTTATAAAAGCGCGGTATTAAAAAACGCTTTTTTAAGCGAAGCCAAACTTTTAAGGCATGTGTTTTTGAGCGATGTGAAAAACTAGCCTTATAGGCTAATAAGCGGATCTTTTAACCCCTTTCAATAAATTTAGGCTATAAGGTTAGAAAAAAATCTTCTAGTTTCCCTTTTTTGATCCAATCATCTCTATAACGCTCCCCCACATCATCCTTATTTCCATAAAATTTTAAAACCACTTTGATTTTGAAATTGGGATCGTCTTTAGAGCTAAAAACCCTAAAGCTCACAAATGCTTACAAGAACGCCAAAAAGAAGAAATCCAAGAGAAAGCACAGAGTAATAACAGCGATGAGCCTTGGATAGAGCATGGCAAACGCATGCAAGAAAAAGCCAAAGCGCATTATCAAGCTTGTTTAGAAAGAGAAAAAGCTAAAGAATTAGCTAAAGAGCAAAATAACGCTCAAAAAGAAGTGAAAAAAGAAATGCCAACTATAGATTATGGCTACACACAAAATACGCTCTCTAAGAGCAGAAGGCGTTAGGAAAATCCTATGAGTTATATCCCTAATCTCACTGCCTTGCCTTTGCATGAGATTTTATTAGATAATGGCTATGTTATCAACAAAAATAAGCATAGCAAGAATAACCCTTGCTTAAAGCATGAAAACGAAGAGGGAAGTTTAGTCATCTTTAAAAATCAAAATAAAGATGGCTCAATTAGTTACACCTACAAAGAAACTCATACTGATAAGGTCGGTAATATCATTACTTTTTGTAAGGATAGAAATATCAGCGTTGAAGGCTTACTCGCTGGGAAGTTAGAAGGCTATCGCAATAAAAAAGATACTCTACAAGCAAGGGATAACTCTAGCGAAAATAACAAAGAAATTCAAAAAATCATCAATGAGTTTAAAAACCTTAAACCCTATGATTTACAAAACGCTACACTCATTAAAAAGCGTGGCATTGATACAAAGCTATTAGAGCCTTATAAAGAGCATTTAAAAACGGACAATTTTAATAATCTTATCCTTGCTACCTATTTAGCTTTTGAGAATAAAAATCTTAATGTCATACCCATTCATCAGTGTGGGATTAACAAACGCCTAAATACTCCCTTAAGCACAGACAAAGAGGGCAACATAAGAGACAAGCCATTAAAATCTATCGCACAAGGAATTAAAGGCATAGAATTCTTGTTCCCTAATAATTTAAGCTTAGTTAAAAATGTCATTGTTACTGAAAATATCTTTGATAGTCTAGCTTATTTAGAGTTACAAAGTTTAGAGCCTAAAGAGAGCGTTTTAATTAGCACCGCAGGGCAATTTAATGCACAAAAATTAGAACTCTTTTTAAAAAGTTTTTTTAAGCAATTAAAAGGGCGACAACAAGGAGCGTATAACCATTATCTAAAACAAGAAGAACAATGGCAAGAATTAGTGAGACAAGGCAGGGCTAGTGATGATTTTAATAGCGTGGTAGTAGAGACTTACACTGACATTATTAAAAATTATCAAAGAGAAAAAAATGCTCTTATTTACAACAAGCAAGTTGAAAGAACTAGAGAATACAGAAAGCCTAAGCCTGTTAATAAGCCACAAGATAGTTTTAATGTCATCTTAGCCTTTGATAATGATATTAAGGGTAAAGGATACAAAGAAAGATGCGAGGGTATTTTATATGCCCTTACACAGCAATTCCCCACTATCTATACGCCTTTTTCAAAAGATTGTAATGATGATTTGAAATTAGCACACATTATAGAAAATAAGGCGATTAACATTGACACTATGGCGGAGTTTTTAGAAAGCTCTTTAGAAAAATTAAAAGACAACTACACTTCAACACAAGAAAAGGAAAATATCATGGATAAATTAGAACAAATTGATAGCATTAAGCCCTTTAATGAAAGGCTTAAGGGCATTTTAGAAAATGCTAAAGAAAATTTACAAGCACAAAGTTGTGTTAAAGGGAGGGGGCGATGAATTTTTTTGACACCCTTATGGGCATGTTTGTTGAGCCATCTCAAAAAGTAGCCAAAAGTCTTGCTGAACATGTGGGTAGCTTTTTTCATGCACAACTCATTTTAAACACCATTATTACTATTTTATTTATAATATGGGCGTATAAGCGTGTGAAAGAGGGCGATATGTTTGAGTTTAAAACCGCTATGGGAGTGGTTGTATTCATCGTGTTTGTGGGGTTTATCAATTGGGGGATTAGAAATCCTAATGATTTTAACACCTATTTCATTAACACGATATTTTATCCAGCTGAAAAGCTTGCTATACTTATCGCTCAAAGCTTAAATGATGGCTTAGAAATTCCTAACAATGCTAATGCTAGTCCTAGTGAAACCTTTAATATAGGCAATCTAGTTTCAAGTGCTTATGCAATGATAGTTAATCTGTGGGATAATGCTTTTGATGGTATTAGCATGTTTAATTGGCTCACAATGATGCCTAAAATAATCATGTTTTTTTTAGTGATTTTAGGGGAATTATTTTTTTTAGGCTTATTGCTTATTATTGTGTTATTAGTTACAGCAGAAATTTTTATGTGGTCAGCATTAGGTTTAATTGTATTGCCTTTAGGTTTAATCCCCCAAACCAAAGGCATGTTATTTAGCTATCTTAAAAAGCTCATTTCCCTTACTCTTTATAAACCTTGTATGATGTTAGTAGCTTTTTTTAATTATGGAATAATCTATAAAGCCAATGCTTTAATCCCCACTAAACACGAAGTCACACAAGGCTTTTATGGCAATGCGGATAAAATGGCAAATGAGGGAAAAATTATTGATGCCTTTGGCAATGTCTTAAAAGGAGATTGGAACTCTTATATAGCCCATAGTTCTATTGTAGGCTTTTTAACCATTATTGTTTTAGGTTCTGTGATTTGTTTCTTTCTAGTCAAACGAGTGCCTGATTTTATCAATAATATCTTTGGCACAAGTGGAGGCGTTGGGGCAGTAACAGAAATGATGCAAAAAATTGGCATGACAATAGGCGGAGCTGTATTTGGGGGTAGTGCAGTTATGGTTGCTAATCAAGTTAAGCAAGCCTATCAGAGTGCTGGGGGCGGACTAGCAGGACTTCAAGCTGGAGCTAAAGCTCTTGGACTTGCTGGACTAAGTGGAGGGGCAAATGCTGTAAATGCAAGAAGTGCTAAAGCTGGTGTGAGACACTTTGTAGCAAGTGTTAAAAGTGGCTTTGGATTTGATAATGATAAAAATAACAAATGAAAGGTTTAAAAATGAAAAAATCAATTTTTAGTGCGCTTTTTAGCGCTCTTTTATGTTGCAAAAGTGTCTTTGCAGAGGGGGGAACTCCTTTGATTGTCAATGACCCAGAAACCCATGTAAGTCAAGCCACTATCATAGGCAAAATGGTAGATAGTATCAAAAGATACGAAGAGATTATTTCTAAGGCTCAAGCTCAAGTCAATCAGTTACAAAAAGTCAATAACATGATAAATACGACTAATTCTTTGATTAGTAGTAGTGCTATCACTTTAGCCAATCCTATGCAAGTTTTACAAAACGCTCAGTATCAACTTCAAAGCATTAGATACAACTATGAGAATTTAAAGCAAAGCATAGAAAATTGGAACACACAAGATTTGCTAAGAAACAAGTATTTATCGCAACAATGCCCTTGGCTTAATGTCAATGCTCTTACAAAAAAACTAACGCCTTAAAGCCCCTAGATTTCAGCTATGGGGATACAAGGCGAAACGCCTTTAGGCGTTAAATGCCATATGAAATAGTCGTATCAGCGTTAATATGATATAAAAATAATAGCAATACTATGAATATCTTGTATTAGTTATTTTTTTTATATATAATACAAATATGAGTAACGCTGTTTTATACAAAAGCAATCATAATGTTGTCTATTCTTGCAAATACCATATCGTTTGGTGTCCTAAATACAGGCGTAAGGTCTTAGTGGGAGCTGTAGAAATGAGATTGAAAGAAATCATTCAAGAAGTGGCTAAAGAATTAAGAGTAGAGATCATAGAGATGCAAACCGATAAAGACCATATCCACATTTTAGCTGACATTGATCCAAGCTTTGGAGTGATGAAGTTCATTAAAACCGCTAAAGGTCGTAGCAGTAGGATATTAAGACAAGAATTTAACCACTTAAAAACAAAACTACCTACTTTATGGACCAATTCTTGTTTCATTTCAACAGTGGGGGGTGCACCTTTGAATGTTGTCAAACAATACATTGAAAACCAACAAAACAGCAACCGCCCTAAGCAAAAAGAAAAATGGAAAAGTTATGTTGATAACCTACAAACAAAAGCTCTATAAGAACGATAAGAATAGGCGTATAGACACACTATTAAGGCGTTATGGCGTGTTTTATAATCATTGCATTGCCTTGCACAAACGCTACTATAGACTTTTTAAAAAATATTTAAAACTTAACGATTTGCAAAAACACACCACCAAATTGAAAAAGACTCGTCGTTATGCCTTTTTAAAAACACTAGGCTCACAAACCTTGCAAGACTTAACTGAAAGGATAGATAATGCGTTTAAAAAATTCTTTAATAAACAAGCTAAATTTCCACGATTTAAAAAAGTAGCCAACTACAAATCTTTCACTTTCAAAAGCCAAGTTGATAAAAAGACAGGATTGAATAAGGGAGTGGGGTTTGAGATAAAAGACATCGTTGTTTCTTTTAATGGTTATAGCTACAAGTTCATTAAAACTTATGCTTTGATAGGGAAAGTAAAAACTTTAACCATTAAAAGAGATAATATGGGCGATTATTTCTTGTGTCTGGTCTGTGAATTGGAAAATAACCCTAACAAGCAAACCGCATGCGATAAAAGCGTGGGCTTTGACTTTGGGTTAAGGACTTTTTTAACCGGATCTGACAATACTAAGATAGAGTCGCCTTTATTTTTCTCTAAATACTTGCCTTTAATTAAACGACTTAGTAAAAACCTTAGCAAGAAAGTTAATGGTTCTAATAACTTTAAAAAAGCTAAAAAGAAACTAGCCCGACTTCACCAAAAAATCAAACACTTAAGAACCGATTTCTTTTATAAATTGGCTTTGAAGTTAAGCAAAAAATACCAAAGCATTTTCATTGAAGACTTGAACATGAAAGCTATGCAAAAACTTTGGGGTAGGAAAGTGAGCGACATAGCTTTTAGCGAGTTTGTGAAAATCCTTGAAAAAAAGGCTCATGTCGTTAAGATTGATAGATTTTATCCTAGCTCTAAGACTTGTTCTAATTGTTTATCTGTTGATGAAAACTTTAATAAAGACATAAAAAAATTAGGCAAAACAGATAAAGAAAGAGAATACCACTGTAAATATTGCGGATTGGTTATAGACAGAGATTTAAATGCGTCTATCAATATTCATAGGGTTGGGGCATCAACTCTTGGGGTAGAATTTGTAAGACCTACCTAGTAGGCTGAGTTTTCTTGATCCCAATTTTTCTCATGCTTTAGCTAGAATCCCATAGCTTTAGCTATGGGGAGTATGTCAACAATCAAATGCTCTTTTTAAATCAAACAATGGCAATGCAAAGCGAGATTATGGCAGATCATTATTTTAGGCAAAATAATGATGGCTTTGGGAAAGAAGAAAACCATATTACTAAACTTTCAATTTAATTTTGTTTAAAATATATTATGTGTATAATCATAAGAAATTCACTCAAAGGTAGTGCCATGCTTATAAACGCTGTCATAGAAAAAGATGAGAATGGGTATTTTGCTTTTGTCCCCTTTCTAAAAGGCTGTGTATCACAAGGGAAAAGTTATGAAGAAGCCCTAAGAAACATTAAAGAAGCCATAGAGCTTTATTTGGGAGATTTAGAAGCCGATGAGTTAGCTTTTCTTTCTAAGAAAAATTCTGTAATAGCACCCATTGAGATAGCTTTTGCCTGAATTGCCACGACTCACAGCTAAAGAAGCAGAGAAGCTATTATTGCAGAATGGATTTGTTTTCTCTAGGCAAAAAGGCAGCCATAGAATTTATGTGAAAGATAAAATCAGGTAGGTTTTGCCTTTTCATTCTGGCGAAATCTTGCACCCTAAAATAGTGAAAGAAATCATGGAAAATATCCTTAAATGAAATCTAAAGAAGTCTTAAAGATCTTAAAAATATCCCGTGTTACTCTTTGGAAGTATGTTAAAAGTGGAAAGATACGAGTTAAACAAGAACCCAATGGTTACTATATATACAACGATTCTGATGTCTATTCTTTATCAGGAATTGAAGATGGTAGGCTGAATGTAGTTTATGCTAGGGTAAGCACTCAAAAGCAGAAACAAGACTTGCACAATCAAATAGAAAACTGTATCTCTTTTATAAATGCTAAAGGAATATCTGTAGATAGTATCTATTCTGATATTAAAAGCGGCATGTCTTTGGACAGAAAGGGTTTTATGGAACTTCTTAATGCGGTAATGGCGTTTAAAATTAAGGCGGTTTATATTTCCTATAAAGACCGATTAGCTAGATTGAGCTATGAGTTAGTAGAAAAGCTATTTAGCGATTATGGCACTAAAATCGTTATTATCAATCAGTGTGAATCAATCAGTTTAGAGCAAGAACTGTTTGAGGACATCATGCAAACAATCCATTCTTTTTCTATGAAGATGTATTCTAAGCACCGCATTGCTAAAAAGTTACTTTTAGAGAGTAAGGTTAATCCAGCCTTGCTAAAATCTCTTAATGGGGAAACAGATGACCTTGACTGAACGCCATATTATTAGACCCACGCACCCCATTTTTAAACGCATTAAGGACTTTTGTTATCTGTCTAAAAACCTTTACAACTACGCTAATTTTATTTTAAGAGAGCATTACTTTGCAGGTTTTAAGTTGCCTACAGCCTACGATTTAATCAATCGCTTTGTCAAAGAAAGCCAAAGAGATTACAAAGCTTTGCCTGCCCAAAGCGCACAACAGGTATTAATGCTTTTATCTCAAAATTGGAAAAGCTATTTAAAAGCCCTTAAAGCTTACAAACTCAAGCCTTCTAGCTTTCTAGCGCGTCCAAAAATCCCTAAATTCAAACCAAAAGATGGCGTATCTATAGGGGTTTTAACAAACCAGCAAACTAGCTTTACGAAAGGACGCATGACAAAAATTAAATTCCCAAAAAAAGCTAATTTAAAAAGACTTATCACTAAAATAAACCCTCAAACTTCTAGGCTAAAGCAAGTACGCTTAATCCCTAAAACCACTTGTTTTATCGTGGAAGTTGTCTATGAGCAAACCACGCACAAACTTCCACAAACTCATGGCATTGGCATTATGGGTATTGATCTGGGCTTGAACAACTTCGTAACTGCAATAGATAATCAAAGTAGTCCTTTTATTATCAAAGGCGGAGGGGTGAAGTCTGTCAATCAGTGGTTTAACAAACTCAAAGCCCATTATCAAGCCAAAGCCAAGACTTCAAATAAGCGCTTTTGGACAAAACGCTTAGGCAAATTAGCTCTATGGCGGGAGTGTAAAGTCAATGATTTTATGCACAAGGCGAGCGCCTATGTGGTGGGGCATTGCTTAAAAAAGGGCATTTCTACAATTGTCATCGGTAAAAATGATGGCTGGAAACAAGAGCTAAAGCTAGGCAAGAGAACCAATCAGAACTTTACTAATATCCCTTATGAATCCTTTATTGAAAAACTAGCCTACAAGAGTGCTTTAGTGGGGATAACTTTGCACACAACAGAAGAGAGATTTACGAGCAAGTGCGACCACTTGGCTAACGAACCCATGCAGCACCACGAGCAATATTTAGGTAAAAGAGTTAAACGAGGGCTATTTAAATCTAGCATAGGCAAATCCCTAAACGCCAATATTAACGGTGCAATCGGCATTTTAAGAAAAGTATTCCCTGATGCAGTGAAAACTCTAAGGGATAGCGGAGTAGTGTTTACTCCAGTAAAAATCTCGTTGGCGTTTTAAACACGATGGGAAAATTTACAAAAAATAACTTTTTAAATACTTTTAATAAGATTAAAGAGTTTTTTAGACATTGTATAGTTTTACTCGTTTCAATAAGTCTTCATCGCTTAATAAAGGCTTTGCCATTAAGGGAGCAGTAGCACCTAGTAAAACCCCAGCTAATAAGCTTGTTTTTAAAGTTTTATTCAAACCATTTAATTTAATCATTTTTCTATTCCTTTTAACTTAACTTGAATTGTAATCATTATAGCATAGAAATTTAAAGAAATACTAATAATAATTAAATATTAAGTTATTTTGTATGTATTTAGTAGAATTTGGTTATTTTAATTACTCACTATATATTATCTTAACAAGCAATAACAATCTTTTATAACTAATTTTGTTTGTGTTATAATTTGGTTTAACAATTATTTTAAGAGACACTATGCAAGATTTACGATATTTCAAGAATAATATTACGCTTATTCTATCCAAAGACAGATTAGATACTTATAACAGCCTAGAGCAATACAAAGAAAATTTAAAGCTCATTAGTCTAATCACACCTAAAATCTCTAATTTAGAGATTTACTTACGCAACGCTTTAGACTATTGCTTGACTCAAATCAAAGGGAATGAGTGGGTGTTTGATGAAGTTTCTTTAATCCCCTTAATAGAAGAATTGAAAGACAAGAAAAAAGAAATCACGTATTCTTTGGTCTTGTCTAAAATGTCTTTAGAAGCGGTGATTAAGCTTATCTTTTTTTACAAATTAGAGGGGGTAGCATTAGATTTGAGAGCCTATAGTCTTAAGGCTTATTACAAAGATAATAAGGATACTTTGCTTATTAAGGGTAGAAAACAACATCTTTCTAATTATGCTAAAGCCTATATTGCTTTAAACTTACTATGGACAATTAGAAATCGTGCGTATCATTGGGAAAATTTACTAAAGCTAAGGGCAAACAACCGCCCACGCATTACAACACGCTTTATCAGAGAATGAGAAAAGCCTACAAGTAAAAGTTTTAACTTTGGTATCATGCCTAACAAAATTGTTTCATTTTTAGATGATTTAATCAAAAGTATTGGAAACAAAGACTTGGAAAAACTAAGTAGTCTATAAGCTATAAGAAAGTGGGCTTCGGTCAGCCCTATGTAATGTAGGCGTATTATAGCTAAACAATCATTATAAGTCAAACCAACACAAAATTTGCTAAACTACAATCAAATCAATTTAGGGAGGATAAAAATGTCATTTGCCCCTATGTTATTAGCTACAATCAATAACTCTATTGGCAATAAAGATAAGCATGTGAGTTTAGAGTATCTTATAGGGCTTTTTATGGATAAAAAAACAACTAATCTAAGCAATACTGACAAGTATATTATAGGCACAATTCAAACAGAGGCACTAGACCAAGAAATAGAGTGGTTTTCACAAGATTATCATATCCCTATGGAAAATATTCAGTATGTTCTATCCATCAATCCTTATCAATGAGGTTAATTTTGTTAAAAATAACTTCCAAACTCAAATAAAAGCCTTAGAACAATTTTATCCTATCATTAAAAATGCTTTGAATTTAGGGCTTAAGCCTAGCATGATTAAGTTTGGCGGTGGCACAGCTTTGAGTATGTATTACTTCCAACATAGACTAAGTTTTGATATTGATTTGTTTGTTAATGACGCTCAATACTTAGGATTTTTTAGCCCTAAGTTATGGATAAATGATTGCAGTCATTTTGACAGTGTTAGATATATAGATCAACACAATCACATAGGTGTAACCAATAAGTACAACATTAAAATAGACATTCTGTTAGATTATGCTAGTAGTGAGAGGTATATTGATGATTCAAAAAAGATTTTCTCTTTTGATATTCATGTGGAAAGTCTAGAAAATATTATCGCTAAAAAGATTACTTTTAGAAAAACTGATAATAAAACAAGAGATATTTTTGATATAGCAGTGGCTTTGCATAATGACAATAATTTATTTGACAAGCTTTTAAGTTCTCAAAAAATAACTAAGCAAGACTTACTAACTCTTCAAAATTCTTTGCAAGAGTTAGATAAAAAGCGTTATAGCATAGAAATAGATATGGTAGAACCCATTTCACACTATAAAGACCTTTCTTTAAGTGCTTATGATTTTTTAATAGACAAAATAGACCAAATTAAAACAGCGACTTACTCAAATTCCCATGACAACGCAGATGATTTAGATAATTCCAATGAATACACCCCCACACCTAAGCGTAGACGATAAACAATCTTGTTAAGTAGGTATTTAATAGCTTTAGTTAATCTATCAGTATTTAATAGAATTTAGTTATTTGTATTGTTAATCAAATATATTCTTAATGAGTAACAATAATCTATAATTACATTGTTTTTAGAATATTTTGTAATTTAAGCTAACTCTATAAAATCTCAATGATTTTAACAACCCTTATAAAACTAATCATTTTTAATTAGCAATAAAAACATTAAATAGTTAATTAAAATTATCTAATGCTAGATTATTTATCTTAATAAGATTATTTAAACTAATTACACTAAACTACCTAATCAATTTTAACCACCTTACTTCTTGTTCTCTATCAAACTATCAAACACAAGAGCCACTTTCTTGTTATGCTCTTGTGTGGTATGAATATAAATCTTAGTAGAGAGTAAGGAGCTATGCCCTAACGCCCTTGAAGTTAAAACTAAGTCTTGGGTTTCTTGATAAATGAGTGTTGCAAAACTATGCCTAAATAGATGTAAGCCTGTGCCATATTGCTTATAGTGTTTGATTTGAGCTAGTTTAAAGATTAAGGGGATAAAGTTATAAAGCGTTAAAGAATTTTGTGCTTTTTGTTTGTCTTTTTTAAAAAGATATGCCCCATTAAAATATTTTAGTCTATATTCATCACTAAGCCAAGCATTCAAGCTTGGTTCTAACAAACTCTTTTTAATATAAGCTTTTCTCTCTTTTCTACCTTTACCTTGAATTAAAATAGAGTAGTTTTGCTCTTCTACTTGAATGTGTTTTAATTCTATGTTTAACACTTCGCATTTTCTAAGTCCCCCAAGTATTACAATAAGTAGAATACACTTATTGCGTTTTTCAAAGCTTGTAGCTGGCTTATAGTCTAAGAGTGTTTTTAAAAAACTCTTTAAGTCTTTATGCTACATTTTCAATGATTTTTAATTGACTTAGATTGAAACTTAGAGAACACTTAAAACTTACATTCTTACTAGAATGTTAGTTTCTGTCTCTAAGTCTCATAGAAAGGGTTATCATTAATCCATGCTCCATTAGGGTCGTTATCGGGGTTTTTGTAATTTTCTAAATTCTTTTCTCCCCCCAAGAGATTGATAAATTCTTTATTTTTCGCATAACAGAGTAAAAATTCATGTTGGTAATTGACGCCCGTTTTTAGCGTCATTAGTCGTGCTTTTAGTTTTTCTAATGAAATCAGCTACAAAGTTATCACCCCCCCCCCCCCCATTAAACACTTCGTCCATGAGCGCTTTGCAATAAGCCTGTTCGTTATCATCAATGCTCACAAACATCACGCCTTTATCACTCAATAAGGAATGCGCAAGCTCTAGGCGGTTTTCCATCATAGAGAGCCAACTGGAGCGCTTGAAATTATCCGCATAAATAAATTCATTGTTTTGCGTGTTGTAAGGCGGATCAATATAAATGCAATCAATGGCTTCTTTATAGCGGTTTTTGAGAGAGTTTAGGGCTTGGTAGTTTTCGCTTTTAATGAGCGTGCCGTTGATTTCATCTTCATTGAATAAGTTTTTAATCTCTTCTTCTAAATCTTTAAAATAGAGAGTGTCTAGGGGCAAAAACTCGTTTTCTAAAAGATTGTCTGTGGTTTTTAAATTCAAGTCTTGCCATTCTTTAACTTGTTTGGGGTAGTTTTTGTGGTTTGTGATCTTGTTCAAATCATAGTTTTTGGCTTTGAGTTTGTCTAAGCTCACGATGAAATGCGAGTTTAACACCAAGCGGGGTTTGTTCCAAATCTTACAAAGTTCGTTTTCAAACTCGCTCACTAGCAAAATCACTTCCAAAGCCACTTCCTTAATAGTATTGATCTCATTAAGGCGTTTAGCATCAAATGCAGTCATTTCTTTAAAAAGGTATTCAAACAAATACAAATCCAATTGCTCTTTTAAAAACCCTAGCGCGTTTTTATGGATAAAATAATCCATACTGCCTTGCTTTTTGAATTTTCCAAACGCTTTTTTTAAAATTTCTTCATCAAGTTTGACGCCTTGATTGGAGCATTTTTTTAGGATTTCATTCGTTTTTGTTTGAGTCCCCTTGCTGCTGAGCGTAACGCTAAAATTTAAGGTGTTAGTTTTTGTGTCTGTATCTTTTACTATACTTTTTAAATCAAAGACTAAATCCACTTTTTCATTATACTTTTTGCTTTCTAATGAAGAAGTGTCAAAATTAAAAAGAATGTTTTCTAATTCAAAGCAAAAATCCTTATAAATCGTTTCGCTTTTCACATAATAAAGATCTTTAGTTTTATAAAATAAAGCGGTGTCTTTTTTAAGGGAGCATTTTTCATAATCGCTTTTAGTATAAAGGCTGTCATAAAGGGGCGTGTCGTTGAAATAAATCCCTCCATTAGCGCTGAAATAACGCTTGAAAAAGCTATAGAGTTTGTCAAACAATTCTTCTTTGAGATCGTTGTTGTTTTGGCATTTACAATCAATGAGTTTTTCTAATTCTTGTTTTTTGCTTTGATAATACTGGCTCTTAGCCTTCAATAGATTGAGCATGCCATTTTTTAGCGCTTTAGCGTTAGGATTTAAAAGGCTTTCTGGCTGGTCTTCAATCTTAACGCCTATGAAAAGGTTTTCTAAAACTTCATAAAATTGCACCTCGTTCGTTTTCATTATCACGCTCCTTAAAAAACATGGAAAGTATTATAACGATGATTACCTTATTAAAAGTTTAGCATGCATGTTATAGAGCGTTAATCTCTAATCTGTGCGTCAATGCGCTTTTAATGCCCCTATTTAAATCTGTATCGCTCATCTGTATATTGGATAATAATGCTTCATAAATCATGTTGCGATTATTTTCTTTAGCTCCAACATGATAAAAATGCTCTTTAGTTACGATAGGGTAACTTTTCCAAATAGAAAAAATATAATCATTTTTACGATATTTATTGCTAAACCATGTAGAAAGAATGAAATTGCACCCAGATTCTGACAACACTTGTTGCAACATGATTTCATTTTCTTCATTCCAACAATCAAAATAATCTGCATTTCTTCCAATATAAGGGGGATCGGCATAAATCAAATCGCTTCTGTTCGTTTCTAAAATGGTTTGTTGGAAATCTTGACACTTAAATTCATAATGATTGTTTTTAATCATTTTTGCTGTATTTTCTACTTGATTAACAATCTTAGTAACCAAGCTTTGGGCGAAACGCTGCGGTTTTTTACAAAACGGCACATTGAATTTCCCTTTTTGATTGAAGCGTATCATGCCATTAAAACATGCGCGATTTAAGAACAAAAAATCAAGAGGATCACAATCTTTATTGAATCGTTCCCTCACTTCATAGTAATATTCTCCATTGCTTTGCAATAATTTCAAACCTTCTTCGTTGAGAAATTCTTTCACAATCTTTGGGGTGATCTTTTCATCTTGAATGGCTTGATAGAAACGGATTAAATGCGGGTTGCTATCGCATAATAACGCTCTTTTAGGCTGGATATTAAAAGCCACAACGCCTGTCCCCATAAACGGCTCAACCCAACGCTCAAATGCAACCTTTTTTGAAATCCCTTTAATCCAATTTACTAATTTCGTCTTAATGCCTTGGGATTTTATGGGTGGGATCAGTGTTTTCATCATTAAGATTTGCTCCTATTTTTTACAGGATTGATTTTTTGAATATCAATTCCTTTAAATTCAAGGAAGTCAACTAATTTTGTCAGTTTTTTAAAACTACCTTGATTTTTTAAATCAGGTATCATTAACACGCCTTGATTGATCCAATATTCATCAAAAATTTGTTCGCCAAGATTTTTAAACACACCATTCCCTTGCAAAATATCATCAATATATTGAATACTGCCAATGTTAGCCGTATTACCACTTCCGCCCTTATCGCTAGCGATTTTCCATTTCTCTTCAGCAAAAAATGTAAAATCTTTGATAACAGAAGTAATGTTATCCAACTTTTCTAATTGTAAAATTTCTGTTTCATCTATACCGCTAGAGGCAGATCGTGTGTATAAAATACCCAAACAAATATGAGCCAAATAATGCGAATAGGGGAATTGGATATTTTTTGCACTAGTGCGATTCCTAAAATATTCACCATGCGAACCCAATGTAAAACCATTACAAAAACCCAAACAATCATCTAATCGATAAGTTGTTTTTATATCTACAGCAAACTTCATGCTTGGATTTTCCTCGCACACAAAAGATAGATCAGGATACCAATTTTGTTTTTCAGCAATAATGATTTCATACCCATTTTTCTTAGCAAATGTTTTAAATCTAGGAAAAAGTTGGATTTCAAGAATTTTTGAAATAATTTTAGTATCTGATGAAATTGTATAAATATTTTTATCTGTATCAATAAATCCTTTAATTTTCCAATCCCCCAATTGAGTTGTAACATGGTCAGTTAATTCTGTTGCAAAAATCTTAAGTTTTTCAATAAAATTTTGTTTCACTGACTCCATAACCACCTTTCAAACACTCAATTGTTATCAAATGTATCCAACTGATTATAACACGAAAATTATCGCTTTTAGTGTTGTAAAAATTTGCCTCTCCTTACCAAATGAGCGCTTCTTTTAAGGCTTTTAAAATCCCTACTTCTTTATCATTCCCTTTAAATTTCACCACCTTTTCATTGAAAAACTCCACTCCAACGCCGTGTAAATTTTCTAAAGTCTCTTTAATATCCACGCCCATGTTTTCTAGCGCTTCTATATTGAGCGTGTAAGACTCGTTTTTACGCTCCACTAAATCGCTGTATTGTTCATCATAAGCTAGGGGTTTGTCATTGTCTTCATACTTGATTTTTCTTAAAATCTCTTCATAGCTTTCCAATTCATAAACTTTGACTACCCCACCTCCACTAAATTCTTTGAGCACACCGCTTTTAAAACCGCCTATAACCTTTTTAAGGCGAGGCAAAATCACGCGCTCAAAATGCTCCCCCATTTCAACACCGATATACTTTCTCTTCAACTTGTGCACCACCGCGCAAGTCGTCCCACTCCCAGCGAAAAAATCGCACACGAGGTCGTTTTCTTTTGTGGAAATTTCTAAAATGCGTTGGAGTAGGGCTTCGGGTTTGGGGTTATTAAAAATTACTTCGTTTTCAAAAATAGCTTTTATTTCACTTGTTCCGCTTGTATGTAAGTCCATAAAATTGGTATCTACCATTAATTTTTCTCTCGGTTTAACCCAATATTCTATGGTGTTATGGTTATTTTTTCTTACAAAATCTAGCTCATTGCCAAGCGTTTTATGATACTCATAATACTTTTTTAAATCATCAAAATTAGAATTTAAAAAGTCTTTGTAATTTTGCAATGCTTTCAACCCTTTTTCTTTGCTCCACTTCCATTGACCTTTTGCAATATTAACCCCATCTATTTCATAACGCATAGTAGGTTTATCCATATTAGAGTATAAACCTGCCCAAATACCTTCCTTTTGTTTTTCGTTAGCATCTTTAACATATGGATTAACATAATAAAAATTATCACTTTTTTTATAAACTAGAACATACTCAAAAGCTACATTTAGCGATTTGATTTGATCAAATTGTGAATTTAAGCTTTTAGTCCCTCTTTTTACCGCCAAGCAATTTACAAAGTTATCCCCCCCCCCCCCATTAAACACTTCGTCCATGAGCGCTTTGCAATAAGCCTGTTCGTTATCATCAATGCTCACAAACATCACGCCTTTATCACTCAATAAGGAATGCGCAAGCTCTAGGCGGTTTTCCATCATAGAGAGCCAACTGGAGCGCTTGAAATTATCCGCATAAATAAATTCATTGTTTTGCGTGTTGTAAGGCGGATCAATATAAATGCAATCAATGGCTTCTTTATAGCGGTTTTTGAGAGAGTTTAGGGCTTGGTAGTTTTCGCTTTTAATGAGCGTGCCGTTGATTTCATCTTCATTGAATAAGTTTTTAATCTCTTCTTCTAAATCTTTAAAATAGAGAGTGTCTAGGGGCAAAAACTCGTTTTCTAAAAGATTGTCTGTGGTTTTTAAATTCAAGTCTTGCCATTCTTTAACTTGTTTGGGGTAGTTTTTGTGGTTTGTGATCTTGTTCAAATCATAGTTTTTGGCTTTGAGTTTGTCTAAGCTCACGATGAAATGCGAGTTTAACACCAAGCGGGGTTTGTTCCAAATCTTACAAAGTTCGTTTTCAAACTCGCTCACTAGCAAAATCACTTCCAAAGCCACTTCCTTAATAGTATTGATCTCATTAAGGCGTTTAGCATCAAATGCAGTCATTTCTTTAAAAAGGTATTCAAACAAATACAAATCCAATTGCTCTTTTAAAAACCCTAGCGCGTTTTTATGGATAAAATAATCCATACTGCCTTGCTTTTTGAATTTTCCAAACGCTTTTTTTAAAATTTCTTCATCAAGTTTGACGCCTTGATTGGAGCATTTTTTTAGGATTTCATTCGTTTTTGTTTGAGTCCCCTTGCTGCTGAGCGTAACGCTAAAATTTAAGGTGTTAGTTTTTGTGTCTGTATCTTTTACTATACTTTTTAAATCAAAGACTAAATCCACTTTTTCATTATACTTTTTGCTTTCTAATGAAGAAGTGTCAAAATTAAAAAGAATGTTTTCTAATTCAAAGCAAAAATCCTTATAAATCGTTTCGCTTTTCACATAATAAAGATCTTTAGTTTTATAAAATAAAGCGGTGTCTTTTTTAAGGGAGCATTTTTCATAATCGCTTTTAGTATAAAGGCTGTCATAAAGGGGCGTGTCGTTGAAATAAATCCCTCCATTAGCGCTGAAATAACGCTTGAAAAAGCTATAGAGTTTGTCAAACAATTCTTCTTTGAGATCGTTGTTGTTTTGGCATTTACAATCAATGAGTTTTTCTAATTCTTGTTTTTTATGGTGGTAATACTGGCTTTTAGCCTTCATGAGGTTGATCATGCCATTTTTCACCGCTCTAGGGCTAGAATCTAAAAGGTTTTCTTGCTTGTCTTCAATCTTAACGCCTATGAAAAGGTTTTCTAAAACTTCATAAAATTGCGCTTCGTTCGTTTTCATTATCACGCTCCTTAAAAACATGGAAAGTATTATAACAAAGCCCACCCATTAAGCGCTACAATACCCCCATGCAAAAAAAGATTTTTTTACTAGAAGACGATTACCTTTTAAGCGAGAGTATCAAGGAGTTTTTGGAGCATTTGGGCTATGAAGTGTTTTGCACTTTTAACGGGAAAGAAGCTTATGAAAGGCTCTCTGTTGAGCGTTTCAACCTCTTGCTTTTAGACGTGCAAGTGCCTGAAATGAATAGCTTGGAATTGTTTAGGCGCATTAAAAACGATTTTTTAATCTCTACGCCTGTGATTTTTATCACCGCCTTACAGGATAACGCTACCTTAAAAAACGCCTTTAATTTAGGGGCGAGCGATTATTTGAAAAAGCCTTTTGATTTAGACGAATTGGAAGCACGCATTAAAAGGTTTTTCAATGACGATCCCATAGAAATCATGCCTAACATTTTTTACCACCAACACGCTTTGAACGTTAAAGGGAAAAAGGAAATCCTAGCACCCAAAACCGCCCAACTTTTAGAATACTTTTTAGAGCATAAAGGGCAAATCATTAGCTCTCAAGCGTTAGAAAACAATTTATGGGAGCAGGCTATTGATGATTCCACCTTGCGCACTTACATTAAAGTGTTGCGCAAGCTTTTGGGTAAAAATTGCATAGAAACGCATAAGGGGGTGGGCTATCGCTTTAACCCACTATGAAAAAAAATCCCTCAAACTCTTTTTAGGGACTTATTTAGGCTCTTCGTTTGTGTTAATGCTAGTGATTAGCGTTTTAGCGTTTAACTATGAAAAAAACGAAAAAATCAAAATGATACGCATGGACATGGACAAAATGGCTTCTAAGATCGCTAGTGAAGTGATTGCCTTGCACATGCAAACGCATGCAGATTATCAAAACGCTTTAAACGCCCTGATTTCACGCTATAAAGACGCTTCCATGGCGCTTTTTGATAGTAAAAAGCGTGTTTTATATTCCAATATCCCTGAAAGCGCGGATCTGATTAAAACCCATAAAGAGGCGGGTTTTTTTAGTTTTAAGGGGGAATATTACCTATTCACTGACGAAACTTTCTCTCATTTAGGCGTGGCTAAAATGCTTTTTAAAAATTCTAAACCCCTTCATTTTTCTTCTTTGTATCGTAACATTGTTTTAGTGTTTGTCATAGCGTTTTTATGCGTGATAGGGGTTTCTGTGTTTTTGGGGCGTTTGTTTTTAAAGCCTATTAGGAATGAAATCACCCGTATTGATCATTTTTTAAAAAACACTACGCATGAATTAAACACCCCCATGAGCGCTTTAGTCTTGTCTTTAAAAACCTTAGAAGACAACCAACAACACCGCCGCATTAAAATCGCTATCCAGCGCATGAGTTTTTTATACCGCTCGCTCTCGTATTTAGTGATGCAAGATATTGAGCGCGAATCTTTTGTGCTTTTGGATTTAAAAGCCCTAATTATTAAAGAAAACACGCTTTTTAGCGAGATGATAGACTACCACAAGCTGGAATTTAAAAGCGATTTAGTGGGAGTGGAGTTTAAGGCTAAAGAGCAGGATTTCCTTTCGCTTTATAGCAATTTGCTCATGAACGCGATCAAATACAGCGTCATGCATGGGTATATCCACATAGAGCTAACGCATGCGTTTTTGAAAGTGAAAAATTTAGGGTATGAAATCCCTAAAGACAAGATTAAAGACTTAAGCGTTCGTTACGCGCGTTTCAATTCTAGTGTGTTGGGTTATGGTATAGGGTTAGATTTAGTGAAAAAAGTGTGTGAAAAGTATAAAATGCGTTTAGAAATTCATAGCGAACCCTCTTTAAAAGGATCGCTTTATGAAAATTCGTTTTGTATTCATTTTCAAGGATAAAGATGCTTTCAGTGTATGAAAAAGTGGATGCTCTAGACAAAAGGGCGATTGAAGAATGGCTTTTAAGCGAAGACGTTTTAATGGAAAACGCCGCTATGGCTTTAGAAAGGGCGGTTTTACAAAACGCTTCTTTAGGCACTAAGGTCATTATCCTTTGTGGGAGTGGGGATAATGGGGGCGATGGCTATGCGTTAGCTAGGCGTTTAGTGGGGCGTTTTAAAACGCTGGTCTTTGAAATGAAACTAGCCAAAAGCCCCATGTGCCGATTGCAAAAAGAAAGGGCTAAAAAAGTGGGGGTAGTCATCAAAACATGGGAAGAAAAGAATGAAGATTTAGAATGCGATGTTTTAATAGATTGCGTGGTAGGGAGCGCTTTTAAGGGCGAATTAGAGCCGTTTTTAGACTTTGAAAGCCTTTCTCAAAAAGCGTGCTTTAAAATCGCTTGCGACATTCCTAGCGGGATAGATTCTAAAGGCAGGGTGGATAAGAGGGCGTTTAAAGCGGATTTGACTATTAGCATGGGCGCTATCAAATCATGCTTATTAAGCGATAGGGCTAAAGACTATGTAGGGGAATTGGAAGTGGGGCATTTGGGGGTTTTTCATCAAGTTTATGAAATCCCAACGGACACTTTTTTACTAGAAAAAAGCGATTTGAAACTGCCCTTAAGGGATAAAAAAAACGCTCATAAGGGCGATTATGGGCATGCGCATGTTCTTTTAGGCAAGCATAGTGGGGCGGGGTTATTGAGCGCTTTAAGCGCGTTAAGTTTTGGATCTGGAATGGTGAGCGTTCAAGCGTTAGAATGCGAGATAACTTCTAATAACAAGCCTTTAGAATTGGTTTTTTGTGAAAATTTCCCTAAAAAACTCAGCGCGTTCGCTCTTGGCATGGGGTTAGAAAATATTCCAAAGGATTTTAAGAAGTGGCTTGAATTAGCCCCATGCGTTTTAGATGCGGGCGTTTTTTACCATAAAGAGGCATTGCAAGCTTTAGAAAAAGAAGTGATCTTAACCCCTCACCCTAAAGAGTTTTTATCGTTGTTAAAATTAGTGGGGATCAATATAAGCATGCTAGAATTGTTAGACAATAAACTAGAAATCGCAAGGGATTTTTCTCAAAAATACCCCAAGGTGGTTTTGCTTTTAAAAGGGGCTAATACCTTAATCGCTCATCAAGGGCGAACTTTTATCAACAATTTAGGGAGCGTGGCTTTAGCCAAAGCAGGCAGTGGCGATGTGTTAGCAGGGCTGATTGTAAGCCTACTTTCTCAAAACTACACGCCTTTAGACGCCGCTATTAACGCAAGTTTAGCGCACGCCCTAGCGGGTTTAGAATTTAAGAATAATTACGCTTTAACGCCCCTAGATTTGATAGAAAAGATCAAACGATTATAAAAGGATAAAAATGGATCATTTAAAGCATTTGCAACAATTGCAAAACATTGAAAGGATCGTGCTTTCAGGCATTGTGTTGGCCAATCATAAGATTGAAGAGGTCCATAGCGTTTTAGAGCCTAGCGATTTTTACTACCCGCCTAACGGCTTGTTTTTTGAAATCGCTTTAAAACTGCATGAAGAAGATTGCCCCATTGATGAGAATTTTATCCGCCAAAAAATGCCTAAAGACAAGCAGATCAAAGAAGAGGATCTAGTCGCTATTTTTGCGGCAAGCCCCATAGATAATATTGAAGCCTATGTGGAAGAGATTAAAAACGCTTCCATTAAACGAAAACTTTTTGGCTTGGCTAACACCATTAGAGAGCAAGCCCTAGAAAGCGCGCAAAAATCCAGCGATATTTTAGGCGCTGTGGAGCGAGAAGTCTATGCGTTATTGAATGGCAGCACGATTGAGGGCTTTAGGAGCATTAAAGAAGTGCTTGAAAGCGCAATGGATTTTATTACAGAAAACCAAAGAAAGGGGAGTTTGGAAGTTACTGGCATACCGACTGGCTTTGTCCAGTTGGATAATTACACGAGTGGTTTCAATAAGGGGAGTTTGGTTATTATAGGGGCAAGGCCGTCTATGGGTAAAACCAGTTTGATGATGAACATGGTCTTAGCTGCGCTCAATGACGATAGGGGGGTAGCGGTTTTTAGTTTGGAAATGTCCGCAGAGCAACTCGCTTTAAGGGCGTTATCGGATCTCACTTCTATCAACATGCATGATTTAGAAAGCGGGAGGCTTGATGATGATCAATGGGAAAATTTAGCCAAATGCTACGATCACCTTTCTTGCAAAAAACTCTTTTTCTACGATAAAAGTTATGTGAGAATAGAGCAAATCCGCTTGCAACTGCGAAAGCTTAAATCCCAACACAAGGAATTGGGTATCGCTTTTATTGACTATTTGCAGCTCATGTCAGGGAGCAAAGCCACTAAAGAACGCCATGAGCAAATCGCTGAAATTTCAAGGGAGCTTAAAACTTTAGCCAGAGAATTAGAAATCCCTATCATAGCGTTAGTGCAACTCAACCGCAGCCTAGAAAACCGAGACGATAAACGGCCCATTCTTTCGGATATTAAAGACAGCGGAGGGATTGAACAAGACGCTGATATTGTTTTATTTTTATATAGAGGCTATATCTATCAAATGAGGGCTGAAGACAATAAAATAGACAAACTCAAAAAAGAAGGCAAAATTGAAGAGGCGCAAGAGTTGCACCTAAAAGTTCATGAAGAAAGGCGTATCCACAAGCAAAATGGCAGTATTGAAGAGGCTGAAATCATTGTGGCTAAAAACAGGAATGGGGCTACAGGAACGGTTTATACGCGCTTTAACGCTCCTTTCACACGCTATGAAGACATGCCCATAGATTCTCATTTAGAAGAGGGACAAGAAACTAAAGTGGATTATGATATAGTTACAACTTGAAAGATAAAACTTTTCAGGGGGCGTTTGAACTTCTTTCAACCCCCAAAGAATACTTATGGTGTGGGGTGTTTTTAAGCCTTTTGTTGGCAATCAATCTTTATTTAGAATACTTGAATTACCAAAAGCTTGATTTTTCAAAACCTACAAGCTTGAACGCTCAAATCTTATTACAATACCCTAAAACGAAAGATCAAAAAACCTATTTTGTCTTAAAACTCCAATCTAAGGGCATGATCTTTTACACCACCATTAAAGAGCCTTTAAAAAACCTCCAATACCGCCATGCGCAATTTTTTGGCAAGATCAAGCCTTGCTCGTTCTTAGAGTCTCTAAAATCATGCTTTTTTCAAACCTATTCTTTTTCTTTGATGCGAAAACACAATTTCAAATCGCGTTTGCGCCATTTCATTGATAGCGCTCATTCCAACGCTTTGGTGGGTAATTTGTATCGAGCGTTATTCATAGGGGATAGCTTGAATAAGGATTTAAGAGACAGGGCTAACGCGCTAGGGATCAACCACTTACTAGCCATTAGCGGGTTTCATTTAGGGATTTTAAGCATGAGCGTGTATTTCCTTTTCTCTCTTTTTTATACCCCCTTACAAAAACGCTATTTCCCTTACAGGAACGCTTTTTATGATATAGGGGTTTTGGTGTGGGTTTTTTTGCTGGGGTATTTATTGCTGTTAGATTTTTTACCCTCTTTTTTCAGGGCGTTTTTAATGGGCTTATTAGGGTTTTTGGCATGCTTTTTTGGGGTAAGAATCTTGAGTTTTAAACTTTTGGTTTTAGCGTGCTGTATCGCCATAGCGTTACTCCCTAAATTGCTTTTTAGCGTGGGGTTTTTGCTTTCTGTTTGTGGGGTGTGGTATATCTTTTTATTTTTAAAACACACTCAAATTTTTTTTAAAGATTCTTCTTTTTTAATGCGATCGTTTCAAGTCATAAGCTTAAGCGCGCTGGTGTTTTTGAACATGCTCATTGTCGCGCATGCCTTTTTCCCTATGTTTTCGCCCTACCAGCTCTTTAGCATTCCTTTAGGCTTGATTTTTATCGTGTTTTTCCCTTTGAGTTTGTTCTTGCATGCTGTGGGTTTGGGGTCTTTATTGGATCATATTCTAAGCATGCCTTTAACCATCCCTACGATTTCAATCTCTTCGCCTTTATGGCTTTTAGGGGCGCATTTGTTTTTAACGATTGTGAGCGTGCGTTTTTTTAAGGTTTATTTAAGCATGAATGTTTTAAGCATGGGCTTTTTCTTGTATTGTTGCTATCAATATATTATAATGCCTAGCTTAATTGTAGGTTAGAAAAGTCATTTTATTAGGGATCAAATAATTGCTTAAAAAAATCACGCACCAAATCAAAGCTTTAAGCGAATTGGTCGCTTTGGAGCATACGATATTTTCTAGCATGTTTTTACTCATGGCTATGGTCATAAGCTCCTATCAAAAAAATCAAACGCTCTTTTTTGGGTTAGAAACCCTAATCCTTTGTTTTTTAGCCTTATTAGGGGCGAGAAACTTCGCTATGGGGTTTAACCGCTTGGTGGATAGAGATATTGACAAGGATAACCCAAGGACGAAAAACCGCCCGAGCGTGGATGGCAGAATCAGCGTTAAAGGCATGGTCATTTTTAGCGTTTCAAACGCGCTTTTATTCGTGGGAGTGAGCTATTTCATTAACCCTTTAGCTTTCAAGCTTTCGTTACCTTTTTTAATCATCTTAGGGGGATATTCGTATTTCAAGCGCTTTTCTTCTTTGGCACATTTTGTTGTGGGTTTGGCTTTGGGTTTAGCCCCCATTGCGGGAAGCGTGGCGGTTTTAGGGGATATTCCTTTATGGAATGTCTTTTTGGCTTTAGGGGTGATGCTGTGGGTGGCTGGGTTTGATTTGCTCTATTCTTTACAGGATATGGAGTTTGATAAAGAAAGGGGCTTGTTTTCCATTCCTAGTCAATTAGGGGAAAAATGGTGCTTGAACCTTTCAAGGCTCTCGCACCTTGTGGCGCTGATCTGCTGGCTTTTTTTTATAAAGTGCTATCATGGGGGGCTTTTTGCGTATTTAGGCTTAGGGGTTTCAGCCTTGATTTTACTCTATGAGCAGATCTTAGTGGCCAGAGATTATAAAAACATCCCTAAAGCCTTTTTTGTGAGTAATGGCTATTTGGGGGTGGTGTTTTTTATTTTTATTGTCCTTGATGTGGGGTTTAAGCATGCATGAGTTGGTTTTAAGATCCCAAGCTTTAGGGTTTGAAACGCGCTTAGTCCAATGCGATTTATCGTTTTCTTATGAAAGGTTTATTTCTAAAACTAAACGCTCTTTAGCGGTATTAGAAGAATTTGATTGGTTAAATTCTGGCTTTGATTTTTCACGCTTGAATGTTGAAAATGACACTCTGGAATTGCTCAAAGCGCTGTATTTTAAGCTGGAAAAATTAGAAAGCCTGCTTTTAAAAGAAAACCTGCTTGAATTGGAGCAAAATAACCGCATCATCGCTTTAGGGCATGGGTTAATTTGCCTGAAAAAATCAAGCCTGATAGCGCCTCAAACTTACTATGGGCGTTGCGTGTTAGAGGGGAAAATCCTAGCCTTTTTTGGCGTGGCAAGGGATAAAGATTTTTTAGAAATCACTCGCATGCACGCCCTAGACATTAAGCGTTATGATTCTTTCATTGTTGATAGCGAAAGAAAAGGCTTAAAATTATGAACGGGAGCGGTAATGTTATCTTCTAATGATTTGTTTATGGTCGTTTTAGGAGCGATTTTATTGGTGTTGGTGTGCTTGGTGGGGTATTTGTATCTTAAAGAAAAAGAGTTTTACCATAAAATGAGGCGTTTAGAAAAAACTTTAGATGAATCCTATCAAGAAAATTATATTTATTCTAAGCGTTTGAAAGAATTAGAGGGGCGTTTGGAAGGTCTTTCTTTAGAAAAGAGCGCTAAAGAGGATAGCTCATTAAAAACGACCCTTTCGCACCTTTATAACCAGCTACAAGAAATCCAAAAATCCATGGACAAAGAGCGCGATTATTTAGAAGAAAAAATCATTACTTTAGAGAACAAATTCAAAGACATGGGGCATTATGCCGCTAGCGATGAGATCAATGAAAAACAGGTTTTGAAGATGTATCAAGAGGGTTATAGCGTGGATTCTATTTCTAAAGAATTTAAAGTGAGTAAGGGCGAGGTGGAATTTATACTGAACATGGCAGGGTTAAAATGGTAGCTTTAAGCAACGCTCTTTCAAGGGTTTTTGGCTCTGTGGCTGGCTATAAATTCCCTTCTTTTATCCAAAAAGGCATCAACGCTCTTTATGTTAAGATCTTTAAAATTGATTTGAGCGAGTTTGAGCCTTTGGAAAACTATAAGAGTTTGAACGCTCTTTTCACGCGCTCCTTAAAAAAAGAACGGCCCTTTGACAAAGCCCCTAATATTTGCATCGCGCCTTGCGACGCTTTGATCACTGAATGCGCTTTTTTAGACAACGATAGCGCTTTACAAATTAAAGGCATGCCTTATAAAGCGCATGAATTAGTGGGCGAAATCAACCCCTTAAGCCCTTCTTTTTTCTATGCGAATTTTTACCTTTCGCCCAAAGATTACCACCACTACCACGCCCCTTGCGATTTAGAAATTTTAGAGGCTCGTTATTTTGCGGGGAAACTATTGCCGGTCAATAAGCCCTCGCTTTACAAAAACAACAATCTGTTTGTGGGCAATGAAAGGGTAGTGCTTGTTGCAAAAGACATTCAAGGCAATCAATTGTATTTTGTAGCGGTGGGAGCGTTAAATGTGGGTAAAATGCGTTTTAATTTTGATAAGAATATCCAAACTAACGCTAAAGCCCGTTTCACGCAAACCTACTCTTACAACCCGCCGATTAAGGTGAAAAAGGGGGATAATTTAGGGAATTTTGAAATGGGCTCTACGATTGTTTTATTCATTCAAAACACCGCTTTTAAGGATTTGAGAGAAAAAAGCGTGAAGTTTGGGGAAAGTATAGGGGAATTTCATGCCAACTGATAACGATTTAAAAACTTCTATTGTGGAATTGTTGCACGATTTAGACGCGCTTTTAGTGGCTCATTTTTATCAAAAAGATGAGATTGTAGAGTTAGCCCATCATACAGGCGATAGCCTGGAGTTGGCTAAAATCGCAAGCCAAAGCGATAAAAACCTCATCGTGTTTTGCGGGGTGCATTTTATGGGCGAGAGCGTGAAAGCCCTAGCCTTTGACAAACAAGTGATCATGCCCAAACTCTCATGCTGTTCTATGGCGAGGATGATAGATAGCCATTACTACGATAAAAGCGTCCATTTATTGAAAGAATACGGCGTTAAAGAATTTTACCCTATCACTTATATCAATTCTAACGCTGAAGTGAAAGCCAAAGTCGCTAAAGACAATGGCGTGGTCTGCACGAGCAGGAACGCTTCTAAAATCTTTAATCATGCCTTAAAACAAAATAAAAAAATCTTTTTTTTACCGGATAAATGCTTGGGGGAAAATCTAGCTCTAGAAAATGGCTTAAAAAGCGCGATTTTAGGTGCAAATAGCCCAGAAGAAATCAAAAACGCTGATGTGATTTGTTACAACGGCTTTTGTTCGGTGCATCAGCTTTTCAAATTAGAAGACATTGAATTTTACCGCCAAAAATACCCGGATATTTTAATCGCTGTCCATCCAGAGTGCGATCCTAGCGTAGTTTCTAACGCTGATTTTAGCGGATCAACGAGTCAGATCATAGAATTTGTAGAAAAGCTAAGCCCCGATCAAAAAGTCGCCATAGGCACTGAAAGCCATTTAGTCAACCGCTTGAAAGCCAAGCGTAACCATCAAAACACTTTCATTCTTTCTAGCACGCTCGCCCTTTGCCCTACCATGAACGAAACGACTTTAAAAGATTTGTTTGAAGTCTTAAAGGCTTACAAAAACCACAGGGCTTACAATGTGATTGAATTAAAAGATGAGGTGGCGCGTTTGGCCAAACTCGCTTTAACCAAAATGATGGAGTTATCTTAATGGAGATTAGAACCTTTTTAGAATGCGCCTTAAAAGAAGATTTAGGGCATGGGGATTTGTTTGAAAGGGTGTTAGAAAAGGACTTTAAAGCCACAGCCTTTGTTAGGGCTAAACAAGAGGGCGTGTTTTCAGGCGAAAAATACGCTTTAGAGTTGCTTCAAATGACTGGCATTGAATGCGTTCAAACCATTAAGGATAAAGAACGCTTCAAGCCTAAAGACACTTTAATGGAAATTAGGGGGGATTTTAGCATGCTTTTAAAGGTTGAGCGCACCCTTTTAAACCTTTTGCAACACAGCAGCGGGATCGCTACTTTAACGAGCCGTTTTGTAGAAGCTTTAAATTCTCATAAGGTGCGTTTGTTGGATACGAGAAAAACCAGACCCCTTTTAAGGATTTTTGAAAAATATTCCGTGCTTAATGGGGGGGCGAGCAACCACCGCTTAGGGCTAGATGACGCTTTAATGCTTAAAGACACGCATTTAAAGCATGTGAAAGATCTCAAAAGCTTTTTAGCGCATGCCAGAAAAAACTTGCCTTTCACGGCTAAAATTGAAATTGAATGCGAGAGCTTTGAAGAGGCCAAAAACGCCATGAGTGCGGGAGCGGATATTGTGATGTGCGATAACATGAGCGTTTTAGAGACTAAAGAAATTGCCGCTTATAGAGAGGTGCATTATCCCTTTGTTTTACTAGAAGCGAGCGGGAACATCTCGCTAGAGAGCATTAACGCTTACGCAAAAAGCGGCGTGGATGCCATTAGCGTAGGAGCTTTAATCCATCAAGCCACTTTTATTGACATGCACATGAAAATGGCTTAAAAACTTTAAAAAGGGGTTATTAGCATGCTAAAAGAATATTTAGAAGGCATTAAAGATCTGACGCCTGAAAGTAATGAACCCACGCACCGTCGCCCTTTAGAAAACTTGCTTATAAGTTTAAAAGAGAATTTTAATAAAGAATTTAAGATTGAACATGAGCCTAACAGAGACAAACAAGGGGGTCAGCCTGATTTTCGCGTTTCTTTTCAAGGGCTAAACATTGGCTATATAGAAAATAAAAGGGTAGGGACTGATCTTAACCGGCTCTTAAAAAGCGATCAAGTTCTTAAATATTTAGAATTGAATCCTAACCTCATGCTCACCGATTACCTTAATTTCGTGTGGGTAGGGAAAGATGAAAATAATGAGTCTTTAATTAAAAGAGAAATTTCTGTCGCTAGCCTTGATGAACTCTCTAAACCCTTAAAACCCAACCCGCAAACCGAGCGCGATTTAGTTGAATTGTTCAAAAGCTTTTTCAATTACGAAGCAGCCCCTATTACTAACGCTAAAGATTTCGCAACGCATTTAAGCGCGCCCACCAAGTATTTAAAAGACGCTTTAATCCAATACCAAAAAGACACGCATGTTTCTAGCATTTTTAAGAATTTTAAAGAATATCTTTATGAAGAATTGAGCTTTGAAGACTTTAGCGATGCGCTCGCTCAAACGCTCACCTACAGCCTTTTTTTAGCCAAGCTCAACCACCCTTTTGAAAAAATCAATTTGGATAATGTGAGGAGTTCCATCCCTAAAAATTTCGCTGTGATCAGAGAAATGGCGGATTTTTTAAAGAAACTTGATGCAATCAAAGAAATCCAATGGCTTTTAAATGAAATTCTAAGCTTGATCAATCATGTTGATATGGATTCTATCCTTAAAGATTTGAATGACGATAAAGACCCTTATTTGCACTTTTATGAAACCTTTTTAAGCGCTTATGACCCTAAATTACGAGAGAGTAAGGGCGTGTATTACACCCCAGATTCTGTGGTGAAATTCATCATTAACGCTTTGGATAGTTTGCTTAAAACGCATTTCAAAGACGCTCCCTTAGGCTTAAAAAGCGCTTTAGATAACGAAAACATCAAGCTCTTAGATTTTGCTACCGGCACCGGCACTTTTTTATTGGAAGCGTTTAGAAAGGCACTAGAAACGAGAAAAACAAGCGATGGAGGCACCTCCACTAAAGAGGACAAATACCAAAACCTCTTGAAGCAATTCTATGGGTTTGAGTACTTGATCGCTCCTTATGCGATCGCTCATTTGAACCTCAGCCAAGCCTTTAAGGAGGAATTTAAAAAACCTCTCAAAGACAACGACGCGCTTAAAATCATTTTAACCAACACCCTCATACAGCCTAGTGAGATCATCGCTTATCGTGGGCTAAACCCGATTTTTGAAAAAGAGCTTTCAAACGCTCAAAAAATCAAAAAAGATGAAAACATCCTTATCATCACCGGTAACCCCCCTTATAGCGGGGCGAGCAGTAATGATGGCTTGTTTGAATGGGAAGTGAAAGCCACTTACGGCATAGAGCCTGAATTTCAAACCATAGAAATTGAAAAAAACATTAAACTCACCGATAAAATCCAAACGCTTTTAAAGAACATTCAAAAACAAAAAGAAAGCGGTAGTGAAAACGATCTAAAGAAACTTAAAAGCCTCCATTCTAAATACAAACTACAAAAGGAGAAAAACCCTAAATGGCTCTTAGACGATTACGTGAAATTCATGCGTTTCGCTCAAAACAAGATCGAATTATTAGGGCATGGCCTTTTTGGCTTTATCTCTAACAACGCCTTTTTAGACAACCCTACTTTTAGGGGGTTAAGGCGCTCTCTTTTAGAATGCTACGATGAGCTTTATATCTTAAATTTGCATGGAAACGCTAGGAAAAAGGAGGAAACCCCACAAGGCGCAAAAGATGAGAACGTTTTCAATATCATGCAAGGCGTGTCCATTAACCTCTTTGTCAAAAACCCGCAAGTAGTAAAGCAAAAAATCCACTATTATGATGTTTATGGCGAAAGGGCTGAAAAATACGCCTTTTTAGCCCAAAATGATTTGGATAGGATTGAATGGCTTGAGCTGACCCCAAGAGAGCCTTTTTACTCACTCATACCTCAAGAAACCCTCTTGTTAGAGGAATACGAACAAGGCTTTAGCGTTCAGGAGGTGTTTCAAGTTGGAAGCACCGGTATTTGTTCGCAACGAGACCATGTCGTTTTCCATAAGGACAAAGAAAGCTTGTTAAAGCTTTTAAAAGATTTTTCAACCTTAGAACCTAGCGAGTTACGCAGAGTTTATAATATTAAAAAAGATGGCAGAGATTGGCGTTTAGAATATGCTATTAAAGACGTTAAGGCAAACGCTAACAATTTAGAAGAATACATTGTTTCGTGCCAATACCGCCCTTTTGATTTTTACTACACTTATTATACCGGTAAATCAAAGTCTTTTATCGCTTATCCACGAGGCGAAGTTTTCAAGCACATGTTACCCCCCCCCCCAACAAACCCTAAAACACCCAATCAAACGCGCAAAAATGTCGCGCTAATTACTTCTCGCAGATTTTGTCAATCACAAAAAAGCGGCGTAGGATTTGTTAGTAATAAAATTTCAGATTTGCGCACTTGGACATGTCCAGGAATGGAGGGAGGCGATTATGTAAATCCACTATACCATAACCCCAACTACACCGAAAATTTTACGCCAGAGTTTAGAAGTTTCATAGACAAGCATTATAGCCATTCTTTTGAGCCGCTAGAGGTTTTAGGCTATATCTATGCGTTATTGTATTCCCCAAATTACCGCAAGCGTTATGAAGACTTCCTTAAAAACGATTACCCTAAAATCCTTTTCACAAACAATAAAGATTTGTTTAGGGCTTTAAGCCTTTTAGGGATTGAATTAATCGGCTTGCATGTCTTAAATAAAGAAAGCCTGAATCACAGCTTTAACAAATTAAAAGACGCCACCATAGGCGAATCCTACTACAAAGAAGCGCATGATCGCATCATCAAAAAACCCTCTCATAACGAGCCAGAACAACGGCTTTATATCAACCATAGCGCTTATTTTAGGGGGGTGAGTAAAGAAATTCATGATTACATGATAGGGGGGTATGGCGTTTTAGACAAGTATTTAAAAAGCCACAAAAACGAGCCTTGCGACTTTGATCATGTAACCTGTATCATTAAAGTCATCGCGCGCACGATTGAAATCCAAAAAACGCTTGGATTTTTGACGAGCGATTTGCCCCATTTAAAAGGGAATGACAGCAAAGCCTTAATACAAGAAATCTTGCAAAATCCACCCCCCCCCCCCATTTAATACCAATATCGCCCTTATCTTATCGCGCCAAGCCAAAGCCATCGGAGATTTTGACTTTGATGCCGCATTCATCAGCAAAGAAGCAAGCGACAACAATATCTATCGCAGAGGCGGAGGATCAGCCTTCCCTTTATTCTGTATTACCTAATCTCGCTCTCATTTGCGATAGAGGCTCTAAAGTAAGCCCCATTTCTAATGTTTTTGTAACGAACATGCTTTGCGATTTGCATGTGAATGGATCGGGGAGTTACGCGTTTTTGTTGTATCGTTTAATATAGGTGGAGACAGATAGCTTCTATCGCTTGATGAGAACAAAGCTAGAGATCAAACATTAAGATGGCCTTAAAACGCTTGTGTTAAAATGGCCAGAGTAGCAGATATAAAAGGTTAGTTAATCATGGATTTTTTAAAAGAAAACTTAAACACTATCATAGAGGGGGATTGCTTAGAAAAATTAAAAGATTTTCCTAATAAAAGCGTTGATTTTATCTTTGCTGACCCCCCTTATTTTATGCAAACAGAGGGGGAATTGAAGCGTTTTGAAGGCACAAAATTTCAAGGCGTTGAGGATCATTGGGATAAATTTGGCTCTTTTGAAGAATACGATACCTTTTGTTTGGGTTGGCTAAAAGAGTGCCAAAGGATTTTAAAAGATAATGGCAGTATTTGTGTGATAGGGAGTTTTCAAAATATTTTTAGAATTGGTTTTCATTTGCAAAATTTAGGGTTTTGGATACTCAACGATATTATTTGGCATAAGAGCAATCCGGTGCCTAATTTTGCTGGCAAGAGACTATGCAACGCCCATGAAACGCTTATTTGGTACGCTAAAAAGATTAAGGAAAAGATAAATGGATACCATATTTTTAAAAATTAACATTAAAAAAACCGATCAACAAGCAGAAGAACTAAGAGAGCAAGGGTTATTTTTTGTAAGCATTGCAGAAGCTTTGGGGATTGGACGCTCTCAAATTGTGGAGATTGAAAACAAAAAACCAAAGGCAAAAAAAGGCAAAAGATAAATGACAAAAGTTGATGCAATTAAAAAAGTTATGGAGGATAATAAAGGGATTGTTTCTTGGACTATCCTGTATAACCAAATTGAAAAATACTATCCCAGTATTAGAGCCACTAAAGAATGGGAGGCTGGGCTTAGAGGGGTATTATACAGAGAGATTAGAAATCATAAAAATTTTAAAAAAGTAGGGTTGTCATTGTATGCCCTTTTAGACTATCAAGAAGAAGAGCTAAAAGAAATTCAAGAAAACCCCATTCGCATGCATTCTTTTATGGAAGGTGTTTGCGTAGAAATGGGTAACTTTTTAAAATTAGACACTTATAGTGCTGATCCAAAGGCTAGTTATAATAATGTGCTTTTATCAGATTTGACAACCTTACGCACTATTCCTAATTTTACTTATAAAGAAATTTTAGATACAAGTAAAAAAATTGATGTGCTTTGGTTTAATCCTAAAGGTTTTATTTTTCCTAAAAGAGCTATTGAAATTGTGGATAGCATAAGCACACTAGAACCAGCTTTGCAACGCACCTTACAATTATTGGAGTTTAATCTTGATTTCTATATTTTGCTAAAAGAAAAAGATTTGCAAAAAGCTTTTAAAAAGTTAGAAAAAGAACCATACAAGAGAATAAAAGAACGCTATAAGATTAAAAGCTACACTGCTATTTTAGATATTTATCATAACCCTATTGCTCATATGCATGATGATTTTTTACATGTAAAAACATTTTTTAATTGAAAATTTAAAACATTCAAGGCTATTTTTATTTTATAGATGAGAGTTTGAATAAAAATCAAAATTATTATAAAGAAGAATTGCAAAAATTATCCGCTGATTATGGCGTGCCTTTGAGTTTGTGTTATGGTAAGGAGTTGTTTGAAAATCTTAATATCTTGCAAGTTTGGGATGAGATTTTAACCCATTTAGCGCGATGGCGTGAAATTTTACCCGATTTACCCAGTTTGAACTTTGATGAAAATCCTTTAGAGAGCTTTAAAGAAATCAAAGATCTAGCGCCAAGCGTTTATAGAAAGCTTTTGGATAATGATGGAATTTTCAATCTTGTGTTAATCTTATTCCCAGAACAAAAAGTTTTAAAAATGTTAGTAGAGCATTTTAGACAACAGAATAAAACGATTTATCAGCAATTAGCGTCAAAGTTAGCACAAAAGTTATTGTCTTTGCGATAGAGACTCTAAAGTAAGCCCCATTTCTAATGTTTTTGTAACGAGCATGCTTTGCGATTTGCATGTGAATGGATCGGGGAGTTACGCGTTTTTGTTGTATCGTTTAGGCTCAAAATGAGTGAATGAGTGGGCATGTTATCTAAATTTTAGATAGAATAAACGCAAAAAATTGAATAAAACCTTAAAGGTGATTCTTTCTAATCTCAAAAATGGGTGGTGCTATTAACAATGACAAAACGACTTTTTAAAGGGTTGTTAGCGATTTCTCTTGCTGTGAGTTTGCATGGTGGTGAAGTTAAGGAAAAAAAGCCGGTCAAGCCGGTTAAAGAAGATCCGCAAGAATTAGCGGCTAAAAGGGTGGAAGCGTTCAGTCGTTTCTCTAATGTGGTTTCAGAAATTGAAAAAAAGTATGTGGATAAAATCACCATTTCTGAGATCATGACTAAAGCGATTGAAGGCTTGCTCTCTAATTTGGACGCGCATTCAGCGTATTTGAACGAAAAGAAGTTTAAGGAATTTCAAGCCCAAACCGAGGGCGAATTTGGGGGGCTTGGGATCACGGTGGGCATGCGCGATGGCGTTTTGACCGTTATTGCGCCTTTAGAAGGCACTCCAGCTTACAAGGCTGGGGTTAAATCAGGCGATAACATTTTAAAAATCAATAACGAAAGCACGCTGAGCATGAGCATTGATGATGCGATCAACCTCATGCGTGGCAAGCCAAAGACCCCTATTCAGATCACCATTGTGAGAAAAAACGAGCCAAAACCCTTGGTGTTTAACATTGTTAGAGACATCATTAAGCTCCCCTCTGTCTATGTGAAAAAGATTGAAAAAACCCCTTATCTGTATGTGAGAGTGAGTGGTTTTGACAAGAATGTTACCAAATCGGTTTTAGAAGGCTTAAAAGCTAACCCTAAGGCTAAAGGGATCGTGTTGGATTTAAGAGGCAATCCTGGAGGGCTATTAAACCAGGCGGTAGGCTTGTCTAACCTCTTCATTAAAGAGGGGGTTTTAGTCTCTCAAAAAGGCAAAAACAAAGAAGAAAATTTAGAATACAAGGCTAACGGCAGAGCCCCTTATACCAATTTGCCTATCGCGGTGTTAGTCAATGGCGGTTCAGCGAGCGCGAGCGAGATCGTAGCAGGAGCACTGCAAGATCACAAACGAGCCATCATTATCGGTGAAAAAACCTTTGGTAAGGGAAGCGTGCAAGTGCTGCTCCCTGTCAATAAAGACGAAGCCATTAAAATCACAACCGCACGCTATTATTTGCCGAGCGGGCGCACCATTCAAGCTAAGGGGATCACGCCTGATATTGTGATTTATCCGGGTAAAGCGCCAGAAAATGAAAATAAATTTAGCTTGAAAGAAGCGGATCTAAAACACCATTTAGAGCAAGAGCTTAAAAAACTTGATGACAAAACCCCTAATTCCAAAGAAGCTGATAAAGACAAGAAAAATGAAGAGGAAAAAGAGGTTACTCCTAAAATGATCAATGATGATATTCAGCTAAAAACCGCTATTGACAGCTTGAAAACCTGGTCTATCGTGGATGAGAAAATGGATGAAAAAGCGCCTAAGAAGAAATAAAAACTCATGGGGTTTTTATTTGAAGAATGATAAAACCATGTTTTAATTTTCATGCGTTTTCAATGAAAACCATCACAATCGTTAGCTTGATTTTAAGCCTTTTGGTAAGCTTTTTGGTTGCCGAGAACACTTCTGATCCAGAAGAAATCAAGGCTAAAGTGGTTTATGTGAAAATCCCCCAATTAGAAGATTTAGAAAACACCCCGGTTTATATCGGTCAAATTATAGGCGTAACTTATGATTTATTGCTGTTTGACGCTGAGTTTTTGGAAGCCAAAATCAAAGACGGGTTGGATAAAACCCAAATTGAGCTTTTAAACAAAATGCCTAAATGGAAAAAGGTGGAAAAAGAGCTTTTCAGAGCGACTTATTATTACAAGATTAAGGGCATAAGAGCGAGTATCCCGCCTTTAGAAGTGAGCGCGTTTTCCAATAAAGACAAATACATCGATCATTCCATAGCCCCAAAAGTTGCCTTGCAGGTAACGGATTTGTCCAAAAACCCTCGTTATGCGAATGTCATGGCTAAAGATTTACAAGTTGTGCAATACAAAACCAAAGATTATGACGATAAAAACAATATTTTGGTGATGGAATTAGCGTTCAAAGAAGCCACTTGGGAAGATTTTCACATCAAAGAAGCGATCAAGCAAGGGTTTGATAACGCTTCTTTAAACCAGATCAAGGCTAAAGAAGGGAGCGTTTTTTATTATTGCGTGTTGCCTAAAACCCTTCAAAACCTTTCTTTTGATTATTTTTCGCTTTCTAATAGGCAATTTAAGACCTTATCTTTTTCAACCATTCCCACTCAAGACACTACCGGTATTCAAAGCGATCTTATTCCTAAAAACAATTTTTTAGTCTTTTCTAACGTGGCGCTGCTCGCTCTGTGCGTGTTTTTCTTGGTGTTGTTCTTCATTTTTGGGCGCAAACTCATTTTTTTAGGGCTTGGGATTTTGTGCTTAGGGTTTGTTTTGTATCACCTTTTATTCACGCAAAAATCAGCCCTATTGCTCGCTCATAAAAAAATCCGCATTCTGCCCACGCAAAATTCCACCATTTTAGGGCTTTCTAAAGATGAAATGCCGATTAAAATCTTAGGTTCGCATGATGATTATTATAAAATCCTAACGCCGCATGAACAAATAGGATGGGTCAAAAAAGATGAAGTCAAATAAAAAGTCCAATCGTTTAAGAGCGATTTATAGAGCTTTAGTGATCGCTATAGGCTTAGCCGTTATCATTGTTTTCAATTACTTTAACCGCAAAAACAATAACGCCCGCTCCAGCCGTAGGGCTTGTTCGTGCTTTTTTTCCCTTACTGGGGTTAATTTAGAAAAAATAGGCGCTTTTGATACGGACGCTAAACTCATTGTCTTAAACCACCAAAGCTTACTAGACATTATTTATTTAGAAGCCTACCACCCTAGTAATATTTGCTGGATCGCTAAAAAAGAGCTGGGTGAAATCCCCTTTTATGGGCATGCCTTAACGGATACCGGAATGATTTTAATTGACAGAGAGGATAAAAAGGGGATTGTGAGCCTTTTGAAAGCGTGTAAAGAAAAGTTAGACCAAAACCGCCCTTTAGTGATTTTCCCTGAAGGCACTAGAGGCAAAGGAGGAGAAAAATTCCTCCCTTTCAAGCAAGGGGCTAAAATCATCGCCGAAAAATTCCAGCTCAAAATCCAACCCATGGTGTTAATCAATTCCATTAAAATCTTTAATTCCAAGCCTCTAGAAGCCTATAAAGCGTGCACCCGTTTAGTCATGCTAGAAAGCTATACGCCTGATTTTAACTCGCCCACCTGGTATGAAGAATTACAAGAACGCATGCAAAAAGAGTATTTAAAACACTACCATGAATTAAACGCATGAAGCTTTTTGACTACGCTCCTTTGAGTTTGGCTTGGCGGGAGTTTTTGCAAAGCGAATTTAAAAAGCCTTATTTTTTAGAAATAGAAAAACGCTACCTAGAAGCCCTAAAAAGCCCTAAAACCATTTTCCCTAAAAGCTCTAATCTGTTTTATGCACTCAATCTAACGCCCCCTTGTGCGGTTAAAATCATCCTTTTAGGGCAAGACCCCTACCATTCCACCTACCTAGAAAATGAGCGAGAATTGCCGGTGGCGATGGGCTTAAGCTTTAGCGTGGAAAAAAACGCCCCCATCCCCCCAAGCTTAAAAAATATTTTTAAAGAATTGCATGCGAATTTAGGCGTGCCTGTGCCTTGTTGTGGGGATTTGAGCGCGTGGGCTAAAAGGGGTATGCTGTTATTGAACGCCATTTTAAGCGTGGAAAAAAATAAGGCCGCTTCGCACAAATATATTGGCTGGGAAGCTTTTAGCGATCAAATATTGATGCGCCTTTTTGAAACGAACGCCCCTTTAATCGTGGTGTTACTAGGGAAAGTCGCCCAAAAAAAGATCGCACTAATTCCCCCTAATAAGCATATCATCATCACAGCCCCTCACCCTAGCCCACTATCTAGGGGGTTTTTAGGGAGTGGGGTTTTTACAAGCGTTCAAAAAGCTTACCGAGAGGTTTATCATAAGGATTTTGATTTCAGTTTGTGATTGATGCTTAATGAGGCAGAACCCCTTAAGAATGCCTTTATTTAAGAGCATTTGTGATAGAATGGTGATTTTTAAATAAAGGGAAAACATGCCAATTAAAATCGCTATCAATGGGACCGGGCGCATCGGTTTGTGCGCTATAAGAGTCGCTAGTCAAAGAAAAGATGTAGAAATCGTAGCCATCAATTCCACCGCTGAATTAGAAACTCTTTTGCATTTGATCCGTCATGACAGCGTGCATGGGCATTTTGAAGCCAAATTAAACGCCAATAGAACCCTAAATATCGGGCATAGTAAAAATATTTTAGTGTTGAGCGAGCGAGACATTAACAAGCTTGATTTTTCTGTCACTAACGCAGAAATCATCATAGAATGCACCGGGAAATTCAATTCCCTAGAAGCTTCAAGTGCTCATCTTAAAAACAGCGTGAAAAAAGTCATCATTTCCGCTCCCGCGCAAAATACACCCACCTTTGTCTATGGGGTGAATCACACCCATTACCATAACGAAAGCGTGATTTCTAACGCCTCTTGCACGACTAACGCTACCGCTCCTTTATTAAAAATCTTAGATGAAGCCTTTAAAGTAGAAAACGCGCTTTTAACCACCATTCACAGCTACACTAACGATCAAAACCTTTTAGACACCAAGCACAAAGACATCCGCCGCGCTAGAGCGGCTGGTTTAAACCTTATCCCCACAAGCACCGGCGTGAGCAAAGCCATTTCGCTAGTCTTACCGCATTTAGGTCCTAAAGTTACAGGCCTTGCGATTAGAGTGCCTACCCCTAATGTGAGCTTGGTGGATTTGTCCTTAAGCTTTAAAAAAGTTGTGAGTAAAGCGAGCGTTCGGCATGCGCTTAAAGACGCTTGTAAGCATGCCTTTAAAGGGATTGTGAGCATTGATGAAGAAAGGCTTGTTTCAAGCGATTTTATTTCTTCGCCTTTTAGCGCGATCGTGATTGATGATCAAATCATGACAATAGGCGAAAAAAATGCTAAAGTATTGGCATGGTATGATAATGAGATGGGTTATAGCGAGCGCTTGATAGACATGGCACAATATATAGCACAAAATTAAAAGAAAGGATTTTTCATGTTAGCTAAAATGTCGTTTATGCAAAACGTTAAAAACATTCAAGAAGTGGAAGTGAGCCATAAAAGGGTGCTTATTAGAGTGGATTTTAACGTGCCTTTAGATGAAAATTTGAATATTACCGATGACACGCGCATTAGAGAGAGCTTGCCCACCATCCAATATTGTATTGACAATAAGGCTAAAGATATTATTTTAGTGAGCCACTTGGGCCGCCCTAAAGGGGTTGAAGAAAAATTGAGCTTGAAACCCTTTTTAAAACGCCTTGAAAGACTCTTAAATCATGAAGTGGTTTTTTCTCAAAATATCGCGCAACTCAAGCAAGCCCTAAACGAAAACGCGCCCACAAGGATTTTTCTTTTAGAAAACATCCGCTTTTTAAAAGGCGAAGAAGAAAATGATGAAAATCTGGCTAAAGATTTAGCGAGCTTGTGCGATGTGTTTGTGAATGACGCTTTTGGCACGAGCCACAGAAAGCATGCCAGCACTTATGGCACGGCGCGATTCGCCCCTGTTAAAGTGAGCGGGTTTTTACTCAAAAAAGAAATTGATTCGTTTTATCAGGCGTTTAACCACCCTTTACGCCCTTTATTGTTGATTGTGGGGGGGGCTAAGGTCAGCTCCAAACTCACCTTATTAAAAAACATTTTAGATCTCATTGACAAGCTCATCATTGCCGGGGCGATGAGCAACACTTTCTTAAAAGCCTTAGGCTATGATGTGCAAGATTCTTCTGTAGAAGACGCTTTGATAATAGACGCCCTAGAATTATTAAAAAGCGCGAAAGAAAAAAAAGTCAAAGTCTATTTACCTATAGACGCTGTAACCACTGATGACATTCTTAACCCCAAACACATCAAAATTTCACCCGTCCAAGACATTGAGCCTAAACACAAGATCGCTGATATAGGGCCTGCGAGCGTGAAATTATTTTCTGAAGTCATAGAGAGTGCACCCACGATCCTATGGAATGGTCCCTTAGGCGTGCATGAAAAGCAAGAATTTGCCAGAGGCACAACCTTTTTAGCCCATAAGATCGCTGACACTTACGCTTTCTCGCTCATTGGTGGGGGCGATACCATTGATGCGATCAACCGTGCGGGCGAAAAGGATAACATGAGTTTCATTTCTACCGGTGGGGGAGCGAGTTTGGAATTATTAGAGGGCAAAATTTTACCTTGTTTTGAGGTTTTGGATAAACGCCATTAACTCTAAGGATCGCTTATGGTGAACGTGTTTTTCAAACAGCAAAAATTTGTCATTAAAAAACGCTTTAATGATTTTAATGGTTTTGATATAGAGGAAAATGAAGTTTTATGGTTTGAATTAATCAACCCTACGCCCAATGAATTGGCCACTCTAAGCCAAGAATACGCCATCCACTACAACACGGATCATTCCCAACGAGTCTCATCAGTTACCAAATATTGGGAAGACAGCTCCAGCGTTACGATCAACGCTTTTTTCACTAATCAGGATGAAAATGAGACTTTCCACACGGAAATGGCGACCTTTATTTTGTCTAATAACATTCTTTTCACGATCTATTATGGGACTTTAGAAATCTTTGATTCTATCCAAAAAAAGGTTTTGGCTAGCCCTAAAAAATTTGAAGACGGGTTTGATATTCTGACCAAAATCTTTGAAGTGTATTTTGAAAAAGGCGTGGAATGCCTAGAGTGGATCAACAAACAAACGAGCCTGTTGCGCAAAAACATCATTTTCAAAGAAACTTCTACGCATGATGATATTTTAGTGCGCTTGTCCAATTTGCAAGAATTTAATGTGGCTTTAAGGGATTCTTTTTTTGACAAACGGCGCATTATTACCGCTTTATTAAGGAGCAATAAAGTGGATAGCGATACTAAAAATAATTTAAATATCATTTTAACCGATTTTAGCTCTTTGGTGGAGTCTACAACGGTCAATCTCAACTCGCTTGATAACATTCAAAACCTGTTCGCTTCTCAAGTCAATGTGGAGCAAAATAAAATCATCAAACTCTTCACTGTGGCGACTATGGCGATGATGCCCCCCACATTGATTGGCACGATTTATGGCATGAATTTTAAATTCATGCCGGAGTTAGAATGGCAATACGGGTATCTTTTCGCGCTGATTGTCATGGCGATTTCTACGATTTTGCCTGTGCTCTATTTTAAAAAGAAAGGCTGGTTGTAGCCTTTTATGGAATTTTTATCCTCACTCTTAGACGCTCTTTCTACACCGCATGGCATAGTCTCCTTGGCTACGCTCACGCTTTTAGAGATCGTTCTAGGGATTGACAATATCATTTTTATCACGGTGATGGTCTATAAACTCCCCAAACACCAGCAAAATAAAGCCATGATTTTAGGCTTGGGCTTAGCGATGATCGCTCGCATAGGGCTTTTAGGGAGCTTGTTTTTTATCAGCCATTTGCAAAAGCCTTTATTCACTATAGCGGGCATGAGCTTTTCATGGCGTGATGTGGTGCTGCTTGTAGGGGGGGCGTTTTTGGCTTTTAAAGCGTTAGTGGAATTAAAAGAGCAGATCTACCCTAAAGAAAAACACCAAGAAAAAGCGTTTGGCTTTTCCATCACTTTAATAGAAATCATGTTTTTAGACATTGTCTTTTCTTTAGACTCCGTGATCACGGCTATTGGGATCGCTAAACACCTAGAAGTCATGGCGCTTGCTATCATTTTATCTGTAATCGTGATGATGTTTTTTTCCAAAATCGTTGGCGATTTTATTGAAAGGCATTATCGCATCAAAACTTTAGCCTTTGTGTTTTTGCTCGTTGTGGGTGTGTTTTTGTTTTTGGAAGGCTTGCATTTGCATGTTGATAAAAATTATTTGTATGCGGGTATTGGTTTTGCCTTGCTCATAGAATGCTTGAACATTTTCATAAGAAAAAAAATGAAAAAAAATTAAAAAGCGTTTTTTAAAAACAAAATTAAAGGAGTTATTTGTAAAAGGCTTTCATGCTTTTATGAACAACCAAATTTTAATCAAAACTCATAAGCGCATAGGGGCATTTCGCAATGAAACCCCCTTAAAAAGAGGATTTGTGCCACCTAGTAAGCAAACACATAATTGAGATACACGCTATAGAGCCTTCTGTATTTGAGTTCAGCCCCCATGAAAGAGTAATAATCCGTGTTAATGGTGGGGATTTTCACGCCCAATTCCATGCCATGCTGAGCGGCATGATCGCTGTCTTTTTTCTTCGGCCTAGCGAGATTCATTCTCAAGCCTAAATCAAACAAAAATTGGAAATTAGAAGTGCTGACATTAGCGTTATAAATGCCATTCATCATGGTCAAATTCACTTGTTGGGAATTAAGCCACGAAGTCCCAGCTAGTGCAAAGCCTCCAAAAAGCCCCACGGAAAGCTTGTTATTCTTGCCTAAAAAGTTGGTGTTTTTATCGTTGATGAAGTTATAAAGCGCATCCATACCCACCCCATAAGTCCAAACATCAGAAGCGGAGTTAAAAAAATTAGATTTGATATAAGCATGGTTATAATCAAAGAAACCATAATACCTTAACCCCCAATTCCTTTTTTTGCCAAAGAATTGCTTGTAGCCCACTTGCACGCCGATCCCGTTCATTGCGCCGTTATTGTTTTGATAGTCAATCACGCCGATGCGCCTAAAGGGGTTTTTGCCTAATTCTTGCGTGATGGTTTGGAGCTGGTTGTATTTGTTGGTATCCAAAGAATAAGTGAGCAAACCTTCTGGGGAATTAGGGTTTTGAGTGGAATGCGTCATGTTTTGAAGAGACTTGGCGTTAGGCAAGTGAGAGATACCATTATTAATCGCTGTAGAGTCTTTATTCAGGGTGTTAAGGGCTTCTTTAAAATTCAAAATGGTTTGAGATAAAGCCCTATCCTGATTGACCTGATTGCCATAATAAGCGGTGTGTTGCTCTAAGGAATTGAGAGTCTCTTTCACAAACGCGCAACCTGAACCCCAAGTGTTATTAGTGATCACGCCAGCCGATCCTGCTTTACATTCTTCTAAATCCCCTTGAATAGGCCCTTGAATGCTGTGGAAATTGTCCGCAACTTGTTGGGCTAAATTTAAAATCTCTGCTTGAGCGTTAGCTCTGTTGAGCATTTCTTGAGCGAACTGCGTGTCTTTAGAAGTGTAGGGGTTGAAATTGTTGGGTTGCGTGATTTGGGCGTTTTCATTAGCGTTAAGCTGTTGGGTTTTTGCTAGGGCTGTTTGAGCGTTTTTGATCATCTCATTAATTGCGTTAAAGCTATCGCCAAAAATATCCATCACATTCCCGGTTTTGCCGCCAAAACCCCATGCCCCACCGCCACCATTCACATGCGGGTTTTGGGTGGTAAGGACATTGATGATAGTAGCGGCTTGTTGCAAAAGGTTTTCAGCGTCATTGACACTGCTAATCTTTAGCTGGATTGGGATTGATGAACCGCCTGAATAATAATTGCCATTCCCATCGGGGTAAGTGTATTCTGTTGTAGGGTTTCTTGTGAAAGTTTGATTGATATTGACTACCATATTTTTGGAGCTATTCAAGGCAGGCATCCCGCCTCCTTGGTTTTGGTTTAAAGCGGTTTGGATAGTTTGATAAGCGGTATTGAGAACTTGGTATTCACTGCTAGACAGAATGCCATTGGGTCCTACATTACTAGCTCCATTACAAGTGGTAGTGGTCGTTCCGCTACCGGTGTTGTAGCTGTAGTTTGGCGTGTTGTCAAACGATCGAACGCCCCCATTTTCTAAATGTTCTGGGCCAAGATTGGGGCCAGGGCCGCAACTGATCCCAAAGGCTATGACTTGCCACATGCCCACAGCGGCATTGAGCGCTAAAGCCACAGCTTGATAGGCGGGGGAAGTGGTGGTAGCGCTAGTGAGGTTAATCGCGCTTGAGCTTAAATTATCAATCGCACCCGTGATTGCACTCGGTGTGCTGGCTAGATTGACTAAGGAATTTAAGTAATTGTATTGGTTTAAAAGGTTGCTCAAATTATCGTATTTGTCCGCAAGGTTTTGCAATGCTCCAGTGTTTTTCACTTGTTGGACCGCTTCACCGATCTGATAGCCCACACTCATATAAAATCCGTCGTCTTCAGCCCTTGATAATGAAGCCATGAGAGAAAGAGAGAGTAAGAGAGATTTTTTCATGTTTTCTCCTTTTATTAGATTTTTCTTTGATACAAAGAAACTCCATATTATAAGCAATAAATGGAATTTTATGGCTAATTTTAGCTCTAAATTTTAGAGATTTTGTTTTTTTTTTTTTGTAAATTGCGAAAAATAGGGGTTTTGGCCTAACTTTTAAGGCTTAAAACCGCCCTTAAAAGAAAGACTAGTTAGTCTTCTTTCAAGCTATAAGCGATAGGGATTTTTAGATGCACGGTTTCTTCTGGTTTAGGGAACAAGTGCGCCGCGCTTTTAATGGCCTCTAAAGCCGCATGGTTTAAAATATCAGTCGTGTTGCTTTTGACGACTTTAATGTCCGTAACGCTCCCATCAGGATTGATCACAAAGCTCACTAACACTTCGCCCTCAATGCCCCTAATCTGCGCCATTTTAGGGTAGCGGTTTTTAGAAGAAATAGCGGTTTGGATCTTCATTAAAAATTCGTTGCTCACCCCTGGGTTATAAGCTTGAGCTTCAGAAGTTGCACCCTCAGAGGTTTTGTTGGATTCTTCTTGCTTGTCTTTTTCTTTGACTATATCTTTAGTCGTTACTTGTTTAGGAGCGTTCTTTTCTTTAGCTTCCTCTTTAGCTTCTTCTTTTTTGGGCTCTTCTTTAGGCTCTTCTTTCTTAGGTTCTTCAACTTTTGGCTCAGGCTTAGGTTTGGGTTTTGGCTCAGGTTTGGGTTTAGGCTTAGGCTTGGGTTTAGGCTTAGGCTTGGGTTTTGGCTTAGGCTTTGTTACCTCTTTCTTGGGTTCTTCTTTTTTTGGCTCTTCTTTAGGCTCTTCTTTGGGTTTAGCGGATTCGGCATTCGTCTTCACTTTAGAATTGGTGTTAATGCTGGCTAAACTCATGGTAACCTTAGTGGTCCCGGCTTGCGCTAAAGGCTCTGGGGCGTCTTCACGCAGTAAAAAATAGCCAAACCCTATAGCGTATAGGGCAAAAGAGATTAAAAAGCTGACACTCGTTGAAACTTTACTGAGCTTCTGTGGAGATGGAGAAATTTTCATGATTATGCTCTTTTAAAATATCCATAATGCTGATAAAAGTTTCAAAACGAGAGCTTTTGTCGCTTTTTAAGTCTATAAGGGTTTTAGGGTCTGTTTGTTTGACTACAGCGCTCAAAGCTTCTAAATTCGTCGGTTTGTCATCTACGAAAATATTGTCATGCTCATCTACGGAGATGACCACCACTTTTTGATCGTTTGGCTGGGATTTTTCCGCATTTTTAGCGTTAGGGAGACTGACTTTAATCTTACCTTGCGCGATAAAAGTAGAAATGCTTAACACAATCGCCAGCAAAACGAGCATAATATCAATGAAAGGGACAACATTCAGCCCATCGCCTCTTCTGATGCTTTTCATTTTTTCATGATCCTGAATTTTTCACTCAACACATCGGACTTTCTCAACAAGCTATTATAAGCGATCAAAGTGGGAATCGCCACAGCAAGCCCTAGAGCGGTCGCTTTTAAAGCTAAAGACAAACCTACCATGATCGTTTTAGCGTCCATCCCGCCGCTCATGCCCATGTCATAGAAAATCACCATGATCCCTAAAACCGTCCCCAATAAGCCCACATAAGGCGCGTTAGAAAAAATCACATAGAGAATGGTTAGATTCTTGGTTAAATCCAAATTCAAGGCATCTATATCATCATAAGCTTTCAAATTGACTTTAGAATAAAAAATAACCCTTTCAATCACAAACCACAAGGCTAAAAAACTGGCCACGCCAAGCACCGCAAAAACAAATATGTCCACATAATCTTTCAACATTCCCACTGAAAAACCGCCCATAAAAACTCCTTGTCTATGATAAAACAATTCCCTTAAGATTAAAGCAACATGCAACACAGCCACACTAAAGAGCATGCACTCTTTAAGAAGCATTCGTTCGCATAAATGCTCCAAAATGATAAAAGAATGTTGGTTTGTTGATTATATTGTTTTAATAATAACAAGTCAATGATGATTAAGCTAATAATTACAATCAAATTCAAACGCTCTTATGACCAACCATTTAAATCCAATCTGTATTATAATTGTTCATTTTAAATTAATTCAATCATACTAGCATGAGTGGCTTTTAACGAACTCATGCCAAAAAAGGATTTTTCTCAATGGATACACCCAATAAAGACGATTCAATCATCCGCTTTTCGGTTTCTTTACAACAAAATTTATTAGACGAATTGGACAACCGCATCATTAAAAACGGCTATTCTTCTCGCTCAGAATTGGTGCGCGACATGATCAGAGAAAAATTAGTAGAAGACAATTGGGCAGAAGATAACCCTAATGATGAGAGTAAGATCGCCGTGCTTGTGGTGATTTATGATCACCATCAAAGGGAATTGAACCAGCGCATGATAGACATTCAGCATGCCAGCGGGACGCATGTTTTATGCACCACGCACATTCATATGGATGAGCATAATTGTTTGGAGACGATTATTTTACAAGGCAATTCGCTTGAAATCCAACGCTTGCAATTAGAAATTGGGGGGCTTAGGGGGGTTAAATTCGCTAAATTGACTAAGGCGTCTAGCTTTGAATACAATGAATAACATCTTAAAATACAAAGAATTAGCGCTCTATGGAGGGAGTTTTGATCCTTTGCACAAGGCTCATTTAGCCATTATTGATCAAACTTTAGAATTACTGCCATTCGCTCAGCTCATTGTCTTGCCCGCTTATCAAAACCCTTTCAAAAAGCCATGTTTTTTGGACGCAAAAACCCGTTTTAAGGAATTAGAATTAGCTTTAAAGGGAATGCCTAGGGTGCTATTGAGCGATTTTGAAATCAAGCAAGAAAGGGCTGTGCCTACGATAGAAAGCGTTCTTCATTTTCAAAAACTCTACCGCCCTAAAACGCTTTATTTAGTCATAGGGGCGGATTGCTTAAGGCACCTTTCTTCTTGGACTAACGCTACAGAGCTTTTAAAAAGGGTGGAATTAGTGGTTTTTGAAAGGATTGGCTATGAAGAGATCCAGTTTAAGGGACACTACCACCCTTTAAAGGGCATTGATGCACCGATTTCTTCTAGCGCGATTAGGGCTAGTTTAGGGGTTTAAGCGTGTTTTTTAATGTGGCTATAGGCTTCTTGAATGATAGCGAAGCGTTTGGCGTAAAGAGCCTTTTTTTCTTTAAGATCGCATAAATCAGGGTGGTAGGTTTTAGCTAATTCTAAATAGCGCTTTTTGACTTCGCTGAAATTTTCATGTTTGATAAACCCTAGCGTTTTATAGCATTCTTTTAATTTGCGTTCAGCCATAGTGGTGTAGCTGTCCTTGCCAAAGCCATTAGGATAGATGAAATCTAAGCATGCGTTATGGACGATTCTATTTTCATTGAGCGTTACAATGAGTTCCCAAAAACGCTCTGAATCGCCTCTTATATGCAATTCATCTTGGGTTTCTAAAAACACATAGCCGCTGAATTTTTGGCGTAAAAAGCGCTTAGCGATAGGGTGCTTGGTGATAAAAAGCGCGTATTCTGCCCCAAAGGTTAAAACTTTCACTTCTATTTTTTCTAAAAGCGTGTTTTGATTGATGATCTTGATGCGTATGGGCAGGTGGCTTTTTTGTAAAACCTCTTCTAAAGAATGCATGCTAATATCTTTCTCATGCGTGCATTCAAGGGCATGATAGACCCAATTGAGCAAGTAGTTTTTTTTAAAGCATTCCGTGTCGTTTAAAATGAGTAACGATGAAGAGAGCATGTGGCACTGGCTGAAATGTTTTTTAGCGTAGTTTAAAACTTTTTTCAATAAAGGGTGGCTGTTAGGGAGCGCGATTTGCGTGAATCTGGCTAACAATTCAATTTTGGCCATTGCCCTTATTTTCTCCATGCGTTTTGATGCGATTTTTAAAAATCTTTAGGTATTTTAGCATGCCAATGGTTAAAAAAAGGTGGTTATGAATGGTTTTTGCGCTAGACTACGAGCCATAACTCATAATGAAAGATTAAAAATGAAAATAGCGGTATTACTCAGTGGGGGGGTGGATAGCTCTTATAGCGCTTATAGCTTAAAAGAGCAAGGGCATGAATTGGTGGGGATTTATTTAAAACTCCATGCGAGTGAAAAAAAGCATGATTTATACATCAAAAACGCTCAAAAAGCATGCGAGTTTTTAGGCATTCCTTTAGAGGTGTTGGATTTTCAAAAGGATTTTAAAAGTGCAGTTTATGATGAATTTATCAACGCCTATGAAGAAGGGCAAACCCCTAACCCATGTGCGTTGTGCAACCCTTTAATGAAGTTTGGGCTAGCTTTAGATCACGCTTTAAAATTAGGGTGTGAAAAGATCGCTACCGGGCATTATGCGAGAGTCAAAGAAATTGACAAAATAAGTTATATTCAAGAGGCTTTGGATAAAACTAAAGATCAGAGCTATTTTTTATACGCTTTAGAGCATGAAGTGATCGCTAAATTGGTGTTCCCTTTAGGGGGTTTGTTAAAAAAAGACATTAAGCCTTTAGCCTTGAATGCGATGCCTTTTTTAGGCACTTTAGAGACTTATAAGGAATCTCAAGAAATTTGCTTTGTGGAAAAAAGCTACATTGACACTTTAAAAAAGCATGTTGAAGTGGAAAAAGAGGGTGTGGTGAAGAACCTACAAGGCGAAATCATTGGCACGCATAAGGGCTATATGCAATACACGATTGGCAAACGCAAAGGCTTTAATATTAAAGGCGCGTTAGAGCCGCATTTTGTGGTGGGGATTGACGCTAAAAAGAACGAGCTAATTGTAGGCAAAAAAGAAGATCTCGCCACGCATTCCCTTAAGGCTAAAAACAAATCTTTGATGAAAGATTTTAAAGATGGCGAATATTCTATTAAGGCTCGTTACAGGAGCGTGCCTGCTAAAGCGTTTGTCAGCTTGAAAGATGAGATGATTGAAGTGGAGTTTAAAGAGCCTTTTTACGGCGTGGCTAAAGGGCAAGCCTTGGTCGTTTATCAAGATGACATCTTGCTTGGTGGGGGCGTGATTGTTTAGGGCTTTTGGCACTTATAGCCTGATTGATCGCTTTTTTAAACACTCACTCTTGCTTAAAATTTTCAAAGCTAGGGAATCCATGCGGATCTAAGCGGATATTTTTAATAAGAGCTTTTCCACCGCTCAAATCACCGCTCACATTGAAGGGCTTTTTAGTCTGTTGTTTGGCTAAAAGGGCTAAAACTCGGGCGTTTAACGCCATGGTTTCATTTAAAAACGCCATTTGCTTATTTAATTCGCTTAAAAATTCTATATTCAAGGTTTTTAAAGTATGCTCGTAATTGGCTAAGATTAGCGCATGCTTTTCTTTATTGTTTTTAGCGTCTTTTAATTCTTTGTCTCGCTCTATTAGGGCGTTTTGGTAGCGTTGGTGCAATTCTTTAGCGCATGATTTGAGGTTTTCTTTATTGCATAAAAAATGCGTTTTTAAAGTTTCCAGGCGTTTTTCTAAGGGTAAAAAGGTTTTTAGGGCGTCTTCTTGGGCTTGGATTTGGCTTTGAAGCTTGTTTTTAAATTTTTTCAAACGCATGGCTTTATAGGCTTGAAAATCATGGTTTATGAGGGCGTTGTATTCTAACGTTTTGTTATGGGATTGTTGGTTATGGGCTTGGTTTTCTAAAACTTGATCGCACAAGGCGTTTAAAGCGCTCATCAAATCCAATTGGGAGAGCAAATGGGCGAGTTTAGGCTCTTTGAGTAAGAAAAGGGCGTTGTTTTGCTCTTGGACTTCTAAAGCGTTTGAAGCCTCTTCTAAATTCTTAACGCCGCTCAAATAAGGGCAATGTTCTTGCAAGAAAAGCGTTTGGGATTCTTTGATTAAGCGTTCTTGTTCCATGCTCTCTTTTAAGCGTTTTTCTAAAGCTTGTAATTTTTCTAATTCCAAAGCGCTTTGTTTCAATAACGCATCAGTGTCCATAAGGCGGATCTGGCTGGCGTTAAAAAAACGCCTTTGGCTAGTTAGGGTGCTGTTAGCTTTTTTGATTTCTTTGAGTTGATCCTGGTTGTTGGAAAGCACGTTTTGATAGATTCTTAAACTTTCATTGAGTTTGTAAAGCATGTCAGAAAGCTGTTCGTTAGAGCGCGAAAGTTTGGCGTTAGTTTGAGAATCAAAGGTCATCATTATCTGTGCGTTTGAAAAGGTTAGAAAAAATAAGAAAAGGCAAAAAAATCTCATGGGGTTGTCTTTATTACTATAGTTTCATCGTGTTATTTTATCTAAGTTTTGGTATGCGCTAAAACACGCAAAATTGTCGCTTTTAAGATAAAATAAGCGTTTTGATGCCATTTTTGGAGCGATCGTGGAATTGAGTTATTATGAAATTTTAGAAGTGGAAAAACACAGCAACCAAGAGACCATTAAAAAGTCTTACAGAAAGCTGGCTTTAAAATACCACCCAGACCGAAACGCCGGCGATAAAGAAGCCGAAGAAAAATTCAAGCTCATCAATGAAGCCTATGGGGTGTTAAGCGATGAAAAGAAACGGGCCTTATACGACAGGTATGGTAAAAAGGGCTTAAACCAAGCCGGCGCGAGCCAGAGCGATTTTTCTGATTTTTTTGAAGATTTAGGCTCGTTTTTTGAGGACGCTTTTGGGTTTGGCGCTAGGGGAGGTAAAAGGCAAAAAAGCTCTATCGCACCGGATTATTTGCAAACCATTGAATTGAGTTTTAAAGAGGCGGTTTTTGGCTGTAAAAAAACCATTAAAGCCCAATACCAAAGTATTTGTGAGAGTTGCAATGGCACGGGTGCTAAAGATAAAGTTTTAGAGACTTGCAAGCAGTGTAATGGGCAGGGGCAGGTGTTTATGCGTCAAGGTTTTATGAGTTTTGCGCAAACTTGTGGGGCGTGTCAAGGTAAGGGCAAGATCATTAAAACCCCATGCCAAGCGTGCAAGGGTAAAACCTACATTCTTAAAGATGAAGAAATTGATGCGATAATCCCTGAGGGCATTGATGATCAAAACCGCATGGTGCTTAAAAATAAGGGCAATGAATACGAGAAGGGGAAAAGAGGGGATTTGTATTTAGAAGCGCGAGTCAAAGAAGATGAGCATTTCAAGCGCGAAGGCTGTGATTTGTTCATTGAAGCGCCGGTGTTTTTCACCACTATCGCTTTAGGGCATACGATTAAAGTGCCGTCTTTAAGAGGAGGCGAATTGGAATTAAAAATCCCTAGAAACGCCAAAGACAGGCAAACTTTTGCGTTTAGAAACGAGGGCGTGAAACACCCTGAAAGCTCTTATAGGGGGAGTTTGATCGTGGTGTTGCAAGTGATTTATCCTAAAAGCTTGAATAAAGAGCAGCAAGGGTTATTGGAAAAATTGCATGCGAGTTTTGGCTATGAGGGCGAACCGCATAAAGGCGTTTTAGAAACTTGCGTTTCTAAAATTAAAGACTGGTTCAAATAAAAGGTTATTGGTGCGCGAGTTTCTAAAAGCTTTTAAAGACGCTTTCCCTCATACCATTTCTATCTTTTTAGGGTATTTGCTTATGGGAATGACTTTTGGAATGCTTTTAGTCCAGCATGGCTATGATTATAAAGTCGCTCTGTTCATGTCGTTATTCATTTATGCTGGGGCGGTGCAATTTGTAGCGATCACGCTTTTAAGCGTGCAAGCGAGCTTGATGAATGTCGTTATTGTGAGCTTGTTAGTGAATGCGAGGCAGACTTGTTATGCGCTTTCTATGCTAGATCGATTTAAAAACACTAAATGGCGTTTGCCCTATTTAGCGCACGCGCTCACGGATGAAACCTTTGCGCTATTGAATTTATACGCTCCTAAAGAGGGGGTGAGTGAAAAAGACTTCATTTTTAGTATTTCCTTACTCAACCACTCTTATTGGATTTTTGGTTCGTTAGTGGGTTCGTTAGTGGGTTCGCATTTTTCTTTTGACACTCAAGGCATGGAATTTGTGATGACAGCGATTTTTATCGTGCTGTTCATGGAGCAATACAAACGAAACACAAACCACAAAAACGCATGGCTTGGGATTTTTATTGCGGTCGTTTGTTTGGCGCTCTTTGGGACTGAATACTTTTTGCTCATCGCTTTGGTTTTAATGGTGCTTGCCCTCATTGTTTTTAGAAAGCAGTTAGAATGTTAATGCATTCTATACTCATTCTTTTAGTCATCATAATAACGACTTATTTCACGCGCATTTGGCCTTTTATGGTGTTTAACGCTAAAAACCCGCCTAACGACTTTGTGCGTTATTTGGGTAGGGCTTTATCATGCTCAGTGATAGGCATGCTCGTGATCTATTGTTTTAAAGACATTCATGTTTTAAAACCCCCTTATGGGATCAATGAAATCACTGCTTTTTTATCCGTTATCCTTTTGCACCGCATTTTTAAGGTGTTTGTTTTAAGCATCACGCTCCCTACCATTCTTTATATGGTTTTAGTCCAAAGCCATGCGTTAGAAAAGGCTTTTTTTAATATTCATGTTTCCTAACCCTAGCGTTTTTAACCCTAGCGTTTTTAATCACAAAATACGCCGTAGGGATAATAAAAAGCGTTAAAACAACGCTGCTTATCATTCCCCCTAGCATGGGCGCAGCGATGGATTTCATGATTTCACTTCCTGTGCCATGGCTATACATGATAGGAATGAGTGAAGCTAAAATGCTAAAAAAGGTCATCAGCTTGGGCCTTACCCTAAGCACCGCCCCATGCATGATAGCTTCTTTTAAGGCGGTAGTCGTCTGCTCTTTTAAGGGGGTTTTGATGAATTTTTGAAACGCGTCTTCTAAATAAATAATCATCACAATAGCCGTTTCACTCGCTACCCCTAAAAGGGCTAAAAAGCCCACTAGTGCCGCCACGCTCATGTTAAAGCCCATGAGATTCATAAAAATTAACCCCCCCAAAAACGCAAAAGGCAGAGTGAAAAAGCATAATAAGGAATTAGTGAGATTCTTTAAAGCAAAGACAATTAAAATAAAAATGATAAAAACGCTCACCGGCACGATGTATTGCAAGGTTTTAAACGCTTCTTCTAAATACTGGCTTTCGCCGCTAAATTCATAATAATACCCGCTAGGCAATTGGATTTTTTCTAGCGTTTTTTGAGCCAGTTGCCTGTAAGTATCAGAGCTGATACCATTTTGCGGCACGATATAGATAAAATTCACGTTCAAACCCTTTTCGCTTTTTAGCACCGCCGGCGAATTGTCGTAATACACATGGGCTAATTCCCTTAAAGGCATGTAATTGTAAGCGGTTTTGATGTAGAGGTTTTTTAATTTTTCAATGGTGTCTCTATCGGTGTCTTCTAAGCGTAAAGAAATAGGGTAGCTTTCTACGCCTTTAATCATGGTAGTGAGCGTGGCTCCACCCAGAGCGAATTTAATCGCATCTAACACGGCGTTTTTATTGATACCATAACGAGCTAAATTTTCATCGTTCAAATCCAGCGTGATGTAGTAGCCGTTATTGGATCGCTCGGCAAAGACGGACAAGCTTTCTTTTAGGGTTTTGAGCTGTTGTTCCATAAGGATCGCCAATTCTTGCAATTTGTCCGTGTCGTTACCATAGAGCTTGATGCCTAGGGGCGTTCTAATGCCGGTTAAGAGCATGTCCGTCCTGCCACGAATGGGGTAAGTCCATGAATTAGTCAAGCCTTTTAATTGCAGGGTTTTTTCCAATTTGTCCCTAACTTCTTTATAGCTGAGCTTTTCTTTCCATTCGTTTTGTGGCTTTAATTCAATGTAGGTTTCTATCATTCCTAATCCGGCGGCATCGGTGCTGGTGTTAGCGCGCCCCACTTTACCAAAAACCTGTTTGACAAAATCCAGTTGCTTGATAGCGGCATTACTTTTTTTCAAATATTCTAAAGCGGTGTCAATGCCCACGCCATTAAGCGTTACTGGCATATACATGATTACCCCTTCATTGATTTGGGGGATAAATTCCCAATTAAGTTTTTTATACGCTACATACAAGCCCCCTAAACCCACAACGCTCGCTATCAAAAAAGCGTATCTGAATTTAAGCACAACCTTCAAACTCGCACCATAAATTTTAATGAAAAAAGCGTTAATGGGGTTTTTAGATTCTTCTAAAATCCGCCCTTTAATGAGCCATACCATTAAAATAGGGACTATCGTAATAGAAAGCAGCGCTCCTACTAGCATGGCAAAGGTTTTGGTGTAAGCTAAAGGGGCAAAAAGCTTTTCTTCTTGACCGGTGAGCGCAAAAATTGGCAAGAAAGAAACCACAATGATCATTAAAGCAAAAAATATCGCGCCCCCCACATGCTTAACCCCTTGCATGATAGCATTAACCCTTTGAATATTGTCTTTCGTATCAATGTGTTGCAGATGCTTGTGAGCGTTCTCTACCATCACAATCGCCGCATCCACCATCGCCCCTATAGCGATCGCAATGCCCCCTAAACTCATAATACTCGCTTCAATATTGAAATAACGCATGAGCAAGAAACTGATGCACACGCTTAAAGGCAGAGTGATAATCACCACTAAAGCGCTCCTGAAATGCAGTAAAAAAATCGCAATAATGATTAACACAATGACGCTTTCTTCTATGAGCGTGTGGATCAAATTGTCAATGCCTTTTTCAATCAATTCGCTCCTGTCATACACGCTGGTGATTTTCACATCAGGATTACTCGCTTGTAAGGTGGCGATTTTTTCTTTAATGGCTTTAAGCACCTTATAGGTGTCAGCGTGATAGCGCACCATAACAATCCCCCCCACCACTTCCTTATCGCCATTAAGGTTGGCAGCCCCTCTGCGTGGTTTTGGCGTTAGCCTAACGCTGGCTATATCTTTGATTTTTAAAGGGATAGCCCCTTCTTTTTTAACCACAATTTCTTCTAAATCCTTCAAAGATTGGATATAGCCATGCGATCTTATGATTTTTTCAAACCCGTTTTCTAAAATAACCCCCCCACCGGTATCGTTATTGGAATTTTTAATCGCGTTAGCGACTTGCTCCAAACTCAAGTTATAACGGATCAAAGAATCGTTTTGAAGTGTTACTTCATAATCCTTCACAAAACCCCCCACGCTTGCGACCTCACTCACCCCATCAACCCCTAAAAGCGCATAGCGGTAATAGAAATCTTGCAAGACTTTCAAATCGCTTAAATTCTTGTTGCCGCTAGATAATGCGTATTGATACGCCCAGCCAATAGAAGTGGAATCGCTCCCTATTTCCACTTTAGCGTCCTTAGGGAGATTGCTCACTCGGTTTAATTGCTCTAAAACCCTATCCCTAGCCCAATACAAATTGACGCCGTCTTTAAAGATGATGTAAATCAAGCCGCTTTCATAGCTAGAAATCCCTCTAACCGTGTCAATGTTAGCGATACTCATGAAAGTAGAAACTAGCGGGTAAGTAACCTGCTCTTGCACGATTTTAGGGCTTTGATTGGGGTAAGTGATTTGCACGACCACTTGAGCGGGGCTTAAATCCGGCAAAGCGTCTAAACGAACGCTTTTTACCGCCCACAAAGAGGCTAAAAAAATGAGTAGAGTGACTAAAGTGGTAAGGAGTTTGTTTTTAACGCTTAAATCAATGATTTTTTCTATCATTCAATAATCCCCATTGTTTTGAGCGTCAGCGTCTAGCACGAATAAAGCGTTATTAGCCACTTCTTCGCCCGCTTTTAAACCCTCTAAAATTTCATAACTCCCATCGCTCAAGCGGACGGCTTTAATTTCTAACGGGCTTAAGCCAAAATCATCTTTTTTAAACACGATAGCTTTCCCCCCCTTAATCAAAACCGCTTCTTTAGGCAAAATCTTCATTTTTTGTGGTTTTTGAAAGATTTCTACTTGAGCGAACATGTTAGGGTAATAAAGCTGTTTAACATTAGGCACATTGAAGCGCGCTTCTAGCATTTTATCTTCTTTGTTTATGATGGGGTTGATGTTTTCAAGCGTGATTTCTTGCTCGCCTTTAATCCCTTCTACGAACAAAATCGCTTGATGCGTGTTTTTTAAAAACTCTAAATCCTCTTGATTGACTTTAACAAGCGCCCACAATTGGCTTAAATCTATGATTTGAAACAGCTCTTGCCCTTTTTTAAAAAAGCTCCCCTCATTGAGATCCGGGCTTTTTTTAAAAATAACGCCGTTGAAACGAGAGTAAATAGTGATTGCATTTTGAACCTTGTGGCTGCTGATGATTTTTTCAATGCTAAAGTTTTCTAGCCCTAGTAGTTTTAATTTTTCTTTAATCGCTCCCACTTGCTGGTTGAATTTTAATGATGATAACAGTTCGCTTTGAACGCCCGCTAATTCAGGGGAATACACGCTCAATAGTCTATCGCCCTTTTTAATGGGGGTATAGGTTTTATTCGCATAAAGCTTTTCCACATAGCCATCAAAACGCAGGGTTTGAGAAAAAATCAGCGCTTCATTAGGCTCTAAAATCGCATAATAGCGCCGGCTTTGGGCAAATTCTTTTTCTATAACCTTAGTGGTGGAAATATTAAAACGGGTTTGGCTTTTCATTTCTTTAGTTTCTTTAATTTCTTGAGCGTTAGCGCATGAGAGGCTAAAAAATAAAATCAAGGCGAATAATAAAAGCCGTTTCATTCTAATCCTTTAAGGTTTTGTAAAGACAAATAAGCGCTATTTAGAGCGCTCAAGGTTTCAAGCTGGGTGATTTGGATAGTGATTTTGTCGTTAAAAGCGTTGTAATAAGCGTTGTAATCGCCATTAGATTTCAAATCAAGCGCATAAATTTGCGCGATTTTTTCATTCTGTTTGATGATTTTATTGATCGATTCTAGGTTTTTTTGCAAGGTTTCTAATTTTTTAAGGAGTTTTAGGGCCAGGTGGTGGGTTTTGTTTTTGGTGTTTTCCACTTCGCTTTTAAACACCAAGCTTTCTTTTTTCTTCTGCTCCACTAATTTAGCCTGCTTGCCATAAAGGGGCAAAGGGATAGACAAAGCGACGCTAAACATGTCGTAGTTATAGTATTGTTTGGAGCGGAAATAATACACCCCGGTAACATTCACGTCTTCTAAAAAGCTTTTTTTAGCCAAAGTGATGTCTTTTTGCGCTTTTTCTTCATCAAGCCTAGCGATCGCAATATCGTAATTAGTGGCGTTAATGTTATACAGCTCTTGCTCCTTATTAAATTCAAAATTTTTAGGGGCAATGCTTAAAATCTCGTTTTCTTTAAAAGTCAATTCGCCCATGGAATAATGGCTATTGGACAAGGCTTCTTCTAAATTGTTTTTTTTGATTTCTAATTGCGATTTTAAAATTTCTAGCTTGGCGATCGCTATTAAATCGGGCGAACTGGAATGGTTGGCTTGATAAAGGGTGTTTTCTAAATTTTTAATCGCTGTGTTTAAAAGCTCTATTTCTTGTTGGTTTTTATAATTTTCAATGCCATTTATCATTAAATTAATCACCAATTGCTGCTTGGTTTTTTTAAGCTCTAATATCTTTTTTTGCTTTTCTAAGTTAATCATTTTAGATTGCGTGAGTTTTTTACCATTTAAATCCACTTTTTGAGACAAACCCAAGCTCATGTTTTGCATTAAGGTGCTATCCAGCCTGAAAAAGTCGCTCACGTTAGCGTTGTTATAGCCTAAATACAAAATAGGGTTATCCCATTTGCTAACGACTTTTTCTTGAGAACTTAAAGCGTCAATTTGCTCTTGTAAGGCTTGTATTTTTTGATTTTTAGAAAGGTATTTAGCCACAAAAGATTGGATCTCTAAATCTTTAGCAAACCCCAAACTAAAAAGCAGTAACAAGGCTGTTAAAAGGCGTATTGAAACGCCCCTTTTATCAAACGCGCTTATAAAAGACAGCATGTGCTTATAAATCCAGGCTTGTTTTAGCGCGATAAACTTGGCCCTCTTTGGATTTAATATCCACCCTAACCTGCCATGTCCCGTTCATAGAAAGATTGGTTTTCGCTTCATAAAGGCCGTTTTTTTCACTCACTTGCGCCATTTCTTTCATCGCTGGCATGCCGGGCATTTCAGGCATCATAAACTGCACCCTAACGATAGCTTTTTCTAAAGCCTTACCTTTTAAAGTGGGGCTAAGCACAAAAGTGTTATCGCCTTTAATGGGGTTACCCACGGATTTGATTTTCACTTCCAAGTCATTGGCTTTTAGGGTTTGCTCCCATGCGTTTAAGCTCATAACCCCCAACACGCTTACTAAAAATAAAGCGGCTAACTTTTTCATCGTTTTGACCTTTAAATTAAGATAACAAGAAAATTCTTGTTGCGGACGAATGATAACCCTCTTTTGTGTAAAAATTGTGGAAATGGTGTTTAAAAAATTAAGGTTTTTAAGTAGAAGGTATAAGAGTTTATGCTATTTTTTTAAGGTTTTAAAATCAAATTTCAAAGGATTAGTATGCAATTTAGGATTGAACATGACACGATGGGCGAAATCAAAGTAAATGATAGCCAATACTGGGGGGCTCAAACGCAACGCAGTCTTGAAAACTTTAAGATCGGCACTGAAAAAATGCCTAAAGAACTCATTGGCGCGTTTGCCAAACTCAAAAGGAGTCTGGCGGTTGTCAATCACAAGTTAGGGAAATTAAGCCTGGAAAAATCGCAAGCCATTATCAAGGCATGCGATTGCATTTTAAAAGGCGAGTTGTGCGGCGAATTCCCGTTGGCGATATGGCAAACAGGGAGCGGGACTCAAACGAACATGAACCTCAATGAAGTCATTGCCAATAAGGCTACAGAAATTTTAGGGGGTAATTTTAGGGAGAAAAAACTCATCCACCCTAACGATGATGTGAACATGTCTCAAAGCTCCAACGACACTTTCCCTACCGCAATGCATATTGTGAGCGTGCTAGAAATCACGCACAAACTACTGCCTAGTTTAGAGAATCTGTTAAAAACTTTTAAAGACAAAAGCCAACAATTTAAAGAGATTGTCAAAATCGGGCGCACGCATTTGCAAGACGCCACGCCTTTAACTTTGGGGCAAGAATTTAGCGGGTATGCGAGCATGTTAGAGCATTCTAAACAACAAATTTTAGAGAGTTTGGAGCATTTAAGGGAATTAGCCATAGGCGGGACGGCCGTAGGCACCGGGCTAAACGCTCATAAAGAATTGAGTGAAAAAGTGGCTGAAGAATTGAGCCAGTTTAGCGGCGTGAAATTCGTCTCTGCGCCCAATAAATTCCATGCGCTCACTAGCCATGACGCTATCGCTTATGCGCATGGGGCTTTTAAGGCTTTAGCGGCGAATTTAATGAAAATCGCTAACGATATTAGATGGCTTGCGAGCGGGCCGCGCTGTGGTCTGGGCGAGCTTAATATCCCTGAAAACGAGCCGGGCAGTTCTATTATGCCCGGTAAAGTCAACCCCACGCAATGCGAAGCGATGACCATGGTGGCCGTGCAAGTGATGGGGAATGATACCGCTATTGGCATTGCGGCCAGTCAGGGTAATTTTGAATTGAACGTGTTCAAGCCGGTGATCATTTATAATTTCTTGCAAAGTTTAAGGCTATTGGGCGACAGCATGGAAAGTTTCAATATCCATTGCGCGAGCGGTATTGAGCCTAACAAAGAAAAAATTGATTATTACTTGCACCATTCTTTAATGCTAGTAACCGCCCTAAACCCGCATGTAGGCTATGAAAACGCCGCTAAAATCGCTAAAAACGCCCACAAAAAAGGCATTTCTTTAAAAGAAAGCGCGCTGGAACTGAAACTCTTGAGCGCTGAAGATTTTGACCAATTCGTGGTGCCTGAAAAGATGATCGGGCCTAAGGCTTAAAACCTTGGGCGGGTGCGTGAGATGTGAAAAAGCCACTCATAGCAAAGAGATTCGTAAGATCTTAAAAGAAGCGTTGCATGGCAATAAAGATTCGAATCTTTATTTGGAATCTGGAAGCAAGCATGCCAAGCTAACTGATGGGGCGAATCATTTGACCATCCTCTCATCGCCAGGCGACAGAAAAAGCGTGAAAAACTTTGAAAAAGAATTAACAGAGTTTATTAAGAAGCTAAGAGGAAACAGGATAACGCATGGAGCGTGTGAGTAGGAATTTTGATACCGGTTTGGTTGCGTAAAAATGATTTTAGGCATTGATGAAGCAGGGAGGGGGTGTTTGGCCGGTTCGCTTTTTGTGGCTGGAGTGGTGTGCAGTGAAAAAACAGCCTTAGAATTTCTAAAAATGGGCCTTAGGGATAGCAAGAAGCTCAGCCCCAAAAAGCGCTTTTTCTTAGAAGATAAAATCAAAACGCATGATGAGGTCAAGTTTTTCGTGATTAAAAAAAGCGCAAATGAAATTGATAACTTAGGCTTAGGGGCGTGTTTGAGGCTCGCTATTGAAGAAATTTTAGAAAATGGTTGCTCTTTAGCTAATGAAATAAAAATAGATGGCAACACGGCGTTTGGCTTGAACAAACGCTACCCTAATATACAAACCATCATCAAGGGCGATGACAAAGTCGCTCAAATCGCTATGGCGTCTGTTTTGGCGAAAGCTGCTAAGGACAGAGAAATGCTAGAACTGCACGCTTTGTTTAAGGAATACGGCTGGGATAAGAATTGCGGGTATGGGACTAAGCGGCATATAGAAGCGATCATTAAGCTAGGGGCTACGCCCTTTCATCGGCATAGCTTCACGCTTAAAAACCGCACCTTAAACCCCAAACTCTTAGAGGTGGAACAACGCCTTATTTAAAACGGCGCTGAGATGGGTAGCGCTCGCTGAAGAAAGACTGATGCGTTTGGCTTTAAAGTGAGCGATTAAGTCTTCAGGCTGAATGAAAGGGAATTGCACCATGACATACACACGATGATTTGTGGTATCCACGAACCTTTTAGCCAAAATGGATTTAGAGGTTAAAAAATCAACAAGCCCGAATAAAAGGCTGATAGCGTTATTTTTAACTTGAAGCGCTTTAACAATGCGATGGCGCATTTTAGTGATTAAAACGCTTTCTAACGAGCTGTAAGCGTTCATTCTGGCCCTTAAAAGAGCGATTTCTTCAGCGTTCTTTTCAGGGGGCAATTTGTCATCATAGGGGATGTAATCGGCGTAAAAATCGTTCCTTTTACCAAAAATTGAAGCCGATCCGACATATTGATTGGGCGGGTTCTTTTCTTTAAAAAGATTGATTTCAAGCCAATCAGGATAGTTAATCGTGTCCTTTAAATGATTAGCATGCGCTGTTTGAGCGAAGAGGCCTAGGGATAACAAGGCACAGAAACTTAATTTCTTCAATGCGCTCATTATAGCTTCCTTTCTATAAAAAAATGTCCTACGCTTTTAGGGTAGGTGGGTATTTCTCAAAAAGGAGAAATACTGGGATAGCTTATAGCGAGTTAGCTTAAGAAAAGATAAAAAATATTAAATAATCAATTAAAAATTTTAGTAATAATATTTAATACATAAATACATAAATACATAAATACATAAATACATAAATACATAAATACATAATAACTATTATACCAAAATAGATTGAATATCCAAAGAAAAATCAATGAAATTAAGGTGTTTGTAGGGGGGATTAGTTGCTGAAATAGGGGCGTTGATAGAAACTACCACGATATTTAAAAACCCATGCTCATGGCACCAAGAAAGCTGTTTTTCTAAAAAATGGGGCGTGGGGAAAGCGTGGGCGATGAGAGCGAGCTTGTTGGTAGAATTTTCGCGCAAGATAAAAATCCCGTTATCATGGGAGTAAAGCTCATGGCTGGGGAATTGCTTGTAAAGCTCTAAAAAAACCATGTTTTCAAAAACGCTTAAAAGCGAGGGGCTGGGAGTCAGGCTATAAGGCAAGGCAAAATCGCACAAATACAATTTAGTTTTATGGTTTTCAAAATCAGGGACTAAAAAAAGGATGCGTTGTTTTTCTAGCGCGTGTAACAATTTATAAAGGGTGTCTTTAGAAATTTTCAGCTCTTTTTTGAGTTGCGTATAAAGATAAAAAGCGCTCACAAACTTAGACTGATGCGCGCAGATTTTAGCCATTAAGGGGGCGTAAGCTTGAAAGATTAATTGAATATTTTCTTGTTTTTTTAGGATTTTTTCTTGCTCGTTTTCTATAAAAAGCGAATCTAAAGCGTTGCCGTCTCTTAAAAAGCGGTTAAACAGAGTGTTTTTAGGGGTGTTGGGCTTGAAAAAGCGAGTGTATTCTTTAAAACTCAACCCTAACGCATAGCATAAGCTAAAATGGGGTGCTGTTATGGGGCTTAAACAATTAGGGATAAGAATGATTTTGGGAAGCTTAGGCAGGCTGAAATCCAAGCGCTCTATATTGTCTAAAATGAGCAAGTCCATTTTCTTTTCTAAATGCCATTTTAAAAGCCACGAGCTTAAAATATTTTGGTTCAAACGCATGTCGTTGTAATTGAGATACACAGGGTTTTTAAAATCCTTCGCTAGTTTGAGGGCGAAAGTGGTTTTACCGGATTTCATCGGCCCTAAAAGACAGATTTTATCGCTTGAAGGTGCCTTTGAAAGCGGGTTGTTTAAGGCCGGCTCTTTAGGGGTTTCAAAAGGCCCAAAAGGGTGTAAGCAAGAAAGGGGCATGAACTTCCTTACAAAGGGGATTGGATTAAGACAATCGTAGCGCATTTTTTTATATTTCCTTATAAAAAGGAAGTAAAAATCTCTAAAAAGCCCTAAAAATAGCAAAAGTTATTGACTAAATGGCGCATTTTGAGTAGTATTTCAGTTTTTATTTTATTGTTTTATTCTGTTTTGAGTAACGAATGAAACGAGTTCTTTTAGGAGAGTTTATGGAAAAAATCAGGTTGAAGCTCAAAGCTTATGACCATAGAGTGTTGGATCGCTCTGTTGTGGCTATCGTGGAAGCCGTAAAGCGCTCAGGTTCTGAAATTAGAGGGCCTATCCCTTTACCGACTAAGAATAAGCGTTACACCGTTTTACGCTCCCCGCATGTCAATAAGGATTCAAGAGAGCAGTTTGAGATTAGGGTTTATAGCCGGTTGATTGATATTATCTCGGCCACCCCAGAAACCGTGGATAGCTTGATGAAGTTGGATTTAGCTCCTGAAGTGGATGTAGAAGTAACTTCTATGGAAACGAAGTAGTCCTAACGCATTGAGATCATAAAATAAGGGTTAGATATGGAATTTTTAGTTCAAAAGATAGGCATGAGCCGCACGATTGATGCTAACAGCACGCCTGTAACCTTGCTTAAAGTCTTGCAAGCGAAAGTGTGCCAGCTAGAAAACGGGAAAGCTTTGGTGGCCTATGCGATGCATAAAAAACACAATAAGGCGATTGAAGGCCAGCAAAAGAAATACCAACTCAGTAAAGAGTTTAACCATTTCGCTACCTTAAAAGCTTCCCAACAACAAGAGTTGGGCGATTTGGATTTGAGCGCTTTAGAAACGCTTAAAAGGGTTAAAGCGAGCTTTAAAACGAAGGGAAGAGGCTTTGCGGGGGTGATGAAGCGTTGGAATTTCCAAGGCGGGCCTGCAGCGCATGGGAGTCGATTCCACCGCCGCCCTGGTTCTATTGGTAATAGAGAATGGCCAGGAAGAGTGCAAAAGGGTAGGAAAATGGCAGGGCATTATGGCAATGAGCTAGTTACTTGCCAAAACGAGGTGCTCTCTTTTGATAAAGAAAGTATGGTGTTAGTGCTAAAGGGTTCAGTGGCCGGCTTTTCTGGGGCTTATGGACGCATTAGAGCGGTATAAAACCATACATTGAATATAATATAAAGGGTTTGATATGAGTAAGGCCATCGTTTTAGACAGCCATTTGAAAGAAAAGGGTAGCGTGGAGTTACCTAAAAGATATGAGGGCATTAACAGCCATAACCTCTATCTTTATGTGAAACATTATTTATCTTCTGCGCGCGCTAATACCGCTAAAAGTAAAAACCGCGCTGAAGTGAGCGGGGGCGGTAGGAAGCCTTGGGCGCAAAAAGGAGGCGGGAGAGCCAGAGCAGGGAGCATCACTTCGCCTGTGTTTGTCGGTGGGGGTGTCTCTCATGGGGCTACGAATAAGCGCAACTACAACCTTAAAATCAATAAAAAACAAAAACGCTTGGCTTTAGAATACGCTTTAGAAGAAAAAGCGCAAGCGAATAAGCTTTTTGTGGTGGAAAAAATCGCTATAAAAGGCGTGGTTGAAGACAATAAAAGAAAGCATTTGACTAAAGAAGCCAACCAAATGTTTCAGGCTTTAGAGCAACGAGACACTTTGTTTGTGTGCATGAACATGGACGAATACACCGAGTTAGCCTTTAGCAACCTTAAAAAATGCCTTGTTATTGATGTGAGCGAGTTAAACGCTTATCTTTTAGCGGCGTTTAGCTCTGTGGTGATGGAAGAAGCGGCGTTTCAGTATGTGGTGCAAGATAAGACAGAGGAGTAAAAAATGGCAGACATCATGGATATAAAGTCAATTCTTTACACTGAAAAGTCATTAGGATTGCAAGAAAAAGGTGTTTTAGTGGTCCAAACGGCTCAAAATGTAACCAAAAACCAGCTCAAAGAAGTGTTTAAAACTTACTTTGGCTTTGAGCCTTTGAAAATCAATTCTTTGAAACAAGAGGGTAAGGTGAAACGCTTTAGAGGGAAGCTTGGACAAAGAAAGTCGTTTAAGAAATTTTATGTGAAAGTTCCAGAGGGCGCTAGCATTGCCGCCCTTGGCGCTTAAGAAAGGAGAAAGCGTTATGGCGATTAAAACTTATAAGCCCTACACCCCAAGCAGACGCTTCATGTCGGTGTTGGACTCTAAAGACATTACCGCAAAAAGCAGTGTTAAAGGCTTACTCACTAAGCTTAAAGCGACAGCAGGGAGAAACAATAACGGGCACATCACCAGCCGCCACAAAGAGAGAGGGGCTAAAAAACTCTATCGCATTATTGATTTCAAACGCAACAAATACAATATTGAAGGGAAAGTGGCTGCGATTGAGTATGATCCTTACAGAAACGCGCGCATCGCTCTTGTAGTCTATCCTGATGGGGACAAACGCTATATTTTACAGCCAAGCGGTTTGAAAGTGGGCGATAGCGTTATCGCTGCTGAAAGCGGTTTGGATATTAAAGTGGGCTTTGCGATGAAGTTGAAAAATATCCCTATAGGAACGGTGGTGCATAACATTGAAATGCATCCGGGGGCTGGCGGGCAATTAGCCAGAAGCGCTGGGATGAGCGCTCAAATCATGGGTAGGGAAAATAAATACACCATTCTTAGGATGCCAAGCTCTGAAATGCGCTACATTTTAAGCGAATGCATGGCGAGTGTTGGCGTGGTAGGGAATGAGGATTTTATCAATGTCTCTATCGGTAAGGCAGGGCGTAACCGCCATAGAGGCATTCGCCCACAAACTCGTGGTAGCGCGATGAACCCAGTGGATCACCCGCATGGTGGGGGTGAGGGTAAAACAGGGACAAGCGGTCATCCTGTATCGCCTTGGGGCACTCCAGCTAAGGGCTATAAAACTAGAAAGAAAAAAGCTAGCGACAAGCTCATCATTTCCAGAAAGAAACATAAATAAAGGTTAAAGAATGTCTAGGTCAATTAAAAAGGGTCCTTTTATAGACGACCACTTGATGAAAAAAACGCTCAAGGCAAAAGAGGGTAAGGATAACCGCCCGATTAAAACATGGTCTAGAAGAAGCACCATTTTGCCTGAAATGATTGGTTTTACTTATAATGTGCATAATGGCAGGGTTTTTGTCCCTGTGTATATCACAGAAAACCATGTGGGTTATAAGTTAGGGGAATTCGCTCCTACAAGAACTTTTAAAGGGCACAAAGGCAGTGTCCAAAAAAAGATTGGCAAGTAAGGGGGTAGAATGAGTAAAGCGTTATTAAAATTTGTGCGTTTATCTCCTACTAAAGCCAGATTGATTGCAAGACAGATTCAAGGCATGAACGCTGAATTAGCGATCGCTAGTTTGGAATTTACGCCCAATAAAGCGGCCAGAGTGCTTTCAAAAGTGGTGGCTTCTGCGGTCGCTAACGGCTCTTTAGACGCCAAGAGCGCTCTGATTGTTTCTTGCAGAGTGGATGCTGGCCCTGTGCTTAGGCGCTCCATTCCAAGGGCTAAAGGCAGAGCCACAGCCATTAGAAAGCCAACATCTCATGTATTCGTAGAAGTAGCAGAAGGGAAAGAAATGAAATCTTCTAAAAGCCATAAAAAAAATCAAGCAGAAGGTAAGTAGGGCATGGGACAAAAAGTTAATCCGGTAGGTTTGAGATTAGGTATTAATAGGAATTGGACTTCCAGATGGTTCCCTAGCGCTCGCACCGCTCCAAGCAATATTGATGAAGACAATAAGATTAGGAAATTCCTTAAAAAAGAGCTTTATTATGCCGGCGTGAGCGAGATTGTGATTGAAAGAGCGGCTAAAAAACTGCGCGTTACGGTCGTAGCGGCTCGCCCAGGACTTATCATTGGTAAAAAAGGCGTGGATATTGAAAAAGTCAAAGAAGGCCTAAAAACGCTCATCAAAAAAGAAGTCTCCATTAATATTAAAGAAGTCAAACGCCCCCAAGCTGACACCCAATTAGCCGCAGAAAATGTAGCCACCCAACTAGAAAAAAGGGTCGCTTTCCGCCGCGCGATGAAAAAGGTCATGCAAGCGGCGTTAAAATCCGGCGCTAAAGGGATTAAGGTGCGCGTTTCTGGCCGTTTAGCAGGGGCTGAAATCGCTCGCACCGAATGGTATATGGAAGGGCGCGTGCCTTTACACACTTTAAGGGCTAAAATTGATTATGGCTTTGCTGAAGCGATGACGGTATATGGTATTATTGGCGTGAAAGTGTGGATTTTCAAAGGGGAAGTTTTGCAAAAAGGCATCCAATTTGAGAAAAAAGAAGAGGCTAAAGAAGAAAGAGAGCCTAGAAGAAGCAGAAGAGGGAGGCAATAATCATGTTAATGCCAAAAAGAACAAAATACAGAAAGCAAATGAAAGGGCGCAATCGTGGGAAAGCCCATCGTGGCAATTCCATTGCGTTTGGGGATATTGCGATTAAAGCCATAGAGCATGGGAGGATTGATTCACGCCAGATTGAATCCGCAAGGGTGGCTATGACAAGGCACATTAAAAGAGCGGGTAAGGTGTGGATTAGAGTATTTCCCGATAAGCCTTTGACCGCTAAACCTTTAGAAACCAGGATGGGTAAAGGTAAAGGCTCTGTGGAAAAATGGGTGATGAATATCAAGCCGGGCAGAATCGTTTATGAAATGCTAGGCATTGAAGAAGGACTAGCGAGAGAAGCTTTAGCACTAGCTCAGAGCAAACTTCCTTTTAAAACCAAAATTGTAACTTGTGAGAGCGAAAATGAAATATACTGAATTGAAAGATAAAAGTATCAAGGAATTAGAAGAGTTGTTGCATGCTAAGAAAGCGGAGCTTTTTGAGTTGCGCGTTAAATTAAAGGCTATGCAATTGAGTAATCCTAACGAGATTAAGAAAGCCAGAAGAAATATCGCTCGCATTAACACGGCCATTAATGCACATTATTCTTCTAGCGTTGAGTAAAAAAGGGTAAGCAATGAATACGAAAGAGCCGCATAAGAGGCTAGTGCAAGGCAAGGTTATCAGCAAGTTTGCTGAAAAAAGCGCTGTGATTCTTGTGGAAAGAAAAGTGGTGCATGAAAAATACCGCAAGATTGTTAAAAAATTCAAAAAATACACTATCCATGATGAAAACAATCAGGTGAAAGTAGGGGATTTTGTGAGCGCGATTGAGTGCAGACCGCTTTCTAAAACCAAGTCTTTCACGCTTAAAGAAATTTTAGTAGTGGGAGTATAAGCATGATACAGAGTTTTACAAGATTGAATGTCGCTGACAATAGCGGCGCTAAAGAAATCATGTGCATTAAGGTGTTAGGAGGCAGTCATAAGCGCTATGCGAGTGTGGGTAGCGTGATTGTGGCTTCCGTGAAAAAAGCTATCCCTAATGGTAAGGTGAAACGCGGTCAAGTCGTCAAAGCCGTTGTGGTGAGAACGAAAAAAGAAATCCAAAGGAAAAATGGTTCTTTGGTGCGTTTTGATGACAACGCGGCAGTGATCTTGGACGCTAAAAAAGATCCTGTTGGCACAAGGATTTTTGGACCAGTGAGCCGAGAAGTGCGTTACGCTAATTTCATGAAAATTATTTCTCTAGCGCCGGAGGTTGTATAATGAAAACCGAAATCAAAAAAAATGACATGGTGAAAGTCATTGCAGGAGACGATAAGGGTAAGGTCGCTAAGGTTTTAGCGGTGTTGCCTAAGACTTCTCAAGTCATTGTTGAAGGGTGTAAGGTGGTGAAAAAAGCGATTAAACCTACTGATGATAACCCTAAAGGAGGCTTTATCCATAAAGAAAAGCCCATACACATTTCCAATGTGAAGAAAGCCTAAGGAGTTGGATACATGTTTGGTTTGAAACAATTTTATCAAAATGAAGTGAGAACAAAACTCGCTCAAGAATTAGACATCAAAAACCCCATGCTTTTGCCCAAGCTAGAAAAAATCGTTATCAGCGTGGGCGCTGGGGCTCATGCAAAAGACATGAAAATCATGCAAAATATCGCGCAAACGATTTCTTTGATTGCAGGGCAAAAAGCGGTTATCACTAAAGCGAAAAAATCCGTTGCAGGCTTTAAGATCAGAGAAGGCATGGCGGTAGGGGCGAAAGTTACCTTAAGGAATAAACGCATGTATAATTTCTTAGAAAAGCTGATTGTGATTTCGTTACCCAGAGTGAAAGACTTTAGAGGGATTTCACGAAATGGTTTTGATGGGCGTGGGAATTACACCTTTGGGATCAATGAGCAGTTGATTTTCCCGGAAGTGGTTTATGATGATATTATGGTCAGTCATGGCATGAACATCACTATGGTAACTTCTACGGACAACGATAAAGAAGCGTTCAAGTTGTTAGAATTGCTTGGATTGCCTTTTGCAAAAGTGAGATAAGGGGTTAATATGGCTAAAAAATCAATGATAGCAAAGGCTCAAAGGAAACCAAAATTCCAAGTAAGGGCTTATACCAGATGCCGCATTTGTGGGAGACCTCATTCGGTTTATAGGGATTTTGGGCTTTGTAGGGTGTGCCTTAGAAAAATGGGCAGTGAGGGACTCATCCCAGGCTTGAGAAAAGCCAGTTGGTAAGGATAAGATATGGTAAATGATATAATAGCAGATTCATTGACTCGTTTGAGAAACGCTTCTATGCGTCGCTTAGAATTCACACAGCTTTATTACGCAAAGATCGTGGTTTCTATTTTAGAGATTTTTAAAGAAAAAGGTTTCATTAAAGATTTCAATGTCAAAGATAAAGACAAGAAACAATCGGTTTATGTGCAATTGGCTTATGATGAAAAAGGGCATTCAAAAATCAGCGAAGTGAAGCGCTTAAGCAAGCCTGGTCGTCGTGTGTATAAGCAAAAAAACGAGTTGAAGCGCTTTAAAAATGGCTATGGCGTGATTGTGGTAAGCACTTCTAAAGGGGTGATCACCAACGAAGAAGCTTACAGACAAAATGTCGGTGGCGAAGTGCTTTGCAGCATTTGGTAAAGGATTGAAAATGTCAAGAATTGGGAAAAGAATCATTGAAATTCCAAGCTCTGTGCAAGCGAGCGTTGAAGGGAGCAAGCTTCTTTTTAAAAACAGCAAAGAAAAGCATGAGTTAGAAACTCACAACCGCGTGAAAATCACGCTTGAAAACAACCAATTGAGCTTCCAGCCTGTGGGCGAAGACGCGCAGTCTAGAGCTTATTGGGGGACTTATGGGGCGTTAGCCAACAACATTGTAACAGGCTTAAGCACTGGCTTTAGTAAGACTTTAGAAGTCAATGGCGTGGGCTATAAGGTGGCTTTGGGCAATAAAACTTTGGATTTGAGTTTGGGTTTTAGCCACCCGGTGAAATACCCCATTCCAGCAGGGATTGAAATGGTGGTGGAAAAAAACACGATCACTATCAAAGGGAGCGATAAGCAACAAGTAGGGCAAGTCGCCGCTAAAATCAGGAGCTTCAGGCCCCCAGAGCCATACAAGGGCAAGGGCGTGAAATACAGCAATGAAGTCATTATTAGAAAAGCTGGTAAAACAGCTAAAAAATAAATAAGGTGGAGTGATGAACGCAAAAGCATTGTATAAAAAGAAAGCCTTAAGGGATCGCCGAAAATTAAGGATTAAAAGCAAACTCTTGGGCGATAATTTAAGACCTAGGGTGAGCGTTTTTCGTTCGAATCGCTATTTCTATGCGCAAGCGATTGATGATGTTAAACAAAGCACCATAACGCATATTGATGGCAGGAAAATGGGCTTTAAAAACACGCAAGAAGACGCTAAAAAATTAGGCGCTCTCTTTGCTGAAGAATTGAAAAAAGCAGGGATTGAGCGAGCGGTTTATGACAGGAATGGTTACCTCTATCATGGCGTGGTGGCAGCGTTTGCTGAAAGCTTGAGAGAGAATGGGATCGCTCTATGACAGAAAGGAAAGGTATGGAAGAGATTAACAGAGAAGAGTTTCAAGAAGTCGTCGTGAATATTGGCCGTGTAACCAAAGTGGTTAAGGGCGGTAGGCGTTTTCGTTTTAACGCTTTAGTGGTTGTGGGCAATAAAAATGGGCTTGTAGGCTTTGGTTTAGGCAAGGCTAAAGAAGTCCCTGATGCGATTAAAAAAGCGGTAGATGATGCGTTTAAAAACTTAATCCATGTAACGATTAAAGGCACGACTATCGCTCATGACATTGAACATAAATACAACGCGAGCCGTATTTTACTCAAACCGGCAAGTGAGGGAACGGGAGTGATTGCTGGGGGTTCAACGCGCCCTATCGTGGAATTAGCAGGCATTAAGGATATTCTCACCAAATCTTTAGGCTCCAACAACCCCTATAATGTGGTGCGCGCGACTTTTGACGCTTTAGCGAAAATCAAGGCGTAGTTAAAAAGGAGATATGATAATGGGATTAGAAAATTTAAAACCGGCTAAAGGTAGCGTTAAGAAAATCAAACGAGTGGGCCGTGGTCAAGGAAGCGGCATGGGAAAGACGGCCACAAGGGGCGGTAAAGGTCAAACCGCAAGGACAGGCTATAAGGCTAAAAGAGGCTTTGAAGGGGGGCAGCAACCCTTACAACGCCGTTTGCCTAAAATAGGTTTTAGGACTAAAGATTCTCATGTCTATTCTATCAATGTGGAAAAGAATGAAGCGATTAAAAATTTAGAAGAAATCACTTTTTCAAGCTTGCGCGCTTTACACCATTTCCCCCTTTATATTGAAGGCGTGAAATTGATCGGTAAAGACGCTAAAAACCTAGCTTCTAAAATTAAAGATGAGAGAATCAAAACAAGCGGGCAGAAGTAATGCCCCTATTGTATCAGCTTGATTTAAGAGGAATAAGTTATTATGAATAAAGCTATTGCTAGTAAGATACTCATCACTTTGGGTTTTTTATTTCTCTACAGAGTCTTAGCTTATATCCCCATTCCTGGCGTAGATTTAGCAGCGATCAAGGCTTTTTTTGACAGCAATTCCAACAACGCTTTGGGGTTGTTTAACATGTTTAGCGGGAATGCGGTTTCTCGCTTGAGCATCATCTCTTTGGGTATCATGCCCTATATCACTTCTTCCATTATCATGGAGCTTTTGAGCGCGACTTTCCCCAACTTAGCTAAAATGAAAAAAGAGCGAGACGGCATGCAAAAATACATGCAAATCGTGCGCTATTTGACCATTTTAATCACCCTAATCCAAGCGGTGAGCGTTTCAGTGGGCTTAAGGAGCATTAGTGGAGGAGCCAATGGAGCGATCATGATTGATATGCAAGTCTTTATGATCGTTTCAGCGTTTTCTATGCTTACAGGGACGATGCTACTCATGTGGATAGGGGAGCAAATCACGCAAAGGGGCGTGGGGAATGGGATTAGCCTTATTATTTTTGCCGGGATTGTTTCAGGGATCCCATCAGCTATTTCAGGCACATTCAATTTGGTCAATACGGGCGTGATCAATATCTTAATGCTCATTGGTATTGTGCTGATTGTTTTAGCGACTATTTTTGCGATCATCTATGTGGAATTAGCTGAGCGCAGAATCCCTATTTCTTATGCACGTAAAGTGGTGATGCAAAACCAGAACAAGCGCATCATGAATTACATTCCCATTAAGTTGAATTTAAGCGGGGTGATCCCCCCTATTTTCGCTTCAGCTCTGCTCGTGTTCCCTTCTACGATCTTACAGCAAGCCACAAGCAACAAAACCTTGCAAGCGATTGCGGATTTTTTAAGCCCGCAAGGGTATGCGTATAATATTTTGATGTTCTTACTCATTATCTTTTTTGCTTACTTTTATTCTTCTATCGTGTTCAATTCTAAGGATATTGCGGATAATTTGAGGCGTAATGGCGGGTATATTCCAGGGCTTAGGCCTGGAGAGGGGACTTCATCGTTTTTGAATGCTGTAGCGAGTAAGCTCACTTTGTGGGGTTCATTGTATTTAGCGCTCATTTCTACCGTGCCTTGGATTTTGGTTAAGGCTATGGGCGTGCCTTTTTATTTTGGAGGCACGGCGGTGCTGATTGTGGTTCAAGTCGCTATTGACACCATGAAAAAGATTGAAGCGCAAATTTATATGAGCAAGTATAAAACTTTAAGCGCGGTAGGCTTTTAATGGCGATCTCTATTAAAAGCCCAAAAGAAATCAAAGCTCTAAGAAAAGCCGGGGAATTAACCGCTCAAGCGTTAGCCCTTTTAGAGCGAGAAGTAAGGCCTGGGGTTTCACTTTTAGAGTTGGATAAAATGGCTGAAGATTTTATCAAATCCTCGCATGCTAGGCCTGCTTTTAAGGGGCTGTATGGTTTCCCCAACTCGGTGTGCATGTCCTTAAATGAGGTGGTTATTCATGGCATTCCTACGGATTATGTTTTACAAGAAGGGGATATTATAGGCTTGGATTTGGGGGTGGAGGTGGATGGCTATTATGGCGATTCAGCCCTCACGCTTCCCATAGGCGCGATAAGCCCGCAAGATGAAAAATTGCTCGCTTGCTCTAAAGAGAGCTTGATGCATGCCATTAATTCAATTAGAGTGGGCATGCATTTTAAAGAGTTGAGTCAGATTTTAGAGGGCGCTATTGTAGAAAGGGGCTTTGTGCCTTTGAAAGGATTTTGCGGGCATGGCATTGGTAAAAAACCCCATGAAGAGCCAGAAATCCCAAACTACCTAGAAAAAGGCGTCAAAGCTAATAGCGGCCCTAAAATCAAAGAGGGCATGGTATTTTGCTTAGAGCCTATGGTGTGTCAAAAACAAGGCGAGCCTAAAATACTAGCGGATAAGTGGAGCGTGGTTTCAGTGGATGGGCTTAACACAAGCCACCATGAGCATACTATCGCCATAGTTGGCAATAAAGCAGTGATTCTTACGGAGCGTTAATGGCAAGAGATGATGTTATAGAAGTGGATGGGAAAGTGATTGAGGCGTTGCCTAACGCCACTTTTAAGGTGGAGTTAGACAATAAGCATGTGGTGTTGTGCCGTATTTCTGGAAAGATGCGCATGCACTATATTAGGATTGCTTTAGGCGATAGGGTCAAGCTAGAGCTTACGCCCTATAGCTTAGACAAGGGTCGGATAACTTTTAGATATAAATAATTTAAGGGTTATTTCAATGAAAATATGTTAGTATAAAAGTTTTTAGTAGTGCCTAATTTTTTCAAAGGAGAAAAATCATGAAAGTCAGGCCATCAGTGAAAAAGATGTGCGATAAGTGCAAAATCATTAAAAGAAGGGGCGTTATTAGAGTGATCTGCGCTACCCCTAAACACAAACAAAGACAAGGATAAAGCATGGCAAGGATTGCTGGTGTGGATTTACCAAAAAAGAAGAGAGTAGAGTATGCCCTTACCTATATTTATGGGATTGGGCTTAAGAGTTCTAGAGAGATTTTAGAAGCGGTAGGCATTTCTTTTGACAAACGCGTGCATGAATTGAGCGAAGATGAAGTGTCTAGTATCGCTAAAAAAATCCAACAAAGCTACTTAGTAGAGGGCGATTTGCGTAAAAAAGTTCAAATGGATATTAAATCCTTAATGGACTTAGGGAATTATCGTGGGATCAGGCATCGTAAGGGTCTTCCTGTGAGAGGCCAAACCACCAAAAATAACGCTAGGACTCGTAAGGGTAAGAAAAAAACCGTGGGCAGCAAGTAGCGGATAAGGAGATGATGATTTAATGGCTAAGAGAAATGTAGTGGCTAAAAAGAAAGTAGTCAAAAAGAATATTGCGAGAGGGGTTGTTTATATTTCAGCGACCTTTAACAACACCAATATCACGATCACTGATGAAATGGGCAATGTGATTTGCTGGAGCACGGCGGGCGGTTTAGGGTTTAAAGGCTCTAAAAAATCCACCCCTTATGCGGCCCAACAAGCTGTAGAAAGTGCTCTAAGCAAGGCTAAAGAGCATGGCGTTAAAGAAGTGGGCATTAAGGTTCAAGGGCCAGGCAGTGGGCGTGAGACCGCTATTAAGAGCGTGGGCGCGACAGAGGGCGTTAAAGTGCTTTGGATTAAAGACATCACCCCGCTCCCTCATAATGGTTGCAGACCCCCTAAAAGAAGAAGAGTGTAAGGAGGCTTTATGGCAAGATATAGAGGCGCAGTAGAAAGACTAGAAAGGCGTTTTGGGGTTTCTTTAGCTTTAAAAGGTGAAAGGCGATTGAGCGGGAAGAGCGCGCTAGATAAAAGGGCTTATGGGCCAGGTCAGCATGGGCAAAGACGTGCTAAGACTTCTGATTACGGGTTGCAATTGAAAGAAAAGCAAAAAGCTAAAATGATGTATGGCATTTCTGAAAAGCAATTCAGGAGTATTTTCGTGGAAGCCAATCGTTTGGACGGCAATACGGGCGAAAACCTTATCCGCTTGATTGAAAGAAGATTGGATAATGTCGTCTATCGCATGGGGTTTGCGACCACTAGAAGCTCTGCTAGGCAATTGGTAACGCATGGGCATGTGCTTGTGGATGGTAAGCGTTTGGATATTCCCTCTTATTTCGTGCGTTCAGGGCAAAAAATTGAGATCAAAGAAAAAACCAAGAGCAACCCTCAAGTGGTGCGCGCGATGGAATTAACGGCTCAAACAGGGATTGTGCCATGGATTGATGTGGAAAAAGATAAAAAATACGGCATCTTCACCCGCTACCCTGAAAGAGAAGAAGTGGTTGTCCCTATTGAAGAAAGACTCATTGTAGAATTGTATTCTAAGTAAGGGGTTAGAGCATGAAAGTTATCAAAACAGCACCTTTGATCCCATCAGAAATTAAGGTGCTAGAGAAAGAGGGCAATCGGGTTAAGATTTCTCTGGCTCCATTTGAGTTTGGTTACGCTGTTACGCTTGCTCATCCTATTAGAAGACTCTTGCTTTTAAGTTCTGTGGGGTATGCTCCTGTGGGTTTAAAGATTGAAGGTGTGCATCATGAGTTTGACTCTTTAAGGGGGGTTACTGAAGATGTGTCGCTTTTTATCATGAATTTAAAGAATATCCGCTTTATAGCCAAGGCGTTAGTGGGGCAGGATAGCTCTTTAGAAAACCAATCGGTTGTGGTGGATTATTCTTTTAAAGGGCCTATGGAGCTTAGGGCTAGGGATTTGAATTCTGAGCATATAGAAATTGTCAATCCGGAAATGCCCCTAGCGATAATCAACGAAGACGCTCAATTGAATTTTTCGCTCATTATCTATAAAGGAATGGGGTATGTCCCAAGCGAAAACACAAGGGAATTGATGCCTGAGGGCTACATGCCATTAGACGGCTCTTTCACGCCGATTAAAAAGGTCGTTTATGAGATTGAAAACGTTTTGGTTGAGGGCGATCCCAACTATGAAAAAATCATTTTTGATATTGAAACAGACGGGCAGATTGACCCTTATAAAGCGTTTTTATCAGCGGTGAAAGTGATGAGCAAGCAACTAGGCGTTTTTGGCGAAAGACCCATTGCTAACACGGAGTATTCAGGCGATTACGCTCAAAGAGATGACGCTAAAGATTTGAGTGCTAAGATTGAAAGCATGAATTTGAGCGCTAGGTGTTTTAATTGCTTGGATAAAATCGGCATCAAGTATGTGGGCGAACTCGTGTTGATGAGCGAAGAAGAGCTTAAGGGCGTGAAGAACATGGGTAAAAAATCCTATGATGAAATCGCTGAAAAATTGAATGATTTGGGCTATCCGGTAGGCACAGAATTAAGCCATGAACAAAGAGAGAGTTTAAAGAAAAGATTAGAAAAATTAGAAGATAAAGGAGGTAACGACTGATGAGACACAAACACGGATACCGCAAGCTTGGGAGAACCAGCTCGCACAGAAAGGCGTTATTAAAGAATTTAGCGATCGCTTTGATTGAGCATAACAAAATTGAAACAGGGATTTATAAAGCTAAGGAGTTGCGCAGTTACATTGAGAAATTAACGACAGCGGCTCGTGTGGGCGATTTTAACGCGCACCGCCATGTTTTTGCATATTTGCAAAACAAAGAAGCCACCCACAAGCTTGTAACTGAAATCGCGCCCAAATACGCGCAAAGGAATGGCGGATACACTAGGATCCAGCGCACTACTTTTAGAAGAGGGGATGCTTCCACTCTAGCCACCATTGAATTTGTATGAAATTTGATGAACTGCTAGCCAAGATTTTGGTTGGTGGTTATCGCTTTGATTTTATCCTTTTAAAAGAAGCACTCAAAAGCTTTGACTTTGTTTTATTGATCATGAAATTTAAAAAATCTAAAAAGCATTTTCTGTAATCAAAATATAAAAGAGCTTAGTTAAGCGATAACCTCCAAACTGCAAAAATAAAGTAACTAAAACCCTATTTTTTTAAAAAATTAAAATAAACTCAAAACTCGCACTGGCTTCTACCCTACCCTTTAATTGAGCGGTATTTCTTACATTTTTATTAAGGCTTCTAATTGGTTTGATGATTTTAAGAAATCCAACTGCTGGAGATTGATCCAGATGGATTCAAGCGTATTTTGAGACACGCTAGATATTGGCTATTTCTCTATACTAAACTGCTTTGGATTTTAGCCGATGTAGGTGATGGGTTGATTTGTTCGCTTTGTAGTCGTTTTGTTAAAAAATTATGAACTCCTATCATTGTGTCCGCCACACAATGCACATTAAAAACACTAAACCTACCACCTCCACGCAAAGCGAAACTGAATCAATCTTTCTCTACTTGCTAACTCAAACGCTTCTTAACTTGACACAATATACAGACAAAAACTTGCCTAACAAAACCCGCTCATAAGAATTTTTGATACACCAGCACCACCGATTTAGGTGTAGAGCTAAGGATAAAAAAACTATCTGTGGCTTCATTGAGCGAGCCAGAAAAGAGCGTTTTTAAACGCAAGTTTTTTAAGGGGTATTTGAGATTTTTAGAAGTGAATTGGGCTTTAAGATTCAGGCTAAAAAGCGAGATTTGTTCCCCTTTAAAACTGGGCAAGATAAAAGGGGTTTCTAGCACCCTAAAAAGACCATAATCGCTTATGGCTTAGTATATGAAAATTAGCCTTTTTTATTATCAAAATACCTGCGATTTTAGCCGCTATCAACCACACTACAAGGTTACTTTTATATTATTGTTAGGCTTATGGCAGTATTTCCTACGCTAACGCCATAACGTGCATATAATAAAGCTTGATGATTGTTAATCTGTGATCTTTAATTTTTTGACGCAACAAAGCCAAAAAGCCTTAAAAAATCATTCCTCCTATAAACCCTTTAATTTTTTCTAGCATGGCGTCTTCATTGTTTAAATTTTCTTCTATGATTTTGACTAACGCTGAGCCGCAAATCACGCCATCAGCACCCATTTCTTTAGCGTTTGTGATGTGTTCTTTTTGAGAAATGCCAAAGCCCAGTAAAGCTGGGGTAGGGCTAAAGGTTTTTAAGGTTTTAATAATAGTTCTCGCGTCATTTTCTAAAGTATGGCTCGCCCCTGTAACCCCACTCCTGGCTAAAGTGTAGATATAGCCTTGCGAATGCGTAGCGGCTTGTTCTAAATCTTTAACGCTCGCATTAGGGCTAGCGATAAAGATCTGCTTGATTTGGTGTTTTTGAGCGGATTTGATGACTAATTCTTTTTCTATTAGGGGCATGTCCGCTATTAAAACGCTATCTATACCGCATTCTTTAGCTTGAGCGTAAAAGCCATCAACGCCATAAGAAAAAATTAAATTCGCATACGCTAAAAGCCCTATGGGAATATCATGGTTGTAGCCTCTAATTTTTTTTAAAAGCTGGAAATTTTTAGCCATAGAAGCGTGTTTTAATGCCCTTAAATGGCTCGCTTGTATGGTAATTCCATCCGCTACGGGATCTGAGAAAGCAAGACCCAATTCTAAAGCGCTCACCCCGCTAATAATTAGGGTTTTAATGATTTCAAAACTCAATTCATAATTAGGATCGCCCAAGGTTACAAACGGGATAAACGCCATTTTATCTTGTTTTTTTAAGGTTTCAAACATGTTTTGATACCTCATTTTAAACCTCCTTTTAAAGCGTTATAAACGGTGCTTAAATCCTTATCCCCACGACCGCTTAAATTCACTACAATAATGCTTTCTTCTTCGCATTTTTGAGCGAGCTTTAGGGCATACGCTAAGGCATGCGAACTCTCTAATGCTGGGATAATGCCTTCTTTTTGGCACAACAAACTAAAGGCTTCTAGCGCTTCAGCATCGCTTGCGCTTTCATAAACCGCGCGCCCAATCTCTTTTAAATAGCTGTGTTCTGGCCCTACTCCTGGATAATCAAGCCCAGCGCTAATGCTGTGGCTTTCTGCAATCTGGCCTTCATTATCTTGTAAAAGATAGGTTTTATTCCCATGCAAAATCCCCACACGCCCCTTATTCAAAGTCGCCCCATGCTTATTGGTTTCTAGCCCTAAACCGGCTGGCTCTACGCCTATGAGTTTGACCTCTTTATCGTTTAAAAACGCACTGAATATCCCTATAGCGTTAGACCCCCCTCCAACGCATGCGATCACATAATCAGGCAAGCGGTTTTCTTTTTCTAAAATTTGGCTTTTAACCTCATCGCCTATCATTTTTTGAAAGGTTTTGACCATCGTAGGGTAAGGATGTGGCCCGGCGGCTGTGCCTAGCAAATAATGCGTGTCCTTATAGCTACTCGCCCAATCTCTTAAAGCCTCATTCACAGCGTCTTTAAGCGTCGCGCTCCCTGAATTGACTTCTCTCACTTCAGCGCCTAATAAGCGCATTCTAAAAACATTCATTTCCTGGCGCTTGATGTCTTTAGCCCCCATAAAAATCACGCATTTTAAACCCAACAACGCGCAAGCGATAGCCGTCGCCACGCCATGCTGCCCAGCGCCTGTTTCAGCAATAATCCTTGTTTTTCCCATTTTTTTCGCTAAAAGGGCTTGCCCTAAAGCCTGATTAGTCTTGTGTGCCCCGCCGTGGATTAAATCCTCTCGTTTTAAATAAAGCTTGACTTTAGGGTTAGAAACGATATTTTGACACAAGGTTAAAGGGCTAGGACGGCCCACAAAATCCTTTAAAAGACGAAAATACTCTTTTTGAAATTTTTCATCTTTCAAACACGCATCAAACGCCTGTTCTAACTCTCTTAATGCAGGCACTAACAATTCTGAAACAAAACTCCCTCCAAACTCCCCAAAATACGCTTTTTTATTCATTTAATACTCTCTTAAAATTCGGGTTAATCGCTTGATTTTATCCTTATTTTTAATCCCAGGGCTTATTTCTAAACCGGAATTGAAATCCAACCCCAACGCTTTAACTTTCAAGGCGTTTTGAATATTATCCAAATTAAGCCCACCAGCTAGCATGAAAGGCGTTTTGACATTTTCTAAAATTTCCCAATCAAAACTCACGCCATTGCCTCCCATTTTATCCCCCTTAGTGTCGTATAAGATTAGAGAGGCTTCTTTAGCTTTAGGCACTAAATCTTTAGCGTTCATCACGCTCACTACTTGCCAGATCGCGCAAGTTTTAGGGAGCGATTTTTTTAATTGAGCGATTTCTTTTTGCGAATAGCCATAAAGCTGCACCGCTTTTAAATCAAGTTTTTTAGCGATTTTTTGAATTTTTTTAACGCTATCTTTCACAAACACGCCCACAAAATCCAGTTTTTTAACCGCTTTTGTGATCTTTAGGGCTTTTTTAGGCTTGATGTATCGGGGCGAAGATTTTTCAAAAATCAAACCCCCATAAATGAAATGGTTTTTATAAACGGCTTTGGTGTCTTTGATTCTTGTAAGCCCGCACACTTTATTTTCGCCTAAAATCAATTTAATGCACGCTTTTTTCAAATCCTTTTCTTTCATTAAAGAGCTGCCCACTAAAAAGCCATTCACATAAGGGGCTAGGACTTTGATTTGCGCATGCGAATAAATACCGGACTCACTGATAATAATCGCATCTTTAGGCAAAAGGGGGCGTAATTCCAGCGTGTGAAAAATATCGGTTTTTAAGGTGTGTAAATCCCTGTTATTAATACCTATAATGTCGTATTGGAGTTTGAGCAAGCGCTCAATTTCTTGCTGGTTGGAAACTTCAGTCAGCACGCTCATGTTTAAGGATTTAGCGAGATTAAAGAGCTCTAAATAATTTTTATCATCTAACACGCTTAGCATTAAAAGCACCGCATTAGCTCCCATCATTCTAGCGAGTTTGATTTGAAAAGCGTCAATGATAAAGTCTTTACACAAAATGGGCTTGGTGGAATGCTGCGAAACAATCTTAATGTTTTTATAAGAGCCTAAAAAATATTTAGCATCGGCTAAAACTGAAACACAAGAGGCAAATTTTTCATAAGTCTTGGCTATTTTTAACAGATCAAAATCTTTTCTGATCAAACCTTTGGAGGGCGATGCTTTTTTGCATTCTAAAATAAAGCTGGTCTTTTTTTCCAATAACGCTTTTTTAAAATCCCTATCGCTTGGGTTTATGTTTGCGGGCAAAGTGTGATTTTTTTTGAGTGCAGAAACTTCTAGGAGCTTGTCTTTAAGGATGTTTTCTAACACGCTAGGCATGGCTTAACCTTATGATTTTTTGCAAATGCGCATAAGGCGCTTTGGTTTTTAAATGCTCTAAAGTCATGCCCACGCCCTCTTTTAAATCTTTAGCCTTATGGCTTAAATACAACAAACTCGCCACATTCGCCACAACCACCATTGTATGCGAATTTTTGCCTTTATTTTCTAAAATATCTAAACACGCTTGAGCGCTTTCTTTGGCGTTTTCAATCTGTAATTCTTTCAAATCATAGGGGGGTAAGTCAAAATCTTTAGCGCTCAAGTCATACTCTAAAATTTCATTATTTTTCAATTCACACGCATGCGTAATGTCATGCAACACGATTTCATCCGTCCCCCCTCCATTAACCACCATCGCCCTTTTAACGCCCAAAGTCTTTAACGCTAGTGCCATGGTCTTACACAAGGATTTGTCATACACGCCTAAAAGCTGGATTTTTGGCCTTAAGGGGTTGATTAAAGGCCCTAAGCAATTAAAAATCGTTTTAGTGAAAAGCTCTTTTCTTAAGGGGGCGGATTTTTTAAAACTTTGATGGTATAAAGGCGCGAATAAAAACCCAAAATGCGTTTGTTTGAAGCAATTCTCTAATTGCGTGGGGTTCATTTCAATATTCACGCCCAAATTTTCCAACAAATCCGCGCTCCCGCTATGACTGGAAACGCTCCTTGATCCGTGTTTAGCCATAGATAACCCCATAGAGCTGGCAATGAGCGCGGCAATCGTGCTAATATTAATCGTTTTTAACCCATCGCCCCCTGTGCCGCAATTATCTATTAAATCCACGCCGCTGTTAAAAGGCTTAGGGGCATGCTCTAAAAGCGTGGTTGCAGCGACGCTAATCTCCTTAAAGCTCTCGCCCTTGATTTTTAAAGCGCACAAAATGGCCCCAAGTTGTGCTGGGCTTACTTTTTCGTTGATAATGAGCGTGAATAACTTTTTAACTTCTTCATCGTTCAAGTCTTTTTGATGATAGAGAGCGTTTAAAATATCTTTCATTATAATTCTTTTAAAAACCCCACGCTTTGCTCTAACAACGCTCTCCCTTGTAAAGTCATGATGCTTTCAGGGTGGAATTGATAGGCTAAGATTTTATCTTCTTCATTGATAATGGCCATAGGGATATTGTCATGCTTAGCGATCACTTCTAAATTTTTAGGCAACCCGCTCGCCATTAAAGAATGGTAACGCCCCACTACCATGCTTTCCCCTAAACCTTTAAAAACGGCATGCTTTTTGAGCGCGATAGTCGTCGCTTTGCCATGCACGATTTCTTTACTCCTTATGATTTTAGCCCCATAGCTTTGCGCTAAAGCCTGTAAGCCTAAACAAACCCCTAAAATGGGGAATTTCTTTTTAGCCATTGCAATGATTCTTAAAAGATTGCCTGAACTGCTAGGATTACCTGGCCCGGGTGAGATGAACAATAAAGGGGTTTTTAATTCTTCATTCATTAAACCCATAAGATAACTCGGATCAATATCGTTTTGATAAACGGCCACTTCATAACCCAAACACTCTAATTCATACACCAAATTATAAGAGAAAGAATCAAAATTATCTATAAAAAAGATTTTCATAAGCTTGTTTTCCTGATCGCATCAATAAGGGCTTGCGCTTTGGCTCTTGTTTCATTCGCTTCGTTTTGCGGCACGCTGTCTAACACAATACCGGCTCCTGCTTGGATCACGGCCCTATTGTTTTTAACAAAACATGAACGGATAGTGATGCAAGAATCCATAGAGCCCTCGCTATTTAAATACCCCACGCTCCCCCCATAAGAGCCTCTCCTTTGCTTTTCTAATTGGTAAATGAGCCTGATCGCAGAGATTTTAGGCGCCCCGCTGAGCGTGCCGGCGTTCATAAAACTCCTGTAAGCATGCAAACTATCGCACCCTTTTTTCAATTCCCCCACAACCCTTGAAACTAAATGCATGACATTGGAATATTTATCCACTTTTAAAAGCTTGTCGCAATAGCGTTTTTTTGAAACTCTGGCCATGTCGTTTCTGGCTAAATCCACTAGCATGATGTGTTCAGCCCTTTCTTTATAGTCGTGTTGCAAATCAAATTCCATTTTACTATCCAAATCGTAATCAATATTCCCTTGTTTGTCCTTACCCCTTAAACGAGTGCCAGCAATGGGATAAATTTCAGCCGTATTCATTAAAGCGTTGTATTTTAAGGCGCTCTCAGGGCTTGCCCCAAAAAGGATAAAATCGCTGTCTTTGATATAGAACATATAAGGGCTAGGGTTAGAGAGCTTTAAATGATAATACGCGCTCAAACCCTCCAAGCACTCCATATAAAAGCTGCGCGACAACACCGCTTGAAAAATCTCGCCTTTTTTGATTTCTTCTTGTAAGGATAGCACCCTTTTTTCAAACTCGCTATCATCGCAATTAGCACTAACTCCTGTGCTTTGCTTAGCTTTTTTAGGGATAAAGTCGCTTTTGATGTTTTTAGCCAACTCTTTTAAGTCCTGTAATTCTTGGGCTATCTCTGTTTTAAAGCGTTCATCAAAACACGCCCCCAAGATTTCAGCGCTTTTTTCTTTATGGTCTATGATGATCAAATTTTGCGCAACATAAAATATAAAGTCATGCGCGGTGTTGTCTTGTGCTTTTAAGTTAGGTAAATCTTCAAAAAAATTGAGCATTTCAAAAGAAAAAACGCCCGCGCTAAAGAGCGTAAAAGGGTGTTTGGGTTTTGTTTTAACGCTTTTAAAAAGCCCCCTTAAAGCGTCAAAAGGGCTAGGCTCAAAGAGTTTTAAAAACTCATCTTGCGTTTTTTTATTTTTGGTGTAGGTTAAGGTTAGGGCATTGTCTTGTATAGGCGTTTTAAAAAACGCGCTCAATGTTTGCAAAAACGCCCCACCATTAGGCGTTAGGCTAGTGATGGTTACGATATTGTGGTTGCAAACTAGTTTCAAACAAGCCTTAGCCATTAATAGGGATTTGGTGTGCGCTTTGCTCTCAATCTCAGCGCTTTCAAAAAGCAAGGTGTGTGGTTGCTCTAACTTTTCATAAAGAGCTAGGGGGTAGGGAATGTAAGGGGCTTTTTCTATCAGGCTAACCATCAATTTCTTCACGCTAAAAATAAACTCGTATTTTACAAGAAATAGATAAATGGGAAATAAATTAATAGCCTTATAGAGCTTGCAAGGGCTAATCTAACTTAAACTCAAATTGAATCCCTCAAGGCTCAATTTATGAGGAAATTAGAAATTTTAATGAGAATGCGAAAAACCGCTTCAATCCGATTAAATTTTTGAGCGTTTTAAGATCGTTTGCGTAATGTTTGTTGCGGTTATCTTTCTTGCGCGTGATGAGAAAGATTTTTTGTGATAAATCCCATAATCTTTTCGCTTTCTTTTTTAATGTCAATCAAACCCATGTCGTTTGATCCATTAGGCGGGGTGATGCCTAAAAATTGTTCGTTGAAAGGCCGCCATCTGGCAATAGAGGCGGTGAGTTCGTTAGGATAAAACCCGATAGATTGGTTGTCAAATAAAGCGTTCACATGCAAAGGGCCTGAAGCGTTCCCGATATAGACGCTTAAATTCGCGCACAATTTGGCTAAATCCACTAAACTATGGCTCGTATCATAGAGATGAGCGAAAGGGACTTTTTTAAGGAGTTCTTCTGTGGCTTTTCTCTCGCCTGGCCCGCAAATAAGAATGATCTCACAACTTAATTTTTCATGCAAGATTGCAATCAACTCAATGAAATGCGAAGCGGGCAATACGGGCGAACTGCCTCCGCTATGCATATGCACGCCAATCCACAACAAACCAACATCAGCGTTGAGTTTTGAAGCGATAATGGATCGCTCTTTGGATTTGTCCTTAAGCTTCCATGCGATTTTTTTAAGTTGAGCGTTAGGGAGGTTGTGATCTTTACAAAACACATGAATGAGATCCAAATTGTATTCGTATTCGGTTTTTAAACACAGCGATCGGTTTTGGCGCACGCTCTTTTGATACAGCCAAGAATAGATTTTAGTCTTTGGGGCTAGGATATAAGGAATAAATTTCCTAAAACTAAAAGCGAGTCTGGCGTTTTTAAAATTAGAAAATAAAAAGATAAGAGCGTCAATGGATTTGCTTTTGAGAGTGGCGCTCAAGTGGTTATCTTCTATAATGACTTCATCAATAAAAGGGAATTCTAAGGCTATTGGGGTGGTATAGCTAGGCACAACCACACCCAAATACACTTCCTTGCCTTTTTCTAAAAAAGCTTGCTTTAGAGCGATTAAAGCGGGTATGGCTAAAATAAAATCGCCTAACTTATCGTTACGGATCACAAAAACTTTTTGAGAGTTTTCTTTATCTTTGCATTTTAAATCTTCAAACCCTACAAAATCCATAGCTCCGCCTAAGAGATCAAATTTTTTGTCATGTTAGCAAAAATCGTTCTTATGCGATGGATAAATTTTATTTTTTATTCTGCCATGCTTTTATAGGCTCATCTTCCCATGTGCCATAAAGAGAGTTGGGTAAAATGATCCACTCAGTGCCGAATTTTTGAGCGTTTTGCAAGACTTTAGCTCGTTGTTCTTGGCTGTTTTTAGCGTCTTTAGCAAAAAGCGCGTCAAAATCATGCAAAGTGTCGCCCACTTGTAAAACAATCGCATAATCCTTAGCGACTAATTCTCGCCTAACAGCTTTAGGCTTGCCTTTTTCCTTTAATAAAACGGATTCTTCACTCACTTGGGGGAGTTTAAAACTTTTGAGCGTTTTTAAAGTGAATGCCTTATTTTTTTGCGTGCGGTTAGAAATGTAAAAAATCTTAACGCCCTTAGAATTAGCGTATTCTAAAAAGTCTAGCGCTCCAGGAATGAGCGTAAGCGAGCCTTCTTTTTCAAATTTATCCCAAGTTTCTGGGGTGTATTTAATACAATTTTTGACTAAATAGCCCGCATAATTAAAAGTGTTTAAGACGGTTTCATCTAAATCCAAAATGACGGCTGGCTTTTTGTCTTTAACGAGCTTGAGGTTATTGTCTAGCGCCATTTTCGCCATTTTGTAACTTTGCAATTGCAAGGCTCTAATTTCAGCGCTTTGCTGATGATACTTAACGCTTCTTGTTATGGGCGAAACGCATTCTTTGGCATTTAACACACTCATCAAACTCAATCCTAATAAAACCGATGCAAGGGTCTTTTTTATCATAACAACACCTACCTAATGGGGATTTTTTGTATTATACCTTAAAACAGACGATTAGGAGTATTTTACCATTAACCAATTTGTTGTATAGTTGGCATTTTTAATTTTAATGAAGCGAGGAAACAATGAAAAAAGCGTTAATGTTCACCCTTTTGGGCGTTAGTTTGGCGTTTGCAAAACCTTATACGATTGATAAGGCAAACTCTAGCGTGTGGTTTGAGGTCAAGCACTTCACATTCAATGAAACAAGAGGCACGTTTGATAATTTTGATGGCAAAATTGATCTAGAGCCTAACACTAAAACGCTCAGCGTTTTTGAAGGCAATATTGATGTGAAAAGCGTCAATACTAGGGACAGAAAAAGAGATAACCATTTGAAAACAGCGGATTTTTTTGATGTGGTGAAATACCCAAAAGGGAGCTTTAAAATGACCAAATACGAAGATAGTAAAATCTATGGGGATTTGACTCTTCGTGGCGTAACTAAGCCTGTCGTATTGGAAGCCAAAATCCAAGCCCCTTTACAAAACCCCATGAATAAAAAAGAATTCATGGTGCTACAAGCTGAAGGCAAAATCAACCGCAAGGATTTTGGTATCGGTAAAACCTTTAGCGATGCTGTCGTTGGAGATGAGGTAAAGATTGAACTCAAACTAGAAGCTTACGCTCAATAGACTTTTTGCAAGAGATAGATATTTTCTTCTCTTGCGTTTTTCTAACAGCACAAAAACTTTTATTCAACTTTGATACGCCATATCCCAAAACAGATATTCGTATTCGCTTGTAGTGATAAAAATATCCTTTAATTTTTCAATTTCTTGTTTTGAAGAAGTGAGGGTGAGGGAATCAAGCAAATTAATATTCCAATTTACGCACGCTTGAAATTCTTTGGAACTATAGCCCTTAATCCAATGCCCATAAAAGGCATGTTCTAAAGCGTTTGGGATTTGGCTTAAATTTTGCGCGATCACTAAATAGCTCCAACCACAGGATAGAACAGCCACCGTAACTTCTTTAATAGAGCCCTTAATCCCTTCAGCGAGCATGTAGCTCGTATAGGATTTATTCGCTAGAGTGGGGCATGCGTTTTGCAATTCTTTTGGAGTGATTTGAAGTTCTCTAATGTAATGGTTATGGATACTCATCTCGTTATTCAAAATATCCTGTATAGCGTTAGAAAACTCTCTCATCACCGCTTCATCACAAGCCTTAACTACGCCCAAAGCAAACACTTTAGCGTATTCTAAAAGAAACAAATAATCCTGAATAATATAAAAACGGAATTTATCTCTTTCTAAAGTCCCACGCCCTATGCCTTGAACGAACGGATGGGAAATACAATCCCCCCAAATAGATTGTGCGTTTTGATACAGATATTGTGAAACTTGCATTTTTACACTCCTAAGATCAATTCAATACGCATTCTAACACGAAAGCTATCAACATGGTATAAAAATTTGTTGTTAAAAAGATTTGTGAGTGGACTCTTGCTTTCAAAAATTGAACGCTGTATTAAAATATCTGTGATTTTGAATAGCGATTAATGATATTATAAGGCTTGTATTGGTTGTTTAAGATTGGCTATCCTTTGTAATCATACAAAGGTTAATTCCATCTCGCTCTGTAGGTTTTGATTTTTAGAAGTTTTTATTATTGGAACTTGTAGTATGGCACTTACAAGATAGGAGTCAATCTTAGATGCATGGTTTCAAACCTATTACAGAGCGAGATGGAATCAACCTTACCATTTATGATTGGTTTAACCTCTGTATGAAGTCATATCGGCCAAAACTTCAGATAGTTTAGCATAAAAATAAAAAAGCGTCTAATATATTCAAAATAGGCGTTCAATTTTTAAGCGGTTGGTGTAAAAACGCAATTAAAGGCTTTAATGCTTGAAACTTAACGCTCTAAAACGCTTAAAAAATACTAAAACCATAAAACCAATGATTTACCTTAATATTGTAATTTGAGTAGAAACAAAACATTTATTGAGCTTCTTGTGATATTTTTCCGATCTATAACAATGCTTTTAATAGGGTTGTGGTATAAATATTCTTACCAAGGTGTGCCAAACATGCCTTGAATCTCAATTTTATGAAAGGATTTGTTATGAATGGATTAAGAACATTTAGTTGTGTAGTGGTTTTATGCGGTGCAATGGCTAATGTGGCTATAGCTAGTCCTAAAATAGAGGCAAGGGGTGAATTAGGCAAACTTATAGGGGGTGGTGTTGGGGGTTTTGTTGGTGATAAAATTGGAGGAGCAATTGGGGTTCCTGGAGGTCCAGTGGGTATTGGATTAGGGAGATTTCTTGGTAGCACAGCAGGAGGATATATTGGGTCTGAAGTAGGCGATAGGGTAGAAGATTATATCCGTGGCGTTGATAGAGAGCCACAAACCCCAAGAGAACCCACCTATGATCGTCATTTCGTGTATGATAGGTAGCTTTGGGCAAGAAAGGAGAGAGCATGAACATCAAAAAGCGTTTGAGCGACTGGGAATATCAATGGGCGGTGGCCATAGTCTATGCTGGATGTCTGTCTACATTTCCTTGGAGCCAAGGCGATATCCTTTTTAACCCTAAAGATAGCTATTACGCATGGCTAACGCTTTTAATAGCAACCCTATTGTCTAACCTTTTATTTGACCCACGAGGTAGGGATTGTTATAAATCTTTCCAAGTAAGATACCCTAGGTTTCTCAAAGCCATTTTTAAGGCTAGGTTTTTTGGCGCATTTTATAACGCTGTGTTAGGATCAAGGCTAAGGGATTTTTATTTGATGCTTTTGATAATGCCCTTTATTGTCGCTATGCATGAGATTTCGGCGTATTGTGGGCATCCTAGCAATCTCCTTGTAGAGGGTTTGGTTATGCTTGCTTTCTTGTGTGTTTTGGGATTTGTTCTAGGCTTTGCGCTAAATTAGGGTGGTGATTTAACCCAAATGTCATTAAATGGAGGGGGTATAAAAAAATAAAGAAACTTTAAAGCGCGTTCTCACTGATTTGTGTTACAATGAGAAGCATTTAAGGGGTGCTTTTTAAAACGCTCAAGTTTTTAAAAGGCTGAGATCAAACCCATAGAACTTGTCAAGGTAATTCTTGCGTAAGGAAATAGCATGTTAATAACCACCCAACTATCCAAACGATTTTACGCCACACTCATTCTTTCTTGCGTGTTTTTAACCATCACTAACATCCTTGTCAAAGGCTCATTTGTTAACCTACTAGCAGGGCTTAGTGGGGTTTTGTATGCGTTTTTTGCCGGAGAAAGGCAAACGATTTGCTTTGTGTTTGGTCTTGTTTATAATTTGAGTTACGCTTATGTCGCTTATCAATGGAAATTAAACGCTGATGTGATTTTATGCCTTTTTTTGTATATGCCGGTAACGATTTATGGGCTGTTCGCATGGAAAAAGACAGAGCAGCATGAGGGTGCTATCAAGGCTCAAAAACTTTCCAAAAATTGGCGTTTTGCGCTCGTTTTAGGCATAGGGGTTTTAACTTGTGTGAGCGCTTTGTTTTTTAAAGAGATTAAAACGAATTTTTTATGGGCAGAGAGTTTTAATTTCGTCATTTTTATTATTGCTTTTATTTTACAGGTTTTGCGTTATATGGAGAACTATGTATTGGTAACTTTGGGGAATATCGTGTCCATTATCGTGTGGTTTTGTATTTTCCAAATTTCTACAGAGAGTTTGGTGCAACTCTTCACAACGATTCTATACCTTTTTATTGGTTTGTATTATTTTAACCGTTGGAATAAGTCATGCAAGCAGTGATTTTAGCGAATGGGGAGTTTCCTAAATCTCAAAAATGCTTAGACCTTTTAAAAAACGCTCCCTTTTTAATCGCATGCGATGGGGCTGTTATATCATTGCATGCGCTTCAATTCAAACCCAGCGTTGTTATAGGCGATCTAGATAGCATTGATTCGCATTTGAAAGCTTTGTATAACCCTATATGCATGAGCGAACAAGACAGCAACGATTTGTCCAAAGCCTTTTTTTATGCTTTGAATAAAGGCTTTGATGACTTTATTTTTTTAGGGTTGAATGGCAAGCGAGAAGATCACGCTTTAGCGAACACTTTTTTATTGTTGGAGTATTTTAAATTTTGCCAAAAAATCCAAGCCATAAGCGATTATGGTCTTTTTAGGGTGTTAGAAACCCCTTTTACTTTACCTAGTTTTAAAGGGGAACAAATCTCGCTTTTTAGCTTAGATCTTAAAGCCCGATTCACTTCCAAAAACCTCAAATACCCCTTAAAAAACTTGCGTTTAAAAACGCTCTTTTCTGGTTCGCTCAATGAAGCTACAGATAGTTTTTTTAGCCTTAGCTCTACACCTAAATCGGTAGTGTTGGTGTATCAAAAATTCTTATGAGCTTATACAAGTTCGCTAAATTCTATAATAATAGCCCTTATTGTCTCAAAAGATTTTTCTTGATAGAGTAATTTGTATGGAAAATTATAAAGTAGGATATTTCTATCTAGGGGGTATTGTTGTTGGTAGGATTTGAAATAATATGCAATATTCTTTAAATTATCAAGATTGTCAGAGCTTTCTTTTTCGTATTCTGGAGTAGGGAGATGATGGATAAAACGATCATACTTGTCTAAACACCAAGACTGATACTCATAAGTATAGATAATAAAGTTATGCCAATATTTATCTATGATTGTAGAAATCATTCCTTGATGTTTGGTATTTAACCAACGCTCAAATTCTTGGTGTAGAATGAGCGGATTATTCTCTAACATCTCTATAACTTGCTTATGCAAATTATCTTTTTGCAATTCTTTTAAGGTTCTTTGAGCTATTTCTTCAATTCTATAAGTTTTTTCCCATTTATCACCCACTTTTTTAAGAAAAATGGTGAAGAATGAGCTAGATTCTCTATCTCGCTAACATGTTTTTTAAACATTATGCGGTCTTTAATCACTTCTTCTAGCCTAAAGGGACTAGAAGTTTTATAATTATGAACTTGGTAGTTTAATTTTTTTAAAAAACCAAGAAACTCAGCATTCGTGGTTTGCAAAACCTTACCAGCCTTTCTCGCATTCTGGTGCATCTATTTTACATGTGTCATTATCGCATGTTGGATAAAAACTTTTGCAACCGCTTGCTTCAAGAATCAATTTAACTTGATGTTTATTTTCAATGTTCTCAACTGCTTGTTTAAAATTTTCTTGTGTCATTTGAAATTTCTCCGTATGTTATGGTTTAGTATCTATTCTTTTTCGCTATCTTTAGTAAGTTGGTTAATGCCATCCACTAATGTTCGAATCGCGCTTTCTGTTTCTTCTTTGCATTGAAACATAACCGTTTTTGTTTCGTAGGTATTGACAACCTCTCCATCACGACTATGAACAACTTGCCCATGCATTTAATGGTGTTACTTTTTTTATCACCCATGCTAACTTCCTTTTTTTTGGTTTTGCTAATCTAACCTAGATAGCATGCGGTAGTATAGTCAACTTCAACTTCAACTTCAACTTAGCTTAAATAGTGCAAAAAATTTGAGATCTTATGATTTTATGTGTGGTTTTAAAGCGACTTGTTTAATTGATCTAATATTTTTAAGAGCAAGGGATATGAAATGAGATTATCCCAAGCTCTATTTTAGAGTTTTTCTAATAGCCCAAGCAACGCCCTTTTATACTCTAACGCCGTTGTTTCATCCTTGCCTTCAAAGCGGCTGACTAAATAGGGGGTGGTGTTGCTTGCGCGAATAAGCCCAAAACCATGTTCAAAAACCACCCTCACGCCATCAATGCTGATTATTTCTTTGATTTTAGGGAAATGACTTGGCGGGTTTTTAAGCACTTCTTGTAAGTTATGAATGATTTCAAATTTTTCTTCTTCGCTCACGGCGATTTTTTCTTCAGGCGTGGTGTAGGAATAGGGGAGGTTTTTAATGGTGTTTTCCAAATCGCTTGGGGTTTGTTCAAGCAACAACTCCAAAGCCCTTAAACATGTGTAAAGGGCGTCATCATAGCCAAAATAGCGCTCTTTAAAAAAGATATGCCCGCTCATTTCAGCCGCAAAATGCGCATGGGTTTCTTTGAGCTTGATTTTTAGATTGCTATGCCCGGTTTTATACATGAGCGTCTTACCAAAGGTATTAATCGTGTTATACATCACTTGAGAGCATTTGACTTCGCCTATCACAAAGGGGGTGATGCCTTGAGCATGCAAGCGTTTAGCGAATAAAATCGCTAATTCATCGCCCGCATAAATATGATGAGAGCTTAGCATCGCGATCCTATCCGCATCGCCATCAAAAGCAAAGCCTATTAAAATAGCGTTTTCTTGCATGTGTTTTTCTAGATCTTTTAAGTTTTTCGCTTCGCTAGGGTCTGGGTGGTGGTTAGGGAAATTCCCATCAGGATCGCTATAAAGGCTGCTAAAATCAATGTTTAAAGCCTTTAAAATCGGTTCTAATCCTAACGCCCCCACGCCATTACCAAAATCCAGGGCGATTTTGTATTTAAGATCTTTTAAATGCTGAAAATCCTTGATCAAATAGCGCTGATACGCTTCTAGGGCATTGACTTTCTCTGGCGTTTCTTTTAGGGGTTTTATTTCATGCTTGGCGCTTAAAAGCGTGTCTTTTAAAGCCTGAATGTCCTTGCCATAAAACGGGTTTTGATTGAGCGTGATTTTAAAGCCGTTGTATTCTTTGGGGTTGTGAGAGCCAGTGATCATGATGGAATTAGGGCATTGAATGCCATTGATTCCATTAAAGGCCGCAAAATACGCTACCGGTGTGGGGATTAGCCCTAAATCATACACTTTCAAGCCGCTTGATTGCAGCCCCGCGCTCAAAGCTTCAAACAAAAAGCGCCCATGCACCCTGGCGTCATGCCCTACAAACACGCTTTTATCGTATTCTCGCATGATTTTCCCTAACTCCACGCCGATACTAAAAGCCGTATTTTCATCTAAAGTGGTGGGGTAGATGCCTCTAATATCGTATTCTCTAAAAATGCTAATGTCCATGTCATGACTCCTTGTTTTTGAATAAATTTAAACCCTGTTCGCATAAATTTTGCCATGCGTTTGTTTGATCTTTTTGTTTTAACTGAACGCATTTTTCTAAACTGGCTCTAGATTTTGTTTTTTGATTGGTTAGATCCAGTAAGCTAGATTGCAAGTATAAGGCTTTTTGGTGATCTTCTAAAGAAAGCCTGCGGTTTAAAAGCTTGTCTAGCGTTTCTAACGCTTTTGAATAATCTTTGGTGGTTCGGTAAGCATCAATGAGAGCGAATTCGCTAAAGGGCGTGTAAGAATAATCCTTGTAAGCGTCTTGGAGTGTGAGTAAGCTTGTGGCATAAATTTTGACGCTTTTAGGGTCTTTTTCATTCTCTAGCAATTTAAAATAAACCAACGCCATGCGTTTATCGTCTTTGAAATGCTTTTCTAAAAACGCATACAGATTGAGGGCCAATCCTTTTTCATTGTTTTGCATGTAATCTGAAAATAAAACAAAAGCAATATCATAAAATTCTTTTTTATTTAAACTTTGAGCGAGGATTAAGGCGTCTTTAGAGGCCAGAGTGGAATTTTTAAAATCCCCTAAGCGGTAGTAATTGCGCCCCAAACGATAAAGCCATACCAATTTCTCGCTAGGGGTTTTAGCCGCTTTTAAAGCGTTTAGGGCAATGATTTGCGCTTTTTCTTTGAGCGATGCAAAATACAAGCAATCAAAGGCTTGGATTTCTTCTTTGAGGCTGAATTCAAAGGCTGTGATCTGGGATAAATATTTTAAGGCTTCCTCACAACGATGATTTTCTAATGGGGTTTTAGCAAGAATATTGAGCGTTTTTTGGATCAAGGGAGAATCTTTAGGCAAATTTTTTTGCATGCCTAAAACTTCAGCATAGCGTTTATTGTCAAACAAGAGTTGGGCTTTCAACTCTAAAGCTTTTTGGGCTTCATTAGAATTAGGGAAATTTTGAATGATTTTATCGTAGTGGGCGATTTTTTCTTGCGTGTTCCCTTCCATGGAAAAAAGGGCTTTTTCATCGCGCGCTCTAACGACAGAAGCCCGCTCCAATTCCGCATGGTCTTGCAAATATCGCAAATTGTAAAGGTGGGCGTTCTTAAAGTCCTTGATCCTTGCATACAACGCCCCTAAATCATAAAGCGCTTGCTCTTTAGCTTTCAGATCATCATCTTGATTGAGAAGCAAGTGAGCGATCTCAATCGCACTTGCATTCATCTGGTTTTTTTTCAATAACTTGAGCAATTCTAGGGCTAATTCGCTATGCATAGAAAGATAATCAGGGTTGGATTGAACCACCTTATCAATGAGGTATTTAGCGTTATTAAAGTTTTGATAATTTATCTCTGCTTCAGCCCAATTAAGCGCGATTTCACTCGCGCTCTCTTTGTCTTTGGCGTTAGAAAAAGCTTCTTTGAAAAGCATGCTAGCGCTGCTCAAATCAGAGCCTTCAGCCGCTTCAATGGCTAAACGCATTTGGGCTAAGGGAGCGTAGCGGGAGTTTTTGTATTCTAAAAGAATGCGTTTGTAATAGCGCACGGCTTGTTTGTAGTTATTGTTTTCATCTAAAGCTTTGGCGACATAGTATAGCGCTTCAGGGATATTAGGGTCAGTCGGGTAATTTTTAATCCATTGGGTGCCAATATCTATGAGTAAGGATTTTTTAATGCCTAATTGGCCTAATGCGATAATTTCTAATAAATACAAATCTTTTTTAAACATCGTTTGAGGGTAGTTTTTAAACGCACGGCTGATCGTGCGTAAAGCGTCAAAATAGGCTTGCGAATCCATTTGTTTTTTAGCCTCTAAATAAGCGTTTAAATCATAGCCCTTTGTGGTGAGTAGGGGTTTGTTATTCACATCCAGTTCTTGAATGATAGGGGTTTGAGCGTCTTTAATGACAATGGGGAAATTCAAGCCTTTTTGAGCGTTGTCTTTTCCGCTCAAAAAAGGGATATTTTGATCATAGCCTATGATTTGCCACATTCTGGCTTTAGGATCGTTTTCCACAAAAAGGGGGATCGCTTTTTTATAATCCCTATCAAAAGAAAAAAGGGTGAGTCTTCGCATCACTTTGGGTTTGATGTGTAAAATGAATTGTTGTTGGCGCATGGAATAGGTGATATTGAAAAAAGCGTTTTCTAAAGGGGTAAAACCCTCCTTAGGGATGGAGTCTATCACGCATTCTATGGGGCGTTTAGCGTGTATAATGGATAGAGAGGCTTCAATCCCGCTTGGCGGTTTTTCATTGGTATAAAAACAAGAAAACGCCTTATTGTGTCGTAAGGTTAAAACCGAAAAATCTTCCCCCCCTTCTTTGCCTTGCGTGAGTGTGAGGCTTAAGGCGTTGAGCGAATGGGAGAGCAAACCCACGCCAATTAAAAGAAAGAATTTTGACTTAAGCCACAAACTCTAAAAGCCCTCGCATCATAAACACAGAGAACAAGCACGCTAACGCCATGACAACAATGACCGCATAAATGGGCATGGTGGCGTTTTGGGTGTAAATATCGTTTTGAGCGTAGTTTTGGGTTTGTAAGGGCTTATTGAAAAACATCGCCACGAGCCAACGGAAATAATAAAACGCAGCCACCGCGCTATTAACTAACATCACCACCGCTAAAAGAATGTGATTGCTCTCTAACGCGCTTTCAACGGCTAAAAATTTCCCCCAAAACACGCTAAAAGGCGGGATCCCTGCAAGCCCAAAAACAAAAATAGCGCCCAAGATCGCCACTAAAGGGTGGGTTTTGATAAGGCCGTTGAATTTAGAATAGGGGTGATCGTAGCGTTCATCCCATGTTTTTTCCCGGCTTTTCAAGAGCCATAAAAGGCCAAAAGCCCCAATGTAAGTGAAGGCGAACATGAACCAATAGACAAACATCGCTTGTTGGCTATCTTGAGTGTGGATAAACACGCACGCTAAAGCGAACCCAGAATGCGAAATGGAGCTATAAGCGAGCATCCTTTTGACATCTTCTTGCCATAAAGCAATGAAATTAGGAATGGTGATAGTCATAAGAATCAAAACATAAAAAATGTCTTCTACCCAAGCGGTATGAGTGTCTATAAACGCCCCAAAAAGGCGAGTCGCTACCACAAAGCCAGCGATTTTAGGCACAATGGAAATATAGCTCGCAAAGACTGGGTTATTGCCCTCATACACATCAGGCATCCAGGTATGGAAAGGCACTAAAGAAACCTTAAAGCCAATCGCTCCAATCAAAAAGATAGCGCCCATCGCAAAGAGCATGGGGTTTGTGATGCCTTCAGTGTGTAAGTATAGGCTAATGACTTCAAGATTCAAGCTCCCTGTAAGCAGGTAAAAAGCCATCGCCCCCATAGCAAAAAACGCGCTCGCCATCGCCCCCATGGTGAAATACTTGATCCCTGCTTCCAAGCCGTAGCGTTTATCGCTCAACGCCATTAACACGCAAAGGGGCAAGGACGCTGTTTCTAACCCAATAAGGATCAATAACAAATGGTTGCTTGAAACCATGAATTGAAAGCCAGCAACAATAAACAAATATAAGGAATAAAATTCAGCGGTTTGAAATTCGTTGAAGCGTTCTTTTGAAAGGGCTAAGAAAATGAGGAAAAAAGCTGAGATCAAGACAATGCTTTGAGAGATGAGCGAGAGCGTATCCAGGCTTAAAAACCCAAAAAAAGCGTTTTCTTGCTCTTCTAACCCTAAAACCACTAAAAAATCTAAAACCAAAAAGAGCATGCATAAAAACACATTCAAATTGCGCGAAAACCTGGAAGTGAAAGCGTTGATTAAGAGCGTGAAAATCCCCCCACACACCAACACCAGCATGGGTAAAACGCTCTCAAAATTAAAGCTATCAAAAGAGATGTGGAGACTATCTATTAACATAAGAGACCTCTTTTATCTTAGTGTCCAATGAACCTAAAAAAGGGAGTGAGCGGATTTCTATCACCTCTAAAAGCTGCTTAGAGCCTTGCTCAATCGGTTTTAAAAGTGCTTTAGGATAAATCCCTAAAATCAAAATCAAAGCTAAAATCACGCTTAAAACCCCTACCTCACGAGCGTTCAAATCTTCAAACACGCTGATTTGATTGTTCCCGGTTTTTAAGTTGCCAAAGAACACGTTTTTATATGAAGTGAGCATGTAAATCGCTGATAGAATGATGCTTGTCCCGGCAATGATAGCCAAAAGAGGGTAAGTGGCAAAAAACCCTAACAAGCTTAAAAACTCTCCCACAAAGCCAATGCTTAAAGGCATGCCCACGTTCGCCATTAAAACGATCATAAAAAAGGCTGCAAAAACAGGAGCGCTTTTAGCGATCGACCCAAAGCGAGCGATTTCTAAACTGCTGGCGCGTTCTTCTAAGATGCCAGCGAGCAAGAATAATCCCATGACGATAACGCCATGCGCAAACATCATAAACACCGCCCCTGAAATCCCTTCAACATTGAAAGAAAAAACCCCAAGCACCACGACTCCCATGTGCGAGAACGAGCTATAGGCGATGAGGGTTTTTAAATCTTTTTGAGCGTAGGCTAGAAAACCTCCATAAATGATCATGCATAGCGCCACAATGGCTATAGGGGTTAAATAGATTTCTGAAAGCTCAGGAAAAAGCGGGAGCAAGAAGCGTAATAAGGCGTAAGTCCCCATTTTAGAAAGCAAGGCCGAAAGCATGACAGAGCCTAAAGTAGGGGCGTTAGAATACGCATAAGGCAACCATGTGTGTAAGGGAAAGAGCGGGATTTTAACCGCAATCCCTATTAAGAAAGCCACAAAGAGCCAGGTTTTAATCTCGCTAGAAAAGTTCAATTGATACCAGTCTAAAATATCAAAACTCATCATGCCGTAATTGCTAGCGTAGTAATACCCAATGTATAAAATGCCTAAAAGCATGCATAACGACGCTAAAAAGGTGTAGAGAAAAAACTTCATGCCAGAATAGATCTTATTATTACGGCCAAAACGACCGATGAGGTATAAAACCGGCAAGAGCGAGATTTCCCAAAAAGCGTAGAAAAAGATCATATTGAGAGAAGAAAACACGCCCATTAAAATCCCCTCTAACAACAACAAACAAATCGCAAAGTCTTTACGACGCTCTTTGACATAAATCACGGACAATAACACCACGATAGCGTTTAAGAGCAACAAAAAGAGCGCGATGCCATCAACGCCCACATGGTAATTCACGCCAATTTGATAGACTAATTCCTTCATTTCTTCAAACTGCATGCCGGCTGTTTGAATATCAAACCCATGCCACAACAACAAGATTAATAACAATTCAATCAAAGCGATGACAATCGCATACGCCCTGCTCGCTTGATCGCTCATAAAGAACGCTAATAGCGCGCTCAGCATGGGGAAAAAGATCACCACACTTAAAAGATGCGCATGTAAAAACTGCATTTCTTATCTCCCAAAAAAAGCTACAAACGCCAATAAGATTAAAACCCCGGCCACCATGAAGCGCAGCATGGAGGTTAAATTCCCATCTTGACTGATTCTAAACACGCGCCCTATAACAAAAACGCTTCTTCCTATAGTATCCACTATCGTATCAATGATCCTTAATTCCACGACCTGGTGCAAGAATGAAGCGATGGCGCTAAAAACTTTTGCAATCCCTTGATAGAGTTGCGGGATATAGTATTGGTTGAGCAAGAGCTTGTATAAAAAGCCCCTCTCTTTTTTGGAAGTGATACCATTTTTATATTTAAATATGGCATAAGCGATACTCAATAACACCACTATGGTGGTGATACTGATTAAAAGAGCGAGCGGGACTAGATACTCTCCAACGCTAGGGATTACTTGAGAAATAAAATGAAAAAACGGCTCTTCAAAAAACCCGGCAATGACCGCTAAAATCCCTAACGGCAGCATGCTTAAAAGCATGAAATTTTGAGCCTCATGGGGGTGGTTGATTTTGTGCTGTTTGGGTGCAAAAAACACCAGCATGATGAGCCTGAAGCTATAAAAAGCGGTAAAGATCGCCCCAATTAGAAGAACAAACCATAAAATGTGGTGGTGCATCCCAAAAGCCACTTCTAAAATTTTGTCTTTAGAAAAGTATCCTGCGAAAGGGTAAATCCCACACAAAGCCACTGATCCTATAATCATAAAGATAGCTGTAACCCTCATGGGCTTGTATAAAGCGCCCATTTTGGTAATATCCAAATTGTCTTCCATCGCATGCATGACATTCCCTGATCCTAAGAAAAGGAGGGATTTGAAAAACGCATGCGTGAAGAGGTGGAAAAGCGCGATCGCATAAGCCCCAAGACCGGCCGCTACAAACATATAGCCTAATTGAGAAAGCGTGGAATAAGCCACGATGCGTTTTAAATCCTTATTGACTAAGGCCATGCTCGCCCCAAAAAGGGCCACAAACGCCCCTAAGCATGCGATGAAATAGCCCACTTCAAACACCGCACTATACAAAGGGTTGGCTCTAATGACCAAATATACCCCAGCGGTTACCATTGTCGCTGCATGGATGAGAGCGGATACAGGGGTAGGACCTTCCATAGCGTTGGCTAACCATGTGTGCATAGGGAATTGCGCGCTCTTGCCCATAGCGCCAATGAAAAGAAACACGCTGATGTAAAAGAGCATGGAATAATCGGCGTTATTGAGCATGCTAAAGACTTCTTTATACTGGAGGGTGCCAAAATTCCAAAAGATCAAAATAATCCCCATGAGCATGCCTAAATCCGTGATCCGATTCATCACAAAGGCTTCAATGGAAGCGTTATTCGCACTTGTTTTATGATACCAAAAGCCAATGAGCAAGTAAGAGCATAGCCCCACCCCTTCCCAACCAATGAAAAGCCCTAAAAAATTATCGCTCAACACCAACACCAGCATGGAAAACACAAAGCCGCTGAGGTAGGAAAAATAGCGGTTAAACCCTGTATCATGCTCCATATAGCCTATAGAATACACATGCACTAAGAAAGAAACTAAAGTGACCACGACAATCATGACTGCATTGATATTGTCCAGCATGAGGGAAAAGCCGACTTTAAAATTCCCTACCACGATCCAGTCAAATAAATATTTTTCATAGCTTTGATGATGCCATGCTTGAATGAAAAGAACCACAGCGCCAATGAAAGAAACCAGCACGCACAAAGAATTGAAAACGCCCACATGCAACGCTTTAGCTTTAGCCCCAAACAGCCCCGCATAAAGTGCACCGATTAAGGGCAAAAACAACACCACTGACAGCAAAGAAGAATATTGCATGCTCAACCTTTCATAGCGTTTAAAGAATCAATGTCTAAGCTCTTGAATTTCTTAAACCACAAAATCACCAAGCCCAAACCAATAGCCACCTCACTAGCGGCAATAGCGATAATAAAGAGTGCAAACATCTGCCCGTCTAAATTGTGCGTGTATTTAGAGATCGCTACAAAACCGATATTGATCGCATTGAGCATGATTTCTGTAGAAAAAAAGAGCAACAGAATGTTTTTGCGTTTCAGCATGCCCGCTAAACCAATGCAAAAGAGCAGCCCTGAAACAATCAAATAGTGGTTTAACCCTATCATAGAGATTCCTTTATAAATTGCGTGTGATTTTTCCCATGGATTTTTTGAATCCCTGTAGCGATGCCTCCAACCATAGCGACTAGAAGCATTAAAGCTGCCGCTTCAAAAGGGATGAGGTAATTGGTAAAAAGCACATAACCAATGGCTTTAATGTTAGGGATTTGCGCATCAATAGCGTTGGAATTGACTTGATTAGAAAGGTTTTCGCCAATGCTAGGAGCGCTTAAAATCAAGGTGAGCAATACCGCCACGCCAAATGAAAGAACGCACAAGATTTTAGGGCTTTGCTTGCGTTCAATGACTTCTGCAGCGGAGTTGAAAAACATCATGCCAAACGCATACATCACAATGACCGCACCCACATACACCGTGATTTGCACCACGCCCAAAAACTCAGCGTCTAGCAAAAAGAAAAAAGCAGAGATAAAAACCATGCTGCTAGCAAGAGCGGTAATGGCATAGAGGATATTCGTGGTGGTGATCACCACTAACGCCATGCTCAAAGTAAGGATCGCAAAGAAATAAAAGGCAATGGTTTCAAACATTTTCATCTCCCTTATTACTTTCTGGGCTTGGAGACTCTTCTTTGGATTCTTCTTTTGAAGGCTCTTGGACATAATCTAAAGGGGTGGCCTGCATGCGTTCGTTGTAATTAGGGCTTACCGCACCAAAGCCTAAAAATTCGGCATGCGAGCAGTTTTTAGCGTCTTGTTCGCTCGTTAGAAACTCGCTTTTAGAGCCGTATTGGGAGCGTTGGGTGCTGGCGTTTTCAAACCGATTCCCCATAACGATCGCCAATTCTGGGCAAACTTCCGCGCACAGCCCGCAATAAATGCAACGCCCCAAATTGATCGTGTAAGAATCGATCTTTTTGCGGTTGTCTTCGCCCTTATGCGTGATGATCCTTATGCAATTGCTCGTGCAAATCTTTTCGCACAGCCCACAACCTATACACCTTTCAGAGCCTGAGTCTAAAAGCCGTTGCAGATTATGCACCGCGCGATAGCGTGGGCTTAAAGGGAGTTGCTCCATAGGGTAATGGATGGTTACGCTTGGGCTAAAAAATTCCTTGATCGTAAGCCCTAACCCTTTGAATAGATCCAAACCCAAACTCGTTTTAATGGTGTCTTTAAACTGCTCGGTCGCGCTATGGACTTCGGCTCGTTTAGGAAGTTGCTTGTATTCTTGTTTGGCCATAAAACCTCCTTAAATTAAAATGATAATGCCTGTTAGCACGATATTCAATAACGCTAAAGGCAGCATGATTTTCCAGCACATATCCATCAGTTGATCGGGCCTTACATGCGGATAAGTCGCTCTAACCCACATGGATAAAAAGACAAAAAAGCCCGCTTTAATCAAAATCGCTATGCCCCCAGGGATAAAGCCCCATGCGTTAAACCCGCCAAAAAACACAATAGAAATCACAAAAGAAAAAGCGAATAAATGCGCGTATTCCGCTAAAAAGAACATGCCCCATTTCAAGCCGCTGTATTCAGTGCAATACCCCGCCACGATCTCGGCTTCATGCTCTAACAAGTCAAAGGGGGTTCGATTCAATTCAGCGTAGCTTGCGATCAAAAACAAAACAAACGCTAGAGGCTGCTTAAACACAAGCCAGTCTAAAAACCCACCGCTTTGGTAATGATTGATTTCCACTAAAGAGAGCGATCCTACCACCATTAAGGGGGCTAGAATGGTTAAAGTGCTGACCACTTCAAAGCTGAGCAGTTGGATCGTCGCTCTCGCGGAGCCAATTAAAGAGTATTTGTTATTAGAGGCAAGCCCGGCTAAAATAGGCGCATAAATCCCTGCTGAACCCACAGCTAAGAAAAACAAAAAGCCAATGTTGATGTCAGAAATAAGGGGCTTGATCTCATAGCCAAACAGAGTGAAATTAGGGAAAAAGGGGATGGGCGCCATGGACACAAACGCGCTCACCATCGCAATAATGGGTGCTAGCGTGAAAATGAATTTATTCGCGCCTTGGGGGATAATGTCTTCTTTGGTGAAAAGCTTAATGCCGTCTGCTGCGACTTGCAAAAGCCCAAAAGGCCCCACATAACAAGGCCCTAAACGGCGTTGGAAATAGGCTAACACTTTCCTTTCAATATAAGTGGCAAAGCCTCCTAAAGCCGAAAAAACAGCGACTAAAATCAAAATTTTAATCAAGGTTTCAATGATATAAGCGCTCATGCTTGCTCCTTTAAATCCACGCTATCAAACACGCCCTCTCTAAAAAAGTTAGAATGGTTTTTCAAAAGAGAAGGCGAAATGACAAACACCTCTTGATCCAAGCTTTCATCAAGATACAAAACGCCTGTTAATTCCTCTTCTTCTTTAGTTAAAGTGATGTTTTGCCCCACTTCTTTATTCAATTTTTTTAAGAAAGCTTTAGACACATAGACACCGGCTTTTAATTGCAAATTCTCGCTTTTATTAGTAGCGTTATTGAATTGTGTTTCTGGGTATTTTAAATACGCGTTGAAAGCGATTTTTTCTTTTAAAGGCTTGATAGGCTCGCATTCTGTGGTTTCGCATTCTTTAGCACTCTTTTCAAAATGGCTTGTTCCTAATAAATAGCCTCTGTGATTGACCCTGTCGTTAGTGAAATAGTTGGTTAGATGATCAAATTCTATGGCTTTAAAGCCCGCTTCTGTAGGGAGTTTGTGGGTGCATTCTGTGAGATTTTCTTCCACAAAGCCAAAGCCTTGCATAATATCGCTCAAGTCATAGCCCTCAAACCTCAAAGCCGGTTTTAAGGGCAACACACGCCCTTCAACATTAGTGATCGTGCCTTCTATCTGGTTGAGACTGGGCAAAATAAAATCCACTTTACTGACAGCGTCTTTCCCAAAAACCCTATCGTCGCTATTGATAGTGAAATCCCCTTGAGCGCGAATGCCTACGATTTTTTCATGTTCAAAAATTTCTTCGCTCAATTGACAAATAGAAGCGATGCCTAAAGCGTTCGCGCTTGGAGGGATAAGAATGAGTTTAATAGCGCTTTTTTGGGCTAGCAAACGCAACATTTTAGCGATGTTATGGGTTTGTTTGTGGCTATAAATTTCTTCGCCAACTACTAGCAAGGTGTTATTTGATTTTTGCAAAAGAGCGAGAATTTTTTCATAAGTTTCTAAATTGATGCCCGCTTCTTCAAGCAGCAAATAAGTGGTTTTGGTAGGGACTTCAATTTTTTCTTCTTTAACCTCTGTCTTGTTTTCTGTTTGGTTTTCTTTTGGAGTAGTTGTTTCTTCTTGATTTTCTTCTTTTGGAGTAGTTGCTTCTGTTTTATCCTCTTCTTGATTTTCTGCCTTATTCTCTCCAATACTGCACCCTTGCTCGGCTTGTTCTAAAGCTTTTTTTCGCTCTTCTTCTAAAGCTTTAAGTGCCGCTTCATCTACAACGCTTTGCTTGGAATCTTCTAAGCTTTTTAGAGCCGCGCTTTCAATGTTAAGCATTTTTAAAAGCATGCCTAAAAGGATTTCTTCAGCCCCCACTTCATGGGTGATGCAAAAAGAGCTTCGGCACAAATTCGCTAGCGCGTTATCTTTGATAGGGTGCATAGCGATCAAAGAAGCTTTATTGAGTTTGAGAGCGTTATTAATAGCATAGCGCACCAAAGGGTTTTCTGTTTTGATAGAAGATCCTATCGTAACGACCAAATTGGAAGTTTTAATCTCTTCAACGCTGGGGCGTTTAACTTCGCCCAATACCTTTAAGAATTGCTGGAAACGATACGCATCTTGATTGTAGATTTTAAAATCAAGCTCTTTCCTCAAACGCTCTATTAAAAACGCCTCTTCATTCGTAATATCCCCACCTATTCGCACCGCTTCGCATTCTTTGAGAGCGTTTTGCACTTCTTTAAGATTGGTGCTGCCTTTAGGGCTAGAGCTCACGTCAAAAGCGAAACGGCCTGCCCCACAAATAGGGTTATGATAAAAATCATTAAGCACCCTAAAAATCTTAGATTCTTCGCCTAGAGTATCAAAATGGCGCACATCATAAGAAATCAAACACCCAGCTGAGCAATGCGAACAAGTGGAATGGATCTTTTTTAGTTCCCATGCGTTAGCCGTGTAAGCGAAATCTTTATAGCTCAAAGCGCCCACAGGGCATACCGCAATGCATTCTCCGCAATCATAGCAAGGAACGCTGCCCACAAAAGAAATAATGCCTTTTTGCTTACGACTCCACACGCTAAAAGCGTCTTTGGACATGCTGTCTTTAAATTTATCCGGAGCATGCAAGTCGGCTTTAGTGGCTTTAAGGTTGTTTTCGCCCACATTGTCCTTGCAAGTGGTTACGCACCTTTCGCACATGATGCACAAATTAGGATCATACAAGGCTTTTGCCCATGAATCTAGCGCTTTGAAATCATCAGCCACCGCATAAGGTTGGTGCTCCACGCCGGTTAAATGCGTCATGTCTTGCAATTCGCACTCCCCGCTCTTATCGCACACGCCGCATTCTAGGGGGTGGTTGACATCATAAGTTTGCATGATGCTTTTTCTTTCATCCATGAGCGTTGGGGTGTTAGTGAGAATGGTGGCGTTATTTTTGGCTTTCGTGTTGCAACTATAAACCCGTTTGCCATCCATTTCAACCATGCACATTTTGCATGCGACCGTGGGCGAGCAACCGCTTAAATAGCAAATGGTAGGGATGTAGATCCCAGCACTCCTAGCAGCCTCTAAAACGCTTTGTCCCTCTTGGCATTCAATCGTTTTGCCATTGATATTCATTGTAATCATGAAATTCCTTGAGAGTGGGATAAAATAGGGATATAAGGGTAAGCATCAAAAAACGCCCCTTCTAAAATCGCAATCAAGCCCTTCAAATTAGGGCTTTCTTCTAACTCGCATTCTAGCGTTTTATTGGAGATTTGAAACCCCGCTTTAGAATGCTGGATCTTATTAGCGATCTTAAATTGCTTGGAAAAAGATAATTTGGGGGTTTCAAGGCTCTTGTAAGAAACATAAACAAACGAGCCGTTAGCCTCACCCATTCGCTCTAAAAGCTCTAAATCTTTTGATTGGAGTTGTGATTCAAAAGGCAAAATGCCCTCTTTTAGGGCTGTTTCTAGCAGCCATTCTTGATCTTTAGAATCATAAAAAGCGGTCGTTGCGCCTGAATCATTGCAAGGGATATGCAAAATTTCTAGGTAGTTTTGCAACTCGCTTAAAAGGGTGTATAAAAAAGCGCTATGAGCATGCTTAGTGATTTCTCTGTTTAAAACAAGCACCCTTTTTTTTGCTTTAACAATAAGCACGATAAGATCTTGCAATTCCTCTTCGCTCATGTTCGCTTCAGAGCTTAAATACCCCACATCAACCTTTTCTAAAACATGCCCCTTTAATTGGGAAGTTTTTTCTAAAATGCCCCTTAAAATCAAAGCCAAAACCGCCGCTTCCGTGTGGATTTCATACGACGCAAAAAGGCAATTTTCTTGCAAGTCTCTTGTATCTTGTAAGGGTCTTAACAAGGCGTAGGGGCGTTTTGATTGGTTAATGCTTTCTAAAATCAATCGTTCGTTTTCATTCAAACAAGCGTTTGAAAACCCTCCAAACAAAACGCACAAATCGCTTTTTTCTAAAAGGTTTAAGCTATCTTCGCTCAATTTGTAATGGATTTCAAACCCTTTTTGAAGAGATAATTTTTCTAAACAATAGGCTTCTTTCAAGCTAATTGAAGAGCTTGCGCTTAAGGGAGAATTTAAGGGGTTAAAGCCGCTCAAAATCAAGCCTTTTTTCTCACGACAATCGTCCAATCCGCTTGATTGAAACGCAAAGAATTGAGAAGCTCATGCCCTTTAGATTGGATAAATTCAGCGCTCTTAGGGATATTAGAAAAATCCCCCACTTCAAACATGAAAATAGCGACTTCATTAGGCTGCATTTCTTTTTCAATCAATTCTTCTAATCGTTCAAAAATGCCCGCTTTTAAGGGGCGTAAATCAAAGCGTTTCATCTATCCACCTCGCCAAATACCGCATTGGTTGAGCCAATCACGGTTACCGCATCCGCTAAATATTGCCCCACTAAAATATCGCTTAAAGCCCCAATGTGATAAAAGCTAGGGGCTCTGATTTTTAATCTATGAGGGTAAGGCTCGCCCTCTGAATGGATAAAAAACCCTAATTCCCCTTTGGGGCTTTCTGTGGGGGCATACACTTCCCCAACAGGCGGGCGCATGCCTTGAGCCACTAAAACAAAATGCTGCATCAAGGCGTAGTTTTGCGTCATTATATCTTCTTTAGGGGCAGAAATATAATGCGGGTTTTGAGCCATGATAGGCGTATCGGTTTTTGCATACATAGGAATGAGTTGCTCAATGATGCGAATGCTTTCATCAATTTCTAGCATATACAAACAATACCGATCATAACTATCGCCATAATTGCCCACCGGCACATCAAAATCAAGCTCTTTATAAAGCTCATAAGGCTCTTCTTTTCTAATGTCATAAGCGATCCCAGTCCCTCTTAACATGATGCCGCTCATGCCCCAACTTTGTGCCATTTTTGGCGTTACAACGCCCACATTTTCCAAGCGCATCCGCCAAATGCGATTCTTGTCCAATAAGCCTTGAATGAGTTTTTTGCATTCCCTCATTTCGCCTAAAAACTTTTTCAAGCCCTCTAACCAATTAGGGGGTAAATCCAAAGGCACGCCCCCAATCCTTATAGCGTTATGCGTGAGCCTAGCTCCGCAATAATCCTCCATCAAATCCAAGCCGTATTCCCTCGTTTTAAACGCATACAAGAACACGCTCATCGCCCCCACATCTAAAGCATGCACGCTGATAAAAAAGATGTGTGAAATCATGCGGTTAAGCTCTAGTAAAATCGTGCGGATCACTTGCGCTCGGCGTGGGATTTCTAAATTGAGTAAGGTTTCTACCGCATAAGCGTAAGCGTAGTTATTGCTGGTAGAAGAAGTGTAATCCAATCTGTCGGTAGTGGGCATGTATTCGTTATAGGTCATGTTTTCGCCTAACTTTTCACAGCCTCTATGCAAGTAGCCAATTTCAGGGGTAGCCTTAATGATTTTTTCGCCCTCTAATTCCAAAATCAAGCGCAATTGCCCATGACTACTGGGGTGTTGAGGGCCAAAGTTTAAAATCATTTGGTTGTCGTCATGTTCAAAAATGATGTTTTCAAACTGAGGGTTGAGTTTCGTGAAATTTTGAGCCATTTTATAGCCTCTTTTTTAAGATAGTGGGGGCGATTTTGTGCAAATCTTTGACAAAAGGGATTTTCTTAAACGCATGCTTTTCTTCTGTTTCTTTCAATTCTTCGCCCTTGCCCTGCTCATAGCCAATTTTTGCAAAATTGAAAGTGTCTTTTTCATCCACTCTCGCGCTGTCTCGTTGCTCTTTGCCCACCACTTCTCGGTATTCTTTGCCAAAAATTTTATCCACTTCATACCATTGAGCGAATTCATCGCCTTTGAGCGGGTAAGAACGCAATAAGGGGTGGCCTACCCAATCATGCGGCATGATAAGGCGTTTCAAATAAGGGTGTTTGTCAAACACAATGCCAAGCAAATCATACGCTTCCCTTTCGCTCCAATTAGCCGATCGGTATAAAAAACTCAAAGAATCCACGCTCTCATTAGGCAACAAAACGCATTTCACGCGCACCCTACGGCGGTTTTTGCAACTATCGCTAAAACCCACGAATTGATAAAACAATTCAAAATGCCCTTTTTTAGCGCACAAATCTATCGCGCTCATTTCACTCAAGCACTCATAGCCCAAATGCCTTAAAATCGTAGCGGCAGAAAAAATATCGTCTTTTTTGATCCAAAACACAGCGGTGTTAGTCTCTATGTATTTGTCTAAAATTTCATGCTTGTAAGAAAGGTGGTTGTAAATGACCTCATAAGCACTGCCCTCTAAATATTTTTTAGGGGTGGGTTCTATGATTTTATAGGGGTCATGCTGGCGCGATTGTTTTTGCACATCTTCATAGGGGGATTGTTTTCTTACCATCACACTAACCTTTTGGGAGCGTCTTGTTTGATCGCTTTAGAGCGTCTGATTTTATCTTGCAAAACCATAAGAGCGTATTGTAAAGTTTCTGGGCGTGGTGCACAACCGGGCAAGTAAATATCCACAGGAACGATCCTGTCTGCTCCTTGAACGGTCGCATAAGTGTTGAACATCCCGCCCGTGTTAGCGCAACTCCCCATAGAAATCACCCATTTAGGTTCAGGCATTTGATCATAGAGCCTACGCATGAATTCGGCATGCTTTTTAGTGAGCGTGCCAGCGATGATCATCACATCCGATTGCCTAGGGCTCGCTCTAAAAATCGTGCCAAATCTGTCAAAATCAAACCTCGAACCCCCTGTTGCCATCATCTCAATCGCGCAACACGCCAAGCCATAAGTTAAGGGCCAGAGCGAATTAGAACGCCCCCAATTCAATAATTTATCCAAAGTGCTTAGAACAACCGGTGCTTGTTGCATTATTTCACCTCTAATTTTTGCCAGCTCAAAGCGTTTCGCTTTAAAGCGTAAATAAAACCAATGGTTAAAAAGAAGACAAAGCCTAGCATTTCAACGAGCCCAAACAAGCCTAATTTTTTAAAATCAATCGCCCAAGGGAACATGAAAACGATTTCTACATCAAATAAAATAAAAAGCATGGCCATGATATAGAAATGATGGGACACTCTATTAGGCTGTTTGAGAGCCACAGGCCCGCATTCATAGGGAGCGAGCTTGAGCTTTTCGCCCTTTTTTTGAGCCATTTTACGGCTTAAAAACCTTTGAATCCTTAAGGTTAAGTTAAACACCCAAAAGGTGAATACCAACAAAACAAAAACGCCAAAATAGGGGTGATTCAATGCTTCTGTGGCTTGTTGCATCAGGCTCTCAAACTCCTTTAATTATTACTTTTAGCAAACGATGGAAGCAATTAAACCATGTTTTTGCTAATCGTTAGCTGAAAAAATAAAAATTATTTTAACATCTCTTAAGAGGCCATTTCTATGAGTTTGGGCATTAAATCTTGCATGGCATGCACCGCGCTTTCATTAATGCATTGGACATTCTGGGGCAAACGGGCGTTTTTAGCCTTAGGGTCAATGTAATAAATGAGGGCGTCTTTGTTCGCATGCGTGTAGAGGCTAGCGGCGGGATAGACTTGCAAAGAAGTGCCAATGATGATTAAAAGGTGCGCTTGTTTGACTAAATAAATCGCTTCTTTAAGCAAAGGCACCGCTTCGCCAAACCACACAATATCAGGGCGTAATTGCGAATCATCATGGGCGAGATCGCCTAGGTGCAAGTCCTTTTCCCACCTATAGACTAAATTAGGATCTTTCTCGCTGCGAACGCTTAATAATTCCCCATGCAAGTGCAAAATACGAGAAGAGCCCGCCCTTTCATGCAAATCATCTACATTTTGGGTGATGATATTGACTTGATAGTGTTTTTCCAATTCCGCTAAAGCCTTATGGGCTTTGTTAGGATAAACTTCAAAAAGCTGTCGGCGCCTTTGGTTATAAAAATCCAACACTTTTTGCGGGTTCTTTTTCCAGCCATAAGGCGAGGCGACTTCCATGATGTCATGCCCTTCCCACAAGCCATCAGCGTCTCTAAAGGTTTTAATCCCGCTTTCTGCTGAAATGCCAGCCCCGCTTAAAATCACTAAATTTTTCATGTTTCCTCCTTGATGGTTTCAATATGAGTGCCGCTGAATTTGTCATGCAAAAAAAACTTAAAAATAAAAGGTGCAACAAACCCTATAAGTAACCCCATGCTCAACACCCACAAAACAAAGCGCCACAAAGCTAAAAAAAAGCCCACTTCTTCACCATTATTTTTGACTAATCTAAACTGAGCGTAACGCATGCCAGGGCTTTGGGATTTAAAAGCGATAAAAAAGCTGTGCGTTAGGGCGTAAAAAAGCAAGCATAAAAAAATCGCGCTCTGGTTTTCCCTAAAATCCTTCGCGCTCCCTAAAATCGCATAAGTCATTATATAAAGCATGGGGGTATAAATCATAAAAATATCGGTGATAAAGGCCTTTAAGCGCAAAGAGAGATACAGCCCTTTTAAAGGGCTTTCTAACGCTTGCTTTTTTTCTGGGGTTTTATTTTTTTTGGTTTTTTTAGTTGCCACGACTTCCTGGCTTTATAGCAACGCTAGTAGCGCATAAAGGGCAAGAGTTAGGCTTGTGCATGTCAAAAACAAAATCTTCTAAAGCAAAAAGGGGCAAATGGCTAGGCAAACACGCTCCCTCTTGGGCTTTTAAATGAGAATGGGTGCGTTTGCAAATGCCCCGATTGGCTAAAGCGCCAAAAGCCACGATGTGAGCGCCCTTTTCTTCTAAAACTTTAGCGCATTCCATGGCGGATTTCCCCGTAGTGATGATGTCTTCACACACTAAAATTTTTTCGTTTTTTTTGACTTCAAAACCACGCCTTAATGTCATGGTATTATCCACCCTTTCAGTGAAGATAAAACGCACGCCTAAAGCCCTTGCAAGCTCATACCCAGCCAAGATCCCCCCAATCGCAGGCGAGCATACGCATTCAATATTCAAATGAGCTTCTTTGATTTGTTTGGCTAATTCTAGCGCTAATTGTTCGGCTAGTTTGGGATCTTCTAAGACTTTAGCGGATTGCAAATAATAATTGGAATGAAACCCGCTGCTGAGCAAGAAATGCCCCTCTAATAGCGCTTGAGCGTTTTGATAACATGCCTTAATATCCATGGTTTAGACCTTTAAGATCGCGTCTTCTTTGTTTTTCACGCTTTCATCAATTTTTTTAATGGCTTCATCGGTGATTTTTTGGATCTGCTCTTGGGCTTTTTTGCTTTCATCTTCGCTGATTTCTTTGTCTTTTTCTAATTTCTTCACTTGATTGTTGGCGTCTTGGCGGATATTCCTTACAGCCACTTTAGCCTTTTCGCCCATCGCTTTGGCGTCTTTTGCGATGAGTTTTCTTTGCTCACTTGTCATGGGCGGGAAAAAAAGCTTGATCGTTTCGCCGTCGTTATTAGGATTGACGCCGATATTGGCTTCTTGAATGGATCTTTCAATTTCTTTGAGCAGGTTTTTTTCCCACGGGCTGATTTGAAGGGTGGTCGCATCCAAGCTCATCACGGATCCGACTTGATTTAATGCCGTGGGCGTGCCGTAATAATCCACTTTGATGTGATCTAAAATATTGACTGAAACTTTCGCGCTCCTTAGAGTGGAAAAATCCCTGTTTAAAGCTTGAATGCTTTTTTGCATTAGATCTTTGGTCTCGTTATAAATGGCTTGTAACATTATTTTTCATCCTTTTTTTGGTTGGTATGGGCGTTGGTTTGCGTTGCATGCGTTTTAGGCTTTTGGTGGGTGGTTGGGGGCGTTTTTGCACTCTCTTTGGTTTTTTCAATACCCTTTATACTATTCTCTTTATTCTCTTTTTTGGCATCATTTTTTTCGTTCTGTTTGGGGCTTTCAATAAAAGGTGCTTTGGCTGGCTCTTTAGGAAGCTCTTTAGGCGTTTGTGTAGGCATTAAAGGATTAGTGGGGGCTTGCTCTAAAGGGTTGAGCGTAGGGTTGAGTGTGGGATTAAGCGTAGGGTTGAGCGTGCCGGTGGCAGGGACTAAGGGCGAAAGCTCTTTGTTGGTTTTGGTTTCATCTAAAACGCTCTTGCCGTATTCTTTGTTGTAAAAATAGCCCAAAGCGATGGTGTTGATGACAAACAATAAGCCTAAAAACATGGTCAATTTCGCCATAAAGCTTGCGGGCCCTTTAGCGCCAAATAAAGAATCGTTGCTCCCGCTATAAGCCCCTAAGCCGATGCTAGAACTTTTTTGCAACAAAACCACCACCACAATCAATACCGCTAAAACAATTTGTAAGCCTAACAGAGCACTTGTCATAAACACTGATTCCTTAAATGCCTAAAATTTAGAAAAAATTACCCTTAATCTTATCTAAAATTTGCTAAGAATACACTAAAATTTAGTTTTAATTTCAATCGTGGCGTATTAAAGGCGGTGGTGTTGGACTCTTTTCATTCATTTAATCAGCATGCATTCAATAGGCATGCCAAAACTTATCACCTCTTTGCTCATATCCAGCAACAAATCGCTATTCATCTTGTTCAATTTTTAAAACAAAAACATTACGCTAAAGTTTTGGATTTAGGATCGGGGAGTGGGGCTGTTTTTAACGCTTTAGAGCGGCAAAATATTTTAATTGAAGAGTTTATCGCTTTGGATAATTCTATGAACATGCTCAAATTACACCCCACGCATTCTATTAACATTCAAAAAATCTCTTTAGAGCATGCGGATTTTGAAGAACATGTTTTTTGCGATTACGATCTGGTTGTGTCTTCTTCTTCTTTACAATGGGCAAGGGATTTAAAAAGCGTTTTAGAAAAAATCGCTCTTTCTAGTCAGGAGGTGGCTTTAGCTATCCATACGGATTTTAGTTTGCATGAAGTGCATGAGTTTTTAGGCACGCCTTCGCCCTTAAGGGATCTTAAAACGCTCAAATCCTTGATCAAAAACGCTTTTAAACATTTTCAAATAGAATTGGAAAACAAGCGCTTCGCTCTTTATTTCAACCGCAAACAAGATTGCTTGAATTACCTTAAAAAATGCGGTCTTTTAGGGGGTTCAACGCTGAGTTTCAAGCAAAAAAAACATTTTTTCCAAAACATGGCGTTTGAAAAATTGAGCTATGAAGTGTTACTCTTTTCTGGGATCAAGCGTTCTTAAAAACTAAGATAAATTAAAATATTAAAATTAGGTGGTTACAATAAACGCTAAACTAATGAGCGAGAAACAACATGCAAAAAAAACGAGTCTTTTCAGGCATCCAACCTACCGGGCAAATCCATTTGGGCAACTATTTAGGAGCGATCAAGCATTGGGTAGAGATGCAAGATGAATATGAAAACCTTTTTTGCGTCGTCAATTCGCATGCGATCACCCTACCCATAGATCCTGTATTTTTAAAATCCCAAAGCTATGAATTAGTCAAATTGCTTTTGGCTTGTGGGATTAATCCTGAGCGATCGGGGTTATTCATTCAAAGTGAAGTGGATGAGCACCCGGCTTTAGCGTGGTTATTAGATTGTCAGGTGTCTATGGGGGAAATGCAACGAATGACGCAATTCAAAGACAAGTCTTTAAAAAACCCTAAAAGCGTGAATGTGGGGCTTTTCAATTACCCTATTTTAATGGCGTCAGATATTTTATTATACCAAAGCGATTTAGTGCCAGTGGGCGAAGATCAAAAACAGCATTTAGAGCTCACACGAAACATTGCAGAAAAATTTAACAGGGATTTTGGGAATTGCTTTAAAGTGCCAGAGCCTTTGATCGCTAAAGTGGGGGCAAGGGTTATGGGGCTAGATGATCCAAAAATGAAGATGAGTAAATCGCATCAAGGGGCTAACCATGCGATTTTTCTTTTAGATGAGCCGGACATTATTGTGAAAAAAATCAAAAAAGCGGCCACTGATTCTATGGGCGTTATTGCATTTGATGAAAAAAGAGAGGGTATTTTTAACCTTTTAAATATTTACATGCTTTTAAGCGATGAAAGCCCAGAAAACATAGAAGAGCGTTTCAAAAATAAGGGCTATGGGGATTTTAAAAAGGAATTGACTGAAGTAGTGATCCAATCTTTAAAACCCATCCAAGAAAGATACAAAGAAATCAGCGACGATGAAGTGAAAGCCGTTTTAAATTGCGGAGCCGAAAAAGCCAAGCCTTTAGCGAGGGCGACTTACCAAAAGGCTAAAGAATTGATGGGGTTGGTTTAGATGAAAATTTTAAGTTTATGGTTAGGGGTGTTTTGTTTCCTTAAGGCTACGCCTTATTTATACTTGGGCGAAGAGCCTAAATATAAAGACAATTTCACGCATTTTGAATACGCTAACCCTAACGCTAGAAAAGGCGGTGTCTTAAGAAATGACGCCATAGGGACTTTTGATAGCCTTAACCCTTTTGTGCTTAAAGGCACTAAAGCCGAAGGCTTGGATCTCATTTATGACACTTTAATGGTGCAAAGTTTGGACGAACCTTTTGCAGAATACCCCTTGATCGCTAAAGACGCAGAAGTGGCTAAGGATAACAGCTATGTGATTTTTACCCTAGATAAAAGAGCGAGATTCAGCAATAACGCTCCCATTTTAGCGAGCGATGTGAAGTTTAGCTTTGATACGATCATGAAATTAGGATCGCCTATTTATAGGCAGTATTACCAAGATGTTAAAAAGGCGGTTATCTTAGACAAGCACCATGTTAAATTCATTTTCAAAACCACTGAAAATAAAGAGTTGCCTCTCATTTTAGGGCAGTTGCAGATCTTTTCCAAAAAAGCGTTTCAAAAGGATTATTTTGAAAAAAACCCCTTACTCATTCCTGTTTCTAGCGGCCCTTATGTGATCGCTTCTTTTGATGTGGGCAAGAAAATCACCTACCAAAGAAACCCTAATTATTGGGCGAGGAATTTGCCTAGCAGAAAGGGGCAATTCAATTTTGATCAAATCAAATTTGAGTATTACAAAGATGAAACCGTCGCCTTACAGGCTTTTTTAAGCGGGGCGTATGACTGGCGTCTTGAAAGCACGGCTAAGGTTTGGGCTAGGGGCTATGTGGGGAAAGCTATGGATAATAAAAAAATCACTAAATACCTAATAGCCCATAAAATGCCAAGCGGCATGCAAGGGTTTTTTTTCAACACGCGCCGAGAAATTTTCAAGGATAAAAGGGTGCGTGAAGCCTTATTCTATGCGTTTGATTTTGAATGGGCGAATAAAAATTTGTTTTTTTCGCAATACAAGCGCACCACCAGTTTTTTCAGTAACTCTATCTATGCGTCCCCTCCACTCCCAAGCCCTGAAGAAAAAGTTCTGTTAGCCCCTTATGAAAAGAGTTTGGATGAAAGGGTTTTTAAAGAGCCTTATGTCGTGCCTAGAACCGATGGGCCTGATGTTTTAGGCTATAATTTGAGGGAAAATTTAAAATACGCCCAAAAGCTTTTAGAGAGCGCGGGCTTTTCTTACAAAAACATGCGTTTGGTGGATAAGAATAACAAGCCTTTCAGTTTCACTTTGCTTTTAAACAGCCCAGCCTTTGAAAGACTGGCCCTAGCCTTTGCTAAAAACTTAAGGGTGTTAGGGATTGAAATGAAAATCCAAAGAGTGGATTTAAGCCAGTATGTCAATCGGATCAAAAGCTATGATTTTGACATGATCGTAGGGGTGATTGGCCAATCGTCTTTCCCAGGTAATGAGCAGCGCTTTTATTTTGGTTCTTTGAGCGCGAAAGAAAAAGGCACAAGGAATTATGCGGGAATCTCTAGTAAAGCGGTAGATGATTTGATTGAAAAAATCATTAACGCTAAAGATTATAAGGAGCAATTGGCCGCCATTCAAGCGATGGATAGGGTATTGTTGTGGGGGTTTTATGTGATACCGCATTTTTATTTGCCTAATTACAGGATCGCGGCGTATAATTACATCGGCATGCCTGAAATTAGCCCTAGCTATGGATTTTCGCCGTATTTGTGGTGGATAAAAAAAGAAAAGGATCTTCAATGATTGCTTATATTCTTAAACGCTTGCTTTTGATTATCCCTACTTTATTAGCCATCATGACGATTAATTTCTTTTTGATCCAATCCGCCCCAGGAGGACCTATTGAGCAGATGATGGCTAAAATCAATAACACGCAGTCCAAAGAGATTCAAGGCGTTGTTAAAGAGCGTTCGTATAGGGCGTCTCAAGGGTTGGAGAGCGATTTGTTAGAAAATTTAAAAAAACTCTATGGTTTTGACAAGCCCATAGGGGAGCGCTATCTTCTCATGCTCAAAAAATATCTGCAATTTGATTTTGGGGAGAGCTTTTATCGCCAGATTAAAGTGATAGATTTGATTAAGGAAAAATTGCCCGTATCCATTTCTTTAGGGCTTTTTAGCACGCTTTTGATCTATCTTATTTCTATCCCTTTAGGGATTTTCAAGGCCAAACGCAATAACGAGCCTTTAGATGTGTTAAGCAGCGTGGTGATCATTGTCGCTAACGCTATCCCGGCCTTTTTGTTTGCGGTGGTGTTGATCGTGTTTTTTGCTGGAGGGAATTATTGGCACTGGTTCCCTTTAAAAGGGCTAGTGAGCGATAATTTTGAAAGTTTGAGCACATTAGGCAAAATCAAGGATTATTTATGGCATATCACTTTGCCCGTTCTTTGCATTTCTTTAGGGGGTTTTGCAAGCCTTACGCTTTTAGTGAAAAACTCTTTTTTAGATGAAATGGGCAAGCTTTATGTACTGAGCGCTAAGGCTAAGGGCTGTTCAGTGGGGCGTATTTTTTATGCGCATGTGTTCCGCAATGCGATTTTGTTAGTGGTGGTGGGTTTTCCGCAAGCTTTTTTAGGCATGTTTTTTAGCTCAAGCTTATTGATAGAGATTGTTTTTAGCCTAGATGGGTTAGGGCTTTTAGGGTATGAAAGCATTGTGAGCAGGGATTATCCTGTTGTGTTTGGTTCGCTTTATATTTTCACGCTTTTGGGTTTGGTAGCGAGTTTGATAAGCGATTTGCTCTGCGTGGTGATTGACCCTAGGATTGATTTTGAAAAGCGTTGAGGGTAGGAATGAAAACTGAGATGAAATCTTCTTTAAAACTTTTTATGCGGCCTTTTTTGGTGGTTTTGGCGTTCATGTTGTTGTATGCTTTAGTGCATGCTGCTCTTGGTTTTTATGCGAAAAAAGACAGCGTTCAAATAAACCAGAATTTAGAAAAAACCGAGACAGAGCGTCAAAACAGCGTGCTTCCGCCCAAACAAGAAGAATCCAACGCAACCACAACCGCCACAGAAGAAAACCCCACCAAAGACACAGTGCCACCTTTAGAAACAGCCGCACAAGAAAAAGAAACTAAACAAGAAACTAAACAAGAGCAAGAAAAAGAAAACGAGCCTAAACAAAACAGCGTCCCGCCCACTCAAAACAACCAAAAAACCCCTACAACCCCCTTAATGGGAAAAAAACCTTTAGAGTATAAAGTCGCAGTCAGTGGCGTGAATGTACGCGCTTTTCCTAGCACAAAAGGTAAAATCTTGGGATTGCTTTTAAAAAATAAAAGCGTGAAGGTTTTAGAAATCCAAAACGATTGGGCTGAAATTGAATTTTCTAATAAAACAAAGGGCTATGTGTTTTTAAAACTTTTAAAAAGGGCTGAATGAAAGAATAATGAAATTAAAATCTTTTGGGGTTTTGGGAAATCCCATTAAGCATTCCAAATCGCCCTTAATCCATAACGCTTGTTTTTTGACTTTTCAAAAAGAATTAGGGTTTTTGGGGCATTACCACCCCATATTACTCCCTTTAGAAAGCCACATCAAAAACGAGTTTTTGCATTTGGGATTGAGTGGGGCTAATGTAACTTTACCCTTTAAAGAAAGGGCGTTTCAAATTTGCGATAAGATCAAAGGTATCGTGCTTGAATGCGGAGCGGTCAATACGCTTGTTTTAGAAAATGATGAGCTTGTGGGTTACAATACCGACGCCTTGGGTTTCTGGCTCTCTTTGGGAGGTGAGAGCTACCAGAGCACTCTGATTTTGGGATCTGGGGGGAGCGCTAAAGCCCTAGCGTGCGAATTGAAAAGACAAGGCTTGAAAGTGAGCGTGTTAAACCGCTCTGCTAGGGGATTGGATTTTTTCCAACGCCTGGGCTGTGATTGTTTTATGGATCCTCCTAAAAGCGCTTTTGATTTGATTATCAACGCCACTTCAGCGAGTTTAAATCACGAATTGCCTTTGAATAAAGAGGTTTTGAAAGGGTATTTTAAAGAGGGCAAGCTCGCTTATGATTTAGCGTATGGGTTTTTAACGCCCTTTTTATCTCTGGCTAAAGAGTTAGAAACCCCTTTTCAAGACGGGAAAGACATGCTCATCTATCAAGCTGCTTTAAGTTTTGAAAAATTCAGCGCTTCTCAAATCCCTTATTCAAAAGCGTTTGAAGTCATGCGAAGTGTTTTTTGATGCAAGGGTTTTTAAGAAGCCTGTTTTTTGGGGTTAAAAAGATCCCTAAACCATTCGCTCCTCTAGTAGAAAAGGGCGTTTTAAAAGAAGCGCTTGAATTGAAAAAGGATCGCTATTTTTTAAAAGAAGGCTTTGATATAGGCAAAGTTGAAAAAGTAAAAGATAAGGCGTTTTTCATTTCTTTAGCGAAAAATTACCCTAAAGACCCTTTAATCAAAAACTTACCCCCATCTTTTAAAACAGACGCTTTGATTTTATGCCAAATAGAATGTTCTAAAAAACGCCCCATAGCCTTTTTTAAAGCCGCTCTTTTAAATGCAGATCACACGATGATAGCTTACTTGGCTAAAAAAAATAACCAGATTGTGGCTATCCCTTTTAAAGAGCCTTTTAAAAAACCTGTTTCTTTAAAGCACAGCCAAAAATCCTTACTAGAATTGCCCAGGCATTGCGTGGTAAAGATCGATCTTAAAAAGCGTGAAATCAGCGAAATTTTAGGGGCTTTAGAAGACCCTTTAATAGATGAAAACCTTTCTTTAAGCCTTTTTGACAGGGTTAAGGATTTTTCACAAGATTGCTTGGATTTAGCGCAACATTACGCGCAACTCAAAGCGAGCGATTTTAAAGACAGGATCAATTATTCTCATATCCCTTTTATCACCATTGACCCCAAAGACGCTAAAGATTTTGACGATGCGATTTTTTATGACCAAAAAAAAAGGGTTTTGTTTGTGGCGGTCGCTGATGTGAGCGAATTTGTGCCGAAACATTCCAGTTTGGATAAAGAAGCTAGAATTAGGGGCTTTAGCGTGTATTTCCCTAACAGCGTCTATCCCATGCTGCCTTTGAGTTTGTCTCAAGGGGCATGCTCATTAAAAGCGTTTGAAAAACGCCTGGCTTTAGTGTATGAAATCCCTCTAGATAATTTGAAAAATGCCCGATTATCTCAAGGCGTCATTGAAGTTAGGGCTAATTGCACTTATGAAGAAATCAATCATTTTTTAAGCGCTAATCAAAGCTCTTTAGATAAAGATTTGCAACAAAGCCTTTTGGGGTTTTTAGAAATGGCTTTAAAGTTAAAAAAGGAGCGTTTAAAAAAGGGGCTTAATTTCAATTCCTTTGAAAACAAGCTGTATTTGAATAAAGAAGGGCGTATAGAAAAAATTGAAACAGAAAAAGAAAGCGATGCGCACACCCTCATAGAAGAAGCCATGCTCTTAGCCAACCAATCTAGTGCGAAGTTATTAGATGAGCATTTTCACAATAAGGGGATATACCGCACCCATAAAGAGCCGAGTTTGGAGCAGCAAAAACGCCTTTACGCTAAGCTTTTTGATTATGAGATTGTGCGCCCTAAAAACATGGGTTTTTTTCCTTTTTTAGAGCATGCCTTAAAGATAGCCAAAGAAAAGAGTATAGAAAGAGAAGTTTCACGCTTAATCATCAAGTCTCAAAATTTAGCCCTTTATAGCCCCCTGCAAGAAAGCCATTTTGGTTTGGGGTTTGCTAGCTATACGCATTTCACTTCGCCCATTAGACGATACAGCGATCTAGCCTTACACAGGCTTTTAAAAGAATTGTTGTTTCATCAAGCTAAAGGTTGCTCGTATTTGTTAGAAGAAACGCCTGAGTTGTGTTCTGAGTTGAACGCTTTGCAAAAAAAGGCCGCTTTGATTGAAAGAGATTTCATCAAACGCAAATTCGCTCGCTTGGCTTTAGAACTTTTAGAAAAAGAATTTCTGGGCGTGGTTTTAGAGGTTAAAGATTGGGTAGTGGTGGGGTTAAAAGAATTTATAGGGCTTAAAGTTTTAATCAAAACGAACAAGGTTTTTAAGCCGTTAGAAAAGGTGCGCGTTACAATCACGCATGCGGATTTGGTTTTAGGGCAAGTTAGAGGCGAAATCACAGAAAGGATTAAAGAGCATGTATCGTAAAGATTTGGACCATTATTTAAAACAACGACTCCCTAAAGCGGTGTTTTTGTATGGGGAGTTTGATTTTTTTATCCATTATTATATTCAAACGATTAGCACGCTTTTTAAAGGCAATAACCCTGACACAGAAACTTCGCTTTTTTATGCGAGCGATTATGAAAAAAGTCAGATCGCGACCCTTTTAGAGCAGGATTCTTTATTTGGAGGGAGCAGTTTAGTCATTTTAAAACTGGATTTTGCGCTGCATAAGAAATTTAAGGAAAATGATATCAATTTTTTTTTAAAGGCTTTAGAGCGGCCTAGCCATAACAGGCTTATCATAGGGCTTTATAATGCTAAAAGCGACACCACCAAATACAAATACACTAGCGATGCTATCGTTAAATTTTTCCAAAAAAGCCCCTTGAAAGATGAAGCGATCTGCACGCGTTTTTTTACCCCTAAAACTTGGGAGAGTTTGAAATTCTTGCAAGAAAGGGCTAATTTTTTACATTTAGACATCAGCAGCCATCTTTTAAACGCTCTTTTTGAAACCAATAACGAGGATTTAGGCGTTTCGTTTAACGATTTAGACAAGCTAGCGGTTTTAAATGCGCCCATCGCTTTAGAAGACATTCAAGAATTAAGCTCCAATGCGGGGGATATGGATTTGCAAAAGCTCATTTTAGGGCTTTTTTTGAAAAAAAGCGTTCTTGATATTTATGATTATTTGTTAAAAGAGGGCAAAAAGGATGCGGATATTTTAAGGGGGTTAGAGCGGTATTTTTACCAGCTTTTTTTATTTTTCGCCCACATTAAAACGACCGGTTTAATGGACGCTAAAGAAGTTTTAGGCTACACTCCTCCTAAAGAAATTGCCGAAAATTACGCTAAAAACGCCTTGCGTTTGAAAGAAGCCGGCTATAAGAGGGTTTTTGAAATTTTTAGGTTATGGCACCTTCAAAGCATGCAAGGGCAAAAAGAATTGGGCTTTTTGTATTTGACCTCCATTCAAAAAATCATTAACCCTTGAAAAATGCCTAAGGCGTTTTTTGTTTTGAGCTTTAATATTCCAATAAAACTAAATTTAATCCAAAAACAAGCGAAAGCAAGGTATAATCAAAAGTTTTTTAGACCTTGCTCTTTTTTAGTAAAAAAAGGGCTATACAACCATAAGGAGAATGGATGAGGCATTATGAAACGATGTTTATTCTCAAACCTACTTTAGTAGAAGAAGAGATTAAATCCAAAATTGAATTTTACAGAGAAGTGATCACTAAGCATCATGGCGTGATTGAAACGAGCCTGGATATGGGCATGCGTAATTTAGCTTATGAAATCAAAAAGCACAAAAGAGGCTATTATTATGTGGCGTATTTCAAAGCAGATCCGTCAATGATTTTAGAGCTTGAACGATTGTATCGCATCAATGAAGACGTGTTGCGTTTCATTGTGATCAAATACGAAAGCAAAAAAGAAGTGGAAGCGTGGCATGCGTTAGTGGATAGGGCTAATAAAAAGCCATCGCACGCTAAAGAAAAACACGAAAAAACCGAACACACGCATTCTCACCACGCAGAGGAAGCAAAAAGCACAGAATCTCATAGCGAATAAGGGCTTATCATGTTTAATAAAGTGATTATGGTAGGGCGTTTGACTAGGAATGTGGAGTTGAAATATTTGCCTAGCGGTTCGGCTGCGGCTACAATAGGTTTAGCCACAAGCAGGCGTTTTAAAAAGCAAGACGGCACGCTAGGCGAAGAAGTGTGCTTCATAGATGCGCGTTTGTTTGGGCGAACGGCTGAAATCGCTAACCAGTATTTGAGCAAGGGGTCAAGCGTTTTGATAGAAGGCCGTTTGACTTATGAGAGTTGGATGGATCAAACGGGCAAAAAAAATTCCCGCCACACTATCACAGCGGACTCGTTGCAATTTATGGATAAAAAGTCAGACAATCCCCAAGCAAACACCATGCAAGATAGCATGACGCATGAGAATTTCAACAACGCTTATCCCGCTAATTATAACGCTCCCAGCCAGGATCCTTTTAACCAAGCCCCAAGTTATGCGCAAAACGCTTACGCTAAAGAGAATTTACAAGCACAGCCGTCCAAGTATCAAAACAGCGTGCCTGAAATCAATATTGATGAAGAAGAAATCCCCTTTTAAGGGTTAAAATTAAGGAGACATTATGGAAAGAAAACGCTATTCAAAACGCTATTGCAAATACACTGAAGCTAAAATCAGCTTTATTGATTATAAAGATTTAGACATGCTCAAGCACACGCTATCAGAGCGCTATAAAATCATGCCAAGGAGGTTGACAGGCAATAGCAAAAAGTGGCAAGAGAGGGTGGAAGTAGCGATCAAAAGAGCCCGCCACATGGCTTTAATCCCCTACATTGTAGACAGGAAAAAAGTCGTGGATAGCCCTTTTAAACAGCACTAAATTTTTAGGGCTGATAGGGGGCATGGCCCTTTTAATCTTGTTTAATCTTGTTTAATCTTGTTTAATCTTATTTAATCTTATTTAATCTTATTTAATCTTATTTAATCTTATTTAATCTTATTTAATCTTATTTAATCTTATTTAATCTTATTTAATCTTATTTAATCTTATTTAATCTTATTTAATCTTGGCCTGGCTTTTATGGAGTGCTAGCGGTAAAAACGATAAAAAGCCTTTTTAAGACAAAATAAAAAAGCTTGATTTTAGCGGTGATTTCTTGAGCGTTATTAGAAATCTAGTGGGAATGTTATTTTAAAATACCCCCTTAAGAGTCTTGCAGCCAAATCCAAAACGATCCCACCAAGTAACTAAACCCTATTTTTACTGCTATCCCTATTAAAACAAATTTTAAACCCCTTTTAACAATTAAAAATGGTTCAAAAATACCCCAAAAACCCTTTTTTTTTTTTTTTTGAAACAACAAAACGCCAAATCAGTGCAAAAATCTTATCAATCCATGCTATATTAACGAAGTCTTGTGATAAGATCTTATCATTTTAAAAGACTTACCTAACTATTTTAATTTCAAGGAGAAAATTTATGAAAAAAACCCTTTTACTCTCTCTCTCTCTCTCTCTCTCGTTTTTGCTCCACGCTGAAGACGACGGCTTTTACACAAGCGTAGGCTATCAGATCGGTGAAGCCGCTCAAATGGTAACAAACACCAAAGGCATTCAAGAGCTTTCAGACAATTATGAAAAGCTGAACAACCTTTTAACCCGATACAGCACCCTAAACACCCTGATCAAATTATCCGCTGATCCGAGCGCTGTCAGTGGCACGATTAATAATTTGAATGCGGGCGCGACGGGTTTGCTCAAAGAAAAAACCAATTCCCCCGCCTATCAAGCCGTCTCTTTGGCTCTTAATGCCGCAGTGGGGCTGTGGAATACCATCGGCTATGCGGTCATGTGCGGGAACGGGAACGACACAGGGGGTGGGCCTGGTAGCGTGATCTTTCATGGCCAGCCAGGACAGAGTTCCACGGCCATTACTTGCAACCGCTTTGAATCGACTGGGCCTGGTAAAAGCATGTCTATTGATGAATTCAAGAAACTCAATGAAGCCTATCAAATCATCCAACAAGCTTTAAAGAATCAAAATGGGTTTCCTGAACTAGGCAGGGAAGGCACAAGTGTGAGTGTTAAATACACCTACGAATGCGAACAGAATAATAGTACTAACGGCGGTGTGAATCAGTTCTGCCGGGCTAAAAATGGTAGCAGCAGTGGTGGTAGCACGCAAATGACTACTCAAGACGGCGTAATGATCGCCACTACTTATAATAATAACAAAGCCACCGTCGAATTTAGCATCATCAATAACGCTCAACAGCTTTTAAATCAAGCGGCAAACATCATGCAAGTCCTTAACACGCAATGCCCTTTAGTGCGATCTAGGAGTAATGTAAACGCTCAAGGTGATGGTAGCCCATGGGGTTTATCCACAAGTGGGAATGCGTGCCAAATCTTCCAACAGGAATTTAGCCAGGTTACTAGCATGATCAAAAACGCCCAAGAAATCGTCGCGCAAAGCCAAATCGTTAGTGAAAATGCGCAAAATCAAAACAACCTAGACACTGGAAAACCATTCAACCCTTACACAGACGCTAGCTTTGCACAAAGCATGCTCGCTAACGCTAAAGCGCAAGCAGAGATGTTCAATTTGAGCGAACAAGTGAAAAAGAATTTGGAAGTCATGCAAAACAACAATAACGTTAATGTTAGGGAAGAAATGACCAATTTTGTTAGCGCCTTTTTGGCAAGTTGTAAAGATGATGGGACATTGCCTAATCAAGGGGTAACTTCTAACACTTGGGGGGCCGGTTGCGCCTATGTGAAACAAACCATAACGGCTTTAACCAACAGCATCGCTCATTTTGGCACTCAAGAGCAGCAGATACAGCAAGCTGAAAACATCGCTGACACTCTAGTGAATTTCAAATCTAGATACAACGAATTGGGCAACACCTATAACAGCATCACTACTGCGCTCTCTAGCATCCCTAACGCGCAAAGCTTGCAAAATGCGGTGAGCAAAAAGAATAACCCCTATAGCCCGCAAGGCATAGAGACCAACTACTACTTGAATCAAAACTCTTACAACCAAATCCAAACCATCAACCAAGAACTAGGACGAAACCCCTTTAGGAAAGTGGGAATCGTCAGCTCTCAAACCAACAATGGTGCCATGAATGGGATCGGTATCCAAGTAGGCTACAAACAATTCTTTGGCCAAAAAAGAAAATGGGGCGCTAGGTATTACGGCTTCTTTGATTACAACCATGCGTTCATTAAATCCAGCTTCTTCAACTCGGCTTCTGATGTATGGACTTATGGTTTTGGAGCGGACGCTCTTTATAATTTCATCAACGATAAAGCCACCAATTTCTTAGGCAAAAACAACAAGCTTTCCGTGGGGCTTTTTGGAGGGATTGCGTTAGCGGGGACTTCATGGCTTAATTCTGAGTATGTGAATTTAGCCACCATGAATAACGTCTATAACGCTAAAATGAACGTGGCGAACTTCCAATTCTTATTCAACATGGGAGTGAGAATGAATTTGGCCAGACCTAAGAAAAAAGACAGCGATCATGTGGCTCAGCATGGGATTGAATTAGGCGTGAAGATCCCCACCATCAACACGAACTATTATTCCTTTATGGGGGCTGAACTCAAATACCGCAGGCTCTATAGCGTGTATTTGAATTATGTGTTCGCTTACTAAAAGCTTAAAACCCTTTGTGAAACTCCCTTTTTTAACCCTCTTTTTTTGGGGGGTTTCTTTTGAAGCCTTTTTTTTTGGAGGGGTTTAATTTTTTTGAAGCCTTTGTTTTTTAAACTCTCTTTTTTTTGAACCCTTTGTTTTAAATTCTCTGTTTTTGAACCCTTTGTTTTTTTTGGGGATTTTAATGAAAAATCTTTTTTCTTTTGAACCCTCTCTCTTAAATCCTCTTTTTTTTAGGGGGTTTCTTATTGAGAGATTTCTTTTCTTAAACCCTCTTTTCTTAAACACTTTGTTTTTTTGGGGATTTTGATGAAAAATCCTTTTTAGCGTTTTTGATAATTATTTATTGGAAAACTTGACGCTAATTTAAGCGATAGTTTTTAAAAAGCGCTTCTTTAGGGGGATTAGTGGGGCTAAAAGGGAGAGAATAATCTCAAAGTGCTTCCTATATTTTCAAGAAAATAAAACAAAACTTTAAGAACTTTAATAAAATAATTTTACAACAAAATGAGATCTAAAACGATAAAACTAAAGTTTTAAAAACCCATTTTTTAAAAATGTAAAGAATATTAAAATTAATAAAGCTTATAGTGGGAATAAAGCTGAAAGCAACCTAACGCTTTAACCTAAAATCAAGGTGTCAAGTCTAACTAATAAGTGCTAACCAAGCGACAAGCCAAAACCCCCTTTTTAAAAAGCGTTTTAGCGTGTTTTCACAAAGATGACTAAACCTTAAACATGATCGGATTTTTGCTTTTCTCTATATTCTATGATCATGCTGTGGATTTCATCTTTTAATTTTAATTTTTGTTTTTTCATGTGGCTGACTTCAGCATCGCTAGCGTTTTGTTGCTCAGCGGTTTTGATGTCGTCATCAAGCTGGTTATGTTTCTCAAAAATCTTATCAAAATGCGGATTATTCGCTTTTAACACGCTGATTTCGTCTCTAAATTCATGGAACATGGTTTTCTCCTTTATTTTGGATGTTTAAAGTATAATAAACTATCTTTTTAAAAAAACAACTTAAAAGAGCTATAAAATAGCTTTAAAGCGCGCGATAAAACGACAAAAAGGAATACCCATGGACATTCGCAACGAATTTTTACAATTTTTTCAAAATAAGGGGCATGAGATTTATCCTAGCATGCCTTTAGTGCCTAATGACGCCACCTTGCTTTTTACTAATGCCGGCATGGTGCAATTTAAAGATATTTTTACCGGGATTGTGCCGCGCCCTAGCATCCCTAGAGCGACAAGCTCGCAATTGTGCATGCGCGCAGGCGGTAAGCATAACGATTTAGAAAATGTCGGTTATACCGCAAGACACCACACGCTTTTTGAAATGCTAGGGAATTTCTCTTTTGGGGATTATTTCAAAGAAGAAGCGATTTTGTTTGCGTGGGAATTTGTAACCAAGAATTTAGGGTTTAAGCCTAAAGATTTGTATATCAGCGTGCATGAAAAAGACGATGAAGCCGTTAAGCTATGGGAAAAGTTTGTGCCTTTTGATAGGATTAAAAAAATGGGCGATAAAGATAATTTCTGGCAAATGGGCGATAGCGGGCCTTGCGGGCCTTGCAGTGAAATTTATATTGATCAGGGCGAAAAACACTTTAAGGGGAGCGAGGATTATTTTGGGGGCGAGGGCGATAGGTTTTTAGAAATTTGGAATCTGGTGTTCATGCAATACGAACGCTCTAATGATGGCGTTTTGTCCCCCTTACCAAAGCCTAGCATTGATACAGGCATGGGGTTAGAAAGGGTGCAAGCACTATTAGAACATAAGCTCAATAATTTTGATTCTTCATTATTTGCACCCTTAATGGCAGAAATCAGCGAGCTTACAAGTTTGGATTATACGAGCGAATTTAAACCAAGCTTTAGGGTAGTAGCCGATCACGCCAGAGCGGTAGCGTTCTTGCTCGCTCAAGGGGTGCATTTCAATAAAGAAGGCCGTGGCTATGTTTTAAGGCGTATTTTAAGGCGAGCCTTAAGGCATGGGTATTTAATGGGCTTGAAAGAAGCGTTTTTATACAAAGTCGTGGGCGTGGTGTGCGAGCAATTTGCTAACACGCATGCGTATTTGAAAGAATCTAAAGAAATAGTGATGAAAGAGTGCTTTGAAGAAGAAGAGCGTTTTTTAGAGACTTTGGAATCTGGCATGGAATTGTTTAACTTGTCTTTAAAGCATTTGAATGAAAATAAAATCTTTGATGGCAAGATCGCTTTCAAGCTTTATGACACTTTTGGTTTCCCTTTGGATTTAACGAACGACATGCTAAGAAGTCATGGGGCGTTCGTGGATATGCAAGGCTTTGAACATTGCATGCAAGAGCAAGTGAAACGCTCTAAAGCTTCATGGAAAGGCAAACAAAATAACGCTGATTTTAGCGCTATTTTAAACGCTTATGCACCTAATGTTTTTGTAGGGTATGAAACGACAGAATGTCCTGCTAAAGTTTTAGGGTTTTTTGATAGCGATTTTAAAGAAATAACCGATGCAAATCCTAACCAAGAAGTTTGGGTGTTGCTAGAAAAAACCCCTTTTTATGCAGAAGGTGGGGGGGCTATAGGCGATAGGGGTGCACTTTTAAAAGATAATGAAGAAGCGGCTATAGTGTCAGACACAAAAAACTTTTTTGGGCTTAATTTTTCGCTTCTTGAAATCAAAAAAGCGCTAAAAAAAGGCGATCAAGTGATCGCGCAAGTGAGCGATGAGCGCTTAGAAATCGCCAAACACCATAGCGCGACGCATTTATTGCAGAGCGCTTTAAGAGAAGTTTTAGGCTCGCATGTGAGTCAAGCAGGGAGTTTAGTGGAATCCAAACGATTGCGCTTTGATTTCTCGCATGCTAAAGCGCTCAATGATGAAGAGTTAGAAAAAGTGGAAGATTTAGTTAATGCTCAAATTTTCAAGCACCTAAATAGCCAGGTGGAGTATATGCCTTTAAACCAAGCTAAAGATAAGGGAGCGTTAGCGTTATTCAGTGAAAAATACGCTGAAAATGTGCGCGTGGTGAGCTTTAAAGAAGCGTCTATTGAATTGTGTGGGGGCATTCATGTGGAAAATACCGGGCTGATTGGGGGGTTTAGGATTGTAAAAGAAAGCGGGGTGAGTAGTGGGGTCAGACGCATTGAAGCGGTGTGCGGGAAGGCCTTTTACCAACTGGCTAAAGAAGAAAGTAAAGAGCTTAAAAACGCTAAGACTTTATTGAAAAATAACGATGTCATAGCCGGCATCAACAAGCTTAAAGAGAGCGTGAAAAACAGCCAAAAAGTCCCCGTTTCTATGGATTTGCCGATTGAAAAAATCCATGGCGTGGATTTGGTGGTGGGCGTCGTGGAACAAGGCGACATTAAAGAAATGATTGACCGATTGAAAAGTAAGCATGAAAGATTGCTCGCTATGGTGTTTAAACAAGAAAATGAGCGCATAACTCTCGCATGCGGGGTGAAAAACGCGCCCATAAAAGCGAACGCATGGGCTAATGAAGTGGCGCAAATTTTAGGGGGTAAAGGGGGCGGGAGAGATGATTTTGCGAGCGCTGGGGGTAAGGATATTGAAAATTTGCAAGCGGCGCTCAATTTAGCGAAAAATACCGCTCTTAAAGCTTTAGAGGGATAGCATGGAGCTTATTTTAGGCTCTCAATCCAGCGCTAGGGCGAATCTTTTAAAAGAGCATGGGATTAAGTTTGAACAAAAAGCACTCTATTTTGATGAAGAAAGCCTAAAAACCACAGACCCTAGGGAGTTTGTCTATTTGGCGTGCAAGGGGAAATTAGAAAAAGCTAAAGAGTTACTTGCGAATAATTGCGTTATCGTGGTGGCTGATAGCGTGGTGAGCGTGGGTAATCGCATGCAACGAAAAGCTAAAAACAAGCAAGAAGCCCTTGAATTTTTAAAACTCCAAAATGGTCATGAAATAGAGGTTTTAACCTGCTCTGCATTGATTTCTCCTGTGTTGGAATGGCTGGATCTGTCGGTTTTTAGAGCGCGTTTAAAGGCGTTTGATCCTAGCGAGATAGAAAAATATTTAGAGAGCGGTTTGTGGCAAGAAAGCGCGGGCTGCGTGCGTTTAGAGGACTTTCATAAGCCTTATATTAAAAGCTCAAGCAAGAATTTGAGCGTGGGGTTGGGGCTGAATGTGGAAGGCTTGTTAGGGGCACTACAATTAGGGGCTAAACTTTTATTATTATAAACGCTATTATTTTATAAATATTAAAACACTATCCACTAACTGATAAACCCCCTTGACAAACAAAAAAAACGATATACTCTAGCATTTGATGTTTAAGGAGTTGTCATGGGGTCTTGGTCTCGTATTCTTTTATCAATCTTGGTGGTGGTTTTGGGATTAGTGCTTACTACTATGCTCATAAATTGGCATGTTTAGCGGGAATGATCTATTGTAGCTATGGCATTATTACAGATTTTAGTGCTCTATCAGCCGCAATGGGGTGGTGGTCTTTATCAAAAATAACATGGTTTTGCATAGGTTATATCGCTTTATGGGGGCTTACGCTTTTTATGGGTTTTTTTACATGTTCTACAATAGAAGACTATTCGTAAAAATTGATTGAAAAAATTAAAATAGGGGAAAAACCAGAACCTTTAAAAACAGGTTCTAGCAAAAATACAAGGTTAGGGATTATTTCCCAAAATGCCCACCGGTGGTAGGGTAGCCATAAATAGAGCCATCTTTGATTTTCATGTGATCTTCCCAAGGCAATTTGTATTTACCAGCGGCTAAGTCTTTGATATAGGTTAAGCCTGCGTCATGTTCTCCGCCCGGTTTAGCCACATACCCTCTATGGCCTAGGTTGTAAATGTTGTTTTCTAAGCCCCAGCTTAAGCGGGCGTTGTCTGCCATTTTAGGATAGATTTCCCCGGTTACAATCTCCCAAGGGTTGCGGTGCCCTTGAACAAGAGTCGTGCCATCAAAGTTACAGATTTGCCCCTCACCAAAGTAGTAAAAGACATTATCATAGCCGGCTAAATTCACGCTCACGGTATACATCAAATTGTGCCACGCATTGGAGCGGTTGGTCAAAATCCATTGATCATTGACTTGAGTGCTATAGCCTGAAATACGGATATACACATTGCACCCTTTATAGGCCGCTTCTCTAGCGAGCTCTGGAATCATGCCGTCATGGCAAATGCACACGGCCAATTTTGATCCGCCCGGACCCTCGCACACAGGCATTCCTAAATCCCCAGGATACCATGGTTCAATGGGATTCCATGGGAATAGTTTGCGGTATTTTAAAATGATTTTACCTTGCGGATCAATGATAATGGCGGTGTTGTAGGGGTTTTTGTTAGAATCAGGATTGCGTTCCATGATTGAAAAAACACCATAAACTTTCGCCTCTTTACACGCCTTAGCGTATAGCTCTGTCTCTTTACCCGGGACATCTAATAAAAACTCTTCGCTAAGCCACTTAGCGGTATTCAAACCTTGCGTGCTGTATTCGGGGAAAATGATAAGCTCCACTCCCGGATACCCCGCTTTAGTCGCATGCAAGGTTCTAATAATGCTTTCAATATTGTGATCAATATCCTTACGGCTATTGACAATTGGCACAGGAAACTGAATGGCTGCCACTAAAAACCCTTCAATAGGTTTGCCCATACTACCGATACTTCCCATAATAACTCCTTCTAAAAGTTTTGTCGCAATAACAATAACAATTATTGCGAGAGAATGCTATTGCAAGAGAACTAATTTAGAGTAAATGTGAGATTTTTTGATAAAAAGATTTAAATCTATTTTTAAAGTGCTTTTCAACCTTTATAGGTGTTGTTTTAAAAACCCCTAAAAGCCCTTTAACAATTCCACAAATTCCTTAAAAATATAATGGCTCTCTTTAGGGCCAGGGCTGCTTTCTGGGTGGTGCTGGACAGAGATGATGGGAGCGTTTTTATAACGCACGCCCTCAATGGTGTTGTCAAAAAGATTGCGGTGCGTGATAGTAGCGATTTCTTCAATTGCTTCAGGGACGCAATAGTTGTGGTTTTGCGCGGTGATTTCAACAGCGTTTGTTTCTAGGTTTTTAACGGGGTGGTTGCTCCCATGATGGCCAAATTTGAGCTTGTAGGTAGGGTAGCCTTGTGCGATAGAGAGCAATTGATGCCCTAAACAAATGCCAAACATGGGGATTTTAGCGTCAATGAGTTGTTTGATTTCGCCAATTTCTTGCTGCAAACTCAAAGGATCGCCTGGCCCGTTAGAGAGGAAAATCCCGCTAATTTCTTTTTTTTCATAGGCCTTAATCAGCTCGCTAGCTTTAGTGTGGTGCGGGTAAATAAGGGCTTTTAACCCCACATTTTGAAGCTCGTTTAAAATATTGCCCTTAGCCCCAAAATCTAACACGGCGATAACTTTATGAGAGGTTTTTTCATCAAAAAGCTTGTAATCTAGGGTGTTGAAATCAAAAGTAGCGCGCTGGTGCGTGATGATTTTTGGCGTAGAAACGCTAGACACTAAGGGGGAGTGAGAAATTTTAGGAGCGTTTTTTAAAATTTCTTCAAGCTTGTTTTTGTCATGCTCTATCGTGGAAGCGACCATCATCAAGCACCCATGATGGCGTAAGGTTTTAATCAAACTCCTGGTATCAACGCCACAAATCCCTAAAACGCCACGCTTTTTCAAATAAAGGCTCAAGCTAAAATCCGCCCTTGAATTAGAAAAAAATTCGTTGTAATGGCGTGCTAAAACCCCTGCGCATGAAAAAAAGGATTCATCATCTTTAGAATTAGCGCCCACAACCCCAATTTCAGGCATGCTAAAAACCACGAATTGCCCCTTATAGCTAGGATCGCTAATGACTTCTTGATAGCCGCTCATAGAAGTGTTAAAAACAAGCTCGCCCACTTGCGTGCCGCTAGCCCCAAAACTTTGCGCTTGTAAAAAAAGCCCGTTTTCTAAATAGAGAGAGACCATTATAAAAAGCCTTTGCGTCTTAATTCTTCTTCATAGAGCCTTTCAAACACCAACTCGTATTCATCGCTCCCTACGGGCAGTTTGCGTTTGTAATGCTTGATTTTTTCATGCACTTCATTTTCAATGCTTTCATACGCTTTAGAATAGGTGTCAATGGATTTGTAAATCAAATTTCTTATCAAATTTTCTGACACGCTAAACATGATCAAATCTTCATCTAAGATTTTGTTCAAAATCTGGTGCGATAAATCGCTGCACCTTTCTTCCCAAAACAAATGAAAGCCCTCTTTTTGAGCGATCTGTCTTTTAATCATCCAAAAAAGCTGCCTTTCATCCATCCGCATGAATTCTATTTCATCGGTGTTTTCTTCTAAAAGCTCTCTGGCTTGCTCATCTATGGCGTTTTCTTTTTTAACGCTTTTTTCTAAAATCCCTTCTATCAATTCACACAATAATTCTCTAGGGGCTTTTAATTCTAATAGTTTTGAATGGATAAAGTCGTTAGCAATCTTATGGCTTATATGGGTGATATGGGTTAGTTTGAGTCTCATGATTTTTCTCGCATATTTTATTTATTTTTAGAGTGTATTTTATCGTTTTTTAGATAAAACGCTTTTTAAAGAATGGATTTAATGGCGCACCAAACTATAGGATTGTAGAATTTTATCAGCGTAGATGATTGTAATATCAGGGCGTTTTTTAGAAATCTTAGTGTTAATCAGTCTTAACCTCCCCCCTTTTTTAATGCCATAGAATTGGAGCCTTAAAGCGAGTTGTTTATCGTTAGTGCGGATTTGATGGATGCCCCTTAATTGCAAGGCTGTAGCGACTTCTTTGGCCAAGAAATGCCGGTTTAATAATTTTTCATTAGCGCCAGAAATTTTACTCCCCCATAAAAAAAGCGTTTCAGTGAGCATTAAAAGATACAAACTGAAAACGCGCAAATAATATTGCCCCCTAAATTCCTTCAAACGCACCCTAAGGCTATTTAAAACGCTTTTAACAAACAAAGGCAAACCGATTAACGCTAAAGGGGCGAAAGTTCTTAAATCTATCTCTTGACGCATGCTCAAAAGCAAAGGGAAAAGCCAACCGTTCGCGCTCATAAAGGCTAGTAACGATGGCTTTTTATCCAAAAGGGCTTTATAGAGCGTATAAGGGTAGTAGAGGAACAATAAGGGCGAATATAAAAGCATGAGTTCTAAGCATGTGTCTATAAAATACCCGCTAGGCAATCCCTTATTGAAACTCCCGCTAAAAAGAGCGGTATTCACAATTAAAACCACCAAAATAAAGATCGCGCTCTTAAAATAGCGTTTTCTTAAAGCGTAGGTAAAAACCCCTAGTAAGAGCGGGATGAACGCGCCGTCTAAAAACGCGCAAGCGCTAAGGGTTAAATAAGGGATTTTTTGGGTTTTGATATATAAATAGCTAATCAAAAGCCCAAGGCTTAACACCAGCACGCTTTTAGCCAATAAAATCGCAAAGAGATTCACTCCAGGCAATAAAGCGTAAGTCAATACCACATAAAGAGCGTCTTTAGGCTTTTTTAAAATCTTTCGCCCTATGAGATAGAATAAAAACATGTTGATGAGATGAGCGATCAAAAAAGGCAATCTTAAAGCCAAATCGTTTTGGCCTAAAATGGCTACGCTTTTTTGAGCGATTTTGACAAACCACACATCGTTATAAAAAAAGTCTTTCGCTTCATTGTAGCTGATAGAAATTTCTTTACTCATCAACAGCCCCAAAGCCAGGACTAAAAAAACCATGATGATAAAGACTAAATCGCTTAAATCAAAGCTTCTTGTTTTTTTCTCTGGATAAATAAAATAGCTAAAGTATAACAGAGCGCTTTGTAAGGGGCTTAGTTGCATGATTTAAATTTTTTTTAATTCTTTTAAAAGAGCGGGCAAGGCAATGAGTAAGCCTGAACATAAAATCAAAACCACCCCTAAAGAGCTTTTAAGATCCAAGAATTTATCGCCCAAATACAACCCAAACAACAGCCCCCAGACAATGCGGGTGTATTCAATGGGGGCAATGATCCCAGCGGGCGCGTTCATGTAAGCATAAGTTAAGAAATACTGCCCTAAAGTCCCGCTAATCCCTATTAAAGAAATCCACAAAATGTCTTCTTTTCTAGGGATATGAATGCCTGTGGATAAAAAAGGAATATCAATGAACATGCCTATTAATCCAAGAAGGCTCATGCCAAAGGCGAACGCTAAAATCACGGCTTGCTTGTCATAATATTCCCTCAAATCCCTTAAAGTGATATACGCTAAAGACACAAAAATCCCGCTCAATAAGCCCATAATAATTTCAACCGGCCCCACATTTTCCACGCTAGGATCGGAGATCAGCACCACCCCCACTAGCCCAATGCATGCGGAAATTAACGCGCTTCTTTTGAGCTTTTCTTTCAAAAGCAAAGGGGAAAGGAGCACCGTATAAATGGGCGCGCATTGCGAGAAAGCCGTCGCTGTGGCGAGCGAAATTTTTTCAATATTATAAAAAAACGCCAGCATGGCTAAGCCCCCCACAACGACCCTAAAAGCGAGTTTTTTAAAACCGCCTTGTTTGTAACTCTTCAAGCGGTAGGGTTTGAAAGGATAAATAAATAAGAGTAAAAGCGTCATGGTAATGGAGCGGTAAAACACGTTTTCCATAGGGGAAAAATAATCCGCTGTGATTTTAACAAACGCGCTCATGATCCCAAAGCATAAATTCGCTAAGAGTATCATTGAAACGCCAAATAAAATGGTATTACGCATGCTTTTTACCCATCAATAAAGATTTTTAGGGTAGTTTAACCTAAAATCTCTAATTAAAGGATTAAAGTTTTTAAGCTCTAAACGCATAAAAGTTGCATTGATTGATAAAATCATGGTATAACAATGCTCTAGGAGTTTTACCTTTTGTTTATCCATTTTAAGCTCCTTATAGAAATATGAAAACATAAAAACACGAATCCTTTTTGAAAATAAACTCCTAGACCCTTTTTAAAGGGTTTGAACGCCACTATTAGAAAACTCTTTTAAGCTTTTTAAATTTCTTAGTCTCATTAGGGAATGGATTTTGCTTAATATCAGCGTAAAATTCAATTATAGGAAATTCACATGGCTGTTTCTTCTATCAATCAGTTTGATTCTAACATTTATGGGCTTTTAAACGCTAAAAGCGCTCCTAAAGAAGACCTGGCTCCCGTTGAAAACACAGAAAAAATAGAGCGAGAAAAAAAGGACGCTCCAACAGAAAACCTCCCCTTTAACCCTGACAAGCGAGAGACTTACGGCTTTTTGGTTTTAGAATTGATGAGCGATAGAGAGTATGAGGCTTTTTTAAGGGCTACGGCCGGAATGGATGAGAGCCAGAAACGCTTGGCCGCCCAGTCTCTCTATAGTTTGACGGATTTTTATAACGGAAAATTCTCTAAAGAAGTGGAAAACGCCCCCAAACAACCGGTGAATGGCTTGCACAAAAAAGCCCTACAAACCTTTAACGCTACCAACCATAACGCTTTTTTGCAACGCTATCAAAACGCTTACAACAACCCTTCAACGATGGATGTGGTTCTTTGAATATTAGGGTTAAATGGAGAATTGATCATCAAAAACGCTTTTGAGCGTTTTGATGATAGCCAACGCCTAGTGGGATCAAAACTCAAATTTGGGTTCGATCCGTTTCTTCCAAACTCTTAAACACCTTGATGAGATCGATATGCTCATCAATATCATGCACTCTTAAAATACTCGCTCCGTTTTGCAGCGCCATTAAATGCAAACTCAAAGTGCCAGCGAGCCGGTCTTGAACTTCACGCCCGGTGATAATCCCGATCGTGTTTTTACGGCTCGCTCCCACCAATAGGGGTTTTTTGAATTTAAGAAAGTGGCTTAAATGCTTGATTAAGGCTAGATTATGCTCTTTTAATTTAGCGAATCCAAACCCAATATCTAAAATAATATCTTGAAGCGCGTATTTTTCTAAAATCTCTAGTTTTTCCTTAAAAAAGCGATCCATTTCATCAAATAAATTGTGGTAAAAAACATTTTCTTGCATGTCTTTGGGGGTTTTTTGAGCGTGCATTAAAACGCAAGTGGGCTTGTAATCTCGTGCGACTTCTAGCATTGCAGCGCTATTAAAACCGCTCACATCATTAAGGATGGAAAAATAATGCTCCAAAGCCATTTGCGCGGTTGTGGCATGGTAGGTGTCTATGCTGAATTGAGCGCATTGGTAGAGTTTTTGGGATTTGATTTCTAATAAAATTTCTTTTAAGCGATCTTGCTCTATTTTTGGATCAATGATTTCACTCTCTGGCCTTGAACTGGCCGCGCCTATATCAATGAGCGTGATACCCTTTTCTAGCAATTGATAGATTTCTTCAAGCGCTTTTTTACTATCAAACCGGCTCTTTTCATAGAAACTATCCGGCGTGAGATTCAAGATTGCCATGATCTGTGGGTTGTTAGGTTTTTTAGCTTTGAGGTGGCTTTTTAATTCTTGCGCTAAATTTTTAAGCCCAAAGGGTTGGGAATGGCACTTAACAATAAGGCGTTCTAATTGGTTAGCGCTCGCAACCAACACCCCATCATAAAAAGGCTCTTTAGCTAAAATACAATCTCTTGGCGTGGCAAAATCGCCCCCAACGCTTATGGCCTCTTGCTTTAAAATGAGCACAGCGCTTAAGGGCAGGTGTTGGATTTCAAAAACAAAGCTAACGCCTTTTTGGTGCATATGGTTTTGCGCGATCTTTTCTGGGCCTATTTTTTGCAGAGCGTTTTTGAGCGCATCAAGGTTAAGGCGTTTTACAATCATGGCGTTTTCTTTTTAGATAAAAGGCTTAAAAGTAGGGGTAAAAGATTGTAGCTGAGCTTGTAATAAGAGCTGTTAGCCTTGATCGCTAAATCAAAGGCTTGCAATTCTTGCTCGCTCAAATAGATTTGGTGTCTGTGAATACTCTCTAATAAGCTTTCAATCCTTTCTCTCTGATTTTCTCTGGAATCAAAATTTTCTTTGTCTAAATTTTTTAAAAACGCATAAATATCTTTCAAATCCAGCCTGGACAAATCCAAATCTAAAGGTTTTAGGGGGATTTTCTGGCGTTTGTCTTCTTTGATTAGGCGGGATTTAATGGTGGCTAAAACATGGTTTGGGCTTTTAGCGAACATGATAAAACAAACGTTATTCGGGGGTTCTTCTAAGATTTTTAAAAGCGCGTTTTGGGCTTCTGTGCCATAACTGGGTGCGGCGATTAAAAAGGCGTTTAATTCGCTGTGTTTGAGGTTGGCTTTGGAAATGACTTCTTTAGCATGCTCTATTTTAAAATCCTTGTTAAAAGTTTTGATCACCTTTTTGTCTTTTTCAATGATCTCGGTGTAGAATTTAATGTGGTGTTCAAAAAGGCTTGCAGCCTCTTCTAGGCTCTCTTCAAGATTGTCCGTATAAATGAGGCGGTTGAGGTTTTTCACAAAGTAACCTTATTGTATAGCGCGCTAAAAAGCGCGTTTTCAAAGAGTTTGAAGAGTTGCAATAATTTATAATCTAACAAACTATCATGCTCTTTTAAAAGCAAGCAATCTTCTTTAAGTTCTTCAAAAAGCCATAAAAAACTAGGGATTTTACTCAATAGTAAGGTTTTCAAGCCTTCATTTTCAATTTTCCCAACATGCCAAAACATGGGGTTTTGATAAGTCATCTCTATGGTGGCCAGAGAGAGATTCGCATCGTTTTTAGGGTAGAAAGAAGAAGCGTTAAAATCAATGACGGACAATAAGGGGCGCTCTTTTAAGTCTTTAGGGTTGAGATTAGAGAGAATGTAGTTTAAAAACCAGCGCCTAGAAGAATCCGCGCTCACCAACAGCGATCCGCCATTAAGCACATGCGAGATGGTTTGCGCGATGAGTTTGGCATAGCTTGATCGTTCTAATTCCAACCACCCGCTTTGTTGAGCGATAAACTCCCCTTGATCGCGCACAAATTCCTTGATCCAGTCGTAGAAATTTTTCATTGATCTAATTGATACACCGCATGCAAAGTTCTAACGGCTAATTCAGCGTATTTAATGTCAATCAAAACCGAAATTTTAATCTCGCTTGTAGAAATCATCATGATATTGATATTGTCTTTGGCTAGGGCTTTAAAAGCGATACTCGCTACCCCAGAATGCGACTTCATGCCCACGCCCACTATGGAAACTTTAGCGATATTTTCATCATAATCAATGGAATCCATTTGCACTAAAAAAGGCTTTAAGGCTTGCTTGGTTTCTTCTATTTGGGTTTTAACGATCGTAAAATCCAAATCGGTTTTGCCGTCTCTGCCGATCGTTTGGACGATCATATCCACATTAATGCGATACTCCGCTAAAGCGCCAAAGATTTCAGCGGCAATGCCAGGCCGATCTTCCACGCCTTCCATGCTCACACGAGCCTGATTCTTATCCAATGCGATCCCACTCACTATAGGGGTTTCCATGCGTTCTCCTTTAAAGTCTTTTTCAGCCACAATGAGCGTGCCTTCGCTATGGTTAAACGAATTGCGAGTCACTAATTTCACGCTGAGCTTTTTGGCTAATTCTACCGAGCGGTTTAACAACACTTTAGCCCCCATAGAAGCCAATTCAAGCATTTCATCATAGCTGATTTGCGTGATTTTTTGAGCCTTTTCTTCAATGCGCGGATCGGTGGTATAAACGCCATCCACATCCGTATAGATTTCGCACAGATCCGCTTTTAAAGCCCCGGCCAAAGCGACCGCGCTCAAATCGCTCCCCCCACGCCCTAAAGTCGTTGTTTCGCCTTGAATATCAGCGCCTTGAAACCCAGCAATCACCACAATGTAGTTTTTTTCTAAAAGCTCTGTGATGCGTTTGGTGTCAATGGATTGGATCACAGCGTTTTGAAAATGCGAACTGGTTAAAATGCCCGCTTCTTTCCCGCTCAAGGAAATGGCTCTATGCCCATACCTCTCTAACGCCATGCTCAAAGCCGCGCTTGAAATCCATTCCCCCACGCTCACAATCCTGTCCATTTCCCGCTTGTTAGGGTTATGGCTAAAATTCTTGCCAAATTCTAAAAGCCTGTCGGTTTCGCCGCTCATCGCAGAAACCACCACCACGACTTGATGCCCTAATTTAACGCTTTCTAAAACCCTTTGAGCGACATTGTGGATCCTTTCTATACTACCCATGCTCGTGCCGCCGTATTTTTGAACGATTAACACCCTATAAATACCCCTCTTTTCTAAAATAAGCGATGACTTGGCGGTACACTTGGCGTTTGAAAGGGACGATTTTTTTAAGCAAATCCTTAAGATGGATGAATTGATAAGCCCTAAATTCTGGCGTGTGTTTGTTCAGATCAATGTTGTTAGCATGCTTTAGGCGCACTAAAAAATAGCGTTGTTTTTGCCCGTCAAACGAATAAAATTTATGCTCCATGTTGCTTGGGAAATCATAAGCGATCCATCTGGGGTATTGCGCTAAAATCTCTATTTTATTCGTGCCAATTTCTTCTAATAATTCTCTATGGAGCGCTTCTAAAGGGGTTTCGCCCTCATCAATGCCCCCTTGGGGGAATTGCCACGCCCCTTTAATATCTATGCGCTCGGCGATAAAAACTTCGCATGCGTTAGGGTAGTCTGGCGACATGATAATGGCCGCAACATTAGGACGATATTTTTTATGTAGCATAGGTCTTTATTTTAGCTCTTTCTTGTGTGATTAAGATGGTATTATAGTGTATGCTGGCTTTAAGTAGGGTTAAGAATGCCATTAAAATCAAAAATTAAGAAAAAAGGGTTTGAAACTCATTTTAATAGCGCCCAAATAACGCTACTAAAATTGAGGGAGTTTATTTGAGGGTGGGGATGTATTTGGCTAAAGCTTTGATGTCTTCATCGCTTAATTTTTTAGCTTGCGCGGTCATGACAGGATTCTTATTAGCACCGCTTTTAAAATCCATAAGATCTTTTTCAATTTCTGCTTCACTCATCATGTTGACGATTTTGCTTTTGCCTAAAGCTTTCTTTTCAAACTTGACCCCATGGCAAGCGGCACAACCTTTTGCAAGAGCTTTAACATCGGTTGCCATCAAAGCGTTTGCGAACGCTAAAACGCCTAAAGCCACAATAACCTTTTTCATTGTTTGTCTCCTTAATTACCAAAATAATCATAAAATGATACAATTACAAGTTTAAGCTTTGCTTAAAAAATGAAATGAAAATGGGAGAAATAAATATGATATTATACATTCATATCCCCTTTTGTGAAAATAAATGCGGTTATTGCGCTTTCAATTCCTATGAAAATAAGCATGGACTAAAAGAAGAATACACTCAAGCGTTGTGCCTGGATTTAAAGCATGCCTTAAGCCAAACTGACGAACCAATTGAAAGTATTTTTATTGGCGGTGGCACGCCTAACACTTTAAGCGTGGAGTCTTTTGAAAGGATTTTTGAAAGCATTCATCAACATGCTTGCTTGAGTATGGAATGTGAGATCACCACTGAAGCTAACCCCGAATTGATTACTAAAGCTTGGTGTCAAGGCTTAAAAGATTTAGGGATCAACCGCTTGAGTTTAGGGGTGCAAAGTTTTAGGGAAGATAAATTATTGTTTTTAGAGCGCCAACATTCCAAAAATATCGCTCCCGTGATAGAAACCATTTTAAAAAGCGGGATTGAAAATGTCAGCATTGATTTGATTTATAACACCCCATTAGACAATGAAAATTCTTTAAAAGAAGAACTAAAACTCGCCAAAGAACTCCCTATCAACCACTTGAGCGCTTACGCTTTGAGCGTTGAAAAAAACACGAATTTAGAAAAAAACGCCAAAAAACCCTCATGCACCAATTTTGACAATGTGGTGAGAGAAACTTTAGAGGGCTTTTCTTTCAAGCAATACGAAGTGTCTAATTATGCTAGAAATTATCAAGTCAAGCACAATTTAGCTTACTGGGGGGCTAAAGATTATTTAGGGTGTGGGGCTGGGGCTGTAGGCTGCGTGGCGAATGAGCGTTTTTATGCGAAAAAACTCATAGAAAATTACATCAAAGACCCCTTAAAACGCCAAGTTGAGACGCTTAATAAACAAGACAAGCGCTTAGAAAAGCTGTTTTTGGGCTTGAGGTGCGTGCTGGGGGTTGAGCTTAGCTTGTTAGATGAAAATAAAGTAAAGTTTTTGATTGAAGAAAATAAGGCTTTCATTAAAAATAACCGATTGATAGCGAGCGATTTTTTCATGGCCGATGAAATGGCTTTGTGGCTGTTGTAAGGCTCTGCTTTAATCAAGTGTTAATGAAACGCTAGGAAGCGTTTTTTAATGAATGCCTACAAAATTTTTAGCTAAAAACCAACCAATGGCTACCCCAATAAGCCCTAAAAGGTTAGTGCCTAAGACATAAGAAATGGCTTCAAAGTATTGGGATTTTTGCAAGAGTTTTAAAGTGTCTAACCCATAAGAAGAAAAGGTCGTAAAACCCCCTAAAACTCCGGTAACAAAGAAAATCCCAAAATCATCGCCAAAAACTTTTTTAACAGCCAAATGCCCCATAAAGCCGATGACAAAACACCCTATGAGATTCACGCTAAAAGTCCCTAAAGGGAAACTTTCAAACATTAAAAATTTACTGGGCATCATTTTGCCCACAAAATACCTTAACGAACTCCCTATAGCCCCCCCTAAAGCGGCCCATAAAAAGACAAGATTCATGCATCATCCTTTAAAAAACCATTGAGAGCATTATAATAAGATATTTTTAACATTCCTTAACTCTCAAATTTAAAGCCAATTCTAAACACGCTTCTAAGGAAGGCTTTTGGGCAATATAGCTTGGAATGCCTTTCTCTTGCAAATAAAGAGCGGTCGTGTTGCCAATGCTTATAGCGGTGTAATTTTCTAAAAATTCAAAATAATGTAAAAAGGCTTTTGCATGGCTTATGGCGGTGAAAATAAGAACGCTCTTTTCTTTGGGTTTTAGGGCGTTTTGTTCGCTTAAAGTCAAATGTTTGAGCTTGTTTTCATAAACAACGGCTTGTTTAAGATTGATGCCATGCTCTAAAAGAATGGTGTCTAAAGAAGAGGCAATTTCTTTTGCCCTAAGATACAAAACGCTTTTTCCTTTCAATAAAGGAAGGATTTCTTTAGCGAACTCTTTGCCATGGGCTTTTTCCCCTATAAAGGCGACTTTAAAATGGTGATCTTGTAGAGTTTTGGCGGTGGGTTTGCTCAAAGCGTAAGCAGGAATGTTTTGTAACATTTTGAGTTTGGGGCTGTTTTTTAGGGTTTCTAGCAAGGAAAACACCGCATTTTTAGAAGTGAAAATCAGGGCGTTAAAAGGGGTTAAATCCAATTCTAAAGGATAGTAGCGCAATTCGTTTAAAATGAGAGTCTTATAAGGGGCGATTCTTTGAGAATGCACCCATACAATCTCCCTCATGCCTAGTTTTTTTTAGCGCAAGTGTCATCATAGACCATTCTAAAGCCGTATTTTTCAAAATCATAGACATTGCCCTCTAAATAATAGGGCGTATAGCCTAATTCATGCATGCTTTTAGCCGCATCTAAAGCCCTGCGACCAGCCCTGCAATGGAGCAACACTTTTTTATCTTTGTGCTTAGATAAAAAATCAGCGAGCTTTTCTTGGTCATTGACGCTAATGAGCGTAGCGTTAGGCAAATGCAATTCTTCATATTCGTCCAATTCGCGCACATCCACGACAATAAAATCATTGAAATTGACTTCTTCTAAACTGATTGCATAATCTTCAAGCATGTTTATCCTTAATTTTTAAAGTAAGGTTATGTTACAATGATTTGATAAATAGGAATGTTTAAGGAGTGTGCGTGGAAGAAAATTATCATGCTTTTTTTACCGAAGCGAGCGGGTTTTTAAACGAACGGATCTTTAAGGATTATTTACGCCGTTTGGCTTATGGCACTGACGCGTCATGTTATCGTTATATCCCTAAAATAGTCGCTTGGGTGAAAAATGAAGAAGAAATTCAAAAGCTTTGTGTTTTAGCTAAAAAGCATGGCGTTACATTGACTTTTAGAGCGGCTGGGAGTTCCTTATCAGGGCAGGCGAGCTGTGATGGGGTGCTAGTGGTGGTGGCGCATTTTTTCAAAGACGCTCACATTTTAGACAACGCTCAAAGCATTCAGCTTTCATGCGGAGTCATAGGAAGCCATGCGAACGCTTTATTAAAACCTTACCATAAAAAAAATAGGCCCGGATCCTGCTACGATAAACACCGCTATGATAGGGGGGATTGTCGCTAATAACGCTAGCGGAATGTGTTGCGGGGTGGAGCAAAACAGCTACAAAACCCTAAAATCCTTAAGAGTCATTTTAGCTGATGGCACTCTTTTAGACACGGCCAATCAAGAGAGCGTTGAGAGTTTCAAAAACGCGCGCAAGGATTTGATTGAAGGGGTTTTGAACTTAAGAAAAGAAATCTTAAAAGATAAAGAATTGCACGCTTTAATTAAGAAAAAATACGAGATCAAAAACACCACCGGCTACAGCTTAAACGCTCTCATTGATTTTGAAGATCCGATTGAAATCATCAGCCATTTATTCATAGGCTCTGAGGGGACTTTAGGCTTTATTTCAAGCGTGGGATTAGAATGCGTGAAAGACTACGCTTATAAAACTTGCGCGTTATTGTTTTATGAAAATTTAGAGCGATGCGCCAAAGCCGCTCAAATTCTAGCCGCCTTAAAAGCCAAACAACCAGAAATGATTTCTTCAGCAGAGCTTATGGATTATGCGTCCTTAAAAAGCGTGAAAAATTTAGAGGGCATGCCTAAAGTGATTTTAGAAATCAAAGAACCTAACGCATGCTTACTCATTCAAAGCGAAAGCGATGATCCTTTGATTTTAGAAAACAACATGCAAGCGATTTTAAACGCTTTGAGTGCGATACCGGTCGTTTTAGATTCTCAAATCAGTAGTGATCCTAACATTTATCAATCGTGGTGGAAGATCAGAAAAGGCATTTTCCCTATCGCAGCGTCAAAGAGAAAAAGCCAAAGCTCTGTGATCATTGAAGACGTGTGCTTCAGCAAAGAGGATTTTGTAGAAGGGGCAAAAGCGATTGAAGGGCTTTTAAAAAAACATGGTTTTAAGGATAATGGCATTATTTTTGGGCATGCGTTAAGCGGGAATTTGCATTTTGTCGTTACGCCGATTTTAGAAAATGAAGCTGAAAGGAGGGCGTTTGAAAATTTGGTTTCTGAGATGTTTTTAATGGTGAGTAAAAGCTCTGGCTCTATTAAAGCCGAACATGGCACAGGCAGGATGGTAGCCCCTTTTGTGGAAATGGAGTGGGGAGAAAAAGCCTATAAGATCCACAGACAAATCAAAGAATTGTTTGATCCTAATGGCTTTTTAAACCCTGATGTGATCATCACAAACGATAAAGAAATCCACACTAAAAATTTAAAGAGCATTTACCCTATTGAAGAGCATTTGGACATGTGCATGGAATGCGGGTTTTGTGAAAGGATTTGCCCTAGTAAAGATTTATCTTTAACGCCACGACAACGAATCGTTATCCACAGAGAGATAGAACGCTTAAAAGAAAGAGTGAGTCATGGGCATAATGAAGATCAAGTTTTATTAGATGAGCTTTTAAAAGAGTCTGAATATTTAGCGCATGCCACTTGCGCGGTGTGCCATATGTGCTCTATGCTATGCCCTTTAGAAATTGATACCGGAAAGATCGCTTTAAATTATTATCAAAAAAACCCTAAAGGCGAAAAGATCGCTTCAAAGATCCTTAATAACATGCAAACAACCACAAGCATGGCTCGTTTTTCTTTAAAAAGCGCTTTCGTGGTTCAAAAACTCATAGGCTCTCACAACTTAGTGAGCCTAACCAAAGGGATTAAAAAATTCATCAAGCCCTTCCCCAAAGCCTTTCATTACATGCCCAAAAACAACGCCTATCCTTTAGAAAATAAAACGCACAAAAGCGAAGAAAAAGTCATTTATTTCAGCACCTGCATCAACCGCTCGTTTGCTCCATCAACCAAAATGGCGGATAAAAGATGCATTCAAGAAGTGTTTGAATCCCTATGCCAAAAAGCCAAGGTTTCTGTGATGTATCCTAATGGATTGGACGCACTTTGTTGCGGGAAAGCCTTTATCAATTACACCGACTTAACCAAGCAAAACAACGAAAAAAACCATGCGATTTTTTTACAATTAAGCGATGAGGGAAAAATCCCCATTGTTTTAGACCATAGCGCATGTTCGACGCATTTTTTCAAGCAAATGAAAGCTTATAAGGATTTGAAAGTCTATGATTTGAGCGTCTATATTGAAGAAGTTCTAAGCCCAAAATTAAAATTCAACCCCATTAACGAAGACATAGGGTTATACACGATGTGCGCTTTAAAGTTAGAGAATAAAGAAGAATTGTTATTGAATTTGGCTAAAAAATGCACTTTAGGCGAGATTGTTATCCATAAAGAGACGGGTTGTTGCGGCTTTGCGGGGAATAAGGGCTTTTTCACCCCTGAACTAAACGAGAGCGCTTTAAACGGCTTTCAAGCGTTTTACCAATCCTATGATCTTAAAAGGGGCTTTTCCACTTCTAGCACTTGTGAAATTGGTTTGAGTGAAAAAACCCAATTCGCTTGGCAGCATATCGCTTATTTAGTGGATGCTTGCACGCTTTAATGGTGTATAATTAAAGAATTTCTTTAAAGGGTAAAGGCATTGGATAACACTCTCAAACACCTTGCCATTATTATGGATGGTAATGGCAGGTGGGCTAAATTAAAGAATAAAGCTAGGGCTTATGGGCATAAAAAGGGCGTAAAAACCCTTAAAGACATCACGATCTGGTGCGCTAACCATCAATTAGAATGCTTGACTCTATACGCTTTTTCTACAGAAAATTGGAAACGCCCTAAAAGTGAAGTGGATTTTTTGATGAAAATGCTTAAAAAATACCTTAAAGATGAGCGATCCACTTACTTGGATAATAACATACGCTTCAGGGCGATAGGGGATTTAGAGGGCTTTTCTAAAGAATTACGAGATACGATTTTACGGCTTGAAAACGATACCAAGCATTTTAAGGATTTTACGCAAGTTTTAGCTCTTAATTACGGATCTAAAAACGAGCTTTCAAGGGCGTTTAAAAGCTTGCTAGAGAGTCCACCTAGCAATATAAATAATAATATAGAAAGCTTGGAAAATGAAATCTCTCATCGTTTAGACACGCATGATTTACCGGAAGTGGATTTGTTGTTGCGAACAGGGGGGGAAATGCGCTTGTCTAATTTTTTATTGTGGCAGTCTAGTTATGCGGAATTGTTTTTCACGCCGATTTTATGGCCTGATTTCACCCCTAAAGATTTAGAAAATATCATTAGCGATTTTTACAAAAGAGTGCGCAAATTCGGGGAATTAAAATGCTAGTAGAAATAGAGAATTTGACTAAAACCTATGGGAGTTTAAAAGCGCTAGACAATATCAGTTTAAAATTACCTAAACAGCAATTTATAGGGCTTTTAGGCCCTAATGGGGCGGGTAAAACCACTCTGTTAAAAATTTTAGCCGGATTGAATTTGAACTATCAGGGGGAAGTGAAAATTTTAAATCAAAAGATCGGTATAGAGACTAAAAAAAGCGTGGCGTTTTTAAGCGATGGCGATTTTTTAGATCCTAAATTAACGCCTTTAAAAGCGATCGCTTTTTACAAGGATTTTTTTAGCGATTTTGATGAATCAAAAGCCCTAAATTTACTAAAACGCTTCAGTGTGCCTTTAAAAAGAGAGTTCAAAGCCCTTTCAAAAGGCATGAGGGAAAAATTACAGCTGATTTTAACCCTATCACGAAACGCTTCTTTGTATCTTTTTGATGAGCCGGTGGCTGGGATTGACCCTATCGCTAGAGAAGAGATTTTTGAGTTAATCGCTAAGGAGTTTAGCCAAAACGCAAGCTTGCTAGTCTCTACGCATTTGGTGGTGGATGTGGAAAAGTATTTAGACAGCGCGATTTTTTTAAAAGAAGCCAAAGTAATGGCTTTTGGGGATGTGGGGGAATTAAAAAAAGGGTATAGCAGTTTGGAGGTAGCGTATAAAGAAAGGCTGAAATAAATCAGTCAGTTTGTCTTAAAACGCCTAAACGCCAATCAAAACTATCACAGATTGTTGGAATATTTTTACATGGAATTTCTTTAAAATTTAAGTATAATTGTAAACATCGCCTGGATGATTCGTGTTTCTTATTTGATGGCAAGTTCGTTGAAAAAATAAGTTAGGCTAAGGTAGTGGTTTTTGTGTGATGGCATTTTTTAAATCTGCCCCTAAGAAAATCCTCCTAGCCTTATTAGTGTAGGTTTGTTGAACTTATGCGCATGTAAAAGTAGCGGTCATCTGGGTTTAAAAACAACCACATTTTAGGGAAGACATGAAAGATAACAACAACTATAATGTTTTAATTGTGGGGAATAAGGGGCGAGAGTATGCTTTGGCTCAAAGGCTTCAGCAAGATGAGCGAGTGAATGCTTTGTATTTTTGTTTGGGTAATGGTGGCACTCAAGATTTAGGCGAAAATCTGGAATGCGAGCATTACGAGCATATCGTGGAATTGGCCCTGAAAAAACAGATCCATTTAGCCATCATTTCAGAAGAAGAGCTTTTGGTTTTAGGGCTTACAGAGAGGTTAGAAAAAGCGGGTATTTTAGTGTTTGGGGCTTCTAAAGAAGCGGCTAAGTTAGAGGCTTCTAAAAGCTATATGAAAGCTTTTGTTAAAGAGTGCGGTATCAAAAGCGCGTCTTATTTTGAAACAAACGACTTAAAAGAAGCTCTCAGTTACATTCAAAACGCTTCCTTCCCCTTAGTGATTAAAGCGTTGAATAAAAACACAAGCATTGTCCATCAAGAAGAAGAAGCGATAAAAATCCTTGAAGACGCTTTCAAACAAAGCAATGAGCCTGTGATCATAGAGCCTTTTTTAGAGGGGTTTGAGCTTTCAGTTACAGCGCTCATAGCCAATGATGATTTTATCTTGTTGCCCTTTTGCCAAAACTACAAACGCTTATTAGAGGGGGATAACGGGGTCAATACAGGAGGTATGGGGGCCATCGCTCCTGCAAACTTTTTCTCTAATGAATTAGAAGAGAAAATAAAAAATCATATTTTTAAACCCACTTTAGAGAAACTTCAGGCTGACAACACGCCTTTTAAAGGGGTTTTACTCGCTGAAATTGTGGTTATAGAAGAAGAGGGCGTTTTAGAGCCGTATTTATTGGATTTTAGCGTGCGTTTTAAAGATATTGAATGCCAGACGATTTTACCCCTTTTAGAAAGCTCGCTTTTAGATTTGTGTTTGGCTACAGCCAAAGGGGAATTGCATTCTCTTGAATTGGTGTTTTCTAAAGAATTTGTGATGAGTGTGGCGCTTGTTTCTAGGAATTACCCCACTAGCTCTTCGCCCAAGCAAACCCTTTATATTGATCCGGTTGATGAAAAAAAGGGTCATTTGATTTTAGGGGAGGTGGAGCAGGATAATGGCGTGTTTGAAAGCAGTGGGGGGAGGGTGATCTTTGCCATTGGCAGAGGAAAATCCTTATTAGAGGCTAGAAACCATGCTTATGAAATCGCTCAAAAGGTGCATTTTGAAGGCATGTTTTATCGCAAGGACATTGGTTTTAAGGTGTTGGATTTGAAAGAATATTCTTAAAGGTTAAAGTTTAAGACAAATGAAGGGGGTTTGTCTTGTTTGTTTTGAATGCACTCTCCAAATTTAGAAAAAGAAGAAACTGAAATCATAGAAACACTCCTTATGCGTGAAAAAATGCGTTTATGCCCCTTGTATTGGCGCATCTTAGCGTTTTTAACCGATAGTTTATTGGTGGCGTTTTTATTGAGCGATCTTTTAAGGGCATGCGCTTTTTTACATTCTTTATATTGGCTAACTAACCCCATTTATCACAGCGCGTTTGTCATAGTGAGTTTTATCATCTTGTATGGCGTTTATGAAATCTTTTTTGTGTGTTTGTGCAAGATGAGTTTGGCTAAACTGGTTTTTAGGATTAAGATCATTGATATTTATTTAGCAGATTGCCCCAGTAGGGCTATTTTATTGAAGCGTTTAGGGTTAAAGATCGTGGTTTTTCTATGCCCCTTTTTATGGTTTGTAGTGTTTAAAAATCCCTATCATAGGGCGTGGCATGAAGAAAAAAGCAAAAGTCTTTTGGTGTTGTTTTAATCATGATTTATTGGTTGTATTTGGCGGTCTTTTTTTTGTTGAGTGCATTAGACGCTAAAGAAATCGCCATGCAACGATTTGACAAACAAAACCATAAGATTTTTGAAATCCTTGCGGATAAAGTGAGCGCTAAAGACAATGTGATAACCGCCTCAGGGAATGCGATCTTATTGAATTATGATGTGTATATTCTAGCGGACAAGGTGCGTTATGACACCAAGACTAAAGAAGCGTTATTAGAGGGGAATATCAAGGTTTATAGGGGCGAGGGTTTGCTCGTTAAAACCGATTACGTGAAATTGAGTTTGAATGAAAAATATGAGATCATTTTCCCCTTTTATGTCCAAGACAGCGTGAGCGGGATTTGGGTGAGCGCGGATATTGCTAGCGGGAAGGATCAAAAATATAAGGTTAAAAACATGAACGCTTCAGGGTGTAGCATTGATAACCCCATTTGGCATGTCAATGCGACTTCAGGCTCATTTAATATGCAAAAATCGCATTTGTCTATGTGGAATCCTAAGATCTATGTCGGCGATATTCCTGTATTGTATTTGCCCTACATTTTCATGTCCACGAGCAATAAAAGAACTACCGGGTTTTTATACCCTGAGTTTGGCACTTCCAACTTAGACGGCTTTATTTATTTGCAACCCTTTTATTTAGCCCCCAAAAACTCATGGGATATGACCTTTACCCCACAAATCCGCTATAAAAGGGGTTTTGGCTTGAATTTTGAAGCGCGCTACATCAACTCTAAAGACGACAGGTTTTTATTCAACGCGCGCTATTTTAGGAATTACACCCAATACGTCAAACGCTACGATTTGAGGAATCAAAATATCTATGGTTTTGAATTTTTAAGCTCTAGCAGGGACACTTTACAAAAATACTTCCATCTTAAGTCTAATATTGATAACGGGCATTACATTGACTTTTTATACATGAACGATTTGGACTATGTGCGTTTTGAAAAGGTTAATAAGCGCATCACAGACGCCACGCACATGTCTAGGGCGAATTACTATTTGCAAACAGAAAACAATTATTACGGCTTGAATATCAAGTATTTTTTAAACCTGAATAAAATCAACAATAACCGCACTTTCCAATCTGTCCCTAATTTGCAATACCATAAATATTTAAATTCTTTGTATTTTAGGAATTTATTGTATTCGGTGGATTATCAGTTTAGAAACACCGCAAGAGAGATTGGCTATGGCTATGTGCAAAACGCTTTGAATGTGCCGGTGGGCTTGCAATTTTCTTTGTTTAAAAAGTATTTGTCTTTAGGGCTTTGGAATGATCTCCAACTATCTAATGTGGCTTTAATGCAATCTAAAAATTCCTTCGTGCCTACGATCCCTAATGAATCAAGGGAATTTGGGAACTTTGTGTCTTCAAATTTTTCCATGTATGTCAATATGGATTTAGCCAGAGAATACAACAAGCTTTTCCACACGATCCAATTGGAAGCGATTTTCAACATCCCTTATTACACCTTTAAAAACGGCTTATTTTCTCAAAACATGTATGCTTTAAGCGTGCAAGCCTTAAACAGCTACACTTCGCCTTTATTGAGAGATTACGATTATCAAGGGCGCTTGTATGACTCCGTGTGGAATCCTAATAGCATTTTACCCAGCGATGCGAGCAATAAAACGGTGGATTTAACCCTAACGCAATACCTTTATGGCTTAGGGGGGCAAGAGTTGTTGTATTTTAAAATATCGCAACTCATCAATCTTGACGATAAAGTTTCGCCCTTTAAAATGCCCCTAGAAAGCAAGATCGGGTTTTCGCCCTTAACGGGATTGAACATCTTTGGGAATGTCTTTTATTCGTTTTATCAAAACCGCTTAGAAGAAATCTCTGTGAACGCCAATTACCAACGCAAATTTTTAAGCTTTAACCTCTCTTATTTTTTAAGGAACAATTTTAGCAGTGGGATTAATAGCATTGTAGAAAATCCTGCGGATTATTTAAAGGCGGGTTTTAGCAACGATTTTGGGTATTTTTCCATGAGCGCGGATGTGGGTTATGATATTAGAAATAACGTGGTTTTGAATTGGAATGTGGGGATTTATAAAAAAATCCGTTGTTTTGGGATTGGCTTTCAATTCGTCAACCAAAGACGCCCTATCCTCACCGGCGATCCCAACCAACCTATAAGAGTGTTTGAAAATAACTATGTTAAGCTAGAATTAGACTTTTCACCGATCACTAAAACCAATGTAACTTACCGCTCTTTACAGCGTAAGTAAAAAAGGAATAGATTTGAATACGGATTTTAGCCATATCACCGATATAGAGGGCATGCGTTTTATTAATGAAGAAGACGCTTTAAACAAATTGATTAATGAAATCCACACGCACCACATTGATTTAAAAGATTCCATCATGCTCGCTTTGAGTTTTAACGCTCTGTATTTAGCTCACGCTTTAGCGCAAAAATTTGGAGCGACTTATGATATACTTTTTTTAGAACCTATCTTAGCCCCTTTAAACTCAAAGTGTGAAATCGCTTTAGTGAGTGAAAGCATGGATATTGTGATGAATGAAAGTTTAATCAATTCCTTTGACATCGCTTTAGACTATGTTTATGGGGAAGCCAAGCGAGCTTATGAAGAAGACATTCTGTCTCGCATCTATCAGTATCGCAAAGGCAATGCGATCAAAAGCTTAAAAGATAAAAATATTTTTATCGTAGATAGGGGGATTGAGACCGGGTTTAGAGCAGGGTTAGGCGTGCAAACTTGCTTGAAAAAAGAATGCCAAGACATTTATATTCTAACCCCCATTCTCGCGCAAAATGTCGCTCAAGGCTTAGAAAGTTTGTGCGATGGGGTGATTAGCGTGTACCGCCCTGAATGTTTTGTCTCTGTGGAGCATCATTATAAAGAACTCAAGCGATTAAGCAATGAAGAAATTGAAAAATACTTGGGCGCTAACAACGCACCTAATTTAAAAAAGGAACATTAAATATGGATTTTATCACCATCAATTCTAGTAACAAAACCGAAGAGTTCGCTCTCAAACAAGTGGCCAAACAAGCCACTAGCTCTTTAATGTATCGCTTAGGAAAAACCCTTATTTTAGCGAGCGTGTGCGTAGAAAGAGAGCCTGTGAGTGAAGATTTTTTGCCTTTAGTGGTGCAGTTTTTAGAAAAATCGTATGCTGCCGGTAAGATCCCAGGCGGTTTTGTTAAAAGAGAAGGCAGGGCGCAAGATTTTGAAATCTTAACCTCTAGGCTCATAGACAGGACTTTACGCCCTTTATTCCCTAAAGATTACCGCTACCCTACCCAAATCACTTTAATGGTTTTAAGCCATGATATTGAAAATGATTTGCAAGTTTCTGCTTTAAACGCCGCTTCAGCCGCTCTCTTTTTGGCCCATATCGCTCCCATTAAAAGCGTGAGCGCTTGCAGGATCGCTAGGGTTGGTAACGGATTTATCATTAACCCTAACACAAGCCTTTTGAATCAATCCAGTTTGGATTTGTTCGTGTCCGGCACAAAAGAGAGTTTGAACATGATAGAAATGCGATCTTTAGGGCAAAAATTAAACGCTTTAGAAGAGCCTTTAATGCTAAAAGCTTTAGAATTGGCTCAAAAAAGTTTGAAAGAAACTTGCACGCTTTATGAAGAGGTTTTCACGCCCTATCAAAACGAGTTGCTTTTTAAAGAGGGCGAAGGAATAATTTTTAATGAAAGGCTGTTGGATTTATTAACAAATCAGTATTTTGATGAAATCATCAAAGGCATTGAAAGTTCTGCTTTGAGCGAGCGAGAAAATGTTTTCAAAGAAGTGGCTAGAAAAATCAGCGAAGCCCACTCAGAATTCAGTTTAGAAGAAATTGAATTGTCTTTAGAGAAGGTGAAAAAAACCGAGATCAGACGCATGATTATTCAAGATAAAATCCGTCCGGACAAGCGCGCGTTAGAAGAAGTGCGGCCCATTTCAATAGAGAGCAATTTGCTCCCTATGGCGCACAGCTCCATTTTATTCACTAGGGGGCAAACTCAAAGCTTAGTGGTAGGGGTTTTAGGCACGGATAATGACGCTCAAACCCATGAGAGTTTGGAGCATAAAACCCCTATCAAAGAACGCTTCATGTTCCATTACAATTTCCCTCCTTTTTGCGTGGGCGAAGCGAGCTCTATTGGCGCGACTTCAAGGCGCGAATTAGGGCATGGGAATTTGGCTAAAAGAGCCTTAGAAACGAGCATTAAAAATAAAGAGCAGGTGATACGATTGGTTTCTGAGATTTTAGAAAGCAATGGTTCAAGCTCAATGGCGAGCGTGTGCGCAGGGTCTTTAGCCCTTTATGCAAGCGGTGTGGAAATTTATGATTTAGTCGCTGGGGTGGCTATGGGCATGGTGAGCGAAGGGCAAGATCACGCCATTTTAAGCGATATTAGCGGCTTAGAAGACGCAGAAGGCGATATGGATTTTAAGATTGCCGGGAATTTAGAAGGCATTACGGCTATGCAAATGGATACCAAAATGAGCGGTATCCAATTAGAAGTTTTATACCAAGCCTTACTCCAAGCTAAAGAAGCACGGAAACATATTTTAAAAATCATGCATGAAGCGAAAGAAAAGATTGTGATCAATTTTTCCCATTTGCCCACAACGGAGATTTTTAATGTCGCGCCAGATAAAATTGTAGAAATTATCGGTCAAGGGGGGCGTGTGATTAAAGAGATAGTGGAAAAGTTTGAGGTTAAAATTGATTTGAATAAACCAAGCGGTGAAGTGAAAATCATGGGGAATAAAGAGCGCGTTTTGAAAGCTAAGGAATTTATTTTAAACTACTTGCATTCTTTAGATCAAGAATTGGAGCAATACGCTATTGATGAGGTGCTAGAAGCTCAAGTGAAACGAATCGTGGATTTTGGGGCGTTTTTAAGCTTGCCTAAGGGGGGCGAAGGCTTGTTGAGAAAACAACACATGGACAGGTGTCAAGTGGCTTTAAAAGAAGGCGATAGCATCAAATGTAGGGTGATTAGTTTCAATAAGGGTAAAATCGCTTTGGATTTGGCTTAAAATTTTAAAAAGCGTTTTTTAAAAGCGTTTTTAAGCTAGTTTATATTAGAATAAATCCTTGCTTGTATTTTTGAAAGTAGAGGAACGATTCGAAATGAAAATCAAGCCCAATTTTTGAAACGGAGTGCGAAAATGAAATTTTTAGCGTTATTTTTTCTGGCTTTAGCGGGCGTTGCTTTCGCTCATGATGGTGGAATGGGTGGGATGGATATGATTAAATCTTATTCTATCTTAGGGGCGATGATCGGTTTAGGGATTGCCGCTTTTGGTGGGGCGATCGGCATGGGGAATGCGGCCGCAGCGACCATTACAGGCACAGCAAGAAACCCAGGAGTGGGCGGTAAATTGCTCACCACCATGTTCGTGGCCATGGCGATGATTGAAGCACAAGTGATTTATACTCTAGTGTTTGCTATTATCGCTATTTATAGTAACCCATTCTTAAGTTAAGGGTTTTTTGATGGGCTAAATTATTGCTTAAAAAGCATGATTTAGCTATAATATTTGTTTTAAATTTTTAGCACTGGTGGTGGAATTGGTAGACACGCCATCTTGAGGGGGTGGTGGGAGCAATCTCGTGCGAGTTCGAGTCTCGCCCAGTGCACCATTAAGTTTCTTTAAGGAATAAGTGGGTATAATCTCACTCTTTGCTCTATAACGCCGAAGTGGTGGAATTGGTAGACACGCTAGACTCAAAATCTGGTGGGAGCAATCCCGTGTCGGTTCGAGTCCGACCTTCGGCACCACTACTAGTAATTTTTTTCAATCTGCTTTTTATCTTTTTCGTTTAAAATTTTTTCGTTTAAAATAGTTTTATCCCAAATAAATGCCAAATGAATGATGGATTAGTGGGTTTTTAAGCCTTTTTTAAAGGGTTGTTAAGAGAATTTAAAAAAAATTAAAAAAGAGAGCGTTTTACTCTATTGATTTTACTCCATTAAAAGGAGTGTGAGTTTAGGTATAATGGCAAGAAAAATTTGCATCAAATTTTATTAGAATGGATGAGAAAAATCTGCTTAAGTCATGTTGATCCAGATATATTCTAACCGGAGACTCTGTCATGCTAGATCTGTCTTATAGCCTGGAGCGTGTCTTGCAAGAAGACCCGGCAGCTAGGAATAAGTGGGAGGTTCTTTTGCTTTATCCGGGCATTCATGCACTGCTTTGCCACCGCCTAGCGCATGCGTTGCACAAGAAAGGGTTTTATTTTATTGCGCGCGCGCTTTCTCAGTTAGCGCGTTTTATCACTGGGATAGAAATCCACCCTGGCGCTAAGATTGGGAGAGGGCTTTTTATTGATCATGGCATGGGTGTGGTGATTGGCGAGACCACAGAGATTGGAGATGATGTTACTATTTATCATGGCGTAACCCTAGGGGGCACGGGCAAGTTCAAGGGCAAGCGCCACCCTACTTTAGGCAACCGAGTGGTAGTGGGGGCAGGGGCTAAGGTCTTGGGCGCGATTTGCGTGGGCGATGATGTGAGGATTGGGGCTAATGCGGTGGTGCTTTCAGATTTACCTACGGGTTCTACGGCTGTAGGCGCTAAAGCTAAAACCATCACAAAAGATCGTTAATTTTAGACAAGCGGTTGTAGTTTGCACCATGCGGGTTGTTTTGAGGTAAATTGATTTAATGTTACAGAGAGGGATTTTATGAGAGTTAAGCGAGTTTGTTATTAAGCTATTTTTTAGGGATTTTGTGATCAAATACTCAAATTAGGTTTATCTGTTAGTTAGACTATAGACTAGACTGGTAGTTTGGCGTTGGGTATATCACAATTTATATTTTAGGAGGTTTATAATGGCGGTTGTAGTTAAAGTCGTTAATGGCAAAATACAGGAATATGAGAATGGTATTCATAAAAGAACCTACTAGAAAATAGGGTAATAGCGGCAAAAGCTTTGATGCATTCAGCTAGTAGAGGGGTTTCGCTGTTTTTCTAGCGGTGTTTTAATGAGTAGTTGCGATAGAAAAAGTCTTTATTGGCAATAGAGGGGTTGTTTCGTTGTTTTAATGAAACGATTGGTAGAGCGTGCGGTATTAAAAAAACGATCATCGTTTCACATAGGATTGATTAGTTGGTTTTAAGATTATTTTAATCGTGGGGGTTAGGACTTATTCATAATCAAGTTATGTTACAATACATAAAATTTAACTTTAATATAGCTATACCATATTAAAGAAGCATACAAACACAGATTAATGAACTACATCGGTTCTAAATACAAGCTCATTCCCTTTATTAAAGAAAATATCCATGCGGTTGTAGGCCATGATCTCTCTGGTGCGATTTTTTGTGATCTGTTCGCTGGGACGGGCATTGTGGGGCGTGCGTTTAAAAAAGCTGTTAATAAGGTTATTTCTAATGATTTGGAGTATTATAGCTTTGTTTTGAATCAAAATTATATCGGCAACATTCAAGAAATCCCCAATAAAGAAGAGCTTATTGATAGGCTCAATAGCGTTGCTTTAAAAAAGGGCTTTATCTATTCGCATTATTCTTTGGGGGGGAGTGCAAGGCAGTATTTTAGCGAAACAAACGCTCAAAAAATTGATGCGATGCGTCTAAAAATTGAAGAGCTTAAGCTTTCTCAAAACATTGATAATTGCGCGTATTATTTTTTGCTCGCATCACTATTAGAGAGTGCGGACAAGGTGGCTAACACCGCTTCAGTTTATGGGGCTTTTTTAAAACGCCTTAAAAAAAGCGCTCAAAAAGAACTCATCTTAAAAGGCGCTCATTTTGATGTGAGTTTAAACGCTAATGAAGTGTATCAGCAAGATGCTAGCGAGTTGATCGGAAAGATTTCAGGGGATATTTTGTATTTAGACCCTCCTTACAATGCGAGGCAATACGGGGCGAATTATCATTTATTAAACACGATTGCTGCTTATACGCCCTTTGCTCCAAAAGGCAAAACCGGCTTGCCCAGTTATCAGAAATCCTCTTTTTGCTCTCGTTCTCAAATCTTAAACGCTTTTGAAAACTTGATCAAAAAAGCACGATTCAAATATATTTTTTTAAGCTATAACAATGAAGGGCTTATGAGCGAGATAGAGATTGGAAATATTTTAAAAAAATACGGTGCTTACTCCTTAATGACCAAAACTTACATGCGTTTTAAAGCGGATAACAAACGCGCCCACAAAGCCGCACACACCAAAGAGTGTTTACATATTCTTATCAAATAAGAGTCAAAACAACCCAACCTTTAAAAACGAGCTTTAAGTTAAAAGTCTAAAGAGCGTTAGAGTTTTAAATAAGGCTTTAGCGGGCAGTATTTGATTAAAACCAATCCAAGATACTCCAATAATGATAAAAATAATCGCTTAAATACCGCTTGAATAAGGTAAAATGAAACCAAAATAAGCCTATAAAAAAGGGGAAATCATGGCGCTTGAAGTGGTTCTATGGGATTTTGATGGCGTGATTTTTGACAGCATGCATTTAAAATATGAAGGGTTTAAAGCGTTGTTTCAAAAGCATGGCAACAAGAATCAAGAGAATTTGAAGCAATTTGAAGTTTATCATTATCAAAGTGGGGGGATTTCAAGGAATGAAAAAATCCAATACTTTTATAACGAGATCTTAAAAACCCCTATCGCTCAAGAAAAAGTGGATGCATTAGCCCTAGAATTTGGCGCTATCATAGAACAAAAGCTTTTTGATAGGGGTCATTTGAATAGCGAAGTGATGGCGTTTATTGATGAGCATTATCAAAATTACATTTTCCATATCGCTTCAGCGGCCTTGCATAGCGAATTGCAAGTGTTGTGCGAGTTTTTAGGGATTACTAAGTATTTTAGGAGTGTTGAAGGGAGTCCGCCCAATAAACCTAAAATCATCGCCAATATCATTCAAAAATATGCCTATAACCCAAGCCGCATGCTAATGATAGGCGATAGCGTCAATGACTATGAAAGTGCTCAAGCTAATAAAGTGGCGTTTTTGGGCTATAACAGCAAGGTTTTGAAAAATTTAGTGGGTCAAAACGGCTATCAATGGAAGTATTTAGAGGGCTTTAAAGGGTTTGATTTGCAAAATTTCATGAAAGAGTGAAGCCGCTTGATTAGCCAAGCTTGTCTTTGTGCTGGCTCATGTCAATGATGACTTCACAGCGTTCAATCGTGCTTAAGCGGTGGGCGATAACGATTAGGGTTTTATTTTTAGCGATTTGATAGATTTCATCCATGATTTTACTCTCGGTTTCATTGTCTAGGGCTGAAGTGGCTTCATCTAAAACCAAAATTTCAGGGTTATCGTATAAGGCTCTTGCAATGCCTATGCGCTGTTTTTGACCGCCGCTAAGCTTAGCGCCCCCTTCGCCCACTTGGGTTTTAAGGCCCTCATGCTCGCATAAAAAATCATAAATATGAGCCATTTTGCACACCTTAATCAAGCGTTTTTCATCTATAGCACTCCCAAAAGCGATATTATCCCCCACAGTGCCATCAAAAAGGTAAATATTTTGGGGGATATAGCCTATTTTTTTACGCCATGAGCGCCTGTTTTCGTTGGTTAAAAGGGTGTTATCAATAAAAATTTCCCCGCTTTTAGGGTAAGTAAGCCCCATAATAATATCCGCCAGCGTGGATTTCCCGCACCCACTATGGCCTATGAGAGCGACTTTTTGACCTCTTTGAATGGTGAGATTAAAATTTTTCAAAACCGGGTGTTTTGACTTATAAGCGAATGAAATGTTTTGGAGAGTGATTTTTTCATTAAAGTCTAAAGGGACTAAATCCTCTTCAATAATGGTCTTAGAAAGGCTTTTAAAAACAACATTGGTCGCAAGCTGGTTGTAAGCGATTTCATTATAATAGTTGATCACTCCAGTTACAGAAGGGAGTATGCGATAAAGCGCTAGGGCATACATAGAGATGGTAGGGAGCACCATTCTAGCTTCGCCGTATTTGAATAAGATGTAAGCGACCGCTAAAATCAACAAACTAAAGCCCACGGTTTCTATTGAATACCTGGGGACCACTTGCAAAGTGGAGTAAATGATCTCAGTGTCATGGGCTTTACGGCTATTTTCTCCAAAAAGTTTGTGGGCTTCTTCGTGGTTGTCTTTAAGTTTAGTGATTTTGAAATTGCTGAAAAATTTTGAAAAGACTTTAAGCGTTTGCGCTTTGGATTTGGCGGCCATCTCACCCTTTTTTTTGATAAGGACGGTGACTTTTTTGACAATAAAAAAAATTTGTAAGGCGAGGATCGTGGTAAAAACGAGCGTTATTTTCCAATTAGTCAATATGAGCGTGGAATAGAAAAAAACGATCACGGTTATTTCGGTCAATAAACTCAAAAAAGCGTTAAAGCTCATAAACATGCCCTCCGCTTTATTGTTGATAATGTCTCTTAAAGAATCCAGGTTGTGGTTGAGGTGCGATAAATAGTTGTTTTTGATGTGTTGCAAGAAAAGTTGTTGCTTGATTTGATAAGCTTTTTTATTGGAAAAACGCCCTCTTAAATAGGTAAAAAACACCCCATAAAACATCCTAAACAAATAAATCCCCACCAAACAGAAACTAAAGAAATACATGAGACGAACGGGAGATGAAAAATGGAAAAAATCATAGACCATTTTCCAGTCTTTATCGTCTAAAGCCCTGCTAGGATCGGAAGCGAGAGTGATAAAAGGCATCAGAAGAGTTAGGGACATCACTTCCACAAAAGAAGAAAAAACAGCCATCAACACAAGCAGGAAAAAAATCATTTTTTCCTTGAAAGTGATGAGCCTATAGATTTGCTTTAAAGAACGCAAAAAATATTTTAAAGTAGGAATTTTATGTTTTTTTTCGCCATAATTTAAGTGTCCATAAATTCTTTTATATGCAATAAGTTTGAGCTGTGTTAAGCCAAATTGAGCTAGATTATAGCTAAAATTTTAACCATGCTCTGCGCCATACGAATAATTTAGCTTTCTGTCATCATTTCTTGACAAATTAAGTATAAAACTGCTATAATCCCAAGTCTTTGATTATTTAATTTAGTCGCTGGCTTAGCTCAGTTGGTAGAGCAGCTGCCTTGTAAGCAGCAGGTCGGGGGTTCAAGTCCCTTAGCCAGCTCCAGTTAAAATGTTATTTTGCAAAGTTTTTGGTGAGATACTCAAGTGGCCAACGAGGGCAGACTGTAAATCTGCTGACTATGTCTTCCGTGGTTCGAATCCACGTCTCACCACCATGTTTGTTTTATAGATGCGGGAATAGCTCAGTTGGCTAGAGCATCAGCCTTCCAAGCTGAGGGTCGCGGGTTCGAGTCCCGTTTCCCGCTCCATTTTTAGGACAACATTTTAGTTTTTGAGACGCCTATATAGCTCAGAGGCAGAGCACTTCCTTGGTAAGGAAGAGGTCGGCGGTTCAATTCCGCTTATAGGCTCCAGTTTATAATCTCTTGAATGGCGATAAGACAAAAATGTCTTAAATTTTGTAGTAGCATTTAGGAATACTTAGGATTTTGTTTAGTATAATTCTAAAATCCATTTCAAAAAATTAAGGAGAAATACAAATGGCAAAAGAAAAGTTTAATAGAACTAAGCCGCATGTTAATATTGGAACCATTGGGCATGTAGACCATGGTAAAACGACTTTGAGCGCAGCGATTTCAGCGGTGCTTTCTTTGAAAGGTCTTGCAGAAATGAAAGACTATGACAATATTGATAACGCCCCTGAAGAAAAAGAAAGAGGGATCACTATCGCTACTTCTCACATTGAATATGAGACTGAAAACAGACACTACGCGCATGTGGATTGCCCAGGACACGCTGACTATGTAAAAAACATGATCACCGGTGCGGCGCAAATGGATGGAGCGATTTTGGTTGTTTCTGCAGCTGATGGCCCCATGCCTCAAACCAGAGAGCATATCTTATTGTCTCGTCAAGTAGGCGTGCCTCACATCGTTGTTTTCTTAAACAAACAAGACATGGTAGATGACCAAGAATTGTTAGAGCTTGTAGAAATGGAAGTGCGCGAGTTGTTGAGCGCGTATGAATTCCCTGGCGATGACACTCCTATCGTAGCGGGTTCAGCTTTAAGAGCTTTAGAAGAAGCAAAGGCTGGCAATGTGGGTGAATGGGGTGAAAAAGTGCTTAAACTCATGGCTGAAGTGGATTCCTATATCCCTACTCCAGAAAGAGACACTGAAAAAACTTTCTTGATGCCGGTTGAAGATGTGTTCTCTATTGCGGGTAGAGGAACTGTGGTTACAGGTAGGATTGAAAGAGGTGTGGTGAAAGTAGGCGATGAAGTGGAAATCGTTGGTATCAGAGCTACACAAAAAACGACTGTAACCGGTGTGGAAATGTTTAGAAAAGAATTAGAAAAAGGTGAAGCCGGCGATAATGTGGGCGTGCTTTTGAGAGGAACTAAAAAAGAAGAAGTAGAACGCGGTATGGTTCTATGCAAACCAGGTTCTATCACTCCGCACAAGAAATTTGAGGGAGAAATTTATGTCCTTTCTAAAGAAGAAGGCGGGAGACACACTCCATTCTTCACCAATTACCGTCCGCAATTCTATGTGCGCACAACTGATGTGACTGGCTCTATCACTCTTCCTGAAGGCGTAGAAATGGTTATGCCTGGCGATAATGTTAAAATCACTGTAGAGTTGATTAGCCCTGTTGCGTTAGAGTTGGGAACTAAATTTGCGATTCGTGAAGGCGGTAGGACCGTTGGTGCTGGTGTTGTGAGCAATATTATTGAATAATATTAGCAAAAAGAGTTACCATAAAGGGTCATTATGAAAGTTAAAATAGGGGTGAAGTGTTCTGATTGTGAAGACATCAATTACAGCACAACCAAGAACGCTAAAACTAACACTGAAAAACTGGAGCTTAAGAAGTTCTGCCCAAGGGAAAACAAACACACTCTTCATAAAGAAATCAAATTGAAGAGCTAGTTCTTTCTTTTGTGTTGTGATTTAAAAGGAGGGGAGGTTAGGTCAGTAGCTCCAATGGTAGAGCGTCGGTCTCCAAAACCGGTTGTTGGGGGTTCGAGTCCCTCCTGGCCTGCCATCTACTAATTTATTCTATCAAATTTTTGTTTCAATTGGATTGTTTTTGAATTTTTTAATTTTAGTTTAAGCTATTTTGGATAAAATTGAAAATTCTTTTAATGTATAAATGTATGAAGTTTAAGTGAGGGCGAAAAGAAACTATGGATAAATGGCTCATGCAATATAAATTAGCTAGAGAAGAGCTTTCTAAAGTGATATTTCCTATTAAGGAGCAGATACGCAACGCGCTTGTTTCTGTTTTGGTGGTGGTGAGTGCTATCACGCTGTTTTTAGCTTTGTTGGATTTTTTTCTGGGGGCTTTTGTCTCTAGTGTTCTATAGGTTGGTGGCTTTAAATTAAGGAGAATAATGATGGATTGGTATGCTATACAAACTTATTCAGGGAGCGAGCAGTCCGTTAAGAAAGCGATTGAGAATCTAGCGAATGACCATAATATAAGAGATAGGATACAAGAGATCATTGTACCTACTGAAGATATTATAGAGGTTTCTAAAAAAAGCAAGACGAAAGTAACGGAACGAAGCCTTTATCCTGGGTATGTTTTTATTAAGGTGGATTTAGATACGGTTTTGTGGCATAAGATACAATCTTTGCCAAGAGTGAGCCGTTTTATTGGAGAAAATAAAAAGCCAACCCCATTGAGTGAAGCGGATATTGGGCATATTCTAGAAAAAATGAATAACCGAGCGGCCCCCAAGCCAAAAATCTTTTTTGAGCAAGGCGAAGTGGTGCGCGTGGTGGAAGGCCCTTTTGCGAACTTTACCGCTACGGTGGAAGAGTATGATGTGGAGCACCGCAAACTCAAGCTCAATGTTTCTATTTTTGGTAGGAACACTCCAATAGAGATTTTGCATTCGCAAGTGGAAAAAATTATATAACTTTTTAAGGAGAAAACATGGCTAAAAAAGTAGTCGGAGAAATCAAACTTCAAATCCCTGCCGGTAAGGCAAACCCTTCACCTCCCGTAGGGCCAGCGTTGGGTCAAAGAGGGGTTAATATCATGGAATTTTGTAAGGCTTTTAATGAGAGAACTAAAGACATGGGGAGTTTTAATATCCCGGTGATTATCACGGTTTATCAAGATAAGAGTTTTACCTTTATCACTAAAAAGCCTCCGGTAACGGATTTGATCAAAAAAGCTTCTGGGGTTGAAAAAGGTTCTGACAACCCACTCAAAAATAAAATTGCAAAGCTCACCCACAAGCAAGTGGAAGAGATCGCACAATTGAAAATGGAAGATTTAAACACAAGCACCATGGAAGCGGCCAAAAAAATCGTTATGGGCAGTGCTAGGAGCATGGGCGTAGAAGTTGTGGATTGATTGGGTGTTGTTGGAATTGAAAGAAATTTTTAAGGATTAGAATCGTGGCAAAAAAAGTATTTAAGAGATTGGAAAAACTTTTTTCTAAAATTCAAAACGATAAAGCGTATGGCGTAGAGCAAGGCGTAGAGGTGGTTAAATCTCTCGCTTCAGCCAAATTTGATGAAACCGTGGAAGTAGCGTTAAGACTAGGGGTTGATCCAAGGCATGCGGATCAAATGGTGCGCGGTGCGGTGGTGCTTCCTCATGGAACAGGGAAAAAAGTGAGGGTGGCTGTTTTTGCAAAAGATATTAAGCAAGATGAAGCCAAGAACGCTGGGGCTGATGTCGTTGGCGGAGACGATTTGGCTGAAGAAATCAAAAATGGTCGCATTGATTTTGACATGGTGATTGCAACGCCTGATATGATGGCGGTTGTCGGTAAAGTGGGTAGGATTTTAGGCCCTAAGGGTTTGATGCCAAACCCTAAAACCGGAACCGTTACGATGGATATTGCTAAAGCGGTCAGTAACGCTAAAAGCGGTCAAGTGAATTTCAGGGTGGATAAAAAGGGCAATGTTCATGCCCCTATTGGCAAAGCGAGTTTTCCTGAAGAAAAAATCAAAGAAAACATGCTTGAGTTGGTTAAAACGATCAACCGCCTAAAACCCAGTAGCGCGAAAGGCAAGTATATTAGAAACGCCGCTCTCTCGCTCACCATGTCGCCTTCAGTGAGTTTGGACGCGCAGGAATTGATGGATATTAAATAGCGTTAGGAGTTTTTAATCTTAGGCTGAAGATCGCAAGAGCTAAAAAGCTTAAAATTTCTTTTTTTAAAAAGATAATCTTGCAGAGGTCTAGTCTAGAAAGGAGGAAAAGATGCAAAAACAACATCAAAGGCAGCATAAAGTAGAGCTAGTCGCTAACTTAAAATCGCAATTTGCAGATGCCAAAGTCCTTTTAATTTGCGATTATAAGGGTCTTAGCGTGAAAAAGTTGGAAGCTTTAAGGAATAAGGCTCGCAATCAAGGCATTAAAGTGCAAGTGATTAAGAACACTCTCGCTCATATTGCCATGAAAGAGGCTGGCTATTCTGATTTGGATTTGAAAGAAACCAATGTGTTTTTGTGGGGCGGTGATCAAATCGCTCTCTCTAAACTTGTGTTTGATTTCCAAAAAGAGCATAAAGATCACTTTGTGTTGAAAGCGGGCTTGTTTGATAAAGAAAGCGTTAGCGTAGCTCATGTGGAAGCGGTTTCAAAACTCCCAAGCAAAGAAGAGCTTATGGGAATGTTGCTTTCTGTTTGGACGGCTCCGGCACGTTATTTTGTGACCGGTTTAGACAATTTGCGTAAAGCGAAAGAAGAAAACTAAGAGCCTATGATGGCTTTAATTAAAAAAATTTGAAGGATTGGATTATGGCAATTTCAAAAGAAGAAGTGTTAGAGTATATTGGTTCATTGAGCGTTTTAGAGCTTGCTGAATTGGTTAAAATGTTTGAGGAAAAATTTGGCGTGAGCGCGACTCCAACGGTCGTAGCGGGTGCGGCTGTAGCTGGCGGTGTAGCGGCTGAGAGCGAAGAAAAAACCGAATTTAATGTGATTTTAGCCGATAGCGGTGCTGAAAAAATTAAGGTGATTAAAGTGGTTCGTGAAATCACTGGGCTTGGCCTGAAAGAAGCTAAAGACGCTACCGAAAAAACCCCTCATGTGCTTAAAGAGGGCGTGAATAAAGAAGAAGCTGAAACCATCAAGAAGAAACTTGAAGAAGTAGGTGCTAAGGTTGAAGTCAAGTAAGACTTAAAAACAGAAAGGTCTTTGTGCCTTTCTCTGCTCTAGTGTGGCAGATGATTTTGCTCCATGATTTTGTTTGTGAGCGTGTAGCCTAAAGTGGTTAGTATTGCAGGTGGGTTTTGGTATTTTTATCATGGATGGTTCTAAAGTTTAAAGATCCTTTTGCAATGCTTACTTGAATTAATGCATTAAATAACTCAAAATTTTTGATCAAAGGCTTGAAATATGTCAAAAAAAATTCCCCTAAAAAACCGCTTGAGAGCTGATTTTACAAAAACCCCGACAGATTTAGAAGTTCCTAATTTATTATTATTACAACGAGACAGCTATGATTCTTTCTTGTATTCTAAAGAGGGTAAAGAGAGCGGGATTGAAAAGGTTTTTAAATCCATTTTCCCTATCCAAGATGAGCATAACCGCATCACTTTGGAATACGCGGGTTGCGAATTTGGCAAGTCTAAATACACTGTTAGAGAAGCGATGGAGAGGGGCATTACCTACTCTATCCCCCTCAAAATTAAAGTGCGCTTGATCTTGTGGGAAAAAGATACCAAAAGTGGCGAAAAGAACGGCATCAAAGATATTAAAGAACAAAGCATTTTCATTCGTGAGATCCCTTTGATGACAGAACGCACTTCATTTATTATCAATGGGGTGGAGCGCGTGGTGGTCAATCAGCTCCACAGAAGCCCCGGTGTGATTTTCAAAGAAGAAGAATCTAGCACTTCTTTAAACAAGCTCATTTACACAGGGCAAATCATCCCTGATAGGGGTTCGTGGCTGTATTTTGAATACGATTCTAAAGATGTTTTATACGCTCGTATCAACAAACGCCGTAAAGTGCCTGTTACCATTTTATTTAGGGCGATGGATTATCAAAAACAAGACATCATTAAAATGTTCTACCCGCTTGTGAAAGTACGTTATGAAAACGATAAATATTTAATCCCGTTTGCCTCATTAGACGCCAATCAAAGAATGGAATTTGACTTGAAAGACCCTCAAGGCAAGATTATCCTTTTAGCGGGTAAAAAGCTCACTTCAAGGAAAATTAAAGAGCTTAAAGAAAACCATTTAGAATGGGTGGAATACCCTATGGATATTTTACTCAATCGCCATTTAGCTGAGCCTGTTATGGTAGGGAAAGAAGTTTTATTGGACATGCTCACGCAGTTGGATAAAAACAGACTAGAAAAAATCCACGATCTAGGCGTGCAAGAATTTGTGATCATCAACGATCTAGCGTTAGGGCATGACGCTTCCATTATCCATTCTTTCTCAGCCGATCATGAGTCTTTGAAATTGCTCAAGCAAACTGAAAAGATTGATGATGAAAACGCTCTAGCGGCGATTCGTATCCATAAGGTTATGAAACCAGGCGATCCCGTTACGACTGAAGTGGCTAAGCAGTTTGTCAAAAAACTTTTCTTTGACCCTGAACGCTATGATTTGACCATGGTAGGGCGCATGAAAATGAATCACAAGTTAGGCTTGCATGTGCCTGATTACATCACAACTTTAACGCATGAAGATATTATCACCACCGTTAAATATCTCATGAGAATCAAAAACAATCAGGGCAAGATTGATGATAGGGATCACTTAGGCAATCGCAGGATCAGAGCCGTTGGGGAATTACTAGCCAATGAATTGCATTCAGGCTTGGTGAAAATGCAAAAGACCATTAAAGACAAGCTCACCACCATGAGCGGGGCTTTTGATTCGCTCATGCCCCATGACTTGGTCAATTCTAAAATGATCACCAGCACGATCATGGAATTTTTCATGGGCGGTCAGCTCTCGCAATTCATGGATCAAACTAACCCTTTGAGTGAAGTTACGCACAAACGACGCCTTTCAGCGCTCGGTGAAGGGGGGTTGGTGAAAGACAGGGTAGGGTTTGAAGCCAGGGATGTGCACCCCACGCATTATGGCCGAATTTGTCCCATTGAGACCCCAGAAGGTCAAAATATCGGTTTGATCAACACCCTTTCCACTTTCACGAGAGTGAATGATTTAGGCTTTATTGAAGCCCCTTATAAAAAGGTTGTGGATGGCAAGGTAGTGGGTGAGACGATTTATTTGACCGCTATTCAAGAAGACAGCCACATCATCGCTCCCGCAAGCACCCCCATTGATGAAGAGGGTAATATTTTGGGCGATCTGATTGAAACGCGCGTGGAAGGCGAGATTGTTTTAAACGAAAAAAGCAAAGTAACCTTAATGGATCTAAGCTCTAGCATGCTAGTAGGGGTAGCCGCATCGCTCATTCCTTTCTTAGAGCATGATGACGCTAACCGCGCTCTAATGGGGACTAACATGCAACGCCAAGCGGTGCCTTTATTAAGAAGCGACGCTCCCATTGTAGGCACAGGGATTGAAAAAATTATCGCTAGGGATTCTTGGGGGGCGATCAAGGCCAATCGCGCAGGCGTTGTAGAAAAAATTGATTCTAAAAACATTTATATTTTAGGCGAAGGCAAAGAAGAGGCTTATATTGACGCGTATTCTTTGCAAAAAAACTTGCGCACCAACCAAAACACCAGTTTCAATCAAGTCCCTATCGTTAAAGTGGGCGATAAAGTGGAAGCTGGGCAAATCATCGCTGATGGCCCTAGCATGGACAGAGGCGAGTTGGCGTTAGGGAAAAATGTGCGCGTGGCGTTCATGCCTTGGAATGGCTATAACTTTGAAGACGCGATCGTGGTGAGTGAGCGCATCACTAAAGACGATGTTTTCACTTCCACGCACATTTATGAAAAAGAAGTGGATGCCAGAGAGCTTAAGCATGGCGTGGAAGAATTTACCGCTGATATTCCTGATGTGAAAGAAGAAGCGCTCGCTCATCTTGATGAAAGCGGGATCGTTAAAGTCGGCACTTATGTGAGCGCTGGCATGATTTTAGTGGGTAAGACTTCTCCTAAAGGCGAGATTAAAAGCACGCCTGAAGAGCGGCTTTTAAGGGCTATTTTTGGGGATAAAGCCGGGCATGTGGTCAATAAGAGTTTGTATTGCCCCCCCAGTTTGGAAGGCACGGTGATTGACGTGAAGGTCTTCACTAAAAAAGGCTATGAGAAAGACGCGCGAGTTTTGAGCGCGTATGAAGAAGAAAAAGCCAAGCTTGATATGGAGCATTTTGACCGCTTGACCATGCTCAATAGAGAAGAATTGTTGCGCGTTAGTTCGCTCCTTTCTCAAGCGATTTTAGAAGAGCCTTTCAGCCATAACGGCAAGGATTATAAAGAAGGCGATCAAATCCCTAAAGAAGAAATCGCTTCAATCAACCGCTTCACTTTGGCTAGTTTGGTCAAAAAGTATTCTAAAGAAGTGCAAAACCACTATGAAATCACTAAAAACAATTTTTTAGAGCAAAAGAAAGTTTTGGGCGAAGAGCATGAAGAAAAGCTCTCTATTTTAGAAAAAGATGATATTTTGCCTAATGGCGTGATCAAAAAAGTCAAGCTCTATATCGCTACAAAACGAAAGCTTAAAGTGGGCGATAAAATGGCAGGAAGGCATGGGAATAAAGGGATTGTGTCTAATATCGTGCCGGTTGCGGATATGCCTTATACCGCTGATGGCGAGCCTGTGGATATTGTCTTAAACCCTTTAGGCGTGCCAAGCCGCATGAATATCGGGCAGATTTTAGAAATGCATTTAGGCTTAGTGGGGAAAGAGTTTGGGAAACAAATCGCTAGCATGCTAGAGGATAAAACCAAAGATTTTGCCAAAGAATTGCGTGCTAAAATGCTAGAAATCGCTAACGCCATTAATGAAAAAGACCCCTTGACAATCCATGTGCTTGAGAGTTGCTCTGATGAAGAGCTTTTGGAATACGCTAAAGATTGGAGCAAGGGCGTTAAGATGGCTATCCCTGTGTTTGAAGGCATCTCGCAAGAAAAATTTTACAAGCTGTTTGAATTAGCCAAGATCGCTATGGATGGCAAAATGGATCTGTATGATGGGCGCACCGGCGAGAAAATGAGGGAGCGCGTGAATGTGGGCTATATGTATATGATCAAACTCCACCATTTAGTGGATGAAAAAGTCCATGCCAGAAGCACAGGCCCTTATAGCTTAGTAACGCACCAGCCTGTGGGGGGTAAAGCGCTCTTTGGGGGTCAAAGGTTTGGGGAAATGGAAGTATGGGCGCTAGAAGCTTATGGTGCAGCGCACACTCTAAAAGAAATGCTCACCATTAAATCCGATGATATTAGAGGCAGAGAGAACGCTTATAGGGCTATCGCTAAGGGTGAGCAAGTGGGCGAGAGCGAAATCCCTGAGACTTTCTATGTTTTGACTAAAGAATTGCAATCGCTCGCTTTGGATATTAATATTTTTGGGGACGATGTGGATGAAGATGGAGTGCCTAAACCCATTGTCATTAAAGAAGATGACAGGCCTAAAGACTTTAGCTCTTTCCAGCTCACTCTAGCCAGCCCTGAAAAAATCCATTCTTGGAGTTATGGGGAAGTTAAAAAGCCAGAAACGATCAATTATCGCACCCTAAAACCTGAACGAGACGGCTTGTTTTGCATGAAAATCTTTGGCCCTACTAAAGATTATGAATGCTTGTGCGGTAAATACAGAAAGCCTCGCTTCAAAGACATTGGCACATGCGAAAAATGCGGCGTGGCGATCACGCACTCCAAAGTCAGGCGTTTTAGAATGGGGCATATTGAATTGGCCACTCCTGTAGCGCATATCTGGTATGTCAATTCCTTGCCTAGCCGTATCGGCACGCTTTTGGGCGTTAAGATGAAAGACTTAGAGCGCGTGTTGTATTATGAAGCTTATATCGTTAAAGAGCCAGGCGAAGCCGCTTATGACAATGAAGGCGCTAAGCTTGTGATGAAATACGATATTTTGAATGAAGAGCAGTATCAAAATATCTCACGAAGATACGAAGATAGGGGCTTTGTAGCGCAAATGGGCGGTGAAGCGATCAAGGATTTGTTAGAAGAAATTGATTTGATCACCTTATTGCAGAGTTTGAAAGAAGAAGTGAAAGATACCAATTCTGATGCGAAAAAGAAAAAACTCATTAAGCGTTTGAAAGTGGTAGAAAGCTTTTTAAATTCTGGTAACAGGCCTGAATGGATGATGCTTACGGTTTTACCGGTATTGCCACCGGATTTAAGGCCTTTAGTCGCGCTAGATGGCGGGAAGTTTGCGGTCAGCGATGTGAATGAATTGTATCGTCGTGTCATCAATCGTAACCAACGCTTGAAACGCCTAATGGAGCTTGGGGCGCCAGAAATCATTGTGCGCAATGAAAAAAGGATGTTGCAAGAAGCCGTGGATGTGCTTTTTGATAACGGCCGCAGCACCAATGCGGTTAAAGGGGCTAACAAACGCCCTTTAAAATCGCTCAGCGAGATCATTAAAGGCAAGCAAGGGCGTTTCAGGCAAAACCTTTTAGGTAAGCGCGTGGATTTTTCAGGCAGAAGCGTGATTGTGGTTGGGCCTAATCTCAAAATGGATGAATGCGGGTTGCCCAAAAACATGGCGTTAGAACTCTTCAAACCGCATTTGTTATCCAAGCTTGAAGAGAGGGGCTATGCTACCACGCTCAAACAAGCTAAACGCATGATTGAACAAAAAAGCAATGAAGTGTGGGAGTGCTTGCAAGAAATCACAGAGGGGTATCCGGTGTTACTCAACCGCGCTCCTACCTTGCACAAGCAATCCATTCAAGCGTTCCATCCAAAGCTGATTGACGGCAAAGCGATCCAGTTGCACCCGTTAGTGTGTTCAGCGTTTAACGCCGATTTTGACGGGGACCAAATGGCGGTGCATGTGCCTTTAAGCCAAGAAGCGATCGCTGAATGCAAGGTGCTGATGTTAAGCTCTATGAATATCCTTCTGCCCGCTAGCGGTAAAGCCGTAGCCATTCCTAGCCAGGATATGGTTTTAGGGCTTTATTATCTTTCTTTAGAAAAGAGCGGGGTCAAGGGCGAACATAAGCTTTTCTCTAGCGTGAATGAAATCATCACCGCTATTGACACGAAAGAATTAGACATCCACGCAAAGATTAGGGTTTTAGATCAAGGGAATATTATCGCTACGAGCGCGGGGCGCATGATCATTAAGTCTATTTTGCCTGATTTTATCCCTACGGATTTGTGGAACAGACCCATGAAGAAAAAAGATATTGGCGTGCTTGTGGATTATGTGCATAAAGTCGGCGGTATCGGCATTACTGCAACCTTTTTGGATAATTTAAAAACGCTTGGCTTTAGGTATGCGACTAAGGCTGGTATTTCTATCTCTATGGAAGATATTATCACGCCCAAAGACAAGCAAAAAATGGTGGAAAAAGCCAAAGTAGAGGTTAAAAAAATCCAGCAACAATACGATCAAGGGTTGCTCACTGACCAAGAGCGTTACAATAAGATCATTGACACTTGGACTGAAGTCAATGACAAAATGAGTAAAGAAATGATGACCGCTATCGCAAAAGATAAAGAGGGCTTTAACTCTATTTATATGATGGCAGATAGCGGCGCAAGGGGTAGCTCGGCGCAAATCCGCCAGCTTTCAGCGATGAGGGGTCTTATGACAAAGCCGGACGGCAGTATCATTGAAACGCCCATTATTTCTAACTTTAAAGAGGGGTTGAATGTCTTAGAATACTTTAACTCCACCCATGGCGCTAGAAAGGGCTTAGCAGATACAGCACTAAAAACAGCCAATGCGGGGTATTTGACAAGAAAGCTCATTGATGTTTCGCAAAATGTCAAGGTGGTGTCTGATGATTGCGGCACGCATGAAGGGATTGAAATCACGGATATTGCGGTGGGGAGTGAGCTGATTGAACCTTTAGAAGAGCGTATTTTTGGGCGCGTTTTATTAGAAGATGTGATCGATCCCATTACGAATGAAATCTTGCTTTATGCGGACACTTTGATTGATGAAGAGGGCGCTAAAAAGGTGGTTGAAGCCGGGATTAAATCCATTACGATCCGCACCCCAGTAACTTGTAAAGCGCCAAAGGGCGTGTGCGCGAAATGCTATGGCTTGAATTTAGGCGAAGGCAAGATGAGTTATCCGGGTGAAGCGGTGGGCGTGGTAGCCGCGCAATCTATCGGGGAGCCTGGAACGCAGCTCACTTTAAGGACTTTCCATGTGGGCGGGACAGCGAGCAGGAGTCAGGATGAGCGCGAAATTGTAGCGAGCAAAGAAGGTTTTGTGCGTTTTTATAACCTTAGGACTTACACGAATAAAGAGGGTAAAAACATTATCGCTAACCGCCGTAACGCTTCTATTTTAGTGGTAGAGCCTAAGATTAAAGCACCTTTTGATGGGGAATTACGCATTGAAACGGTCTATGAAGAAGTCGTTGTGAGCGTGAAAAATGGCGATCAAGAAGCTAAATTCGTTTTAAGAAGAAGCGATATTGTCAAGCCAAGCGAATTAGCCGGCGTTGGCGGTAAGATTGAAGGGAAAGTGTATTTGCCTTATGCTAATGGGCATAAGGTGCATAAGGGGGGAAGTATTGCTGATATTATCCAAGAGGGCTGGAATGTGCCTAATCGCATCCCTTATGCGAGCGAATTGCTAGTCAAGGATAATGACCCTATTGCGCAAGACGTGTATGCCAAAGAAAAAGGTGCAATCAAATACTATGTTTTAGAGGCTAACCATTTAGAGCGCACCCATGGGATCAAAAAGGGCGATATGGTGAGCGAAAAAGGCTTGTTTGCGGTGATAGCTGATGATAATGGTAGGGAAGCCGCTCGCCATTATATCGCTAGGGGTTCTGAGATCTTGATTGATGATAATAGTGAAGTGAGCGCTAATAGCGTGATTTCTAAACCCACGACTAACACTTTCAAAACGATTGCCACATGGGATCCTTACAACACCCCTATCATTGCGGACTTTAAAGGTAAGGTGAGTTTTGTGGATGTTATCGCAGGGGTTACGGTCGCTGAAAAAGAAGACGAAAATACCGGTATCACCAATTTAGTGGTGAATGATTACATCCCAAGCGGGTACAAACCAAGCTTGTTCTTAGAGGGGGCTAATGGCGAAGAAGCGCGTTATTTCCTAGAGCCAAAAACTTCTATCGCTATTAGCGATGGCTCTAGCGTGGAGCAAGCTGAAGTGTTAGCGAAAATCCCTAAAGCGACCGTTAAATCCAGGGATATTACTGGGGGTCTCCCAAGGGTTTCGGAATTGTTTGAAGCGAGAAAGCCTAAACCTAAAGATGTGGCGATCCTTTCTGAGGTTGATGGGATTGTGAGTTTTGGTAAATCTATCCGTAATAAAGAACACATCATCGTAACCTCTAAAGATGGCCGTTCCATGGATTATTTTGTGGATAAAGGCAAGCAAATTCTAGTGCATGCTGATGAATTTGTGCATGCAGGAGAAGCGATGACAGATGGAGTAATCTCAAGCCATGATATTTTAAGGATCAGTGGCGAAAAAGAGCTTTATAAATACATTGTGAGCGAAGTCCAGCAAGTGTATCGCAGGCAGGGGGTAAGCATTGCGGACAAACACATTGAAATCATTGTGTCTCAAATGTTAAGGCAAGTGCGTATTTTAGACAGCGGGGATAGCAAGTTTATTGAAGGGGATTTGGTCAGTAAAAAACTCTTCAAAGAAGAAAACGCTCGTGTGATCGCTTTAAAAGGCGAGCCGGCGATTGCTGAACCGGTGCTTTTAGGGATCACTAGAGCGGCTATTGGGAGCGATAGCATCATTTCAGCGGCCTCTTTTCAAGAAACGACTAAAGTTTTAACAGAAGCCAGTATTGCGATGAAAAAAGACTTTTTAGAGGATCTGAAAGAAAATGTGGTGTTAGGAAGGATGATTCCTGTGGGAACGGGCATGTATAAAAATAAAAAAATCGTGCTGAGAGCGCTTGAGGATAACTCTAAATTTTGATATAAAAAATCGGTTAAGATTTTTAAAAGAAAAATTAGGGTAAAATGGGAGAACTTTTAGTTTTAAATTTTTAGAATAAGGAAAAATAGTGCCTACTATCAATCAGTTGATTAGAAAAGAAAGGAAAAAGGTGGTTAAAAAAACGAAATCACCTGCATTAGTGGAATGCCCTCAAAGAAGAGGGGTTTGTACTAGGGTTTATACGACTACCCCTAAAAAGCCTAACTCGGCTTTAAGAAAGGTCGCTAAGGTCCGTTTGACCAGTAAATTTGAAGTGATCAGTTACATCCCTGGTGAAGGGCATAACTTGCAAGAACACTCCATTGTGTTAGTGCGTGGGGGTAGGGTTAAGGATTTACCCGGTGTGAAATACCACATTGTTCGTGGTGCTTTAGACACTGCAGGGGTCAATAAAAGAACGGTTTCACGCTCTAAATATGGGACTAAAAAAGCTAAAGCGACCGACAAGAAAGCAACAGACAACAAGAAAAAATAAGAGGAAAATAAAAACATGAGAAGAAGAAAAGCACCCGTTAGGGAGGTTTTGGGCGATCCTGTTTATGGGAACAAAGTGGTTACTAAGTTTATCAATAAGATGATGTTCGACGGCAAGAAAAGCGTAGCGGAAAAAATCATCTACAAAGCTTTTAATAAGATTGAAGAAAAAAGCGGTGAAAAAGGGATTGAAGTGTTTGAAAAAGCCCTAGAAAGAGTGCGTCCTTTAGTGGAAGTGCGCAGCAGAAGAGTGGGTGGGGCTACCTATCAAGTGCCGGTAGAAGTGAGAGCGAGCCGCCAGCAGTCGCTATCTATTCGTTGGATTTTAGAAGCGACCAGAAAACGTAATGAAAGAATGATGGTGGATAGACTGGCTAACGAGCTTATGGATGCGGCTAGCGATAAGGGTGCGGCTTTTAAGAAAAAAGAAGATGTGCATAAAATGGCAGAAGCGAATAAAGCGTTCGCGCACTACCGCTGGTAATTGGAGTTAGAATGGCTAGAAAAACCCCATTAAATAGGATCAGGAATATCGGTATCGCCGCTCACATTGATGCTGGGAAAACCACCACTTCTGAAAGGATTTTATTCTATACAGGCGTGAGTCATAAAATTGGCGAAGTGCATGACGGCGCGGCGACAATGGACTGGATGGAGCAAGAAAAAGAAAGAGGGATCACTATCACTTCTGCGGCAACGACTTGCTTTTGGAAGGATCACCAAATCAATTTGATTGACACCCCAGGGCATGTGGATTTCACTATTGAAGTGGAACGATCCATGCGCGTGCTAGATGGTGCGGTTTCGGTGTTTTGCTCGGTGGGGGGTGTGCAGCCTCAAAGCGAGACCGTGTGGCGTCAAGCGAATAAATACGGCGTGCCTAGGATTGTTTTTGTCAATAAAATGGATAGGATTGGGGCGAATTTCTATAATGTGGAAAACCAGATCAAGCAACGCTTGAAAGCTAATCCTGTGCCTATTAATATCCCTATTGGGGCTGAAGACACTTTCATTGGCGTGATTGATTTAGTCCAAATGAAAGCGATTGTTTGGAATAATGAAACCATGGGGGCCAAATACGATGTGGAAGAAATCCCTAGCGATTTGTTAGAAAAGGCTAAACAATACCGAGAAAAGCTTGTAGAAGCCGTAGCTGAGCAAGATGAAGCCTTAATGGAAAAGTATTTGGGTGGTGAAGAATTGGATATTGAAGAAATCAAAAAAGGCATTAAAACAGGTTGTTTGAACATGAGCCTTGTCCCTATGCTTTGCGGTTCTTCTTTTAAAAATAAAGGCGTGCAGACTTTATTAGACGCGGTCATTGATTACTTGCCAGCGCCTACGGAGGTTGTGGATATTAAGGGGATTGATCCAAAAACCGAAGAAGAAGTTTTTGTGAAATCCAGCGATGATGGCGAGTTTGCCGGTTTGGCGTTTAAAATCATGACGGATCCTTTTGTGGGTCAACTCACTTTTGTGCGCGTGTATCGTGGCAAGCTAGAGTCCGGTAGCTATGTGTATAACTCCACCAAAGACAAAAAAGAGCGCGTGGGAAGACTGCTTAAAATGCACTCCAATAAGAGGGAAGACATTAAAGAAGTTTATGCGGGTGAGATTTGTGCGTTTGTGGGCTTAAAAGACACGCTAACTGGGGACACGCTTTGCGATGAAAAGAATGCGGTCGTTTTAGAGAGGATGGAATTTCCTGAGCCGGTCATTCACATCGCTGTAGAGCCTAAGACTAAGGCAGACCAGGAAAAAATGGGCGTAGCGTTAGGCAAGCTCGCTGAAGAGGATCCAAGCTTTAGGGTGATGACTCAAGAAGAAACTGGGCAAACCCTTATTGGTGGTATGGGTGAATTGCACCTAGAAATCATCGTGGATAGGTTGAAGAGAGAATTTAAGGTGGAAGCTGAAATCGGTCAGCCGCAAGTCGCCTTTAGAGAAACTATCCGCTCAAGCGTGAGCAAAGAGCATAAATACGCTAAGCAAAGCGGTGGTCGTGGGCAATACGGGCATGTGTTTATCAAGCTTGAGCCTAAAGAGCCTGGCAGTGGGTATGAATTTGTGAATGAAATTTCTGGGGGCGTGATCCCTAAAGAATATATCCCTGCGGTGGATAAGGGTATCCAAGAAGCGATGCAAAATGGCGTTTTGGCGGGCTATCCGGTGGTGGATTTTAAAGTTACCCTTTATGATGGGAGCTACCATGATGTGGATTCTTCAGAAATGGCGTTTAAAATCGCTGGCTCTATGGCGTTTAAAGAAGCGAGTCGTGCGGCTAACCCGGTTTTACTAGAGCCTATGATGAAAGTGGAAGTGGAAGTCCCTGAAGAATACATGGGCGATGTGATTGGCGATTTGAATAGAAGAAGAGGGCAAATCAATTCTATGGACGATAGATTAGGCTTGAAAATCGTGAACGCTTTTGTGCCGTTGGTGGAAATGTTTGGCTATTCTACGGATTTACGATCAGCTACCCAAGGGCGTGGGACTTACTCCATGGAGTTTGATCATTATGGCGAAGTGCCTAGCAATATCGCTAAGGAAATTGTAGAAAAGCGCAAAGGCTGATTTTGTAATAACGCTCTCTTATTTTTAGGGGGTGTTATAGGTGCTGTTTAAATTTTTTCTCTTTTGGATTTAAAAAGACTTTTTGAGTGTTTTTATCCCTTTTTATCTCTCTAATGACCTTTTTTAGTTTGCTATAAGATTATTTTTTGGCTCTCTTGTCAAACAAGAATAATTAAAACTTTTTAATTTTTTAAAAATGGGGTTTTGGTTGCTTCGTTTAATCGTTTTAGATTTTATTTCATGGTGGAATTCGTTTTCTTAAGGGGTTAGGGGGTGTTTTGTAGCAATGCTCTTTAAAAATCCCCTAATTCATAGATCGCCTTACAAGAAATTCCGCTTGACTAACAACAAACTCTTTTGTATTCAGTCTTAAAAAACGCTTTTTGGTATTTTTCAAATTTTTATAATCAATTTTTTATTAAAACAAAGCCTTTTAAAACAAAGCCTTGTTAAAATGCCTTAAAAAGTTTGTTAAGGGGATAAAAACACACTGACCTCTTTTAAAAGAGCCAATGCAATTATAAATACCCAATACTTTTATTGATTCACCATTTTATTGATTCTTTCAGGGTAGCGGGCCCCTTCTATTTTGATTGTAGTCAATTCTTTTTGGAAAATCTCCAATTCTTTTTGACTCCAAGAAACCTGCAAAGCCCCTATATTTTCTATGAGCCTGGATTCTTTGGTGGTGCCAAAGAGAGGGACAATGATTTTTTGCGTGTGCAAAATCCACGAGAGAGCCAGTTGGGCTGGTGTAACGCCTTTAGCGTGTGCATGATCTTGGATTAATTCCACCAAGACATAATTTTTGGCTAGATTTTCTTGATTAAACCTAGGAGAAACGCTTCTAAAATCCTCACTAGCGAAAGTGGCATTTTTTTCAAATTTCGCGCCTAAAAACCCCTTACCCAAAGGCGAAAAAGCGACAAAGCCAATTTTTTCTTTTTCTAAAAAACCTAAAATCTCTTTTTCAGGTTCGCGCCACCACAAGGAATATTCGCTCTGCAACGCGCTTAAAGGGCAAATTTTATGGGCTTTTTGGATGCTAGATAACCCTGCCTCACTCATCCCCCAAGCTTTAATTTTTCCTTCTTTAATAAGAGCTTGCATAACTTCTGCCACTTCTTCTATGGGCGTGTTAGTATCTATGCGGTGTTGGTAGTATAAATCAATGCATTCTACTTTTAAGCGTTTCAAACTCCCTTCAATGGCGCTCTTAATGCGGTTAGGACTGGAGTCTAAAAACATGGTTGCGTATTTGTCATTAGGATCTGCGTAGTAAATCCCAAACTTGCTCGCTACCACAACCTTGTCTTTAAAAGGCTTGATCGCTTCGCCTAAAAGCTTTTCATTATCTTCCCCATAAGCCTCTGCAGTGTCAAAAAAGTTAATACCCAATTCCAAAGCCTTATGGATAAGTTTAACCATCTGCTTTTTATCATGGACTTCCCCATACCCATAAGTCATGCCCATGCACCCTAGAGCTAACGCACTCACTTTTAAAGGGCCTAAATGACGCTGTTGCATACAAACTCCTTGATTTCATACTGTTTTTTTAGTGTAGCCGAATCTTAATTTTTTGTCAAACTTTCTAAAACCAAAGATAATTTATCAAGTTTTTTGTATTGTAGTTTTTTTAAGGCAGCAAAACCACCAAACCAATCAAAAATTTGATTGGTTTCTATTCGTTTACTTTTGAAAAATATAATTCTCTCGCTTTTAAGATCATCACAGGGAGTTTCGTATGAAAAAGCAAATCTTGACAGGTGTTTTATTATCAGTTTTGGCAGTGAGTTCTGCATACGCTCACAAAGATAAAAAAGACGCTAAAAAACCTAAATTTAGCACAGAATTAGTCGTGGCTCACAAAGATAAAAAAGACGCTAAAAAACCTAAATTTAGCACAGAATTAGTCGTGGCTCACAAAGATAAAAAAGACGCTAAAAAACCTAAAAACTCAGTGGCCTAATGGCTTTGACTCAAAAAAGCGTTTTTAAAAACGCTTTTTTGGATACTATCTTGTAATTTTTCTTACCATTTTGTAAAACCCTTGATAGGATTTATCGCTCTTCTCACGCTTTCAAAAGTAAAGTTTAAATCTTTTATATACTAGAATTTTGTCAATACGGCTGTGTTTTTAAAAAAGCGCATAAAAGGCGTTTAAGGCTTTTCTAAAAGAGTGCGAGCGGCTTCTAGGACTTCAAGGGGCGTGATAGATTTCATGCACAAGTGGTTTTTTTCATTCTTTAAAGGGCAAACTCGTTTCTTGCAAGGCGCACAGCTTAAATGGTGGTTCAATACGATCGTTTTTTGAGCTTTATAGGGGCGAGTCTCTTTTTCATCAGTGGGGCCAAAAAGAGCGATTAAGGGGGTTTTCGTGCTAGCGGCTACATGCATAGGGCCGCTATCGTTAGTGATGAATAAATCCAAAACAGCGATGCGTTGTATCAATTCTTCAATGCTTGTTTTCCCGCACAGATTGTAAGCGTTATGGGATAATAAGGGGTTTTTCAATAAGTTTTTAACGGATTTTAAAATCTCTTCAGAAACGATAGCGTCTTCTTTAGCCCCAAAAAAATAAATTTCATGCCCTTTCTCTAACAAAGCAGCCGCAACTTCAGCGTAATAAGAAGCCGGCCATCTTTTAGCGCTCCCATAGCTTGCGCTAGGGTTAAAGCCGATTTTTTTAGGGGTGTTTGGGGTGTGAGTGGGGAGATCAAAGGCTAATTTTAAGGGTAAAACGCTTTTTTGATCCAATTCTTTTTCTAAAAATTGCGAAAATAAAAAGCAATACTTTTCCACTTGATGATACTCTTTAGGGGCAGCAGTTATCGCATGGCTGAGAAACAAAGAACGGAAAAATTGAGCAAAACCGATGCGAACAGGCGTTTTTGTCGCATAGAGCAAAAAAGCGGAATAAAAATGGTTGTTTAAGGTGATCGCTATATCGCAACGCCCTATTTTTTGAGCGAGTTTGTGAGTGGCTAGCAGCCTGAAAAAGGATTTTTTGGTGTCGTCTATAAAAACGGCTTCTATTTTTTCATCTTTTTTGAAAAGTTCGCAAGTGATTTGTGGGCCCACTAAGATAAAATGCGCGTTAGGGTAGTGGTGTTTAAGGGTGTAAAAAAGCGAGCTTGCCATCACCCCATCGCCTAACCAATTAGGCAAACGCAATAAAATACGCATGCGTTTGGGCGCATTTACGCTCATCAATAGCCCTTTTTTAAAGATTTTAAGCTAAAATTTTAGCATACAAATACAAGGAAATGGAATGATTACCCCTAAAGTGTTGAGCGGGTTTAAAGACCGCTTGCCTAAAGATGCGATACAAAAAGCCCAGTTGCTTGCGAAAGTTTCAGTCGTGTTTCAAAGTTTTGGTTTTGTGCCGATTGAAACCCCTCATTTGGAATACGCTGAAGTGCTACTACCTGATGCGAGCAGCGATATTCAAAAAGAAATTTATCGTTTTAAAGACCATGGGGATAGAGATGTGGCTTTAAGGTTTGATTTGACCGTGCCATTAGCCCGCTTTGTTTCTTTGCACCACCAAACGCTAGGCATGCCCTTTAAACGCTACGCTATAGGCAATGTCTTTAGGGGCGAAAGGGCGCAAAAAGGGCGTTATAGGGAATTTACGCAATGCGATTTTGATTTTATAGGGAGCGAGAGTTTGGTGTGCGATGCTGAGATTATTCAAGTGATCATCGCTTCTTTAAAAGCTTTGGATTTAGAAGATTTTTGCGTCTCTATCAACCACAGAAAAATTTTGAATGGCATATGCGAATATTTTGGCATTGCTCAAGTGAATGAAGTGTTGCGCATTGTGGATAAATTAGAAAAAATTGGCTTGAATGGGGTTGAAGAAGAATTAAAAAAAGAGTGCAATTTGAATTCAAACACCATTAAAGAGCTTTTAGAAATGGTTCAAATCCAACAGAACGATTTGAGCCATGCGGAATTTTTTGAAAAGATTGCTTATTTGAAAGACTATAATGAAAATCTGAAAAAGGGCATACAGGATTTAGAAAGGCTATACCAGTTGCTAGGGGATTTGCAAATTTCTCAAAACCTGTATAAAATTGATTTTTCTATCGCTAGGGGCTTAGGGTATTATACGGGGATTGTGTATGAAACCACGCTTAATGAAATGAAGTCTTTAGGGAGCGTGTGTTCAGGGGGCCGTTACGATCATTTGACTAAAAATTTTTCTAAAGAGAATTTACAAGGGGTAGGGGCTTCTATTGGGATTGATCGATTGATTGTGGCTTTGAGTGAAATGCAATTATTAGACGAGCGTTCCACCCAAGCTAAAGTTTTAATCGCTTGCATGCATGAAGAGTATTTTTCTTACGCCAACCGCTTAGCGGAGTCTTTAAGGCAAAGCGGGATTTTTAGCGAAGTCTATCCAGAAGCTCAAAAAATCAAAAAACCCTTTTCTTACGCTAACCACAAAGGGCATGAGTTTGTGGCTGTCATTGGCGAAGAAGAATTTAAAAGCGAAACCTTAAGCTTGAAAAACATGCATTCAGGCATGCAGTTGAATTGCTTGAGTTTTTTAAAAGCCCTTGAAATCATTGGAGAAAACGATGAAGACTTATAATGTCGCTATTGTCGGGGCTAGTGGGGCGGTAGGCCAAGAGCTGATTAAAGGTTTAGAAAATTCTTTTTTCCCGATTAAAAAATTTGTCCCGTTCGCTAGCGTTAGGAGCGCTGGTAAAAAGATTAAAGCTTTCAATAAAGACTATGAAATTTTAGAAACCACGCATGAGGTTTTTGAAAAAGAAAAAATAGACATCGCCTTTTTTAGCGCTGGGGGGAGCGTGAGCGAAGAATTTGCTATAAGCGCTGCAAAAACGGCCTTAGTGATTGATAACACGAGCTTTTTTAGATTGAATAAAGATGTGCCTTTAGTCGTGCCTGAAATCAACGCTAAAGAAATTTTTAACGCTCCCTTAAATATCATCGCTAACCCTAATTGCTCTACCATTCAAATGACGCAGATTTTAAACCCCTTACACCTCCATTTTAAGATAAAAAGCGTGATTGTTAGCACCTATCAAGCCGTGAGTGGGGCAGGGAATAAGGGCATAGAGAGTTTGAAAAATGAGTTAAAAACCGCATTAGAGTGTTTGGAAAAAGACCCCGCTATTGATTTAAACCAAGCTTTGCAAGCCGGGGCTTTCCCTTACCCGATCGCTTTCAATGCGATCGCCCATATTGACACTTTTAAGGAGAATGGCTACACGAAAGAAGAGCTAAAAATGGTGCATGAAACCCATAAAATCATGGGCGTGGATTTCCCTATCAGCGCGACTTGCGTGCGCGTGCCGGTATTGAGGAGCCATAGCGAGAGTTTGAGTATCGCTTTTGAAAAAGAATTCGATCTTAAAGAAGTCTATGAAGTTTTAAAAAACGCCCCTAGCGTGGTTGTTTGCGATGATCCTAGCCATAACCTCTACCCCACGCCCCTAAAAGCGAGCCACACGGATACCACCTTTATAGGGCGCTTGAGGAAGGATTTGTTTGATAAGAAAACTTTGCATGGCTTTTGCGTGGCGGATCAATTAAGAGTGGGGGCAGCCACCAACGCGCTCAAAATCGCCATGCATTACATTAAGAACGCTTGAGTTTATTCAAAGATAACAAAGATGAATGCGCATGCGCTTGAATTAAGGATAAGGATCAATCTAACCCAATCTCTAAAAAAGAGCTTTAAGTTACTAGGCTTGCGGTGTTAAACAAGGGTGTAATTGAATTTCTCAAGGCTTGATTGAGAGAAATGCTAGTATTTGGTAGGTCAAAAGGAATTAAAGGCTTACACTCAAGCAGAGAGTGAATGTTTAGCTAGCGAGTTATTGCCTATTATTCCATTTAAAAGGGTGTGAGTTTAAGGTATAAGGGAAACTTGTATCAAGTTTTGTTGGAATGGATTAGAAAAATCTGATTGGATTGACCCTTACAATTTTTCAAACCAATTGTTTAATAGCGGTTAAATATGGCTATATACACTACAATAATAAGATTTTGAAAGGTGAGATTGTTTTTTTGAAAGGATTTAAATGCCTATTATAAGGGTTTTGGTAATGCTTGCAACAATGATGATGAAATTAGGAAAAACGGCAAAAGAAAAGAAAGTTTTTAAGAATGTGGGAATATCTATAATGGGGATTGCTTTTTGGGAAGCGATAAAAGACTCGATAAAAAAACAAATTAAAAAAAGCAATTGGATATGCGGGAATGTTAAGACTGCAGATGATTATTTAAAAACGCATCCTAACTCGTGGTTTAATTCAGCAATAGGTGTAACAGCTTTAACAGCCATGCTTATGAATGTGTGTTTTGCTGATGACCAATCCAAAAAAGAAGTGGCTCAAGCTCAAAAGGAAGCTGAAAATGCTAGGGATAGAGCAAACAAGAGTGGGATAGAATTGGAACAAGAACAACAAAAGACAGAACAAGAAAAACAAAAGACAGAACAAGAAAAACAAAAGACAGAACAAGAAAAACAAAAGACAGAACAAGAAAAACAAAAGACAGAACAAGAAAAACAAAAGACAGAACAAGAAAAACAAAAGACAAGCAATATAGAGACTAATAACCAAATAAAAGTAGAACAAGAAAAACAAAAGACAAACAATATAGAGACTAATAACCAAATAAAAGTAGAACAAGAACAACAAAAGACAGAACAAGAAAAACAAAAGACAAACAATACGCAAAAAGATTTGGTTAAAAAAGCAGAACAAAATTGCCAAGAAAATCATAATCAATTCTTTATTAAAAAAGTAGGCATTAAGGGTGGTATTGCTATAGAAGTAGAAGCTGAATGCAAAACCCCTAAACCCACAAAAACCAATCAAACCCCTATCCAGCCAAAACACCTTCCAAACTCTAAACAACCCCGCTCTCAAAGAGGATCAAAAGCGCAAGAGCTTATAGCTTATTTGCAAAAAGAGCTAGAATCTCTGCCCTATTCACAAAAAGCTATCGCTAAACAAGTGGATTTTTATAAACCAAGTTCTATCGCTTATTTAGAGCTAGATCCTAGAGATTTTAAAGCTACAGAAGAATGGCAAAAAGAAAATCTAAAAATACGCTCTAAAGCTCAAGCTAAAATGCTTGAAATGAGGCATTTAAAACCATACCCACAAGCCCACCTTCCAACCTCTCAAAGCCTTTTGTTCGTTCAAAAAATATTTGCTGATGTTAGTAAAGAAATAAAAGTAGTTGCTAATACCGAGAAAAAAGTAGAAAAAGCGGGTTATGGTTATAGTAAAAGGATGTAGGCATAAGAAAATAAGAACACCATAAAATCGTTTTTAGCTTATTTATGGTATTTTAAAGAGTCTATATTACCCAATGAGAACAGAGCCTTTTTTAAACTCCTTAGTAGGGATCCCAATCGTCTTTAGCGTTTGAGCGTTTCACAAAATACAAGCGGTTGCAATTTTTAGCGTTGTTTTTTTATGAAGAATGGTTTTTATCTCCCTCTTTATTAAAGAGAGAGTTTTAATTTTAGCGGATCTTTAGCGGGTCTCAGCTGAGCTTTAATGATCACGGTGTTGTAGTCAGGCTGGACGGGGCGTTGGTTGGGCGAATTTTTCATGCGTTTTTTGATTTCAGCCAATTGTTTAGCGGAGACTTCCAAAGGCTCTTCTATGACAAACCATGCCACCCCTTCTGTGCAAGGGGGAGCGGTGAGAGAGCCGTTAAAATGGTAGTAATTGATGCTTTTAGGCAAGAAAGCGTCTAAAGCCACTTCTTTAAAATTCTGTTTCTTTTGAATGCCTTCTAAAATAGGATCAAGGTTGGGGTTTTCTTTCCCTTCTTCAAAACCAATCGCTAACACTAACAAACGCCCTTTAGCGTCTTTATGCACGAAATGTGCGCTCAAAGGCCTGGTTTTATTATTGATTAAAAACTCCATAGGGGCGTGGAAATGCACATTATCCAGCACATAATCATGCCCTCTATAATTAATGTGGTTAGTCGGCTCAAACGAAGCCTTTAAAGTGTGGTGGGTGAAAAAGACCGCTTTAGGTTTAGAAGCGGCGTATTTGAATTGCAAATCGGCTTTATCTTGCGTGTGGTAGTAATGCTCAATGTTGATGGGCGATTGGCTTTTACCACTTTTGCACACTTCAAAATCTTTGTGCAATTTGTCCCAGCGGTGCGGGCCATTTTCTTTATTTTTATAATCCCAATGGGTGTTTTCAGTGCCTATAAGAGAAGTGGCTAACGCTAAAGCGATCAAAAAAGTTTTTTTCATTTTAATTATCCTTTATTCTAAAATTCTAAAATATTAAAAAGCAATTAATTCTAGCGCTTAATCAATAATGACCGCAGTTACAAAAAATAGATTGGTTAAAAGTTGGAAATGATTTTAAATTCTGTTTTATATGGTAACAACTCTAAATTAATGCGCCTATGGAGCGAAATATTTGTTTTAACCAACCCCCCAATTTACAAGCGATTAAAATTTTTGTCTTATACTCCAAGTTTTCAAATGGAATAAAATTTAACCCCTTAAGATTTAAATGATGATAACCAAACAATCGTATCAAAGATTCGCCTTAATGCGGGTTTTTGTGTTTTCGCTTTCGGCGTTTATTTTTAACACCACGGAGTTTGTCCCTGTCGCATTGTTATCAGATATTGCGAAAAGTTTTGAAATGGAGAGCGCGACAGTGGGGCTTATGATCACTGCTTATGCATGGGTGGTGTCTCTTGGCTCATTGCCCTTGATGCTGCTTAGTGCTAAAGTTGAAAGGAAACGCTTATTGCTCTTTCTTTTTGCCCTTTTTATTCTCAGCCATATCCTTTCAGCGTTAGCATGGAATTTTTGGGTGCTCCTCCTTTCTCGTATGGGTATCGCTTTTGCCCACTCTATTTTTTGGTCCATTACGGCTTCTTTAGTCATTCGTGTCGCGCCAAGAAATAAAAAACAGCAAGCCTTAGGGTTATTAGCGCTAGGGAGTTCGTTAGCGATGATTTTGGGTTTGCCGCTTGGGAGGATCATTGGGCAAATCCTGGATTGGCGATCCACTTTTGGCGTGATTGGGGGCGTTGCGACTCTTATAATGCTGCTTATGTGGAAATTGCTCCCGCATCTACCGAGTAGAAACGCCGGCACGCTCGCAAGTGTCCCTATATTAATGAAACGCCCGCTTTTAGTGGGGATTTATTTGCTTGTGATCATGGTTATTTCTGGGCATTTCACCACTTATAGCTATATTGAGCCTTTTATCATTCAAATCAGCCAATTTTCTCCTGACATTACAACGCTAATGCTGTTTGTTTTTGGGTTAGCGGGCGTGGCGGGGAGTTTTTTATTTGGCCGTTTGTATGCGAAAAATTCAAGAAAATTCATCGCTTTTGCAATGGTTTTAGTTATTTGCCCGCAACTCTTGCTTTTTGTGTTTAAAAACTTAGAGTGGGTGATCTTTTTGCAAATTTTCTTATGGGGGATTGGGATCACTTCACTCACCATTGCGTTGCAAATGAGGGTGTTGCAGCTCGCCCCAGATGCCACGGATGTCGCGAGCGCGATTTTTTCGGGGAGCTATAATGTGGGGATTGGATCAGGAGCGCTGTTTGGCAGTATTATGATCCACCAATTAGGGCTAGGGTATATTGGCTTTGTGGGTGGGGCTTTGGGGTTGTTGGCGTTATTTTGGCTTAGATTCATTACGATAAAGTTTAAAAAAACATAAAGAGCGTTAAAAGGATTAGCCCAATAAAGGAAAATCCCTTTTGCGTTAAAAACCATTTTTAAAATTTAATGATACGGCTTGAATCCAACTGCACTAACGGATAGATTGTCTCTCTTTTTATGTTAAAATAGAAAAATTTGTCATAAATTTTAAGCGGTGTGTGGTTTAAATGCTCAAAAAAAAGATTGATTTGCATAAAGATTCTATTAGGAAGCTCTTTTTTTATTACTTCATCCCTTTAGCTTTTTCTATGATCTCACTTTCCACTTACTCTATGGTAGATGGCATGTTTGTGGGCAAAAAACTGGGTAAAGAAGCTATCGCTGCGGTCAATATCGCATGGCCTATTTTTCCAGGACTCATTGCGTATGAATTGCTTTTTGGTTTTGGGGCAGCGAGCATTGTGGGGTATTTTTTGGGTCAAAATAAAACCCATAGGGCTAGGCTTGTGTTTAGCAGCGTGTTTTATTTTGTCGCTCTAAGCGCCTTTGTTTTGAGCATGGCGTTATTGCCTTTTAGTGAAACTATCGCGCGTTTTTTTGGGAGCAATGACGCTTTATTGAGCATGTCCAAACGCTACATTGAAATCATTTTAATGGGCACGGTTTTTATGGTCCTCCACCCTTTAGCGGATATTTTTGTGGTGAATGACAAACGCCCCATTTTAGCGATGGTAGCGATGCTGATTGGCTCGTTAGCGAATATCTTTTTCAATTACTTGTTTATTTTTGTTTTGGAAGTGGGGGTTCAAGGCAGCGCGATAGCCACCGTGATAGGGCATGCGATAGGGGTTTTAGTCTTAATGCAGCATTTTTGGTTTAAAAAAGGGCAATTGTATTTTATCAAACGATTTTCCTTGTCTTCAGTCATTTCTTCAGCTAAAAGCGGCGTGCCTCAAAGCACGGCAGAATTTAGCGCTTCTATTATGATTTTATTGTTTAATACCGCTATCATGCACACGGCTGGGGAAAGGTTTGTGAGCATGTATGGGATCGTTATGTATAATGCGATTATCTTTTTTACGACTTTATTTGCGATTTCTCAAGGCATCCAACCGATTGCGAGCTTTAGCTATGGGGCTAGAAATTTAGAGCGCGTGAAAGAGGTGTTTGTTTTTGGTTTGAAAGCAGCGTTTTGTATAGGGATTGTTTTCTATGGCGCTTATTATTTCTTAGATGAATTTTTAATCAAGCTTTATTTGCAGCCAAGCGAACAAGACCCCCTTTTTATGCAAGAGACTAAAAGAGCGATGAATATTTATTATGTTGGCTATGTTTTTTTAGGCATGACTTTGTTGTGCGCGGTGTTTTTCCAATCCATCCAACGCACCAAAAGTTCGTTTATCATCACCCTTTCGCACACGCTGGGGTTTATCGTTATTTTATTGCCGATTTTAAGTCATTTCTATGGGATTAATGGCGTTTGGGTAACTTACCCTATCGCGCAATTTTTAGCGTTTTTAGTAGCGTTAGGGGTAACTTATTATGAAATCAAAAAAAGGGTTTTTACCACTTATAAAGAGAAAAACCCTATCGCTTTGAAAACTTAACCAATAAATAAGGTAAAATTAAGACATGCATGCAGAATTTTTCACTTTCGCGCTCATCATGCTTTTAATTGTGATGGCTCCCTATATGTCTAGAATCTCTCGTTTGCCCATCACGGTCGTGGAGATTTTATTTGGGTCTGTTGGGGCGTATGTGGGTTTTATTGAGCCTACTAAGGGCTTTGAAATCATGTCCGAAATTGGCTTTTTATTTTTAATGTTTTTATGCGGTTTGGAAGTAGAAATTTATTTGTTTAAAAAATTAGGGGTTTCTCTTTTAAAACGCATTTTTGCTTATCTGTTGATTTTATACACGCTTTCGTTCATCCTTACTTTTAGCCTTAATTTAGAGCCTATTTTTATGGTGATTTTCCCTATTATCAGTTTGGGCATGATCATGACTTTAGTCAAAGATTATCGTAAAGAGATTTTGTGGCTTGATTTGGTTTTAAAAGTGGGCGTTATTGGGGAATTGTTAAGCATTTTTGGTTTGGTGGTCGTGGATGGGGTGTATTCGCATGGTTTGGGCATGGATTTGATTAAAGATTTAGGCATTCTCATTGTTTTTTTAATCTTAATTATCGTGGCGTTTCAAATCTTTAAGACTTTGTTTTGGTGGTTCCCGCATTTAAAGCTTTTTGTGATGCCTAAAAGCAGTCAGTTTAACCAAGATGTGCGTTTTTCGCTCATGCTCTTTTTTTCCTTGGTTGCGATCGTGGTGTGGCTCAAAATAGAAATGGTTTTAGGGGCGTTTCTAGCAGGGTTAGTCGTTTCTACTTTTTTCCCTCATAAATCAGAATTGATCCACAAGCTTAATGATGTGGGTTTTGGGTTTTTTGTGCCTTTGTTTTTCATCCATGTAGGCTCTACTTTAGACTTAAAATTAGTGTTTTTAAACCCGCATTTGATTCTCCAAGGGATATTGATTGTCATAGCGATGTTGAGTTTGCACTTGATCACTTCAACCTTATTGTGGCGCAAATACTTTAAAGAGGCTAAGCATTTATTTTCATTTGCTTTAGGGGCTTCTATGCCTTTAACTTTTTTAGTAACCACCGCAGCGGTAGGCTTAAAAGCGCAAGCGATCTCACAAAACACCTACTACGCGTTGCTCATGGCGGCTATTTTTGAAGGGGTATTATTCACGATTGCGATCAAAATACTCAACAAAAAAGCTTAAATGAAAGCTTAAGCGTCTAAATATCTAGCGTCGCTAAAGCTGTTCGCTTGAACATTGTTGAATGCGTTTTCTAAGCTGTCAAAGAAACGAGGGTGCAAGTTTTGCATTTCTTTTAAGAAATTTTTGGTGGCTAATCGCGCGATAGGGGGCTTATCAGAGGTGGGCTGCTTGGCTGGGCAGTTGCAATCAGGAGCAACCGGGATATTTTGAGAAGTGACAAAATGAATGCTGCTGGCTTCTCGAACCTTAATCAAAGGGCGGATCACCAATAAGCCGTTTTCAGCCCTATAAATGGGGGGCATGCTCCTCAAACTCCCGTTATAAGTGAAATTCATAAAAAAGCTCTCCACCGCATCATCTAAATGGTGCGCGATAGCGACTTTATTATAGCCTTCTTCTAAAGCCTTAGAATACAAAGTCCCCCTCCTCAAACGAGAACAAAACGAACAAAACGAGCTTTTTTCACGGCGTTTTTCGTTGATCGTGGCAGCGATTTGGGTGTAAATGATCTCATGCTCAATACCTTGCTCTTGGCACAAATCGCTCAACCATTTCAAATCTTCGCCCAAACCATAATGCACGGTAACCGCTTTAAAATCAAATTTGAAAGGGGCATGTTTTTGCATCCTGGCTAAGATGCAAGCGAGCATGATAGAATCCTTACCCCCACTCAATCCTAATAAGATTTTATCGCCTTCTTCTATGAGTTTGTAAGTGGCGTTGGTCTTGCCTACAATGTGTAAGACTTTTTTGGAAATTTCATAGGCCATTTTTGATCCTTAATTGTTTTATTTTCTAAAGTTTCGCGCTAAGCGAATGATTTCTTCTTCGCTAATGTGATCGGAATTATATTTCACAATAATGATTTCTTCGCTAATATTAACATACCATTCAATGATTTTGTCCCCTAAAGTTTCAAATTGTTCCTCATTATAAGCGTCTAAGGGGAAATAGACATTTTTTTGCTTGGAAGGGTTATGGAGTAAAAAGAGCGATAGTCCCCAAATAAGCCCTAAAGCTACAACGATTAAGCTTGTGTTAGAAACGCCTAAATGATGGTAGCTTAACCCCCCACTCACGCCCCCAACAAAGCTCCCTAAATAGCCAAAAGTGGTGAATTGCCCTAAAACCTTACCTTTTTCGTTTGCTTTAGCGAATTTAGACGCTAAAGATTGCATGATAGGCTCTAAGGTGGCAAAGCCAATAAAGAAAAACGCCACCCCAAGAATAAAGAGCCATAAATATTTCCCTAAAAAGCTAGAGTCGGCTAAAAACAAGCACAAATAACTCACAATAAACAACAACACGCCAGAAAGCATCACCCCCTTAGGCTTATTATATTTTTCAGCCATAACGCTCGCTATCCCCATGCTTAAGACCCCTAATAAGGCTCCAGGCACATACACCAAGATCAAAAAACTTTCATCTTTATGAAATTCATTCACTAAGGCTAAAGGGATCAGCACAAAAATAAGCGTCATGAACGCTTTTTCAAAAAAAGAGCTTAGATACAAAAGATACAAGGCTTTAGAGTTGGGTTGGTAAGCCTTTACGTTTTTGATTTGGTAAGAAATTTTAGGGGCGTCTTTGACTTTTAAAAGCATCAACAAACTCAATAAGGTTAAGATCGCCGTGAGCAAGAAGAGCCATTTTGCCCCCCCCAAAAACGCCACAACCCCAGGGCCTATTGCCATGCTTATGGTAAAGCTAATGAAAATAAACGCTCCCATGATCGCCATCGCTTTGGTGCGCTCTTCTTCTTTCACTTCATCCGCCACCATCGCGCTAACAACCCCCCCTAAAGCCCCCATGCCTTGAATGAAACGCCCTATAACGAGCCAAACAATATCATTCGCTATAAAGCACACTAACGAGCCAGCTAAAAACAACAACAAGCACACCATAACCACCACTTTACGGCCTATCTTATCGCTAAGAATGCCCATGGGGGTTTGAAAAACAATTTGCGTAAGATACGCTCCGCCCACAGCCAACCCCACGAGTAAGGGACTGCTTGAATGGAAACTATCCGCATACAAACTAATGACCGGCAAAACAATAAAAAGCCCCAAAAACCGCAACGACGACACTAACGCTAATGGAAAAATTTTCTTAAACATGCGGGTTATTTTACAAGAAAATATCTAATTTTTATCATTAATTTAGGGAAATAGGATTGATAATAAAAGTTTAATGTAATTTTAATGGATTTTTAAGAAAATTTTTTGTATAATCTTATTCTTTTATTTTTTTGTCAAGGTAGCTCAGCTGGTTTAGAGTGCTGGTCTCATAAGCCGGAGGTCGGGGGTTCAAGTCCCCCTCTTGACACCATGATTTGATTTAATCTTCATTTAATATCCGTTTAATCTTTTTTTTAGCAAACCTGAACTACAATAGCGTTGCATCTTTTAATTTCTTAACATTAGGGATTTGACGATGATTTTTAGCTCTCTTTTTAGTGTTGTAGGGATGGCGGTGCTTTTTCTTATTGCTTGGGTGTTTTCTAGCAATAAAAGGGCTATAAATTATCGCACGATTGTCAGCGCCTTTGTGATTCAGGTGGCTTTAGGGGCGTTGGCTTTATATGTGCCTTTGGGTAGGGAAATGTTGCAAGGCTTAGCCAGCGGCATACAAAGCGTGATTTCTTACGGCTATGAGGGGGTGCGTTTCTTGTTTGGCAATCTCGCTCCAAACGCTAAAGGCGATCAAGGGATAGGAGGCTTTATCTTTGCGATCAACGTTTTAGCGATTATTATCTTTTTTGCTAGCTTGATTTCACTTCTATATTATTTAAAAATCATGCCTTTGTTTATCAATCTCATTGGTGGGGCGTTGCAAAAATGCTTAGGCACTTCTAAAGCAGAAAGCATGAGTGCAGCGGCTAATATTTTTGTAGCGCACACCGAAGCACCCCTAGTCATTAAACCTTATTTGAAAAGCATGAGCGATTCAGAGATTTTTGCGGTCATGTGCGTGGGCATGGCTAGCGTTGCGGGGCCTGTGTTAGCCGGGTATGCGAGCATGGGCATTCCTTTGCCTTATTTAATAGCCGCATCGTTTATGTCCGCTCCTGGGGGGTTGTTGTTCGCTAAAATCATTTACCCGCAAAACGAAACCATTTCTAGCCATGCAGATGTTTCGGTAGAAAAGCATGTCAATGCCATAGAAGCTATCGCTAATGGGGCAAGCACAGGGCTAAATTTAGCCTTGCATGTGGGAGCGATGCTTTTAGCCTTTGTGGGGATGCTCGCGCTCATTAACGGGCTTTTAGGGGTTGTAGGGGGGTTTTTAGGCATGGAGCATTTGTCTTTAGGGTTGATTTTAGGCACACTCTTAAAACCCTTAGCCTTTATGCTAGGCATTCCGTGGAGTCAGGCCGGGATTGCCGGGGAAATCATAGGCATTAAAATCGCGCTCAATGAATTTGTGGGCTATATGCAATTATTGCCTTATTTGGGCGATAACCCTCCTTTAATCTTGAGCGAGAAAACCAAAGCGATCATTACTTTTGCGTTGTGCGGATTCGCTAACTTAAGCTCAGTCGCCATGCTCATTGGAGGGCTTGGCAGTTTAGTGCCTAAAAAGAAAGATTTCATTGCCAGGCTTGCTTTAAAAGCGGTGCTTGTAGGCACGCTTTCTAATTTCATGAGCGCGACTATCGCCGGGTTATTTATAGGGTTAAGCGCCAATTAAAAGGATAAGGCATGCAAAAAAGAGTGGTAATCTTATTATTGGATTCTTTTGGTATAGGGGCTAGTGAAGACGCTAAGGATTTTGGCGATTTGGGGGCGAACACTTTAGGCAATATCGCTAAGGCTTGTTTTAATAACTTGGCTAATTCTAACGATCGCAATGGGGCTTTGAAACTGCCCAATTTAGAGGGTTTGGGTTTAGGCTTGAGCACTTTAAAAGCCGCAAACGAATTGCCTTTGGGTTTCCAACCACAACCCAATCTAATAGGGGCTTACGCTTATGCGCAAGAACTTTCTAGCGCTAAAGATACGATTTCTGGGCATTGGGAGATGATGGGCGCGCCCGTTCTTTTTGAATGGGGGTATTTTAAAGACAAAACCCATTCGTTTCCTAAAGAAATTTTAGATGAAATCATGCACAAAACTAAGATTAAGGGCTATTTAGGGAATTGCCACGCATCAGGGACTGAAATCATTAAAGATTTAGGCGAAAAGCATTTAGAAACTTTATACCCCATTTTTTACACTTCAGCGGATTCGGTGTTTCAAATCGCTGCGCATGAAGAAAAGTTTGGGCTGGATAATTTATACGCTCTTTGTGAAGAAGCGTTTCAAATTCTAGAGCCTTTAAAGATCGCTAGAGTGATCGCACGCCCTTTTATTGGCACCAATAGAGATAATTTCAAGCGCACCGCCAATCGCAAAGACTATGCGATAAAGCCCCATAAAAAATTGCTTTTTGAAACATTCATTGAAGAAAAGCAAGGCGAAGTCATCAGCATTGGGAAAATTGCTGATATTTACGCTCATGTGGGGATCACTCAAAAGTTCAAAGCCGGTAGTTTGATGGAGCTATGCGATGTTACTTTAGAGCGAGTCAAAAACGCCCCAAACAACAGCTTGATTTTTACGAATTTTGTGCATTTTGATAGCGATTATGGGCATCGGCGCGATATTAGCGGGTATGCTAACGCTTTAGAGTATTTTGATACGCGTTTAAAAGAGGTTTTAGACAATTTAAGGGAAAACGATTTGCTCATTCTTTGCGCCGATCATGGGTGCGATCCTAGCTTTAAAGGTACCGATCACACACGAGAATACATTCCTGTTTTGTTCTATCACAAGGATTTACAACCAGCCTTTTTAGGCAAGAGCGAGTCGTTTGCGGATATTGGGCAAAGCATCGCTCACTTTTTGGGATTAAGCCCCCTAGATTATGGCAAAAACTTACTAAAATTTAAAGGACAACCATGACCCCTCACATCAACGCTAAAATCGGCGACTTTTATCCTCAATGCCTTTTATGCGGCGATCCCTTAAGGGTGAGCTACATTGCAAAAAAATTCTTACAAGACGCTAAAGAGATCACGAATGTGCGTAACATGCTAGGCTTTAGCGGGAAGTATAAGGGTAAGGGGATTTCTTTAATGGGGCATGGCATGGGCATTGCGTCATGCACGATTTATGTAACCGAACTCATTAAAACCTATCAGGTTAAAGAGCTTTTAAGGATTGGCACTTGCGGGGCGATTAGCCCAAAAGTCGGCTTGAAAGACATTGTCATGGCCACTGGAGCTTCAACGGATTCTAAAACCAATCGGGTGCGTTTTTTAAACCACGATTTGAGCGCAACGCCTGATTTTGAATTGAGTTTAAGAGCGTATCAAACAGCAAAGCGTTTGGGTATTGATTTGAAAGTGGGTAATATTTTTTCAAGCGATTTTTTCTATTCGTTTGAAACGCATGTTTTTGATTTGATGGCCCAATACAACCACTTGGCTATTGAAATGGAAGCGGCAGGGTTATACGCCACGGCGATGGAACTAAACGCTAAGGCTTTATGCTTATGCTCTGTCTCAGATCACTTAATCACTAAAGAAGCCTTAAGCCCTAAAGAAAGAATAGAAAGCTTTGATAACATGATAATTCTGGCTTTAGAGATGATGAGTTAGCCTTTTTTGTTACCCCCCATAAGTTAAGGATAAAATTTAAAGGAAAACCCTTAAAGCTAAAAGCCTTAAGGGAACTTTGGAAAAACTAAAGCTATCGTTTTACAGAAACTTCGTTTTACAAAACTACCGCTTCAATAAAACAACAACTTTACACCCCAAAAACGAAATTTCAAGGTATAATGTTTTCCAAGAGTTTTTACCATTTTCTGTTTTCATGGCAAACTCCCATTAAAAATTATCCCCATAATTGCACTTATGGGGGTGTTTATTTTACAACAATCTTTCTAAAACCAAATCCCAATTAAATAAAAACACTCTTAAAAGCTTGATTGAGTGCGTCAAAACACCCTAAAACTTTTTGGAAATCCAATAAATTTGTGATAAAATTAAACGCATTGTAAATAAATTCTCATTTTGATACATTTTTTACAATAAAAACATTACTTTAAGGAACATCTTATAAAAAAAACGAAAAAAACAATTCTGCTTTCTCTAACTCTTGCGTCATCATTGCTCCATGCTGAAGACAACGGCGTTTTTTTAAGCGTGGGTTATCAAATCGGTGAAGCGGTTCAAAAAGTGAAAAACGCCGACAAGGTGCAAAAACTTTCAGACACTTATGAACAATTAAGCCGGCTTTTAACCAACGATAGTGGCACAAACTCAAAGACAAGCGCGCAAGCGATCAACCAAGCGGTTAATAATTTGAACGAACGCGCAAAAACTTTAGCCGGTGGGACAACCAATTCCCCTGCCTATCAAGCCACGCTTTTAGCGTTGAGATCGGTGTTAGGGCTATGGAATAGCATGGGTTATGCGGTCATATGCGGAGGCTATACCAAAAGTCCAGGCGAAAACAATCAAAAAGATTTCCACTACACCGATGAGAATGGCAACGGCACTACAATCAATTGCGGTGGGAGCACAAATAGTAATGGCACTCATAGTTCTAATGGTACAAATACATTAAAAGCAGACAAAAATGTTTCTCTATCTATTGAGCAATATGAAAAAATCCATGAAGCTTATCAGATTCTTTCAAAAGCTTTAAAACAAGCTGGGCTTGCTCCTTTAAATAGCAAAGGGGAAAAATTAAAAGCGCATGTAACCACATCAAAGCATCAACAAGATAATCAAACTAAAACGACAACTTCTGTTATTGATACGACTAATGATGCGCAAAATCTTTTGACTCAAGCGCAAACGATTGTCAATACCCTTAAAGATTATTGCCCCATGTTGATAGCGAAATCTAGTAGTGGAAGTAGTGGCGGAGCTACTACAAACGCCCCTTCATGGCAAACAGCCGGTGGCAGCAAAAATTCATGCACGACTTTTGGTGCGGAGTTTAGTGCCGCTTCAGACATGATTAATAATGCGCAAGAAATCGTTAAAAGAACCCAACAACTCAGCGCCAACCAACCAAAAAATATCACACAACCCCAAAATCTCAACCTTAACACCCCTAGCAGTCTTACGGCTTTAGCTCAAAAAATGCTTAAAAACGCGCAATCTCAAGCAGAAATTTTAAAACTAGCCAATCAAGTGGAGAGCGATTTTAACAAACTTTCTTCAGGCTATCTTAAAGACTACATAGGGAAATGCGATGCGAGCGCTATAAGCAGCGCGAATATGACAATGCAAAATCAAAAGAACAATTGGGGGAACGGGTGTGCTGGCGTGGAAGAAACTCTGAATTTATTAAAAACAAGCGCCGCTGATTTTAACAACCAAACGCCTCAAATCAATCAAGCGCAAAACCTAGCCAACACCCTTATTCAAGAACTTGGCAACAACCCTTTTAGGAATATGGGCATGATCGCTTCTTCAACCACGAATAACGGGGCGATGAACGGCCTTGGGGTGCAAGTGGGTTATAAGCAATTTTTTGGAGAAAAGAAAAGATGGGGGTTAAGGTATTATGGTTTCTTTGATTACAACCACGCCTATATCAAATCCAATTTCTTTAACTCGGCTTCTGATGTGTGGACTTATGGGGTGGGTAGCGATTTATTGTTTAATTTCATCAATGATAAAAACACCAACTTTTTAGGCAAGAATAACCAGATTTCTTTTGGGCTTTTTGGAGGAATCGCCTTAGCAGGGACTTCATGGCTTAATTCTCAATTTGTGAATTTAAAAACCATCAGCAATGTCTATAGCGCTAAAGTGAATACGGCTAACTTCCAATTTTTATTCAATTTGGGCTTGAGGACCAATCTCGCTAGGCCTAAGAAAAAAGATAGCCATCATGCGGCTCAACATGGCATGGAATTGGGCGTGAAAATCCCTACCATTAACACGAATTACTATTCTTTTCTAGACACTAAACTAGAATATAGAAGGCTTTATAGCGTGTATCTCAATTATGTGTTTGCTTATTAAAAACTCTCTTTTTAAAAAAAAAGGGGGGGGTTAAACTTCTAAAAAACCTAAAAATTTTCAAAAAAATAGTTATTAAACCTAAAAAATGAAATTTTAAGGTATAATGTTTCCGCCATTTTTATTTTTCGTTTTTAGTTTTCCATGGCAAACTCCTTTTTAGAATTTATCCCCATAATCGCTCTTATGGGGCGTTTGTTTTGCAACAATCTTTTCAAATTTAAAAAACGCTCTCAAAAACCACTAAAGAGTAAAATTACCTTACAAGATGAGCTTTTTTGTGATTTTTATTAAAACGATCATTTTTTAGCGGAGTTTTTCTAAAAAAAGGGTTTTTTACTCACTTCTTTTGATTGAAACAACACAATCAAGCATCTTAAGGCAATTTAAAATAAAATAGCGCTAACATAACCCCAAAGCCCCTTATTAAATTAATCTATACCAAATAGTAAGGAGTTATCTAACATGGGGTTTTTCAAGCTTAAAGAACACAACACGAACATTGCCACCGAGTTTAGAGCGGGTTTAACGACTTTTATCACCATGATTTATATCGTGCCCTTAAACGCTCTTATCCTTTCTCAAGCCAACATGCCTTATGAAGCCCTTTTGAGCGCAACGGCCATTATCACTATCTTATCGAGCGTGTTTAACGGGTTATGGGCAAACACCCCCATAGCCATGAGCGTGGGCTTAGGGCTGTCAGCTTATTTTAGCTTCGGGTTAGTTCAAGGGCTAAAACTCCCTTGGCAGAGCGCTTTAGGCATCGTAGCGCTCTCGGGAGCGATTTTTGTGATTTTGTCTTTCACTAAATTTAGAAGTTGGGTCATGCGAAGCATTCCTAGCGATTTAAGGCGTGCGGTGAGCGCGGGGATAGGGGCTTTTATCGCATTCATTGGCCTTAAAGAAATGCATATTGTAGTTACCCATAAGGCTACGCTTGTAACCTTAGGCGATTTTAGCGATCCGCATGTGTTATTGGGGGTTGTGGGGATCATTCTAACTTTTGCGCTCTACACGCTTAAAATCAAGGGTTCTTTTATTATAGCGGTTTTAATCACTTCCATTCTCGCATGGGTTTTAAAGCTAGCCCCTTACCCTAGCGAGTTTTTTTCCATGCCCGCTAGCATTGGCCCTATCGCCTTTCAATTAGACTTTAAGGGCATTTTTTTTGATGCGAGTGGGGTTTTCACTTTAGCGTTAGTGCCAGTCATCATCACTTTTTTTGTAACCGATTTGTTTGATTCTTTAGGCACGCTTGCAGGGATTGGCCACAAGACTGATTTTTTCAATGATGAAGAAAAAAATAAGGAATTGGAAAAGACTTTAGAAGCGGATGCGGTGGCTTCTTTAGGGAGCGCGGTGGTGGGCGTTTCTACTACGACAGCTTTTATAGAGAGCGCGAGTGGGGTTGAAGAGGGGGGCCGCACAGGGCTGACAGCGGTTTTTACCGGATTATTTTTTGTTTTAACGCTCTTTTGCTTGCCTCTTTTAAAAGCTATTCCTAGCAATGCGATTTATCCGGTGCTAGTGGTAGTAGGGGTTTTGATGTTTAGCGTGTTAGAGGGGGTGAATTTTAAAGACATGGCCATTAGCGTTTCCACTTTTTTAACCGTGGTGATGATGCCTTTAACCTTCTCCATTGCCGATGGCTTAGCCTTTGGCTTTTTGTCTTATGGTATCATCAAATTGGTTCAAAAAGACTTTAAAGCCCTCAATTCTGGCATCATCATTCTCTGCATCATTTCTGTTTCTGTATTTATCTTTCGTTAAGCTCTTTTTAAGGGGCTTTGCATTTTTTACCCATTTCATGCCTCTTTTTCTTTATTTAGACAGATTATTATCTTAAAATAATTGTAATATCATTATTATTATATCAACTCAATAAAAAAGGAGAAGGTATGCAAAAAACTTCTAACACTTTGGCGCTGGGGAGTTTGACAGCGCTATTCTTTCTAATGGGTTTTATCACGGTTTTAAACGACATTTTAATCCCGCATTTAAAGCCCATTTTTGACTTGACCTATTTTGAAGCTTCACTCATTCAATTTTGCTTTTTTGGGGCGTATTTCATCATGGGAGGAGTTTTTGGGAATGTGATCAGTAAAATCGGCTACCCTTTTGGCGTGGTGCTTGGTTTTGTGATCACAGCGACGGGGTGCGCGTTGTTTTATCCAGCGGCGCATTTTGGCTCCTATGGGTTTTTTTTAGGAGCGTTGTTTATTTTAGCGAGCGGGATTGTGTGCTTGCAAACCGCTGGTAATCCCTTTGTAACCTTGCTTTCTAAAGGTAAAGAAGCCAGAAACCTGGTTTTAGTCCAGGCGTTCAATTCGCTTGGCACAACTTTAGGGCCTATTTTTGGGAGCTTGTTGATTTTTAGCACGACTAAAATGGGCGATAATGCAAGTTTGATAGACAAATTAGCGGACGCTAAAAGCGTTCAAATGCCTTATTTGGGCTTGGCGGCGTTTTCGCTTCTTTTAGCGCTTGTGATGTATCTTTTGAAATTGCCTGATGTGGAAAAAGAAATGCCTAAAGAAACGACGCAAAAAAGCCTATTTTCGCACAAACACTTTGTTTTTGGGGCTTTGGGGATCTTTTTCTATGTGGGGGGAGAAGTGGCGATTGGCTCATTCTTGGTGCTAAGCTTTGAAAAGCTTTTGAATTTAGACCCTCAATCAAGCGCGCATTACTTGGTGTATTATTGGGGCGGCGCGATGGTGGGCCGTTTCTTAGGCAGTGTTTTGATGAATAAAATTGCCCCTAATAAATACCTGGCTTTCAACGCCTTAAGCTCTATTGTTCTCATTGCTTTAGCCATTCTTATTGGAGGCAAGATCGCTCTATTCGCTCTGACTTTTGTGGGCTTTTTCAACTCTATCATGTTCCCTACCATCTTTTCTTTGGCTACGCTCAATTTAGGGCATCTCACTTCTAAAGCTTCTGGGGTGATTAGCATGGCGATTGTAGGAGGAGCGTTAATCCCCCCCATTCAAGGCGCGGTTACAGACATGCTAACAGCAACCGAATCAAATTTGCTCTACGCTTATGGTGTGCCGTTATTGTGCTATTTTTATATCCTCTTCTTTGCGCTTAAAGGGTATAAGCAGGAAGAAAACTCCTAAAAAAGGGGGGGGTTTCTCTTTTATTTTCTTTCTTTTAGCTTGTTTGTAAAATAAGTAAGGTTTTTATTGATCAGCGTTTGAAACCAAAAGGCATGCAAATTTTAAAATTTTAAGATGCGATCAAAAACACTGCTAATGAATAAGAAAAATCCCCTAACCACAAAAGATTAAGAGATTTTAAGAATGAAGCTAAAAAAGAAGATTAGTAAATGGGTTTAGCGTCTTTGAATTTATATTCCGTAAGAAACCCAGTGCCATCAAAATTACCCACTAAAGAGATCTTTGCAATATCACCCACTTGGCAATCGGTTTCTAAGATAAGATAAGGCACTTCATCTTTACCGATTAAAGTGATCACTCGACCCTTTTTTTCACGGCTTTGCTTGGGGAACTCTTTAGAATCAAGACCTGTGGTATTATCGCCGGTTTGGAGCATTCTAAAAGCATAGCACATGCCATCATTGATTTGAGCGCTATAAATCTTGCCTTTTTTAACTTCTTTTTTAACCCCCGGTTTAAGCGCAATGCGTATTTCTGAATGGATCTCAGCTTCTTGCATTTTGCCCTTATAATCTCGCACCTGAACCTTATGCACGCCATTAGGATCTCCCTTTTTAAGCAGAGAATCTTCATAGCTGAATTTTTGAATGTCTAAATCCCCATCAACAAAACTCCTAGCGTCAAGCTGAACGCTCAAAAGCCCTAGCAACCCAATTAATGAAAATTTCAAACAACGCTTATAAAAATAGCTCATCAACAAATCCTTTCAATGTAAAATCAAACAAATATATCCCAAAATGAAAAACAAAAAGATCACAAAATTGCTAATTTAGCAACAAAAACGCGCTTCTGTCAAGCAAAGCCTAAAGAAATCATTCAAAAATAATTTCTTCCGGTTTGATTTCATCGCCATAAACAGGCTCTAAAGTTTCCTTGTAAGCTTCTTTTAAAAAGTCGCTAGAAATGAGGGAATCAATTTCGTTGTTCAACCATTCTAAAAGCTTAGGGTTGCCTTTTTTAATCGCTGGAGCGATCACATCCTTATCGCCAAGGCTTGTAATGCCTAATTTAAACTCAGGGTGTTGTTTTATCCAAGCGAGCAATAAAGTGTTGTCATGGGCTAGAGCGGTAGCCTTATTGTTTAAAAGGGCTAAAAAAGTCTCTGTGTTTTGCTCAAATTTCAAAAGTTTGATATTGGGGTAATTTTTAGTGAAATAAAAATCCGCTGTCGTGCCTTTGTTCACGATCAACTCTTTATCCTTCAACTCTTCTATATTTTTAATGACCCCATCTTTAGAAATCACCCCCAAAGCGACTTTCATATACGGCTTAGCGAAATCCACGACTTTTTCTCTTTCTTTAGTGCGCGTGAAATTAGCCATGATAATATCCACTTTATTGGCTTTTAAAAATTCCACCCTAGCTGAAGCTTCTACAGGAATAAACTCAATCTTATTTTCATCGCCCAATAAATCAAGGGCCATGCGTTTAGCGATGATCACATCATAGCCTTGATATTTCCCTTTAGAATCCACAGATCCAAAAGGAGGCTTATCGCTAAAAACCCCCACTTTTAAAACTCCTCTTTGTTTAATGACTTCTAAAGCGTCCTTTTTTTCTTTATGGCTATCAGAGCATGCGCTAAAGACTAAAGCGATTAAAACTAAAAACAGCCCCCACATTTTAAAAAGCCCGTTCGTTTTCATAAAAACACCTTTTTTTTGAAATTAAAATCATCTTTTTAGCAAACTTTATTTAACAGCTCCCTAAAAAATGGAAAGTTTCTAAAAATTTTTGCGCTCTTTGAGATTTCGGGTGGTTAAAAAATTCTTTAGCGCTGTTTTCTTCAGCGATTTTACCGCTATCAAAAAACACGATTTTGCTAGCGATTTTTTGCGCGAATTTCATTTCATGCGTTACAATCACCATGCTCATGCCTGTTGTGGCTAATTCTAAAATCACTTCTAAAACTTCTTTAACCATTTCAGGGTCTAATGAGGCGGTTACTTCATCAAAAAGCATGATTTTTGGCCGCATGCACAAAGAGCGCACAATGGCTACTCGTTGTTTTTGCCCGCCGCTCAATTCTTTAGGGTAAGCTTGTTGTTTATGCTCCAAACCCACTCGTTTTAAAAGCTCTACGGCTTGAGAAATGACCTCATCTTTGGAGCGTTTTTGCACTTTTAAGGGGGCGAGTAAGATATTATCCAGCACATTTAAATGCGGGAACAATTCATAATTTTGAAACACCATGCCTATTTTTTGGCGCATTTGATTCCAATTAGTAGATGGTGTATTAAGATTAGTGTTTTCAAAAAGGATTTCACCCTCATCAATCTTTTCAAGCCCGTTTAGGCATTTTAAAAAAGTGCTTTTCCCGCACCCGCTAGGCCCTAAAATCACTGCCACTTCACCCTTATTCAAAGTGAAATTGATGCCGTCTAAAACCAAATGGTTTTGATAGGTTTTTTTTAACCCTTTGGTTTCTAAAATCGCGCTCATTTTACCCTCTAATGTATTGGAATTTTTTTTCTAAATAGGAACTATACAGGCTCAAACTATAGCATAAAGTAAAATAAAACATTAAGATAACGCCATAAACCACAAAGCTCGCATTAGGCATGCGTAAGAGGTTAAGCTCTATGATTTGCTGGCCCACTTTTAACAAATCAATCGCTCCAATGAGAGAGACTAAGGCTGTGGTTTTAATCATGCGCGTGAATAAATTAAGGCTTGAGGGCAATAAAGACAAAAAGCTTTGAGGGAAAATAATATTAAAAATCACCTTTTTTGAATCTAAGCCTAAGGCTAGAGCGCTTTCTACTTGGTGTTTGCTCACGGAAGTTAAAACCCCTCTAGTCAAATCCATCATTTCAGCGCCACCCCACAAGCTAAAAACAATAACGCTCGCCAAAACAGCGCTAATATGCAAATCAAACAAGCTCGCTAACCCAAAATACACGATAAAAAGCCATGCTAAAAGCGGGATGATGCGAACGCTTTCTAAATACACACGACACGCCAAAACCATTATTTTAGAGCCAAACGCCATCAAACTCCCTAAAAGTATTCCAACAATGATTGAAATAACCGCAGAGCTAAGAGCGATCAAAAGAGTGGTTTCAAACCCTTCTAACAAACGCTTAAGGTTGTCTAATTCTAACAAAACTCCCATTTTAAGCCACTTTCTTTTTAAAGAAACGCTCTAAGATCACAAACAAAACGCTTAAAGGGAGTAAAGCGATCAAATAAGTGAGGCTTAACATCAAAAGGCTTTCAGTCGTTTTGTAATAAATGCCAATAAAATCTTTCGCTACAAACATAATATCGGTTAGGGCTATCGCGCCCACCACAGAAGTTTCTTTGAGTAAAAAAATCACATTCGCCCCTATGGAAGGCATGGAAACGCTTAAGCTTTGAGGCAGAGTAATATAATACATCATTTTCAAGGGGCTAAACCCTAAACTCAAAGCGCTTTCTCTTTGAATGGAAGCTAAGCTTTTAAACCCAAGCAAAAAACTTTGACTCATATACCCCCCACCCAAAAACCCTAGTGCTAAAATCGCGCACTCTAAAGCGCTCAAACCGATTTCATTCAACCCGTAATACAAAAAGAAAAGCTGGATGAGTAGGGGCGTGTTCCTGGCAATTTCGCCATAGATATAGACGATAGGGGAGATAAAGCGCGTTTTAAAATACAAAACGATCGCGCACAAAAACCCCACCAAAAGAGAGAGTAAAATCCCAAAAAAAGAAATATAAAGCGTGAGTTCTAACCCCTTAAAAAACGCGGGGATGGAGTGAAACATAAAATCCCAATCTAATGCCATAACGCTATACCTTAAAATTAATGACGCTTTAAAGCATCATGTTTAAAAACAGCTCTTATTCACCCCAATTGTTAGAAGTTTGGAAAACCCAAGCCCTTATTATGGGAAGTTTATGAGCCGTTTTGCCACTATTCAAAGAAATTTTGGATTATAATAAAAAACTGGCTGAAATTAACAACAATGATTAAACAATCATTAAATGGAGAGGACATGCAAAAAAGTTTAGTTTCTTTGGCTTGGGTCTTTGTAGCTATTTTAGGGGCGATCTGTTTAGGGGTGTTAGCCTTACACAAGGGTGAGAGCATTAACACGCTATGGCTTGTAGTAGCGAGTGCTTGCATTTATAGCATAGGCTATCGTTTTTATAGCCATTTTATCGCTTATCGGGTGTTAAAACTAGACGATAACAGAGCCACGCCTGCATGCATAAGGAATGACGGCAAGGATTTTGTGCCAACCGATAAAGCCATCACCTTTGGGCATCATTTCGCCGCTATTGCTGGGGCTGGCCCTTTAGTAGGTCCGATACTAGCCGCTCAAATGGGTTACTTGCCCTCTATTCTATGGATTTTGATAGGCTCGGTTCTAGGGGGTTGCGTGCATGATTTTGTGGTGCTTTTTGCTTCCATTAGGCGCGATGGCAAGTCTTTAGGCGAAATGATCAAGCTTGAAATGGGTCAATTTGTAGGCATGATCGCAAGTCTTGGCATTTTAGGGATCATGCTCATTATCATTGCGATTTTAGCGATGGTGGTGGTGAAGGCTTTGGCGCATTCGCCTTGGGGCTTTTTTACGATCGCAATGACTATTCCCATTGCGATTCTTATGGGGCTTTACATGCGGTTTTTCAGGCCGCATAAGATTTTAGAAGTTTCTGTTATCGGCTTTATTTTGTTGATTATAGCGATTTATGCGGGTAAATACGTTTCTTTAGATCCCAAACTAGCGTCAATTTTTACTTTTGAGGCCGGCTCTTTAGCGTGGATGATCATGGGCTATGGGTTTGTGGCTTCTATTTTACCGGTATGGTTTTTACTCGCTCCACGAGATTATTTAAGCACTTTTTTAAAAATTGGCGTTATAGGGGTGTTGGTTGTGGCCATTGTTTTTGTCGCTCCGCCCTTACAAATCCCTAAAATCACGCCCTTTGTAGATGGCAGTGGGCCTGTGTTTGCAGGAAGCGTGTTCCCTTTCTTGTTTATCACGGTGGCTTGCGGGACGATTAGCGGCTTTCATGCTTTAATTTCTTCAGGCACGACCCCTAAAATGCTCGCTAAAGAAAGCGACGCCAGGCTAGTGGGCTATGGCTCTATGGTGATGGAGAGCGTCGTGGCTCTTATGGCGTTGGTGTGTGCAGGGATTTTGCACCCAGGGCTTTATTTCGCTATCAATTCCCCAGAAGTGAGCATCGGTAAAGACATAGCTGATGCGGCTTCGGTGATTAGCTCATGGGGGTTTAGTATCAGCGCTGAAGAAATCAGTGAGATGACTAAAAACATTGGCGAAAGCTCCATTTTGAGCCGCACCGGTGGGGCGCCCACTTTTGCGATCGGTTTAGCGATGATCGTGTATCACATTTTAGGGGATCCAAGCGTGATGGCGTTTTGGTATCATTTTGCGATTTTGTTTGAAGCTTTGTTCATTTTAACCGCTGTGGATGCTGGCACACGAACCGCTCGTTTTATGATTCAAGATCTGCTCGGTAATGTTTATAAGCCTTTGGGTAATCTTAGCTCTTATAAAGCTGGGATTTTTGCCACTCTTTTGTGTGTGGCAGGGTGGGGGTATTTCTTGTATCAAGGCACGATTGACCCTAAAGGGGGGATTTATACGCTATGGCCTTTATTTGGCGTGAGCAATCAGATGTTAGCGGGCATGGCGTTGTTGCTGGTTACGGTGGTGTTGTTTAAAATGGGGCGTTTTAAGGGGGCGATAATAAGCGCCTTGCCGGCAGTTTTGATTTTATTTATCACTTTTTATAGCGGTATTTTAAAAGTAATGCCAAAGAGTAATGATAGCGTGCTGAATAACGTTTCCCATGTGGCACAAATGCAAATCATCAAAGAAAAAATCGCGCTCACTACCGATGAAAAAGCGCTAAAAACGCTCCAAAAATCCTTTTTTAACCATGCGATTGATGCGATTTTGTGCGTGTTTTTCATGCTCGTGGCGCTATTGGTTTTAATAGTGAGCGTTAGGATTTGCTCAAACGCTTATTTTAAAAATCAAATTTACCCGCCGCTGGCTGAAACGCCCTATATCAAAGCCGCTTGAATAAAAAAGGGGTTTTTAGCCCCCTTTAAATCCATAAAAAAAGTTTGACCCTGTTCGTGAAGCGCCAAACACTAAAGATGTTTGGGATTTCTGTTTTGGTTTTTAAAAAACTATCGTTTGCTTTTTAAAAGCTCAATTTTAAAGATGATGAAGATAATGGATATTTTGCTTAATGGGTATGATTAACAAAGGGCTTTTGCTTGAAAAGAAATTTTATATAGAGATTAGAGGAACAGCGTTAAAAAACGCCTATCATATCGTAGGAGACAGCATCAAAATAATGCCTACTATTTTTTGTGATCGTAGCATCAAAATGACGCCTATCATATTCATAGGGTAGCGTTAAAACGCCTACCATATTATAGGAGACAGCATCAAAAAGATGCTACTAGAGCCGTGTATAACGCGCTCCTGTCAGAATAAAGGGCGGGGAAATCTTTAGGCACAGGCCCGTTTTCACCCGGTTTAAAGCCTTTGTTAGTATGCACGCCATAATACGCAAGATCCACGCTGCCGCTCAAATATTCATTGAATTTATAGCCTAAAGAGATCATCGCTCTCGCTTCCCAAGAGACCACGGAATTGGAGTATTGCGTGGCGAATTTCCATGTGAATTTTTTGGCAAAATGAGTGCCACCACAAGACAAGAGAATGGTAGCGGCGTCTCTTTTAAGGGCTGTGCCTGTAAAACCCGCATAGACGCTGTTACTCCCCATGATCACACCGCTTGGATTACCCATGTTGCCTATCCAACCATTAGCGTTTTGAAAGACTTTATAAAAGGCGATTGAAACATTGTAATTGTTGATGTCAAAGCGTTGGCGGATAATGAGGTTTTGCCCGTTTTGAGTGGCAGGCGTGTCGTATTTATAGACCGGGCTTCCATTGGATTTAACGATCATCCAAGGGTAGTAAATGGGAAAAAACCCTATGACAGCTGTATCAGAGCGAAAGCCTGTGCCACTAAAATTAGGGTTAGAGTCCCAACCAATCTTAACGCCTGGAGCGTTAAAGATTTGAGGCGAAAGGTAATAAAAGCCTTCTATGAGGAAACGATGAGGTTTATAGGTGAGTTGCACCGCATGCGTGCCATAAAGCACCTTTCGCCCATGGCTATCATAACCTCCCTTATCGTTTTTGGTAAAGCCTCCGCTATAAGTGGTCCTAGCGGCAAACCAATCCATTAAAAACGAGCCGTAAGCGAACGCCCTCCCAAAAGAGCTAAACCAAGTCAAGCGCGCATGCTTGTATTGCCCAGAAACTTGAAAGCCTTGCGTTTGACCGCTTTTATAAGGCATAGTGGAGAGATAGCGTCCGGCTTTTATTTCAAAATAATTCTTATAAGCGTATTCTAAATACGCATCGCTAAAGACATAATTGCGGACATTTTTGTTGTGTTTCATGTTCTGTGTTTCAAGGCTATCGGTCTGTAAGATATTCGTATAGCCCCCCATAAACCCATCGTAATAACCAAAGAGGTTGTAAGCCACAGATCCGTCTTCAAACTTCTTCGTGCCGTCATAGAAAATAGATCCGACCATGCCCCCTATTTTGCCTTTTAGAACATGGTCTGAAACCTTTTTGGGTAACAGGCTAAAACCAAGCCCTAAATAGCCCGCAATCGTTGCGAATTGCTGCATAGGGTAGATGCCTCTTTCTTTATTGATTTTATGCTGGTTAAAACCGATCGTGCTGGATTGATCCACAAAGCCGTTGAGCTTAGCTTCAAAACCTTGTAAAGAAGAGCTTAAAAATGCCCCAAAGAATAAAACCTGACTTGCCTTTTTCATGCATACCTCCTAAAATGAGATTGATAAATGCAGATACTTTAAAGATAAATCTATTCTTTGATTTTTATTATTCTTAGCTTTGAAGTAATTATAATATGTAAAATAATGCATATGATGAGAAAGTCAAGCTTTTAAAAGCTAAAAACGATCAATTTGTGGAAAATTTACTCTCTTTAAATTCAAATGGCTAATATATGGTGCTAAAATCCGTTATGATTAACGGATTATTTTGAATGGAGCGCTTGAAAATGGGGGTTAAGCTTTGTTTTATCGTTTTTTAGGTTTTATCTGGTTGTAAGATAAAGCCTATTGGTTGTAATTTTTATACAATTCTATTAAATGCTTAGTGGAGCTGTCAAAATAAGCGTTGCTTTTATGCCCTTCTAATTCTTGTAAAATCGGCACGGCTAATTCTTTCCCAAGCTCCACGCCCCATTGATCAAAGCTGTTAATATCCCAAATAACCCCTTGCACAAAGACTTTATGCTCATAAAGAGCCACTAACGCCCCAATATTGCTTGGTGAAATCTTTTCTAATAAAAGGATATTAGAGGGGCGGTTGCCAAAAAACACCCTGTGGTGGGCCAAGTCTTTGGCTTCATCTTTGTCTAAGCCTTTAGAAAGCAGTTCGCCAAACGCTTCTTCATAACTTTTGCCTTTCATGAAGGCTTGTGCTTGCGCTAAAACATTGCTGAATAAAATCTCATGGTGGCCTTTAGCGTTAGGCTTTTTATCCAAAGAGGCGATAAAATCAATGGGGATTAAATGCGTGCCTTGATGCAAGAGCTGGAAAAAGGCATGCTGAGCGTTAATGCCCATATCGCCCCAAACAACAGGGCAGGTGTCATAGGGGATGGTTTCGCCTTTTTTGCTGATGCGTTTGCCATTGCTTTCCATATCCAGTTGCTGAATGAATTTAGGGAAATGCCTCAAATACTGATCGTAAGGGGCGATCAAATGGCTTTTGGATTGGAAAAAATTGATATACCACACGCCAATTAGCCCCATTAAAACGGGTAAATTGCTTTCAAAAGGGGCGTTTCTAAAATGCTCATCCATCAAATACGCCCCTTTCAAAAGAGCGTTAAAATTTTTCTTCCCCAAATAGATCATAATGGATAAGCCAATAGCCGACCACAAGCTATAGCGCCCCCCTACAAAATCCCAAAATTCAAACATGTTATGTTCGTCAATGCCAAATTGTTGCACGGCTTCTTTATTGGTGGATACCGCTACAAAGTGTTTAGCGATATGTTTTTCATCGCCGCTCCTTTCTACAAACCATTTTCTAGCGGTTAGGGCGTTGGTTAAGGTTTCTTGAGTGGAAAAAGTCTTAGAAGCCACGATAAAAAGCGTGCTAGCCGGATTGATTTTTTCCAAAACGTCTAAAATCTGCGTGCCATCCACATTAGACACAAAATGCATTTTTAATCTCGGGTGGGCGTAGCGTTTTAAGGCGGTGCAAACCATTAAAGCGCCTAAATCTGACCCTCCAATACCGATATTGACAATATCGGTGATCACTTGATTGGTATAGCCTAGTCTTTTACCGCTTCTCACGCTATCGCTAAAGGCTCGCATGCGTTTTAAAACGCTTCTCACACTTTTTAACACTTCCATGTTGTCTAGCAAGATTTCTGCGTCATTCAAGCTTCTTAAGGCGGTGTGTAAAACGGCCCTTTTTTCGGTGGTGTTGATTTTTTCGCCCTTAAACATCGCTTCAATCTTTTCTTTTAAAGAACAATCCTTCGCTAATTCAAAAAGAAGCTTTAAAGTGGTATCGTTCAGGCGGTTTTTGGAATAATCCAAACTCAAGCTTTCAAATTGCAAAAAATAGCGGCTCGCTCGCTCTTTGTCTTTAAAAAACCAATCGCGCATATGCGCTTCTTTGATTTCTTCATAATGTTTGAGTAATTTTGGATAAGTTTTTAATTGGGTTAGCATCAATACCCCTTAAATAAAAGATATAACACTCTATTATAAGCTAGTTTTAATTACAATTTTCAAATGTTAAGGAAAAACATTTTAGCTTACTATGGGGCGAATTTTCTCTTAATCATCGCTCAAAGCTTGCCCCATGCGATTTTAACCCCCTTGTTGCTTTCTAAAGGGCTTAGTTTGAGTGAAATCTTGCTCGTGCAAACCTTTTTTAGTTTTTGCGTGCTAGTGGCTGAATACCCAAGCGGCGTTTTAGCGGATTTGATGAGTCGGAAAAATTTATTCTTGGTTTCTAATGCCTTTTTAATCGCTAGTTTTTCGTTTGTGCTGTTTTTTGATAGCTTTATTTTCATGCTTTTAGCGTGGGGGCTGTATGGTTTGTATAGCGCATGCTCTAGCGGCACGATTGAAGCTTCACTCATCACGGACATTAAAGAAAATAAAAAGGATTTATCCAAGTTTTTAGCCAAAAACAATCAAATTACTTATTTAGGCATGATTATAGGGAGCTCTTTGGGATCGTTTTTGTATCTCAAAATCCATGCGATGCTGTATATCGTGGGGATTTTTTTAATCATGCTTTGTGCGCTAACGATCGTGTTTTATTTTAAAGAAAAAGAAGGGGATTTTAAAAGCCAAAAAAGCCTGAAACTCCTTAAAGAGCAAGTCAAAGGCAGTCTTAAAGAGCTTAAAGATAACCCCAAGCTTAAAATTTTGTTAGTGGGGCATTTGATTACGCCTATCTTTTTTATGAGCCATTTTCAAATGTGGCAAGCGTATTTTTTAAAACAAGGCATTAAAGAGCAATACCTTTTTATGTTTTATATCGCTTTTCAAGTGATTTCTATCCTCATTCATTTTTTAAAAGCCAAAAATTACAGCCAAAAAATCGCCTTGAGTTCGCTTTTGGTGTTGTTAAGCGTTAGCCCCTTGTTGCTTAGCAATATCCCTTATTGTTTTATAGGGGTGTATGCGCTCATGGTGGCGTTTTTCACTTACATGAGTTATTGCTTAAACTATCAATTCTCCAAATTCGTTTCTAAAAATAACATTTCCTCGCTCTCATCGCTTTCATCAAGCTGTGTGCGCGTGGTCTCTGTGCTAGTTTTATCGCTCAGCAGTTTGGAACTGCGTTACTTCTCGCCCCTAACTATCATCACCATGCATTTTTCCCTAACGCTTCTCATCCTCTTTTTCTTTTTGTATAAGGCTAAGCCGTTTGATGAGTGAGCGGTTTTAAGAGTGCAACCTTTTAGCGATTTCTATAGCGACATCATAGCCATGATTGAGCGCGGTAGCGATGCTCGCCCCTGATTTGAATAAAATATCGCCCACGATGAACAAATTAGGGATATTGTTGCTCTCTAAATTTTCTTTCACCACAGGGATATTGGTGCTAGGATCTAATTCTAAAGAACAGCGTTTAAAAAACTCTAAAGGGGTAGAGCCGCCGATCGCATACAGCAAACGATCAAAACTCTCGCTCGTGTTATCGGTGAAATTAACCTTAATTTGAGCCCCATCTTCTTCTAGGCTTTCAATATCCACTCCAAGCTTGCTTTTAAGCGTGTTGTTGTCTAGGACTTCTTGCAAGTTTTTAGCGTTGTCTTCATTGATGCGGCTGAATTCTTTTTTGCGGTAATTGAGGGTGGTAGGGGTGGTTTTACACAAAGCAATGGCGTATTCCACCGCTGAGTTGCCTCCGCCGATCACAAGGGTTTTTTCATTTTCCTTACAATCATTGATGCTAAAAACCACTTGTTTGGAGAGCGCAACAGGGATTTTATAAGTAGTAGGGCGGTTTGGCTGGCCCATTTTCCCGATCGCAACCACCACAAATTTAGCATGATAGGTTGTGTTAGAAGTGGTGGTGATTTTAAAGTATTCGCCCTCTTTTTTCACGCTCTCAATATCGGTTTTATAGCTTGGCGTGATGCGGTGCTCTTTTAAAAGGTTAGTGAAATTCTCTAAAGTTTCTTCTTTAAAGCTGTCTTTAAAAGGGATATGCCCTTTAAGCTCTACGACTTGCTTTTTATAATCTTTATCAATCCTTTTACCGGCTTTATAAAACTTCTCTAACATGCCTGAATGGCTTTCGGTTTTTTCGCATAAAAGCACTTTTTTAACGCCGGCTATTTCGCATTCTACGGCCGTGGCAATGCCCCCAGGCCCTGCACCCACTATCAATACATCTAAAATTTCTTGGTTCATTCCTATCCTTTTATTTTAATTTTTTAATTCCCTTGGCGTTTTTCTTGTAAAATCGCTTCGTTCAAATCGCTCGTGCTGTCATACAACACGCTTTCAAGCATGCGTTTTTCATCGTCAAACTGACCGCTTTTAACCCCCCATAAAAACGCTATTAAGCCTACCAATCCCATAAGCACTGAGACAACTAACATGATGGTTAAAATTTCTGTATTCATCTCTATATCTTTTAGGTTATTAGGATAATGCTGTCATTATACTAAAAGATAGCGTTTAAATCACCAATAGGTTGAATAAGTTTGGATAACATGAAAATGAGAAAACTAAAAAGAGGGTTTGAATGCAAGAAGCGTTATTGCGTTTTCAAGAGGGTTTTAAGGAGTGGGGTTATCTTATTTTATTTTTATATTCTTTAGGGGGTGGGTATGTGGGGATTGTCATCGCTTCTATTTTGAGCGCTACCACACACGCTTTGGATATAAAAATAACCATTCTTGTCGCTTTTTTAGGGAATATGGTAGGGAGTGGGGCTCTTGTAATCTTTGCCCGCTATCAAAAAAGAGAATTTTTAAAGTATTTCCAAAAGCATAGAAGAAAGCTTGCTTTAGCGAGTTTGTGGGTGAAACGCTACGCCTTGCTCATGATTTTTGTCAATAAATATTTGTATGGGATTAAGAGCGTTGTGCCTTTGGCGGTTGGTTTTAGCAAATACCCTTTAAAAAGATTTTTATGGCTTAATGTTTTTTCCAGTTTTTTGTGGGCGTTAATCGTGGGGAGCGTTTCTTTTCAAGCGAGCGATTGGGTGAAAACGCTGTATGAAAGGCTTTCTCATTACACTTCGTTTTTTGTCATAAGCTTTGCTCTTATCGCGCTTTTAATATGGTTTTTATTGAAACGATATTCGCGCAAAATGGGTTTTTAAGCAAGATTTTTAATTAAATGCGCTAAACTACGCCCACAAGCATTCGCAAAAGCGGGTGCGTTAATATCTTTAAACACAAGGATTGAGAACATGGGAAAAATTGGTATCTTTTTTGGGACAGATAGCGGGAACGCTGAAGCTATCGCTGAAAAAATCAGCAAGGCTATTGGTAATGCCGAAGTGGTTGATGTGGCTAAAGCTTCTAAAGAGCAATTCAATAGCTTTACAAAGGTTATTTTAGTCGCTCCAACAGCTGGTGCGGGCGATTTGCAAACAGATTGGGAAGACTTTTTAGGCACACTAGAAGCGAGCGACTTTGCGAATAAAACCATTGGACTTGTAGGCTTAGGCGATCAAGACACTTACAGCGAAACTTTTGCGGAAGGCATTTTCCACATTTATGAAAAAGCTAAAGCCGGCAAAGTGGTAGGGCAAACTCCCACTGATGGTTATCATTTTGAAGCTTCTAAAGCGGTAGAAGGCGGTAAATTCGTGGGTCTTGTGATTGATGAAGACAATCAAGACGATCTCACTGATGAGAGGATTTCAAAATGGGTAGAACAAGTTAAAGGTTCTTTCGCTTAATCTTTGTAAGCCCTAAATTTTAGGGCTTTTTTAAACTTCTTTTTATATCTTTGATGCTAGAAATAGACAACCAAACCCCACTAGAATCAGACTTTTTATTATTAGAAAAAATCGCAAATGTTTTAGCCCCCACTCAAATCATTGAGCTTGTTTTAGTGAGCGATGAAACCATGCGAGAAATCAACAGGGATTTAAGGGGTTGCGATTACGCTACCGATGTTTTGAGTTTCCCTTTAGAAGCGATCCCTCACACCCCTTTAGGGAGCGTGGTGATTAATGCACCATTAGCTCAAACTAACGCCCTGAAATTAGGGCATAGCTTAGAAAATGAGATCGCTCTTTTATTCATTCATGGGGTGTTGCACTTGTTGGGCTATGACCATGAAAAAGATAAGGGCGAACAACGCCAAAAAGAGAGCGAACTCATTAAAGCGTTTGACTTGCCTTTGAGTTTGATTGAACGCACACAGGATTAGGTTTAGATGCTCTACTAATGCTGACAAATAAAGCTTTTAATTTCTTTTAAAATGGGGCTTTAATTACTTTGTTTTATACTTTAAATTTTATTTTATGGTAAAGGGGGGGATAAGAGGTAACATTTTCTCCTGCAACCCCCCAACTAAATCCCACTAATCCCCTAAGATCGCATTATAAAAAACTATCTCTTGACTAGCGTCAAACTCTTTCGTATTGGATTATAAAAAATGATTTTAGTATTTTTTCAAAGCCCTTCATAGTAATATGACTGCGTGATGCCTTTAATGAAAGTTAAGGGATCGTTGGTATTAGAACTCAAATGCTTTTTTAAAAGCGTTTTGATTTCCAAATCATTCACAGGACTCCTTTTTATCGCACTCAAATAAGCGGCTTTATCAATCCTATCCCAAAGCGCAATTTTTTTAATTCCTTCTTAAGCAACAAATCAAGCCATATTCTAGTCGCTCTGCCATTACCTTCCAAAAAAGGGTGGGCGATATTCATTTCCACATATTTTTCTATGATTTGATTGAAATTGCTTTGCGGCATGCTTTCAATTCTGGGTAAAATCAAATCCAAATACAAACAGTTAGCGAACTTGAAATTCGAAATATTTTTATCCCTGATTTTCCCGGCAAATTCATACAGCCCTTCAAATAAAAACCGATGGATTTCTTGCAAGCCCTTGATTGTGCCTACTTCTATGGTATCAATCAGACCGCTTTGGATTAAATGCTTGGCTTTTTCTAAACTCTGTCTGTCTAAATGCATCGCGCTTATTTTTAAGAGTGTAATTTTTAGAGGCGCATTTTTTTCACGCTTTCATGGCAAGCTTCTATAAACGCTCCCCTAACCCCTTTTTTTTCTAAAACGCTCAAGCCTTCAATCGTTGCGCCTTTAGGGGTGCAAATTTGCTCTATAATCATTTCTGGGCGTTCTTTTTCTAACAGCTTGGCAAAGCCTTTAAAACTCATTTCCACCAATTCTAAAGAATCTCTAGCGTTCAAACCCTCTCTAATACCGGCGTCTTTCAAACTGCTCGCTACCAAGCTTAAAAACGCGAGCGCGCTCCCGTTTGTCGCCACGCTAGAATCCACCTGCTCTTCATTACCCACTCGCACGCAATTCCCAAAACTCTCAATAATACTCAAAGCTTTCTCGCTTATTGAAGGCGCAACCGATTTTTCACACACCGCCGTAGAAGAAAGGGCGAACTTGCTCGCAATGTTGGGCATGCATTTTAAGTAATGTAAAGAATCTATCGCATCGCTTAAAGCTTCAAAATTTACCCCGGCTAACGCACTCAAAACGCTTTGGGCTTGCCCTTGATAATTAAAATCCTTAAGGTTATAAGGCTTAAAAAGTAAAAACACGAATTTTTGGTGTATATCAATAGCGTCTTTGTAAGGCACGATTTGAGCTTGAATGTTTTTTTCTTGTAAAAAGGGGGCGATTTTTTCAGGGTTTCTTCCGGTGATTTCTAAAATAAAACGCTTGGATAAAGTTTCATGAGCGCCTTCTAAAATCGCTTGAGCCATATTCCCATAGCCGATGAATTGTAAGATTTCCATGAAACGCCTTTTTTAAAACCCCATGATGTAATTGATATAGAAAGTATAAAGCCTCCTATAACTCACATCAGCCCCAGCACTTCTCAAATACGCTTGATTGATGAGAGGCACTTTAATCCCAAATTCCACGCTCTTTTGGCTGATAACCCCTTGATTGTGGAACTTCTTAGCAAAACGCTTGAACTCTGCAAAGTTGGTGCGCACCCCAAAATTCAGCGCCACTTGAAAATTCGTTGAATGGATGTCATTAGCGTTCCCCCAATTGTCAATGATTTGTTGCCTTAAAGAGCTAAGCCAAGTCGCACCGCCTAATTGGACCCCAGCAAACAGCCCAAAATTCAACGCTTTAGTGTTGTAAGTCCTCCTGAACAAGTTCCATAAAAAATCCGTGCCTACCCCATAAGCAAAGATATTCGCTTTCACGCTTTGATTGGCTAGGCCTATTTCACTAAAGCCGTAATCAAAGAAAAAATAATGCCTAAGGCCTAATTTTCTCGCTTTACCAAAGAAGTATTTATAGCCTATGCCAACCCCTAAGCCGTTGCTCATGCCGTGTTGGGTGCTTTTAGCGGCCGCATACTGGCTTAAAACGGGTTGAGAGCCGTAGTTATTGGCTTGATTTTGCGCGTTTTGAACCTGATTTCTGGCGTTAATCATCGCATCAATGAGCTTTTGTTGCACCATAAAGAAGGTCTTATCCCCTAAAAGCTGCCGTAAGGTTTGCGAGAACGCTTGGATCGTGGTGGTGTTAGAAGTAATCTCTTGGAGCAAGGTTAAAATCGCATTAGGGCTAATATCGTTTTGTAAGGCTTGAAACCCTTGAGAAATAGCACTCGTAATGGCTTGAAAAGCGCTTTTGAGACTCTCATTACTAGCGTTATTATCATTATTTTGGATAAACCCGGCAGTCTTAATAAATTCAGTGAGCAAATGGATTAAATTATTCGTATCGCTCACCCCGTTTGTGGGGATTGCCCCTAAAAGGTTGATAAGCCCACCGGAGCAAGTAGAGCTACTACCGCTACTACTATTACCACACAAATTACTGAGACTGTTGCTATTACTTTTTAGCGCTTCAAAGAATTGTTTTAAGCCGTTTTCAACGCCTTTATTATTCCCAGAGCTAGCGATAATGTTGGCTATTTTTTGGGCGTCATTATAGACTTTTTGTAAATTGCTGTCGGTTGCGGTGGTTGCGGTGGTGGCGTTTTGTGTTTTGCTAGGGGTGTAGCAATTGTTCCCACTCGTTCCATTGCTCCCGCTATTGCATGTTTGGTAGGCATTATTAGTATAAGTTCCCAACTTCCCATCACTAGCGTCTGTGAGCATCTGGTAGGCTGTGTTGATGTTTCCATTCCCATTACCCCCATTATTTCCGCTACTGCTAAAACTCTTAAGAGATGAAATGATATTATTGAGCAAACCACCACTAGTGAGCGTGATTTGTTGGACATTGTAGGTGATGCTGTTCCCACCATTGTTCCCACTTTGAGTTGTCGCTTGTGTTTGATACCCTAAAGCGCTTTGCAACCCGCTGTAATAAGCCTTAGAATCGGACCATTGCTGATAGCACCAGTTGGTGCTACCGGTTCCATTACCATTACTGCATGGATTGTTATTGTTTGTTGCTGATCCGCTTGTTTGTTGGGTTTGTTGGCTTTGAGCGATTAAAGCACTCATGTCTGTAGGCACTTGCTGGTTAATGGTATTGATGAGCTGGTAGAAATTCGCTCTCAATTGGATGCGTAAATCTTGGTTATTGTTAGGTGTCATCTCTTGCGATTGACTCCCATTAGGGTTATAAATCGCATTCGCCCAAGCTTGGATATTATTTTCTTGGTTTTGAAAAGCGCTTTGAATGCTTTGTTGGAAATTGCTGACATTTTGCAACACGGTGTTTAAAGCTCCCATCACCGTGCTGTTAGGAGATTGAGTGGTTGGCCCACTATTTTGAGCTAAATTAGTCGTTTTAGCTTCTTCTTCATTATTCACCACCACCATTGCTTTTTTGGGAGCGTTGCTTTTAGCTTGAGTGGTAGTCCCATTAGTAGAGCTTAAAATATTTTGCAATTGGGCGTTCCCGCTGATGCTCAAACCCCCCGAAGAGCTATTGCATGAGCTTGTCCCGGATGGCGATCCATTGTTGCATAATATTTTGGCGTTGTTTTTCAAATTGGCTTCTGAAGTTTTTAAAGAGTTATAAACGCTCCACACTTGAGAAACAAGGTTAAAAGAATTCACGCCGATCTGCTCTTTGCCTCCTATGGTTTGGACTTTGGAGGTAGCGACTAAAGAATTGTCAAAGCTGTTTGTGCTGTTTGTAGAGCCATTTGTGGAGCTTGTGGCTGAGCATGAAATCCCGCTAGAAGCACTGCTAGTAATACTCCCGGTAGCGCTTGCGCAATCATAGGCGCTGATATTTTGCCCTTGAGCGTTGGTAACGGTGCCGATTTGGTAGTTATTGGAAGTGTTTTTGAGCAAGTTTTTAGGCTCAGTGAAACTAATCCAAGAAATTTGTTTTAAAGCGTTATTGTATTGTTCTATCGTGCTTTCATAGGCTTGGAAATTCAAAGCGTTGTGCAAGTTGTTTAAATTATAGGTGGTGTTGTTGATCGCATTGTTGTCTAAAGCGTTGATAGCCACACTTTGAAGCTTTTGAGCGATGGCTTTGACTTGCTGGTTGGCCTGGTTGTTTGAAGTGGGGGTTGCGGCTAAAGGGGCTAAATTTTGGATGAATTGCTCTAAACACTGGACTTGATTGGTGCAACCATTGGGGTTATTTTGATTATTAGCGCTTAATTCCCCTTGTAAGGTGTTCATTAAAAGGGTGTTGTTGTATTGTTGTTGGTTGTTGCTGTTTGAAGAAGTGGAGCCTAAAAGGGAATTAGTTGGATAGAATACGACTTGTCCCGGTGGGTTTAACACCACATGCGTTGAGGTTGTGGTGGGGAAAACCCCCACCCCTAAAGTGTTTAAAGCGTTAACAAGAGCGCTCACATAAGCGGTATTATTGCTAGAAGCGTTCACCGCATCGGTTAGGTTGGTGAGCAAGGATTGCGCGTAAGTGGTGCTAGTGGTTTTAGTGATGCTGTGTTCAATTTGTTGCAATAATTCTGTCATGGATTGCGCGGTGTTTTGGAGCTGGGCTTTGACTTCTTGGGTGTTGTTGCTGGGATTAAGGCTATTGATAGAGCTAATGATGTTAGTGCTTAGCGCGATGCCTTCATCAAACGCGCTCTGGGTGTTGGAAAGGAGTTTGGCTGTGATTTGTGAAGAGTGGGCTTTTAAGGGGTCAGAGCTTCCTTTAAGCCCTATGATTTGTTGGGAAATGCTAGAGATTTGACGGCTAGAATAAAAGTCTTTTCTTTTGCCAATTTGATTCAGGATATTAGAAATGCCCTCTAATTGGTTGCCCACCGTGTTACTCACGCCATAGCCTAAAGCGTCAATGACGCTTTGAGAGCTTAAAGTGATTAAACCGGTAGTAGGCCCTGCAATATTGATCGCGCTTTGGGTTACGCTGTTGATGATATTTTGATTTTCTAAAAGTTGTTTGTTATTGATGAATTGTTGCGTGCCACCGATTTGATAGCCTACAGACATATACCAGCCATTGTCTTCAGCTAAGAGGGAGCCAATTAAAAAGAGTGGTATGAATTTTCTAGCTTTTTTTATCATATTTTTCCCTTATTTTGTTTAATCAAAAGCCTATGTTGTAGCCCACATAAAAACTAAAGGCTCTTCTATACTTCGCTGTAACGCCTTCTGACTGGTAATAGGTGTGATAAAGCACCGGTATTTTAAGGCCAAATTCTACCCCTTGAGAAAAACGGGATCTTTTTTGATGAGCGATTTTGGAAAAATTAGTCCTTATGCCCAAATCAAAAAGGAATTGGAAAGAAGTGTCCTTAGGCTTAAGATGGTTGCCATCCACTTGATCTAAAAAATTCGTTTTCCAGGTTTGCCCTGCCAGTTGGATACCGGCAAAAAAACCTATATCTATCGCTTCAGTCCCCCTTTTTCGGGTGAAAACATTATAAAGAAAGTCTGTGCCTGCCCCATAGCTAGAGAGAGTGGCTTTCACTAAAGAGGGGTTTGAGCCAAATTGAGCGTAACCAAAATCATAAAAGCCATAATACCTAAGCCCAAACATGCGCTTTTTGCCAAAGAATTGCTTATAGCCCATTTTCACGCCAAAGCCGTTCATGTTATTAGAATTAGAGTTATGCTCCAAAAAATTCCTAGCAAAGCCCATTTGATAGACTTGATTCACTTTAGTTTGCATTTCATCAATCACCCCACCAATCACTGCTTTAGAGCGATAAAGCCCATAAGCCATTAAAGTTTTTGCCGTGGGGGAATAGGGGTTGGCTAAGATTTTGTCTATTTGTGCAGGGGTGGGGGCGTTTGTGGCTTGCTCTAGTTGGTTGATGATCACTTTTTGTTCTTGTTGGGCTTGTTGTGGGGTTAATTGTGGGGTTTGATGATTAGCGCCATTCAATTGCCCCCCATAGCTAGGCAAGAAATTCAAACCTTTATTATTTAAATCCAAATAGGGGGCGACCCAATTGGTGATGAAATCCCCATACGCTACGGTGTTACTAATCAAGCTTTCCCCATAGTTGATCGCATCTTGCATCTGGTTATAGCTTGAAGTGCCTGTCAGTTTAGCGGCTTTATTGGCGAAATTTTGCATGCCTGAAAAAATCATAGAAGCGGTAATGCCATTAGCGATGATGCTATCGGCTAAATAATAGACCGCCGAGCTAGGGTGGTAGGTGTATTGGCCATTGCCTGATCCAATTGTCGCTCCAGCGGGCAAGGTTTTTAAGGGGGCTTGCGTGCTGTCATTTTTGGTGTAATAACCCGGGCCGCTAAAGCTTTGGTAGCCTTGTTGGGAATTACTGCCATTAGGGGCTTTGTTGTAAGTGAAGCCAAATTGTTTTTCATTCGCTAAGCCCCCTAAAATCCCTGCTTGCATCAAGGCCTGGAAGATGTTTTGGGCGTTTTGAGCGATAGATTTAGCTTCATTAGTGGCGGTGCATTGGTTTTGAGTGCTGCAAATGGTTTGATTGTTGTTGGCTGTGGCTAAGCCGTCTTGTAAAAGGTGTTGCAAGACTTCAGGGCTAAAATTCACGGAATTACCGCTGTTAAAAGATTTATTCGTTAAGGTTTGGTTATACCAGAGCGTGGTTAAAGCGTTGGTAATATCATTGTTTAAAGCGTCCATGGTATTGGCTAGACCCTCAGGCAATGCAATAACAGTGCTTTGATTGCCAAATTTGACATTAAAAACTTTGGCGTTAGAAAGATTTTCAGGGTTACGGAGTAGAGTCTCGCCGATGAGTTGGGTGAGCTTGTTTAAATTATTGACTAAAGATTGCATATCAAAAGTGGCATTGACATTGCCTCTTGGGGGGTTGTTGCCTGTATCGCCATTTTGGGCGTTTTGTTGATAACCCCCCGCATAAAGCAAGCATCTTTTAGAAGGATCAGGGCAGAGCATTTGCATTAAAACCCTCGTTTGTTGGCCCATCGCTTCTAAATAATAGGCTAAAGGCACTGCTGCAGATTCTAGAGCGATAGCGTTTTGGCGGATATAAGTGGATGCGGCTTGACTGGCGTTAAGCCCTGAGTTATCCACCCTTTGAACGGCCAAAGAAGTTTGATAACTCACCCCCATAAAAAACCCGTCATCTTCTGCCGCTAAGGGATTGAGAAAAAACAAGGGGAGTAGGCTAGAATAGATAAGCCATTTTTTATTAAAAATAAAGTTTTGCAAAGGGTTATCCTTTTCTTTTTATAAAGATTTGAGCTATCCTAAATTTTATCTTATTTATCGCTTAAGTTTAATGGTTAGTCGCTTAATTGTTGATTAAAATGGGCTATTTTAGGCGCTCAAAATCGTTTCAATAATGGTTTTTGCGCCGTTTTTAGCGATTTTTTGTTGCAATTTGTTGCTGATAGTGGTGAGGTTTTTATTGCCTTGATCGTCTTTTTGATTGAGCTTTCTAATGACTTCAAAGAGTTTTTTAGGTAACAATTCATTTTGAGGCACGACATAGCACAAGTTTTCTTTTTCAAATTCTAAGACATTGTAATACTGGTGGTTATTGCTCGCAAAAGGGTAGGGGATAAAAATCGTGGGTAAGCCATTGGCGCACAATTCCCACACGCTGCTAGCACCCGCTCGGCTCACACACAAATCCGCTCTATGCATGACTTCTGTGATATTATTGTGGAAAGCAAACAATTCTACCTTGTCCAACAGCCCCAATTCCTGGTAAAAAAAACGCACTTGTTCATAAGAATTGGGGCCGCAAATGTGCGTGATTTTAATCCCTTGTTTGGTGAGTTTGGGAGCGTTTAATAAAGCGAATTCATTGATCGCTTTTGCCCCTTGCGAACCGCCTAAAAATAAAATGTGCTTGATTTCCGTGCGAGTCCTAGCAAAATCAAAAAAAGCGTTTTGCACGGGATAGGAGGTTAAAACATGATTTCCCTTATCTTTAAAAGCGTAGCTTGAAAACACCGCTTTAGCTTTGGGGGAAAGGTAGCGATTAAGAGAGCCTTTAATCGCATTTTGCTCATGGATATAAAGGGGTATTTTATTGAGTAAGCTTGCAAAACTCGCCGGCCCTGCACTAAACCCTCCCACGCTAATGGTGTGCGTGATCTGGTGTTTTTTTAAGATTTCTTTAGCCTTAAATGCGGCTTTAGCTTGCAAAAATAAAGAGCCTATTTTTTTGAAAAAGCTTTTATTGACCACGCCTTGCGTGTTAAAAAAATAGCGTTCGCTAAATAAGGGGCTGTTTTCAAACCATTCTCTATCTTGCCCGTAAGTGGAGCCTAAATAAATAGCCTCTATGCCTTGCTTTTCTAATTCTATAGCTAAGGCTTTAGCGATAGAGAGATGCCCCCCTGTACCTCCCCCTGTGAGAGCGAATTTCATGCTAAAAACCCTTAAGCTCGTTCTCTTTCTTTAACCACAAAGCTTTTTAAAGGATCCCTAAAGCCAAAATCCGGATAATCCATCATAGAAAGTGCGACTTGAGCGCCAAAGCCATTTTTGGAATTAAACACTAAGGGGGCTAAGAAATTAACCATAGAATCTTCTAAATTTTTTTGCAACACGACCACGCAATACACCTCAACTTTGGAATGAGAATCTAATTCTAGCAGTAATTCTATGTATTTGGGTATCACAAAGCTGTATTCCCTCAAACAATAGGGATTCACTAAGACCATATCCAACGCCATGGGCGAGTTCGTTTGACTAACCAATCGGCTGAATAAGGAATCAATTTTTTCCAAACGCACTTCATTGATATGCTCAAATCCTAAAATAGGGGCTTTTAAAAAGTAATTCACTGGACTATCCTTTTTAATTTAAATGCTTTGTTGTATAATTTTGAAAAAATACGCAACAATTAAAAGCGTAAAAGCAAAAGGCGTTCCAAAAACCAACCATTTTTTAAGGAACATTCTATTTTAAGATAATTTAGGAAAATTTAGGAAAATAATGAAACAAGAACCCACCACTTACCAACCTAAAGAAATAGAAAAAAAGATTTATGAAATTTGCTCTCACAGGGGGTATTTTGAAATCAATGGCAATGAAAAAATCCAAGAAAAAAACAAACGATTTTGCTTGATGATGCCCCCTCCTAATGTGACCGGTATTTTACACATAGGGCATGCCCTAACTTTAAGCTTGCAAGATATTTTAGCGCGTTACAAACGCATGGACGGGTATAAGACTTTGTATCAGCCCGGGTTGGATCACGCCGGCATTGCGACGCAAAATGTTGTGGAAAAGCAGCTTTTAAGTCAAGGGATTAAAAAAGAAGATTTAGGGCGTGAAGAGTTCATTAAAAAAGTGTGGGAATGGAAAGAAAAGAGCGGGGGAGCGATTTTAGAGCAAATGAAGCATTTAGGCGTGAGCGCGGCCTTTTCTAGGACTCGTTTCACGATGGATAAGGGCTTGCAAAGAGCGGTCAAATTGGCGTTTTTGAAATGGTATGAACAAGGTCTCATCGTTCAAGATAATTACATGGTGAATTGGTGCACTAAAGACGGGGCGTTGAGCGATATTGAAGTGGAGTATGAAGAGCGTAAGGGGGCATTGTATTATATTAGATATTATTTAGAAAATCAAAAAGATTATTTGGTGGTGGCCACCACGCGCCCTGAAACTTTGTTTGGCGATAGCGCGCTTATGGTCAATCCTAACGATGAGAGGTACAAGCATTTAGTGGGGCAAAAAGCGATCCTGCCTTTAATTAATCGCACAATCCCTATTATCGCTGATGCGCATGTGGAAATGGAGTTTGGCACAGGGTGTGTGAAAGTTACCCCTGGGCATGATTTTAACGATTACGAAGTGGGCAAACGCCACCATTTGGAAATGATTAAAATTTTTGATGAAAAGGGGATTTTAAACGCGCATTGCGGGGAGTTTGAAAATTTAGAACGATTAGAAGCTAGAGATAAGGTCGTAGAAAGATTAAAAGAAAACGCCTTATTGGAAAAAATAGAAGAACACACGCATCAAGTGGGGCATTGCTATCGTTGTCATAATGTGGTAGAGCCTTATGTGTCTAAGCAATGGTTTGTCAAGCCTGAAATCGCTCAAAGTTCTATTGAGAAAATCCAACAAGGTTTGGCGCGATTTTACCCCTCTAATTGGATCAACAATTATAACGCTTGGATGAGGGAATTACGCCCTTGGTGTATCAGCAGGCAATTGTTTTGGGGGCATCAAATACCGGTGTTTACTTGCGAGAATAACCACCAGTTCGTAAGCCTTGATGCTCCCTTAAATTGCCCTACTTGCAAGAGTGAAAAATTAGAGCAGGATAAAGATGTGCTAGACACATGGTTTAGTTCAGGGTTATGGGCGTTTTCCACTCTAGGGTGGGGGCAAGAAAAAAGCGGTTTGTTTAATGAAAGCGATTTGAAAGATTTCTACCCTAACACCACGCTCATTACCGGGTTTGATATTCTCTTTTTTTGGGTGGCTAGGATGCTTTTTTGCAGCGAGTCGCTTTTAGGCGAATTGCCCTTTAAAGACATTTACTTGCACGCCTTGGTTAGGGACGAAAAGGGTGAAAAAATGAGCAAATCTAAAGGTAATGTGATCGATCCTTTAGAGATGATAGAAAAATACGGCGCGGATAGCCTGCGCTTCACTTTAGCCAATTTGTGCGCTACGGGTAGGGACATCAAGCTTTCTATTACGCATTTAGAAAATAACAAGAATTTCGCTAACAAGCTTTTTAATGCAGCGAGTTACTTGAAGCTCAAACAAGAATCTTTCAAAGATAAAGAATATTTGAACGAATACCAAACGCCTTTGGGGCGTTATGCGAAATCGCGCTTGAATCTTGTTACTAAAGAGGTTCGTAACGCTTTAGATAATTATCGTTTTAATGACGCCACGACTTTGTTATACCGCTTTTTGTGGGGGGAATTTTGCGATTGGTTCATTGAATTTTCTAAAGTGGAAAATGAAGCGATAGACGAATTAGGGAGCGTGTTAAAAGAAGCTTTAAAACTCTTGCACCCTTTCATGCCTTTTATTAGCGAGTCTTTATACCACAAGCTCAGTAACACGGAGCTAGAAAACACTCATTCTATTATGGTCATGCCTTACCCTAAAGATTTGGCGCAAGATGAAAAACTAGAGCATGAATTTGAAGTGATCAAAGATTGCATCGTGTCTTTAAGGCGTTTGAAAATCATGCTAGAAACCCCACCGATTGTTTTAAAAGAAGCGAGCGTGGGATTAAGGGAAAAAATAGAAAACACAGAGCGTTTGCAAACTTACGCCCAAAAATTAGCGAAATTAGAAAAGGTCAGCGTGATAGCTCTCAAGCCTTTAAAAAGCGTGAGCGATGTGGGTGAATTTTGCCAGACTTATGCGGATTTAGAAAATCTTGATTTAAGCCCGCTCATTGCTCGTTTAAAAAAGCAGCTAGAAAAACTGGAAAAAGAAAAACTAAAACTCAATTTGCACAATGAAAATTTTGTCAAAAACGCGCCTAAAAGCGTGCTAGAAAAAGCCAAAGAGAGCTTAAAAACGCTTTTAGAAAAAGAGGGTAAGATCAAGCAAGAATTGGATTTGTTAGAACAACCATAATCAAAGGATAGAAAATGTTTCAAGCATTAAGCGATGGGTTTAAAAACGCGCTCAATAAAATCCGCTTTCAAGATGATGAAAAAGCGCTAGACAGAGCGTTAGACGAATTGAAAAAAACGCTTTTAAAAAACGATGTGCATCATAAAGTCGCTAGAGAATTGCTCAAAAAAGTGGAAAGCCAGACTAAAGCGAGTGGCATCGGTAAGCAGCAATTTTTAGACGCTTTAGAAAAGAGTTTGTTAGAAATTTTAAGCGCTAAAGGGAGCAGTGGTTTCACTTTCGCTCAAACGCCCCCCACTGTGGTTTTAATGGCAGGTTTGCAAGGGAGCGGTAAGACAACCACGACCGCTAAACTCGCTCATTATTTAAAAACCAAAAATAAAAAAGTGCTTTTATGTGCATGCGATTTGCAACGCTTAGCGGCAGTGGAGCAATTAAAGGTTTTGGGTGAACAGGTGGGCGTGGAAGTGTTTTACGAAGAAAATAAAAGCGTGAAAGAAATCGCCAACAACGCTTTAAAAAGGGCTAAAGAAGCACAATTTGACGTTTTGCTCGTGGATAGCGCGGGGCGTTTAGCCATTGATAAAGAGCTTATGCAAGAATTAAAAGAAGTCAAAGAAGTCTTAAACCCCCATGAAGTGCTGTATGTTGCAGACGCATTGAGCGGGCAAGATGGGGTCAAAAGCGCGAACACCTTTAATGAAGAAATAGGCGTGAGTGGGGTGGTGTTAAGCAAATTTGATAGCGATTCTAAAGGGGGTATCGCTTTAGGCATCACTTATCAATTGGGCTTACCCTTGCGGTTTATTGGGAGCGGGGAAAAAATCCCTGATTTAGATGTGTTTGTGCCTGAAAGGATTGTGGGGCGTTTGATGGGGGCTGGAGATATTGTCTCGCTCGCTGAAAAAACCGCCAGCGTTCTAAACCCTAATGAAGCCAAAGACTTAAGCAAAAAGCTCAAAAAAGGGCAATTCACTTTCAACGATTTTTTAAACCAAATTGAAAAAGTGAAAAAATTAGGCTCTATGAGTTCTCTAATCTCTATGATTCCAGGTTTAGGGAATATGGCAAGCGCGCTAAAAGACACGGATTTAGAAAGTTCTTTAGAAGTGAAAAAAATCAAGGCTATGGTCAATTCCATGACCAAAAAAGAGCAAGAAAACCCCGAGATTTTAAACGGCAGCCGAAGAAAAAGGATCGCTTTAGGGAGCGGCTTAGAAGTGTCTGAAATCAACCGCATTATCAAACGCTTTGATCAAGCGAGCAAAATGGCTAAACGCTTAACGAATAAAAAGGGTATTAGCGATTTGATGAATCTAATGAGTCAGGCTAAAAATCAAACGCCCCCTAAAATGCGCTAACTTTTAAGCATGTTTTAGGCACTTTTGTTGTATAATCTCAAATTTAATACGAATATTTTAGGAGATTTTTGTAATGACAGTCATTAGACTCACGCGCATTGGGAGAAAGAAAAAGCCTTTTTATAGGGTGGTGGTAACCGATTCCAGGAAAAGAAGAGATGGGGGTTGGATTGAATCCATTGGGTATTACAACCCTTTAAGCGAGCCTAAAGATATTAAGATTGATAAGGAGCGCTTGGATTATTGGAAAGGCGTGGGGGCTAAAATGAGCGAGAGGGTGGAAAAACTTTCTCAAAAAGCCTAAGGTTTTGTGAGACTAAATGCGCGAATTAGATCCTTTGAACACGCCTTTTTCTCAAGCTGAATGCAAGGACTATTCGTATTGTGTGGCAACTTTTTTAGAAAAATATTTAAAAAAGGTTGTTTCTTTTCCGCAAGCTTTGAGCGTAGAGTACACGCTTTTAGAATATAAAGTCAAGCAAATCACTATTTATACCCACCCATCAGACATGGGGCATGTGATTGGTAAAGAGGGCAAAATGGTGAGCGCGATTAAGGCATTTGTTTCTGGTGTGAAAGCCAAAGATGGGTTTTCTTATAAGATTGTTGTTTTTGCCAATAACGATAAAAATAGCGATAAAAATCCCCATGCTTTAGGCGATCAAACGCCTTGAATGGTTTCTATGCTTTTAGTGGGTAGGATTGGTAAAAGCGTGGGGCTTAATGGGGGGCTAAAGCTTCATTTAGAGAGCGATTTTCCGGAGTGCTTAAAAAAGGGCGTTAAGGTGAGCGTCGCTCCAACCAACGCTTTCTCTTACGCTTCTTCTTTTAAAGACTATGTGATCCATTCTTATGAACATGCTAAAAATTTGTTATTTTTAGAAACTATCCACACGCCTGAAAAAGCTAAAGAGCTGACTAATTTAGGGCTTTTTATGAGCGAAGTAGAGAGTAAAAAACTCTGTGTTTTAAAAGAGGGCGAGTTTTTTTATTGCGATTTAGTAGGGCTTAGCGTGGTGGAAGAAAACGAGATTCTAGGAAAAGTCATAGAAATCCAAAGGATTTCTCAAACAGATTATTTCATGGTTGAAACCACGCTGAACTTGGTTGAAAAAGGTTTGGCTAAGATTTTTTTAATCCCTTATAGGGATTTTTATATCAAAGAAATCCTTTTGCAAGACAAAAAAATAACCACCCATAACGCTAAAACGCTTTTAGAGAATAGTTGAGTGAAATTCAGCGTTTTAACCCTTTTCCCGCAGCTCATTTTGCCTTATTTTGAAGATTCTATTTTAAAAAGAGCGTTAGAAAAAAATCTTTTTGAATTGGAAGTGTTAAACCTTAGAGATTTTAGCGCTAATAAATATCAAAAAGCGGATCACACGCTCATTGGTGGGGGTGCGGGGCAAATTTTAGACCCTGAGATGGTAGAAAACGCGCTCCATTCTGTTAAAAACCCTAAACACACGATTTTTTTAAGCGCGGTGGGCAAGCCTTTCAAGCAAACAGACGCGATGCGTTTGGCTCAAAAAAAGCATGTCGTTTTGGTGTGCGGGCGTTATGAGGGATTTGATGAACGCTCTATTGAATTGAGCGCTGATGAAGTTTTTTGTATAGGCGATTTTATTTTAACAGGGGGCGAGCTTGGGGCGTTGTGCTTGATAGATAGTATCGCTCGCCACATTCAAGGGGTTTTGGGTAACGCCCAATCTTTAGAAAATGAGAGCTTTGAAAACCATTATTTGGAAGCCCCTAATTTCGCTAACGCTGTTTTTAAATCCAAAGAAATCAATAAAATCCCTGCCCCTTTAGAATATTCTAAAGGAAATCATGCTAAAATCAAGCAACTAAAACTTGATTTGTCAAAATTAAGGACAAAATTCTACCGCCTTGATTTATTCAAACAGCACAAATCATGAAATTGACATTAAGGAAAACACATGAAAAACCGCTACATTCAGCAGTTTGAAGACGCTCAGTTAAAAGACAAGACCATGCCAGCATTTAAGGCCGGCGATACTTTGAGATTGGGTATTACCATTAAAGAAGGCGAAAAAACACGAACTCAGTATTTTGAAGGCGTGTGCATTGCGATTAGAGGCAATGGCGTGGATAAGACTTTTTGCGTGCGTAAAATAGGGGCTAACAATATCGGCGTGGAGAAAATTTTCCCTTTTTATAGCGAAAGTTTGGCGAGCGTTGAGGTGTTGCGTGTGGGTAGGGTGCGTCGCGCGAAGCTCTACTATTTGCGCGATAGGAGAGGTAAGGCAGCAAGGATTAAAGAAGTCCGCCATTAACTTTAAGGCTTTTTATCTGTCATGCTTCAATCAATGCTGATGGGTAAAACACTCTTTAGGGGTTGAAATCCGTTTTTTAACCGCTTCTCTTAAAATTAGCGTAAAACTTTTTCAATGGATTGGATTGGCTTGAAAAGAGTTTTTTAATCCCTTTTTAGTTTTTATTTTAGTTTTTACCACCAACTTTTTTTAAAACTCTAAACTCTTTTTAGCGTTGGCGTTCGTTTTTTCAAGGCAAAGCTTTAATTGCTTCTTTTCTAGATAACTTCTTTTCTAGCTTGCTGTCTATTAAACTGAATTTTTGGCTCTGTTTTTAATGGGGCGTTGGTTGTCAAATTTTAAAAAAGGTTAAAAAGCGTTTTTTACCATCAAAATACAAAAAACTTGACGCAAGTTGAACGATGACTCCTTAAAAAAAGCGATCAGGTTAAGGGGGATTTAAAGGGTTTGAAAGAACATTAAAGCGCGAAATATCCCCTCATATTCTCAAGAAAATTTTACTATAAAGTTTTTAAAAAATGAAAGAAATTAATTAAGGCTTTTGGTGTCTGTTTGATGAGAACAGAACTTTAACAGAACTTTTATTTTTTTTAAAAAACAAGGCATGTTTAAATCCCCATGCTATACTCAACCCTTATGGCAAAATTCATATTTTGGGAGAAAGCATGGAAAAAACTGAAACCACGATTTTTGTGGATTGGGAAAATCTTCTCGCTGATTTGAAAGCAATCCAAGAAACGGATGAGCGTTTAAAAGAGCCTAATTTTAATTTCAACAATCCCGATCAACTCTTAGCGCTAATCCGTTCGTTTTTGGAGCCTGAAGAGGAATTGAAGCGGATCTATTTTTATGTTTCTGAGCCTTTCACAGAAGCCGAGCCCAGAATTAGGGGCAATAAAAACGAAGAACTTGAAAAGTATAAAGAGAAGAATCCCAAAGATTATGAGGAAAGAGTGAATAAATCAGGGATTATCCAATCTTTCAACCATGCGATCGCCCAACAAAATCAAGTGAAATTACGAGTCGGGCGGGTAATGTTCAAATTCGTATATAAGTTCGAAGACATAAGAAGTCTATAATGGTCTAGAAGCCAAGATTTTCATACCTTACTTAAAGTTGCGTCAAAAACAAGTTGATGCGCTGTTGGTGCACGATATTACCAAGCTGTATTGCACCAAACAAGGAGGGTGTATTTTGCTGTTCAGCAGGGATACTGATTTTGTGCCTGTGTTAGAAGCCGCTTGGGAGAAAGGCTTTGAAGTCTTCATTGCTAACATTCAAGAAAGTCCCAATTCTGTCCCTTCAGACTTGAAGAAGTCTTGCAATGTGAGAGAACGCAGTGTCACTGACATTGTAGATAACTTGCCAAAAAATCAGTACACCCCCAAGAAAAAGAACTTTTCCCCCAACGAGCCTTTTAACAGCTTACTTAAAGACCAACTCTTTAAGAAGAACTAACACGATCCCCCCACCAAGGGGACAAAAAAGTGCCCATTTTAAAAGGGTTAGCTTAAGCGGATTTTTTCTAATCCATGATTTCATTTTTTGCTCTCTATTATGGAGTGATTTTTGAAAACAGAGATAAATTAGCGCCTATAATAGTGGTTTTATGGGGAATGCGTGCGTGTTTTTGGCGGTATTTAGATTTCTCAAAACCCAATCGTTTTAAAATTTTAACCTACTCTGTCAAAAATTTTTATAATTTAAGCAAACCTTAAGCTTTCTATGACTATACTTTCATTTCCTTGTTTCAGCAAGGGCTTTTGAAAAGCCGCTTGATACCTTACAAGGATAGCTGTTTAAAGCAAACGATCTTTGAAAACTAAGCAAATTGATAGAAGTTCTTTTTAAAGGGATATTCTAAAACAAAGTAAGTAATGACTGACTAAATAGAGTGAGGGTTTTTATAACTTTCATTCTTTTATAAGAAATTCTTATCCAACCAGTGCCAATCAATTTCATTGATTATGATGATTATATCATTATGATTGATGACTGAATGGCATGAGAGTATTTTTAGGTTAGCGTTTGGCTAAACCTTTTTAAAAAGTTTCTTTCTGTTTTGTTGTTGTAATACTTAAGAACACAACCCGTTTTATTCAATAATCAAATAAAACGAGTTCTTGTGATACGCTAAAGCTGTTGTTAGGAATAACAACAGCCTATCAAAAAACAAAAGAGCTTTAGGACAAACACTTTTATGGAGAGTTTGATCCTGGCTCAGAGTGAACGCTGGCGGCGTGCCTAATACATGCAAGTCGAACGATGAAGCTTCTAGCTTGCTAGAATGCTGATTAGTGGCGCACGGGTGAGTAACGCATAGGTCATGTGCCTTTTAGTTTGGGATAGCCATTGGAAACGATGATTAATACCAGATACTCCCTACGGGGGAAAGATTTATCGCTAAGAGATCAGCCTATGTCCTATCAGCTTGTTGGTAAGGTAATGGCTTACCAAGGCTATGACGGGTATCCGGCCTGAGAGGGTGAACGGACACACTGGAACTGAGACACGGTCCAGACTCCTACGGGAGGCAGCAGTAGGGAATATTGCTCAATGGGGGAAACCCTGAAGCAGCAACGCCGCGTGGAGGATGAAGGTTTTAGGATTGTAAACTCCTTTTGTTAGAGAAGATAATGACGGTATCTAACGAATAAGCACCGGCTAACTCCGTGCCAGCAGCCGCGGTAATACGGAGGGTGCAAGCGTTACTCGGAATCACTGGGCGTAAAGAGCGCGTAGGCGGGATAGTCAGTCAGGTGTGAAATCCTATGGCTTAACCATAGAACCGCATTTGAAACTACTATTCTAGAGTGTGGGAGAGGTAGGTGGAATTCTTGGTGTAGGGGTAAAATCCGTAGAGATCAAGAGGAATACTCATTGCGAAGGCGACCTGCTGGAACATTACTGACGCTGATTGCGCGAAAGCGTGGGGAGCAAACAGGATTAGATACCCTGGTAGTCCACGCCCTAAACGATGGATGCTAGTTGTTGGAGGGCTTAGTCTCTCCAGTAATGCAGCTAACGCATTAAGCATCCCGCCTGGGGAGTACGGTCGCAAGATTAAAACTCAAAGGAATAGACGGGGACCCGCACAAGCGGTGGAGCATGTGGTTTAATTCGAAGATACACGAAGAACCTTACCTAGGCTTGACATTGAGAGAATCCGCTAGAAATAGTGGAGTGTCTAGCTTGCTAGACCTTGAAAACAGGTGCTGCACGGCTGTCGTCAGCTCGTGTCGTGAGATGTTGGGTTAAGTCCCGCAACGAGCGCAACCCCCTTTCTTAGTTGCTAACAGGTCATGCTGAGAACTCTAAGGATACTGCCTCCGTAAGGAGGAGGAAGGTGGGGACGACGTCAAGTCATCATGGCCCTTACGCCTAGGGCTACACACGTGCTACAATGGGGTGCACAAAGAGAAGCAATACTGCGAAGTGGAGCCAATCTTCAAAACACCTCTCAGTTCGGATTGTAGGCTGCAACTCGCCTGCATGAAGCTGGAATCGCTAGTAATCGCAAATCAGCCATGTTGCGGTGAATACGTTCCCGGGTCTTGTACTCACCGCCCGTCACACCATGGGAGTTGTGTTTGCCTTAAGTCAGGATGCTAAATTGGCTACTGCCCACGGCACACACAGCGACTGGGGTGAAGTCGTAACAAGGTAACCGTAGGTGAACCTGCGGTTGGATCACCTCCTTTCTAGAGAAAAGCTTTTAACATTCGCTTGTTAAAAGCCAAGAGTATTACCTGACAAAAGAACTTTTTTTGCTTAGTTTTGAAAGATTGGGCTTTTCTTTCTTTTTTACTTCTTGATTGTTTTTAATATTTGCTTGCTTATTGTTTGTTATTTCTTAATACTTATATTTTTAGTTGTTAGTGTTTTTATATTTAATGTTTAATGTGTTTAGTTTGCTTGTGTTGGTTTCTTAAATCTTATTTCTTGCTTGCTTGATTTTAATCGCTTATGGTTTTTGTTTGTTGTGTTTGATTTTTTACTTTGTTTATTCTTATGCTTTAATGTTTGGTTTTTTGCTCTTCAATTGAAGTTAGTGTTTTCTTGTTTGCTGCTTTAAATTTTTTTGCTAGTTGTGTTGGATTTAGCGTTGAGCTTTCTTAATTCTTTTGTTTAGATTTATTGCTTCTTGTTTTTTTAATGTTTAATGTTTAATGATTTTAATCGCTTGATTTTGTTTTTTACTGCTTATGGCTTTTGTTGTTTCTCCTTGTTTTCATGTGTTTTGGTTGCTTGCTGTTTGTTGTTTCTTATTTCTTAATGTTTGATTTTTGCTTTTGGTGTTTTTGGTGGGTCTGATCTGATTGTAATTGAATGCGTTTGGATTTGAAAACTCCGTTCCCATCAAGTATTGATGTTTAAAGCCTTATTTTTATAGTTTGAAGTTTTATCTTATAGTGAAAATCATAAGGGGGTGGGGATTATTTTTGATTTTTAATGCCCTATATTTCTAGAGTTTTAAACGCTCAAGGATTTGAGTTTTAATTTCTTCGGATCTAATTGAACAAGTTGTTGGCGTTCAAAATTGCGTGCCTGAAAATCAATGCAATAACTCAAAAATAATAGAATCGTTTTCATAGGGGGCAACTAGGCGCATGCCCGAATAATGGAATTGAGCACAAGAAAGCGCAATAAATGCGCTGTAGGGTTTTAATAAGGGATTTCTATTGTGTGGATTGAGTTTGATAACACCTCCAAAAGCAATTGTTTTTATATTTTTGTTTTCATCAGATGGGCTTTGTAGAATAACTTGTTCTAAAAAATGATTGATGAGCGGCACTCTATGCACCGATGCGAATCTAGAGATAGATGCCTTTTGTAATGCTGATGCAAGACTTCTTCCCATCGTATGGTTCTCTAAAACTTGTGCTTTTGGGACAACTTGCAACTGATCGATCATTATCTCAATTTCTTCATTCTTTTTATTTATAATGTGGTTTTTATGCGAAAGGTATTTTTTACCTTGTTTAAAGCCCTATTTTACTGAACTTATTGGATAAAACCTGCTTAAGTTAAATTGATCTCATTCTATTATAAAATATAAAAAATCAAATCTTAAAGGAAAATCATGCAAGAAAATCAAATCACATGCCCCAAGTGTCAAACGCTCATTGATGTGAGAGAAGCGCTATACAAACAGATTGAGCTAGAAAATCAAAGCCGGTTTTTAGCCCAACAAAAAGAGTTTGAAAAAGAGATGAATGAAGAAAGAGCGCAATATCATACTCATCTTAAAATGTTAGAGCAAAAAGAAGAGGCCCTAAAAGAGCGGGCAAAAGAGCAACAGGCTCAATTTGATGAGGCGGTCAAACAAGCGAGCGCGTTAGCCTTGCAAGATGAAAGGGCTAAAATCATTGAAGAAGCTAGAAAAAACGCTTTTTTAGAGCAGCAAAAGGGCTTGGAATTGTTGCAAAAAGAATTAGACGAGAAGTCCAAACAAGTCCAGGAATTGCACCAAAAAGAAGCGGAAATTGAAAGGCTAAAAAGAGAGAATAACGAAGCAGAGAGCCGATTGAAGGCTGAAAATGAAAAAAAATTGAATGAAAAATTGGATCTGGAAAGGGAAAAAATAGAAAAAGCCTTGCATGAAAAAAATGAATTGAAATTCAAGCAGCAAGAAGAGCAATTAGAAATGTTAAGAAACGAGTTGAAAAACGCTCAAAGAAAGGCGGAGTTAAGCTCGCAGCAACTCCAAGGCGAGGTGCAGGAATTAGCGATTGAAGAGTTTTTGAAGCAAAAATTCCCCCTAGATAGTATTGAAGAAATCAAAAAAGGGCAAAGAGGGGGCGATTGCATTCAGGTGGTGCATACTAGGGAATTTCAAAATTGCGGGAAAATTTATTATGAGAGCAAACGCACTAAAGACTTTCAAAAAGCTTGGGTGGAAAAGCTTAAAAGCGACATGCGAGAGATTGGGGCTGATGTGGGGGTCATTGTGAGTGAAGCGCTACCTAAAGAGATGGAGAGGATGGGGTTACTTGAAGGGGTGTGGGTGTGTTCGTTTGAAGAGTTTAAGGGGTTGAGCGCGGTGCTAAGAGAGGGGGTTATTCAAGTGAGTTTGGCTAAAAAAAGTCAGGAAAATAAGGGCGATAAAGTGAATCTGCTCTATCATTATTTGACAAGCTCTGAATTTTCTATGCAAGTGAATGCGATTATAGAGGGGTTTGAGCAATTGAGAGCGGATTTAGAAAGCGAAAAGCGCGCGATGAATAAGATCTGGAAAAGCAGGGAAAAACAAATTGAAAAAGTGTTTGAGGGAACGATTAACATGTATGGCTCTATCAAGGGCATTGCGGGTAATGCTATTGGGCAAGTGAAAGCGCTAGAGCTTGGGTATGATGGGGAAGATTTAGAAGATTAGTTTTTGTGGTGTGCTTTTGAGATAGTATTATATTAGGAGAAAATATGGGCAATAAAGATCATAGTAAAGGTTCAAGTTGGCATAAATGGGATTTACATGTGCATACGCCATATACAAATTTAAATAAGAAATATAAATGTTCTGAAGAGGAGTTTATACAAAAACTATGCGATAGCAAGATTGATTGTATTGGATTAACGAACTATTTTAAGTTTAATAAGGAAGAATTTGAATTAAAAGAAAAAATAGAAAAAGAGGGCATTAAGGTTTTTTATAATTTAGAAGTTAGGTTGGATTATAAGAATAATAAAAATAAGTTTTTAGATTTCCACATTATTTTTTCAGATGAGATCTTAAGTGATGATATAAAAAGGTTTTTATCAGATATGAAAGCTACTATTGATGGAACTGAGAAAAGACTTGCAGATTTAGAAAAAAATGATTTTAATAAAGCAGTAGTTAATTTTGATCAATTGTTGGAATGTTTAGAGGAAGAGTCTTTAAACTTGAGAGGCAAGTATTTGCTAGGGTTTTTATCAAGAGGGCACGGCAGTATTGAATGTGAGTTTCTTGGAAAAGGTGGTCGCAATGAGACTATCTATCAAAAAATCATTAATAAGTCGCATTTTTTAATCCACTCATCAAATAACCAAGAAAATCTTAAAAAGGATAGAGAATTTTGGCTTAAATGTAACAAATCTCTCTTACAGAGTAGCGATGCCCACGAAGAGGAGCAAATAGGGAAAAGATACACTTGGATAAAGGCTGAAAAAACCTTTGAGAGGTTAAAACAAATTATTTATGAGCCAGAAACAAGAGTGAGCATTGATGAAGAGAAACTTCAAGATCCTTTGTATAAGATAGATTGTGTGGGGTTGCACTTTAATGAAGATGTAAAAATCACCAATGAAAAAGGCGATACTCCTTTTTGTTATGCAGGATTTAATGAAACGCTATTTTTTAGTCCGTATTTTACTTGTGTGATAGGGGGTAGAGGGAGTGGTAAAAGCACTTTGTTGCAATTGATAGCCTCATCAATTAAAGAGGAAAGTTTTGTTAAAGGCTTAAGGCTTGAAACAATTCAAAAGTCTTTAAAAATACAGCCAGACATAGACATAGTGGATAGCGTAGAGTATTTGGCTCAAAATGAAGTGGAAGAATTTGCAACTAATGTTTCAAAATTCACAGAGGCTATTTTTAACAGAATGGATAGCAAGTCAAGTGGAAGACTTAAGGAGTTAGAAAAGCAAATTACAAAAGGCATTGAAAAGTTTGATGAGCAAATTGCATGTTGGCAAGAAAAGACCAAACTAGAAGAACGACTAAAAGAGAGCGAAAAAATAAGAAAGAAATACCAAAGCATTATAGATGCTTTTACAGATAAGAACTATTTGGACAAAAAAGACAAATTGTAAGAAAAACGCAAGGCGTTAATTGATTTAAAACAATCTAAAGAGGGATTTTTGACTTTTATTGAAGAATTAAAACGGGTTGTGAATTTTAATTCAAAAGAAAACATGAAAGAAAAAAATAGCTATGATAAAGTCTATAACCAACTCAAACAAAATATTTGTAAGGAACTTGAAGAAATAGATAAACATATAAAAAATGGGTATTTTAATAGCGAAGACGAGGAAATAAGGACGCTAGAATCAGGACGCGAAGTATTGAGACAAGAGATTGGGGAATTTCTTAAAGAAAAAGGCGTGAGCGATGAGAATATAGGAGATATTAGAAACGCTAATCACCATTTAGGAAACATAGAAATGAACATTGCTGATTTAGAGCGTGAAATAAAAGAGAAGGCTAACAAAATAGAAGGTTTTTCTTATGAAGATATTGATAAAAATATTAAAGAATTTAAAAATCAAATCAATGAGGAATTAAACAAAATCAATTCAGTTTTTGAAGAAATTTCAAAAAATCACAAGGAAGTGAAACCAATTATCATAGAATATCGTTTGAATGAAGATGTTTTTGAAGGGGTTTTTGAGGATTTTGATAAGTTGGTGGATAAGGGTTTTAATATCCAAAGACACCAATCAAAAATCAAGGAATATTTAAAAGAAATTGAATTAAAAAGTGTTATAGGTATGCAACATACAGAATTTACAGAAAAGCTTGATAATCTAATTGAAAATAAAAAAGCGACATTTTATGAAACCATGAAAGATATATTTGATAGAGAAAGTCATTTTCAAATCTATCGGCTTTTCGTTCTCAAACATTTAAGGAATGTTGAAAAATATAAAATTTTTGAAGTCCGTTATGACAAAAGAGCTTTAAATGAAACTTCCTTTGGGCAAAGATGCACTGCTGTATTGGTTGTCCTTTTATCTTTAGGGAATAACCCTATCATCATTGATGAGCCAGAAGCACACTTGGATAGCGCTTTAATCGCTAAATACTTGGTTACTCTAATCAAAGAGCGGAAACAAGAAAGACAAATTATTTTTGCCACCCATAACGCTAATTTTGTTTTGAACGCTGATGCAGAGCTAATTATTCAGTTAAAAAATGAGAATAATAAGATAATCGCGCAATCTTTTACGATTGAGAGCGATGGATATAGAGATGATTTATTGAAATTAGAGGGGGGCGAAGAAGCTTTTAAAAATAGAGAAAGAAAGTATGGTATTACAAAAGATAAAAATTAAGGGTTGGTAACATGCGAATCGTATTTATGGGAACGCCGGGTTTTGCTGGAGTGATCTTAAGGGCGTTGGTTGGAGATAAAGACATAGAAGTGGTGGGGCTATTCACTCAAATAGATAAACCTTTTGGGCGCAAAAAAGAATTGAAAGCCCCAGAGACTAAAACATACATTTTAGAAAATCATTTAAACATCCCCATTTTCCAACCGCAAAGTTTGAAAGAGCCTGAAGTTCAAATTTTAAAAGACTTGAAGCCTGATTTTATCGTGGTGGTGGCTTATGGTAAGATTTTGCCTAAAGAGGTTTTAACCATCGCTCCTTGCATTAATGTGCATGCATCGTTATTGCCCAAATACAGGGGGGCTTCGCCCATTCATGAGATGATACTCAATGACGATAGGATTTATGGCATAAGCACCATGCTTATGGATTTGGAATTGGATAGCGGGGATATTTTAGAAAGCGCTTCTTTTTTGAGAGAGGATTATTTGGATTTAGACGCTTTAAGTTTAAAATTAGCGCATATGGGAGCGGATTTACTTCTTTCAACGCTCAAAAATTTTCATTCCATCACAAGAAAGCATCAAGATCACACGCAAGCTACTTTTTGTAAAAAAATCACCAAAGCCGATGGTTTAGTGGGTTTTAAAGACGCTAAAAGCTTGTTTTTAAAATCGCTTGCGTTTAAGAGTTGGCCAGAAATCTTTTTAGAAAACAGCCTTAAACTTTTAGAAGTGGAGTTGGTGGAGAATGAAAAGAGCCACAAGGAAGGCGAGATTTTAGAAATTGATGAAAAAGGCGTTCTTGTGGGTTGTTTGAAGGGTAGCGTGCGTATAGCAAGGTTGCAAGCGGTGGGTAAAAAGCCCTTGAAAGCGAAGGATTATTTGAATGGCAAGCGTTTGAAAGTAGGCGGTATTTTGGCATGAGAAAATGTGAAAAAAGGGTTTTTGATAGCCTGCCTTCCACGCAAACCTATCTTTTAGAAAAACTTAAAAACGATGCGCTCAAAGCCCCTGTTTTGATTATGGCTAAAAACCAAAGCGCTGGGATAGGCAGTAGGGGGAATATTTGGGAGGGCACAAAAAGCGCTTTGACTTTTTCGCTCGCTTTAAACGCAAGCGATTTGCCTAACGATTTACCCATGCAAGCGAACGCTTTGTATTTGGGGTTTTTATTTAAAGAAGTTTTAAAAGAATTAGGCTCTCAAACCTGGCTTAAATGGCCTAACGACTTGTATTTAGAGGATCAAAAAATAGGGGGCGTGCTGGTTAATGTTTATAAAGACATGCGGGTGTGCGGCATTGGCGTGAATAGGGTTTCAACAAAATGGGCATGTTTAGATATTGGCGCGAGCGATGATTTGATTATAGAGGGCTTTTTAAAAAAAATAGAAGAAAATCTTTTTTGGGGGGAAGTTTTAAGTAAGTATGCGTTAGAATTTCATAGAAGCAACTCTTTTAGCTTCCATAATGATTGGGGCGAAGCGATGAGTTTGAAAGATGCGGAATTGTTAGAAGACGGCCGCATTTGTATTAAAGGTAAGATTTATGATAGGATGTGAGTATGATGAGTGAAATCATTGCAGTGGCTAATCAAAAAGGGGGTGTGGGCAAAACGACAACGGCGGTTAATTTATCGGCTTCTTTAGCGGTGCATGAAAAAAAAATCTTGCTGATTGATTTTGACCCTCAAGCCAACGCCACTTCAAGCTTGGGTTTTAGGCGCGATAAAATTGATTATGATATTTATCATGTGCTGATTGGCCGTAAGCAAATTTCTCAAGTGATCTTAAAAACCCAAATGCCTTTTTTGGATTTAGTGCCTTCTAATTTGGGTTTGGCCGGGTTTGAAAAAACCTTTTATGACAGCCAAGATGAGAACAAACGAGGCGAGCTCATGCTCAAAAACGCATTAGAGAGCGTGGTGGGACTTTATGATTATATCATTATTGATTCCCCGCCAGCTCTTGGGCCTCTCACGATCAATTCGCTTTCAGCAGCCCATTCGGTGATCATTCCTATCCAATGCGAATTTTTTGCCCTTGAAGGCACTAAATTGTTGCTTAACACCATTAGAATGCTGCAAAAAAGCACGAACTCTAAGCTCAAAATCAGAGGTTTTTTACCCACAATGCATGTCCCTCAACTCAATTTGACAAAAGGGGTTTTAGCGGAATTGTTCAAGTATTTTGACTCAGAGTTTTTTAGAGATTCAGCTACAGGAGAGTATATTATGATCCCTAAAAGCGTGAAACTAGCGGAATCGCCTAGCTTTGGTAAGCCCATTTTGCTCTATGATATTAAATCTAATGGCAGTATCGCTTATCAAAAATTAGCTCAAAGTATTCTTCAAGGGTAGCATATGGCAAAAAATAAAGTGTTGGGTAGGGGTTTAGCGGATATTTTCCCTGAGATCAATGAAGTGTATGAGCAAGGGCTGTATGAAAGAGCGAATCGGGTTGTGGAGCTTGGTATTGATGAGGTGATGCCTAATCCTTACCAGCCCAGAAAAATCTTTAGCGAAGATTCTTTAGAAGAATTAGCACAATCCATTAAAGAACATGGTTTGTTGCAACCGGTTTTGGTGGTGAGTGAGAACGGGCGTTACCATTTGATCGCGGGTGAAAGGCGCTTAAGAGCGAGCAAATTAGCTAAAATGCCTACGATTAAGGCGATTGTTGTGGATATTGAGCAAGAGAAAATGCGTGAAGTGGCGTTGATTGAAAATATCCAACGAGAAGATTTAAACCCTTTAGAGTTGGCTAGATCTTATAAAGAATTGCTTGAAAGCTATCAAATGACCCAAGAAGAGCTGTCTAAAATCGTTAAAAAATCCCGAGCCCATGTGGCTAATATCATGCGTTTATTGACGCTCTCTTCTAAGGTTCAAAACGCTCTTTTAGAAGAAAAAATCACTTCAGGGCATGCAAAAGTCTTGGTGGGTTTGGATGAAGAAAAACAAGAATTGATTTTAAATTCCATCATAGGGCAGAAACTCAGCGTGCGCCAGACAGAAGATTTAACGCGTGATTTTAAAATAAACGCAAATTTTGACAATAAAAAACATGGTTTCAAGCAAACCCAAACGCTCATCGCTGAAGATGAATTAGAGCGTTTTAATCAAAGTTTGTGGGATCGTTACAAGCTTAAAGCGGCTTTAAAAGGGAATAAAATCATTTTACGATGTTATAAAAATTCTCTTTTAGAGGCTTTTATGAAAAAAATGATGTCTTAATGCTTAGATATTCTCAATTTTTAAGCGATTTTTTGTTAAGATAGAGTTAATGTTTTTATAACAAATGCGAGTTTCAAATATTTTGTAGGATTTTAGGAAAGAAATAGGTTATGAATATATCGGTTAACCCCTATTTAATGGCGGTCGTTTTTGTGGTGTTTGTGTTATTGTTGTGGGCGATGAATGTTTGGGTGTATAGGCCTTTGTTGGCTTTTATGGATAACAGACAGGCAGAGATAAAGGATAGCTTGGCTAAAATCAAAACGGATAACACCCAAAGCGTGGAGATTGGTCATCAAATTGAGACTCTTCTTAAGGAAGCGGCTGAAAAACGCAGAGAAATAATAGCAGAAGCGATTCAAAAAGCCACAGAGTCCTATGACGCTGTGATCAAGCAAAAAGAGAACGAACTCAATCAAGAGTTTGAAGCGTTTGCAAAGCAATTGCAAAATGAAAAGCAAGCGCTAAAAGAGCAGTTGCAAGCACAAATGCCGGTATTTGAAGACGAGTTAAACAAGCGTGTGGCTATGGGTTTAGGGAGTTGATGAATGTTTGTAGTTAAAATGGTGTTAGGGTTTTTGATCCTTTTAAGCCCTTTGTGCGCTACTGGATTGGATATTTCACAAACAGATATTATAGAGCGTTCTTTAAATTTCCTTTTATTTGCGGGGATTTTGTGGTATTTTTTGGCTAAAAAACTGCGTTCATTTTTACGCTCCAAAAGCCTTGAAATCTCCAAACGCTTAGAAGAAATTCAAGCCCAACTTAAAGTGAGTAAAGAAAATAAGAAAAAACTCCTTAAAGAATTAGAGCAAGCCAAAGAAAAAGCTGAATTAATTATTTCTGATGCGAATAAAGAAGCTTACACGATCACGCAAAAATACGAATTGCAAACCAAAATGGATGTGGAAAATTTGATCAAAAATTCTAAGGCGTTGATGGATTTAGAAGTTAAAAAGATCAAAAGAGAGCTGGTTGAAAGCGTTTTTAAAGATCTAAGAGAGAGCAAAAAAGTCTCTTTCAATGCGCAAGATTGCGTGAATATTTTGAAACAAAGGCTTTAAATGCAAGATTTAAAAGTGATCGCTAAGCATTATGCTAAGGCGTTGAAAAACCACACTAAAAGCGATCTAGCGTTATTGGAAGAAATCGTTGTGGGGCTTAAAAATGTAGCAGAAGCCATAAAGTTACACAAACTCAACCAGGTGTTAGCTCATGTTTCTTTAAAAGTTAAAAAAGAGGTTGTATTTGAAATCTTAGAAAAAATAACTTCTATAAAAGCATGTTCAGTTTTAAAGCCTGTAATGGAAGTGGTGTTAAAAAATAACCGGCTTGACATGTTGGAATTAGTCGCTGAAGAGCTGTCTTTTGATTCTAAAAGGACTTTAGAAGCCACACTTTTAGTCCCAGAAAAGCTTGAAAATAATGAACTAGAAGCCGTGCAACAAAAATTGCAAGCACGTTTTAACGCCCCTGTAGAAATCGCTCAAGACACTTGGTCTAAAAAAGGGGTTTCTTTGAGCGTTTCAAGCCTGGATTTAGAAATAGGCTTTTCTAAAGAAGATATTTTAAAGAAAATAGAAAAACAGGTTATTCAATCTATTTAATCAATCTAAGGAGATAAAGATAATGTCCCAACTAAAATTGGAAGAAATCAGCTCGGTTATTGAAGAAAAAATCAAGAATTTTGAACTTGATTGTGATATGGCTGAAGTAGGAAAAGTCGTTTCATACGCTGATGGTGTGGCTAAGGTTTATGGCTTAAATGGTGTGATGTCGTATGAAGTGCTGGAGTTTGAAACAGGGGATAAAGGCGTTGCGGCTAACTTAGAAGAAGATAGCGTTGGCGTGATTGTGTTTGGTTTTGGCAACAATATTAAAGAGGGGACTGGCGTTAAACGCACGAAGAATTTGATGAAAGTTCCTGTTGGCGATGCGGTTGTAGGGCGTGTGTTGAACGCTTTGGGTGAGCCTATTGATGGCAAGGGCGAGATAGAAACGAATGAGTTTAGCCTAATAGAGCAAAAAGCCCCGGGCATTATGGACAGAAAATCGGTGCATGAGCCTTTACAAACTGGCATTAAAGCTATTGATGCGTTAGTTCCTATTGGGCGCGGGCAAAGGGAATTGATCATTGGGGATAAACAAACCGGTAAAACCACCGTAGCGATCGATGCGATCATTAACCAAAAAGGGCAAAATGTGATCTGTATCTATGTGGCTATTGGGCAAAAAGAATCCACTGTTGCGCAAGTGGTCCGCAAATTAGAAGAATACGGAGCGATGGAATACAGCGTCGTGATCAACGCTTCGGCTTCAGATTCAGCTGCAATGCAATATTTAGCCCCTTATTCAGGTGTAGCTATGGGGGAATACTTTAGAGATCATGCCCGCCATGCCCTAATCATTTATGATGATTTGAGTAAGCATGCTGTCGCTTACAGAGAAATTTCTTTGATTTTGAGAAGACCCCCAGGTAGGGAGGCTTTTCCTGGAGATGTGTTTTATATCCACTCACGGCTTTTAGAAAGAGCGGCTAAACTTTGCGATGAAAAGGGTGCCGGCTCTTTGACCGCACTCCCTATTGTGGAAACTCAAGCGGGCGATGTTTCAGCTTATATCCCTACGAATATCATTTCTATTACAGACGGACAAATTTTCTTAGAAACGGATTTGTTTTATTCAGGGATCCGCCCGGCTATTAATGTGGGCTTGTCGGTTTCAAGGGTTGGAGGGGCCGCTCAAATCAAAGCGACCAAGCAGGTTTCAGGGACTTTGCGCCTGGATTTAGCGCAATACAGAGAGTTGCAAGCCTTCACGCAATTCGCTTCTGATTTAGATGAAGCGAGTAAGAAGCAATTAGAAAGGGGGCAACGCATGGTGGAAGTGCTGAAACAAGCCCCTTATTCGCCCTTGCCTATTGAAAAGCAAGTGGTCATTATTTACGCTGGGGCTAAGGGCTTTTTAGACAGCGTGAGCGTGAAAAAAGTTGTGGATTTTGAAGAGCAACTGCACCCTTTCTTGGAAGCAAAATACCCCCAAGTTTTAGAAGAAATCCACACTAAAAAAGTGCTAGATAAGGATTTAGAAGCCATGCTAAGAAAAGTCTTAGAGGAATTTAAGCTCACTTATAGCGAGTAGGAGACGGCTAGAATATGGCGAATTTAAGAGACATTAGAAAGAAAATTGGAAGCGTTAAAAACACGCAAAAAATCACGCATGCGATGAAACTCGTTTCCACTTCCAAGCTAAGAAAAGCTGAAGAAGTTGCAAGAAATTCCAGAGCGTATGCACTGAAACTAGACGCTGTGTTTGATGATGTGCTATCCAAGATGAAAAATCAAGGGATTGAAGACATTCAAAGCAAGTATTTTAGGGAACTAGAAAGACTTGAAATCAAAAAAGTGGATATTATTTTTATCACAGCCGATAAGGGGCTTTGTGGGGGCTTTAACACCAATACCATTAAAAAAGTTTTAGCATGCACGAATGAATACAAAGAAAAAGACATTAAAGTGCGTTTGCGCGGTATTGGTAAAAAGGGTAATGAGTATTTTAGCTTTAACGGGATAGAGGTTTTAGACAAGATCAATAATTTGAGTTCTACGCCTAATTATGAACGCGCACAGGAATTCATGAAAAAAGTGGTAGAGGATTATTTGAGTGGGAAAACCGATAAGGTGATTATCATTCATAATGGCTTTAAAAACATGATCAGCCAAGAAATAAGAGTGAAAACAATTTTGCCGATTGGGTATAAAATCATCCACCAAAACCCTCAGCCTAATGAGACGCAAGAGACTATTACTAGTGAGCCAAGCGGGAGTGAAGATGAAATTTTAGACTCTTTGGCAGAAAAATATGTGGAGTATAGTTTATACTACGCTTTGATTGATTCTTTAGCTGCAGAGCATAGCGCTAGAATGCAGGCTATGGATACAGCGACGAATAACGCTAAAGATTTGGTTAAAACTTTAACTATTTCTTATAATAAAGCCAGACAAGAGGCGATTACGACCGAGCTAGTAGAAATCAATGCTGGCGTAGAAGCCCTAAAATAAAAATTACATTAAAATAAGGAGCGATGAAAGCGATGGAAGGTAAAATCATTCAGGTTTTAGGCCCGGTGGTAGATGTGGAGTTTGAATCCTATCTGCCGGCGATTTTTGAAGCGTTAGACATTAATTTTGAAGTCAATGGCGTTCAAAAATCTTTAGTTTTAGAGGTGGCAGCCCATTTGGGAGGTAATCGGGTGCGAGCGATTGCTATGGATATGACAGAAGGCTTAGTGCGTAACCAAGTGATCAAAGCTCGTGGCAAAATGATTGAAGTGCCTGTGGGCGAAGAAGTGTTAGGGCGTATTTTTAATGTTGTGGGCGAGAGCATTGACAATTTAGAACCTCTTAAGCCGTCCTTAACTTGGCCCATTCACAGAAAAGCCCCTAGTTTTGAGCAGCAAAGCACTAAAACAGAAATGTTTGAAACCGGTATTAAAGTCATTGACTTGCTTGCGCCTTATTCTAAGGGCGGTAAAGTAGGCTTGTTTGGTGGGGCTGGCGTAGGGAAAACGGTGATCATTATGGAGCTTATCCATAATGTGGCTTACAAACATAACGGGTATTCGGTGTTTGCGGGTGTGGGGGAGCGCACCAGAGAAGGGAACGATCTGTATTTTGAGATGAAAGAAGGGGGCGTTTTAGACAAAGTCGCGCTGTGCTATGGGCAAATGAATGAGCCACCAGGTGCGAGGAATCGCATCGCATTCACCGGCTTGACAATGGCGGAGTATTTTCGTGATGAAAAGGGCTTAGACGTGTTGATGTTCATTGATAACATCTTTAGATACGCTCAAAGCGGTGCGGAAATGAGCGCACTATTAGGCCGTATCCCTTCAGCCGTAGGGTATCAGCCCACGCTAGCTGGGGAAATGGGGAAACTTCAAGAGCGTATCGCTTCCACTAAAAATGGCTCTATCACTTCGGTTCAAGCGGTGTATGTGCCAGCAGACGACTTGACTGACCCAGCCCCTGCTTCGGTGTTTGCGCATTTAGATGCAACTACGGTGTTGAATAGAAAGATCGCTGAAAAAGGGATTTATCCGGCGGTGGATCCTTTAGATTCCACTTCAAGGATTTTAAGCCCTCAAATGATTGGCGAGAAACACTATGAAATCGCCACCGGTATCCAGCAGGTTTTGCAAAAATACAAGGATCTGCAAGACATTATTGCGATTTTGGGCTTAGACGAATTGAGCGAAGAGGATAAAAAAACGGTTGAAAGGGCCAGAAAAATTGAGAAGTTTTTATCCCAGCCGTTCTTTGTGGCTGAAGTGTTTACAGGAAGTCCCGGTAAGTATGTGACTCTCCAAGAGACTTTAGAGGGCTTTGGAGGGATTTTAGAGGGCAAATACGATCATATTCCTGAAAACGCGTTTTACATGGTGGGCAGCATTCAAGAGGTTTTAGAAAAAGCTAAAAACATGAAAAATTCCTAAGGGTTTTGTGATGGCTTTGTTGAAAATTAGTGTGGTAGTTCCTGAGGGGGAAGTTTATACAGGAGAGGTTAAAAGCGTTGTGTTGCCAGGAGTTGAAGGGGAATTTGGGGTGCTTTATGGGCATAGCAACATGATTACTTTGCTTCAGGCGGGAGTGGTTGAGATTGAAACGGAGAATCAAAAAGAGCACATTGCGATCAATTGGGGCTATGCAGAAGTTACTAATGAACGGGTGGATATTTTAGCCGATGGGGCGGTCTTTATTAAAAAAGAATCAGACGACAGAGACGATGCTATCTCTAGGGCTAAAAAGCTTTTAGAGGACGCAAGCTCTGACAGGTTAGCGGTCTCTAGCGTGCTGGCTAAGATTGAGTCTCTTTAAGGGGATAATCATGTTCGATTCAATCGTTTATTTTTTCAATAAGAGCGGGTTTGTTACTACGCTTGTTTTAGTTTGGATTTCGCTTTATTTGGTGATGACTTTATGGGTCTTTTTGTATAAAAGCATTGTGTTAAAGATTGAACTCAGGCGCGAGATGCAATCTTTGTCTAACATTCTTAATGGGGCGCAAGACGCTCCAGAGCATTTCATGTTTAATAAAAAAAGAAATGATGAGACCAAAAGGTATTCTAATGAATTGTTGCAAGCTTGGAAACACCAAGTTCTTAAGCAAAGCACGACAGGTTTAGTGGTGTTGAGCATTATCTCTTCTACAGCCCCCTTTATTGGTTTGTTTGGGACGGTGGTTGAAATTTTAGAAGCGTTTAACAATTTGGGCGCGTTAGGTCAGGCTTCTTTTGGGGTGATTGCACCCATTATTTCTAAGGCTCTTATCGCCACCGCTGCAGGTATTTTAGCGGCCATTCCAGCTTATTCTTTTTACTTGATTTTAAAACGCAAGGTGTATGATTTATCGGTTTATGTGCAGATGCAAGTGGATATTTTGTCTTCTAAAAAATAAAGCTTTAAGGGGATTTTATAAATATCTTAAATAGGGAGTTAGAAGGTTTTTATGAATTATGATAACTATTGGGATGAAGACAAGCCAGAACTCAATATCACGCCTTTAGTGGATGTGATGCTTGTTTTATTGGCTATTCTTATGGTAACGACGCCCACTCTCACTTATAAAGAAGAGATTGCTTTGCCTTCTGGTTCAAAAACTGCTAGAGCCACTCAAGATAAAATGATAGAGATCCGCATGGATAAAGACGCAAAAATCTATATAGATAGTCAAACCTATGAATACAACTCTTTCCCGGATACTTTCAACTTGCTTTCTAAGAAATACGATAAAGATACTAGGGTTAGTATCCGTGCGGACAAACGATTGACTTATGATAAAGTGATTTATTTGTTAAAAACGATTAAAGAAGCGGGTTTTTTAAAAGTTTCTTTAATCACAAGTCCTTAAAAAGTAGGGCTAATTTGCATGAGTAAGAGCGCGATCTTTGTTGTTTCTGGCTTTTTAGCGTTCTTGCTCTATGCTTTGTTATTATATGGTTTGTTGCTAGAAAAGCACAATAAAGAAGCGGAGAAAATCCTTTTAGATTTGGGCAAAAAAAACGAACAAGTCATTGATTTGAATTTAGAAGATTTGCCAAGCGATGAAAAAAAAGATGAAAAAATCGCTGAAAAAGCAGAAGAAAAAAAAGATGAAAAAGTAGTTGAAAAAAATGCAACTGATAAAGAGGGCGATTTTATTGATCCTAAAGAACAAGAAGAAAGCCTTGAAGATATTTTTTCTTCACTCAATGATTTTCAAGAAAAGACAGACACAAACGCCCAAAAAGATGAGCAAAAAAATGAGCAAGAAGAAGAGCAAAGGCGTTTAAAAGAACAGCAACGCTTAAGAAAAAACCAAAAAAATCAAGAGATGTTGAAAGATTTGCAACAGAATTTGGATCAATTCGCACAAAAACTAGAAAGCGTTAAAAACAAAACTTTAGATTTGCAAATCCCTAAACAAGATGGGGTTGATGAAAAGGCTTATCAAGAATGGTACGCTCAAATCTATCAGATTTTATATAAAGGTTGGAAAGGGGTTTTTTATCACAAGGCTTCAGTGAGCGCGCTGATTATGATCACTAAAGATGGGGAGTTTGATTATACCATTCTTAGTTACTCCGATTTTAAGGATTATAACAAGAGTGTGATGACCCTTTTAAATGATTTAAAGAAAGTGGATTTCCCCCCATATCCTGGAGGAAACATGATTTCTATTCAAGTTAATTTCACCACTAAGGAAGAACAATGAGGTATTTATGGCTTTTTTTAATACACACTATAGGGCTTTTTGCAACGGATAAAACGCTAGATATTATTAAAACCATTCAAAAACTTCCTAAGATTGAAGTGCGCTACTCTATAGATAACGATGCCAATTACGCTTTAAAATTGCATGAAGTCTTAGCGAACGATTTAAAGACTAGCCAGCATTTTGATGTTTCTCAAAACAAGGATCAAGGCGCTATCAATTACGCAGAACTCAAGGATAAAAAAGTCCATCTTGTAGCACTTGTGAGCGTGGCGGTAGAAAACGGCAATAAAATCTCACGATTAAAACTTTATGATGTGGATACAGGAACGCTCAAAAAGACTTTTGACTACCCCATTGTAAGTTCCGATCTATACCCTTTTGCAGCGCACAACATGGCCATTGTGGTGAATGATTATTTAAAAGCTCCTTCTATCGCTTGGATGAAGCGCCTTATTGTTTTTTCTAAATACATTGGACCAGGAATCACAAATATCGCACTAGCCGATTACACGATGCGTTATCAAAAAGAAATCATCAAAAATAACCGACTCAATATTTTCCCTAAATGGGCGAACGCTGAGCAAACGGAGTTTTATTACACGCAGTATGGCGAAAGAACGCCCATGATTTTAAAATACAACATTCAAAAAGCCACTCATGAGAATATCGCTAGCTCTCAAGGAATGGCTGTGGTCTCTAGCGTGAGTTCTGATGGCTCTAAAATTTTAATGTCTTTAGCCCCTGATGGCCAACCGGATGTATATCTATATGATACGCATAAAAAAACTAAAACCAAAATAACGCGCTATCCTGGGATAGATGTCTCAGGAGTGTTTTTAGAAGATGACAAGTCTATGGCTTTTGTTTCGGATAGATCCGGTTATCCTAACATCTATATGAAGAAATTGGGGTTAAAAGAGAGCGCGGAGCAACTCCTTTATGAAGGGAGAAGCAATGAATCCATTGACGCTTATAAAGATAGTATTGTGTATGTGAGCCGGGAAAATCTTAATGAATTTGGCAAAACGGTGTTTAATTTGAATTTGATCGCCTTAAATAGCAAATATATCCGCAGACTTACCGTGAATGGCTCTAACCAGATGCCTCGTTTTTCTATGGATGGGAAAAATATCATGTATATCAAAAAGACACCCCAAGAATACGCCATGGGGCTTATTTTGCTAGACTATAATCAGAGTTTTTTATTCCCCTTAAAGAATGTGAAAATACAAGCCTTTGATTGGTAAGGTTAAATTAAGCGAATGTGAGTTAATATTTACACTTATTAAAATTTGATTCTTGGAGAATTTATAATGAAGAGATCTTCTGTATTTAGTTTCTTGGTAGCTTTTTTATTGGTAGCTGGCTGTAGTCATAAAATGGATAATAAGACTGTGGCTGGCGATGTGAGTGCTAAAACGGTTCAGACTGCACCTGTTACTACAGAACCAGCTCCAGAGAAAGAAGAGCCTAAACAAGAGCCAGCTCCAGTGGTTGAAGAAAAACCGGCTGTTGAGAGCGGGACTATCATCGCTTCTATTTATTTTGATTTTGACAAGTATGAGATCAAAGAATCCGATCAAGAGACTTTGGATGAAATCGTGCAAAAAGCTAAAGAAAACCACATGCAAGTGCTTTTGGAAGGCAATACCGATGAATTTGGCTCTAGCGAATACAACCAAGCGCTTGGCGTTAAAAGGACTTTGAGCGTGAAAAACGCTTTAGTCATTAAGGGGGTAGAAAAAGATATGATCAAAACCATCAGTTTTGGTGAAACCAAACCCAAATGCGCCCAAAAAACTAGAGAGTGTTATAAAGAAAACAGAAGAGTGGATGTCAAATTAGTGAAGTAATTCTAGGATGAAAAGGCTTTTTTTTATCCCTTTTATCGCTCCCTTTTTTCTCAATGGGGAGCCTTCAGCGTTTGATTTGCAAAGCGGAGCGACCAAAAAAGAACTCAAGCAGTTGCAAATCAATAGTAAGAATTTTTCTAATATTTTGACCAAAATCCATTCGCAAGTGGAGGCTAACACTCAAGCTCAAGAGGGTTTGAGAAGCGTTTATGAGGGGCAGGCTAATAAGATTAAAGATCTCAATAACGCTATCCTTTCCCAAGAAGAATCCTTGCGAGCCTTAAAAGCCTCTCAAGAAGTGCAGGCTAACACATTAAAGCAGCAATCGCAAACTTTAGAGGATTTGAGGAATGAGATCCACGCTAACCAGCAAGCTATCCAGCAGTTAGACAAGCAAAATAAAGAGATGAGTGAATTATTGACCAAGTTAAGCCAGGATTTGGTTTCACAAATCGCCTTAATCCAAAAAGCCCTAAAAGAACAAGAGGAAAAAGCTGAAAAGCCGCTCAAACCAAGCGTTCCGGCCAATAAAAACCCTTCTTTAAAAGCCGAAGCCCCAAAAAATCAAGAGAAAAAAACCCAAGAAAAGGCGAAAGTGGAGTTTGATAAAGATCTGTCCAAGCAAAAAGAGATCTTTCAAGAAGCTCTGTCTTTTTTTAAAAACAAATCCTATGCAGAAGCTAAAGAGCGTTTGTTGTGGTTAGAAGCCAATAGTTACAGACTTTATTATGTGCGTTATGTTCTTGGAGAAGTGGCTTATGGAGAGAAAAAGTATAGAGAAGCGATCAAGTATTACAAAGAGAGCGCTCTTTTAAATAAAAAAGCGTCTTACATGCCTGTGCTTTTGTGGCATACGGCATGGTCGTTTAAAAAAATCAAAGACGATCAAAACTATTATAAATTTTTAAACACTTTGCAACACTTGTATCCTTCAAGCGAACAAGTTAAAATGGCACAAAAAATCTTAGAAAACAAGGAGAAACACCACCATGCAAAACCATGATTTAGAATCAATCAAGCAAGCCGCTTTGATTGAATATGAAGTGAGAGAACAAGGCTCTAGCGAAGTGCTAGATAGTAATATTTCTAAAGAGCCTTTAGAGTTTATCATAGGCGCTAATCAAATCATAGTAGGGTTAGAAAAAGCGGTATTAAAGGCTCAAATTGGCGAGTGGGAAGAGGTTGTCATCGCCCCAGAGGAAGCTTATGGGGTTTATGAAAGCAGCTATTTGCAAGAAGTTCCTAGAGATCAATTTGAAGGCATTGAATTAGAAAAAGGCATGAGCGTTTTTGGGCAAACTGAAGACAACCAAACCATTCAAGCCACTATCAAAGACTTTAGCAACACGCATGTGATGGTGGATTATAACCACCCGTTAGCCGGGAAAACTTTAGCGTTTCGTTTCAAGGTTTTAGGTTTTAGGGAAGTGAGCGAAGAAGAAATTTTAGCTTCACACCACAGCGGTGGGACAGGTTGCTGTGGCGGTCATGGGGGTCATGGCGGAAAGAAAGGTGGGGGTTGTGGTTGCTCATGTTCGCATGGGTAGTAAGGTATAGGAGTCTTTAAAAGGCAAGGTCATGAATAGTTCTAACCTCAAAAATTGGCTATTCCCTACCATTTGCTTTTTTTTATTTTGTTATATTTTAATTTTTTTAATGTTTTTTATGTTTAAAAGTTTGCAATCGCAATCTTTTGGCTCTGTGGCAGAAACCGGAAAAAAACCCATCACAACCACCAAGAAATTTGGTAAGGAATTGCAAAAACAGATTTCAAAAATCCATTAACTTTTTTTCTTTTTTGCCGATACTTGCTGTGATGGAATGAATATCAAATTAAAGGATTTTACAATGATTAATGCCGTTTCTTCTCTTGCTCCGGTGCAGTCTTTGGGGAATTATAAGCGTGTGGAAAAGAATGAAAAAGTTGAAAACAATGAGGCCGCTCTTGATAGGGTAGCTGAGATCAAGAAAGCGATTGAAAATAACCAGTATAAAATCAACTTGCATGAGACTTCTCACAAAATGGCACAGGATTTATTGGGGATAAGCTAGGGGGTTTAAGGGCTTCATTTCTAGGGGGGTTATTCTCGCTGTCGTTTTGTTTTTCATTGAAGTTTAGTTTTTTTGTATTTTGAAATGCGTTTGTTGCTTTCTTAAATAGGGCATGTTTTTTTGTGTGTTAGGAATGATTGATTGGGAATTTTAACTTTTATGGATTTTTGTTCTGGTATTGGTGGAGGCCGTTTGGGCTTGGAGCGATGCCATTTAAAATGCGTAGGGCATGCCGAAATCAATCATGAAGCCCTTAGAACTTATGAATTATTTTTTAAAGATACCCATAATTTTGGGGATTTGATGCGAATCAATCCTAATGATTTACCCGATTTTGATGCGCTCATTAGTGGGTTTCCTTGTCAAGCTTTTTCTATCAATGGCAAAAGGAAGGGGCTTGAAGATGAAAGAGGGACTATTATTTATGGGATTATTCGTATCTTAAAAGTCAAACAGCCCAAATGTTTCTTGCTTGAAAATGTTAAGGGCTTGATCCATCATAAGCAACAAGAAACTTTTAAAACCATTATCAAAGCCTTGCAAGAAGCGGGCTATACAACTTATTATCAAATTTTAAACAGCGCTGATTTCCAATTAGCCCAAAACAGAGAACGCCTTTATATTGTAGGGTTTAGGAAGGATTTAAAACATCATTTTGTCTTTCCTTTAGGTTTAGCCAATGATTATTGTTTTAAGGATTTTTTAGACGCTGATAATGAATGCTATTTGGATGTGAGTAACGCTACTTTCCAAAGATACTTGCACAACCCATACAACCATAACCGGGTTTCTTTAGAGAATATTTTAACTTTAGAAAACACTGTTTTAGACACAAGACAATCTGATTTAAGGTTGTATTTTAATGTTTTTCCTACTTTAAGGACTTCTCGGCATGGCTTGTTTTATGCCCAAAAAGGCAAAATCAAAAGATTAAACGCTATTGAAAGCCTGCTTTTACAAGGATTTCCTAGAGATTTGATCGCTAAGATTAAAGACAACCCTAACTTTAAAGAAAGCCATTTGTTATCCCAAGCGGGGAATGCGATGAGCGTGAATGTGATTGCCACTATCGCTAAGCAAATGTTAAAGGCGATCTAATAAGGGAGTTTTAAGGGGAAAATGATTTCAAAACACCCCCTATCCCCTTAAGAAATTGAGTTTTACAACAAACTGAAAAATCCAAAATAAAACGGCATAGTATTTGCTTGAATATGGTTGAAATAAGAGCTAAAGGATTTGTTATGGTCGTTTTACATTCTCATTTAGAAAACGCGCTAAACCAATTGAAAGAATTGATTGATTTAACCGAGCGCGATATAAGAGACATTAAGCTCGCTAAACACACCGAAATTTTTGAAAGAAACCATCAAAAACAGCTAGCGATTCAAGCTTTTGAAAAAGAAAAAGCGAATATAGATGCGCAAATGTTGTCTTTAAAAAATCAATTCCCTAATAAAGAAATGAGTGAGTTATTAGACGAAAAAACGAGCGATTTTTTAAACCAAATGCGAGAGTCCTTGTTTGTTTTGAAAGAAAAAAACTTGATTTATTCGCGCATGGCGTTTGCGGTTTCTGAGTTTTATTCTTCGCTCATCCAACAAATCATTCCCCATGACACCTGCGATTATAAAGGCTCTAGGCATGTGGGGAGTCATTTTTTAAGAGTGCAGGCGTAAAATGGGCGGGATTTTATCTTCACTCAACACTTCTTACACCGGCTTGCAAGCCCATCAGAGCATGGTGGATGTTACCGGGAATAATATTTCTAACGCTAGCGATGAATTTTATAGCCGTCAGCGCGTGATCGCAAAGCCTCAAGCGGCTTACATGTATGGCACTAAAAATGTGAATATGGGCGTGGATGTAGAAGCCATTGAAAGGGTGCATGATGAGTTTGTTTTTGCTCGTTACACGAAGGCTAATTACGAAAACACTTATTACGATACAGAGTTTTCGCATTTAAAAGAAGCGAGCGCGTATTTTCCGGACATTGATGAAGCGAGCCTTTTTACGGATTTGCAAGATTATTTTAACTCATGGAAAGAATTGTCTAAAAACGCCAAAGACTCCGCTCAAAAACAGGCTCTCGCTCAAAAAACAGAAGCTTTAACGCACAACATTAAAGACACCAGAGAGAGGTTAACGACCTTACAGCACAAGGCGAGCGAAGAATTAAAAAGCGTCATTAAAGAAGTCAATAGCTTGGGTTCTCAAATCGCTGAGATCAACAAACGCATTAAAGAAGTGGAAAACAACAAGAGCTTAAAGCATGCGAATGAATTAAGGGATAAGCGAGATGAATTAGAGTTTCATTTGCGAGAGCTTTTGGGGGGGAATGTTTTTAAAAGCAGCATTAAGACTCATTCGCTCACCGATAAAGACTCAGCGGATTTTGATGAGAGCTATAACCTTAATATCGGGCATGGATTCAATATCATTGATGGTTCTATTTTCCATCCTTTAGTGGTTAAAGAATCCGAAAATAAAGGGGGTTTGAATCAAATCTATTTTCAAAGCGATGATTTTAAGCTCACTAATATTACCGATAAGCTCAATCAAGGGAAAGTGGGGGCGTTATTGAATGTGTATAATGACGGCTCTAACGGGACTTTAAAGGGCAAGTTGCAAGATTATATTGATTTGTTGGATTCTTTTGCTAGGGGCTTGATAGAATCCACGAATGCGATTTACGCTCAAAGCGCGAGTCATCATATTGAAGGCGAACCTGTGGAGTTTAACAGCGATGAAGCCTTTAAAGACACTAATTATAATATCAAAAACGGCTCGTTTGATTTAATCGCTTACAACACCGATGGTAAAGAAATCGCCAGGAAAACCATTGCTATCACGCCCATTACAACCATGAACGACATTATCCAAGCCATTAACGCTAACACCGATGACAATCAAGACAATAACACCGAAAACGATTTTGATGATTATTTCACAGCGAGCTTTAACAATGAGACTAAAAAGTTTGTTATCCAGCCTAAAAACGCTTCGCAAGGGTTGTTTGTCTCCATGAAAGATGATGGCACGAATTTTATGGGGGCGTTAAAACTCAACCCCTTTTTTCAAGGCGATGACGCTTCTAATATCAGCTTGAATAAAGAATACAAAAAAGAGCCTACCACTATCCGCCCATGGCTTGCTCCCATTAACGGGAATTTTGATGTGGCGAACATGATGCAGCAATTGCAATACGACAGCGTGGATTTTTATAACGACAAGTTTGACATCAAACCAATGAAAATCAGCGAGTTTTATCAATTTTTAACCGGTAAAATCAACACGGACGCTGAAAAATCAGGGCGTATCTTGGACACTAAAAAGAGCATGTTAGAAACCATTAAAAAAGAGCAACTCTCTATTTCGCAAGTGAGCGTGGATGAAGAAATGCTGAATCTAATCAAATTTCAAAGCGGTTATGCCGCTAACGCTAAAGTCATTACCGCTATTGATCGGATGATAGACACTTTATTGGGGATTAAACAATAAGTTTTCTACCCATAGCGTTTTTATCAAACAAGCCTTATGTAACTTATTTTTTAAACTCTATTTATTTTAAAACTCATTAACGATAGTGCTTAATAGCCATTATAAGCTATAAGCGAGAGGGTGTTTTGTAAAGCTTGTGTTATAATAACAACGAAATTTTAAGCGTAACTGATTGAAAGGAAAACAGATGAGACGGAGTTTTTTAAAGACGATTGGCTTGGGCGTGATAGCACTCTCTTTGGGTTTGTTAAGCCCTTTGAGCACAGCGAGTTACCCGCCCATTAAAAACACTAAAGTGGGGTTAGCCCTTTCTAGCCACCCGCTAGCCACTGAAATTGGGCAAAAGGTTTTAGAAGATGGGGGTAATGCGATTGATGCGGCGGTAGCGATAGGTTTTGCTCTAGCGGTCGTCCATCCTGCAGCAGGCAATATTGGTGGTGGGGGTTTTGCGGTTATCCATTTAGCTAATGGTGAAAATGTTGCCTTAGATTTTAGAGAAAAAGCCCCCTTAAAAGCCACTAAAAACATGTTTTTAGACAAGCAAGGCAATGTAGTCCCTAAACTCAGCGAAGATGGCTATTTGGCGGCTGGGGTTCCTGGAACGGTGGCGGGCATGGAAGCGATGTTGAAAAAATACGGCACTAAAAAACTATCGCAACTCATTGATCCTGCCATTAAATTGGCTGAAAATGGTTATGCGATTTCACAAAGACAAGCAGAAACCTTAAAAGAAGCAAGGGAGCGGTTTTTAAAATACAGTTCTAGCAAAAAGTATTTTTTTAAAAAAGGGCATCTTGATTATCAAGAAGGGGATTTGTTTGTCCAAAAAGATCTAGCCAAGACTTTGAATCAAATCAAAACGCTAGGCGCTAAAGGTTTTTATCAAGGGCAAGTCGCTGAGCTTATTGAGAAAGATATGAAAAAAAATGGAGGGATTATCACTAAAGAAGATTTAGCCAGTTACAATGTGAAATGGCGCAAACCCGTGGTAGGGAGTTATCGTGGGTATAAGATCATTTCTATGTCGCCACCAAGTTCGGGAGGTACGCATTTGATCCAGATTTTAAATGTCATGGAGAATGCGGATTTAAGCGCTCTTGGGTATGGGGCTTCTAAGAATATCCATATCGCTGCAGAAGCGATGCGCCAGGCTTATGCGGACCGATCGGTTTATATGGGAGACGCTGATTTTGTTTCAGTGCCGGTGGATAAATTGATTAATAAAGCGTATGCCAAAAAGATTTTTGACGCTATCCAGCCAGATACGGTCACGCCAAGCTCTCAAATCAAGCCAGGAATGGGGCAGTTGCATGAGGGGAGCAACACCACGCATTATTCTGTAGCGGACAGGTGGGGGAATGCAGTCAGCGTTACTTACACCATTAACGCTTCTTATGGGAGCGCTGCTAGTATTGATGGGGCAGGATTTTTATTGAACAATGAAATGGATGATTTTTCCATCAAGCCAGGGAATCCCAATCTCTATGGTTTAGTAGGGGGCGATGCGAATGCGATTGAAGCCAATAAACGCCCTTTAAGCTCCATGTCGCCTACGATCGTGTTGAAAAACAATAAGGTTTTCTTGGTGGTGGGAAGCCCTGGAGGGTCTAGGATTATCACTACGGTGTTGCAAGTGATTTCTAATGTCATTGATTATAATATGAATGTTTCTGAAGCGGTCTCAGCCCCTAGATTCCACATGCAATGGCTCCCTGATGAATTAAGGATTGAAAAGTTTGGCATGCCCGCTGATGTGAAAGATAACCTCACTAAAATGGGCTATCAAATCGTTACCAAGCCGGTCATGGGCGATGTGAATGCGATCCAAGTTTTGCCTAAAACTAAAGGGAGCGTTTTCTATGGGGCAACGGATCCAAGGAAAGAATTTTAATCCTATTTAGCCTTATTGTTTTGGGAGGGGGGACTTTTTTAGCGAGAAAATCTTAAATTTAGTTTTAAAATTCATAAAAATAGTGTAAAATTTCTCATTACAAGAGACGATATTAGATCTAAATATGGTATATGCAGAATGGAGTTTGAGAATGTTTGCTGGTTTTAGAACGCATGCAGTTTCTTTTTTAAGATTGGTAGCCATTCACATTATGTTTGATCTTATTAAAGCAGAGGAGTAACAATGGGATACGCAAGCAAATTAGCCTTGAAGATTTGTTTGGCAAGTTTATGTTTATTTAGTGTTCTTGGTGCAGAACACCTTGAACAAAAAAGGAGTTATATTTATAAAGGGGAGGAAGCCTATAATAATAAGGAATATGAGCGGGCGGCTTCTTTTTATAAGAGTGCTATTAAAAATGGCGAACCGCTTGCTTATGTTCTTTTAGGGATCATGTATGAAAATGGTAGGGGTGTGCCTAAAGATTACAAGAAAGCGGCTGAATATTTTCAAAAAGCGGTTGATAACGATATGCCTAGAGGGTATAACAATTTAGGCGTGATGTATAAAGAGGGTAGGGGCGTGCCTAAAGATGAAAAAAAAGCCGTGGAGTATTTTAGAATAGCTACAGAGAAGGGCTATACTAACGCTTATATCAACTTAGGCATCATGTATATGGAGGGTAGGGGCGTTCCAAGCAACTATGTGAAAGCGACAGAGTGCTTTAGAAAAGCGATGCATAAGGGTAATGTAGAAGCTTATATCCTTTTAGGGGATATTTATTATAGTGGGAATGATCAATTGGGTATTGAGCCAGACAAAGATAAGGCGATTGTCTATTATAAAATGGCGGCTGACATGAGTTCTTCTAGAGCTTATGAAGGGTTGTCAGAGTCTTATCGGTATGGGTTAGGCGTGGAAAAAGATAAGCAAAAGGCTGAAGAATACATGCAAAAAGCATGCGATTTTGACATTGATAAAAATTGTAAGAAAAAGAACACTTCAAGCCGATAACTCTCAAACTTGGGCTTGATTCAAGGATTTTTGTTTTATTTTAAGTAGCATGCGTTTTTGAACAATTGATTTGAAGCGATAGATTAAAGACATTGCATTTTCATGGCTAAGTGGCTTCCTACCAAAAACTTTAGCCAAAAAATATTGTTTGCTATAACCTTGCTCTGTTTTTGCCTTAAATACTCCCCCAATCTTAACAAACCCCCTAAATTTACAAACTCCAAACAATAGCGAGCGGTTTTCACAAGCTTTTTAAAAACGACGCTAAGATCGCCGAAAGCCTAAAGCCAGCCATTACGAAAAACTTAAGCCAAGGTTTAGCGACCACTTTAAGCGGAGCGTTAAAATACCAATGGACTAAATTCACGCTAGGGACTTTATACCGCAACGCGCCCGATCGCATTTTAGGCGTGAAGTTACCCAAAGCCTTAAACGAAGCCACCGCAGGAGCGGCTTTAAAGTATCACATTAAAAGAGCGCTAGAGAGAAGCCACAGCATAAGCGAATTTAGTAAAAATTTAAACTTGAGCGCCAAAAACGCTAAATTTTCCAACAACACGCTTAAAATCATTGAAGAGCTTACTAACGGAATCAAGCAAGCCAGTGAAGAAATCAAAGAGAAAGCGTTTGATTTTTCTAATGAAAAACTCACTAACGAACAAATCAAAGAGATACTAAATAACGCAGAAATCCCTACAAGCGGGAGAGATGCGATCACTTTTGGAGTGAATAACCTAAACCCTGAAATGGTTGAATTTTTACACAAAAACAACAAAAAAATGATTATAGAAAAAGCCTCTAACAAAGAATTAGAACTTTTAAAAGACGCTAACTTTAAGCAAAACATAAGAGCGAGTTTAGATCATGATGCTATCGCTCACATACTCAAAAGGCATGGCGTTAATTCTGTTAATGTTAGAAATGGTGAAAGCCCTATCACTTACGAAGATATAGCTAATTATAGAGATATTGTTAATAACGCTGATGAAATTATTAGAGCCATAGGAAAAGGAAATAAAGAAAATATAACAGCGTTTAAACAAATCAACGGCTATGCGGTAGTGGTAGAGCAAGCGGTCAATAAGAAAAATGAATTAGTTTTAAAAACGATGTTCAAAAGTAACGGAGATTATAAGAATAATGATGTTTATAAAGAATTTTCAAGCACCTCACTCGACGCTAACGCGAAGGTGCCCCATGGGTTGAGTTCCCATAGTCATAGTGGTGCTACAGAAAATATTATATAAAAACCACTAAATAGTCAAGAGGATTTATTAAAAACAAGCGAAAACTTAAACGAAACCACCCAAGAAGTTAAAAATTTAAGCCCCCTAGAACTTGCCAACGCCGAAAAGTTAGCGAAGTTAGAAAGCGAAGCCCTACAAAGCGAACAAGAATTTTTAAAAGCTAAAGAGCAAGAATTAAAGCGTAAAGAAGCGTTAAAAAAGAAATTAGAGCACGAGCGCGGCAATGCAGGCAACATTGAAAGCCAGACTAAAATAGAAGTAGGAGAGGATATACCTACACAAACACAGGAGCAACTACCAAAAAGCCGAGTAAGGTTGAACGAGCGAGAGATTTACGATCTAGATTATGCGATCGTCAAAGCTAAAGATTTGAAACCAAGCTTTACCACAGGCGGGACGCAAAAACGCACGGACATGAACGAAGAACAGATTAAAAGCATCGCTGAAAATTTTGATCCTAAAAAGATATTTGGGAGCGGAGGTTTTGAAGATTTACCGATTATCTTACACGATGGGCAAGTGATCGCAGGAAACCACCGCATAGCTGGTATGCTAAACTTCACGCCTAAAAGCCGTTTTGCTTACGAGAAAGCGATCAAGGAATACTATCACATAGACTTAAAACCAGACGAGCTGTTAGTGAGAGTGCCGCACAATAGATTAAACAACACCGAGATCAACAATTTAGCGGCTTCTTCTAATCAAGGACGTTTTAATAGCGAAAGCGATCATGCGATAGCGGTTTTAAGCCACTATGAAGCGAAATTGAAAGAATTAGACCAAAAATTAGACGCTGATAGCATCTACTCACTTAAAAATATCGTTGCTAAAAATTTGAATTTTGACAAAGCCACTCACCCTAATGTAGGCGATAGCAACCTAGCCCTTTTAATGTTTAACATGCCAAGGACGAAAACGCAAGGGATAGAGTTACTCAATCGTTGGCAGAAAGAATTTTCTAACGATATTAAAAGCTATGAAAATGTGAAAAAAATGTTTGTAGATAACGCTGGGAGTTTTCACAATCTAATCCACGACATGAATTTTCCTAATGTAAGCCTTAACGCTTATTTGAGCGATATCATGGATCGCAGTTTTGCGAATTTAAAGAATTATCCAACTACAAGCGAGAGCTTAAAAGATTTGAGCGAGAAATTCTATAAAACGAGTTCTTTAGAGATGTTTGAAAAGAGCGATCAAACTACGAGCGATATAAGCGAGATTTTAGGAGGTGCGATCGCGCGCTTTGCGAGGTTTGATGATCCTAGCAAAGCGTTATTTGAAGCCTTAAAGAGCGATAACATTAAAAAAGGTTTGAAAGAATTTAAGATCGCAGATCTTACCAAAGACATGTTTAACCCTGATAGTAAGGAATTTAAGGATATTGATATTTACGATTTTGCGCATTACCTTTTAATGGTGAATAGAGAGCCGAACGAAAATAATCCCGTTTTAAAGCGCTTGATAGAAGCCGTTAAAGACATGCAAAAAGAGAGCGAGAAAGGGATAAAACAAAAACTTGAAGCGCCTAGCGAATGGGGAGAGAATTATAGCGAGTTCAAGGGTGATGGCTTAGGAGCGATTAACAAGCTATTAGAAACTAAAAAAGGTTTTGTAGCGGGAGCGTTTTATAAGGAAGGATTAGGAGATATTGATTTAGTTTGGGGAACGCCAAAGACTAAAGATAGCAACGGTTATGGCTTAGCGCATATATTAGAGCGTAGAATATCTAACGAGATGAAGAAAGGCTTAAGTGAAACAGAAGCTAAAGAATACGCCCTAAATATCGTTAAATCAATCCCTGAAGTGTTAGAGAAAGGCACTAAAGGAACGGATCATTTAGGGCGTGTGTTTGTGGATTATGATAACAAGAGAGTGGGATTAAATAATGAGTGGAAAAATGAAAAATTAGAAAATCATTGGGTGATAAGCAGTTATGAATTGTATGATACAGAGAAGCAAGCGTTACGGTCTACTCCGCAAGCAATCACTAAAGAAAAGGCGTTTAATTCTTTAAACTCCGTAGGACCTAATCCTACCACAAAAAAAATAAAAAAGGAATAAAACAAATGAAAGAAATGAAACCCTTTGACATTATCTTAGAAGCGAGGAACATGCTTAATAAACGCATTAAAACGCTTTTATTTTTTTTGGTCTTAACATGGTTTGTTTAAGCGTGAGTTTTACCAATAAGCCTCATTTGTATTTTTTGTTTTTAGTGGTAGGTTGCTATTTGCTTTATGAGTGGCAAAAGAAAGATTTTCAAAGCGCTAAGAGCTTGAAATTTGACAGCGTTAGCGAATTAGAAAAGGATTTGAATATGGAAGTAACTAATGATGAATGGGAAAACATTAAAAAACTTAATGAAAATTTAAAAATATTTTTTAATGTAGAAAATGTATATATTATTTTTTTATTAGTTAGTTATCTTATTTTTGGGATGCGTATTACTATCTCTCTTATAGATAATCACGGAGTGTTGAAATGATCAATTACCCTAATCTACCTAATAGCGCTTTAGAAATAAGCGAACAGCCCGAAGTGAAAGAAATCACTAACGAACTCTTAAAGCAATTACAGAACGCTTTACATAGTAACGCGCTTTTTACGGATCAAATAAAACTAAGCCTTAAAGGGATTGTTAGGATTTTAGAAGTGCTTTTGAGTTTGGATTTTTTCAAGAATGCGAATGAAATAGATAGCAGTTTAAGAAATTCCATTGAATGGCTGAGTAACGCCGGCGAGAGCTTGAAATTAAAAATGAAAGAATACGAGCGCTTTTTTAACGAGTTTAATACGAGCATGCGCACCAACGAGCAAGAAGTAACTGCTACTTTAAACGCTAACACTGAAAACATTAAAAGCGAAGTTAAAAAGCTAGAAAATCAAATCATAGAAACCACTACAAGGCTTTTAACGAGCTATCAAATCTTTTTAAACCAAGCCAGAGATAACGCTAACCATCAAATCACAGAAAACAAAACCCAAAGCCTTGAAGCGATAAACCAAGCTAAAGAAAGCGCTAACAACGAAATAAGCACGAATAAAACGCAAGCGATAGCTAACATTAACGAAGCGAAAAACAACGCTAACAACGAAATAAGCAACAATCAAACGCAAGCGATCACTAACATTAACGAAGCCAAAGAGAGCGCTACAAATCAAATAAACACCAATAAGCAAGAAGTTTTAAACAACATCAAAAAAGAAAAAACCCAAGCCACAAGCGAGATTACTGAAGCGAAAAAAACCGATCATTATCAAAACATTGATTTTTTTGAGATTGAATAAGGCGTGTTAAAAAACCACTATAATACCCCTAAAAAATGCGAGTTTTAAAGATGCCTTTATTTGATTTAAAAAGCCCTTACCCACCAGCAGGCGATCAGCCCCAAGCCATAGAAGCCTTAACGAAAAGCTTGAAAAATAACAACCATTATCAAACTTTAGTGGGGGTTACAGGAAGCGGTAAGACTTATACGATGGCCAATATCATCGCTCAAACCAATAAACCCGCTTTGATCATGAGCCATAATAAGACCTTATGCGCGCAGCTTTATAGCGAGTTTAAGGCGTTTTTCCCGCATAATAGGGTGGAGTATTTTATCTCCCACTTTGATTACTACCAGCCTGAAAGCTATATCCCTAGGAGGGATTTATTCATTGAAAAAGACAGCTCTATTAACGATGATTTGGAGCGTTTGAGATTGAGTGCGACCACCTCGCTTTTAGGTTATGATGATGTGATCGTGATAGCGAGCGTTTCGGCTAATTATGGTTTGGGTAACCCTGAAGAATATTTAAAAGTCATGGAAAAAATCAAAGTGGGCGAGAAGCGCGCTTACAAGAGCTTTTTACTCAAGCTAGTGGAAATGGGTTATAGCCGTAATGAAGTGGTGTTTGATAGGGGGAGCTTTAGAGCGACCGGAGAATGCGTGGATATTTTCCCCGCTTATAATGACGCTGAATTTATTAGGATTGAATTTTTTGGCGATGAGATAGAAAGGATTGCGGTCTTTGACGCTTTAGAAAGAAATGAAATCAAGCGCTTGGATTCTGTCATGCTTTATGCGGCCAGTCAGTTTGCCGTAGGGAGTGAGAGGTTGAATTTAGCCATTAAAAGCATTGAAGATGAACTCGCTTTAAGATTGAAATTTTTTAAAGAGCAGGATAAAATGCTTGAATACAACCGCCTCAAACAACGCACCGAGCATGATTTAGAAATGATTAGCGCAACCGGTGTGTGTAAGGGCATTGAAAATTACGCGCGCCATTTTACAGGCAAAGCCCCTAACGAAACGCCCTTTTGTTTGTTTGATTATTTAGGGATTTTTGAGCGGGAGTTTTTAGTCATTGTAGATGAAAGCCATGTGAGTTTGCCGCAATTTGGGGGGATGTATGCAGGGGATATGAGCAGGAAAAGCGTTTTAGTGGAATATGGTTTTAGATTGCCTAGCACTTTAGACAACCGCCCTTTAAAATTTGATGAATTTATCCATAAAAATTGCCAGTTCCTTTTTGTGTCCGCTACGCCCAATAAGCTAGAATTAGAGCTTTCTCAAAAGAATGTCGCTGAGCAAATCATTCGCCCTACAGGGCTTTTAGACCCCAAATTTGAAGTGCGAGACAGTGATAAGCAAGTCCAGGATTTGTTTGATGAAATCAAGTCAGTGGTGGCCAGAGATGAAAGGGTGCTCATCACCACGCTCACTAAAAAAATGGCAGAAGAATTGTGCAAATATTATGCTGAATGGGGCTTGAAAGTGCGTTACATGCATAGTGAAATTGATGCGATTGAAAGGAACCACATTATCCGCTCTTTAAGGCTTAAAGAATTTGACATTTTAATAGGGATCAATCTTTTAAGAGAGGGGTTGGATTTGCCTGAAGTCTCTTTAGTAGCGATCATGGATGCGGATAAAGAAGGGTTTTTAAGGAGCGAAACAAGCCTCATTCAAACCATGGGGCGAGCCGCTAGAAACGCTAATGGCAAGGTTTTATTATACGCTAAAAAGATCACTCAAAGCATGCAAAAAGCCTTTGAGATCACTAGTTACAGGCGCGCCAAACAAGAAGAGTTCAATAAAATCCATAATATTACCCCTAAAACCGTTACTCGCACTTTAGAAGAGGAATTGAAATTAAGAGACGATGAGATTAGAATCGCTAAAGCCTTAAAAAAGGACAAAATGCCTAAAAGTGAAAGGGAAAAAATCATTAAAGAATTGGATAAAAAAATGCGAGAATGCGCGAAAAATTTGGATTTTGAAGAAGCGATGCGTTTGAGAGACGAAATCGCTCAATTAAGAACGCTTTAAAAACTATAAGTGTAGTTGAAATAAACCGAGTAATTGCGCCTGAAATCAACTTGGTATAACAAGCTGTTGATCCCGTATTCTAAAAATCGTAAAACTTTGAGAACATCTCCACTATTATTGCTAATGTTATTCATGGAATAATAATGGTTAAAATAATAAGTAGGGACTTTAATCCCAAAGCCAAATTGGTTGCGCTTATTCCCCAAACGAACCCCTAAATTTACCAAAAATTGGAAACCATTTGGATCCACTTTCCCGCCAAAAGTGTCTAAAAGAAGGGCTTGATACAATAACGCATCGCTCAATTTGTCATACACTCCAGCAAAAGCGATCCCCAGATTGAACCCAGCAAAAAACTTATCCCCATTATAAGCGTTAAGCAATAAATCCATATAAGTGCCGTAAGTGGAAATGATGATAGACTGCGATTCTTTTTGGCCATAAAGAGAAGCGCTCAAATCATAAAATAATCCCCACCTAAATCCAAACCACTTCGTTTCTTCATGCTTACCCACCCATTTATAGCCCACTTGCACGCCAAGGCCGTTAGACATATACGAATTTTTAAAAACAGGGCTTAAGCCATCGCTAAAAATGATTTGGCTCTTATTGAATTGTTGGGATAAATTCAAGTTGCTGTAGTTGTGCTGAATGCTCCCTAACTGATACCCAAGCCCCAAATAAAACGCTGATCTATCCGCATAGCGTTTGATGGGCGAAACTACCTTCTTATTAAAAAAAGTGTAATCCCCTTTAGTCAAAACATCTTTAAAACCCTTTGCATTAAGCGCGCAAAAAAGCCCTAAAATTAAGTATAACGCTCGTTTCAAAAAACCCCTTAAAACTTCAATTTTTTAGCGCTTATTTTATAGTTTTGTTTTTGTAAAAACGCGCCTTATCCAAACACCCTTTTAAAAATCGCCCCCACATTTTTAGTGTAATAGCTGTAATCAAAACATGCTTTGATTTCGTCCTCGCTCAAATATTTTTTCAAGCGTTCATCGTTGAGTAGGGCGTTTAAAAACAAATTTTCATCAGCGTTTTTAAAAGCGCCTTGTTGCAAAACCTCCCATATTTTCATCGCATTTTCTTGCACGATAGAATAGCTTTCTTCTCGGCTCAAACCTTTTTTAGGCAATTCCAATAACACCCGTTGCGAAAAGACTAGCCCCCCACTCAAAGCTAAATTTTTAAGCATGTTTTTAGGATAAACCACCAGATTTTCAATCACGCCATTTAGGCGGCTGAGCATAAAATCGCTCGTGATAAACAGATCGGGCAAGGCAAAACGCTCCACAGAGCTATGGCTCATGTCTCTTTCATGCCATAAGGCGACATTTTCTAACATAGGGGTCGTAAAAGAGCGAATCACCCTGCAAAGCCCGGTGATATTCTCGCTCAAGATGGGGTTTCTTTTATGGGGCATTGCAGAGCTTCCTTTTTGCCCTGTTGAAAAAGCTTCTTCCACTTCATAGACTTCACTGCGTTGCAAATGGCGGATATTGACAGCGATTTTTTCACAACTGCTCGCTAAAAGAGCCAGATCGCATGCAAGCCTAGCGTAGCGGTCTCTTTGAATGACTTGATTGCTGATATTGGCGGTTTTTAAGCCTAAAAATTCGCACGCTAATTCTTCTAATTCTAAAGGGGCGTGCGCGAAATTCCCCATAGCCCCACTGATCGCTCCCACGCTGATAAATTCCATCGTTAAATCCAAGGCTTTTAAATGCCGTTTGATTTCATCAGCAAAAAGGGCTAACACTAAGCCAAAAGTAATGGGTTCGCCAAACACCCCATGGCTTCTGCCCACCATCAGCGTGTCTTTATGCTCTAAAGCCCTATTTTTAAGGGTTTCATAAAGATTTTGAACGCCTTTTTGAATGAGTTTTAAGCTTTTGGTCATCAATAACGCCATAGCCGTATCAATGCAATCGCTAGAAGTGATCCCATAATGAAAGAAGCGGGATTCTTCGCCCAAGCTTTCAGCCACGCAAGTAGTGAAAGCGATTAAATCATGCTTAGTGGTTTTTTCAATTTCTTTGATGCGTTCAAGATTGAATGCCGCTTTCGCACAGATTTTTTCACAATCGCTATCTTGGATTTGTCCAAGCTTGTTCCACGCTCTAACGACAGCTTTTTCCACTTCTAAATAGGTTTCAAACTTGGTTTGCTCATTCCATAGGGCTTTCATTTCTTCATTCGCATAGCGTTCTAACACCGACAATCCTTACAATCAAAATGGGATTTATGTTACTTTAAAGGGGTTTAAAGAATCAAGGGGAAAATCGCACAAGGTGCAAAAAAGCCCCTTGATTTAATGGAAGGGTTATACTTTAGCTTCTTCTCTGCGTTGCAAGTATTCCCAACGATCATTCACATCTTTTTGCAATTCTTCAATGATGTGTTCGTTTTCTTTTTTGAAAAGGTGTTTGAAACGCTTTTGAGCCGCTAAATAATCCCTTACAGGAATGATATTTCTGGGGCGGTAAGTGATTTTCAATTCCCTGCCATTAAAGATTTCAAATAAGGGGAACATCAAACTATCCACAGCCATATCCGCTAATTCAATGGTTTTATTGGATTCAAATTTCCATTCAGTCGTGCATGGGCTAAGAGCGTTGATAAAGCAAGGCCCTTCAGTGTCTAGCGCGGTTTTAATCTTTTTATTCATGTCTTTCCATTTATTGGGCGAGAGTTGCGCCACATAAGGGACCCCATGGCTTGCCATGATATTGACGATGTCTTTTTTCTTTTCTTTTTTACCAAAGCTAACCGATCCTGCTGGCGTGGTAGAAGTGCTAGCCCCTAATGGCGTAGAACCACTTCTTTGACCGCCGGTATTGGCGTAGTTTTCATTATCTAGGCAAATGTAAGTCATGTCATGCCCTCTTTCCATGCAACCGCTGATGAATTGAAAACCAATATCATAACTAGCTCCATCGCCCCCAAACGCCACAAATTTTGGCTTTTGACCTTGATAGCGGCCCTTATTCACTAAAGCCTTATACATCGCTTCCACCCCTGAAATCGCCGTAGAGCCATTTTCAAAACCAATATGAATCCAAGGCACATCCCATGAAGTGTGCGGATACACCGCCGAGCATACCTCTAAACAACCGGTAGAATTGCCTAAAACAATAGGCCCATCTACAGCGTTTAAAACTTCGCGCACAATAATGCCATGCCCACAACCCGGGCAAAGCAAGTGCGAGCCTTGAAATTTCTCAGCGCTTTGGCTAAAACCTTTGAGTGTTTTGACTTCTTTTACCATGATATTTCCTTTTTAAAAAAAGCTCATTTTAGGGCCATGCAAACCTACGAATTGTTGGGTAGGGTGCGTGAGCGTGCCTTTAAGAGCGTCTTCATTGATTTCTTCAAAAATCTCGCATAAATGCGCGATCGTCATATCCCTTTCGCCTAAACCATAAATGTAGTTAGACACCACAGGGTGTTTAGTCCCTTGCGTTTGATACACCGCGCTCGTTACTTCATTAAACATCGCCCCCATAGCGCCCGCTGGGGAGCTTTTATCTAAAATCGCTAGAGCCTTAAGATTTTTCAAATCCTGCCCCAATCTTTCATAAGGGAAAGGGCGCAGAGAATGGATGGTAGCCACGCCGGCCTTAATGCCTTTTTTACGCATTTCTTTAGCCGCTACGATCGCTGATTCATAAGTAGTGCCTAACGCAAAGATAGCGATTTCAGCGTCTTCTAGCTGGAAAGTTTTAGTCAAATGGTATTGCCTGCCTGTGAGTTTAGCGAAATCATTGAACACTTCTTCAATCACAGAAGACGCGCTCATGATAGCATGGTGGAGTTGGGCTTTATGCTCATAATGCCATTCTTCTTCAGCTTGCGCGCCATAGCTTACCGGTTTATCAAAATCCAAAAGGGAATGCTTGGTTTGGTATTCGCCTACGAATTGATAAGCCACTGCATCGCTCAAAGGGCGGACATTTTGCACGGTGTGCGAGCATAAAAAACCATCTTGATTGACGATAGTAGGCACGCGCACCTTTTGGTGTTCTGCGATTCTAAACGCCATTAAAGTGAAATCGTAAGCTTCTTGAGGGTTGCATGTGCATAAACTTACCCAGCCAGAATCCCTACTTAAATACATATCAGAATGATCGCCATGGATATTTAAAGGGGCTGCTAGAGCGCGATTGACTAAATTCAAAACGATAGGCAAACGCATGCCAGAAGCCTGGTATAAAACCTCTACCATTAACGCCAAACCTTGAGAGCTAGTCGCAGTGCTGACTCTCCCTCCAGCTGCAGCCGCTCCCACGCATGCGCTCATGGCGGCATGCTCAGATTCCACTAAAACAAATTCGCCATCAATATAGCCATTATCCTTAAACGAGCCATAATTCTGCACAATGGGCGTTGATGGGGTGATAGGATAGGCTGCGATGACATCAATTTGAGCCTGTCTTAAAGCGTTAGAGCTAGCGGTATTGCCATCCCACACTTCTATCTCTTGCAATTCAATACTTTTTGCCATATTTTTTCCTTATGATTTTTTCTTTTCTTGTTTTTGCGGCCATTGAGTGAGAGCGGTAGCGGGCTCAATTTGTTCTTCAAACATCCATAGCGATTTAGGGTTGGTGGGGCAGACATCCACGCACACGCCACAGCCTTTACAATGAGAATAATCCACGCCCTTTAACTTGCCCTCTCTTGAAAGAATGGCAGCGTCTGGGCAATAAACCCAACAATTAAAGCAATTGATGCAAATATTATTGTTATGCACAGGCTTAGCCACGCGCCAATGAGCCACTGAAGTGGTGAAGTAGCTTTGATCGGTGTAATGGCGCTCATCATTGTGTTTTTCCATTTCGCTTTGTGCGTTTTTTTCAAAAGGGAAGAGCACCGCCCCCATTTCAAATTCATTCCAATCTTTCATCTTTAATCCTTAATGTTATTGAACTTCTTCATAAGCTCTTTGGATAGCGAGCATGTTAGCGTCAATGACTTCTTGCGTGAGTTTTTTGCCTAAAACTTTCTTAAAAGCTTCTTTAAAAGCCTCAATTTCAAGCATGCCAGACACTTTCATTAACGCCCCTAGCATGGGCGTGTTGGGGATGGGGCGTTTTAAGGTTTCCATAGAGATTTTTAAACAATCCACTAAAAACACCTTACGGGTTTTTAATTCAGGTTTTTTTTCAAACAATTCTTCTTTGTTAAGATAGCTAGTGATGATATAGGTCGTGTCTTCTTTTTCATTAGCGAAAATGTTTTCAATGAAAACCAAACCAGGGTCAATCACCAGCACATAATCCGGTTGCATGAAGCGTTCATGGTTTAAAATAGGCTCATCATCAACGCGGTTATAAGCCATCATAGCAGCCCCCCTTTTAGCTGAACCATAGGAAGCGAACGCTTGCACTTCTTTGCCTGTTTTTGAAATCACATCAGCCAACCCTTTAGCACCGGTGATAGCGCCTTGACCAGCTCGCGCATGCCATCTAATTTGAAACATGGTAATATGTCTCCTTAATATCGTATAAAATAAATTGAACTTAGCTCAAAATTATACAAGAAAAACCATTAATGTGTCTTATAACAATATCTTTTTAGGAATTTTTATAGGAAAATGGGGGCATACCCACAAGAATTATGGCTATTTTATGGCTATTTATTCTAAAAAGATAGGCGTTCTTAATCAAAACCACTAATATTTATTTTAAACTTTGTTATTATTAGGGCGTGATTTGATCTTAGTCTATTAGGGCAAGTGTGGGGCAGGATAACAAGAGGAATTGGGTTATGAATAAAACAACAATTAAAATATTAATGGGCATGGCGTTATTATCATCGCTTCAAGCCGCAGAGGCAGAGCTTGATGAAAAATCAAAAAAACCTAAATTTGCGGACAGGAATACCTTTTATTTAGGGGTTGGGTATCAGCTTAGCGCGATCAACACATCTTTTAGCACCAGTTCTATAGATAAATCGTATTTCATGACCGGCAATGGCTTTGGTGTGGTGTTAGGGGGGAAATTTGTGGCTAAAACGCAAGCTGTAGAGCATGTGGGTTTCCGTTACGGGTTGTTTTATGATCAGACTTTTTCTTCTCACAAATCCTATATTTCTACCTATGGTTTAGAATTTAGCGGTTTGTGGGACGCTTTCAATTCGCCAAAGATGTTTTTAGGGTTAGAGTTTGGCTTAGGCATCGCTGGGGCGACTTACATGCCAGGAGGGGCTATGCATGGGATTATCGCTCAAAATTTAGGCAAAGAAAATTCGCTTTTCCAATTGCTTGTGAAAGTGGGTTTTCGTTTTGGCTTTTTACACAATGAAATCACTTTCGGGTTGAAATTCCCTGTCATTCCTAACAAAAGAACCGAAATCGTTGATGGCTTGAGCGCGACTACTTTATGGCACCGCTTACCGGTAGCTTATTTCAATTATATCTATAATTTTTAGATATAGTTATTTAGGGATTTTAGATTTGACAAAATCAATCAACTCTCTTGTGTCTATGGTTAGGGTTAAAAATTGCTGATACATCACAAACCACTTACCCCCCTTGCCATACAAATGATACCCATCGCCCCCACCTAAAAAGTTAAAAAACGCATCCGCTCGCACGCTTATCCATTTATTTTTATAGACATAATAAAGCCCTATCATGTCAAAATTAGGGGCTCTATACCATGGCAATCCGGTATAAAGGGATTGGCCATAAGTGGCGTAAAAGTGCATTTGGGGTTTGTTGGAAAAATAGTATCTGTTAAAAATCCCAAAGCCTTTGTATTGCGCTTGGGCGTAAAATTCCCCCCCAAAGCTGTTATAAAATTGAGCGTTTTTGCACTCGCTAGCATAACGCACGCAATAATGGGTTTGAGACGACTGCGTGCCAAAAGTCATGAAAATATTGTCCATATAAGGCATGAGATTTTTAAAATCCGCTTTTAAATAAGCGTGGTAATAGACCCTGTCTAAAATGGTAGGGTTAGAGTATTTCCCTGTTTCTCCGCCTTGTGGGTTATTTTTTTGACTGAAATAGGGGTAGCCATTAGGCCATTGCGGGGTTACATCGCCTGGTTTTAAGTAAGAATTACCGCCGTAAGGGTAGTTATCTCCCATGCTATGATGGCTGGCGTTATGGAAAATGACAAGCTGTCCCCCCAAACCTAAATACCCTTTAAGAAACTGAAATTCTGAAGAAACAAAATACAAGAATTGATCAAAATCGTAATTTTTCTTTTTGGGCTGGTTGTTCCAATTGCGCCCCCCATACCAATCCACAACGCCCTCAAACCACCCATTCCACCAGCGGTTAGGATCATAAGCCGGTTTGAATTGAAACGCTCCTCCCCTAAAAGTAGGATCTATAAACCAAAAAAGTTTTTTAAAAGCGCTTAAAGGGTAATGCCCTATTTGATAGCTTCGCGGCACAATGCCTAAAAAAAATCTCAAATTTTTCCCTATGTATTGGTAATACATCGTAACCCCCCATGAATAAGGGAAGTAGCTATAATGCGTGTGTAAATTTTGAATGAACCATGCTCCAAACATCAAGGCCTGTCTTTTGTCTAATTGGACGCCGATTTGAGGCATGAGACGACCTTGCATTTTGGTTAGGCTATTCCAATAGGGGTTGTTATTTGGGGCCACTAAATTGAAATTAAAGCTCATAAACTTCAAATCATAGACAAAACTAGCCGCTTTCATTAAGGGTGGTATTGAAAAACTTGAAATTAACAACGCATAAAGAGATTTTTTTAAGAAAATCAAACTAAAACACAGCCCCTTTCATCATCTTTTAAAATTGCAGCATTTAAAATGGCGGCACTTAAAGACAAGATACGATTTTAAATTAATTTGCTTTAAAAACAGCATAAAAACCAAAGAACAGAACCCTTTCAAGTTCGGTTTTTTTTTTTTTGGATAAAATAGCCATTAAAAAAGGGTGTTTAATTTTTTATGACTTCAGCTTCAAATCATTCTTTTAAAGAACAAGATTTTCATATTCCTATCGCTTTTGCTTTTGATAAGAATTACCTCATTCCTGCGGGCGCGTGTCTTTATTCCTTGCTAGAAAGCATCGCTAAAGCCAATAAAAAAATCCGTTACACCCTACACGCTTTAGTGGTAGGCTTGAATGAAGAAGATAAAGCAAAACTTAATCAAATCACAGAGCCTTTTAAAGAATTTGCTGTTTTAGAAGTAAAAGATATTGAACCTTTTTTAGACACTATCCCTAACCCTTTTGATGAGGATTTCACTAAGCGTTTTTCTAAAATGGTGTTAGTGAAGTATTTTCTAGCGGATTTATTCCCCAAATATTCTAAAATGGTGTGGAGCGATGTGGATGTTATCTTTTGCAATGAATTTAGCGCTGATTTCTTAAGCATTAAAGAAAATGATGAGAATTATTTTTATGGGGTTTTAGAAGTTGAAAAGCACCACATGATGGAAGGGTTTTTGTTTTGTAATTTAGATTACCAACGCAAGAAAAATTTCACCTTAAGAATGCATGATCTTTTAAAGGGGAATGAGGCTAAAGGGGAGTTGGATTTTACGAAATGGTGTTGGCCTAACATGAAAGCTTTAGGGATTGAATATTGCGTTTTCCCTTATTATTACACCATTAAAGATTTTTCTAACGCGTATTTAAACGAGAATTACAAGAAAACCATTTTAGAGGCGCGAGAAAACCCTACCATTATCCACTATGACGCTTGGTGGGGGGCGGTGAAGCCTTGGGACTATCCTTTTGGTTTAAAAGCGGATTTATGGCTGAACGCTTTGGCTAAAACCCCATTTATGAGCGATTACACTAAAAAAATGCACACCAATGAGAGCTTTTATACCACAAAAATGGCTGAGCAGCACTATTTTTCTTCAGTAAAGTCTTCAAAAGAAATTGTTTTTAAGGCTCCGTATTTGTTTTTCAAATCGTATCTGTTTGTTGTGTTTAAAGAAAGGAAAATCCATTCAAGAGTTTTTGAATTAACTTGTAATTTAGTGAAAAAATTTTTCAATAAGCTTATTTATTTTGTGTTTTTGATGCCTAAAGCGTTAGCTAAAAGGGTGGTTAGTAAGATCCTTAGAGTTTTAGGGCTTCATGGGATTGTTAAAAAAATCCTAATCAAACTCAAGCTTTTAAGAAAGGGCTAGAGTAAAGGGGTTAAAACCTTTCTTTAAATTAATTTGCTTTAAAAACAGCATAAAAACCAAAGAACAGAACCCTTTCAAGTTCGGTTTTTTTTTTTTTGGATAAAATAGCCATTAAAAAAGGGTGTTTAATTTTTTATGACTTCAGCTTCAAATCATTCTTTTAAAGAACAAGATTTTCATATTCCTATCGCTTTTGCTTTTGATAAGAATTACCTCATTCCTGCGGGCGCGTGTCTTTATTCCTTGCTAGAAAGCATCGCTAAAGCCAATAAAAAAATCCGTTACACCCTACACGCTTTAGTGGTAGGCTTGAATGAAGAAGATAAAGCAAAACTTAATCAAATCACAGAGCCTTTTAAAGAATTTGCTGTTTTAGAAGTAAAAGATATTGAACCTTTTTTAGACACTATCCCTAACCCTTTTGATGAGGATTTCACTAAGCGTTTTTCTAAAATGGTGTTAGTGAAGTATTTTCTAGCGGATTTATTCCCCAAATATTCTAAAATGGTGTGGAGCGATGTGGATGTTATCTTTTGCAATGAATTTAGCGCTGATTTCTTAAGCATTAAAGAAAATGATGAGAATTATTTTTATGGGGTTTATGACAAAATATACCCGTATGAAGGCTTTTTTTATTGCAACTTAACTTACCAGCGAAAAAATCAATTTTGTAAAAAAATATTAGAAATCATACGCGCGCAAAAAATAGATAAAGAACCGCAATTGACAGAATTTTGTCGTTCAAAGATCGCGCCATTAAAAATAGAGTATTGCATTTTCCCACACTATTATAGTCTTTCTGAAGAGCATTTAAAGGGCGTGGCCAATGCAATTTATCATAACACCATTAAACAAGCCCTAAGAGAACCTATCGTTATACAATACGACTCTCATCCTTATTTTCAAATCAAGCCTTGGGACTATCCTTTTGGTTTAAAAGCGGATTTATGGCTGAACGCTTTGGCTAAAACCCCATTTATGAGCGATTGGTCTTATTTGATCACAGGGGGTGGGGAGATAGGTGGAGAAAAATGGCACCACTACCATAGCATTGCCGCTTATCATTACTACTTTCCTTTATGGAAAGCAGAAGAACAGATTGCCCATGACGCTTTTAAGACGTTTTTAAAACATTATTTTTTACACATTCATGAGATTCCCCAAAACGCAAGGCGAAGACTATTCAAATACTGCATTTCAATACCGCTCAAGAGCCTTATTAGTAAAACCCTTAAAATTTTAAAACTCCATGCACTGGTGAAAAAAATCCTAATCCAACTCAAGCTCTTAAAAAAGAGCTAAAGTCAATTTTTAATCAAACGATTTTTTCATGTCAATCACATAGCGGAATTTCGCTTTCCCATGGGTTAGGTTGTGATAAGCCGTGTCAATATCCTTGCCTAAAATCAAATCCACTTCAGGGTAAATATTGTGTTTGATAGAAAAATCCATCATCTCTTGGGTTTCTTTAATGCCCCCAATCAATGAGCCATAAACCTTGCGATTGCTTAAATAGATAAAATCAAAAACGCTAAGCGCTGGGGCGACTTCTACAGGGGGGAGTCCCACAAGGGCTAGATCGCCATTATAAGTTAAGAGCTTGAGGTAGTCTTTTAAATCATAATGGGTAGGAATGGTTGAAATGATAAAATCCAATTCTTCTTTGCATTGTTTAGGGTCAGTGTAGAAATGTTTAACCCCCATGCTCAAAGCGTCTTGCTTTTTGTGTTCGTTTCTTGCAAAAACGCTCACTTCAGCCCCCATAGCCACAGCGTATTTAACCGCCATGCCTCCTAGCCCACCAAACCCAGCGACGCCAACTTTTGTGCCTTTAGTAACCTTAGAAAATTTTAAGGGCGAATAAGTGGTGATGCCCGCGCAAAGCAAGGGGGCTACTTTTTCTAAAGGAGCGTTTTTATCCACGCTAATCACATAGTTTTCATCCACGACAATATTATTAGAGTAACCGCCCATGTGGGGTTCGTTGCCATGGAAAGAATCCAAACAATTATAAGTAAATACCACTTTGGCACAAAATTGCTCTTGGTGTTCTTTACATGGCTTACATGCCTTGCATGAATTGACAAAACAGCCCACGCCCACCACATCGCCAACCTTAAATTTCTTAACTTCCTTACCCACTTCTTTGATGACCCCAGCAATTTCATGCCCAGGAACCATAGGGTAAATGCCTTCTCTCCATTCGCTATAAGCACTATGAACATCGCTATGGCAAATCCCTGCATAAAGAATGTCAATCAACACATCTTTAGGGCCTACAGCATGGCGGCTAAAATCATGGGGCTTGAAATGCCCGTCTTTAGAAAAAATAGCAAAACCTTTAGATGGAACTCTCATTAAAACTCCTTGTTTGATTAAAATACCGCTATTGTATCGTTTTTATGGTTTGCTTATGTTTTTATAGGTTTAACTAATTTTATAGTTTTTGGTTATATGGTATCGTTGTTTGGCGCGCTCAAACGCACCCATTGTACTAATCGCTTTTATCTTAAAGCGTCACTATTTGCTAAATTCTATCATGCAGTAAATAATTTTCTAACGCAATGCCTGCCCCATCAAGTCCGGGAGTTTTTTTCATCACGACATGCACTGGGATGGAAGCGAGAAACGCCCCCATGCGCCCTTTCGTTTCAAAACGCGCTCTAAAGGGCGAAGTTTTAAAATAATCAATGAATCGTGGGATAATCCCCCCACACAAATACACGCCCCCCCTAGCCCCCAAAGTGAGAGCCACATCAGCAGCGAGCGTGCCTAACATGGAGCAAAAAGTGTCCAAGGTCAATCGGCATATAGGGTAATCCCCGTTCAAAGCGCGTTCGCTAATGATTTGTGGGGTCAATTCAGCCTTGCTTAACTTCGCCACTTTTTCTAAGCCTTTGCGTTTAGACAGGGCTTCATAAATCAACACCAGACCGCTCCCGCTCAAAAACCTTTCCGCGCTCACATGGTTGAATTTAGAGCGGGCGTATTGCCACACTAAAATTTCTAAATCATCAAAAGGGGCAAAGCTCACATGCCCCCCTTCACCGGGCAAGACTTTTAAAGAGCCATCGCTGTTTTGGATAAGAGTGCTTACCCCAAGCCCGGTTCCTGGCCCTAAAATCGCTTTAGGGGCGTTGATTTCGCACTTAATCCCGCCTATTTGAGCCAGATCGTTTTCTTGCATCGCGCTAATGGCATAGGCTTGTGCGACAAAATCATTGATGACAAGCAATTTTTTTAAAGTCAAACATTGCCGTGTCGTTTCAATAGAAAAAGTCCAGTGGTTGTTAGTCATTTGGACAAAATCCCCCATAATGGGTGTAGCCACAGCAAAAGAGCCATAAATAGGGTGCAGTTTAAGGCTTTCTTTGCATTTAGAAAGGTAAAATCGCACCGCATCGCTCAAGCTCTCAAAATCTTCGCACCGCAAGACTTCAATGCATTCAATCTGTCGTGGGGCGACTTCCAAACCAAAGCGCGCGTTCGTGCCGCCAATATCGGCTAAGAGTCTTGGGTAAGTTTCAGTTTTTGGCATAAAACACCTCCGTGGTAACTTTTTGAGAATGTAAAATCCGAGCAATCGGCAGAGAATAGGGGGCGTTTTCTTTTAAAGCTTTTTCTAAAACCTCCCTTTTTTCTACTCCACTAACGCTTAAGAAAAGTTTTTCGCAATTTTCTAAGGCGTTAACAGACATGCTCAGGCGCTCATAAGGAGCGTTAATTGGCTTAGTCAAGACGATATTTTCTTTTTCTTCGTTTAAAAAAGTGCTCGTTTCGGGAAAAAGGCTAGCCGTATGCCCGTCAGTCCCCATGCCCAAAATGGCTAAATGGGGCTGTTTGAAATGCTGGTTAGCAAAATGAAAAAGCGCATTTGTATCGCTAGAAATCTTTTTGGGCAAAAGCGGGATGAAAGAAGCTTTTAAGGCGTTATTTTGCAACAAGTAATCATGCAATAATTTGGTGTTGCTATCCTTGTGGCTTGTGTCTATAATGCGTTCATCTACCAAACTGACTACACACTCATGCCATTTGAGATCTAAAACGCTCAATTTTTGCAACAAGCTAATGGGCGAACGGCCTCCAGAAAAAGCGATAGAAACTTGATGGTGCTTTTTTAAGGCGTTGTTAAAAAATTCTTTAAAACGCTCTGTTAAAGCCTTGTGGCAATCTTTCAAATTTTCAAATTCAAATAATTGATAACCCATGAAAATCCCTTTTACTGATAGAGTGGTTTTAAAAATTCTGATTCGTTGAGATTGTGGCTTTCATAGGAATATAAGGGCGTGGCGTTATTCATAAAACCTTCTATGAGCGTGTCAATAAAAACCCATGACGCTTCTAATTCCAACTGGTGGGCGAAATTGTTGTGGTTATTTTGTATCGCATCATAGAGCAATTTAGCGTAGGGCTGTAAAAATTCTTGTTTGTTGTGGGTTTCTAAAATAAGGGGGTTTTGATGATCTTTTAGGGTGAGGGTGATTTTATCTTGAGAGAGGAAAAATTCTAGCGTATTGATTGCGTTAAAATGGATTTTCACGCTCGCTTGATTGCGGGGCATTTTTTTAGCGTGCTTAAGGTAGAAAGGCACGCCTTTAAATTTAGGCGTATCCAAAAAGGCTTTAATAGCGACAAAAGTCTCTGTCTGGCTCTCTTTATGAACCTTATTTTCATCTCTATAGCCTTGATATTGGGCCCGAATAACCTGTTTTTTGAAATCTTTAGGGGGTTGTAAGGTTTTTAAAACCTTGATTTTTTCTTTCCTCAAATCCTTTAAATCGTTGGGTAAATCTGTAGCGATAAGGGATAAAACTTGCAAGAGATGGTTTTGAACCATATCCCTTAAAGCCCCAATTTTATCGTAAAATTCGCCTCTTTCTTCCACCCCTAAAGTCTCATACACGCAGATTTCAACCGTGCTGATTTGATCCCATAAAATGTTTAAGATAGGGTTATTTAAGCGCAATTCAAGGATATTTTGAACGCCCTTTTTCCCTAAATAATGATCGATTCTAAAAATTTGTTCTTCTTTAAAAAAAGCGCTAATGCTTTGGAAAATCTCTTTACAAGTCTTTAAATCATGCCCTAAAGGCTTTTCTAAAATCAAGCGAGTGTTAGTGTGATTGAGTGCGTTTTGGGCTAAATGTTGAGCGGTCATTGCAAAAAAACTAGGGGAGATAGAAAAGTAGAAAATCAAGGGTTTATTTTTTGTAGCGATTTTACTCAATTCTCCAAAGTCTTTAGGGTTATCCAAACGGACGCGCAAATAACTGATATGGGCTAAAAATTCCTCACCCTTTTCTCTTGAATGCAGTTGTGTCTTTTCACAAAGAAGCGCTAAAAACTCTTCATTGGATAGCTCCTTACGCCCTGATGCGATAATTCTAGAATCTTTTTTAAAACCATAATGACTATAAATTTCATAGAGCGAAACAAAGAGCTTTCGCATGGCTAAATCCCCAGTCGCGCCAAAAAGAACCAAATCAAAATCTAACATCAATAACCCTTTTAGAGTGTTTTTGAGTTATTATTATATATTAAATCTTAATTGAAGGGGTGTTCATGCCTAAGCATTCTTTAGAACAAATCAAAGAAAAAATTACAGAGCGTAGCAAAAAAACCAGAGAGCTTTATTTAGAAAATATCTTTAACCCTAAAAACCAGCCCAAGATTGAGAGCTTGGGTTGTGCGAATATTGCGCATGTTACGGCGAGCATGCCAGAGCATTTAAAGATGCCTTTAGGTTCGCATAAAAGAAAGCATTTTGCGATTATCACCGCTTATAACGACATGCTTTCAGCCCACCAACCTTTTAAAAATTACCCTGACTGGATTAAAAAAGAATTGCAAGAGCATAACGCTTATGCGAGCGTCGCTAGTGGGGTGCCAGCGATGTGTGATGGTATCACGCAGGGTTATGATGGCATGGAATTGAGCTTATTCAGTAGAGATGTGATCGCTTTAAGCACCGCCGTGGGGTTAAGCCATAATGTTTTTGATGGGGCGTTTTTTTTGGGCGTGTGCGATAAAATCGTGCCAGGCTTGCTTATAGGAGCGTTAAGCTTTGGGAATTTAGCGAGCGTGTTTGTGCCAAGCGGGCCTATGGTGAGCGGGATAGAAAATTATAAAAAAGCCAAAGCGCGCCAGGATTTTGCAATGGGAAAAATCAACAGAGAAGAGCTTTTAAAAGTGGAAATGCAAAGCTATCATGATGTGGGCACTTGCACTTTTTATGGCACGGCTAATTCCAATCAAATGATGATGGAGTTTATGGGGTTGCATGTGGCTAACTCTAGTTTTATCAACCCTAACAACCCCTTACGAAAGGTTTTAGTAGAAGAGAGCGCCAAAAGATTAGCGAGCGGGAAAATTCTGCCTTTAGCCAAACTCATTGATGAAAAAAGCATTCTTAACGCTCTTATAGGCTTAATGGCAACCGGAGGTTCTACCAACCACACTTTGCATTTGATCGCTATCGCTAGATCTTGTGGGGTGATTCTCAATTGGGACGATTTTGACGCTGTTTCTAATCTCATACCCCTTTTAGCTAAAGTCTATCCTAACGGATCAGCGGATGTGAACGCTTTTGAAGCCTGTGGGGGTTTAGCGTTTGTGATCAAAGAATTGTTAAAAGAGGGGCTTTTATTTGAAGACACGCATACCATTATGGATACAGAAACGCAAAAAGGCATGCAAAATTACACCAAAACCCCCTTTTTAGAAAACGACCAATTGGTGTATAAAGACGCCATCAATCATAGCCTGAATACGGATATTTTACGCCCTGTTAGCGAGCCTTTTGCCGCTAATGGGGGGCTTAAAATCTTAAAGGGTAATTTAGGGAGGGCCGTGATTAAAATCTCAGCCATTAAAGATGAGCACAGGAAAGTCAAGGCCAGAGCGATTGTTTTTAAAACCCAAAGCGAATTTTTAGAACGCTTTAAAAATAAAGAATTAGAAAGGGACTTTGTGGCCGTCTTGCCTTTCCAAGGGCCTAAGTCTAACGGCATGCCAGAATTGCATAAACTCACCACGAATTTAGGGGCTTTGCAGGATATGGGTTATAAGGTCGCACTCGTTACGGATGGGCGCATGAGCGGGGCGAGCGGGAAAGTGCCTAGCGCGATCCATTTAAGCCCTGAGGGAGCGTTAAACGGGGCGATCATTAAGATTAAAGATGGCGATTTGATAGAATTAGACGCTCCTAATAACGCCTTGAATGTGCTTGAAAAGGATTTTGAAGATAGAGGCATCAACCCCTTGTTTTTAGAAACCTTAGAAAATTTAGAAAAGCCTACTTTTGGGCTGGGTAGGGAATTATTTACAAGCTTGAGATTGAATGCCAATACCGCTGAAGAGGGTGGCATGAGTTTTGGCATAAAGGTATAAAAATATAAAGGAGATAAAATGCAAGATAAAATAATAGAGATTTTACAAATCAGCCCCATTGTCCCTGTGGTGGTGATTGAGAATATAAAAGACGCTGTGCCTTTAGCGCAAAGCCTGATAGAGGGGGGTATTCCAATCATAGAAGTTACTTTGCGCTCCAGTTGCGCTTTAGAAGCCATAGAGCTTATCGCTAAGAATGTGCCAAAAATGCGCGTGGGCGCTGGCACGATTTTAAATCTTACTCAATTAGAGCAAGCTCAAAATAGGGGGGCAGAGTTTTTGATTAGCCCGGGTCTTACGATAAAGCTTTTAGAACACGCAAAGAAAAAAGGCATGCCTTTAATACCTGGGGTTTCTAGCAGTAGTGAAGTCATGCAAGCCTTAGAATTGGGTTATAACGCTTTGAAATTTTTCCCGGCAGAGTATTGTGGGGGCGTTAAGCTTTTAAACGCTTTTAACGGCCCTTTTAAAGGGGTGAAATTTTGCCCCACTGGGGGGATTAGCGCAGATAACATGCGTTCTTATTTGAATTTAGAAAATGTTTTATGCGTGGGGGGGAGTTGGCTTACCCCTAAAGATTTAATTCAAAACAAAGAGTGGGATAAGATCACAGAAATTTGCAAGCGAGCGTTAGCTTTAAGATAACAAAAAGATCATGGCATTTTGTATTTGCTTAATAACACTATAATAAAATTTTTGATAAGGAGATACATCATGTTAGAAAATGTCAAAAAATCCCTTTTTAGGGTTTTGTGCTTGGGAGCGTTGTGTTTAGGGGGGTTAATGGCAGAGCAAGACCCTAAAGAGCTTGTGGGTTTGGGTGCAAAGAGCTACAAAGAGAAAGATTTCACTCAAGCGAAGAAATATTTTGAAAAAGCTTGCGATCTGAAAGAAAATAGCGGGTGTTTTAATTTGGGGGTGCTTTATTATCAAGGGCAGGGGGTAGAAAAGAATTTGAAAAAAGCCGCCTCCTTTTACGCTAAGGCTTGCGATTTAAATTACAGCAATGGGTGTCATTTGCTAGGGAATTTATATTATAGCGGGCAAGGCGTGTCCCAAAACACCAACAAAGCCTTACAATACTACTCTAAAGCGTGCGATTTGAAATACGCTGAAGGGTGCGCGAGCTTAGGGGGGATTTATCATGATGGTAAAGTGGTAACTAGGGATTTTAAAAAAGCGGTGGAGTATTTCACTAAAGCGTGCGATTTAAACGATGGCGATGGTTGCACGATATTAGGGAGCTTGTATGATGCAGGCAGAGGCACGCCTAAAGATTTGAAAAAAGCACTCGCTTCGTATGACAAAGCTTGCGATTTAAAAGACAGCCCAGGGTGCTTTAACGCAGGGAATATGTATCATCATGGCGAAGGCGTGGCGAAGAATTTTAAAGAGGCTCTCGCTCGTTATTCTAAAGCATGCGAATTGGAAAATGGCGGAGGGTGTTTCAATTTAGGGGCTATGCAATACAATGGCGAAGGCGTAACAAGGAATGAAAAGCAAGCCATAGAAAACTTTAAAAAAGGCTGTAAATTAGGCGCTAAAGGGGCATGCGATATTCTCAAGCAGCTTAAAATCAAAGTTTAGTTTGAATAAGGCTTGATCAAACGGCTTTAAAAAAGCGGTCTTCTTGGGTTAGGGGGATTTTAGGGGAGGATTATTTCAAAATACCCCTTATCCCCTTAAGATAATGAGTTTAAAATAAAGCAACCAAAATTCTTTTTTTTTTAAAACTTAAAGAGTCGTTAAAGTTTAAAAAACCTTAAGTATTTAACCAAAACAAAGCCTTTATTTTTAAACCCCTTAAGGGTTTTTATGGGTGGGTAGGGGAGCGAAAGTTTGGCTTGTGGGCATGATTTCTATGCAGTTGATATTGACATGCGAGGGTTGTTCGTAAATCCATAGCACGATGTTAGCAATATCTTGTGGCTTGAGGTAAAGGGTGTTTTCATAGACGGATTGGGCTTTGATTTTATCGCCCTTAAAACGCACCATGCTGAATTCGGTTTCGCCGCACAAACCGGGTTCAACATTGCTCACTCTGATATTAGTGCCAGCCAAATCCGCTCGCAAATTTAAAGAAAATTGCTTCACAAACGCCTTGCTCGCTCCATAGACATTCCCGCCAGGATAGGGGTAAGTGCCAGCGATAGAGCCAAGGTTGATGATAGTCCCTTGGTCATGCTCTATCATAGAGGGCAAGATCAAACGGGTGAGATGCAACAACCCCTTGATATTCGTGTCTATCATGATTTCCCAGTCGTCTAACTCGCATTCATAAGCCTTGTTCAAGCCTAGCGCTAAGCCGGCGTTATTGATTAAAGCGTCAATGCGATCCGTCATGGAAAAAATAGTCTCTACCGCTCGCTTAGTTTCAAGCTTGTTTTGAAGATCAAAACACAAGGGAATGAAACGCTTAGGGTAAGCGAGTTGTAATTTTTGCAAATTCTCTTTTCGCCTCCCTGTGCCAAAAACCACATGGTTTTTTTGTAAAAACGCCTTAGCGATTTCTAGCCCAAACCCTGAAGTCGCCCCGCTAACTAAAATGTGCGCCATTTCTATCCTTTAAAATTTTAAAAAAGCCCCTTAAGCCCTTTTTCAAGCTTTTCTTTGAGCTTATCATCTTTAAGCAAATGATCTAAACCTTTTTTAAGGGTGTCATTTTTTAAGATTTCTTTCAAGCCTTGTTGCAGGTTTTGTTGGATGGCTTTCTCATTTAAAATGAGGGAAAATTTTGGCTGGTGCATGTTACCTTGAAGTTTCATTTTAAAAACGAATTTTAAAATTTCCGCATCCATGAGCATGTCAATTTGCTTGGTGTTTAAATCCAACAAGCCGTTATGGATTTTCAATTGGGTTTTGGGGCTTTTTAAACTCAAATCAGAGAGTAGGCGTTGCTGGTTGATTTGGCTTACCAGATTGGTATCGTTATAGATTTCTTTAGTAATATCAAATTTAGAAATGGAGTAGAGGAAATCGCTGAATGCATTTTTGAGGAATCTTGCGTTTTTTAGGCGGGCTTTCAATACGCCTTGCTTAGCGATAAGATCATAATCCAAGTTAGCGTCTGCAACGGATTGGAAAAATTTAGGGTAATGGAATAAATCTAGGGCTTTTAAAGTGGAAATATTGGAAAAACGGGCTTTCAAATCTTTATTTAAAAGCGTGAAATCCAGTGCGCCGTCTAGTAAATTTGAATGGCCGCTGACTTTTAAAAGTTTGGGGCTTTGCTCTATATTGCCGTTTAAAGTCAAGCTCCCTTTTAAGGGGTGGTTAATCATGTTTTGGAGTTTGGCTAGATTGGGTATTTCTAAAGTGTAGGGGGCGTTGAGTTTTAAAGTAGGGAAAGAATATTCGCTTTTTAGGGCTGTGAAATTGGCTAAAGGACTAGTTAGGGTGGTATCGCTGATGGCTTTGTTTTCTTTAAAATCGCTTGAGTGCGAGAGGTTGAAGATAAGCGTGTCTTTAAGGTTTAAATGAAAGATTTGATTGATTAGGGCGTTATTGATTAAAGCGTCATTAGCTGTTAGGATCAAATGCCCTTCTAAAGGCTTTAGAGAGTTAAAATCCGCTTGTAAGGACACTTTTGCGTTCGCATAAGCGGGGCGGTTGAGTAAATAAAGCAAATCTTCTAAATTGGCGTCTTTTGCGTTCAAGCTTAAGTGAGAAAGCTTGAAATCATTTAAAAGGGCGTTGTAGGCAGTGTGGGATTGAGCGACATCAGAGACGCCTTGAATCACAAGGGCTTTTCTATGCCCTTTAATGTTCCCAGAAGTAACAATAGCCCCCCTTAAAGGGTAGGGTATCCATTCTTTGAAAGAGCGTAAATTTTTAATATCTATATGGTAATTCAAATTTACGCTTTGCTTTAAAAGTGAGAAATCCCCTTTAAGAATGAGCGTGGAATCATCGTTGGCTTGAGCTTTAAAATCTAAAGAGTTGAATCTCAATTTAAAGGTTTTAACGCTCAAATAACGCTCGTTCGGGTTGATTTTTTTCTCTATATACGAAGCGATGATCTTATTCCCCCATTCTGTAAAAAGGATAAGATAGGTTGTTAAAAGGCCGATTAAAAGAAGCACGAGTAGGGTATAAAGAAATTTTTTCATGTTTGTTTGTCCTTGAAATAAATTGAATAGAATATATTAGCTTGTTTTGTAAGGGTTTCTAACATTTTTTCCACGCTCTAACGAAAGGCTTGAATTGAGCCAATAAAGAAAGAATGAAGCGCTCAAAACCCACAATTTAGTAACAACACGCTTACAATCATTGAAAAACCCAAAACCCTAAAATTTTAAGCCCCCTAGAACAAATATAAGCCGATAAAGCCGCCAAAGATAGAAAGCGAAAGATTATAAAGCAAAAGAGATTTTGCACAATATAAAGAACAAAGCAAACAAAAAATCTAAAAATCTCAATCCAATTTAATATTCCATCAAGGAGCTTTGAGTTAAAAGACTTGCGGCGTTAAACAAAGACGATCCAATCGTTTAGGATTTCTCAACCAAGACACGACTGATAAAAAGAAAAAATTAAGGAGAAAACAATGGTGGAGAATAGCGGGATCGAACCGCTGACCTCCTGCGTGCAAAGCAGGCGCTCTCCCAGCTGAGCTAATTCCCCAAAGATGGTAAAAAATGGTGGGCTTAGGAGGAGTTGAACCTCCGACCTCACCCTTATCAGGGGTGCGCTCTAACCACCTGAGCTATAAGCCCTTAAAAGCCAATAAAGATGAAATTATAGATTAAATTTTCTTAAGAAATCCTTAAATGATAAATGGGATTAAGATGTTATAATAGTTGTTATTTTTTCATTTTAAAAGGGGTTTTATGGCATTATTACTCACAGGAGCGTGCGGTTATATAGGCTCGCATACCGCAAGGGCGTTTTTAGAAAAAACCAAAGAAAATATCATTATTGTAGATGACTTAAGCACCGGTTTTTTAGAGCATATCAAAGCGTTAGAGCATTACTACCCTAATAGGGTTACTTTTATTCAAGCGAATTTGAATGAAACCCACAAATTAGACGCCTTTTTGAATAAGCAACAGCTAAAAGATCCTATTGAAGCTGTCTTGCATTTTGGGGCTAAAATCTCAGTAGAAGAATCCACGCGCTTGCCTTTAGAATACTACACCAACAACACGCTCAACACTTTAGAGCTTGTCAAACTTTGTTTAAAACATGCAATCAAGCGTTTTATTTTTTCTTCCACGGCCGTGGTTTATGGCGAATCTAGTTCAAGCTTGAATGAAGAAAGCCCCTTAAACCCCATTAATCCTTATGGAGCGTCTAAAATGATGAGCGAAAGGATTTTGTTGGACACTTCTAAAATAGCGGATTTTAAATGCGTTATTTTGCGCTATTTCAATGTGGCTGGGGCATGCATGTGCAATGATTATACCACGCCTTACACGCTAGGGCAACGCACGCTTAACGCCACGCATTTGATCAAAATTGCATGCGAATGCGCGGTGGGGAAAAGGAAAAAAATGGGGATTTTTGGCACTAACTACCCCACAAGAGATGGCACTTGCATTAGGGATTATATCCATGTAGATGATTTGGCTAACGCGCATTTAGCGAGCTATCAAACCCTTTTAGAAAAAAATAAGAGCGAGATCTATAATGTCGGCTACAATCAAGGCCATAGCGTGAAAGAAGTGATAGAAAAGGTCAAAGAAATCTCAAACAACGATTTTTTAGTGGAAATTTTAGACAAACGACAGGGCGATCCAGCAAGCCTTATTGCCAATAACGCTAAAATCTTACAAAACACCTCTTTCAAACCCCTTTATGACAGTCTAGACACCATTATCAAAAGTGCTCTAGATTGGGAAGAACACCTTTTAAGGTTTCAATAATACACCCTGTGCAAATACAAGCCATTAGCCATTATGGGCGTTCTTATAGTGGCTTTGAGGTTATGGATTTGTGCTTGAATTTCAGCGAGCGTGATTTTTTCTAAGGAGTATTGAACGCACGCTTGAATGATCAAACGCACGCTGGAGCGTAAAAACGCATCGCCAATGATTTTAAACACCACGCACTCATGCCCCATGATAAAAGTTTTATAAGCCAAAGCGTTAAAAATGATGCGATTAGGATTGGTTATCGCCCCACCTTCTTTCTTAAACATGGAAAAATCATGCTTGCCTGTGAATTGTTTTAAAGCGGTATTTAATAAATCTAGTGAGCCATAATCCCCACAAGCGATATAAGGCGCTAAAAAAGGCGTTTTTAAATTCTTCGTCAAAAGGTAACGATACGCTCTTTTTTGAGCGTCAAAACGCGCATGAAAGTTCTTTTCTTCTAGCTTTTTTAAGACAATATGCGGGGCGAGTTTGGGGGCTAGGTAATAAAATAATTTATCAGCGCTCCAGTGTTTTGGAGCGTGAAAAGACAGCGCTTGGTTGTTCGCATGCACGCCTTTATCCGTGCGCCCAGCCGCAACCACAACGCTTTTAATCCCTAGTGCGTTTAAAGCGCCCTCTATTTTATCCTGAACGCCGAGTTTGTTAGGCTGTTTGGCATAGCCTAAAAAATACGCCCCATCATAAGCGATAGTGGCCTTAAAACAACGCATTTAATAACGCTTTAAAATGAATCTTCTAAACAATAAATAAGAGGCAAACGCCCAAATAAAGGGGAAGAAAAAGGTCATCAAAAACAAATCTGTAGAAATCACATGCACCATTAAAAAATAAACCCCAACCGCTCCAAGGACATAAAAATAACTCCAATTCGTTTTGAATCGTGGGTTGGCGATGCCAAATAAAGGGATTAAAAACACGCTCGCTAAAGGGAATAAGGAAACTAAGATCGCTTGAGAAAAACGGCGTTTTTGATTTTTATTAGCGTTTTTACCAAAGGCTTTTTTCCAATAGCCCAAATAATCCGTGCCTTGCAAATAAGCCGCATCATTAGAATTGAAAGACTTGAGCTTGTTGCGCAAATGCAATTCTTCAAAATCAACTTTACGCATTTTATCGCCTTGAGTGAAATACGCATGCCCGTTATACAAATTCAATTCAAACACGCCGTTTTGATTGTTGATATTGCCTTTTTGAGCCAGAATAAAGCTTTCTTGAGAAAGGCTTTTATTAGAAAAAAGCACCAAATTATCATAGGAATTGTTTTCAGTCTTATCCACATACACGAGCCAATCGCCTAATTTTTGCCCGAATTCACCGGCCCTGATGTTAATATCAATCTTGTCTTTTTTTTGACGCAAAAACCCGTAATAAGCGCTCTTAGAAGTGGGGATTAAAATGAGCGAAAACACCAATAAAATCGCGCTCACTAACAGACTTAAAGGCACAAACGCTTTAGTCATTGTTTTAGGCGAAACCCCTAAAGAGAAAAACACTAACAATTCATGGTCATAGCTAAGCCTTGAAAGCCCTAAAGCGCAAGCCGCAAAAAAAGTGATCGGCAAAATAAAAAAAATGGTTCCTGGTAAGGAATATAAGAAGAGTTGCACCAGATCCAAAAAGCTCACTTTAATCACGAGCGTTACGCTTGCAATACTGATTAATAACACGATAGAAGAGATAAAAAACAGCACTAAAAAGAAAGAGAAAAAGACTTGCGAAACCGCCATGAAAAGATAGTGTTTAATCATGCCTTAATCTTTATTGCACCCCATCTACAACAGGCACAAACGAGCATTTTTCTAACACTTTTTGGACGCGCAAAGCGTTATTTTGCTTCACAAAGCGTTTGATGACTTGCTCGTTATTTTCTTGAATGGGTGCGACTAATATCCCGCCTTCTTCAAGCTGATCAATAAGCGCTTGGGGGATATTTTTAGCGCAAGCAGAGAACAAAATCCTATCATAGGGGGCGTATTGATCCCAGCCCTTGTTCCCATCAGCGAATTTGACATGGACATTGTCTAAACCGAGATTTTTAAGGCGCAAACGCGCTTCTAAATACAAGCTTTCAATCCTTTCAACGCTAAAAACGCGCCTGAAAATTTGAGACAGCACCGCCGCTTGATAGCCGCTCCCACAGCCAATTTCTAGCACGCTATCCACATGATCGATTTCTAAATATTGCGTCATTTTGGCCACGGTTAAGGGCGAAGAAATGTATTGTTGCGCTTGCATAGAAAGAGCGTTTAAAGTGTAGGCAAAGTGTTTAAAGGGGGCTGGCACAAAAACCTCCCTTTCAATGCTCTCCATAGCTTTCCTCACTTTGGGGTGCAAATTGAAACGCTTGTGGATTTCTTCACACATCAAATGGTTTTTAATACTATTCAAACAAGCCCCTTAAAAATCATCAAAACTCACGCTCCCTTTAGCGTAATTACTCACCCTAGCTTCAAAGAAATTGGAGCGTTGCTCATTGAAACTTGAAAAGCTCTCTACCCATTTAATGGGGTGTTGGACGCCATAAACTTTAGCGATACCCACCTTACTCAAACGGCTATCTGCTAAAAACTGGATGTATTGCTCAATCAAACTTGAAGTGAGTCCTAAAATCTTGCCTTGCGTGATATAATCCCCCCATGAGGCTTCAATTTCTACCGCTTTTTTAAACATTTCTATGACTTCATTAATCAATTTTGGCGTGAATAGATCCGCTCTTTCATTCCTTAAAGCGTTGATCATGTTTTGGAATAAAATCAAATGCGTTACTTCATCTCTTTGGATAAAACGAATCATTTGTGCTGAGCCTAGCATTTTACCGCTCCTAGCCAAAGTGTAAAAATAGCTAAACCCGCTATAAAAATAAATCCCCTCTAAAATCTGGTTCGCAAAAAGCGCTTTGAGGATGTTTTCTTCTGTAGGGTTTTTGGCTAATTCCATATACACTTGCGCGATATAGTCGTTCTTGCTTTTTAATTGCATATCGTTACGCCACATGTCATAAATTTCTTCAGTATTTGCACTAATGCTTTCTACCATCACCGCATACGCATGGCTGTGTAAGGCTTCTTCATAAGCTTGGCGCACCAAACACAAATTGATTTCGGGACTGGTGATAAAGGGATTGACATTATCAATTAAATTATTGGTTTGCAAGCTATCCATAAAAATGAGTTGCGCTAAAGCTCTGTCATAACCGATCTTTTCTTCTGCACTCAATTTCAAATAATCCCTTTTGTCATCATTCATGCTCACTTCTTCAGCAAACCAAGTGTTAGCGAGCATCGTTTTCCACAAATGATCCGCCCATTGATACTTGATTTTATTCAAATCAAACATGCTTGTAGGATTACCCCCAAAAATCTTTCTTTCATTCACACTTTCTGTAGAATCGGGGTTGTAAATTTTCTTGCGTGAAACTTCCATTGTGTTCCTTAATTTCCTTAAAACTACCTAATGATATAGTCTCGTTAGAATACCTTAAAAGAATTTAAAACCCCCTAAAAGCCAGAAAAAACTCCAAATTTATAAAAAACTTCAATTTTTCAGTATTTTTAAAGGATTAAACAGCTAAAATACTGCTTCTTTATTTTCTACTCTTATGTGCATGCGATGGCGTGCGGTGTGCGGAAGTGGCGAAATTGGTAGACGCACTAGACTTAGGATCTAGCGCCGCAAGGCATGAAGGTTCGATTCCTTTCTTCCGCACCATTCTTAATGATTAAAATTTGAAGCCCTAAATGAAACTCAATCTATTTTAAAATCCTCAAAAGTTTTTAAAACGCCATGAGCGATGTTTTTAACACTCTCTAAATCTAAATTCGCATGACAAGGCAAGGAAATTTCAGCGTTATAAAAATCCTGTGCGCTTTTTAATGGGGCTGTGTTGAAGAGCTGTTGATACAATTGGTATTGGTAAATGGGCTTGTAATGCACTTGGGCTAAAATGCCACGCTTGTGCAGATTTTCTAAAATGAGTTTTTTGCATGTAAAAAATTTTTGGTGCATTAAAATAGGATAAAGGTGGTTAGAGCTTTTGTATTTTAACAAGGGGTGTAAAGAGGTGAAATAAGGGTTATCTTTAAAAATCCCATCATAAATTAGAGCGATTTCTTCTCTTTTTTGCATTAAAAGGGGGGCTTTTTTAAGCTGGCTCAAACCCAAAGCGCTTTGGATTTCATTCAAACGGAAGTTATGCCCTATGCTTTTGACTTCGCCTTCAAAAAAATCTTTTTTGAGCATGCCATGAGAGCGAAACAATTTCATTTTTTCATATAATTCGCTATTATTAGTAACGACCGCTCCCCCCTCAGCCGTAGTGATAGGCTTAATGGCATGGAAACTAAACACGCTCGCTAGTGCAAAACCTCCTACTTTTTTGTTTTGATACTCGCTCCCTAGAGCATGCGAGCTGTCAGAAAGAAAACTCAAAGAATGCTTTTTGCAAAGCCTTTGAACGCTTTCTACTTCCACGCTTTTACCGGCATAATCCACGCTCACTATGGCTTTGGTTCTTTCGTTAATAAGCTTTTCTAGGGCCAATTCATCTATATTGCCATCGTTTTTGACTTCGGCAAATACGGGTTTATAGCCGCTCTCTAAGAGCATGTTAGCCGTCGCTACAAAGCTTATAGGGGTGGTGATTATTTCATTGCAATCAGCACTAAATCCGCTAAAATTCCTATAGAGCGTTAAAAGGGCTGAAGTCGCACTGTTAAACACCAGTGCATGCTTAACGCCCAAAAATTCGCACAAAGCTTCTTCAAATAACAGAGAGCGTTTGCCTTGCGTGAGCTGTTTAGAATTTAAAACCTCTAAAACAGCCTTTTTATCTTCTTCATCTAAACAAGGCTCGCTATAAGCAAACTCTTTCAAGCGAGCAAGTCTTGCAAGCGAGATGGGGTGATCTTGCTTGTGTCATGGACATCTTGGAATTTTTGAGCGTTCAGTCTCGTTTTATCTAAGGTGTTATATTCCTTGTTTAAATGATTCGTTTCAGCGAGCTGTTTTTTCCACTGGTGCAAAGAGTTTTGAATGTTTTCTTTCTCACTTTCTAATGATTTTGAAAATTTTTCCAAAGCTTTCGTGTCGTCAATGTCAATATTGTTAGGGAGTTTCAAACTATCATTGCCTGATTTTTGGTTGAAAGAATCAATCGCTTTATCCAAACGGCTTTTAAAACGCTCAAAATCGCTTCGATCTTTTTCATTGTTATGAGCGTAAGATTTAGAAATCCCCACCAATTCCTTAGCGTCTTTATCCATGCCTTTTAAGCTTTTGAGACGGCTTTCTAAATCCCCTATGGCTAGGTTATCCTGCTTAGCTTGTTTGGCCAATTTGATCTTTTCATCATTCTCTGAAAGATTTTGAATTTCCTTATTTTCTTCTTTTCTTGCGTGCGGACTAACCCTTTGGGTGTGGTAATCCCTCATCATCAAAGACGGGTTATAGTGATTTGAAATCTTAGACATCCTATCCTCCACTTCATTTTATTTCTTAAAGATAAGCAAACTCTATTCCTAAAAACATTTTATTCCACTCAATTCTATCTAAAAATATTAATCTAACTCTAAAATTCTTTCTAACTCTTTGATGAGGTTTGCAATTTCTTTCAGTTCTTTAAGATTGAGGGTGAGCTTATAATTGACTTGATTATCAGGATTCATTGGCACCAATTGCTTTGTGAATTCATTTTGTTTCATAAAGTATTTTCTTTCTTTATGAATGTAGTTGATTTCATCTTTTTTAAAAACTCTATAAAGCAATTGGTCTCGCACACTCCTAAGCAAATCAAAAAATCATAGTTGTATCGTGGGTTTATACCATTGAACTAAAAAAGTGTTGTTAGTTCTGCCTTTCCGTGTTGTTTTAACTTCAAAGGACACACCGCTTTTTGTCATAATATCGTATTCATCATGAATAATGCTATCGTTAATTACTCCATCTATAGCGTTAAGCGCACTTTTTAAAAACTCTTCGCCAATCTGCCCTATAGCGTTGGCTTCAAAATCTCTAATTTTTGAAAAAATAGCGTTGTAATCTTGCCCTAAATTCAATTCTTTATGTTTTTTTTCAATAATTTTTAAAAAAGTTTGTTCTAAGTCCATCAATTATCCTTTAAACTATCCAAATGATCATGTAGGGCTTGAAAAATATGGCTTTTTCCTAAATGATAGCAAGAATTAGTCGCTAAACTTGCGTATTTTGTCCAATCAATCTCTTTGAATAGTTTTTTTAATTTAGCGTTTAAAACCTTGTCAGCGCTAGTAAATACCACAGCAATACCAGATTGATACTTAACTTCCTCAAAATTCTCTACAATTTGTGTGCTTTTATAAAAAGTTGATGAAATGTAAAAAGACGCTTTTTGATTAAAAATCCACTCTTTACCGCATTCTCTGTTTTTAGCTAATGAAACCGTGAAAACCTTGATATATTCGCTAAAGGGTTCTTTATGGCGATTCTTATACCAAGAAAATTCACTTTTTTTATTTTGATACTTTTTGCTCCAAATTTGAAACACGCAATGCACATCCACTTCTTTATTTTTAAAGTCTATAAACGCATTTTTTTCTAAGCGTTCGCTATAAAGCAGATTCAAACCTTTCACACGATACTTAATAGAACCTTTTCCTTGACTTTCAAAAAACATGGGCAAGATAAAACACACAAAATCACAATTTCTAGCATGGTTGATAAATTCTAACGCCATAACCCCACGATGCCCAAAAGGAGGGTTGCCCAAGCAAATCACTTTTTGATGCATAGGCAGTTTATAATTTAAAAAATCGCATTGAATAAATTCATCTCTTTTAGGTTCAATATCTATACCAATGCGTCTATTTTTAGGGAATAAGTCATAAAACACCCCATCGCCTACACTTGGCTCTAAAAAAATAAAGTCATCTAGATTTTCGTATTTTTTAATCACTTCACAAGCTTTTTGAAAGCATTTTAAAGCCACGCTAGGCTTAGTGAAATACTGATCTAGAACATTGCTAGAATTTTCTTTCATCTCATTGCCATTGACATAGCGTTTAGGGGTAATTTCTTTAAACAAGGTTTGCATGAAAAAACTTTACTATAAAACCATAAAACTTAATGCTGACTTTTTCTGATCGCTTAAAACCCTTAAACTATGCTTAAAAAAACCCTTAAAACTTAAAAATTTTCTTCTAAATACTTCGTGTGGATTTTTGCTTGCCTGAAATCCGCATTTTCAAGCATTTCAAGGTGGAAAGGAATGGTCGTTTTAATGCCTTCTACCTTAAATTCCTTTAAAGCCCTTTTCATCTTAGCGATCGCTCTTTCTCTGTTTTCACCCCACACAATGAGCTTGCCAATCATCGAATCGTAGTGCGTAGGCACGACATAGTTGGCATGCGCATGCGAATCAAGGCGCACATTCACGCCACCAGGGGCGATCCATTCAGTGATTTTACCCGGACTTGGGTAGAATTTTTTAGGATCTTCTGCCGTGATTCGGCATTCTATCGCATGCCCTTTGAGAGAAAAGCTTTCTTGCTTAGGTAATTCTTCGCCTTGAGCGATTTTAATCATCCATTCAATGAGGTTTAACCCGCTCACCATTTCGCTAATGGTGTGTTCCACTTGCAAACGAGTGTTCATCTCCATGAAATAAAAATCTTTCATGTTAGAATCGAGCAAAAATTCAAAAGTCCCAGCCCCCACATAGCCGATGTATTTAGCGGCCTTGATCGCTGTTTCTAGCAAACGCTTACGCACGCCCTCTTCTAAAACCACCGCCGGGGTTTCTTCAATGAGCTTTTGCTGGCGTCTTTGCACCGAGCAATCCCTTTCGCCCACATGAATGACATTGCCATGCTTGTCGGCTAAAATTTGGACTTCAATGTGCTTAGGTTTGTTGATGAATTTTTCTAAATACACGCTCCCATCGCCAAACGCGCTCAAAGCTTCCGTTTCGGCGGCTAAATAAAGGTTTTTAAGCTTGGATTTATCTTCTACGACACGCATCCCCCTTCCGCCCCCACCAGCGGCCGCTTTAATGATGACAGGGTAGCCGATTTTATCAGCGATTTCTTCAGCTTCTTGATAGCTTTTAAGCAACCCTTCACTGCCCTCAATCACAGGCATGCCGGCTTCTTTCATCACGCTTTTGGCTTTGGATTTGTCGCTCATTAAAGCCATGACTTTCGCGCTCGGACCAATAAATTCCAAAGAATGGTGCGAGCAAATCTCTACAAAATTCTGGTTTTCACTCAAAAACCCATACCCGGGGAAAATTGCATCCGCTTCAAACAATTCCGCCGCGCTAATGATCGCAGGGATATTCAAGTAACTCTCGCTGGATTTGGCCCCCCCTATACACACTTTTGCGTTAGCCGTATTGAGGTAGTGGGCGTCCTTGTCAGCGATAGAATAAATGGCTATGGATTCTTTACCCATTTCTTGAATGGTTTGGATCGCTCTTAAAGCGATCTCGCCTCTATTAGCGATCAAAATGCGTGAAAGCTCTTTTTTTTCTACCTTTTTATTTTCTTTATTCACTTTGTTCATGGATTTTAAAGCTTTTCCACTTTGATGAGTTTCGTGCCGTATTCTACCGGTTGAGCGTCTCCCACTTCAACAGAAACCACCTTGCAAGGGTATTCCACTTCAATTTCATTCATGATTTTCATCGCTTCTACAATGCCCACGATTTGCCCTTTTTTAAGCGTATCGCCCGCTTTGACATAAGGCTCAGCCCCAGGGGAGGGCGCATGATAAAAAGTGCCTACCATAGGCGAAAGCACGAAATCTTCTTTTTTATCCACAATAGGGGTGCATACCATAGGCACAGGGGTTTGAGCGCTTGGCATGCTCGCTTCTACCATGATGGGGGCTTGGATGGAGGCTTGAGAATGAGCGGAATTTAGCGCATTTTTTTTCGCATAAGCGGATTCTTTATCCAAAACCAACTCAAAATGCTCATGCTTTAATTTCAAATGCCCCAAATCAGAAGCTTTAAATTCTTTGATCAACTCTTCAATTTCAGAAAGGTTCATAACGATTTATTCCTTATATTAATTTTAAAATATGCTACAAACACATCATCTTACTAACCATAAGCGTTTTTAGCAAAAAATTATTGTTATAATAACATAATTATTAACAAACTTTAAAGGCTTTGTGTATATGGGATTAAAAGCGGATTCTTGGATTAAAAAAATGAGTTTAGAGCATGGCATGATTAGCCCTTTTTGCGAAAAGCAAGTCGGTAAGAATGTGATCAGCTATGGTTTGAGCAGTTACGGGTATGATATTAGAGTGGGGAGTGAGTTCATGCTCTTTGATAACAAAAACGCTTTAATTGACCCTAAAAACTTTGACCCTAACAACGCAACCAAAATTGATGCGAGTAAAGAAGGGTATTTTATCTTGCCCGCTAACGCGTTCGCCCTAGCCCATACGATAGAGTATTTTAAAATGCCTAAAGACACTTTAGCGATTTGTTTAGGCAAAAGCACTTACGCCAGGTGTGGGATCATTGTGAACGTTACGCCTTTTGAGCCAGAATTTGAAGGCTATATCACGATTGAAATTTCTAACACTACTAATTTACCGGCTAAAGTCTATGCCAATGAGGGGATCGCGCAAGTGGTGTTTTTACAAGGCGATGAAATGTGCGAGCAAAGCTATAAAGACAGAGGCGGTAAGTATCAAGGGCAAGTGGGTATCACTTTGCCTAAAATTTTAAAGTGATTTGAAGAAAGATAAAAGCGCTTATCCTTTGGGCGTTGTTTATTTTTTAATACAAACAATACCGCAATTTCTCAAAAATATATTATAATAAGAAACTTCAGTTTGATTGAGTTGCAAACTCTTTGAGAACAAAACGCTAAACCATTTAGGAAATTACCATGCTAAGATTCGTTAGTAAAACGATTTGTTTGTCTTTAATCGGCTTATTCAACCCTTTAAAAGCCTTTCAAAAAAACCAAAAAGACGGCTTTTTTATAGAAGCCGGGTTTGAAACCGGGTTATTAGAAGGAACGCAAACTAAAGAAGAAGTCATAACCACCCAAAAAGTCTATGAAAACCCCCTAACCCACCCCCAAACTAAAGAACAGCCTAAAGAACAAAACAAAAGCGACACAGCCACCCCACAAAGCGTCTATGGGAGATACTACATACCCCAAAGCACCATTTTAGAAAAAGCGACCGAACTATTCACCACGGACAATATAGAAAATGGCTTAACTTTTTATTCTCAAAACCCTGTGTATGCGAATATGGTTAATGGGAGCGTAACCATACAAAACTTTCTGCCTTATAATTTAAACAATGTTGAACTGAGTTTTAAAGACGCTCAAGGCAAGGTAGTCAATTTAGGCGTGATAGAGACTATCCCCAAAGATTCTCAAATTATTTTGCCTGCAAGCTTGTTTAATGATTCAGAATTTGAACAAGCTGATAGCTTTAATTACCAACAACTTCAAGCCACTGCCACACAATTTTCTGATGCTAACACGCAAAGTTTGTTTGAAAAGCTCAGCCAAATCACGACCAATGTAACGATGAGTTATGAAAACGCCGATACCAACAATTTTAAAGGTAATTGCCATGATTGTGTGTCAGATTTCACCCCACAAACCGCAGAAGAATTGACCAATTTAATGTTGGATATGATTGCGGTGTTTGACTCTAAATCGTGGGAAGAAGCCGTTTTAAACGCTCCTTTCCAATTTTCTAACAGCCCATCAGAGTGCGGCTCTGACTTTCCTAAGTGCGTGAATCCTTTCAATAACGGGCGTGTCGCTCCCATCTATGAAAAATATGTGCTAACCCCACAATCCGTTATAGATGCGTTTAGAAGAACGATCAATCTTGAAGTGAATATCCTAAAATCAGGGTTTGTAGGGCTAGGGTATGAACTTGATGATAATGATGGTAATCTAGGGATAGAAGCTTCTGCCTTAAATCCTGAAAAATTGTTTGGTAAAACTTTGAACAAAGTTGATATTGTGGAATTAAGAGACATTATCCATGAATTTAGCCACACTAAAGGCTATACGCATAATGGGAACATGACTTATCAAAGGGTGCGCTTGTGTCAAGAAAACGGCGGAGCCATACAAGAATGTGAGGGTGGAAAAGAAGAATTGGTCAATGGAAAAGAAGAACTAAAATTTACAAACGGAAAAGAAGTAAAAGATCAGGATGGTTACACCTATAATGTATGTTCTTTTTATAAGGACAACCACCAAGTCTATACAGCGGGCAATTACCCCAATTCCATTTATACGAATTGTGCTCAAGTCCCCGCTGGGCTTATAGGGGTTACTACCGCTGTCTGGCAACAGCTCATCAATCAAAACGCCCTGCCTATTAATTTCGCTAACCTAAATAGCCAAACCAACCATTTAAACGCTGGGTTGAATGCACAAAATTTTGCAACCTCTATGGTCAGCACGATCGTGCAAAATTTTTCCACCACTTCCACCACCACTTACCGCTCTTCAAGTAAGAATTTTAGAAGCCCTATTTTAGGGGTTAATGTTAAAATAGGCTACCAACATTATTTCAATGACTACATCGGGTTAGCCTATTACGGCATCATCAAATACAACTACGCTCAGGCTAACGATGAAAAAATCCAGCAATTAAGCTATGGTGGGGGAATGGATGTGTTGTTTGATTTCATCACCAATTATGCTAATAAAAAGCAAGGCAATCCAACTAAAAAAGTTTTTGCTTCCTCTTTTGGGGTGTTTGGGGGGTTAAGGGGCTTATACAATAGCTACTATGTTTTCAATCAAGTCAAAGGAAGCGGTAATTTAGATATAGTAACCGGGTTTAATTACCGCTACAAGCATTCTAAATATTCCATAGGCATTAGCGTTCCTTTAATCCAAAGCGGTATTAAAATCGCTTCTAATAATGGCATCTATGCGAACTCTGTTGTTTTGAATGAGGGGGGCAGCCATTTTAAAGTGTTTTTTAATTACGGGTGGATTTTCTAGGGGTTAAAAATTGGCTTTAACTCAAGCTTTTTAGCAAAAAGTTAAGATCTTAAGTTTTTAAAATTTTATTTTTAAAACTTTTGCGATACCCCCTGAATTTGCGCGATACTCGCTACAAACACGCATGCGCTCTCAGACTTTAGCACCATATCTAATGGGATGCGATAAATTTCACGCTCTTTAAAATACCCTCTTTCTTGCTCGCTAAAGCCCCCTTCAGGCCCTATGATAACGCCCTTTTCAAAATCTGCGCTTGCGGGTAGTATTTCACCCTTAAAATCCAAAACGCTCGCTTTTGGGTAGGCGTTTAACACCTCTTTGGTGTTTGAAAACGCTTCCAATTCCATTAAAACGCTCCTGCCGCACTGCTCGCAAGAATGAATCAGAATCTTTTGAAAACGCTCTAATTTGGCGCTGTCTATTTTTTCATTACGCTGGCTAAAATCCGCATAGAATAAACTCAACTTGCTCACGCCTAACTGGTTTAAAAAGGGTAGGATTTTTTCAACGCTTTTGATTTCAATCACGCTTAAAATCAAATGCGTTTTTTTACTGGCCATAACCTCTAATAATCGCGCGCCCACTAGCTTTAAAAGGGCGTGTTTTTTAGTGATTTCTGCATGCTCATAGGTGTATAAAAAGCCGTCTTTTAAATTCCTTAAATCCAAACGACTCGCGCTTTTGATACGCCTTGAGCGGTATAAATGGATATAACTCTCGCCTTCTATTTTTAAAGTAGGCTCTTTGGCTAAAGGGTGGTAGACAAAACGCATTCAAAGACCCATTAACACAACAATAAGAATCGTTTCTAAAAAATACAGGATTTTAGCTTTTTTAATATACGCTTCCATCCTTTCTTTTTTAGTGATAGCGAATTTCACGCTTTTATGGCGTTTGATTTCTGCTATCAGCATCAACAACAACCCTAAAAGCATGACAACAGCGCTAAAAGAAAATTCAAATTGTTGCATCGCCCAAATAAAAATCCCGCTCAAAAGAGCGATGCTTAAAAGAATGTAAATCGCTGGCATGACAAGATAGATTTTTTTGTTCAATTGGATAAAATTCTTTTCTTTAAAAAGGGTGTAAAGATTGATCATAAAGGCTAGAGCGAGCAAGGCGGCAAAAAAGGCATGGATCAGCAAGGATTGAGCCATCACAGAAGAATCTTGTGTATTTAATGCTTGCAAACTCATCTCTAACATTAACTTCTTTCTAACGATTTATTTTTTATTAATCGTTTTATTTTAGCATGCACTAATGAATTTGATCAATGAAAAGCTTAATAATTTAGAAAATAACGCCGCAAAATCCCCCAAAGAAGCGGTTGTTCTTTTGAATATGGGAGGGCCTAACAGCCTTTATGAAGTGGGGGTGTTTTTAAAAAACATGTTTGATGACCCCTTTATCCTTACCATTAAAAATAATTTCATGCGTAAAATGGTGGGTAAAATGATCGTCAATAGCCGCATAGAAAAATCCAAAAAAATCTATGAAAAATTAGGAGGCAAATCCCCTTTAACGCCTATCACGTTCGCCCTTACAGAGCGTTTGAACGAATTGGATCCTACTCGTTTTTACACTTATGCGATGCGTTATACCCCCCCTTATGCGTCTATGGTTTTGCAAGATTTAGCCTTAAAAGAGGTAGAAAGCTTGGTGTTTTTTTCCATGTATCCGCAATATTCTAGCGCCACCACCCTTTCTAGTTTCAATGACGCTTTTAACGCCCTAAAATCCCTAGAAACTTTCCGCCCCAAAGTGCGAGTGATAGAACGCTTTTATGCTGACAAAAAGCTTAATGAAATCATTTTAAACACGATTTCAAGCGCCCTAAACAACCGCAAAAGCCAGGATTTTGTCTTAATCTTTTCCGTCCATGGATTACCTAAAAGCATTGTTGATGCCGGCGATACTTACCAGCAAGAATGCGAACACCATGTGAGTTTGTTAAAAGAGTTGATGCAACAAAAAAATATCCCTTTTAAAGAAGTTTTACTCTCTTATCAATCCAAGCTAGGGCCTATGAAATGGCTAGAGCCAAGCACTGAAGAGCTGATAGAAAAGCACCGCAAGTCTAATATCATTATCTACCCTTTAGCTTTCACGATTGATAATTCTGAAACGCTCTATGAATTAGACATGCAATACCGCTTGATGGCAGAGCGCTTGGCGGTTAAAGAATATTTAGTTTGCCCATGCTTAAACGATTCCATAGAGTTCGCTAAATTTATCATTGAATTAGTGAAAAACCTTAAAAGTGAGTGAAATCTGCATAAAAAAGCGATTATTATAGTAAAATACCAAGTTTCCAAATCTATTAAACAATAAAGGTTATTACATGTTTTCACTCTCTTATGTTTCCAAGAAATTTTTAAGCGTGTTGCTATTGATTTCGCTGTTTTTAAGCGCTTGCAAATCCAACAATAAAGACAAATTAGACGAAAATCTTTTAAGCTCTGGCTCTCAAAGCTCCAAAGAATTAAATGATGAGCGAGACAACATAGACAAAAAGAGTTACGCCGGTTTAGAAGATGTTTTTTCAGACAATAAGTCCATTAGCCCTAACGATAAATACATGCTTTTAGTTTTTGGCCGTAATGGTTGTTTCTATTGCGAAAGGCTTAAAAAAGATCTCAAAAATGTCAAAGAATTGCACGACTACATTAAAGAACATTTTAGCGCTTACTATGTCAATATCAGCTACTCCAAAGAGCATGATTTTAAAGTCGGCGATAAGGATAAAAATGATGAAAAAGAAATCAAAATGTCCACAGAAGAATTAGCGCAAATTTATGCCGTCCAATCCACCCCTACGATTGTTTTATCCGATAAAACCGGTAAAACCATCTATGAATTGCCCGGCTATATGCCCTCCACACAATTTTTAGCCGTGTTAGAATTTATCGGCGATGGGAAGTATCAAGACACAAAAAACGATGAGGATCTCACTAAAAAATTAAAGGCTTACATCAAGTATAAAACCAACCTTTCTAAAAGCAAGTCTAACTAGGAAAGTCTAATGAAGAATCTCAAAAGCCTGCTTTCTTTTTTGCTGGCTTCTTTTTGGGTCGCTATCCCTTTAATCGCGCTCTATGCCTTAGCGTGCGCGATAGCCACTTTTATAGAAAACGATTACGGCACGAGCGCGAGTAAGGCGATTGTGTATAACACCCCTTGGTTTAATTTCTTGCATGCGTATTTATTGGTGGTTTTAATAGGCACATTCATTAAATCTAAAGCTTTGGAGTGCAAAAGGTATGCGAGCCTTTTTTTCCACAGCTCCTTGATTTTAATCATTTTAGGGGCAGCCATCACGCGTTTTTTTGGCGTAGAAGGGCTTATGCATGTGCGAGAAAATAGCGCGCAAAGCTCTTTTGAAAGCGCGGACACTTACCTTAATATCACCCTAAACGACGAAAAAAAACTTTCTTTAAAAACGCCTTTAACTTTTTATCATTCCAAACGATTAAGACCCATTCATGCCACTTTAGATCACAAGCCTTTGATTTTAGAACCCTTAGAGATTTACAAGCAAAACGCCATTAAAAAAGATGACGCTACTATTTTAGTGTTAAAAGCGACCTATAACGGCGTGAGCCACAAATTCAACCTCATTAAAAACAACAGGAATGAAGGCATAGAAGAAAGCGAGGTGTTTAAAGACGACAAGCTCTCTTTAAGTTTTGGATCCGCTTACATTGAATTGCCCTTTCAAATCAAACTGAAGCGTTTTGAATTAGAACGTTACGCCGGCTCTATGAGCCCTTCATCTTACACTTCAGAAGTGGAAGTTTTGAAATTGGATAACACTTTAATCAAACCTTATAGGATTTTTATGAACCATGTTTTAGATTATGAAGGCTATCGCTTTTTCCAATCTTCTTATGACATGGATGAAAAAGGCACGATCCTTTCTGTCAATAAAGACCCGGGTAAAATCCCCACTTATTTAGGGTATGCGATGCTTATTTTAGGGGCTTTGTGGTTGCTTTTGGATAAAAACGGGCGTTTTTTAAAGCTTTCACGCTTTTTAAAATCCCAACAAGTTGCTAGTTTCTTGCTCGCTTTAATTTTAATCAGCCCTTTTACTTCTTCGTTCGCCAATGAAGGCCAAATTGACATGCATGGGGGCAAAAGCGCTAAAATTGAGCGACAAAAGATAGAAAATTCCGCCAATAAAGAAGATTCTAAAAGCGCGATTTTAGAGCGTTTGAAGCGTTTAAGAGAGTATTCCAAAGACCATTTAAAAGCCTTTCAAAGGCTTCAAGTCCAGGATTTTGACGGGCGTATCAAACCCCTTGATACCATCAGCATTGAATACGTCCATAAGATTTTAAAAAAAGATGATTTTCAAGGGCTAAACGCCATGCAGGTGCTTTTAGGGATCATGTTTTTCCCCAATGATTGGCGCAGTATTAAGATGATTTACACTTCCAATAAAGCCTTAAGGAAGCTTATTGGCACGCCTTTAGACGAAAGCCGTATCGCTTTTAGAGATGCGTTTGATAGCCGTGGGTATAAATTAAAAAATCTGGTTGAAGAAGTCAATCAAAAATCCCCTAACGCGCGCAACGAGTTGGATAAAGATGTCTTAAAAGTAGATGAACGCATCAACTTAGTTTATACGCTTTTTAGCGCTCAATTTTTACGCATTTTCCCTAGCGATAAAACCACCGCTTGGCTCTCGCCCATTGAAGCGATCAACAGCCCCAATAAAGAAATTTCAAGCGTGGCAACGGCGTTTTTAAAAAATATTTTTAGCGGATTTGATGACGCTTTAAAAACCAACCAATGGGATAAAGTAGGAAAAACCCTAAAAGATTTAAGCGTCTATCAGCAAGAGCATGCCAAAAACCTCTATTTATCTTCTTCTAAAGTGGATTCTGAAATTTTCTTAAACCACACCAATTTTTTTAACAGCCTGACCTTGCCTTATATCTTTCTTGGGTTGTTGCTTTTTATCGTTGTGATCACCTCTTTGGTTAAAAACACGATTCCAAATATTTGGCTCACTAAAATCCTTTATATGGCTATCTTGCTTTGCGCGATCGCTCATTCTATGGGGCTAATCTTGCGCTGGTATGTGAGCGGGCATTCGCCTTGGAGCAACGCTTATGAGTCCATGCTTTATATCGCATGGGCTTCTGTTATCGCAGGGTTTATTTTACGCTCCAAACTTGCACTATCGGCTTCTAGCTTTTTAGCCGGTATCGCGCTCTTTGTGGCTCATTTAGGCTTTATGGACCCTCAAATCGGTCCTTTAGTGCCGGTGTTAAAATCCTATTGGCTCAATATCCATGTCTCTATCATCACCGCTAGTTATGGCTTTTTGGGCTTGTGTTTTGTGCTAGGGATTTTAAGTTTGGTTTTGTTTATTTTGCGCAAACAAGGGCGTTTCAATTTGGACAAAACCATTCTTTCCATTAGCGCTATCAATGAAATGAGCATGATTTTAGGCTTGTTCATGCTCACAGCCGGGAATTTCTTAGGCGGGGTGTGGGCGAATGAATCTTGGGGGCGCTATTGGGGGTGGGACCCTAAAGAAACTTGGGCATTGATTTCTATTTGCGTCTATGCTTTGATCTTGCATTTGCGTTTTCTAGGCTCTCAAAATTGGCCCTTTATTTTAGCGAGCAGCAGCGTGCTAGGGTTCTATTCGGTTTTAATGACTTATTTTGGCGTGAATTACTACCTTTCTGGCTTGCACAGCTATGCCGCAGGCGATCCCTTGCCTATCCCTACTTTTTTATACTTTTTGGTAGCGATACCTTTTTTACTCGTGATCTTGGCGTATTTCAAACGCCATTTGAGTTTGCCTAAATTGGTTTAAAGGATAACCATGTTCCAGCCCCTATTAGACGCCTTTATAGAAAGCGCTCCAATTAAAAAAAAATTGCATATAAGTTCCCCCCCCCCCCTAAAAATCGCTGTGGCGAATTGGTGGGGAGGCGCTGAAGAATTTAAAAAGAGTGCTCTTTATTTCATCTTAAGCCAACGCTACGCAATCACCCTCCACCAAAACCCTGATAAACCTGCGGACATCGTTTTTGGTAACCCCCTTGGATCGGCCAGAAAAATCCTATCCTATCAAAACACTAAAAGGGTGTTTTACACCGGTGAAAACGAAGTCCCTAATTTCAATCTCTTTGATTACGCCATAGGCTTTGATGAATTGGATTTTAATGATCGTTATTTGAGAATGCCTTTATATTATGATAGACTACACCATAAAGCCGAGAGCGTGAATGACACCACTGCGCCCTACAAACTCAAACCTAACAGCCTTTATACTTTAAAAAAACCTTCCCATCATTTTAAAGAAAACCACCCTAATTTATGCGCAGTAGTGAATGATGAGATCGATCCTTTGAAAAGAGGGTTTGCGAGTTTTGTCGCAAGCAACCCTAACGCTCCTAAAAGGAACGCTTTCTATGACGCTTTAAATTCTATTGAGCCAGTTACTGGGGGAGGGAGCGTGAGAAACACTTTGGGCTATAACGTTAAAAACAAGAGCGAGTTTTTAAGCCAATACAAATTCAATCTGTGTTTTGAAAACTCGCAAGGCTATGGCTATGTAACTGAAAAAATCATTGACGCTTATTTCAGCCATACCATTCCTATTTATTGGGGGAGTCCCAGCGTGGCGAAAGATTTTAACCCTAAAAGTTTTGTGAATGTGCATGATTTCAAAAACTTTGATGAAGCGATTGATTATGTGAGATACTTGCACACGCACCCAAACGCCTATTTAGACATGCTCTATGAAAACCCTTTAAACACTATTGATGGGAAAGCTTACTTTTACCAAGATTTGAGTTTTAAAAAAATCCTAGCTTTTTTTAAAACGATTTTAGAAAACGACACGATTTACCATTGCGATGCCCATCATTATTCTGCTCTTCATCGTGATTTGAATGAGCCTTTAATATCTATTGATGATTTGAGGGTTAATTATGATGATTTGAGGGTTAATTATGATGATTTGAGGGTTAATTATGATGATTTGAGGGTTAATTATGAGCGGCTTTTACAAAACGCTTCGCCTTTATTGGAACTCTCTCAAAACACCACTTTTAAAATCTATCGCAAAATTTATCACAAATCCTTACCCTTATTGCGTGCAATAAGGAGATGGGTTAAAAAATTGGGTTTGTAAAATTGGGGGTAATCAAACCCCTTGCGCTATCATCGCAGACGCCACTTTTCTAAAACCAGCGATATTGGCCCCTAAAACAAAATTAGTAGGGTCTTTAAACTCTTTAGCGGTTTGAGAGACATTCTTATAAATCTCTTTCATGATATGGTGTAATTTCGCATCCACCACTTCAAAACTCCAAGGGTGCATGCTCGCGTTTTGCGCCATTTCCAAGCCGCTCACGCTCACCCCCCCAGCATTAGCCGCCTTGCCTATGCCATAAGAAATTTTAGCTTGTAAAAACAATTCAATCGCTTCATTGCTTGAGGGCATGTTCGCCCCTTCAGCCACGCATTTACACCCGTTAGAAAGGAGGGTTTTAGCGTCTAAAACGCTCAATTCATTCTCAGTCGCACTAGGAAAAGCCGCAAAACAAGGCACATGCCATACGGCATTCCCCCCTTTGGGGTAATTCTCTGTGGGCGTGTATTTTGCACTAGTTTTTTCTAAAGCGTATTCTTTGATCCTCCCACGACGCGCCTCTTTAATTTCTTTCAAAAGCTCTAAATCAATGCCGTCTTTGTCATAAATCATGCCATTAGAATCGCTCGCCGTTACCGGTTTGGCTCCTATTTGAAGCAGTTTTTCAATGGTGTAAATAGCGACATTACCGCTCCCAGAAACGCTACAAACCTTACCCTCTAAAGAGCTGTTCCTTTCTTGCAACATTTCTTCAGCAAAATACACGCACCCATAACCGGTAGCTTCTTTTCTGCACAAACTCCCCCCATAAGTGAGTCCCTTACCGGTCAATACGCCCTCAAAACGATTGACTAATTTTTTATATTGCCCAAACAGATAGCCAATCTCTCTTTCGCCCACTCCAATATCCCCAGCTGGCACATCAGTCGTGGCCCCAATGTGGCGGTATAATTCGTTCATGAACGCCTGGCAAAAACGCATGATCTCATGCTCGCTCTTCCCTTTAGGGTCAAAATCGCTCCCCCCCTTAGCGCCCCCCATAGCCAAAGTGGTGAGCGAATTTTTCAACACTTGCTCAAAGCCTAAAAACTTGATCACGCTTTCATTCACGCTAGGGTGGAATCTCAAGCCCCCCTTATAAGGGCCAATGGCTGAATTGAATTCAACCCTACACCCTCGATTGACTTGGATCTGATGGTTATCATCTAGCCAACACACCCTAAAAAAAATCTCCCTTTCAGGCTCAATCAAACGCTCTAAAATGGCATGTTTTTCATAACTTTTATCGCTGTCTAAAAGGGGTTTTAACGAAGTGATAGCTTCATAAACGGCTTGATGGAACTCTTTTTGATAGGGGTATTTTTTCTGTAAAGACTGGAGAATTTTTTCAACATACATGAGCGGCATTCCTTTATTATTTTAAGTGTTTTTATTGTAACACTAAAAGGGTAATTAAGTTTTAACTTTATCTTAAAAAACTTTTTAAAACGCCCACAAACCCCCTATCAAAGCCGCTCAAATCCTTGTAAAACTCTGCATCATAACCGCAAAACTCCAAGCATTCTTTCAAGCTTTTTAACTGGTCATACCCCATTTCACAAACCAAAAAAGGGATTTTTAATCCAGCGGCTAAAAAAATGATTTCTTTTAAGATTTCATCGCCTTTAACCCCCCCAAAAAGGGCTTCGTGCGGTTCTTTGAGGACGGATTTTTCCAAAGGATAACCTTTAGCGATATAGGGCGGGTTAGAGACAAGCATTTCTATCGTTGGCATGCGATCCCAAAGATGCGTTTGTTTTAAAAAAACACGCCCTTTTAGACAAAAGCGTTCAATATTTTTTAACGCCACTTCTAAAGCTTTTGGTGAAATATCGCTCGCATGAATACAAAGTTTAGGGTTTTCTAAAGCCAAACTCACAGACACGCATCCGCTCCCTATGCCGATTTCGCCTATTTCTTTTAAATGGTATTGAGAAATAATATCAAGGGCTTTTTGGACTAAAATCTCGGTTTCAGGCCGTGGGATTAAAACATGCTCATTCACAAAAAAAGAACGCCCATAAAAATCACAGCTTCCTAATAAATACTCTATGGGGCAGTCATTCAAACGCTTTCCTACCAATTCAAAAAAGCGTGTTTCTTCTTCGTGGGTTAATTCTAAATAGGCATGCGTGTGCAAAAAAACCCTTTCTTTTTGCAAGACAAAGCCTAATAAAATTTCAGACTCTAAGCCCCCCCTAAAACCTTTTTGCGATAATCCTTTTTTGGCTTTATTTAGGGCTTGTGAAAGGGTCATTCAATTTCATAATCCAAAGCTTTTAGGCGTTCTAATAGGAGCGGGTGCGTGAAGTGCAAGAAAACATAAAAAGGGTGCGAATAAGGGAACGCTTTATTTTCGCTCACAATGGACACTAACGCTTTGGCTAAAACCTCTTTAGAGCTTAAACTCGCCCCAAACTTGTCCGCATTGTATTCGTTCTTTCGGCTAAAAAACCCGATCAAAGGCATGGCGTAAAAAGAAAACACCGGCAAAAACAAGAGTAAAATCGCAATCAAACTCGCTGGCGTTTGCGAGACATTGAAGCCTTCAAAAACCAATGGCGGCAAATGAGCGATCAAAGCAAAAACAAGAGCGAGCAAGCCTCCCATAATCCCTAAACTTTTCAACAAATCCTTATTTTTAAAATGCCCTAATTCATGCCCTAAAATGGCTAAAAGCCCTTCTGTCCCAACTTTAGAGATCAAAGTGTCAAACAACACCACCCGCTTGTTTTTACCCAAGCCCCCAAAATACGCGTTCAAACGCCCATCCCTCTTGCTAGCGTCCATCACAAAGATGCCTTGAGATTTAAAACCCACCTTATCCATCATGCCCTCAATTTGACTCTCCAAATCCCGGTTATTCAAGGGGGTGAATTGGTTGAAAAGCTGGGCGATTTTAGGGTAAAAAAGATTAGCCAAGATCATGAAAACAAACACGACAAAAAACGAGCTAATTTCCCAATGCTCCACATGTTCAATGATCATAATAAGGGTGTAAATCAACAACAATCCCACGCCTAAAGTGAGCAATAACTCTTTGAAAAAATCCTTAAAAAACAACGACAAGCTCACCTTAGAAAAGCCAAATTCCTTATCCAAATGCATGGTGGTGTAGTAGCTAATGGGTAAAGCTAAAACGCTTTGAATCGCTAAAAACAACAAGGCAAACACCAAGTAGCCTAGCGTTTCAGGAAGATTTAAATAATGCGTGAGATCTTCTAAATGCGTCAAACCAAAAAAGACCCAACCAGCAAAGATGATCCCGTCTAAAATTTGAGAAATAATGGATAATTGCATTTTCCTAATGGCATAATTTCCCGCTTCTTCATAATCCTTTTGTGGGAGTAAAACGGGCTTCTCGCAGAGCTTTTGGCGGATAAATTTCAATTGCAAAATATCGCCTACAATGTAAGGAGTCGTAAAAAAGAGCAAATAAAAAATACAAATTATCATATCTATCCATATGTCAAGCATATTCCAAACTCCTTTCTCCATTAAATTTACCAATAAAAGTGTAGGAATTATAACAATTTTTCAAAAATTTACCATAAAATTAAATAAGTATGGTAGAAAAAAGAGGCTGTTTTTGAGCGTTTTTAATCCAATCATAAAAAGCTGTGTTATCCAACCCGCTATCAATAAAAAGGTTTGTCATGCCCTATTCTTTTAAAAAGCGTTTTTTAATCCTTTATACCCTTTCTACCTTGCTTTTAGTGGGGGTTTTGTTAGCGTTATTTTTCTTTTATGCGAAAAATAACCTTTTAGAAAACACCCAAATACGCATGCAATACACCGCTGATATTATCGCTAAAAGCCTTTTAGAGTTGGATAATGCCTCTTCTTTAGAGCCTTTAAAAATCTTAGAAGAACGATTCAAAAACACCCCCTTTGTCTTATTGGATGCGGATAACAAAGTCAAGTTTTCTAATATCGGGGCGTTTGTGGCCTCTTTTAAAAATGACGCCTTGATCAAAACCCCTTATTTTGCGCTTAAAAAACAGGGCTTTTATCTCACAGACAGCGCCCCAACTAACCGCTTAGGGGTTTCTAAAATCATTATTGCAGAAGAAGAAATTCAAAAAACCTTTATCCCCCTTTATAAAATGATAGGCTATGTGTTCTTGGGCGCGAGTTTGTTTGTTGCGCTAATAGCCATGTGGCTTTATAAAATCCAATAAAACTATAGATTTATTTTCAAATAAGGATAGTTAAAACGATTATTTTTCCACCAATACAGGCTTATTTTTAAAGCTTTTAGTTGCATTTTCAAGCTGTTTTAGGGCCTCTTCTTTGGTTTTATAAGGGCCAATCAAATAATGCGTGAGGGAGTCTTTTTTCTTTATTTGGTAAGGGAAAGTTTTGAGCGTTTGCAAAAAATCCTTATTGGGCGCGTTCAAAAAAGCCCCAATTTGCAAATAATACCCTTTAGGGACACTCGCATCTTTTAAGCTAGGTTTTACTAAGCTTTTTTTATTCTCGTTTTTAGGCGACTCTTTTTTTAAGGGCTGGGATTGATTAATAGCGGTCTCTTGCTTATGGGCTTTCTTGATTTTTCTTTTCACCTTTTTGCTTTCTATATAAAAATCATATAAATCATGGATTCTTTGCTTCACATAAGCTTCATAGCAATTCTTATAAATCGGGCTATTTTCAATAGGAGCTTTGGGGCTTATTAACATAACCAACGCCACGCATTCTTCATGGGCGACTTTGAGCCATTCTTCTTCGCTTTGCTCTAGGATTTCTTTGATTTTAGGGAACTCATACTGCGTGCTTTTTCCCATATTGTCTAACATTTTAATCAGATCTTCATGGGCTTGATCGAGCCTTAATTGGATAGGGGGTAAATTTTTGGGCGTATTTTGAACGCTTTTAGGATCGGCTTTTTTATCCTCTAAACCAACAGCGTTTCTTAAAAAGAGGAAAACCAACAACAGAGTCATTTTTAATATATTTTTTTGCATTCACCACTCCCATGTCAAGCTTTCTATCTTGTTGCTTTATGGTAATCAAAAATAATACTAAATACCGCCATAAGAATTGTTTAAAACATGGGGTTTTAGTTACTTTATTTTATAGTAAAAGCCATTACCTTAAGGGGATAGTGGTATTTTGCGATAATTTAATAGCTTTGATATAATAACTTTTAAAAACCATGAAAGGCTTATGATGCAATCTTTAAGTTTATTAAACCAGTTGGGCGCTAAAATTGATGAATTGATTGAAAAAATCCAAAAACAAGAAGAAGAGTTGAACGCTTTACGCCAAGCAAACACCACCCTGAATGCGCAAAATGAAGAAAAAGACATTCAAATCGCTATTTTATACGATGAATTGAGCGCTAAAGATAAGGGTATTCAAGGTCTTTATGACAAAATCTCTGATTTATTGTCATAAACCATTAAAAACATGTCTTTAGAAAACGATAGCTTAGAAATCACTTATTTGGGCAAACGCTATAAAATCTCTCTCAATAACACCTTTAGCGATGAGATGAAACGCACCCTAAAGGAGCGTTTCCATAACCAAGAATTAAACGCTTTAGAGCTTTTAAAGGATTATTTGCATGAAAGTTGCCAGAACGAGTATTTGCACAATGAACTCCAAAAGCTTTTAGAAAAAATCTCATCATGTTCTATCACTTGATCGCTCCCTTAAAAAATAAAACCCCCCCTTTAACTTATTTTTCTAAAGAACAGCACCAAAAAGGGGCGTTAGTCAATATCCCTTTAAGGAATAAAACGCTTTTGGGCGTCGTCCTTGAAGAAGTTTCAAAACCCTCTTTTGAATGCCTAGAGCTAGAAAAAACCCCTTATTTTTTACTCCCTTTTCAAATAGAGCTAGCTATTTTTATCGCTCAATATTACTCGGCTAATCTTTCTTCAGTCTTAAGCCTTTTTACCCCTTTTAAAGAATGCGATTTAGTGGGGTTAGAAAAAATTGAGCCTACTCTTAATGCGTTGAGCCAAACGCAAACCAACGCCTTAAAAGAATTGCAAAAACATCCAGCAAGCTTGCTCTTTGGCGATACGGGTAGCGGGAAAACCGAGATTTATATGCATGCAATCGCTCAAACTTTAGAGCAAAAAAAAAGCGCTTTGTTGTTAGTGCCAGAAATCGCCCTCACCCCTCAAATGCAGCAACGCCTTAAAAGGGTTTTTAAAGAGAATTTAGGCTTGTGGCATAGCAAACTCTCTCAAAATCAAAAAAAGCAATTTTTAGAAAAGCTTTATTCGCAAGAAATCAAATTAGTGGTAGGCACACGAAGCGCGTTGTTTTTACCCCTTAAGGAGTTGGGTTTGATTGTTGTAGATGAAGAGCATGATTTTTCTTATAAATCCCATCAAAGCCCTATGTATAACGCTAGGGATTTATGCTTGTATTTATCCCATAAATTCCCTATCCAAGTGATCTTAGGCTCTGCTACGCCAAGTTTGAGTAGTTATAAACGCTTTAAAGATAAGGCTTTAGTGCGCCTAAAGGGGCGCTACACCCCCACGCAAAAAAACATTATTTTTGAAAAAACCGAGCATTTTATCACGCCCAAACTCCTAGAAGCGCTGCAACAAGTGATAGACAAAAACGAGCAAGCCATTATTTTTGTGCCTACAAGGGCTAATTTCAAAACCTTGCTGTGCCAAAGTTGTTACAAAAGCGTTCAATGCCCCTTTTGCAGCGTGAATATGAGTTTGCATTTAAAGACCAACAAACTCATGTGCCATTATTGCCATTTTTCAAGCCCTATCCCTAAAATTTGCAACGCATGCCAAAGCGAAGTTTTAGTGGGTAAAAGGATAGGCACCATGCAAGTGTTGAACGAATTAGAAGGCCTTTTAGAGGGGGCTAAAATAGCGATTTTGGATAAAGATCACACCAGCACGCCAAAAAAACTCCACAATATTTTAAACGATTTCAACGCTCAAAAAACTAATATCTTAATCGGCACTCAAATGATAAGCAAGGGGCATGATTACGCTAAAGTGAGTTTAGCGGTTGTTTTAGGCATAGACAATATCATCAAATCCAATAGTTACAGGGCTTTAGAAGAAGGCGTGTCGTTACTTTATCAAATCGCTGGGAGGAGCGCTAGGCAAATTTCTGGCCAAGTGTTCATTCAAAGCACCGAAACGGATCTATTAGAAAATTTCTTAGAAGATTATGAAGATTTTTTACAATACGAATTGCAAGAAAGGTGCGAACTCTACCCGCCTTTTTCAAGGCTGTGTTTGTTGGAGTTTAAGCATAAAAACGAAGAAAAAGCCCAACAATTGAGCTTAAAAGCCTCTCAAACCCTTTCTTTGTGTTTAGAAAAGGGCGTAACACTCTCTAATTTCAAAGCCCCCATTGAAAAAATCGCCTCTTCTTACCGCTACCTGATTTTATTGCGTTCCAAAGACCCTTTAAGCCTAATCAAAAGCGTGCATGCGTTTTTAAAAACCGCCCCTAATATCCCTTGCAGCGTGAACATGGATCCTGTGGATATTTTTTAAAAACTCATGTTTTATATATTTATTGTTTCAAAAAACTTAAGTTTTTCTGGCAACTAACAGCGTGAAATTCACCCATTTAAACAGCGCTTCCACATGCTTAAACCCCACGCTTTCTAAAAGCGCGATATTTTCTTTTAAACTATAAGGCACAAGCACATTTTCTAACGCTTCCCTTTTGAAAGCGATTTCATTGTGGCTATAACCCTGATTTTGTTTATAAAGGTAGTATAGCTCTATCATTTGTTTGTCTAATATCCGATCTTCGCTCATGATCTTTTCGCCCACCAATAAAACCCCATTCAACGCAAGGCTGTTATAAATCTTTTTGAGCAACACCTCTCTTTGCATGGGGCGGACAAATTGCAACACAAAAAGCAATGAAAACGCGCTCGCTTCTTTAAACTCAACCTCTAAAAAATCCATGCATTCAAAACGGACATTGTTAAAATCTTTTAATTTTTCTTGCGCTTTTTTGAGCATGGGCATGGAATTGTCAATCCCTACAAGCTCAATATCTTGTTGGATTTGTTGGTTAAGTGCGATAAAAAAGTTCCCGGTAGAACAGCCCAAATCATAAATCAAGGGCTTAGGCAAGGATTTAGAATAGATATTCTCTTTTAAATTTTGAGCGATAAAATACGCCCCCAAATTCAACATTTCATGATAATAGGGGATGGAGCGCTCCAGCATGTCATCAAAAACATGGGCGACTTTCTCATCAAAGCAAAAGCGTTTGTTTAGGGATTGATTAAACAGAGTGTCTTTCATTCAAAAAAGAAGCGTGGTTTAAAAACCTTTAAACCACCCTATCAAAATAACGCTTAAGCTTTTTTATGCACCAATTCATTGATGTAGTAATCCACTGAGCCTAAGCCTTCTTTTTTCGCCCATTCATAGCATTGAGAGACAAAATGCCAATTGATATGCCCATAGAATTTTTCCAAATACACAGGGCGTGCGTTTTTGTGGTCAATATAATAAGCATGTTCCCACACATCCACCACCAAAAGCGGCACTTTTTTATCCGTAACTGGGGTTTGAGCGTTGCTGGTTTGAATGATTTCAATTTTTTGAGTGTCTAAATTATACGCCGCCCAATTCCAACCAGAGCCAAACAGAGTGGTCGCACTCTTAATGAAGTCTTCTTTAAATTTTTCCAATGAGCCAAAATCTTTTTCTAAAGCCCCTTTTAATTCATCGCTTAGGGCAGTCGCTTTGGGGCTTAGGCAATCCCAATAAAAATCGTGGTTGTAAATTTGAGCGGCGTTATTGAACACGCCTCCGCTAGACTTCGTCAAAATAGCAAACAAAGAACTTTTCTCAAAATCCGTGCCTTTGATGAGGTTGTTCAAATTATTCACATAAGTTTGATGGTGTTTCCCATGGTGGAAATCAAACGCCACAGGGCTTAAAAAATCTCCCATGCTGTCTTTAGCAAAAGGCAACTCTCGTAATGTAAACATGTTTTCTCCTTGTGATTAGAATAGCCGTATTGTAATCATTTTTTAATACTTTTTGGTAAATCTTTTCTTAAAAATTAAATCGTTATGCAAATTTTGTAGATTTTAAGGGGTTTTTTAAAATGAAAACGACTTTTTAAACAAATTCTTTTTAAATTTGTTAAAAGTTAATCTTAATGGGCTACTATTCTAACGCAATATAGCAATTCATTAGAAAGGATTTAACCATGCAAAAAGTTACTTTTAAAGAAGAAACATACCAATTAGAAGGGAAAGCCTTAAAAGTGGGCGATAAAGCCCCTGATGTGAAATTGGTCAATGGCGATTTACAAGAAGTCAATTTATTGAAGTCAGGCGTGCGTTTTCAAGTCGTTAGCGCGCTTCCTAGTTTAACCGGATCGGTTTGCTTGCTCCAAGCCAAACACTTCAATGAGCAAGCCGGCAAACTGCCTTCTGTGAGTTTTAGCGTTATTTCTATGGACTTACCTTTTTCTCAAGGGCAAATTTGCGGTGCTGAAGGCATTAAGGACCTAAGAATCTTAAGCGATTTTAGGTATAAGGCTTTTGGGGAAAATTACGGCGTGCTGTTGGGCAAAGGCTCTTTGCAAGGCTTGCTCGCTCGATCGGTGTTTGTTCTTGATGATAAGGGAGTGGTTATCTATAAAGAAATCGTTCAAAACATTTTAGAAGAGCCCAATTATGAAGCGCTTTTAAAAGTGTTGAAATAGGAAAATTAAAAGGAGGGGGCTACAATTTAGTGAATCTCAACGCAAAAATCCCCACTCGTTAAAAAGCGTTGGTGATAAAAACTAAAAAATGAGAGGTTTTTTTAATCCGCTTAAAAAAGTTTCACGCTGTTTTTAAGAGAAAAGATTAAAAAAGACTCTATTTTCAATCAAACATTATCGCTTGATTAAAATCAAGCTTTTAATGGGGTAGGTCTTTCTCAAAACCCATAAGGGTTTGATAGAAAAGGTTTTAAAAGTCTTTTTTTAAGATTTCTTCCACTCTTAAAATGGTTACGAGTCTGTCGTTTTGTTTCCCAATGCCATAAGTTAAGTTATTGTTATCGCTCAAAGTTTCTGGCACCGGGTCAATATCCGTTTGCTTGATGCGAATGGCTTCAGTTAAGCGATCTATGAAAAACCCAGCGATCTGATCGTTATGGCGCACCACCAAATAACGAGTGTCTTTGTTTTGCTTTTCAGCTTTCAAGCCAAATTTTAAACGCAGGCTAATCAACGGGAAGACATTACCCCTTAAGTTGAACACGCCAAGCACATAGTTTGGGGTCTCAGGGACTCGCGTGTAACCAATGGGTTTGACGATCTCTAAAATATTCAAAATAGGAATGGCGTATTCTTCATCGCCAATAATAAAGCCAATGAATTGCAAAATTTCTTCATTATCTTCTTGTTTAGAACCTGCATTAGCTTCTTTTTGTCTTTCAAATAAATCTTTTAATTGATTGCTCACGATTGGTCTCCTTCTAATTTAATGCTACGCTTCACTACGGTGGTTAAATACTCGCCGCTATAAGGTTTGGTGATGTATTCAGTCATGCCGGATTCAACGCCACGCATCCTATCGGTTTTAGTTACCCGACTGGTTACTGCAATCAAAGGCAGGTTTTTGAATTTATTGTATTTGCGCACTTCAGAAGCGAAAGTGTAGCCGTCCATTTTAGGCATTTCAATATCCACTAAAATAGCGTCCGGAATCTTATCGCCATTTTTAAGCATTTCTAAGCCTTCTAACCCGTTGGTGGCTTCTAAAAGCGTGATGCCTAATGGTTTTAAACATTTGCGGATAATCGCTCTGTCCGTGCTGCTGTCATCAATCGCTAAGACGACATAATCGCTAGGGGAATTTTTGCTCTTGGTGTTTTCGGATTCATTCATCAAGGTAGTGATATTGACCTTGATGCTTTTTGCCATATCCATCATCGCCCCCACATCTACAATAAGAGTGATTTTCCCATCGCCTCTCACCGTAGCGCCAGCAATGCCTCTAGTGTTTTTAAGGTAGTAGCCTAAAGATTTGATGACCACTTCTTCTTGACCGATTAAATAATCCACAATCACGCCAATTTTTTGATCGGCTAATCCAATGATGACCACATACACATCTGAGTTGGATTCCAAAATAGCATCCACTTTAAAAATATCAGAAAGGCGCACCAAAGAAAGCACCTCATCTCTCAAGCACAACACGCTCTTGCCATCAACGGTGTAGATTTCATCTTGGCTGATACGCACGGTTTCTAAAACTGAAGAAAGCGGGATAGCGTAATATTCTTCTTGAACGCCCACGAGTAAAGCTTGAATGATAGCTAGAGTGAGAGGGATTTTAAGCTTTTGAGTCGTGCCTACCCCCACTTCTGAATCAATTTCAATGATCCCATTGAGCTTTTCAATATTGGTTTTCACCACATCCATGCCCACGCCTCTGCCTGAGACATTGGAAACGACTTTTGCGGTAGAAAAGCCTGGCTTGAAAATGAGGTTAAACGCTTCCCTATCGCTCATGCTTTCAGCGTCTCTTTCGCTAATCACCCCTTTTTCAATCGCTTTTTCTTTAAGCATCACAGGGTCTAACCCCTTGCCATCATCAGAGATTTTAATCACAATATGATTACCCTCATTATACGCGCTCAATTGCACTTTACCGGTTTCAGGCTTGTTAAGCTTTCTTCTTTCTTCTAAAGGCTCAATCCCATGATCGCATGAGTTGCGGATAATGTGGATGAGCGGATCGCCAATCTCTTCTACAATGGATTTGTCTAATTCGGTTTCTTCGCCCTCAATGATTAATTCAATGCTCTTGCCTAATTCCCGGCTCAAATCCCTTACCATGCGAGGGAATTTATTGAACACTTTGCCCACTGGTTGCATCCGGGTTTTCATCACCGCAAGTTGCAAGTCTGTCGTTACCGCTGAAATAGAAGAAACCACCTGGTTTAATTCCTCTAAAAACTTTTCCCCATCATAGCGTTCTTCCACATCGCTATAGATTCTAATCAAGCGATTCTTGCCCAACACAAGCTCACCGATTAAATTCATCAAATGGTCTAATCGGCGCACATCCACCCTAACGGTTTGCTCCACGCCAATAGAGGGGGCTTTATTTTCTTCAGTATCGGCTTTAGCCTTAGCTTTAGTTTCTGTTTTAGGGGCTTTGGGGGTTTCTGTTTTAGGGGCTTCTTTTGTTGGGGTAACTTCTTGTTTGGCTTCTTGTTTTTTTTGGGCTCTTCGTTCTTTATCAGCCTCTTGGCGCTTGTTAAGTAGGCGTTCAATTTCCGCTTCCACTTCTTCAGCGCTCATGTTAGCATAATCCAAATCCGGCTCATCGGCTAGCGGATTATCGCTTGTAGGGTTTTCTGTAGTAGGGGCTTTTGCCTTGTTTTCTTTATTTTCTTCTTTCGCTTCTTCTTTATTTTCTTTTTGGGGGGCTTCTTTAGTCCCTGAAGTTTCTTTAACGCTCTCTAAATTTTGGCTCGTGATGGCTTGAAGTTGTTTGACCGCTTCTTCAATCTCGTTTTCCTTGCCGTTATTGGTATCTGATCCGGTATCTCTAATCGTTACGAGTAAAGTTTTCATCAAATCAATGGAGCGCAACACGACATCCATAATATCAGGCGTGATTTTGATTTCGCCCTTTCTGGCGCGATTTAAGACATCTTCCATGTTGTGCGTGAGGTGCGTGAGAATATTAAGATTCAAAAACGAGCTAGAGCCTTTAATGGTGTGAGCGACTCTAAAAATGCGATTGAGCAAGTCCAAATCCTCAGGATTATGCTCTAATTCCACTAAATCCTGATCCAACTGCTCGTTCATTTCAAAGGCTTCAATCAAGAAGTCTTCCATTATTTCTTGCAAATCATCCATTTTAAAACCCTTTTTAGCGTTTGAGATAAGAGTATTTTACAATTTTATAAATAAAAATTACGCATTCTTATCTAAAATTTTAGAAATTTCTTCGGTGAATTTTTCTGCGTCAAACTTGACTAAATACGCCACAGCCCCCATTTCTTTAGCCCTTTCAGCGCTGTAATTATCGCAAATAGAAGAATTAAAAATCACAGGAATATAAGCAAACCTAGGGTCTTTTTGGAGCTTGAATAAGAAATGATAGCCATCCATTTTAGGCATTTCAACATCTGAAATAATGAATTTCAAATGTTTCCTCAAATCGTCCCCGTATTTTTTGAACAACATTTCTAATTTGTCCAACCCGTCTTCCCCATCCACAGCTTCCGTGATGCTAAAACCCAATTTACTCAAATGGTTCTTTAAGGTTTTTCTCGCCGTTCTGCTATCGTCTAAAAACAACACTTCGCCTTCAAAACGCTCTTTAGGGGTGTCTTTAGTGTTTTTGGCGTCTTCATTAAGTTTTAAATCGTCTAAAATGCTTTCTAAATCCAAAATAAGCAGGGTTTTGTCGTTTTCAATGCGTGTCGTGCCGGTGATATTTTCTTTATTGATGCTATTAGAGGCGCTAAAGGATGCAGGCTCAACATCTTTCCAGCTAATGCGCCTGATACGCCTAGCCGAATGGACTAAAAAACCCAATTTGACATTATTAAATTCCGTGATAATGACGATTTTTTCGTTTTCCTTGCTTTTATCCGGGACAATCCCTATCCATTTAGCCAAGTCTATAAGCGGAATGATCGTGGAGCGCAAATCAAACACGCCGATGATGTAATCCAAATTCGTGGGGTATTCAAAAAGGGTGGGCATGGGGATAATCTCTTGGACTTTAGCCACATTAATGCCATAAATCCCCTCATAAGGGACGCCCTCTTGCATGCCATAAATACGAAAATCCACGAGTTCTATCTCGCTTAGTTTTAAATCGTTAGCTGTTTTTTCTGCCATGATTTAGGCGTCCTTATTTTGAGATGGTTCTAAAACGCTTGATGATACCTTAAAAAGGCTTTGTTCGTAATAAAAGGAAGGCAGTGGGCAATAAATCGGTGCATTCAAGGGGATTTTTGCACCGCTTTTGAGGTGAAAATGCCCCTCTATAATGCCATCAATCCTACCAAGGTTAAGATCTTTAATGTAGTTTTGATAGGCTTTTAGGCGCTTTTCAATAAAAGATTGCAATTCTTTTGGCTCTAATTCCCAAAGGCGGATGGGTTTTTTATAGATGCGTTTTTTAAAAAAAGGGTATAAGGTTTTAAAACTTAATAAATTTAAAAAAGTTAAAAAAAATCTAGCCCAAGTGGAAGTGAGCTGCGTGATGTAAAATTCATACGCTTTAGTGATGAATAAATCCCCATGGGCTAGTAAAAAGCGTTTGTTATCGTATTGGAATAATACGGGCTGGTTTTGGCGCTCAAAAACCATTACTTTAGAATTGAATACAAAACGCATGGAAAAATCATGGTTGCCTTCAAAATAAAAGACTTGTGAAATTTCGCTTAACGCATGGATTAAATCAATGATTTTTTGCTGATCTCTATCTAGGGGTAAATAGCCCACAAGCACATGGAAAATATCGCCCATGAAAAAGACTTGTGAGGGTTTGGCGCTTAAAAGTTCTTGAAGCGTATGGATTAAATGAGGGCTTTTGGGCAAAAAATGCGCATCAGAGATAAAAACAGCCCCACTTTTAAGCGTATAAGTTTCTAGCATCTCACTCTTTGAACAAAAAAGAGCCAATCCTTAAAAGATTCGCCCCGCAAGCAATCGCTAATTCAAAATCATCACTCATGCCCATTGAAAGAACGCTCGCATTCTTTAATCGGTCAAAAAGTTTTTTCGTGGTGATAAAGGATTTTTCAATTTTCTTTTCATCATCAGCATGAGCCCCTATGCACATCAGCCCCTTAAGCTTGAGGCGCTTGCAAGTTTCACTGATTTGAGAATAAATTTCTAGCGCTTCTTCAGGCACCACCCCGCTTTTACTTTCCTCATACGCGCTATTAACCTGTAAAAGAGCGTTTAAAGTTACGCCCAATATTTCGCAACGCTTTTCTATTTTTAGGGCGAGCTTTAAAGAGTCTAAAGAATGCAAAAGGGCGGGTTTTAAACTCAAAAGCGCATTGATTTTATTTTCTTGTAAAGAGCCTATCATGTGCCATTCAAGGGGCAAATGCTCTAAAGAATGCATTTTAGTTTTTAAATCTTGAACTTTATTTTCTCCAAAAGCCCTTTGAGAGCAGTTGTAGTAATGTTGGATAGCTTCTGGGGAAGCGTTTTTTGAAACAGCCACGATTTTGACAATATGGTGCCTTGAATAGGCGATGCGAGCCTTTTCTATTTTGGCGATGAGAGCATCAATTTTTTGGCGATAATCTAACATAATCCTTCTTTATGGCTTCTTCTTTATAGATCTTCTTTATGCGTGCTGAAAGAATGCGTGAGATGGAATTTTTGATTTAAAGTTTCAAAATCTTTTAAAAGCCCTTTCTTTTTCAAATTTTCTATGACTTCCATGGAGCAATTGGTTTCGGTGGGCCATTCTCTAAAATGTTTATCCATAACGCCCTTATTGGTAGCGTCTATAAAAAAACAATGTTTAGAGGTGAGGATATCGCGCTGCGCATCAATATTATTAACAATGCGCCATAACAACATGTAAGGGTTGTTTAAATCGTTGCTGGTATGCTCTACAAAGATGACAATGCGTAAATGCTCTTCAAAACCGAGCAAGTTTTTAGCCAGTTCAATGACGCTTTTGTCCTTCTTTTCCACGCTAATGACGCAAATGGGGTTACGGGTGTGTGGGTAATATTGCTTCAAAAGAACGATATTTTGCATTTTATCTTGTAAAAGCGCTAGTAGGGCGTTATCGTTTAAAAGCGTGGGGTAGGGGGTATTGCTTTTAGAGGTCGCATCAATACCGAGTTTCCCTCCCATAGCGTATTCAGGGCTTGCATGATCTAAGGCGTCGCATACGCCTTGAGAGATGAGCGCATTTTCTTTAGAAAAATTCTCTAGTATATACTCAATGATAGCGTTGGTGTCTCTTAGATTAGGAGCGTCTTCATTGACAAAAATTGCATGTTTGACAAAGCTCATCTGCCCAACGCCCCAAAAAGCATGCATGACCTGCTTGGCATGAGCGTTATAGCGCGTGTGTATTTTGGCTAAAATCAAATTATGGAACACCCCATTTTCTGGCATGTAATAATCTATGAGATTGGGGGTGCTCATTTGGAGTAAGGGCAAGAACAAGCGTTCAGTCAAATACCCCATGTATTTATCTTCTAAAGGAGGCTTACCAACCACAGTGGCTAAGTAAATGGAATCTTTTTTATAGCTAATGGTTTTGACTTCTAAAACAGGGTAAGGCTCAATGGGGGTATAATAGCCAGTGTGATCCCCAAAAGGCCCTTCAAGCTCTAATTTTTCGCAATCCACAAACCCTTCTATCACAATATCGCAATCGCTTGGCACGCTCAAAGGATTGCTCAAGCATGGCATCACGCGCGCTTTTTTCTCCCTAATAAACCCATAGAGCATGAGTTCATAAACCCCATAAGGTAAGGGGGCTGTCGCGCACCATGTGTAGAGCAAATCCCCACCAATAGCGATACTGACGGGCATTTTGACTTTAGCCTTAGCGTATTCGTGGAAAAAGAGTTGGGAGTCTTTATGGATTTGCCAGTGCAAGCCTAAATGGTTTTTATCATAAACTTGCAAACGATACATGCCCAAATTCTTTTTTTTATGATCCAGGCTTTGGGTATAGACTTGCCCCATAGTGATAAAAGCCCCGCCATCTTTTTCCCAAGTTTTTAAAACGGGTAGATCCCACAAATTAACTTCTTTGTCTTGCTTGATGATGAGATCTTTAGGGCGAGTGGTTTTTTTAGGGAAAATGTGTCTTAAATCCCATAAATCTTTTAAGACTTTCAAACCCTCAGTAAAATTTTTAGGAGCACTAAAGTGCAAGAAGGCTTGCATGCGTTGTTGTAAATCCTCTATAGGGGTTTTTAATAAAAGATCTAAGCGTTTGAAAGAGCCAAAAGCGTTCATTAAAACAGGCATGCCAAAGGTTTTGATCTGGTCATGCTCTTTTCTTATGGGTTGCGTGAATAAAAGGGCTTTGCCTCCATCAGGCTTTTTCGCTTCTATATACGCCAGATGAGCGATTTCTAAATCCACTTCAAGGGGGGTGTCAATGACTTCTAATTCATTATGTTTTTTTAAAAGCTTTAAAAAATCTCGCATCCAACTACCTTAAATAACCACATAATGAACGCTTAAGCACGCAGGAATGTTTTTAAGCTCTTCTAAAACTTCCAAAGAAACTTCTTCATCTACAATAATGAGCGCTAGGGCTTCTTTTTGCGTGTTACGCCCCAAACGAAAATCAGCGATGTTAATGCCATGCCTAGCGAACGCATTCCCCACACTCCCAATAACGCCTGGAATATCCGTATTCCTAAATAAAAGCATTTTACCCTTTGGCTCTATATCAATATGGAATCCATCAATCTCAGTGAGTTTTAAAATATCTTCTTCAAACACCGTGCCGCTCACGCTGATTGCGCCATTAGCCACATTGAGAGTTAAAGAGAGCATGTTTTTATAGGGCGAAGCGCTTTCTTTAAGGCTAACCTTAATCTCAATGCCTCTTTCTTTGGCCACAAAGGGGGCGTTAATGTAATTGATTTTATCCCCTACAACAGGTTTTAACACCCCTACTAGCGTAAAAGCGACAAGGGCGTCTTTGAATTGGTTGATCTCCCCACAAAGACTGAGTTCAATTTTTTGGCACACGCCCTTATGGATTTGACTGGAAAAATAACCCAGTTTTTGCGCTAAATTCAAGTAGGCTTTTGCGTTTGCATCAAAAGCTTGCATGGGTAAATTCAAAGCATGCGGATGGCTTGAACCTCTTAAAGACTCCATAACCCCTTGAGCGGCTTGTTTGGAAATTTCTTCTTGGGACTCTAAAGTGTTCGCGCCAATATGGGGGGTCGCATAAACATTGGGCAAGTCTAAAAGCTTGTTATGAATGCCAGGCTCTTTAGAAAAGACATCAATGCCAAGCCAACGCACTTTTTTGGTTTCTAAAGCTTCATAAAGAGCGTCTTCATTATAAAGCCCCCCTCTAGCGCAATTGATCAAAATAACCCCTTTTTTCATGCGTTCAATCTCTTTAGCGCCTATCATGTTAATGGTTTCTTTGTTTTTAGGGGTGTGGATAGTGATCATATCGCATTGCAAAATATCTTCAAAATTTTTTGTGTAAATGACCCCTAAATCAGTGGCTTTTGAAGAAGGGATATAAGGATCATAGGCTAGGACTTCCATTTCAAAGGCTTTAGCCCTAATGCCTACCCTAGAGCCAATATTCCCAAAACCAATGATGCCTAGCTTTTTATTTTTCAATTCCGTGCCATACCAGTCTTCTCTTTTCCATAGCCGTTGGTGTTTGATTTGATCATTCGCGCAAGGGAACGAACGCACTGCATTGATCAAATGCGCCATGGTTAATTCCACAGCGGCAATCGTGTTAGCGGTAGGGATATTCATCACTACAATCCCTTTTTGAGAGCAACTTTCTAAATCAATATTATCCACTCCCACGCCCGCTCTTACGATGGATTTTAAGTGTGTTAAGGGCTTTAAAAAATCGCTTGTGATAGGGGTCATGCTGCGAGTGATGAGCGCATCCATGGGAGTGAGTTTTTCTAAAAGCTCCTTTTTAGGGCATTTGGAATAATCATACAAGACAATGTCTTTTTGAGCTTCTAAAATTTGAATGCCTTTAGCATGGATGGGGTCGCAAATGGCTACTTGATACATTTTTATCCTTTGAATTTAAAAAACAGCATGATAGCGTATTTTATAATAGTCTAAATCAGCTAAAAAGCGTTCTTTTTTATTTTCATCTAAATAGATGATGAGGTTGGGTTGGTTTTTGGTGCTATCGTAAGCGTAATCAATTTGTTCTTTTTTAAGGATTTCTTTTAAACACCACCATTGATAGTCCTTTAAATCCTTAATGATAAGCTTTGAATACTCCCTTTTTTTTTCTTCAAAAGGGATTTCAAAATAATGTTCCACAACGGGGTAATTAATGGAATCTTGTGCATCAAGGTTTTGAGAAAGGGCGTTATTGCGATCTTCTTCGTTATGGGAGGCTTTTTCATCGTTAGGGGTATTAGGATTATTGGGGCTTTCTTCTAGGTTGATTTCATGGCTTTTTGCATCTGTTTGAGAGAGGCCTTCATTGGTTTGAGAGATCGCATGTGTTTGAGAGATCGCATGAGAAGTAGCGGGCATTTCTTTTTTAACGCTTAAAAACAAATAGGCTAAAACGCCAAGAGCGACAGCTAGGGAAATAAAAGCAACAACACCCTTAAATCTCATGCCATTCTCATGCTTTTAAAATCACTCTTTAGAATTTTTCTTTAAGAATATCCCCTAAAGTCATTTTATCATCGCTCGTGTTAAAAGCTTGCAATTCTTCTTTTTCTTTTTTGCGCTCTAACCTATGCACAGAAGCGCGCACCTTGTTATTAGATTTTTCAATCGCAACCACCACGCATGTGATTTCTTGGCCTATTTTGATTTCATCTTTTTTTAAGGGGTTCAAATCTTCATTTTTGATCAGCACATCAATGCCATCAGCATTAATGAAAACGCCAAAATCCTTAATACTCACCACTTTGCCTTGAATCACGCTGTCTGTTTTATGCTTTTGAGCGAATTCTTCTGTGGGGGAAGTCACCAAGTGCTTCGCGCTCAAAGAAATCTTTTTATCTTTTTTGTTGATTTTAAGGATTTTGACTTTGATCACATCGCCAATTTTATAGTGGTCTTTGCACTTTTTATCTTTATCCCAAAAAGCATCGTGATTGTGGAGCAAACCATCCACCCCACCCAGATTCAAAAACGCCCCAAAATCCGTTAAAGTCGCTACTTTGCCCTCTACAATATCCCCCACTTGGTGTTTGGATTCAAAAACATCAAAAGGCCTGTTAGTGAGTTGTTTTAAAGAAACCCTTAAGCGACGGTTTTTAGGATCAATGTCAATGATTTTCACATCAATCTCTTGCCCCACGCTCAAGTAATGGCTAGGGTGGCTGACATTTTTATCCCAAGAGATTTCAGAAACATGCAAAAAGCCTTCAATATCATTACCAATATCCACAAACACCCCGTAATGTTCAATATTGCTCACCACCACCTTAATGGCGTATCCGGGCTTTAGCTTGTCTTGGATCTCTTCCCATGGGTCTTCTATGGTCGCTTTTATGGAGAGTGAAAGGCGTCTTTTTTCTGCATCATAAGCGATGGCTTTGACATAGACTTCATCGCCCTCTTTGTAGTATTTTTCAGGGTTTACTGGTCCTTTATGACTGATTTCAGAATAATGAACCAAGCCCTCAATCCCCTTAGCTTCTACAAAAATGCCAAAAGGGGTGATCTGGCGCACAACCCCCAATACCGGCTCTTTAGCTTCTAACAATTCTTTAGAAACCTCAAGCTGCCGTTTATCATTGACTTCAAAGAATCGTTTGCGAGAAATATTGATAGAATGGTTTTCTTTATCCACACGAATGATGCACGCTTTAATGCGTTTGCCGATATGGTTTGCGTCATTCTTTAAAGAAGAGTGCGAGCGGGAGAGGAAATACTCCACGCCTTGAGACTCCACGATATAACCCCCTTTATTCTTGCCTACAATCTTGCCTTCAATAATGGCGTTTTCATAGTTTTCGCCCAATTCTTCAATTTTAGCCTGAATCTTTTGTTGGGAAATGGCCTTTTTGTAGGAAACGCTAGGGTGTTCACCTTTCTCGGACACATGCACGACAATGGGGTCATTTTTTTGATACAGCAACTGCCCCTTTTCATCGGTGATCTCACTCAAAGCCAAACGGCCTTCTGTCTTACCACCCACGCTCACCATGGCATAACCATCATTCTCATTGATGGAAACGATTAGCCCTTCTTTGATAGTGCCTTTTTCTAGGGTTTCTTCTTTTTCTAATTGTTTTTTAAAGAGTTTTGCGAAGTTTTCCTCCTCGTCATTAAAGTTCTGATCATCTGCTATCTTGCTCATTGACTGCCTTACTATAAAATAAATATAAAATCCTTAAGGGTATTGTATCCTTTTTTGGCTTACAAAATCGTTTAAAAACTAACAATTAGCGGTTTTTTTAAAGAAAATTTTCAAAATGTGTTAAATCGTGCTGATTTTTTGCTTGACATTTTCTATAATCCAATCCGGCGTGGAAGCCCCAGCGGTAATCCCGCACAATTTTTTATCCTTAAACCACGCTAACTCCAATTCGTTTTCATCTTCTACCAAGTAGCTGTCTTTGCAATGCTGTTTGGCGATGCTTAGGAGCTGTTTGGTGTTTGAAGAAGTTTTACCGCCCACGACTATCATAATATCCACTTCCTTACTCAAATCCAAAGCGGCTTTTTGGTTGTAGGAAGTAGCGTTGCAAATCGTGTTAAAAATACGCACTTCAGTGCATCTTTCCACCAAATAAGAAGCGATTTGCAAGAGTTTTGGGGTTTGTTTGGTGGTTTGAGAAACTAAAGCCACTTTTCGTTGGAGTTTTTTTTCTTGCAATTCTTCTAAAGAATTGACGACTAAAGCCTGGTTAGTGGCATAGCTTATCACGCCCTTGACTTCAGGGTGGTTAATATCCCCAAAAAGCACGATTTGATACCCTTCTTTGCTCATGGATTCCACAATTTGCTGAGGTTTGATCACATACGGGCAAGTCGCATCGGTGATTTTAACCCCCTTATTTTTCAAGTATTCTAAATCCTGCTTAGGAATGCCATGGGTTCTTATGATCACGCTCTTATTTTTAGGGATTTTTTTAGGGTCTTCTTCAATTTTCACATTGAAGTTTTTTTCCAAACGATTGATTTCTTTAGCGTTATGAATGAGCGATCCAAAAATCAAGCTGTTTTGATTTTTTTCAGCGATTTGTATCGCTCTTTTGACGCCAAAACAAAAACCATAATCCTTAGCCATTTTAATTTCCATTAAAACTCCCTTTTTTGAATAGATTGAGTAGGTGTTTGAATTGCGGGAAAGAAATGTTTGTGCATTCTAAATTATCAATTTCTAAAGGCAACGCTAAAGTTAAAACAGCAAAACTCATCGCAATCCTGTGATCATTAAAGCTTCTAATAAGGGGGGGTTTAATCCTAGAAAAGCGCTGTTTTAATGGGCTTGTATCTTCTAATCCCTCTATGTAAAACCCGTCTTCAAACTCTTCGCACTCAATCCCTAAAGCTTTGAAATTAGAAACAACCGCTTTAATCCTATCGCTTTCTTTGGCTCGTAAATCTTTAGCGTTTCTCACCATGCTTTTGCCTTTTGCAAAAAGCATGGCGATGCTTAAAGCAGGGATTTCATCAATAAGACTGGCGATATTTTGATCAATATTGATCGCTTTTAAAGGGGCATGTTCTATGTAAATATCGCCAATGATTTCTAAATCTTTGGATTGAATCGCATACTCTATGGAAGCACCCATTTTTTTCAAAACTTCAAAAGCTTCTATGCGAGTGGGGTTGAGCAAGACATTTTTTAAAAGAAGGCGGCTTTTTGGCGTAATCGCGCAAGCGAGGGCGAAAAAAAACGCGCTAGACGGATCATTAGCTATCGTAAAATCAAAGGCTTCTAGGGGTTTTTCTAGGGGTGAAATCATTAAAACGCCGTCTTGATTGTGAATCTTAGCTCCCAAACTTTTAAGCATGATTTCTGTGTGGTTACGGCTAAGCTCACTTTCTTTATAAACGCTTGAGCCTTGAGCTTGTAGGGCGCTTAAAATAAAAGCGCTTTTGACTTGAGCTGAAGCGATAGGGCTTTCATAATGACAAGCTTTTAAAGGATTCCCTAAGATCACTAAGGGGGCGAAATGGTTATCCTCTCTCCCTAAAATCTTTGCCCCAAAAGCCTTCAAAGGCTCAATGATTCTTTTCATGGGGCGTGCGTTTAAGGAATTGTCCCCGCTTAAAACAAAAAGGCCTTTTTGAGCGCTTAAAAGCCCGCTGTATAAACGCATGCTAGTGCCAGAATTGTTGCAATTTAAAATCTTGTTAGGCTCTTTTATAGCCGTTGGGGGCGTGATTTTAAAAGAATTTTTAGCGGTATTTTCCACTTTAGCCCCTAAATTTTGAGCGATTTCCAAAGAGCTTAAACAATCTTCTCCCATTAAAAAATTCCGCACGAAACAAGGCTTTTGAGCGAGCAGGCTAAAAATAACGGCTCTGTGTGAGAGCGATTTATCGCTAGCGTTAATGTCAAGCTCTATCACATATTATCCTTTGCTATCTTTATATTATCCCTTAAGGCGGGCGTTAAATTCTTTTTCTAAAATTTTAAGCGCTTTTTGCACGGCTGAATTGACCTCTTCATCATTCAGGGTTTTTTCTAAAGAATGGATCACGCAACGCACGCTTAAGGCTATGGAATTATGACTTTCTTTAAAAATATCAAGGGGTAGAATCTCGCTTAAATTAGGGATTTGAGCGTTCTTTAGGGCTTTTTTAATCTTGCTAAAAGCGGTATTTTCATCAATGATGAGAGTCAAATCCCTAACACTGCTAGGGTAAATGCTAAAGGGTTTTAACAGCATGGCATGGCGTTTGAGTTTAGAAGCGTCTATCTCAGCGTAATAGCTTTCAAACAAATCCCATTCTTGGATCACTTTAGGGTGGATTTTAGCAATTGTGCCGATGATTTCATTGTTTTGAATGATTTTAGCGCTCTGGTAGGGGTGGTTAATGGGGGTTTGAGCGGTTAGTTTTTCCAAGCTGAAATCCCCTATAACTTTTGAAACGCATTCAGCGAAAGAGTAAAAATCCCAAGCCTTGCCCTTAGCGTCAGGATAGCTTTCTTTTTTTTGTAAGCCGCTTACTAAAAAGCCTAGTTTTTGGATCTCTTCTCTTTTAGCGTTATACACGCTCCCTTTTTCATAAAGGGCGATGCTTTTAAACCCTAAATTTTTATTCCTTAAGCTAGCGTCTAAAAGCCCGCAAACAAGGCTTGTTCTCAGGGTGTTGAGATCCGTTGTGATAGGGTTTTGCAATTCTAGGGGATCTTCTAAAACTTCAAAGCCCAGTTTTTGCTGTTTTTCTTTAGAGTAAAACACGTAATGAATGACTTCTTTAAAACCGCAAGCGAGAGCCTTGTGTTTAAGGTTTTCAAAAAAGCGGTGCGTGTCATAATGGGGGTTTGAATTTTTGCTACTGACACAATTAAGAGACTTTGAGACTAGATTATCAATCCCTACAAAGCGCAAAATTTCTTCAGCAATATCTTGGATCGTTTTAATGTCATGCCTGAAATTTGGCGCAATAACCTCTAAAATTTGGGGTTTTGAGTTTGGCTCTTTTGCGCTGACTTTAAAGCCTAAATTTTTTAAAATGTCTTGAATTTTTTCTTTCTCTACAGCAAGCCCCAAAATTTCAGTAATGTCTTCAAGCTGGAATGTAAGGGTGCGATCTTTTAAAGAATGCTCAGTTTGTTTGCTTTCTAAAATCGTGGCTTTCAAATGAGCGCTTAAAAAATTCAAGCCGTCTGATAGATTAGGGTTACTCCCCCTAGCGCTCCTATAAATAAGGGCGTTGTCTTTTTGAAGCGTTTTATCTTTTAGGGCGTGCAATTTTAAAGACAGGCTTATCGGATCAATATAGCTCGCTTCTAAAAGCAAATACTCGCTCAAATCTTTTTGATCTTGATGTTTGATAGCGATAGTGGAGCGTTTTTGATGGTTGATATAAACGCTTTCAAGGTTATTTTCATCGTTTTTCACGCTCAAATCCATAGGGGTTTTATTCAGGCTATAAGCGTTCATTATTACCCCACTAAAATGCGTGCTGAATTCTATGAAATTGTTCAGATCGTTCTCGCTTAAGGCATTATTATGAGCGAGCGAAAGTTTGATATTTAAAGGGGTTTTTAAAGAATGATTATAAATCAAATAATAAGCCAGATGCGATTCAATATTTTCATCTGCATGAAGCGCGATTGAATCGCTTTTTGGCGTAAAATTTAAAGCCTTAATAGGTTTTAGGGGCGTGTGATAAAATGTGCTGACCTCTCTAGCAACGCCTAAAACACTCAAGCAATCCCCACGATTAGGAGTCAATGAAATTTCTAAAACATGCGTGTTGAAAGGGGCGTATTCATTTAATTCTTTCCCCAAAACCAACTCCCCAACGCTCTCATCTAATTCCAAGATGCCATCATTGATTTTAGGGAAGCCTAATTCAATGCTAGAGCAAATCATGCCACAGCTTTCAACCCCCCTAAGCTCAGTTTTAGCGATTGGGGTTGAGCCTATGATCGCTCCTTTGAGGGCGACTGGCACGAATTGGTTTGGCGCGACATTTTTAGCCCCGCACACGATTGGCAACACTTCTTTACCCACATCCACTTGACACACGCTGAGTTTTTCGGCGTTTTTATGGGGGGCTTTTTCTAAAACCTTACCCACAACCACATTTTTAGGAGCGATACAAGGGATACAGCTTTCCACTTCTAAACCTAAGCGACTCAAATCCTCACAGAGTTTGGCTATGTCTTTAGGCGTATTGACAAAAACATTCAAATCATTGACGATCAGTTTCATTAAAAGCTCTCCAACACCCTCAAATCAGTTTCAAAGAAACTGCGCAAATCATTGATCTGGCAAGTCAGCATGGCTAATCTTTCAATCCCCATGCCAAAAGCAAACCCGCTCACATTCTCATACCCTATGGCTTCAAACACCGCATTATTGACCATGCCGCAACCCAACACTTCCAGCCAGCCTGTGTGCGAGCAAACCCTACAGCCTTCTTGCTTGCAAAACACGCAGCTAATATCCACTTCAGCACTTGGCTCTGTGAAAGGGAAAAAGCTAGAGCGCCACCTTAACTTCACGCCCCCAAAGAAATAATACAAAAAGTCTTCGATCACACCTTTTAAATGTGTGAAACGGATATTCCCTTTTTGATCCACGACAAGCCCTTCAATTTGATGGAACATGGGCGTGTGGGTCAAGTCATAATCGCGCCTAAAGGTTTCGCCTAAACAAATCATTTTAATGGGTGGGGTTTGTTCTTGCATGGTGTGGATTTGAACGGGCGAAGTGTGGGTCCTTAAAAGCTTGTGATCTTTAAAATAGAAAGTGTCTTGCATGTCTCTTGCAGGATGGTAAGGGGGCAAGTTTAAAGCGCTGAAATTATGGAAATCATCTTCCACTAAAGAGCCGATTTCAAGCTTGTATCCTAATGGGGTGAAAAATTCAATGATTTTATTTTTAGTATAATTCAAAGGGTGAGAAGAGCTTGTTTTAATAGCGTTAAACAAGCTCACATCAATTTTTTCTTTTTTCAAGCGTTCTTCTAATTCAAGCTCCAAAATAGCCTTTTTTTTCAATTCAAAGGCTTTTTCAAACGCTTGTTTATAGTGGTGGATTTCTTTAGCAAAGGCGTTTTTTTCTTCGCCGTTTAGATTTTTGAGCTGGTTGAATTTATCCGCAAAAACCCCTTTTTTACCCAAAGCATTCAAGCGCACTTCTTCTAACTCTTTGCTATTAGTAACCTTTTCTAATCGCTCTATTAAGGTGTGCAATAACGATCCTTATATTTTATTTTTAAAAAGCTATAATACAACTTTAATAAAAGAAAAACCTTAAAAGGGAGCAAAAAAGCATGAATGTGTTTGAAAAAATAATCCAAGGCGAAATCCCTTGTTCTAAGATTTTAGAAAACGAGAATTTTTTATCCTTTTATGACATTAACCCTAAAGCTAAAGTGCATGCGTTGGTGATCCCCAAACAAAGCATTCAGGATTTTAATGGCATCACCCCAGAGCTTATGGCTCAAATGACAAGTTTTATTTTTGAAGTGGTGGAAAAATTAGGCATCAAAGAAGAGGGATACAAGCTTTTAACGAATGTGGGTAAAAACGCCGGGCAAGAGGTGATGCATTTGCATTTTCATATTTTAAGCGGGGATAAACATTAAAAGCGTTGGTGGTATTTCGTGCAAGCGTTTTTAAACAGGAGTTTTGCTCCCTTACTCAACCCTAACGAGAATCCTTTAGAGCAAGTTAAATCCAGTATCATTTTAAAAAAAGGGGTGTCTTATTTTGACTGGGGGGCTTCAGGCTTGGCGAGTGCTTTAGTGGAAAAGCGCGTGAAATCCTTACTGCCTTATTACGCGAACGCTCATTCCATCGCCTCTAAACATGCGATTTTAATGGGCATGCTTTTAAAAGAGTGCCAAGAAAAGTTGAAGCGTTCTTTAAATTTGAGCGATAATCATTGCGTCTTGAGCGCGGGGTATGGGGCGAGTTCAGCGATTAAGAAATTTCAAGAAATTTTAGGGGTGTGCATCCCTTCAAAAACGAAGAAAAATTTAGAGCCGTATTTGAAAGATATGGCTTTAAAGCGTGTGATTGTAGGGCCTTATGAACATCATTCTAATGAAATTAGCTGGCGTGAAGGCTTGTGTGAAGTGGTGCGTATCCCTTTGAATGAACATGGCCTATTGGATTTAGAAATTTTAGAGCAAACTTTAAAAAAATCCCCTAACAGCTTGGTTTCTATGAGCGCGGCTTCTAATGTAACAGGACTGCTTACGCCCTTAAAAGAAGTTTCATTATTGTGTAAGAAATATAGGGCTACTTTGGCTTTGGATTTAGCGAATTTTAGCGCGCATGCTAACCCTAAAGATTGCGAATACCAAACCGGTTTTTATGCGCCTCATAAGCTTTTAGGGGGTATTGGAGGGTGCGGTCTTTTAGGCATTTCTAAAGATTTGATTGACACGCAAATCGCCCCGAGTTTTAGCGCAGGGGGCGTGATTAAATACGCTAATCGCACACGGCATGAATTTATTGATGAATTGCCTTTAAGAGAAGAGTTTGGCACGCCAGGATTGTTGCAATTTTACAGGAGCGCTCTAGCGTATCAATTGAGAGATGAATGCGGTTTGGATTTTATCCATAAAAAAGAAAACAACCTTTTAAGAGTGCTAATGCATGGCTTAAAAGACTTGCCCGCTATTAATATTTATGGGAATTTAACAGCGAGTCGTGTGGGGGTAGTGGCTTTTAATATTGGGGGGATTTCGCCCTATGATTTAGCGAGAGTCTTAAGCTATGAATACGCTATTGAGACCCGGGCGGGTTGCTCTTGCGCGGGGCCTTATGGGCATGATTTATTGAATCTTAACGCCCAAAAGTCAAGCGATTTTAACGCTAAACCCGGATGGCTTAGGGTGAGTTTGCACTTCACGCATTCCATAAACGATATTGATTATTTGCTAGACAGCTTGAAAAAAGCGGTTAAAAAATTGCGTTAAGCTAAAACTATTTTTAAGGAAAAATTTGGATATTTTAGATTTGAATAAAGCGCAAGCGACACAACAAAATGAGCAAGAAGTAGAGGATAAAGAAAAAGAGTCTAAAGAGCCGGTGGTTTTAGAAGATTTGAGCGCTTTAGCATGGCTTGAATTAGAAGAGTTTAGCCGCCTTTCAGGACTTCCTAAAGAAAGGATTTTGGAATTAGTGAATCTTGGTAAGATTAAAAGCAAAATAAGCCACAACAAGCTTTTAATTGATGCGAGCAGTGGGACAAACGCTCTAATCAAAAAGGTAGAAAATAATTTGATTTCTATGGATATGAACGGGCGTTCTTTAGAGCCTGTGTTTGTGGAAAAAACCATTAACACGATTTTAAACTTGCATGATAAGGTCATTGGCGCTAAAGATGAAACGATTTCAGCCTTTAAAAATGAAAACATGTTTTTAAAAGACGCTTTAATCTCTATGCAAGAAGTCTATGAAGAAGATAAAAAAACCATCGATCTTTTGCGAGATGAACTCAATCAAGCGAGAGAAGAAATTGAATTTATGAAGAGGAAATACCGCTTGATGTGGGGGAAAGTCGCTGACATGAGCAGCGTGAATAAAAAGTAGTTTTCAATTAACGCCCATGTTTTGAGGGCTTATTAGCGGTAATTTTAGGTGAATATATGTTAGAATTTGGGGTGTTTTAACAGAATGCAAGCTTGAAGGAGAACCATGTCCATTTCACGCAGAAGTATCCTAACAAAAATCCCAATCGCGCTCGCTAGCGCTAATGTTTTAAAAGCTGTTGGTGTTTTTGAAAAGGTAGAATCCATTCCGCATGCAACGCATTTTGGCCCCTTTATTGCAAAGGTTCAAAATGGAGTGATTAAAGATATTATCCCCCAAAAGAGCGATTATAACCCTACCATGATGTTAAAAGCGATGGCAGATAGGGTGTATTCAGATAGTAGGGTGAAGTATCCTTGCGTGCGCAAGAGCTTTTTAGAAAACAAAAAAAACCACAAAGAATTGCGCGGGAGAGAAGAGTTTGTGCGTGTGAGTTGGGATGTGGCGTTGGATTTAGCGGCTAAAAAGCTTAAAGAAATCCCTAAAGAAAACATTTATAATGCCAGTTATGGTGGTTGGGGGCATGCGGGCAGCTTGCATCGTTGCCATCATTTAGCATGGCGTTTTTTTAATACGACTTTAGGGGGGGGCTATTGGCACTGATGGGGAATATGGCAATGGTGCGGCTGCAAGAATAAACCCTATGATTGTAGGGGATATGGAAGTTTATTCGCAACAAACCACGCATGAAGAGATGATTAAAAATTGTAAGGTGTATGTCATGTGGGGGGCGGATTTATTCAAGTGCAACCGCATTGATTATTTTGTGCCAAACCATGTCAATGACAGCTACTACCCTAAGTATAAAAGAGCCGGTATTAAATTCATTAGTATTGATCCCATTTATACCGAAACCGCTCAAGCCTTTAACGCTGAATGGATACCCATTCGCCCTAATACTGATGTAGCGTTAATGCTAGGTATGATGCATTATCTTTATACAAGCAATCAATACGATAAAGCGTTTATCGCTAAATACACTGATGGTTTTGATAAATTTTTACCCTACTTGCTAGGAGAGAGCGATAAGGCGCCTAAGACTTTAGAATGGGCGTCTCAAATCACTGGAGTGAGCGCAGAAAAGATCAAAGAATTAGCGGATTTATTTGTCTCTAAACGCACTTTTTTAGCGGGTAATTGGGCCATGCAAAGAGCTCAGCATGGCGAGCAACCGGATTGGGCGTTAATTGTTTTAGCCAGTATGATTGGTCAAGTGGGCTTATCGGGTGGGGGCTTTGGCTTTTCTATGCATTATGGAGGAAACGCTCAAGCGAGCTCTGGGGCAAGAATTGTTCCTATGATTTCGCAAGGGCATAATTCTGTAAAAAGCGTTATTCCAGCATCTAGAGTTTCTGAAGCGATTTTAAATCCGGATAAAGAAATTGATTTTATGGGCAAAAAACTCAAATTGCCTAAAATCAAAATGATTTATAATTGTGGGGCGGATTTATTGGGGCATGAAGCTGATACAAACGAGCTGATTCGCGCTTTAAGGACCTTAGATTGCGTGATCGTGCATGAGCCTTGGTGGACGCCTACGGCAAAATTTGCTGATATTGTCTTTGCTTCCACTAGCACCATGGAAAGAGATGATATTACTTTTGGAGGGAGTTATTCTAAGAATGTGGTTTATGCCATGCGTAAGGTGGTAGAGCCTGTTTATGAATCCAAAGACGATTATGAGATTTTCAGACAGCTCGCTTTACGCATTGGGGGCAATGAAACAGAGCAGAAATTCACTGAATCTAAGAGTTACATGGAATGGATTAAGAGCCTTTATGAAAAAAGCGATGGCCCTACTTTGAAATCGTTTGATCAATTTTGGAGGGATGGCTTTGTGGAGTTTGAAATCCCTGAAAATGCGAGAAAGTTTGTGCGTCATGCGAAATTCAGGCAAGACCCTATTAACAATAAACTGGATACAGAGAGCGGGAAAATTCAAATTTTTTCTCAAAAATGCGCGGATTTTAAACTGGCTGATTTTAAAGGGCATCCTACTTGGTTTGAGCCAGCTGAGTGGCTAGGCTCTAAAATGGCTGAGACTTATCCGTTCCATTTAATCTCTCCGCACCCAAAATACCGTGTCAATTCACAGCTTGATAACACTTGGGTTAGGAATGTGTATAAAATTCAAGGCAGAGAGCCTGTAATGATCAACGAACTAGACGCTAATAAATTAGGCATTAGGCATGGTGAAATTGTAGAAGTGTTTAACGCTAGGGGGAGGTTGTTAGCAGGGGCGTTTGTAACTAAGAATATCCGTCAAGGGGTTTTGAGTATCCAAAAAGGGGCATGGTATGACCCAGAAGATGGGAGGGTTAGAAACCCACGATGCAATGCAGGGCATGTGAATACGCTCACTTCTTTACGCCCCACAAGCAGCATGACACAAGCTATTTCAGCCAATACCGCTTTAGTCAATATCAGAAGACTTAGAAGGTATGAATTAGTCAAGCCCTATCATTCTATTTCAACACCAAGCATCATTGGGGCTTAAACGGAGTGAAAATACTAGCATGAGAGTGTTTTTACCCAATAAAGACTTAATAACTAAAGACTTGACAGCTAGCCAGATTAAAGCGTGGGCTAATTCTCAATTTTATATTATAATACCCAATCAATGCGTTTAATTTCTGTTTTCAATATTGACACTTAAAGGATAAAAGATGAATATTTTTCAAACGAGTTTGAAATGTTGCGTGGGGTTGGTTTTATTTATGGGGGTCTTATTAGGGGATTCTAAAGCTTTTAAGGTTAGGGTGGATAAAAGTTTGACTCCGCCCTTTTTGAATGTGCTTTCATTAGCTTTTAAACAAGACATGAAAAAAGAGATCATTTTTGTGGTTACCAAAAGCAACAAATTGAGTAAAAAAGTGCTTTGTGATTTTGACGCTTTTTTATTGCCTGAGACTCTGATGAGCGGCATGCCTAAAAAAGCGCTATTCCATAAGGAGTTTTTATTCCAGTCTAAAGAAAATAAAACGCTTTATGCGTTTTCGCTCATTGATTCTCAATATTGCTCAAAAGGTGGAAATTACAGATACGAACTAGAAAAATTAGAACGCTGGTTTGTGCAAAAAGCTCCTGAGTTGGCTGAAAGCTATAGGGTGAATTACAAAAATCAATACAATAAAACACAGATCCCACAAAAATAAAGAATGAGCGATGATTTTAGTATTAGATTTTGGGAGCCAATACACACAGCTGATTGCTAGAAGATTGAGAGAGAGCGGGATTTATACAGAAATAGTCCCTTTTTTTGAAAGCATAGAAAACATTCAAAAAAAAGCCCCTAAAGGTTTGATTTTGAGTGGGGGGCCAGCGAGCGTGTATGCTAAAGACGCTTACAAGCCTAACGAGAAAATCTTTGATTTGAATGTGCCGATTTTAGGGATTTGCTACGGCATGCAGTATTTGGTGGATTTTTTTGGGGGCGTGGTGGCTTGTGCGAATGAGCAAGAATTTGGTAAGGCTGTTTTAGAAATCGCTCAAAATTCCGTGATTTTTGAAGGCGTGAAGATTAAAAGCCTTGTGTGGATGAGTCATATGGATAAAGTCATAGAACTGCCTAAAGGCTTTACTACCCTTGCAAAAAGCCCTAATTCCCCCCATTGCGCGATTGAAAACGGCAAGATTTTTGGCTTGCAATTCCACCCAGAAGTCATTCAAAGCGAAGAAGGGGGTAAGATTTTAGAAAATTTTGCCCTTTTGGTTTGCGGCTGTGAAAAAACTTGGGGGATGCAGCATTTCGCTCAAAGAGAAATCGCGCGATTGAAAGAAAAAATTGCTAACGCTAAGGTTTTGTGCGCGGTGAGTGGGGGCGTGGATTCTACGGTGGTCGCTACGCTATTATACAGAGCCATTAAGGATAATTTGATCGCTGTTTTTGTAGATCATGGCTTGTTGCGTAAAAATGAAAAAGAAAGAGTGCAAGCGATGTTTAAAGACTTGCAAATCCCTTTAAACACGATAGATGCTAAAGAAATCTTTTTGTCTAAATTAAAGGGCGTGAGCGAGCCTGAATTGAAGCGAAAAATCATCGGCGAAACCTTTATTGAAGTGTTTGAAAAAGAAGCCAAAAAGCACCATTTAAAAGGCAAAATTGAATTTTTAGCCCAAGGCACTTTATACCCTGATGTGATTGAATCCGTGAGCGTTAAAGGGCCTTCAAAGGTGATCAAAACCCACCATAATGTGGGCGGACTGCCTGAATGGATGGATTTTAAACTCATAGAGCCTTTAAGGGAATTGTTTAAAGATGAGGTGCGTTTGTTGGGTAAGGAATTGGGCGTTAGCCAGGATTTTTTAATGCGCCACCCTTTTCCAGGGCCTGGGCTTGCTGTAAGGATTTTAGGCGAGGTTAGTGAGGATAAAATCAAATGCTTGCAAGAAGCGGATGCTATTTTTATAGAGGAGCTTAAAAAAGCCCATTTGTATGACAAGGTTTGGCAAGCTTTTTGCGTGCTATTGAATGTCAATTCTGTGGGGGTTATGGGGGATAATCGCACTTATGAAAACGCTATTTGCTTAAGAGCGGTGAATGCGAGCGATGGCATGACAGCGAGCTTTTCTTTTTTAGAGCATTCTTTTTTAGAAAAGGTTTCTAACCGCATCACTAATGAAGTGAATGGTATCAATAGGGTGGTGTATGATATTACCTCTAAACCACCAGGAACGATTGAATGGGAATGATTATCTTAAAAATAGCGCTAAAAGTGGGATTTTTTGGGTAAGATTAGGAATTGATTTTAAAGAAAAAGAAAGAAAGGAATTTAATGAAAAAAGGTAGTTTAGCAATCGTTTTAGGATCGTTATTAGCGAGTGGGGCGTTTTATACGGCTCTAGCTGATGGAATGCCTATGAAGCAGCAGCACAATAATATGGGTGAGTCCGTGGATTTGCATTTCCACTATCCTATTAAAGGCAAACAAGAGCCTAAAAACGGCCATTTAGTTGTCTTAATCGATCCTAAGATAGAGACTAATAAAGTTATCCCTGAAAATTATCAAAAAGAGTTTGAGAAGTCTTTATTCCTCCAACTGAGTAGTTTTTTAGAGAGAAAAGGCTATAGCGTTTCACAATTTAAAGATGCTAGCGAAATCCCTCAAGACATCAAAGAAAAAGCGTTGCTCGTTTTACGCATGGATGGGAATGTGGCTATCTTAGAAGATATTGTAGAAGAGAGCGATGCGCTTAGCGAAGAAAGAGTGATAGACATGTCTTCAGGGTATTTGAACTTGAATTTTGTTGAGCCAAAAAGTGAAGATATCATCCATAGTTTTGGTATTGATGTTTCAAAGCTTAAAGCTGTGATTGAAAGAGTGGAGTTGCGGCGCACCAATTCTGGAGGTTTTGTCCCCAAAACTTTTGTGCATAAGATTAAAGAAACCGACCATGATCAAGCCATTAGAAAGATCATGAATCAAGCTTATCACAAAGTGATGGTGCAGATCACCAAAGAGTTAAGCAAAAAACACATGGAACATTATGAAAAAGTTTCTAGCGAGATGAAAAAGCGAAAGTAGTTTTTTAGAAACAAAAAGCTCAAAAATCATTGAGAGCTGTTTTTAAAAAAGCAGCTTTTAAAAGGGTGGGGGAGTTGGAATTAATACAATTTTTGAGTGCCACTTTTGATTTTAGCGGCATTTTTGAAAAATTACGCTCAAAAATCAAAAAATTCAGTTATAATAACGCTTCATGTGAAAATTTCGGGGCGTAGCGCAGTCTGGTTAGCGCACTTGGTTTGGGACCAAGGGGTCGAAGGTTCGAATCCTTTCGCCCCGACCACTTTTTTGCGTAATTTGTTGTTCTGTTTAAGATTCTTTGGTAAAATGTCGCTTCCTTTCGTTGAATGGTGGGAGTAGCTCAGTCGGTTAGAGCATCAGATTGTGGTCCTGAGGGTCGTGGGTTCAATTCCCATCTTCCACCCCATCTCATTAAATAAGCGTTTTACCAAGTTTTATGTTAGTCATTCCTTTATTTGAATTGTAAGCGTTCGTAGCTCAATTGGATAGAGCACCAGACTTCGGATCTGGGGGTTAGGGGTTCGACTCCCTTCGGGCGCACCACCTAACACCAATACCATGCGCTTGTAGCTCAGCTGGATAGAGCAACAGCCTTCTAAGCCGTAGGTCGCAGGTTCGAGTCCTGCCAAGCGCACCACTTTTGACATTCTTTAAAGAGGAGTTATGGATTCTTTAGAGTGGGGATTACTCATTTTCTTAATTCTTGTTTTTCTTATAGGCATAGGATACTACATTTTTATGGTTCTTTCTTCTAAAGATTGATCATCAAAATAGCCCAATGACAAGAGATAGAGTTGGAAATCTCTAAAACATAGATCTTATATGAAAACATTCAATAAAAGCGGTTATAAAAACCTAAAAAGTGAAACATGTAAGAATAAAAGACATGCACATTATCCGTGACTTTATCGCACCGAACAGGGAAAGCTTTTTGACTACGGCCTATGCAAAATCCTACTATAAAAATATTAAATAAAGCAAGACTTGTTAAAAATTAAGGCTCCGTTTTTAATTGAATTTCAATCATAAAATGTAAAAATACTCAAAGCATCGCATCAAGCAATATAGCGATCTGAAAAGAGACTCACAATTGAGCTAAAGCCCGCTTTTTAGGGATAAATAAAAAGCGTTTTCAAATTGCATGGGTAACTTTATGGGGCGAAGCGTTTCTAATTTTTGGTATAATCGCTAGAAATTATGAGAAAGATTTTATCTTGTTTGAGTGGGGTTTTGCATGCGTTTATTATTGTGGTGGGTATTGGTATTATCGCTCTTTTTAAATCCTTTGAGAGCGGTTGAAGAGCATGAAACAGATGCGGTGGATTTGTTTTTGATTTTCAATCAAATCAACCAGCTCAATCAAGTCATTGAAACTTACAAAAAAAACCCTGAAAGAAGTGCTGAAGTCTCTCTGTATAACACCCAAAAGAATGATTTGATTAAAAGTTTGACTTCTAAAGTGTTGAATGAAAGGGATAAGATCGGGATTGATATAAACCAAAATTTAAAAGAACAGGAAAAAATCAAAAAGCGTTTGTCTAAAAGCATTAAGGGCGATGATTTCTACACTTTCATGAAAGATAGATTGTCTTTAGATATTTTGTTGATAGATGAAATTTTGTATCGTTTTATAGATAAAATCAGGAGCAGTATTGATATTTTTAGCGAACAAAAAGATGTGGAAAGTATCAGCGATGCTTTTCTTTTGCGTTTAGGGCAATTCAAACTCTACACTTTCCCTAAAAATTTAGGCAATGTCAAAATGCATGAATTAGAGCAGATGTTTAGCGATTATGAATTGCGTTTGAACACTTACACCGAAGTCTTGCGTTACATTAAAAACCACCCTAAAGAAGTGCTTCCTAAAAACTTGATCATGGAAGTGAATATGGATTTTGTGTTAAACAAAATCAGCAAGGTTTTGCCTTTCACAACCCATAGCTTGCAAGTGAGTAAAATCGTGCTGGCTTTGACGATTTTAGCCTTATTGCTGGGTTTAAGGAAATTGATCACTTGGCTTTTAGCCTTATTGTTAGATCGTATTTTTGAAATCATGCAGCGCAATAAAAAAATGCATGTCAATGTGCAAAGCAGCATTGTTTCGCCGGTTTCTGTCTTTTTAGCCTTATTTAGTTGCGATGTGGCTTTAGATATTTTCTACTACCCTAACGCATCGCCTCCTAAAGTTTCTATGTGGGTGGGTGCGGTGTATATCATGCTTTTAGCATGGTTAGTGATAGCACTCTTTAAAGGCTATGGGGAAGCGTTAGTTACGAATATGGCTACCAAAAGCACGCACAATTTTAGAAAAGAAGTGATCAACTTGATCTTAAAAGTCGTGTATTTTTTGATCTTCATTGTCGCGCTTTTAGGGGTTTTGAAACAACTAGGGTTTAACGTTTCAGCCATCATCGCTTCTTTAGGGATTGGGGGGTTAGCGGTGGCTTTGGCGGTTAAAGATGTGTTGGCGAATTTCTTTGCTTCGGTCATTTTATTGTTAGACAATTCGTTTTCTCAAGGGGATTGGATCGTGTGCGGTGAAGTGGAGGGCACGGTGGTGGAAATGGGGTTAAGACGCACCACGATCAGAGCCTTTGATAACGCTCTTTTGTCCGTGCCTAATTCAGAATTAGCCGGAAAACCCATCAGGAATTGGAGCCGGCGTAAAGTGGGAAGGCGTATTAAAATGGAAATAGGCTTAACCTATAGCTCCAGTCAAAGCGCTTTACAGCTTTGCGTGAAAGACATTAAAGAAATGCTAGAAAACCACCCTAAAATCGCCAATGGAGCCGATAGTGCTTTGCAAAATGCGAGCGATTACCGCTACATGTTTAAAAAAGATATTGTCTCTATTGACGATTTTTTAGGGTATAAAAACAATCTGTTTGTCTTTTTAGATCAGTTTGCGGACAGCTCTATTAATATTTTGGTGTATTGTTTTTCTAAGACGGTGGTTTGGGAAGAGTGGCTAGAAGTCAAAGAAGACGTGATGCTAAAAATCATGGGGATCGTAGAAAAGCACCATTTGAGTTTTGCTTTCCCATCACAGAGTTTGTATGTGGAGAGTTTGCCAGAAGTTAGCCTGAAAGAAGGGGCTAAAATCTGAAATTATTGGTAGATGTATTCTTTGGTTAAGGGGAAAGTGTTATCCACGCTGTTGGTTAAAAGCAATTGGAATAAATCCGCGCTCCCCACCCTGAAAGCCGATGCACAAGTCCTTAAATACAGATCCCACATGCGGATAAAGCGTTCGTCATAGCCGAGTCTTTTCACTTGGTCTAGGTTGTGGTTGAAGTTGTCTCGCCAAATGTCTAAAGTCTTAGCGTAATGGATGCGTAAGCTTTCAGCCATGAGCAAGTGGAAGTCGCATTCGCTCATCACGCTCATCACTTCTCTTAAAGAGGGCAAATAACCGCCTGGAAAGATGTATTTATCCACCCATGCGTTAGTCTTGCCTTCAAAACAGCATAAAATGGAATGGAGCAAAAACATCCCGCCCGTTTTCAACACTTCTTTAACTTTTTTGAAATAAAAGGGCAAATTATCCTTACCCACATGCTCAAACATGCCCACGCTCACCACTTTATCAAAGCGGTATAAACGCCCGTCTAAATCCTGGTAATTCAATAATTTGATCGTTACTTTATCCTCTAATCCTAACTCTTGGACTCGTTTGTTAGCCTGTTTGTATTGCTCGCTAGAAATGGTGATCCCCATCACTTCCGCCCCGTATTCTTGCGCAGCTTTTACAGAGAGATAGCCCCAGCCACAGCCTATATCCAGCAGTTTTTCGCCAGGCTTTAGGTGGAGTTTTTTTAAAGTGTGATCTAATTTTTGGAGCTGGGCGGCATGGAGGGTGTCATCGTCCTTTTTGAAATACGCGCATGAATAGCTTAAGGTTTCATCTAGCCAGATAGAATAAAAGTCATTCCCTAGATCGTAATGTTTAGAAATGTTGGAGCTTTCTTTGATGGGTTTTTGGATAGCTTTAGCGTTATCATGTTTGTGCAAATGCTCATAATTGGTTTGCAAATACAAAGAATGCATCACCTCATCCATAGAGCCTTCAATATCAATCACGCCGTCCATATAAGCCTCAGCAATCGTCAAAGACATGTCTTTTTTAATATCGCTAAATTTTAGGGGGCGATGGATTTTAAGGGTGAATTTAGGCGAATGTTCGCCATTCCTATAAACGCTATTGTCCCAAAAAACGACCTGATAATCGCCGTTTTTCCACTGCTTGAACATGCTTTTGAGCAAAAATTTTGAAATCATCTGTAATTCCTTGAACTCATTTTTCAATTTTTTGAGCGTCAATTATAATGAATTTTAAGCTAAAAACACCCCATGAATAAGCATAAATTCAACCTCTATTCTCTAAATTTTTAAAAGCATGTTAAAATTAAGAGATTTAAACAAATTTAAGGTAACACGATTATAAAGATGCAAAAATCACTGATCACAACCCCCATTTATTATGTGAATGACATCCCTCATATTGGCCATGCTTATACGACTTTGATTGCGGACACTTTAAAGAAGTATTACACGCTCCAAGGCGAAGAAGTCTTTTTTTTAACCGGCACCGATGAGCATGGGCAAAAGATCGAACAAAGCGCGAGGTTGAGGAATCAAAGCCCCAAAGCTTACGCCGATAGCATTAGCGCGATTTTTAAAAACCAGTGGGATTTTTTCAATTTGGATTATGATGGTTTTATCCGCACCACAGACAGCGAGCATCAAAAATGCGTGCAAAACGCCTTTGAAATCATGTTTGAAAAAGGGGATATTTATAAAGGCACTTATAGTGGGTATTATTGCGTGAGCTGTGAGAGTTATTGCGCGATCTCTAAAGCGGACAACACGAGTGATAAAGTCTTATGCCCTGATTGCTTGAGGGAGACTGCGCTTTTAGAAGAAGAGAGCTATTTTTTCAGATTGAGCGCGTATGAAAAGCCTTTATTGGATTTTTACGCTAAAAATCCTGAAGCGATTTTGCCTATTTATCGTAAAAATGAGGTAACTTCTTTTATTGAGCAGGGTTTATTGGATCTGTCTATCACGCGCACGAGCTTTGAATGGGGCATTCCTTTGCCTAAAAAAATGAACGATCCTAAACATGTGGTGTATGTTTGGCTGGACGCTTTATTGAATTATGCGAGCGCGTTAGGGTATTTGAACGATTTAGACAATAAAATGGTGCATTTTGAACGCGCTAGGCATATTGTGGGTAAGGATATTTTGCGCTTCCATGCCATCTATTGGCCAGCCTTTTTGATGAGTTTGAATTTGCCCTTATTCAAACAGCTTTGCGTGCATGGGTGGTGGACGATAGAGGGCGTGAAAATGAGTAAGAGCTTGGGTAATGTTTTAAACGCTCAAAAAATCGCTATGGAGTATGGGATTGAAGAATTACGCTATTTTTTATTGCGTGAAGTGCCTTTTGGGCAAGATGGGGATTTTTCTAAAAAAGCGTTAATAGAAAGGATCAACGCGAATTTGAATAACGATTTAGGGAATTTATTGAATCGTTTGTTAGGCATGGCTAAAAAATATTTCAATTATTCTCTAAAAAGTGCCAAAATCACCGCTTATTATTCTAAAGAGCTAGAAAAAGCGCATCAAATTTTAGATAACGCTAATTCTTTTGTGCCTAAAATGCAATTGCATAAAGCTTTAGAGGAATTGTTTAACGTTTATGATTTTTTAAACAAACTCATCGCTAAAGAAGAGCCATGGGTTTTGCACAAAAACAACGAATCAGAAAAACTAGAAGCCTTATTGAGTTTGATCGCAAACGCGCTGTTGCAATCAAGCTTCTTACTCTATGCGTTCATGCCAAAGAGCGCTATGAAATTAGCGAATGCTTTCAACACAGAAATCACGCCCAATAATTACGAACGCTTTTTTAAAGCTAAAAAATTACAAGATATGATTTTACAAGACACCGAACCTTTATTTTCCAAAATGGAGAAAATTGAAAAGGCTGAAAAAGCGGGAGAAGCCTCACCAGAAAAAAACGAAAAAGAAAAAAAAGATAGAAAAGAAAAAGCCCCACCAAAACAAGAAAACTATATCGGCATTGAGGATTTCAAAAAAGTAGAGATTAAAGTGGGGCTTATCAAAGAAGCTCAAAGGATTGAAAAGTCCAATAAATTACTGCGTTTAAAAGTGGATTTAGGCGAAAATCGTTTGAGGCAGATTATCTCAGGGATCGCTTTGGATTATGAGCCTGAAAGTTTGGTGGGGCAAATGGTGTGCGTGGTGGCTAATTTAAAACCCGCAAAGCTTATGGGCGAAATGAGTGAGGGCATGATTTTAGCGGTGCGAGATAGCGATAATCTGGCTTTAATCAGCCCTACCAGAGAAAAAATTGCAGGAAGTTTGATCAGCTAAATGCGATTAGGGGTGAATGAAGCCGTAGAATTGAGTTTGGGCGAATTGCAAAACACGCCCTCAATCAGCTATTTTAATTCTATTGTTTTGTCTTTAAGCAAAGTCCAAAAAGGCTCTTTATTTGCCGCTAAAGATCACACGCTCATTCCTAAAGCTTTAGAGTTAGGGGCTTATGGGATCTTATACACAGGAGAATATCCTTTAAGCGATAGGGATGTGGCATGGATCAAGCTTAAAGATATAGAGCATTCTTTGAATCATTTGTTTAAATTTTGCTTGTTGAATGAGCGCGTGGTCGGGGTGCTGTTAAGCCCCATAGAATTAGAGATCGCTTCTAAAATCATGGTGAGCGGATTTGTGTGGTGCTTGAAAGAGAGCCTTGAAGATTTGTTCATTATAGAGGGGTGTAAAATAGCCTTTTTTGATAAATTGGAGTGGCTCCATTTGTTTTATAAGCAAGAGCGCTTGAAAGAAGATTTAAAAGAAAGCCGTTTAATCATTCTCAACCAATCCTTTTTTTGCAGCGCTTTAGTCTATGAAAAACAAGAATACGAATTCAAAATGCCATGCATCTTTTTAGAGCCTTTAAAAAGGGTGATTCAATTGTGCGAGAAATTACAAATTGAATTTGATTTGAATCTTTTAGGCAAAAAAGAATACCCACTAGATCATTGCAAACCCTTTTTTGTGAATAAAAATTTAGAAATAGCCCCCTATGGCGCAACGGCAAGGGTGGTTGTCGCTGAGACTTCAAAAGAATTGTTTGAAATGATGCTTCAAAAAGCCCTTGAGACTTTATCGTGGGGGAAAATTGTCGTGTTTTGTCGTAAAAACAGCGCGGCTTTCTTTAAAAAAACCAACCCTTATTGTTACACCACCCAAAACAACTTAAAAGAGCAATTAAAAAATTTAGCGTTTAATTTCGCTTTTATTTATGGGATTAGCTCTCATCATTTAGAATCCCTTTTAAACCCCCCCCTTTTTAAAAAAACCCCCACGCTATGGTAAGTCATGCTCACTTGTAACGATAAAATTAATCCAAAAACCCTTTTAGAAGAAATCATGGCGTTAAGGCCATGGCGTAAAGGCCCTTTTGAAATTTCTCAAATCAAGATTGATAGCGAATGGGATAGCTCCATTAAATGGGATCTAGTCAAAAACGCCACTCCTTTAAAAGACAAAATAGTGGCTGATGTGGGTTGCAATAACGGCTATTACTTGTTTAAGATGCTAGAATATAAGCCTAAAAGCTTGGTGGGGTTTGATCCGGGCGTTTTAGTCAAAAAACAATTTGAATTTTTAGCCCCCTTTTTTGATAAAGAAAAAAAAATCATTTACGAGTCTTTGGGGGTAGAGGATCTGCATGAAAAATACCCTAACGCTTTTGATGTCATTTTTTGCTTAGGGGTGCTATACCACAGGAAAAGCCCGCTAGAAGCTTTAAAAGCCTTGTATCATGCTTTAAAGATAAAAGGGGAGCTAGTGTTGGATACACTTATTATTGATTCGCCCCTAGACATCGCTCTTTGCCCTAAAAAAACTTACGCTAAAATGAAAAATGTTTATTTTATCCCTAGCGTTAGCGCTTTAAAAGGGTGGTGTGAAAGGGTGGGGTTTGAAAATTTTGAGATTCTTAGCGTTTCAAAGACCACGCCTAAAGAACAGCGTAAAACGGATTTTATTTTGGGGCAAAGTTTGGAAGATTTTTTGGATAAAACGGATCACTCTAAAACTTTAGAGGGGTATGACGCTCCTTTAAGGGGGTATTTTAAAATGCTTAAACCAAGCAAGCTTTAATAAAGGATTAAATAGTGCAAGAATCAGTCGTTCGTGTGGATTATGACTCTTTAGAGACTTGTAAGAATTTCAAACCAAGCGTTGGCACTGAACTAGTCGTTTTAGAAAAAGATATAGCCCATGCGCGTTTCAAGGGCAATGAAAGCATGGTGTATGAAGAAAATTTTGTGCATGCCGGGTTTGTGCTTATTGCGTGCAATTATGCGGCCTTGTGCGCGTTGAATAAAAGGCACAGCGTGGTGGTTTCTAATAACATCAATTTTTATGCCCCCCTAGAATTGAATCAAGAAGCGCTCATTAAAGCGCAAGTGATTCAAGATGGCGTGAAAAAAGCTGAAATAAAAATAGAGGCGTTTGTGTTAGACATTCAGGTTTTAGAGGGAATGATAGAAATCGTGGTGTTTGATAAAAAGCCTTTTAAATTCAATTTTAAAGAAGAGTAGTTAAATGGTTATTGTTTTAGTCGTGGATAGCTTTAAAGACACCAGTAATGGCACTTCTATGACAGCGTTTCGTTTTTTTGAAGCGCTGAAAAAAAGAGGGCATGTGATGAGAGTGGTTGCCCCCCATGTGGATAATTTAGGGAGTGAAGAAGAAGGGTATTACAACCTTAAAGAGCGCTATATCCCCCTAGTTACAGAAATCTCACACAAACAACACATCCTTTTTGCTAAACCGGATGAAAAAATCTTAAGAAAGGCTTTTAAGGGAGCGGATATGATCCATACTTACTTGCCTTTTTTGCTAGAAAAAACAGCCGTAAAAATCGCGCGAGAAATGCGAGTGCCTTACATTGGCTCTTTCCATTTACAGCCAGAGCATATTTCTTACAACATGAAATTGGGGCAATTTTCTTGGTTTAACATGATGCTTTTTTCATGGTTTAAATCTTCGCATTACCGCTATATCCACCATATCCATTGCCCATCAAAATTCATTGTAGAAGAATTAGAAAAATACAACTATGGAGGGAAAAAATACGCTATTTCTAACGGCTTTGATCCCATGTTTAGATTTGAACACCCGCAAAAAAGCCTTTTTGACACCACGCCCTTTAAAATCGCTATGGTAGGGCGCTATTCTAATGAAAAAAACCAAAGCGTTTTAATCAAAGCGGTTGCTTTAAGCCGATACAAACAAGACATTGTATTATTACTCAAAGGCAAAGGGCCTGATGAGAAAAAAATCAAACTTCTAGCCCAAAAACTAGGCGTAAAAACGGAGTTTGGGTTTGTCAATTCCAATGAATTGTTAGAGATTTTAAAAACTTGCACCCTTTATGTGCACACAGCCAATGTGGAGAGCGAAGCGATTGCGTGTTTAGAGGCTATTAGCGTGGGGATTGTGCCTGTTATCGCCAATAGCCCTTTAAGCGCGACCAGGCAATTCGCGCTAGATGAACGATCGTTATTTGAGCCTAATAACGCTAAAGATTTGAGCGCTAAAATAGATTGGTGGTTAGAAAACAAGCTTGAAAGAGAAAGAATGCAAAACGAATACGCTAAAAGCGCTCTAAACTACACTTTAGAAAATTCAGTCATTCAAATTGAAAAGGTTTATGAAGAAGCGATCAAAGATTTTAAAAACAACCCCAACCTCTTTAAAACCTTATCGTGATAAAAGGATAGAAAATGCAAGAAGTCCATGATTATGGGATTAAATTTTGGAGCAATAACGAATTTAAGATAGAAAAAGGCTTGGTTAAAGTTTGTCATGGCAAAAACCCCTCGCTTTTAGAAATCGTTCAAAGCGTGCGCGATAAGGGATATAGAGGGCCTTTGTTGGTGCGATTCCCCCATTTGGTGCAAAAACAAATCAAAAGCCTGTTTGATGCGTTTTCTTCAGCGATTAAAGAGTATCAATACAGCGGGGCTTTTAAGGCGGTTTTCCCTTTAAAGGTCAATCAAATGCCCTCGTTTGTTTTGCCTTTAGTGCAAGGGGCTAAGGGTTTGAATTACGGGTTAGAGGCCGGGAGCAAATCCGAACTCATCATTGCGATGAGCTACACGAACCCCACGGCCCCTATCACCGTGAATGGCTTTAAAGACAAGGAAATGATTGAGCTTGGCTTTATCGCTAAAAGCATGCAGCATGAGATCACTTTAACAATTGAGGGTTTGAATGAATTAAAAACCATTATCGCCGTGGCTAAACAAAACGATTTTGTAGCATGCCCTAAAATTGGCATTCGTATCCGTTTGCACAGTGCTGGCACTGGTGTTTGGGCAAAGAGTGGGGGGATCAATTCTAAATTTGGCCTTAGCAGCACTGAAGTTTTAGAAGCGATGCGCCTTTTAGAAGAAAACGACTTACTAGAGCATTTCCACATGATACATTTTCATATAGGCTCTCAAATCAGCGATATTTCGCCCTTAAAAAAGGCTTTAAGAGAAGCGGGAAACTTGTATGCAGAATTGCGTAAAATGGGCGCTAAAAATCTTAATAGCGTGAATATTGGAGGGGGGTTAGCCGTAGAATACACCCAGCACAAGCACCACCAAGACAAGAACTACACTTTAGAAGAATTCAGCGCTGATGTGGTGTTTTTATTGAGGGAAATTGTGAAAAATAAGCAAGAAATCGAGCCGGATATTTTCATTGAATCAGGCCGTTATATTTCCGCTAACCATGCCGTTTTAGTGGCCCCGGTATTAGAATTGTTTTCGCATGAATACAATGAAAAATCCCTAAAAATCAAAGAAAATAATAACCCCCCCTTGATTGATGAAATGCTAGACTTGCTCGCTAATATCAATGAAAAAAATGCCATTGAATACTTGCATGATAGTTTTGATCACACCGAGTCGCTATTCACGCTTTTTGATCTGGGCTATATTGATTTGATTGACAGGAGCAACACTGAAGTTTTAGCCCATTTGATCGTCAAAAAAGCGGTGCAGTTGCTTTATGTTAAGGATCACAACGATATTTTACGCATTCAAGAGCAGGTCCAAGAGCGCTATTTATTGAATTGCTCGTTTTTCCAAAGCTTGCCGGATTATTGGGGCTTGAGACAGAATTTCCCGGTCATGCCCTTGAATAAATTAGATGAAAAGCCCACCAGGAGCGCGAGCTTGTGGGATATTACTTGCGATAGCGATGGGGAAATCGCTTTTGATTCCACGAAGCCCTTGTTTTTGCACGATATAGATATAGATGAAGAAGAATACTTTTTAGCGTTCTTTTTGGTGGGAGCGTATCAAGAAGTTTTAGGCATGAAGCACAATTTATTCACGCACCCTACAGAATTTAGCGTGGTTTTTGATGAAAAAGGCGATTATGAAGTGGAAGATATTTGTGAAGCCCAAACGATTTTAGACGTGCTAGACGATTTGGACTATGACACTAAGGAGATCGAGCGCCTTTTAAAACAAAAAATTGAAGACAACAACCAACTAGACATGGAAGAAAAGAAAGAAATCATGGGGCGCTTGTATGTCATGCTGAGCGAAAACGGGTATCTGCGCACGATTTCTTAAACGACTTTAATCGTTATAAATCAATTATAACGCTTATGATACAAGAAAATTAAAGATTAAAAAAGAAAAGAGATTAAAAAAAGAGAGCCACCCCACAAGGGGGGAGGGGGGGGTGCGGTTAGCTTTCTAAACTTTCAGCCAACTCGTTTTCTTTAGCAAGAAACTCATCAAGCGACTCTTGATCCATAAGCCCCATATAAGGCGTGAAATCGTTTAACAGGTTTTTAGTTAAACCCGCACATGAGAGATTATACTTATTGATACCACCATCGCATAAGAGTTGAGCGATAAACAACGCCTCCTCTTTATTAGTAGGTAACATTTCAGCCCAAATACCTCCTAAATCTTGTGCCTCCGCCATCTCGCCCCTCGCATACAACTTAATAAGCTTACAGAAAAGGGTAAGATTACCTAAATTCATATTATCAAAAGTGTCGTAATAACAATTTTCCAAATTACGATTTTCAAGCATTTTAGCCCACTCAAGGTCGCTATGCTTATTTAAGCCCTCCGCACACGATAAAGCGGTAAGAATGATAGCAGACGCTTGATGTCCTTTTCCTTGATAAAACATAGGGGTTAATAACGCACCAATCCTACTTTTTCTATCAGTAAAGAAATAATCTTTAGCTACCACCGAGAAACTAGACTCGCTTTTTTCCTCAAAACCAAAAGAGAGTTTATACTTATCCTCTTTAGGCTCTTTAGGAGTAGAAGTCCTGTCCTTAACACTTGGTCCGCTAGTTACCACTTTAACGCCATCTAAAATATCCGATTTATCGTTTTCAGCGTGAAGTCTCATATGCTCGGTCAATGGAACTTTATTGAACCATTTTAAGAACTTATCGCTATTGAAAGCGTAAGTGGCTTCGTTGCCTTTTTGACTCCTTAAGGTTACACGATTAAACCCAAATATTAATGACTTTAGTCTCCACCACTTTGTCGTTGATCGTGGCTTTGACTAACGCCCCTACTTTTAACTGATTTTCATTTTGAAAACCCATAAAATACTCCTTGGTAAAATTTGTTTTAAATTCCGCTATAATCGGTCATTCAATGTTTTTTAATGTTTTTTATCTTTTTGGCATGGCTTGTTCCTCCTTGTGGTGGGGTGAAGCACTTTTCAAACGCCCCCTTATTTTTGAGTGATCGCTTCATTTGATCTCTTTCAAAAGAGCGTTTTTAAAAGCTTTAATGGCGCTTTCACCTACCAATTCAGCGATGTTATAACGCATGATTAAAAAGTCTAATAATTTTTCGCTCCTTTCTTGAATCTCTACAACCCCAAAAGAAGCGTTTTTAGCCACTTCTTTTTCACTATAAGAGCCTTTAAGGTATGCCTTTCTTTTTTCCTCAAAAGGCTTGTTGCTTAAAGAGCTGTTAGCGTTTTTAGCAATTAAGAGCAAGTTCCCTAAAGCATGCACGATATGGGGGTTTTTAGCCCAATCTTTTTCTTTAGTGCTATAGCCTTGATCGGGTTTTTGGGGCAAGATATGCTCAATGCTTTCTATACTGCTATCAAAATTCAGAGTCGTTTCAGGGTTATGGTATAGCTCGTATTCATAAAGCAAGTAATTCAGTGCATTTTTCCACTCATACCATTTTTTAGCATTATTAAAATTAATATTATTCTCAAGCAGTTTTAAGCCACTATGATCTCCCTTGAAAAAATCTTTTTCTAGCGTTGGAAGATCTTCAATGGTTATTTTATCTCCCCAAAATCTACACGCTTGAATCGCTTTGAAGGCTAATCTAATCCATTCTTTTTTAGCCGTATTCTTGCCAGTAACCCCACAGATTAAAAACCCAAAACGCTCTAAATATTCTAATAGGTCTTCCAACTCTTTGGTCGTGTAATGCTGTTCATCGCCACTCCTTCCAACAAGCTGTATGGTTAAAAGAGAGAGCAATAAGGGCAGAAAAGCGTTATCGCTCAAAGCGTTTAAGCGCCGCATTTTTTCTAACAAGATGAGCGTTTTAGGCGTGATTTCAATCCTAAGCTCTTCATCATCAAGCGTGTGCAAGAAATACCAAACCTTAGAAGAATAAGAAAGATAAAATAACAGCTCGTCTATTTTGTCATATTCATCGCTAAAGGGTGTGTTATGGGTATATCTTTTATGAGCGTTAAACTCCATTTCCAATAACCTCCTTTTAAAATCCCTTTTCTCGCCATAATAATACTCCACGAAATGCTTTAAAAAACTCTCTAAATGATCGTCTTTAAAGAATCTCAAATCGTGATAAATCCTGGTGTAGGTGTCATTGATCTCTTGTTGAAGATTTTCTAAATCTTCTTCATCGCAAATCTTGTGCACCACAAAATGCAAGCGGTTTTTTAACAATTCTAAAGTGGATAGATCCTTGCCACGATTGTTGATCGTTTCAAAAGAGCTGAACGGATCGATTCGGTTATCGTTCAATTCCACCACGCTAAAAAGCATTTTTTTAGTGAGAGCGTCAAACATTTTTTCAAGCGTTTCCATAGGCGTATCGCTGATTTTTTCTTTAAAAACCACACAAGTGTCAATCAAATTTTTAGCGTAAAAAGAAGTTTGAAACCTTTCTAAATCTTTTTCTTCTCCCATGATCGCCCCAAAAGCTTCACTCAAACCATAATACTTATAGGACAGAACGGGTTCGAGATTCATTGAATAATACTTTGGGTCTTTATGTTTAGTGGTTTTGGCTAAAAGGCTCAGTAAAATCAGGCTTGTAGCCAATCGTTGCTGGCCGTCTATGATTTCAAAAGCGCTATATTCAAGCTCATTTTCAAGCCCTCTTAAGGTTAGGCTGTGCATGTAATGGAATTTGTTTCCCAGCTTAGAGACATGCTCTAAATCGTTCCAAAAATCCTTCAATTGCCTTTCCTGCCATGCATACCCCCTTTGATAGCTGGGGATTTCAAACACGCCTTTTTCAATCACTCCGTCTAAATTTAACAATTCCATTAAAATCCTTTCATAAGTTTATGGGTTAAGAACCCATAACCCCTTAATTTTTTCGCTCAATCAATTTTGGTTGTCCAAGTCTTGTGCTGTGCGTGAAGTGCCAAGTGTTTTTATTGACTAATTCTTCGTATTCTTGGCTCCCTTTTTGAGCGCAAACGCCCTCAACCTTTAACGCTCCCTCTTCATCAGTCCCGATAGTGTCATGGTCAATCTTTAGGGCAAAAACGCTCCGTTGGACTATAGCTTCTTTAGTTGATTTCTCATACACAATAGCAACAGCATAATCCGCTTTACGCACCTTTTGAAAATCCTCTTCTTGAGCCACTTCATCCCTTCTTGGGCGAAAAAAAGTCAAAGTGCATTCCTCACAAGCTTGTTTGAAAGGCTTGCCTTCTAAATCCGTATTTGTTGGATCGTTGTAATAATCGCTTTTGAATAAGCACAACAACAAATTGTATTTTTCATGCACTTTTAAATCTTCTAACTGAGCCATCATTTCTCCTTTGAATTTAACTCTGTAAGCCCCACTGGTTTAAAAATGGGGCTTATGGAATCAAATTTTTTAAAAATGTGGTGCGGGTTAATGCAAGGGGGAATAAAAGAGGGAATAAAAGGGTTAATGAAAGGGGGAATAATAAAAAATAGGGGATTTTTAAATAGGTTTTTGTAAAAGCGATAAAAGTTATGGTAGCGTTGCTTGATTGCTTGATTGCTTGATTGCTTGATTGCTTGATTGCTTGATTGCTTGATTGCTTGATTGCTTGATAGAATGATAGAATGATAGAATGATAGAATGATAGAATGATAGAATGATAGAATGATAGAATGATAGAATGATAGAATGATAGAATGATTGATTGATAGAATGATTGATTGATTGCTTGAATGATTGAATGATTGAATGATTGAATGATTGAATGATTGAATGATTGAATGATTGAATGATTGAATGATTGAATGATTGAATGATTGAATGATTGAATGATTGAATGATTGAATGATTGAATGATTGAATGCCATTTCTACCCCTTTTTTGAAAAAAAGATGACTTGGAGTGTTGTATCTAGTGGTATTTAATCAATGGTTAATGATGCGTATTTATTTTTTAATGATGCATTTTATTTAATTTTATGATGTGTTTGATTTGATTTAATGATGATGTGTTTTTATCTTATTTTATAATAATGTGTTTTTATCTTAAAGCTTTATTTTGCTACCCCCTAATTCCAATCACTCCCCAATCATTTCCAATAACTTTTATCCATTCCTTCCAAACTCTAAAATTCCTTTCCAACTCTCAATTTTCTTTCAAACTCTAAATTTTCTTTCAAACTTTAAAATTCCTTTCAAACTCTAAATTTTCTTCCAAACTCTCAAAACTTTAAGCAAACTTTAAGCATTGCATGTCTATAATTACATTTCGTTTTTAAAGACAAGCTTTAAAAAGTTCTTTAATTTGAAACCACTCAAGCAAGTTGTAAAAGCTAAAAGCTTTAAATATAAAGCCCGTCAGCTAGTAAAACTTGAGCATTAAAAAAGATTAGGGATCAAGCATTTTTAGTCTTCTTAAAGGGTTTAATATTAAGAGTGATTATAGCGGGTTTTTAAAGAAAAACGAAGTTATTTGATTTAATATTGTTAATAGCCTATGTAAAAGTAAAGTAAAACTACAATAACTCTGTCTTATATTCATTAAGGCAGTGGTAGCGCTGAAGAATATTCGTGCAATTGTCGTTATTCATTATAAAAGGGCGGGTTTTAAAGGATATTTTAAAATTTAAAACAAGCTTTTAAGAGCAGATGGCGGATGCCTTGCCAAAGAGAGGCGATGAAGGACGTACTAGACTGCGATAAGCTATGCGGAGCTGTCAAGGAGCTTTGATGCGTAGATGTCCGAATGGGGTAACCCAACTAATAGAGATATTAGTTACTCTAATTTAGAGAGCGAACCTAGTGAAGTGAAACATCTCAGTAACTAGAGGAAAAGAAATCAACGAGATTCCCTAAGTAGTGGCGAGCGAACGGGGAAAAGGGCAAACCGAGTGCTTGCATTCGGGGTTGAGGACTGCAACGTCCAAGAGAACGCTTTAGCAGAGTTACCTGGAAAGGTAAGCCATAGAAAGTGATAGCCTTGTATGCGACAAGGCGTTCTTAGGTAGCAGTATCCAGAGTAGGCCAGGACACGAGGAATCCAGGTTGAAGCCGGGGAGACCACTCTCCAACCCTAAATACTACTCTTTGAGCGATAGCGAACAAGTACCGTGAGGGAAAGGTGAAAAGAACCGCAGTGAGCGGAGTGAAATAGAACCTGAAACCATCTGCTTACAATCATTCAGAGCCCTATGATTTATCAGGGTGATGGACTGCCTTTTGCATAATGATCCTGCGAGTTGTGGTATCTGGCAAGGTTAAGCGAATGCGAAGCCGTAGCGAAAGCGAGTCTTAATAGGGCGAACAAGTCAGATGCTGCAGACCCGAAGCTAAGTGATCTATCCATGGCCAAGTTGAAACGCGTGTAATAGCGCGTGGAGGACTGAACTCGTACCCATTGAAACGGGTTGGGATGAGCTGTGGATAGGGGTGAAAGGCCAAACAAACTTAGTGATAGCTGGTTCTCTTCGAAATATATTTAGGTATAGCCTCAAGTGATAATAAAAGGGGGTAGAGCCCTGATTGGGCTAGGGCTGCTCGCCGCGGTACCAAACCCTATCAAACTTCGAATACCTTTTATCGTATCTTGGGAGTCAGGCGGTGGGTGATAAAATCAATCGTCAAAAGGGGAACAACCCAGACTACCAAATAAGGTCCCTAAGTTCTATTCTGAGTGGAAAAAGATGTGTGGCTACTCAAACAACCAGGAGGTTGGCTTAGAAGCAGCCATCCTTTAAAGAAAGCGTAACAGCTCACTGGTCTAGTGGTCATGCGCTGAAAATATAACGGGGCTAAGATAGACACCGAATTTGTAGATTGTATTAAACACAGTGGTAGAAGAGCGTTCATACCAGCGTTGAAGGTATACCGGTAAGGAGTGCTGGAGCGGTATGAAGTGAGCATGCAGGAATGAGTAACGATAAGATATATGAGAATTGTATCCGCCGTAAATCTAAGGTTTCCTACGCGATGGTCGTCATCGTAGGGTTAGTCGGGTCCTAAGCCGAGTCCGAAAGGGGTAGGTGATGGCAAATTGGTTAATATTCCAATACCGACTATGGAGCGTGATGGGGGGACGCATAGGGTTAAGCGAGCTAGCTGATGGAAGCGCTAGTCTAAGGGCGTAGATTGGAGGGAAGGCAAATCCACCTCTGTATTTGAAACCCAAACAGGCTCTTTGAGTCCTTTTAGGACAAAGGGAGAATCGCTGATACCGTCGTGCCAAGAAAAGCCTCTAAGCATATCCATAGTCGTCCGTACCGCAAACCGACACAGGTAGATGAGATGAGTATTCTAAGGCGCGTGAAAGAACTCTGGTTAAGGAACTCTGCAAACTAGCACCGTAAGTTCGCGATAAGGTGTGCCGCAGCAATGCGGTCTCAGCAAAGAGTCCCTCCCGACTGTTTACCAAAAACACAGCACTTTGCCAACTCGTAAGAGGAAGTATAAGGTGTGACGCCTGCCCGGTGCTCGAAGGTTAAGAGGATGCGTCAGTCGCAAGATGAAGCGTTGAATTGAAGCCCGAGTAAACGGCGGCCGTAACTATAACGGTCCTAAGGTAGCGAAATTCCTTGTCGGTTAAATACCGACCTGCATGAATGGCGTAACGAGATGGGAGCTGTCTCAACCAGAGATTCAGTGAAATTGTAGTGGAGGTGAAAATTCCTCCTACCCGCGGCAAGACGGAAAGACCCCGTGGACCTTTACTACAACTTAGCACTGCTAATGGGAATATCATGCGCAGGATAGGTGGGAGGCTTTGAAGTAAGGGCTTTGGCTCTTATGGAGCCATCCTTGAGATACCACCCTTGATGTTTCTGTTAGCTAACTGGCCTGTGTTATCCACAGGCAGGACAATGCTTGGTGGGTAGTTTGACTGGGGCGGTCGCCTCCTAAAAAGTAACGGAGGCTTGCAAAGGTTGGCTCATTGCGGTTGGAAATCGCAAGTTGAGTGTAATGGCACAAGCCAGCCTGACTGTAAGACATACAAGTCAAGCAGAGACGAAAGTCGGTCATAGTGATCCGGTGGTTCTGTGTGGAAGGGCCATCGCTCAAAGGATAAAAGGTACCCCGGGGATAACAGGCTGATCTCCCCCAAGAGCTCACATCGACGGGGAGGTTTGGCACCTCGATGTCGGCTCATCGCATCCTGGGGCTGGAGCAGGTCCCAAGGGTATGGCTGTTCGCCATTTAAAGCGGTACGCGAGCTGGGTTCAGAACGTCGTGAGACAGTTCGGTCCCTATCTGCCGTGGGCGTAGGAAAGTTGAGGAGAGCTGTCCCTAGTACGAGAGGACCGGGATGGACGTGTCACTGGTGCACCAGTTGTTCTGCCAAGAGCATCGCTGGGTAGCTACACACGGATGTGATAACTGCTGAAAGCATCTAAGCAGGAAGCCAACTCCAAGATGAACTTTCCCTGAAGCTCGCACAAAGACTATGTGCTTGATAGGGTAGATGTGTGAGCGCAGTAATGCGTTTAGCTGACTACTACTAATAGAGCGTTTGGCTTGTTTTTTGCTTTTTGATAAGATAACGACAATAGAGTGCGAATAAGTTACCACTGCCTTACTGAGTGTAAGAGAGTTGGAGTTTTATAAAGACTTTTATAGGATTAAACTTTAATGAGGAATGAGAGACTATCCATTCTTTTTAAAGTTAAAGGTTATTAACAATCTTCTTTGTTGAAAAACAGCTCCCTATTAAAGAGAAAGGGGAGTTAAGGGTAAATGCGATTTATCTTTAGCTCCCTTTTCCTTGTGCCTTTAGAGAAGAGGAACTACCCAGTTAACCATTCCGAACCTGGAAGTCAAGCTCTTCATCGCTGATAATACTGCTCTTTTCAAGAGTGGGAATGTAGGTCGGTGCAGGGATAGGGAAATGTTTTTTAGTCTTGCTTTTTTATTTAATTTCATCATTGATTATATTTTAGTGCTTTATTTTTCTGTTGTTTTTTTCATTTTTTTTTATTTTTAGTTGTTTTGATTTGGGGTTTTATTGTTTTGTTCAAAGGTTTTTGTTTGCTTATTTTGTTTAAGTTTTTTTATTGTTTTTAATGGTTTGATAACACGCATTGGTATGTTTTGCTTTGTTTAAGAAGTTTTTTTTATATAGTATCGCTATTTTTTAGTTTTTTGGGTTTTTATCCCTATATAATTAGTGTAAGATAACAACTATAATAAATAAGTTTGAAAGGGTAGCTAATGTCTAGTGGTTTTAAAATGTTAAAAAGTCAGAGTTAAAGAATGGCACTGAACCTGAATTAATCATTATGGGACGGCTGAAAAATTCGCTAAATTGAGAGCGAGTAACCCTAACTTAAAAAGAACAATAGCTTTCACAGAAGAGAAGAAGCTGACTTGAGTGCTTCAGGTCTTTCTAGGTTGTATAAACACCTATATAAGTATGGGTGTCTTTCAGCTAACAGAGGGTTTAAGTTGAGCTTATGGCAAGATTACGGATTTGATACCGCCGCTGATATGGTTGTGGATTATTATAAGTGGGTCTGTTGGTACTATCCTTTCTAAATACCTAATGAGCGATGCAGAGAATGTCCAAAGAAACAAGGAATGAGAAGCGGATATTAAAAAGCTATACCCAAAAATCGGTTATATTAAAGTCAATGGCGTTTATCAAGGCAGTAAAGAACCTAGCTTTCTTATCTACGCATTAGGTGTGGATTTATTGACAACCATTAGAGAGCTTGGATACCAATACAAACAAGATAGCGTGGTGTATTCTACTAGCAACAGCTCTGAAGCGTGGTTGTATTTCACTACCCTTTAAAATCCGCATTCTTTGAGAAAAAGGAAGGGTGAAGGTTATAAGCCTTATAAAAGGGGTCAAAAAATTAAGATTGCTAACCACATCAATATTGACCAAAATTGAGAAAGCCCCAACTCCCCTAAATTCTTAAAGAATTACTCAGAGGCTTTTAAACACACCATAGCTTTTATGCGAAAATCTTATAGAGCGGTATCTGCTGATAGCGTAACGATAAAATCCATTAAAGCCAAGCTAGGGAAAAACCATTGACATAAAGTGAGCGGTAGTCATCAAGTAGGGGGTGTGCGTAAAGTAATCTCTAGGTTCAACACTCAAAAACCCTTTTTCATTAGATAGCGTGCTAAAAGCCAATCCCTTTGACACTGGCACCGGATTGAGCGTTTGAGTTGTGGTAATAAGGTTAGTCCTAAACATGCTAACATGTCAAAATTAGCTACATAAGGGTAAGTTATCTTGTCTCTTTTAGCGATTTTGTGATTTGCAAGGAAAGATTTATGGATGAAATTAAAACGCTGTTAGTGGATTTTTTCCCGCAGGCAAAGCATTTTGGGATAATCTTAATCAAGGCTATTGTTGTCTTTTGTATCGGTTTTTATTTTTCGTTTTTCTTACGGAACAAAACCATGAAACTTTTATCCAAAAAGGATGAGATTTTAGCGAATTTTGTCGCACAGGTTACTTTTATCTTAATCCTTATCATCACCACAATCATTGCGCTCAGCACGCTAGGCGTGCAAACCACTTCTATTATCACTGTTTTAGGAACGGTGGGGATTGCGGTGGCGTTGGCTTTAAAAGATTACCTTTCAAGCATTGCTGGAGGGATAATCCTTATTATTTTACACCCTTTCAAAAAAGGAGACATCATTGAAATCTCTGGCCTAGAGGGCAAAGTAGAAGCGCTTAATTTTTTTAACACTTCTTTACGCTTGCATGACGGACGCTTGGCGGTTTTGCCTAATAGAAGTGTCGCTAATTCTAATATTATCAATAGCAATAACACGGCGTGTCGGCGCATTGAATGGGTTTGTGGAGTAGGATATGGGAGTGATATTGAACTGGTGCATAAGACTATAAAAGATGTTATTGACGCAATGGAAAAAATTGATAAAAACATGCCCACTTTTATTGGGATCACGGATTTTGGACAAAGTTCATTGAATTTCACCATTAGGGTTTGGGCAAAGATTGAAGATGGGATCTTTAATGTGAGGAGCGAACTCATTGAACGCATCAAAAACGCCCTAGACGCTAACCACATTGAAATCCCTTTCAACAAGCTAGATATTGCCATTAAAAATCAAGACTCTTCTAAGTGATTGGTGTGAGATGCATTGATTGCAGTGATACTTAAAATTTAAAGGAGACCTTGTGTCAAGCGATTTTAAAAACCTTTTCATCGGTGCTAATAATTCTAAACGCACCAAATTAGCTTAATAGCGAAAAAAACCCTATCCATTCTAACTCGTTATCATCTCTCATTGATGCCCGCCTTTAAGGAATACAAGGAAGCTAAAAGCCAACTACCTCTCTTTAAAATCTCTGTCAACTCTAACCAACCCCTATCCGCTCAATTAAACGAGTATGATAAGAAAAAGTCAGTGTTAAAGTATAGTGCAAGTGGTAGAGTGGTTAGCTCTAGCAAATTGTTACTAAACTATGATTTTTAGAAAGAATTGAAGGCTCTAAAAAGTCAGAGCCATTGATGAGATGAGTAAATAAGAAAAAGAAACCATTAAAAGCCGAGACTATGAGAAGCGGAATTTGAGTAAGGTATAGATTGAGCGCGAAACAAAACCTTGAAATCATTAAAATCTCTAACGCTCTATCACAAGGTAAGAGCGTGAGCGTTGGCCTTATTGCGAGCATGTTAGAAGTAAAGCTAATAAGCGAGAATTTTTCACTGATGCACGCGATCTTTTGAAAAAGATTATCAAAGCAAGTGATGACTTGCCTGATAAAATCACTGTTGCTATCAATTATTTTGATAGGAAAAATATTATCTGTATTTGATGAGATGCGAAGCTCAATCAAGTTAAAAATGCATTGATTTCTCAAATCTATAACGGAGCTTATGAATTTACGCAAGCATGAAAGCTCTTGGTTTTTGCCAAATGGGTTTCTAGAGTTTCATTAACCAAGGGGTGCTTTGGGATATTCCCCTCTAAGTGTTTTTAAAAACCCCCAAACGCCCTAAAAGTCAGCACACCAAAATCAAAGCCTCCTAATTTTATTCTAAATGAGAGCAAACTCAACAAACCGCTTTATTATGACCCTATAAAAATAGGGGAAAAAGCGAGATCTGCAATTAATCTTGCTGGATCCTTATGGCTGTGGGTGTGGATAGTTCTTCTTCAGTAGGGATTCTTAAAAAATCGCTATTACCCACTTTTCTTGTTTGTTTCACCACAGGCTGAGAAGGCGTAGCGATAGATTCCAAACCCGCTCCACCGCTGTTTCTTTCAGCACCGGTTGCAATGATAGTAACGCGCACATGATCAATGGGGATACTCTCGCTCGTGTGTTGGCCAAACTTAACATCAACATCTTGATTGGCTCGTTCTTGAATAGATATGCAAGCTTGAGAATAAGCATACATAGGATAATCAGGGTGGTGCTCAAAAAAGACAATAATGCTCTTAGCCCCATCAATAGAAGCGTCATCAAGAAGAGGCGATTGGATCGCATTTTCCACTGCTAATTTAGCGGATTCTTCGCCAGTGGCCTCACCAATACCCATTAACGCAAAGCCTTTAAAACCAAGAGCGCTTTTTAAATCGGAAAAATCAACATTAATATCACCGGGTTTAGTGATGATCGTAGAAATGCCGCTCACAGCCCTAACCAAGACATCATCAACTTCCTTATAGCATTCTTTGGTGCTGGCGTTTTTTTTCATGGTCAAAAGAATTTTATCATTAGGGATAACCAAAATAGAATCGCTAGATTGCTCCAACTCCTTTAACCCCTCTTCGGCTTTCTTGCTTTTTTGAGATCCTTCGTATTTGAAAGGCTTAGTAACGATAGCAATCGTGAGCGCTCCCACTTCTTTTGCGATTTTAACGATAGTAGGGGTGGCTCCAGTCCCAGTCCCTCCTCCAAGTCCTGTAGAGACAATGACTAATTTCGCGTCTTTAATCGCTTCTCTAATTTCATCAGCGCTTTCTTCAGCGGCTTTTTTACCAATATCAGGAACCCCTCCAGCGCCTAGACCTCCGGTAGATTCTTTGCCTAAAAGGATTTTAACTGGGGCGGGATTGTTTTTGAGGTGTTGGCCATCAGTGTTCGTTGCAATGGGGGTAACATCTTGATGCACGCCGTATTCAACCAAGTGTTTAATCATGTTAGACCCCCCACCTCCAACACCGATAACGACAATCTTAGCCCCTTTATAAGCTGGATCGCTTACTTCTTCAATGCTCGCTTGACCAATATTATAATTTTCCATCTCTGATTGATGAACCATAGCCACATTCCCCTTGAGATACGATTTTTGCAAATCTTAAACTTTGATAAATAGCTAAAGGATTATACCATGTTTTCTGGCTTTTGATAACTATCAAGGCGTTTTTATCGCATAAAGAAATGGCTGTATCTTAAAAGAGTTTAGAAATCTTATCAAGGAAACTTTTAAAAAAACCTTTTTGTTCGGTGGGTTTTATAGGCAAGAAGTCATCGTTTTTAGCGGTGTTTAAAGGAGCGTTAGGGGTTTTTAAATCGCTCAAATTCCTTTCTGTGGGCGATGAATGGATATGGGGGGTAGGGCTTGATTGATGGGCTGTTCTTGTGTAATCATCGCTTTCATGGTAGCGGATAACCCCTTTAGAGTCTCTTTCATAATTGGTATGCCCCCCTGCTTTGTATAAAATCAAGCCAACCACGACTGAAAAGCGAGGATCTTTCAAGTCTTCAAACATGCCCATGATATTGTATTTTTCCACAGGGGCCGCCAAACGCACCGGGTAATTAGTGAAATGGGTTCTGGCTAGTTCTTTGATCCCTTTCATTAAAGCCATCCCACCGGTTAACACAACGCCCCCGCCCAAATGCTCTTCTAATCCGCTATCTTGAATGCTCCTGTGGATGATTTTAAAAGTTTCTAAAGCCCTTTCCCTCATGATAGTTTGGATTTCACTAAGCGGCACAATATGGCTTTCATGGCCATCAGAGCCGGTGGTAGGGATTTGGACATTTTGAGAGGGCGTTTCTTCTCCGCTTTCAAAAGAAAGATCCCCGTATTTGATCTTAACTTCTTCAGCGTAAGGGAATGGGGTGTTGAGCATGTGCGATAAATCCGTGGTTAAATGGTGAGAGCCTACGGGTAAGTATTTGTTATAGCGTATGGAATTGCCGCTATAAATCGTAAGGTTGCATGTCTCTCCGCCCATATCCACGCAAGCCACGCCCAATTCCCTTTCGTCATTAGACAAGGTGGCAATCGAGGCTGCATAAGAATTGATCACGATGTTTTCAATCTCCACCCCAGATTGGATCATGATTTTTTCTAAATTTTCAATGTTGTTTTTTTCTGTATAGACAATGTGGATAAAGACTTCTAAGCGAGTCCCGCTCATCCCTAAGGGGTCATTCACTTCTTGTTTGTCTAAAGTGAAGCGATAAGGGAGGGCATGCAAAATATGTTTATCATTATCTAAGCCTGCTTTAGCGCATGCGTTATTGATAGCGCGATTGATTTCATCTATAGTAACCACATTGTCTTTAGTGCTGGCCACACCGGTAACATCTCTAATGCTTTCAGTATAAGCCCCAGAAAAAGAAACGATCGCCTTAGTTTTAGGGTGATACGATTCTCTAAAGGAGGAAATGGGGTTATTTCTGTCTTCATCAGCGTTCAAACCTGCCATTTTTTTAGCGCTATTAATCACTTCCTTAATGGCGTTAGAAGCGTGAGCAAGGCTATTGATACGCCCTCTTTTAATGGCTTTTGAATTGATTTCTTTGGAGTCTTGATGGGCTGTGCCAATGATGCGCAAAATCCCTTCTTTAAATTCAGCCACTATCGCACAAATCTTTCTAGAGCCTATATCAACCCCTATAACGATTTCTTTATGTTCCATGATTTCCCCTTGCATTTATTGAATGTATTTGACTATCTTATAGCGTTTTTTCAATTCTTCTATCAACGCTTTATCAAAAAAATCCGTTTTAGTGTTATTGACTAAACGCTGCATATACTGGCTTTCTTCTGCGCTAAAGGAGTGGTTGAAATTTTGTTCTGTGATTTGGTAGAGCACCACTTTATCGCCTATAGTAACAAACCCTTTTTTTTCTTGGCGGTTAAAAAGGGTGTTGATAAACTTAGCGCTTTCTTCTTGGTTGAGTTCGCTAATAGTGCCTCCAAAATTAGGGCTTACATAGCCCACGCTTTTGCCTTTAAAATCCTTAAGCTTTTCTTTAGCTAAAGCTTGCAACGCCATAAGGGTTTTTTCTTGAGTTAGGCGGGTTTTAAGAGCGCTTTTAGCTTCATTAAAATTTTGTAATTCGTCTTTAATTTGAGAGACAAGCTGCACCACAATAAAACCATCTTTAAAAGGCTCTGGCTTTAGGATTTCAAGGGGTTTGAGAGCGGTGAGTTTTTGCGTGATTTCAGCAGTATAGGGGGAGTTGTTCTCTTCAAAATCTTGCGTGGTGTAGTTTTGCGCGTTCGCTTTTTTTAGAGCGATATAGCTCCTTAAGGCTTTTTCATTCGCTTTTTGCATGCTTAAATCATGCTTGACTTGCTCTTGAACGCTTTTAAAATCCTGTAATTTCCCCTCTTTATCCAAATAAGACACCTTGTTTTTATGGTAGTATTCCTCCAACTCCTTCAAATCAGTTTTTTCTAAACTGGCGTCAAAATATAAAGAGCGTGTTTTAAAGCTTATGGGCTTTTTAAAATCCTTTTTATGGGACTCGTAATATTTTTTCATCTCTTCTTCATTAAGAGAGATTTTAACATCACTAGGGTTTAGAATAAGAATGTCTAATTTGTCTTGCAATTTTGCCCAAAGCGATAAACTGGATTGCTCCAAAGGGGTGGTGGTTTTGGGGAATAAAGCGCTGATTTTTTGAAGGATTAAAAGCTTTTCAACGCTTTCTTCAAAATGCTTGGGGCGGTAATGGCTTTGTTTTAAGATATTCTTATACAATTCTTCATCAAAAACGCCATCTTTTTGAAAAACGCTCGTTTTTCTGATCTCTTTGGCCACTTCTTGCTTCGTAGCGCCAAGCCCTAAATCTAAAGCGAGATTCCTCAATAAGGCTTGATTGATGAGCGAATCTAGAGCGCTTTTTTCTAAATGCATGGCTTTGATTTGATCTTCAGTGAGTTCTTTAAAATCAGGGATAGACTCAGCATAGGCGTCTTTAAGGCGGCGGTATTCTTGGGCTAATTCTTCTTGAGAAATCTTAATCTGTCCCACTTTGGCAGCGCTATCGCTATCTAAAGAAAAGCTGTATTGCCCCCAGCCTATCATCCCAGCGGCAATAAAAGCGATCGTGCTTATCCATATTGTAACCACTAAATACTTTCTATGATTTTGCATCCATTCAATCATAAGAACTCTAATCCCTTTTAAAAAATCAAAAATGTGAAATTCAGGTTTAAACAACCTTATAGTAAAATCAAATAACCTTATTTTAACCAAAGGTTATTAAAATTATCCTTATTATAGAGAGTTTTTAACATGAATTTTCAAGAAAATTTAGCCGCTTTGGATTTGGAGTATCTTTGGCACCCTTGTTCGCAAATGCAAGAGCATCAAAATTTCCCCATTATCCCCATTAAAAAGGCTCAAGGGATTTATCTCTATGATTTTAATGATAACGCTTACATGGATTTAATCAGCTCATGGTGGGTGAATCTTTTTGGGCATAATAACGCCTACATCAGCCAGCAGCTCAAAAATCAAATTGATAATTTAGAGCATGTCCTTTTGGCTTCTTTTAGCCATAAGCCCATTATCACGCTCTCTCAAAGGCTTTGCCAGCTCACCGGTATGGATAAATGCTTTTATGCGGATAACGGCTCATCTTGTATTGAAATCGCTTTGAAAATGAGCTATCACGCCCATTTTTTAAAGAATCAAACACGCCCTAAAAAGCTTTTTTTATCGCTTTCTAATTCCTATCATGGCGAGACTTTGGGAGCGTTAAGCGTGGGCGATGTGAAACTTTATAAAGACACTTACACCCCCTTATTGCTCAAGAATCTCATCACGCCCGTTCCTAAAAACGACAGCGAGATAGAAAATAGTTTGAACGCTTTAAAGCGTTTGTTAGATAAACATGGTGGAGAAATTTGCGCCTTCATTGCAGAGCCGCTTTTGCAATGCGCAGGGAATATGCATATTTATAGCGCGAAGTATTTAAAACAAGCCGTTTTATTATGCAAGCAAAAAAATATCCACATTATTTTTGATGAAATCGCTACCGGGTTTGGGCGCACAGGGAGCATGTTTGCTTATGAACAATGCGAAATTGAGCCTGATTTTTTATGCTTGTCTAAAGGGATTAGCGGGGGGTATTTGCCTTTAAGCGCACTATTAACCCGCAATGAAATCTATAACCAATTTTACGCTCCCTATGAAGAAAATAAAGCGTTTTTGCATTCGCACAGTTACACAGGAAACGCCCTAGCATGCGCATGCGCGAACGCCACGCTGGATATTTTTGAAAAAGAAAATGTTATTGAAAAAAACAAGGCTTTAAGCGAGTTTATTTTTAATACGCTCCAAAACGCATTAAAACCCTTGATAGAGCGACAAGTGGTGTCTAATCTAAGGCGTTTGGGCATGGTCTTTGCCTTTGAAGTCTTTATTCAAACTAAAGAGCGTTTGAGTTTGGCGGTTTTTAAAAAAGCTCTAAAAAAAGGTTTGTTGTTGCGCCCTTTAAACAACACGATCTACCTCATGCCCCCTTATATTATCACGCATGAAGAAATCAAAAAGGCGGTTGCGGGGTTAGTGGAAGTGATTGATGAATTAAAAAAGGCTGAAAACAAATAGTAAAGAGCTTGAATTTTAGTCAAGAGATAACCTCTTTTTCTCTTTGATTTTAAAAATCAAGCTTTTCACTTGATATTAAGCCTATTCAATCAAACCTATTCAATGATTTTAGGCACAACGAAGTAATGATCTTGGCTGTGTTTGTTGTGGCTTAAAATCTCTTTGGCAATGTTAGGTTGGCTTTTGGGTTCGTCTTCTCTTAAGGGGGTGCATAGCTCTGCATCTGTTTTTAAATCATGAGTTTCTAAAGCGAAGATGTTTTCCACAAAGCCTAAAACCTCCGCTAAATGGCCTTTAACGCTCTCTTTACGCTCGTCTTTAATCTCTAGCATGCTCAATTTTTCCAAGCGTTGCAATAACATGTCATCAATTTGCATTCTTTTCCTTTAGTTTAAAATAGGGGTTCGTCCATCGTTGCTGGGGCTTTAAGGCCCATGAGTTTTAACACGCTGCTAGCGATATTGTTTAAGGCTCCGTTTTTAATGGATTTGACTCCATTCCCTAAAACAAAGCAATACACGCTACCGGCAGTGTGGTTGGTTAAGGGGTTTTGGTTTTCATCTTTCATGCGCTCGCAATTCCCATGATCGCTTGTTAAAAGCATGGCGTAATCCAATTTTTTAGCCAGTGAAAGGATTTCCCCTAAGCATTTATCCACTGCTTCTACCGCTTTAATACTCGCTTCAAAATTCCCTGTATGCCCCACCATGTCGCCATTGGCAAAATTCACAATGATCAAATCCGTGCCCAGTTTCATTTGCTCTAACACCGCAAGGGTTACTTCTTTAGCGCTCATTTCAGGCTTTAAATCATAAGTGGTAACTTTAGGGCTTTGGATAAGCACTCGGTTTTCATTTTTAAAAGGCGTCTCCACTCCGCCGTTGATGAAAAAGGTTACATGCGCGTATTTTTCAGTTTCAGCGATATGGCTTTGGGTCAGGTTGTGTTGAGACACCACTTCAGCGAGCGTGTTTTGAACGCTTTCTTTAGGGAATAAAATAGGGTAGGGGAAAGTGTTGTCATAAGGGGTCATGGTAGCGATATGGAGTTTTTTAAAAGCTTGACGCTTAAAACCACTGAATTCCTTTTGACCTAAAGCGCTCACGATTTCTCTAGCCCTATCATTCCTGAAATTGATAAAAATGAAGCTTTCATCATCTTGCATGCCACAATAATCTTTAAAACAAGCGGGCATGATAAATTCATCAGTGATATTTTTATCGTATTGGCTTTGGATATATTCGCTAGGGCTTAAAGGAGTGTGATTAAGCCCCATTAAGCTATGATATGCAAGTTCAATCCTTTCAAAGCGCTTATCCCTATCCATGGCATAAAAACGACCGCTTATAGTAGCGATTTGAATGTTTTCATTGCAGATATTTTGCATGGTTTCTAAATAAGTTAAAGCGCTTTTAGGAGCGACATCGCGCCCATCGGTGATTAAATGCAGACAGACTTTTTTATGGGATTTTTCACACTCTAAAGCCAGAGCGATAAAATGCTCAATGTGTGAATGCACGCCTCCATCGCTCATTAAACCCATAAGATGCACCACATGGCTTTTTTGGATCGTGTTTAAAAAAGCGGGGTTGTTTTTTAATTCATCGTTTTGAAGGCTTAAAGAAATTTTGACTAAATCCTGATACAGCACCCTACCAGCCCCAATACACATATGCCCCACTTCAGAATTTCCCATTTGCCCCTTAGGTAAGCCCACGCTCAAGCCATGCGTATCAATCAAGCTATAAGGCAAGGTCTTAAACATCAAGTCATAAGTGGGTTTTTTGGCATGAAAGAATGCGTTATGATCGCTATCTTTACGATACCCAATACCATCAGTGATAATCAAAAGAGTTTTTTGCGCCATTTTTAGGACTTTTTAAAGCTCTTGCATGAGAGTGATATGGTTGGCTAAAATCGCGTTCCTTTGCCCTGGAGAGCAATTTTTGCACATTTCTTTATTTTTGGAATTTTTGGAAGCGGTTTTAGCGTGGCTTTTAGTGTTATTTTTAGAGGAGCGTTTTGGACTCGCTTTAGCCGGTTTTTTGGGGCTTTTTTTAGCGGGTGTGAAATCAGCGCTATTGATTTGAGCGAAATACATGGGTTTATCTTTTTCTTTTTCTAGCGGCTTCTTAATGGCTTGCTCGCTAGCTGCCTCTTTCATTTCTTGGGGTTTTTGTGTTTGAGCTTCCTCTATTTGAGTTTCTTTGGTCTCTGTTTTAGCTAAAGTTTGGGGCATGGCGTTGCCGATAGGGTCTAAATCCAAGTTGCTATTAGCGCTTTTTTGCAATTCTTGGTCATTACTAGACTGCGAGTCAAAGATTTTAGATTCTTTCAAACGCCTGATTCTATCTTGTATCTCTTCGTAATATTTCTCAGCATCAGCGTTAGCTTTCTCGTTTTTTTCCCAACGACTGCCCTTGTTGTAAGATTTAATCATGTCTTTTAGATTGTCGTGGTAGCGCGTTTTCCAATAGAGTAACTCTTTTAGGGCCACTTCAGAAGCAAACATATCGTCTTTAATGAGCAATTCCCCCATCACGTTACGCAAAAAGGGGCTGTTATTATGCCCATAGCTTTTTAAAACGCTAGGGATATACGCATGGTAAATGCCCGCACTCGGATCCGAAAAATTGATTTTATAAACCCCTGCGCATGATTCTTTCCATGCGATGCCTGCCATTTCATAGCCTAAATTTTCTTTAGATCCGAATTGATAAGCGGATTTTAAGACTTCTTTTTGCTTAGCGTTAAAATCTTTAAGATTGTCGCAATTGGTCATCATGACTTTAGTAATGGGCGATTTGGGTTTGTTTTTAACCCCCTTAGCGGACTTAGGATCTGTTTTAGTGGGGCTTTCTGCTGCAACTAAGCTTAAAGATGTGCTTAAAGCTACACCTAGCCATAAGGCTTTAAAAAGGGTGTGAGTGAGTGGGGTTAAATGTTTCAAAACGCCTACCTTTTGTATTTAAAAAATAAACTAAACTAAAAATAAATTCAAGTATAATTCTAACATGATTTAGTCTTAAAAGTGATTTTGTTTTTTAGGGAGAATTGAGATTTTGCATTCAGATGAATTGTTAGTAGAGATTTTAGTTGAAGAATTGCCCGCGCAAGCGTTGTTGAATGAATATAAAGAAATGCCTAAAAAACTCCACGCTCTTTTTCAAAAACGCGCTTTAGAAGTGGGAAATATAGAGGTTTTTTACACCCCTAGGCGCTTGTGTTTGTTTATCAAAGACTTTCCTCTTTTAACCCAAGAAACTAAAGAGGAATTTTTTGGGCCTCCGGTTAAAATCGCATGCAATCATCAAGATAAAACGCAAGGGCTGAACGCTCTAGGTTTAGGGTTTTATCAAAAATTAGGACTAAAGGATCCCCAAAATTTCCAAACGGCGTTTAAAAACAATAAAGAAGTGCTTTATCACGCTAAAATCCATGAAAAAGAGCCCACAAAAGATCTGATCATGCCCATTGTGTTAGAGTTTTTAGAGGGTTTGAATTTCGGGAAGTCCATGCGTTGGGGCAATGTGGAAAAAAGCTTTATCAGGCCCATTCATAATATTTGCGTGTTGTTTAATGGGGAAAATTTTAACGATATTGAAGTTAAAGAGTATGGTTTTAAAACTAAGCAAGCCACCAAAGCGCACCGACAAGAGGGTTTTGATTTTATCCAGGTGGATAGCCCTAAGGCGTATTTTGAAGTTTTAGAAAAAAACCATGTCATTTTAGACCCTAAAAAGCGCGAAGCTAAAATCTTACAAGAAATCAAAGAGCTAGAAACAAAGCACCACATCATCGTAGAAATAGACAAAGATCTATTAGATGAGATTGTAGCGATCACGGAATACCCCAGCGCGCTTTTTGGGGAGTTTGACAAGGCGTTTTTAAAATTACCCAGTGAAATCATCACCACCTCCATGAAAGAAAACCAGCGCTATTTTGCAGCCTTTTGTCAAAAAAGCCAAGAAGAAAGCCCAACATTGCATAACGGCTTTATTGTGGTGAGCAACGCTATCAATAAAGACAAGCAAAAAATCATTTTAGGCAATCAAAAGGTTTTAAAAGCCCGTTTGAGCGATGCGGTTTTCTTTTATGAAAACGATCTTAAAAAGCCTTTAGATAACGCCCCTTTAGAGAGCGTGGTTTTTGTGCAAGGTTTAGGGACTTTAAAAGATAAAATGGAGCGAGAATCAATCATCGCTCAATACTTGACGCAAAAATACCTTTCATCTTTAAACATGCCTTTAGAAAAAGCCCTTGAGTTGGTTAAAAGAGCCGTTCAAATCGCTAAGGCGGATTTACTCAGTGAAGTGGTGTATGAATTTAGCGAACTTCAAGGGATCATGGGCTATTACTACGCTTTGAAACAAAATGAAAACGAGTTAGTCGCTTTGAGCTTGAAAGAGCAGTATCTGCCCGCAAGCGAAAACGCCCCCTTGCCCTCTAGCGTTTTTAGTGCAATCGTGGCTTTGAGCTTGAAATTAGACAGCCTGTTTTCTCTTTTTAGCGTGGGTAAAATCCCTAGCGGATCTAAAGATCCTTTTGCTTTAAGGCGCTTGAGTTTTGGGCTATTGAAAATCATCGTGCATTACGGGTTAGAATTTGATTTAAAAGCGGATTTAAAAAACCTTTTTCAAAAAGTGGCCGTTTATCAAAGCTTTGATTTAGAGGTTTTAGAAAAGTTTTTACTGGAACGCTTTCATAATTTAATAGATTGTAACCCCTCTATTATAAGGAGCGTGTTAAACACCAACGAGCGAGACATTGTTAAAATCATTCAAAAAGTCAAAGCCTTAAAACGCTTTTTAGACGATCCCAAGAACGCTCAAAAAAAAGAGTTGCTTTTTAGCGCTTTCAAACGCTTAGCCAATATCAATAAAGACAGAAACCCTAACGAGAAAAGCGAGTTTTCTACCCATCTTTTCAAAGAATCGCAAGAGCATGCCCTTTTTGAAGCGTTCAACGCGATCAAAATGAGCGCTTTTGAGAGTTTGGATAGCAAAATAGAGGCTTATTTCAGTTTGCATGCGCCTTTGGAAGAATATTTTAAAAGCGTGTTAGTGATGGATAAAGATATAGAAATCCAAAAAAATCGTAAAAATTTCTTGTGGGGCGTGTATCAAAGTTTCTTAGAAATTGGGGATATTAAAGAAATTGCGATTTAATGCTATCAAACGCAAAGTCCAGCGTTTTTTGGGGGTAACTTTTTTAATGAGCATGTTTAGTGCGGGCATGCTTAGCGCGAAAATCTTTACCCTGCAAGAGTTTTTTAAAGAAGTGGAAACCAACTCTATGGAGCTGATCGGCAAAAAAGCCGATTTTAAAAGCCGTTTGAATGAGCAACGCTCCGTGAATGCTTGGGATTTCCCTTACATTGAGAATGAAACTTCTATGGTGAAAAACTTCCAAGGCATTGTAGAAGCGCAACCCAGAACCCTTTTAGTGGTAAGACCCAAGCTCCCATGGGTGAGTTCGCTTTTATCCAAAAGCCTTTCTATTAAAACCATTCAATACGATAAAAGCTATCAATTGAATAAAAATCTCGCTTTTATTGGCGCTAAACGCCTTTATTTGACTTATGTGATGACTAAAGAAAAGTATCAGGTGTATGTGCAACGAGAAGCGAACTTTTATTCGCAGCTCAAAATCGCTAAAGAAAAAGTCAAAGCCGGCAGCATGAGCGAAAAAGATTATATCAACTTCAATAATTCTTATTTGGAATCCAAACTCGCTAAAACCAATGTGGAAACCAAACTCATAGATTTAGAAAAAATGCTAGACACGATGCTAGCGATTATGGAGCCGGTCAAAGAGGGGGCGCATTTTGACACTTATTTAGACCATTTGCATGATGTCAAGGTGATCGGTTTGGATTTTGAATATGTGCGATTAGAGCCTGAAGCTTTAAAGTTTAAATTGGATCGCTCGTTGTATGTGGATATTTTGGATCTAACGGCTAAAGATTATCAGGTGAACGCGAAATTGGCTAATAGAGATGTGTTTAATGCATTTGAATTCGGGATTGGCTCTGAAAGCTATAACTCTTCCACTAATCTTTCTGTAGAAGTGCGTATCCCTTTGCCGGTAACGCCTAAAAACATCTATCAAAAGCGTAAATTCTTGGATTTGCAAAGCGGGACGCTCGCGCAAAATGAAGTGATGAAACGAAACATTAGAATCAACGCCAACTCCTACTTAAACCAGCTCAAAACCAAAGAAGCATACATTGAAACCCAAAAAGAAGCCATTGCCAATAAGAAGCGTTTGATGGAAATGGGGCGCATCGCTTATGAAGCCCAAAAAATCGGGCTTTTTGAATACTTGATTTATCAAAATTCTTACATGGACGCCCTCATCACTCTAGCGGAAGCCAAGATTGAATACATTGATATTAGCGCGCTTTTAGAAGAGACTTTAGGGGAGAGCTTGACCAGATTAGGAGAATTGCATTGAAGCGGGCGTTATGGTGGCTTACGTTGATAAGCGTTTTTTTAATGGGTGTTTCTTTAAAAGCCAAAGAGTATCCAGAAATCGTTTTAGAAGAAAAAAACTTGCAACCCATGGGGTTAAAGGTGATTAAATTAGATAAAGAAATCTTTAGTAAAGGGCTTCCTTTTAACGCTTATATTGATTTTGATAGTAAAAGCTCTGTAGTGCAGAGTTTGAGTTTTGATGCGTCTGTGGTCGCTGTTTATAAAAGAGAGGGCGAGCAGGTGAAGGCTGGAGATGCGATCTGTGAAGTGAGCTCTATTGATTTGAGCAATTTGTATTTTGAATTGCAAAACAACCAAAATAAATTAAAAATCGCTAAAGATATTACTAAAAAAGATTTAGAGCTTTATAGGGCGGGGGTGATCCCTAAAAGGGAGTATCAAACGAGCTTTCTAGCCAGTGAAGAAATGGGCTTAAAAGTCAATCAACTAGAATCCACTTTTAAAAGCTTTGGCGTGGATCCTAAAAACCCTAAAGGGCAGTATGGTTTTAGGATTGTGGCTAGAGATGGCGGTCTTTTAGCGTTAGCGCCTAAAAATGTGGGCGAGAAGATTTTAGCTTTCACTAGTTATGTGCGTATTTCAAAAAGCGATGATTTAATCGCTCAAATCAAATTGCCTGTAGGCGTTTCTAAATCCATTAAAAGGGATTCACCAGTCTATAATGAAGAGGGGGAAAAAATCGGGAAAATCCAAAGCGTTTCGGTGGTGTTAGACAAAGGCTCTAACACGATTTTAGCCACCGCTTTATTAGATGAGGGCAATTACCATGTGGGGGAAATGGTAGAAATGTATATTCAAGGCTCTCAACCCAAAGACTCGGTTTTAATCCCTTCAAACGCTTTAATCAGAAACGGGAAAGATTACTTAGTGTTTGTGAGAACGCCTAAAGGTTTTAGGCCTGTGGTGGTTCAAGTTTTAGAAGAGCGCAGCAAGATTTTTATCGTGAACGCTCAAAATTTACACCCTAATGACAGCGTGGCAGTGGGGTCATTGATAGGGTTAAAAGGCATGATCAACAATTTAGGGGAAGAATGATGCTCGCTTCTATCATTGAATTTTCCTTACGCCAAAGAGTGATCGTGATTGTTGGCGCGATTCTTATTTTATTTTTTGGGACTTATAGTTTTATCAACACTCCAGTGGACGCTTTCCCAGATATTTCGCCCACTCAAGTTAAAATCATTTTAAAACTCCCCGGCTCTAGCCCTGAAGAAATGGAAAACAACATCGTGCGCCCTTTAGAATTGGAGCTTTTAGGCTTAAAGGGGCAAAAATCTTTAAGAAGTATTTCAAAATATTCTATTTCAGACATCACGATAGATTTTGATGACAGCGTGGATATTTATTTAGCGAGAAACATTGTCAATGAGCGCTTGAGCAGCGTGATGAAAGATTTACCCGTGGGGGTTGAAGGGGGCATGGCGCCCATTGTTACGCCGCTATCAGACATCTTTATGTTCACCATTGATGGCAATATCACCGAGATAGAAAAACGACAGCTTTTAGACTTTGTGATCCGCCCACAATTAAGAATGATTAGCGGTGTGGCGGATGTCAATTCCATTGGAGGCTTTAGCAGGGCGTTTGTGATTGTGCCGGATTTTAACGACATGGCAAGGCTTGGGGTGAGCATTTCTGATTTAGAATCGGCTGTGAGAGTGAATTTAAGAAACAGCGGAGCGGGGCGCGTGGATAGAGATGGCGAAACCTTTTTAGTCAAAATCCAAACCGCTTCTTTGAGTTTAGAAGACATTGGCAAAATCACCGTTTCCACGAATTTAGGGCATTTGCACATTAAGGATTTTGCGAAAGTCATCAGCCAGTCTCGCACCCGCTTGGGGTTTGTTACTAAAGATGGCGTGGGCGAAACCACAGAGGGCTTGGTGCTTTCTTTAAAAGACGCTAACACCAAAGAAATCATCACTCAAGTGTATCAAAAATTAGAAGAATTAAAACCCCTTTTACCGAGCGGCGTGTCCATTAATGTTTTTTATGATCGCTCTGAATTCACGCAAAAAGCCATTGCCACCGTTTCTAAAACCCTCATTGAAGCCGTTGTTTTAATCATCATCACGCTCTTTTTATTTTTAGGGAATTTGAGGGCGAGCGTGGCTGTGGGGGTGATCTTACCCTTAAGCTTGTCTGTGGCGTTTATTTTTATCAAGTTTAGCGATCTGACTTTAAACTTGATGAGCTTAGGGGGGTTGATTATCGCTATAGGGATGCTCATTGATTCAGCCGTGGTGGTGGTGGAAAACGCTTTTGAAAAATTGAGCGCTAACACTAAAACCACTAAACTCCATGCGATCTATCGCTCATGCAAAGAAATCGCTGTTTCAGTGGTGAGCGGGGTGGTGATTATTATTGTGTTTTTTGTGCCGATTCTAACCTTACAGGGGTTAGAGGGCAAGATGTTTAGGCCTTTAGCGCAAAGCATTGTGTATGCACTTTTAGGCACTTTAGTTTTATCCATCACTATCATTCCTGTAGTGAGCTCTCTTGTCTTAAAAGCCACGCCCCATAGCGAAACCTTTTTAACGAGGTTTTTAAACAGAATCTACGCCCCTTTATTGGAATTTTTTGTGCATAACCCTAAAAAAGTGATTTTAGGAGCGTTTGTTTTTTTAATCGCAAGCCTTTCTTTATTCCCTTTTGTGGGGAAGAATTTCATGCCCGCTTTAGATGAGGGCGATGTGGTTTTGAGCGTGGAAACCACCCCTTCTATTTCTTTAGATCAATCTAAAGATCTCATGTTAAACATTGAGAGCGCGATTAAAAAGCATGTCAAAGAAGTCAAAACCATTGTCGCGCGCACAGGGAGCGATGAATTGGGGCTGGATTTAGGGGGATTGAATCAAACCGATACTTTTATTTCTTTCATCCCTAAAAAAGAATGGAGCGTGAAAAATAAAGATGAATTATTAGAAAAAATCATGGATTCTTTAAAAGACTTTAAGGGGATTAACTTTTCTTTCACCCAACCCATTGAAATGAGGATTTCTGAAATGCTGACAGGGGTTAGGGGGGATTTAGCGGTTAAGATTTTTGGAGATGATATTAGCGAATTGAATGAATTGAGTTTTCAAATCGCGCAAGCTTTAAAAGGGATTAAAGGATCTAGTGAAGTTTTAACCACGCTTAATGAGGGCGTGAATTATTTGTATGTAACCCCTAATAAAGAATCGATGGCGGATGTGGGGATCACTAGCGATGAATTTTCCAAGTTTTTAAAATCCGCTTTAGAGGGTTTGATCGTGGATGTGATCCCTACAGGGATTTCACGAACCCCGGTGATGATCCGCCAAGAGAGCGATTTTGCAAGCTCTATCACTAAAATCAAAAGTTTGGCCTTGACTTCAAAATATGGCGTTTTAGTGCCTATCACTTCTATCGCTAAGATTGAAGAAGTGGATGGCCCTGTTTCTATCGTGCGTGAAAATTCAATGCGCATGAGCGTGGTTCGCAGTAATGTGGTGGGGCGCGATTTGAACTCTTTTGTAGAAGAGGCTAAAAAAGTGATCGCTCAAAACATCAAGCTCCCTCCTAGCTACTATATCACTTATGGGGGGCAGTTTGAAAACCAGCAACGGGCCAATAAAAGGCTTTCCACCGTTATCCCTTTAAGCATCTTAGCGATTTTTTTCATTCTTTTTTTCACTTTTAAAAGCATTCCTTTAGCCTTGCTCATTCTTTTGAATATCCCTTTTGCGGTTACTGGAGGGCTTATTGCGTTGTTTGCGGTCGGGGAGTATATTTCCGTGCCAGCGAGCGTGGGCTTTATCGCTCTTTTTGGGATTGCGGTTTTAAACGGTGTGGTGATGATAGGCTATTTTAAAGAGCTTCTCTTGCAAGGAAAAAGCGTAGAAGAATGCGTTTTATTGGGCGCTAAAAGGCGTTTGAGGCCGGTTTTAATGACCGCTTGCATTGCCGGTTTGGGTTTGCTCCCTTTATTATTTTCTCATAGCGTGGGATCAGAAGTCCAAAAACCTTTAGCGATCGTGGTGCTTGGAGGCTTGGTTACCTCAAGCGCTCTAACCTTACTCCTACTGCCGCCCATGTTCATGCTCATCGCTAAAAAGATTAAAATCAATTAAGGGATTTCACATGCTCGCTTTAGAAATTTATATTGATATTTGCTTGAAAGACGCTTTAATAGATTATTTGTTTGAAAAAGGCTTTGATGATTTTTTTTATGTGGAATGCTATAAATACGCCGCTTCTTCGCTGCTTTTAAGCCAAAAAGAGCAGGTGAGCGGGCGTAAAGACTACGCTAAATTCAAGCTTTTTTTAAGCGATGAAGTGGCTTTATCTTTGGCTCAAGCTTTAAAAAACCAGTTCGCTTCTAAAGAAATGAAATTGTTTTATTCTCAAACGCATGGGTTGTAGAATACTTGTTTAAGCGATAGTTTCTTAAAGTGGGGGAAGGGTTTGAGCTAAAAAGAAAGAAATCGGGCTTTATAAAAAATTTCTACAATCAAATAAAATGTAAGGCAATAAAAATGCTTGAAGCATTTTTTGCAATCAAATATCAAAAGAGCTTGATGTTAATCAAGCGATAATTCTTTAAGCGGTCTTGGGGGATAGGGGGGTTTTTAAGGGGGTTAAGGGGGGGTTATCGCAAAATCCCCCCTCATCCCCTTAAGGAAAGAAGTTTGACCATATCAAAATGAAAGAAAAAACGAGTTTTTGATTAATAAAAAGAACCTTGAATAGAGTATCAAAATTGAGTATAATGAGAGCCATTAAATGGTGCTAGGAGTTTGTAATGGTTGTTATTCTTAAAAATTCGCTTCTCTCTCTCTCTCTCTAGTCAGCCGCTTTATCTTTTCACCCCCATATAAACCCATACCCATATAAACCCTATCTATATTTTAGGGATTTTTGCGTCTTGTTTAGATTTTAGTTTTTAATTTTAAAGGATTGGTAATGATTTTACGCGCACAGACGAATTTTGTGGAGTTTTTAGAACAGGTTTTAGAAGTTTTAAAAGAAGTAGAGATTGATAAAACAGAATGCTCTACTCTTTTAGCAAGCATTCAAAAACAACAGCTTGTGATACCCGTTGTGGGGAATTTTAGCGCAGGCAAAAGCACGCTATTAAACCGCTTTTTAGGCAGTAGCGTTTTGCCTACCGGTATCACGCCAGAGACTTCTTTAGCCACTGAATTACACTATAGCGCTAATGAACGCATAGAGGCTTTTTCAAACAATGATGAAAAAGCAGAGAGTTTTGAATTGAATGAGCAAAGTTTTGAAGCGATTAAAGACAATGCCACGAAGTATTCCTACCTTAAGGTTTATTTGAATAATGAAGCCCTAAAAGATAGTGCGCCTTTAGTGTTTGTGGATATGCCAGGCTTTGATAGCCCCATTTCAAGCCACACCCATGCCATTTTGGAATATTTGGAAAGGGGCGTGCATTTTGTCATTCTCACAAGCGTAGAAGAGGGTAACCTTACCAAACGCATGGTTAGGGAATTGAAAAACCTTTTAGAGTTTGACAAAGGCCTTAGCTTTATTTTGAGTAAAACGAATTTAAGGACGCCCTCGCAAGTGGAAGAAATCTCTCGCTACATTCAAGATCAAATCCAGGATCACCTTGATTTGACAACGCATCTTATTTATTCTAATAAAGACAATAACGCTCTTTTAGAGGTGGCGGATAAAATAGACGCTGAAAAGCTTTTTAGCGCTTTGTATTTGAAACGATTGAAGTTTTTAAATTCCCAGTTACAAAACAGCCTAAAAAGCGTGATGGAAAGCTTTGATTACTCTAAAGAAAAGGCTTTAGAAGAAATACAAGCTTTGGATTTGGGCGTTAAAGACATTGAAAAAACCTATGAAAAATTAAGGGCTAATTTAGAAGAAGAATATTCTAGCGTGGCTGTGGGATCGGTGGTTAAAAAAGTCATAGAAGAGGTCAGGGAGCAAAACCCTATTTAGCCTCTTTAATCAACAAGCCTAACGAGTTCAATAGCGAAATAGAAAGCATCATGCAACAAAGCTTGATCAAAAACGCTAAATTAGAGATTGAAAAGATCAACCTTTCTTTTTCAAAAGATTTTTGCACGGAATTTGCAAGCTTGAACAACACGCAGCTTTCTAGCGGTTTTTCTGTAAATTTAGAGCATAGCCTTGAATTAGGGATCAACGCCTTAAGCGTGATTTTATCCAAGAATCCGGTTACAAGACCCTTCGCGCTGATCTTACAAGGGTTGAAACCTCTTTTAAAAGATTTATTAACCTTGTTGCCTAATATCATCGCTTCATTCTTTAGAAATGAGGAAAAAGAGCGGGCGAAATTAGAAAATCTGATTGAAGTCAAAGTGATACCAGAGGTTCAATACAAGCTTAAAAAAGTTTTACCGGGCTTGTTTAATGAATGCTTGGAAAATTCCCTAAAAGGTTTAAAAGATCGGTGCGAATTAGAAATCACGCATAAAAAACAAGAAATCGCGCTCGCTCAAAAGGAAAAAGAAAAACACTTAAACGATTTAGAAGATCAAAAACAAATCTTAGAAAACAAGATCAACGCTTTAAGCGATCTAGAACAACAATATTTAAAGGATTAATAATGAACGCTCAAGAACTCATCAAAAAAAGCGCTTTAATTGAAAAGGTTCTAAAAGAACAAGGCTTGCAAGAAAGAGCGAGGCCTTTTATGAGCGAAAACGCTGTGATCAAAACCGAAGAGTTAGAGAAAACGCTAAAAGAGTTGCAAGATACAAATAGGGATCTTAAAGTTGGTATCATCGGGCGCGTGAAAGCGGGCAAAAGCTCGCTTTTGAACGCTTTGATTTTTGAGGGTGTAGAGGTTTTACCCAAAGCGGCAACGCCCATGACCGCTAGCCTTACCATTTTAAAATACGCTGATACCCTGAGCGCTGAAGTGGAGTTTTATAGCCCAAAGGATATTTTAGAGCTTAAGAACGAACATGAAAGGTATGTAAGGGAATTTAATAGGATTGTTGATGAAGAAGTCAAAAAACAAAAAGAAAAACAGAGTTTGTCAAATAGGGCTAAAGAGGGATTTAAGAATCTTAGCAACAAGTTTAGCAGAAACAAAAGCACTGAAGTAGCGCCCAAAGAGAGGGTTTTAAGCGATGAAGAAATCAACGAAAAGGCTGAAAGGATCGCTAAAAACGAGTTAGAAAAGGATGCGAGACTCGTTTCATCATACGATCAATACGAAAAAATGAAAAAAAGCGGATCGCTCAACACGAAAAACTTGGATCCGCGCATTCAAGCCAATAATTTACAAGAGCTGAATCAAAAATTGCTCCAATTCGTGGGCGCGGACGGGAAGTATATGCCCTACACTAAAGCGGTGCGAATTTCTTTGAATAACCCCAACCTTAAAGATTTGGAAGTGATTGACACCCCGGGAGTGAATGATCCCATCGCTTCCAGAGAAGAGCGCACTAAAGCCTTATTGAAAGATTGCGATGTGGTGTTTATTGTAAGCCCTTCTGGTCAGTTTTTAACGGAGAGCGATATGAGTTTGTTTGACAGGGTTTCTAACAAAGAAGGCCTTCAAGAAATTTATTTTGTGGCAAGCCAAGCCGACAGCGCTGTTGGCTCTATGAGTGAAGTGGAAAAATCCAACCAACACCTCCCTACAGCCTTTGAAAACGCACAAAAATCCCTTTCATCTCAATTGAATAATATCATGGGAAAATTGATTGAAAACTACTCTAACCAACGAGAGATTTTTGAAAAAGCAATCAAAAATGGCGTCATTTTGACTTCAGGGGTTTGCTTTAGCATGCATAAAGACTTTAACAACCAAGCTTCTTGGGGAAGAAACCAAAAAACAGAAGAGTATCACAATGCCTTACAGAATTTAGGAGATTCTTACCCTGACGCTTTTAGTAGCGATGATAAGTCTAAAGAAAGCTTACTCTTTTTAAGCAATATGAGTGCGATTGAAGAGCGTTTAAAAAAAGCCGCCCAAGAGAAAGAAAAAATCATGTCTCAAAAATTGCAAAATTACGCAGAGAGCCAAGCAAACAACCTCCATAAATTCATAACGCAGTTGTTGCAAGATTTGGAAGAAGAAAAAAAGAGGGTTAAAAACGCTGACATTAGCACTATCAAAAAGCAAATAAAGGCTTATGAAAAACTCTCTGGTAACATTGAAATGAAGTTTAGGGAAGCGTATGAAGAATTTATCTTGCATTTCATCAACAATATTAGAGGTGGCTTGGAAGAAACGTTGAAGAAAGCTATCCAAACGGCTAAGGTGGGCACTAAAGAAGAAGAGGGAGTAGAGCGTTACACTGAGAGAGTGAAGCAAGGCGGTTTGGGAGGTTGGGCAAGATTTTTTGGTAGCGTTGTTGGTGAAAAAGATTGGGGCTATGATGAAGTAGAACGCACAAGAGCAGTGATTAAAGCCGGAGCGGTGCTTGATTATTTGATAGAGATGCATGAAAGCTGCGAAAGGGCTTTGAATAACAGCGCTAATTCTTTTAAAGTCGTTTTTAAAAAAGAACTCTACGCTGAAGTCTTTTCTCAATTGCGTCAAATAATCCGTGATGATGATTTGATTGATGAGGTGGCTTTCAAAAAAAGCGTGATAGCTGTCTTGGATCGCATTGAATTTAAAGAGTTTGATTATGCTGATAAGCTTCCTGGCGAGATAAGGGGTAAAACGGGTTTTTTAAAAGGCGATGAAGCTAATGCTTTCATACAAAGCGTGGGGAATTATGTGAGGGATTTTGAAGCTGAGACTAAAAAAGATGTGAAAGGCTATATCCAAGGTTTAAGAGAGGCTTTAGAAAGGCAAAACTTCGCCAGCGATACGCTTAAAAAACTCCAAAAAGACATGCAAAACTTACACAATCAAGTGCAAAACAAAGAACAATCCATCGCTCAATTAGACGCAAAAATCCAAGCTTTAAAGGAGATCTAATGAGCGTTAATTTTTTTAATGACAAATTTAGTGCAGCTGAAAACCACCACAATACAGAGGGTTTAAAAGAACGCTACGATCTAATCGCTCGTATTTTAAACGCCAAAACAAACAATGAAGGGTTAGAAGAATACCAGCAGATTTTAGACAATGAGTTTTTAGACTTCGCTAGCGGCGTGGATTCGCTCAAAGAAAAGGAAATAGCGTTACTGATGCTCCAAGAAATCCAAAAAGAATTGCAATTGGTGGCGAGCTACCCTAGTTTGTTCCAAAAAACCATGGTTGCGGTGGGGGGAGGGTTTAGCGCGGGCAAATCCACTTTTTTAAATAACTTGTTGGGCTTGAAATTAAAACTCCCTGAAGACATGAATCCCACCACAGTTATCCCCACTTATTGCTTAAAGGGTAAAAAAGAAGTTTTAATGGGGTTTTCTCAAAATGGAGGCATGGTGGAATTACCCCATCTCGCTTTTGATCATCAGTTTTTAAAATCCCTTGGCTTTAATTTGAAAGAAATCATGCCTTTCATGCTTTTGAGCGCTCCTAGCGTACCTTTTGAATTTTTATGCTTCATAGACACGCCTGGCTATAACCCCGGTAATCAAGGCTATACGGGTGGGGACAAAGAAGCCTCTAAAGAATCCCTAAAGCACGCCAAACACATTTTATGGCTTATTAGTTGCGAGCGTGGGGGCATTGAAAGCGATGATTTAGAGTTTTTGCAAGAATTATACGAAGAAGGCAAGCAGGTTTTTATCGTATTGAGTAGGGCTGATAGGCGCACCAAAAGCCAATTAGAAGTAGTCGCTAAACAAATTAAAGAGACTTTAGAGAATAATGGCATTGAATTTTTAGGGATTTGCGCTTATAGCGCTACAAGGTATCAAGAGATTAAAGAGTTCAGCGAAAAAAGCCATGTTTTTGACTCGCTTGAGGAATTTTTAATGAAGTTGAATCAAAGGAGCGAGAAACAAAACGAAATTTTAGAATATTTATACGAGGTGCATGGGATGTATGAAAAGGCTATTAATCAAGACGCTAACCGATTCAAACGCTACCAAAAGGCTTTGCATTCTGTCAAATTGGATTTGATGCAAAAAGGCTTTGATGACTTCAACGATGCTACCTTTAATAAAATTTATTCGCTCAACAAAGAATTTTCTGAGCGAGAGCGATCTAAAGAAGAGGGTTTAGCGCGATTGAACGAGGTGATTGACTTGTTTAAAGAAAGTATTGATAAGGTTTTTGATCGTGTGAGCGCTTTCACTTGGGAAAAATACAAAGAAGAAAACGACGACGAAGAGAACGATGAGGCAAACTACAGGGAATTTGAAGAAATCAAAAAAATGGTGTTGTATTTTAGGGATTGGTGGATGTTTGGTTTAGATTGGTATGAATTGAGCAAAAAAGAAACCAAAAGATACAGAAAAAGTGTGGATTATCATAATGAACTGCTCCAACTGCACTACTCTTTAGAAAACTTGCAGACGCTTAGGGAATTTAAAGAAATCAATAATGAAAATTATCAAGAGTCTTTAAACGATGAGGATCTTCAAGACGATTTGAGAGAGTGGAGGAGGTCAAAACGGCGGTGATTTGGATCGGAGCGTGAAAGGGTTTTTAGTTGTAGGGGGGAATGGTTTCAAAATACCCCCCTATCCCCTTAAGAGAATGAGTTTAAAGTAAAGCAATTAAAATCCCATTTTTTAAAATTTAAAAAATTTTTTAAACTACCCTATTTTTAATCAAAGACAGCGTTTTGAATGTAAGGGCTATTTTAAACTTATTATTGTAAAATGGTGAGTTTTACAATCAATGAGATTAGGAATTTAATGGAAATTGCAGTATTTGGTGGCGGGGCGTGGGGGAGGGCTTTAGCCTTTGCTTTTGGAGAAAAGAATGAAGTCAAAATCATTTCAAGGCGGGATTTAAACGAGCCGTTAAAAAAGCTCAATGACACTTTGATTTCTAAAGGTTCTGCCCCCATAGAGCAAGTGGATTTACAAAGAGGCTTAAAAGCAACGCTCTATGTCATCGCTATTAGCGTGCAGCACTTAAGAGAATGGTTTCAAAACGCTTCTTTACCCAAAAACGCTAAAGTTTTAATCGCTTCTAAAGGGATAGAGGTGTTAAACAAGGCGTTTGTGAGCGAGATCGCAAAGGATTTTATCGATCCTAACGCTTTGTGTTTTTTAGCGGGCCCTAGTTTTGCGGCTGAAATCATTCAAGGCCTGCCTTGTGCGTTAGTCATCCATTCCAATAATCAGGCTTTAGCACTAGAATTTGCCAATAAAACCCCCTCTTTTATCAGAGCCTACGCCCAACAAGACATCATAGGGGGTGAAATCGCTGGGGCGTATAAAAACGTGATAGCCATTGCGGGGGGGGTTTGCGATGGCTTGAAATTAGGCAATAGCGCTAAAGCGAGTTTATTATCTAGAGGTTTGGTGGAAATGCAACGCTTTGGGGCGTTCTTTGGGGGCAAGACAGAGACTTTTTTAGGGCTTTCTGGGGCTGGGGATTTGTTTTTAACCGCTAATTCTATTTTATCCAGGAATTATCGTGTGGGTTTGGGACTAGCCCAAAACAAGCCTTTAGAGGTGGTTTTAGAAGAATTGGGCGAAGTGGCTGAAGGGGTGAAAACGACCAACGCCATTGTGGAAATCGCTAGAAAATACGGCATTTACACGCCCATTGCGAGCGAATTAGCCTTGCTTTTAAAGGGTAAGAGTGTGCTAGAGAGCATGAACGATTTGATCAGACGCGCTTAAAAGGAAAGAGAACATGCAAGATTTTTCAAGTTTATTATTGAAATTACAAGAGTATTGGAAGAATCAAGGCTGTTTGGTGATCCAGCCTTATGATATTCCTGCAGGAGCTGGGACATTCCATCCGGCCACGCTTTTAAGGAGTTTGGATAAAAAGCCGTGGAATGTGGCGTATGTCGCGCCCTCTAGAAGGCCCACTGATGGGCGCTATGGGGAAAACCCTAACCGCTTGGGGAGTTATTACCAATTCCAAGTCGTTATCAAGCCAAGCCCTTCTAATATCCAAGAGATGTATTTAAAAAGCTTGGAAGTGTTAGGGATAAACCTTAATGAGCATGACATACGATTTGTAGAAGACAATTGGGAGAGTCCGACTTTAGGGGCATGGGGGCTTGGCTGGGAAGTGTGGCTTGATGGCATGGAGGTTACGCAATTCACTTATTTCCAGCAAGTGGGAGGCATTCCTTGCAGCCCTATTCCGGTAGAAATCACTTACGGCTTAGAAAGATTAGCGATGTATGTCCAAAAAGTGGAAAATATCCTAGAGATTGAATGGGCTAAAAAAAATCATGACAGCGTGCGTTACGCACAAGTGCATTTAGAAAGCGAATATCAATTCAGCAAGTATCATTTTGAAATAGCGAGCGTAACAAGGCTATTAGAAATGTTTAAAAACGCCCAAGCCGAAGCCTTGCATTGCTTGGAAAACAAACTCCCCTTACCGGCTTATGATTTCGTGATGCTATGCTCACATTTTTTCAATATTTTAGACGCCAGAAAGGCGATTTCGGTGGCTGAAAGGCAAAATTATATTTTACAAATCAGGGATTTAGCTAAGGGGTGCGCCATTCTTTATAAAGAGCAAGAAGAAGAAAGAGAAGAGCGCCTAAAAAACGCTTTAACAAAGGCTTAAAATGGCGTTAGTTAGGGAAGTGTTGGAAGTCTTGAGTCGCCTTTCGCCTTTTGAACTCCAAGAATCATGGGATAATAGCGGGTTGAATGTGGGGAGTGGAAATAGCGAGTTTAGCGAGATTATCGCATGCTTAGAAATCACGCTTCAAATCGCTCTAAACGCCCCACAAAACGCCCTAATTATCACGCACCACCCTTTAATTTTCAAGCCCTTAAAAACGCTAAATTATGAGGCTTATCCGGGGAATATTTTAAAAATCTTAATCCAAAAAAACATTTCAGTCATCAGCATGCACACGAATTTTGACAAAACGCATTTAAACAAGCATTTCGCGCACGCGCTTTTAGGGTTTGATGGCTTGATGGAAAAAGGCCTTATGTTAGTGAAAGAAAACGCTAATATAGAATTTGATGCGCTGTTAGAAAGGATTAAATCTTCTTTAGGGGTGGGATCCTTAGCATGCGTCAAAAGTTCTCCAATCGTTAAAGATTTAGCGTTTGTGTGCGGATCGGGAGCGTCCATGTTCTCTTCTTTAAAAGCGCAAAGCTGTTTAATTACAGGCGATGTGAAATACCATGACGCTATGATCGCTCAATCTTTAGGGATAAGTTTGATTGACGCCACGCATTATTATAGCGAAAGGGGTTTCGCACTCATTGTGGCTGAAATTTTGCATTCTTTTAATTATTTGGTTACAATAGAGAATTTTAAAAACCCCTTGCAAATCATTTAAAGGAAAGCGATGAACACCCACCTCAAACAATTGATTGAAATTTCGCATTTGGATAAAGAAATTGACTCCTTAGAGCCATTGATCAGAGAAAAACGAAAAGACTTGGATAAAGCCTTGAATGATAAAGAAGCTAAAAATAAAGCGATTTTGAATTTAGAAGAAGAAAAATTAGCCCTAAAATTACAGGTTTCTAAAAACGAGCAAACCCTACAAGACACGAACGCTAAAATCGCTAGCATTCAAAAGAAAATGAGCGAGATCAAATCCGAAAGGGAATTGCGTTCTTTAAACATTGAAGAAGATATTGCTAAAGAGCGCTCCAACCAAGCCAACAGAGAAATTGAAAATTTGCAAAATGAAATCAAGCACAAAAGCGAAAAACAAGAGGATTTGAAAAAAGAAATGCTAGAGCTTGAAAAATTAGCGTTGGAATTAGAAAGCTTAGTGGAAAACGAAGTTAAAAACATCAAAGAAACCCAACAAGTTATCTTCAAAAAGAAAGAAGAACTCGTGGAAAAAACCGAGCCTAAAATCTATAGCTTTTATGAAAGGATCAGAAGATGGGCGAAAAACACGAGCATTGTAACGATCAAAAAACAGGCTTGTGGGGGTTGTTTTATTAGACTAAACGATAAGATTTATACCGAAGTGCTAACGAGTGGGGATATGATCACTTGCCCGTATTGCGGGCGTATTTTATACGCTGAGGGCGCATATGAAAACAGCGTTCAACCTCCAAAAGAAAGCCAAGAAGAAAGCCAACAAAAAGAAAGCCAAGAATCCGTTTGATTGTTTAAGTTTTTCTACCTTTTATTGTTAACTTTGGGGCATCTTTTTGGTGCGCCTTTCATCTTCTTTTTGAGTTTTAAAGAAAAATACCGCCATTCTTTGAAAGCTCGTTTTTTTCTCAAAGACAATCTTTTAAAAAGCGAGCCGGTTTTTTGGTTTCATGCATGCTCTTATGGGGAGGTCAAATCCTTAGAGCCGATCGTTCAAGCTTTAAAAGAGCCGATTTTAATCAGCGTTACCACTAATACCGGCTTTGAATTAGCCGCTCAAACTTATCAGCATTCCCAACATATAGAGGTGCGTTACCTGCCTTTTGAAACCCTATTGTTTGCATGGGAAAAAAACTTAAAACGCTTAAAAACTTTGGTGGTTACAGAAGCGGAATTGTGGTTTAACGCGTTTGATACGGCTCAAAAATTAGGGGCAAAAACCATGCTCATTAACGCTCGTATCAGCGTTCGCTCTTACCCCAAGTATCAGCGTTTTTCTTTTTTTTATGCGCTTTTATTCAAACGCATTGATTTGATTTTGGCGCAAAGCAAGGACGATCAAAAGCGCTTGTTGAATCTAGGGGCTAAAAAAGTGGTGGATTTTTTGAATATCAAGCGTTTTTCAAAGCCTGTGATCACTTCGTTTTACCCTAAAAACCCAAGCGCTTTAAACATTGTTTTAGCCAGCACGCATGAGGGCGAAGAGGAATTAGGGTTAGAAGCGTTTTTAGAATTGAAAAAGACTTTTAAAAACGCAAGATTGATTGTTGTGCCGCGCCACCCGGAGCGTTTTAAAAGCGTGCAAAATTTATTGCAAGATGCTTTAAAAACGACGCCTTTTAGTTTGGAGTGTTTTTCTTCAAAGGGTTTTGTGGAATGCGATATTTTGTTAGTGGATAGCTTGGGGGAATTGAATAACTTCTATGCGATCGCAGACATTGTCATTTTAGGGGGTTCGTTTGTCAAAATGGGGGGGCATAACCCTTTAGAGCCGGCGTTTTTTAATGCGCGCTTGATCACAGGGGAGTATCTTTTCAACCAAGTAGCGTTGTTTGAACTAGTCAAGCCTTATAAAATCGTTCAAAAAGAGGATCTGTTAGACGCTCTTTTAGATTACAAAAATTTAGGCGTGGCGCGTTTTTTAGACAATGGGCATGATTTAAACGAATTGCTCGCATTTATTAAAAATTAAAAAGGATAAACATGGAAAAAGCCTACAAATTATTGAGCGTTCAAGAAAACATTTCGCATAAAAAAGCTAAGGCTTTGATTGATTTGGGGTTAGTGAGTATAGGGGGGAAGAAATTGATGGTCGCCAGAAAAGAATTGTCTAAAAACACGCGCTTTAGCGTCCAAAAAATTGAAAAACCCAGCGTGATTTTTGAAGATGAAAACATTCTAGCCCTTTTTAAACCCCCTTTTATAGAGAGCTATGATCTAGTCTCTTTTTTCAAAGGTTGGGTTTTGTTGCACCGCTTGGATAAAGAAACAAGCGGGGTGATTTTATTGGTGAAAGAAAATTCAGAATTCCACTTAAAAGCTAAAAAAGCTTTTAAAGACAGGGCGGTTAAAAAAGAGTATTTAGCGATCGTTCAAGGCATCATAGAAGAAGAGCGAGAAATTAACGCTCCCATTCTTACGATTAAGACTACTAAAGCTTTCAGTAAAATCTCTAAAAAAGGGCAAGAAGCGGTTACGATCATCACGCCCTTAAAAATCATCAACAAAAAAACCCTTTTAAAAGTGGGGATCAAAACCGGAAGAACCCACCAGATCAGAGTCCATTTAAAGCATATCAACCACCCCATTATAGGCGATACAATCTATGGCGATAGCCAACACTCCGCTAAAAGGTTGATGCTCCATGCGCATAAAATCGCGCTGTTAGGGTATGAATTTGAAGCGATCCCTCCTAAAGAATTTGAAATTTAAGGATTGATTATGAACGCTTGGAATACGATTTATGAACGATTTAACCCCATCGCTTTTAGTCTTGGCAGCATTGATGTGCATTGGTATGGTTTGGCGTATGCGTGCGCGATTGTTATCGCATTTTACATGGCGTTAAGAATGATTCAAAAAGACCCCGAGCGATTCCCCATTGAAAGGAAAGAATTTGAGAGTTATTTTCTATGGGCGGAGCTTGGCATTGTGCTAGGGGCAAGGATAGGATACATTCTTATTTATGAGCCTAATTCTGGCTATTATTTGACGCATTTTTGGCAAATCTTTAACCCTTTTGATAGCCATGGGAATTTTGTAGGCATTCGTGGGATGAGCTATCATGGGGGGTTGGTGGGGTTTTTGATCGCTTCGTATCTTTATAGCCGTAAGGATTTGAAAAAGCTTTTGATTTATTTGGATTTGATTGCGATCAGCCTGCCTTTAGGGTATGTTTTTGGGAGGATTGGGAATTTTTTAAATCAGGAGCTTGTGGGGAGGATTGTCCCCAAAGACAGCCATTTAGGGCAAATCATAGGCATTATGGTGGATAATCAATTGCGTTATCCCAGCCAATTGATTGAAGCGTTTTTAGAGGGGGTTATCGTGTTTTTAATGGTAATGTGGGCTAAAAAACACACCAAAACGCATGGGTTGCTCATTGTGGTTTATGGCTTGGGGTATTCCCTGATGCGCTTTATTGCGGAATTTTACAGAGAGCCGGATAGCCAAATGGGGGTTTATTTTTTAAATTTGAGCATGGGGCAGATTTTAAGCTTACTTATGGTAATTGTTTCATTAGGGATTTTATTGTATGCTACAAGAAATTCTAAAAAAATAAAGGAAAATCAATGAAATTTTTGGATCACGAAAAAAGAAGACAATTACTGAACGAGCGCCATTCTTGCAAGATGTTTGACAGCCATTATGAGTTTTCTAGCACAGAATTAGAAGAAATCGCTGAAATCGCCAGGCTATCGCCAAGCTCTTACAACACGCAGCCATGGCATTTTGTGATGGTTACCAATAAGGATTTAAAAAAACAAATTGCAGCGCACAGCTATTTTAATGAAGAAATGATTAAAAGCGCTTCAGCGTTAATGGTGGTATGCTCTTTAAAACCCAGCGAGTTGTTACCCACTGGCCATTACATGCAAAACCTCTATCCGGAGTCTTATAAGGTTAGAGTGATTCCCTCTTTTACTCAAATGCTTGGCGTGAGATTCAACCACAGCATGCAAAGATTAGAAAGCTATATTTTAGAGCAATGCTATATCGCTGTGGGGCAAATTTGCATGGGCGTGAGCTTAATGGGATTGGATAGTTGCATTATTGGAGGCTTTGATCCTTTAAAAGTGGGCGAAGTTTTAGAAGAGCGTATCAATAAGCCTAAAATCGCATGCTTGATCGCTTTGGGTAAGAGGGTGGCAGAAGCGAGCCAAAAATCAAGAAAATCAAAAGTTGATGCAATTACTTGGTTGTGATTAAACAAAATCAAAAACTTTTTAACTATAATCAAACCTAAATTAAAGTTTAAGGAGTGGCATTTTGTTTAAAAGAATGGTTTTAATCGCTCTTTTAGGGGTGTTTTCAAGCGTTTCATTAAGCGCTAAGAGTCTTTTGAGAGATGATGGGATTTTAGTCTCTGATTTAAAGGGCATGAAATCAGAATTATCTGATGCTCCTGCTTGGGTTTTTGAAGACCCTAAAGTCCCCTACGAAGAAATGGGCGTGGCGTATATCCCTGTTAATAACAAGTATTTAGGGATTGAGCAAGCGACTTTAAACGCTAAATTGAGCCTGATCGTGGTTTTTCATGAAATCATGTTGAAGTATAAAAAACGCTTCATGGAGCAATTCCATGAGTCCGAGCAAACGGCTACGAATATCAGCTACGCTATCTATAATTATTTAGCGACTAAGATTCAAGTAGCCTACACTTACACGAATTTAAAATCGGAGGTGGCTGTGGTGAAAATCAAGCTAGTGGGTTGCCAGATTGAGCAAATCAAAAGGTATTTAAAAGCGAGCGTTGAAAACCTTAACGATAATGAAATCGCCTACATCGCTAAGGTCGCTCAAAAAGAATTCGGTAGCGTTTGCGCTTTAAGGTAGTTTTATAGCATTCTAGCGAGCATGTTTAAGGCATGCTCTACGCTTTTATTTTGAATGCTTTCTCTATTGCCTTCAAAAAAACAGCGATCAATTAAAGCTTGAGATCCTAATTTTTGTGCGCCAATATAAATCGTGCCTACAGGATTAGCCTTACTCCCTCCATTAGGGCCAGCCACCCCGCTAATCGCAAGCGCTAAATCCACTTTAAAATTGAAAAACACGCCTGATAGCATTTCTTTCACGCATTCTTCGCTATAAACCCCAAAGACTTTTAAAGTCGTGGCATTGACTTTCAATAATTCGCACTTAACCTCTTCACTATAACACACAACACCCCCCATAAAAACCGCTGAAGCCCCGCTAATGGAAGTGAATGCATGCGATAATAACCCCCCAGAGCAGCTTTCAGCCACCGCAATTTTTAAATCTAAAGATTTCAAGCGCTCTATTAAAGCGTTTACGCTTTTTTGATGATCGTCTAATTCCACAATATTGGAGTTAAAAAGCGTTTTAAGATAAATTCTCGCTTGTTTGATATTCTCGCCTTTTAATTCAATGCAATCTTCTTTGACTTGAGCGGTGATTTTCAATCGTTTCAATTCCTTTTCAATCAAAATAAAACCGCTTTCATTATCCATATTCAAAAATTTAAATTTCATCTTTAACCTTTTAAAACCCTAAATTCAGCGTGCGCCACAATTCTTCCACTTCTTCTAATTCTAAATCAATCGTGCTTTGAGTGCGAAAAAAAGCCTGGATTTTTTCTAAATCCAGGCTTTTAGCTTTCAAGCAAGAGGGGTGCGCTAAAACAAACCCTTGCGCTAAAGCGACAGAACGCTCTAATTTTGCATCGCATAAAAAACAAGAATTGTAACTTTGCAAGCGCCCTTCAAAATTCAAAAGCGTTGCATACATTTCTAAAATCACTCTTAAGGGGTGCTGTTTGGAGAGTTTGTTAGCCCCATCATCTAAAGTGTCAAAATAGACACTATCCAAAGAATGCACGCCTTCTAAATGCCTAAACAAGAGAGCGCAAAAGCGTTGCCAAAAAAACAAGCGCTCCATTTCTCTTTCCCAAATGTAGCCTAAATGCAAAATATTCCTTAACTTGGGTAAAAACTTATCATCATTTTCTTCTTCAAAATCAATTTTACGCCCCACATTCAGCACGCTGTGGCGTTTGCCATAGAAACGATAGAGAGTTTTGAGCTGGTTTTTGGTTAAAACGCGCACGATCAAATCTTCATCTCTTATGCTTTGTGTTTGTAAAAGAAACCCTTGCATCGCTACTCTTAAACTAATTTTGTTTTATTATAAGCAAAACTTGGATACAATCCTAATAAAACTGCAAAATTAAGGAAAAACATGGGATTTGCAGATTTCTTTAAAAATTTTAAGATCAATAAATTGCGGACAACACCAAGTAAGGAAGAACAGCCAAGCCATTGGGTGAAATGCCCTAAATGTTATGCGTTAATGTATCATAAAGAAGTGTTTAGTAAATACAGCGTGTGTTTGAAATGCCATTACCATTTCCGCATGAACGCAACTGAAAGGATTGAATTTTTATGCGATGTGGGGAGTTTTGAAGAGTTTGACAAGCACTTACGGCCTAATGATCCTTTAAATTTCGTAGATAAAGAGAGCTATAAGCAACGCATTAAAAAATACGAAAAAAGGACTAACCGCCCAAGCTCCGTGATCAGCGGTGAGGCTAAAATCAACCGCATGCCTTTGCAGATCGTGGTGTTTGATTTCAGTTTTATGGGGGGGAGTTTAGGCTCTGTGGAAGGCGAAAAGATCGTAAGAGCGATCAATCGCGCGGTAGCCAAAAAAGAAGCGTTACTGATTGTTTCAGCGAGTGGGGGGGCTAGGATGCAAGAATCCACTTATTCGCTCATGCAAATGGCTAAAACGAGCGCGGCTTTGAACCGATTGAGTGAGGCCAAACTCCCTTTTATTTCGCTCTTAAGCGATCCCACTTATGGGGGCGTTAGCGCGTCTTTTGCTTTTTTAGGGGATCTCATTATCGCAGAGCCAGGGGCGATGATAGGTTTTGCAGGGCCTAGGGTGATTAAACAAACCATAGGGGCGGATTTGCCTGAGGGCTTTCAAACGGCGGAATTTTTATTAGAACATGGCTTGATTGATATGATTGTGCACAGGAAGGATTTGAAGAAAACTTTGAGCGATCTCATCGCTATGATGACGCATAAGACTTCAAAGATTTTTTAAAGTTTTAAGATTGATGCGTTGCGTGGTGTATTCTATCGCTAAAAGTTCGCCCCTAGAGTTAGTGAAAGTCTATCAAAAGCAATGCAAGCGATTTGATTGCGAGCTGGAATTAGTGGATTTATTCCCTAAAAATACCGCCAACGCTCAAAAAGTTTCTAAAGAACTCGCTCAAAAAAGCTACTCTCTAGCCTTTGAGCCGTATTTAAACCCTAAGGCAAAAAATATTGCCTTACACCCTAAAGCTCAAAGGGGCGATAGCTTTGCGTTTAGTAAAATGTTAGAAAATCATCTTAATATTAATTTTTTTATCGCTGGAGCGTATGGGTTTGAAGAAAATTTTTTGAAGGATTGTCAAGCTTGGAGTTTGAGCGAGATGACTTTTAGCCATGAAGTGGCTAAAATTGTCTTATGCGAGCAAATCTATAGGGCTTTAAGCATTATTTTTAAGCATCCATACCATAAATAGGAGGTGCACATGCGTTTTTACATTATCTTTACATTTTTGTTTATTGTGGGTTTTGGTGTGTTTGTTTATAGTATTGATCCGCAAGCTTATGCCTTCAATTTAGGGAGCTACAGCTTTAATCTTCCCATTGCGGTATGGCTTATGGGCGTTTTAGGCATGTTCGCTTTTTTTTCATGGGTTTTTTTATTCAAACACAATCTCAGCCATAAAATCCGCTTATACCATGAAAAAAGGGATTTTGACAAATTGCTCAAACAAATCCTGTCCCAAGACACTCAAAAGACTTTTTTAAAAACGAAATTTAAAAGCGATCTCGCTAAAAACCTCTCCCAAATCTTAGCCCGCTATGATTTAAAAGCTGATTTAAACACGCCAAATAGCGGGTGCGAAAAAGTGGATAACCTTTTTAAACATTACCACAATATAGAAAACAACACCCTTGAGCCTAAAGATCACGCTAAGCATTCCCTAGCTTATGAGCATGCTTATTTTTCTAAACGCTTGAAGGCTTTCATTCATAACGATTTGAAAAACGCCTTTGAAGTTTTAACAAATGCGCAAATCCCTTTGGAATTACGCCACTACGCTTTTATAGAAATCGCCCAAAAAGGCAGCAAAAAAGAGGTTTTGAAGGCTTTGAATGCGATGCAAGAGAACTTGGACAAAGAGTGCGTGAAGTCTTTTTTAAAAGCCTTTTTTGAAAAATCTTTAAACACAGACACTTTAAAGATTTCAGAGCTTTGCAAAAGGGTGGGTTATGACAAGAACGATTATTTACAGCTCGCGCAAAAAGCGCAAAAATTTCTCATCCCCGATCAATGGTTCCAGTTTTTTGAGATTTTAAGCCAAGAAGACGATAAGGCGCAAAAAGCCTTTTTATTCGTGTTGTTAGAATTAGAAATGAACGATCTCGCTAGGGAGCATCTAGCGGTTTTATCTTTTGAAGAATACATGCTTTTAAACGCTTATATGGATTTGAAACAAGAGCATAAAAAAGCCTATAAGTTGGAAGCGTTTTTGTAGGGGGTTTGTTTTACTTCATATTTTTAGGGCGGATAAAAATAGATGATCACAAAAAATTCAAGGAATGGGCTAATGGAGTCGCTTTTAGCGCCAAATGATAAGAGGAAAGAGATTAATCCTTTAAACCCTGATGAGACTAATCCTTTAAAAAGAAACAACTAAAGCCAAAATACGCTATAACCCACCATAAAAAGTTTTAGTAACCCATTTTGATGAAAACAGAACCTTTTTAAGTTTATAAATTTTCTATGGATTTTATCCATGTTTTGAAAATACTTTGCTCAATCAACACGATGAAAAGAGTTTTAAGAAGATTTAAAAAAGGGCTAAAGGAACAAATTTGTGTCTTTTAAAAGATGATATTTTAAAAGACAAAAGGGTATTAAAGAATACCCCAAATAACGCTTTAAAAACGCATCACCATAGTCGCCATGTATGAACCTGATTGGAAGTTGCTAGGAGCGCCTTCAGGCAATTTGATATGGACATATTTTTGACAACCATTAACCGCTTTTTCATAATTTTTAGCGAAAGAATGGTGGTGGCGGTTTTCCAAAGGCCCTTTCATGTGTTTGCTCATCAACGCAGAACGCTTCAATTTGACAAACAAAAGCAAGTTTTCACCAAACAACGATTTCATCGTGAAAGCGAACGCTCGTTTATAGAATGTCCGTTTGTCAATATCAATCCCAATAATCCCACTTCCAGCCGAATAGACCAAAGGTTTTGAATACAATCTCAGATCATCGCCATTCAAAACGCTTAACAAAATCCCTAAACTTATTAGTGTCCTAACCCCATTTTCTTTCCTTAAGATATAACATTATCCGTATGTTTAACAGATAAGGAAATTTAACTTAAAACACCTTAATGGTTGATTAAAAAATTAAAAAAAATGTATTTTTAAAAAAAGCGTTACGATTTAGAGGTTTGTGAAGATTTTTATAATTGTATGGTTATTTTTGAACAACTTTTTTAAATTGATTGATAATGAGATAAGACTCTTTTTTAATCCAACATGGATCGCCAAAACCTTATTTTAATTTTAAAAAATGGGATTTTTAAATTTTTAGGTCAATGCCCAATTTAAGTTTTTAGATTTTCACCATAAAATTTTTTTAAAAGATAAAACACCCCCACAAGCAAAACCACACCGATTAAAAGAGCGAGCGAGTGCGAATGCATAAAACTTGCCACCCCCAAACTCACCGCGCTGCAAAGCATCGCAATAGTCGCATAAGGGAGTTGTGTGATAAAATGGCTTTGCACCGAACACCCTGCCCCCGTAGCCGATAGTATAGTCGTGTCAGAAATGGGGCTTGTGTGATCGCCATAAACCGCGCCTGAAAGGATCGCTGAAACGATCAAAATAATATCGCTTTCATTAGCCATGCCCGCTCCAATGGGCAGCATGATCGCAAACGCCCCCCAGCTTGTTCCAGTAGAAAAGGCGATAAACCCAGAGATTAAAAAAAAGATTAAAGGCATATACGCGCCTCCCCCACTATTTAAAAATCCCTTGCTGATGTGGGCCAAGTAAATCCCCGTTTGAGCGTCATCTCTGATCACAGGCCCGATAGCCCAAGCGAGCGTTAAGACTAGTATCGCCGGCCCCACACTCTTAAAGCCATCCAACATGAGTTTAAAAAAACTCCCTTTTTCTAAAAACTTATAAGCTAAAAGATAGGTGATAATGAGCGAAAACAGCCCCCCATAAAAGAGCGAAAAACTCGCATCAGTGTTTTTTAAGACCACTCCTGTATAAAAAATCAATGATGAAATGGACACGATCAATAATAAAATAGAAAGGGGTAACAGGCTTAAGGGGGCTAGTTTTGAAGAGCTTTCTTCTTGTTCGCTATAAAAATCCTTCACGCCTATGTTTTGATACTTCCTCATGCTAGGGAGGTTGATTTGCCATAAAATAGTGAGAAAGACTGCAATGAGCGCAAAAATCGCATAATAATTACTGCTCAAGCTTTGCACAAGCACCGAAAAACTATCTTTTAATAAGGGCGAGCTGTCGTTATTCATGATCCCCATGATATATGCCCCCCAGCTAGAAATAGGGACTAATAAGCATACCGGCGCTGAAGTGGAGTCTATAATATAAGCTAGGCGTTCTCGTGTGGAGTTATGAGCGTCGTTTAAAGATTTTGAGATTTGCCCCACGGTTAAGGCGTTAAAATAATCATCTACAAAAATAATGATGCCTGAAAAAAAGGCGATAAATTCAGGGGTTTTGGCGTTTTTGGAGTATTGTTTGGCTTTTTTGACAAAGTTCTGCACGCTACCGGATTTTAAAATCACCTGGCTTAAGACGCCTAAAAAGATTAAAAACCCAAAAACATAGAGGTTGGAAAGATTGAAATGAAGCCCTTTTTCTGGCTCGTAAGTGTAAAAAACGGAAGTGATTTTAGTATAGGCATATTCTACGATGTAAGAAAGGTGTAACGAATGCATTAAAACAGCGCTCACTAAAATGCCCACAAACAACGAGAGCGCGACTCTTTTAGTGAAAACCACCATTAAAATAACGCTAAAAGGAACAATAAGGCTTGATGCTGACAATCCCACCGAATAAAATCCTTTAAACTAATCTTTAAATTTCAATTAAAAGAGACAATCAATATTCACAAAATTCTTTATTAATTAAAAGAAGAGATGAATTTGCCAAAACAAATCGCTTAAAAGATTTTAATCAAGTGGCCGGGAGAGAGGGATTCGAACCCCCGGAGGTATGACCCTCAACGGTTTTCAAGACCGCCGCTTTCAACCACTCAGCCATCTCCCGCTATTTTCATAAAAGTCCCTTACAAAAGTCCCTAAATGACTACAATATGGAGGCGACACCCGGATTCGAACCGGGGAATCAAGGTTTTGCAGACCCATGCCTTACCACTTGGCTATGTCGCCTTAAATTTTAACACTAGCATATTAAAAAATAAAATCAAATCGCACTCAAAAATGGTGCCCAAAGCCGGACTTGAACCGGCACGGTATTGCTACCGAGGGATTTTAAGTCCCTTGTGTCTACCAATTCCACCACCTGGGCAAACTAAATAGAAACCATGCTCTAGAAGTTAAATCAAAATATGGAGCGGGAAACGGGGATCGAACCCGCGGCCCCGACCTTGGCAAGGTCGTGCTCTACCACTGAGCTATTCCCGCGCTCTTTATTCAAAAAGACGATTGTTATTGTATCTAAACTCAATAATAAAAGTCAAGGTTTTGTCCAAATTTCTAATTCTATTTTAAAAACAGATTGTGGCTTTGCCCTCTTTTAGTGGCAATGAGTGTCTATAAAAATGCTCAAAAGCATTTTTTACAATAAAGTCATAATAAAAGGGCTTGCAAGCGAGTGGTAGCTTTTAAAATTGATGATAACAAAGCCTAAAATTCAAATAAAACCCGTTTAAGAATTTCTAAATATGGGTAAAAAATATACAATACCTTAATAATAAGATGAAAATTCATGGCGTTTTTGTACTCATTTTTTATTTCTTTATTAATTTGATTGCATAATAATAGCTGACATAACACATCATCATAGGAGTTTCAATCATGAAAGAAGTCATCCATTCAACGCTAGCCCCAAAGGCTATAGGCCCTTACTCTCAAGCTATCGCTACTAACGATCTTGTTTTTGTCTCTGGGCAATTAGGCATTGATGCGAGCACCGGCGAGTTTAAAGGCACAGACATTCATTCTCAAACCACGCAGTCCATGGAAAATATCAAAGCGATTTTAAAAGAAGCAGGGTTAGGGATGGATAGCGTGGTTAAAACGACTATTTTATTGAAAAGTTTAGACGATTTTGCGGTGGTGAATGGAATCTATGGGAGTTATTTTACAGAGCCTTATCCGGCCAGAGCGACCTTTCAAGTGGCTAAACTGCCTAAAGACGCTTTAGTAGAAATTGAAGCGATAGCCATTAAGTGATTCTATTTAAGGGACTATCAGCATGAAAAAAGAAGTCGTGGTCATAGGCGGTGGGATTGTAGGGCTTTCTTGTGCGTATTCTATGCACAAGTTAGGGCATAAGGTTTGCGTGATTGAAAAAAGCGATGGCGCAAACGGCACTTCTTTTGGGAATGCCGGGCTTATTTCTGCGTTTAAAAAAGCCCCGCTCTCATGCCCTGGTGTGGTGTTAGACACCCTAAAACTCATGCTCAAAAACCAAGCCCCTTTAAAATTCCATTTTGGGCTTAATTTAAAGCTCTATCAATGGATTTTAAAGTTTATGACAAGCGCGAACGCCAAATCCACGCACCGCACCATGGCGTTGTTTGAACGCTACGGGTGGCTGAGTGTTGATATTTATCATCAAATGCTAGAAGACGGCATGGATTTTTGGTATAAAGAAGACGGGCTTTTAATGATCTACACTCTAGAAGAAAGTTTTGAAAAAAAGCTTAAAACTTGCGATAACAGCGGCGCTTATAAAATCCTTAGCGCCAAAGAGACCAAAGAATACATGCCCATTGTTAATGACAATATCTGCGGGAGCGTGCTTTTAACCGAAAACGCGCATGTGGATCCGGGCGAAGTGATGCGCTCTTTACAAGAATATCTACAAAATGTTGGCGTGGAGTTTCTTTATAACGAAGAAGTGGTTGATTTTGAGTTTAAAAATAATCTCATTGATGGCGTCATCACGCACAAGGAAAAAATCCAAGCAGAAACAATCATTCTAGCCACCGGAGCTAACCCTACCCTTATTAAAAAAACCAAGAACGATTTTTTAATGATGGGGGCTAAAGGCTATAGCATCACCTTTAAAATGCCTGAAGAATTAAAGCCCAAAACCTCTTCCTTATTTGCGGATATTTTCATGGCAATGACCCCACGAAGAGACACCGTTAGGATCACCTCTAAATTAGAATTAAACACCAACAACGCCCTCATTGATAAAGAGCAAATCGCTAACATGAAAAAGAATTTAGCCGCTTTCACGCAGCCTTTTGAAATGAAAGACGCCATAGAATGGTGCGGTTTTAGGCCTTTAACCCCTAATGATATTCCTTATTTGGGCTATGACAAACGCTATAAAAACTTAATCCATGCGACAGGATTGGGGTGGCTTGGTATCACTTTTGGCCCGGCTATTGGTAAAATCATCGCCAATTTAAGCCAAGACGGAGCGAATGAAAAAAATGCCGATATTATGCTTTTTTCTGCATTTTTTAGGGATTAAGGAATTTCTTTTAAACCCTAGTTTGTTAAGGAGTTTTTATGGAAACGATTGATTCGGTGGTGCGTTTGTTATCCAATTTTGTGTGGGGGATTCCCATGCAAATTTTATTAGTAGGCACCGGCTTGTTTTTAACCTTCTATCTTAGGGGTTTGCAATTCAGTAAGATCTTTTATGCGATCAAAATCCTTTTTGACAAAGAGTCCCAATCTAAGGGCGACATTTCGCAATTTTCCGCTCTCATGCTTTCTTTAGGAGCAACCGTAGGCATTGGGAGTATCGTAGGCGTAGCGACTGCTATCAGCATCGCAGGGCCAGGAGCGGTGTTTTGGATGTGGGTTACTGGGCTTGTTGGCATGGCGACTAAGTATTCTGAGGGGATTTTAGCGGTGAAATACAGGGAAAAAGGGGCGTTTGGATACAACGGAGGGCCCATGTATTACATCAAAAACGGCCTTAACATGCCCAAACTCGCCATGGCGTTTGCGATTTTTACGATTATTGCGAGCATTGGCACCGGTAACATGACGCAATCCAATGCGGTTTCTTCCATTTTAAGCGAACAAGCGAACCTGCCTACTTGGGTTTCAGGCTTATTGCTCACTCTTTTAACCGCTGTTATTGTCATAGGGGGGATTAAATCCATTGGTAAATTCACTTCTTACTTAGCTCCTATTATGGTGCTTTTATATTTGATCGCTATCATTTATATTATTGTCAGCCATTTTGATTTAACCCTTCAAGCGATCAAACTCATTTTTGAAGAAGCCTTTAACCCTAAACCCGTTGTGGGCGGAGCGAGCGGCGCGTTGGTAGCGACGATGATAAAAACGGGCGTGGCTAGGGGGTTGTATTCTAATGAAGCGGGGTTAGGGAGCTCAGCCATTATTGCTGCAAGCGCTCAAACACGCCACCCGGTGCGCCAAGCCTTAGTGTCCATGCTCCAAACTTTTATTGTAACCTTAGTGGTGTGTTCGGCAACAGCGAGCGTGATTTTAATGGCGCCAGAATACAACACCTTGCTCCCTAATGGGGAAAAATTAAGCGCTAATTTGCTCACTCTAAAAAGCACGGAGTATTTTTTAGGCTCATTAGGGGCAGTGGTGATTTTTTTGACCATGATCTTTTTTGCCTACTCTACGATCATTGGTTGGGCTTATTATGGGGAAAAATGCACGGAATACGCCTTTGGTGAAAAAAAAGTGAAATATTACCGCTTGATCTTTTTAGCGAGCGTGATGGTGGGGGCTATGGCTAAAATTGATTTTGTGTGGAATTTAGCGGATCTTTCTAACGGGCTTATGGCTATCCCTAATTTAATCGCTTTGATTTTATTGCATAAAGTGGTTTATTCTGAAACTCGTTGGTATTTTAGCAAGCATTCTAACAAGTAAAATGGCATGTTAAAAAGGGCGAGTTTTGTAGAAGTAAATACCGCTTCTTTAAGGCATAATTTTAGTGCAGTCAAAAGCATTGTCCCTAAAGACGCTTGTGTCATGGCGGTTGTCAAGGCGAACGCTTATGGGGTGGGTGCGATTAAGGCAAGCGAAATTTTCTTGCAAGAAGGGGCTAATTATTTAGGGGTAGCGACTTTAGATGAAGCTTTAGAATTGCGCTCTCATTTCCCTAAAACCCCCATTTTGATTTTAGGCTATAGCCCTAATGCTAACGCTTCCATGCTGATTGATAACGATTTGAGCGCTATGGTTTTTAGCCTTGAACAAGCGGAAGTTTTTTCTCAAATGGCTTTAAAAGCCAAAAAACGCTTAAAAGTGCATCTTAAAATTGATACTGGCATGCACCGCTTGGGTTTAGAGCCTAATTTTAAAAGCATAGAAATCATTAAAAAAATCCGCGCTTTAAAAGGTTTGGAAATAGAGGGGATATTCACGCATTTAAGCAACGCTGATGCTAAGATTAAAACCCATGCTAAAAACCAAATGAAAGCCTTTAACGCTTTTTTAGAGCAGCTTTTGGATCAAAAAATAGAATTTCAATACCGCCATGCCTACAATTCTGCCGGCATCCTTTCTTTGTGTAATGGGAATGAAAATCGTTTGTTAAACCTCTATCGCCCAGGCATCATGCTCTATGGTTTTTACCCCTCTAATGAAGTTAAGCAATCATGCCCAACCATCTTGAAAAATGTTATCAGTTTAAAAGCCCAAATCGTTCAAATCAGAAGCGTTAAAAAAGGCGAATTTATTGGCTATGGCGAGCATTTTTACACCAATGAAGAAACTTTAGTGGGCGTTTTAGCGCTAGGGTATGCGGACGGGTTAGCGCGCGCTTTAGGCAATCGCATTCAAGTAGTAATCAATAACCAACTAGCCCCTTTGATTGGCAAGGTGTGCATGGATCAGTGCTTTGTCAAACTCAATGATATTCAAGCCAAAGAGGGCGATGAGATTATTTTGTTTGGGGATAAAAGCGCTAAAGCTAATGACGCAAGCGAGATCGCTGCACTTTTAAACACCATTCCTTATGAAACTATCAGCACTTTGTCCAAACGCTTGGAGCGCGTCTATATCTAAAATCAAATCATGCAAAACTTTATTTTGTGTTAGAATGCTTGAAAAAATTCAGGATTAAAATATAAAATGAAAAAAGTTTTATTTTTGTTAGTAATAAGTTTTTTGGGGAGTTTTTTGAACGCTTCTAGCTTGTATGAAAAACTGATTAATAAAGAAACGATCAGCGTTGGCACAGAGGGCATTTACCCCCCTTTCACTTACCACAATAAAGAGGGCAAGCTCACCGGCTATGATGTGGAAGTGGCTAGGGAGTTGGCTAAAGAGCTTGGCGTGAAAATCAAATTCCACGAAACTTCATGGGATATCATGCTTACAGGCTTGAAATCAGGGCGTTTTGATATGGTCGCTAACCAGGTGAGTTTGACGACTAAAAAACGCCAAGCGGCTTTTGACAAAAGCTTGCCTTATAGCTATTCAGGCACCATCATGCTGGTCAGGAAAGATGAAAACCGCATTAAAGATATTAAAGACATTAGGGGCTTAAAGGCGGCTAACACTTTAAGCTCCACTTATGGGGAAATCGCTTTTAAATACGACGCTCAAATCGTTTCGGTGGATTCTATGGCGCAAGCCTTGTTGTTGGTGGCGCAAAAACGAGCCGATTTGACCTTAAATAGTTCTTTAGCGATCTTAAACTACCTAAACACCCATAAAAACAGCCCCTTTAAAATCGCATGGGAGTCCAAAGAAAAGGATGGGGGCGCTTCCTTTGTTATTAACAAGCACCAAGAAAAAGCCTTAGAGCTTATCAACCAGGCGATGCAAAGATTGATCAATAAAGGGGTTTTAAAACGCTTAGGCGAACAATTTTTTGGAAAAGATGTCAGCCAGCCCTAATCTGTCTTTGTTTTTTGAATCTTTAGATTTGAGCAAGGAGCGTTTGGAACTATTATTAGAGGCTTTCTACCCCATGCTAAAAGCCGCTTTTTCTATTTCTTTGCCTTTGGCGATAATCTCTTTTATTTTAGGCTTATTGATTGCCATTGTGGTGGCTCTCATTAAAATCGCGCCCCCTAAACATTTCATTCATAAGGCTTTATTAGCGGGCGTGAATTTCTATGTGTCAATCATTAGAGGCACGCCTTTATTGGTCCAAATCGTGGTGGTGTTTTATGGTTTGCCCGCCCTTGGGGTTTATATGGATCCAATCCCAGCAGGCATCATTGCGTTTTCTTTTAATGTGGGGGCATACGCTTCAGAGACTTTAAGGGCGAGCTTTCTTTCTGTCCCTAAAGATCAATGGGATTCAAGCCTGAGTTTGGGTTTGAATTACTTGCAAACCTTTTGGCATGTCATCTTTTTTCAAGCGCTCAAAGTCGCCACGCCAAGCCTGAGTAACACTTTCATCAGCCTTTTTAAAGAAACTTCTTTAGCTTCTGTGGTAACCATCGCAGAGGTTTTTAGAATCGCGCAGCAAAAAGCGAACGCCAGCTATGACTTTTTGCCTATTTACTTGGAAGCCGCTTTGATTTACTGGCTTTTTTGCTTGGTTTTAGAAGCGGTCCAAAAGCGCGTGGAAAAAATCTTAAATTAAATTGGCTTAATCTAATCTCTTTAATATTTGATTATAATACAGCCTGAATAATACAAGATAAGGAGATTCTCATGAGTATGTTTTTGGATAAGAGCATTAAAGAAGTGGTAGATGAATTGAATGTTCGTTATTTTTTGCCTGACATTCAGCGTGAATACGTGTGGCTCAAAAAAGCCGATGAAAAAAAGATAGAGCAACTTTTTGACTCCATTCTTAGGGGCTACCCTATCGGCTCTTTTTTATTTTGGAAATTACAAAAAGAGGATATAGCCAAGAGCGACGAACAAGATAGCGATAAACTCAATTTCCAACTTTATCAATTCATTACAAACTACGATGAGCGAAAGCCTCACAATGAAAAAATCCGTATTGAACAAATCAAGTGTGATGATTTGTATATCGTCCTAGATGGCCAACAGCGTTTAACCTCGCTTTATATCGGGCTTAAAGGTACTAGAACGCTTAAAAAAAAGTGGGCTAAAAACAATAACCCTAACGCTTACGAAGAGAGGCGTTTGTATTTGAACTTGAAGTACCAGCCAAACATGGACAACCCAGAAGACAATTATAAGTTTGAATTTCATGCCAAAAAGCCTGAGAATGATGAAAAACATTGGTGGTTTAAGGTGGGGGATATTTTAGAGTTGGAAAGTGTTTGGGATTATGTGCAAGAACATAATTTAAAAGGTGAAAGATTGAAATTATTAGAAACACTAAACAAAGCTTTTCACGACAAACAACTCATTTCATTTTTTGAAGAAACAGAAAAAAATCTTAATAAAGTTTTTAAATATCTTTATCCGTGTCAATAGCGGCGGGGTTAAGTTAAGCTATTCTGATTTATTGATGTCTATTTTGACAGCAAGTTTTTCAAGCGATATTAGAGAAAAAATGAATGAGCTAGTAGATACCTTAAAAGACAAAGGTTTTCCAAATGTGGGGAAAGACCAGGTGTTAAAAACTTGCTTGCTTCTCATTGGTAAAGACACTACTTTTGAATTAAAAAATTTTAATAAAAAAAATATCAAAGAGATTGAAGACAATTGGGAGAAAATTACAGAAAGCATTTATAATGCTGCAAAACTATTAGAAACTTTTGGTTATGCGGGCTATCTAGGTTCAGCTTATATCCTATCCAGTTTAGCCTATTTTGATTTTTTAAATCCAAAATATTTTTTAAAAATGGATAAAAACGATAAAGAACAAGCCCTAAAATTTGTCCGTAACGCTCAAATCACGAGTTATTTCACTCCTTCAACGGATACAAAATTAAACAACATAGCCAATAGCATGAAAGATGCGCAAACCTTTGAAGCATTCAACCACAATTTAGCCAAACACCAAACATGCCCTTTAAAAATCACTAACGATGCTATAGAAGAAATGATGTGTTCTAGTAGCCATGCTTTAGTCTTTCCTATCTTGCAAATCTTATACCCAAACCTGAACTATAAGACCACCACTTTTCATATAGACCATATTTATCCAAAGTCCAAGTTTAAAAAGGAAAATAAAAAATTAAATAAAGATTTCTATGGGTGGAAGGATTATTTATTCAACCTCCAACTTTTAGAAGGTGCAGAGAACCAAGCCAAAAAGGATAAAGACCCTGAGGTGTGGCTCAAAGAAGAATCTAAAAATGAGCGAGCCATAGAAGAGTATAAAAGAAAAAATTATATTGACCCTACCCTAGAATTAGAATGGGAAAATATAAAGGAATTTCGTGAAAAAAGAGAAGAAGCTATCATTACCAAATTAAAAGAAGTGTTATTGCCTAAGTCTTAATAGGAGTGTTTTCGTGGCTGATACAATCAAGTAAGCGTTTAAAACGGGTGAAACAAAATATAAACTCGTTTAAGTGATGCTTAATGATAAAAAAGGTAGAATGATTCGCTTTTTGAACGCTAATCAAATTTCATTTAATGCTTGTTATCTAAAAATGCCGTTAAGGTGTAAGGTATCTATATTAATTTTATCAATCTTAGTTTCAAAATGAAAAATTAAAAGGGCGATAGCCTTAGTGAAAGGATAATCAATAAAACATTTAGGCAAAAAAGAGGTAAGAACCTTGGGGTTATCTTCGCTTGGGGGGACTTTAGAATTTTACGATTTTATCATCTTTGTATTTTTTACGAGTATCATTGCCAAACACTTTTTCCCGAACACGCTCAGCCCTATTTGGTCTGAAATCAACACTTATGGTATCTTTGCTGCAGGTTATCTGGCGCGCCCGCTTGGCGGCATAGTGATGGCCCACTTTGGGGATAAATTCGGTCGTAAAAACATGTTCATGCTCTCTATTTTACTAATGGTGATCCCAACCTTTGCGCTAGCTTTGATGCCAACTTTTAATCATTTGGTGGGTTTTGGCGTTGATAGCATGGGACTTAGCCTAAAAAACGCTCATTATCTTGGTTACATAGCTCCTGTTTTTTTGGTGTTTGTTAGGATTTGTCAAGGCGTTGCTGTGGGTGGTGAATTGCCTGGTGCTTGGGTTTTTGTCCATGAGCATGCCCCGCAAGGCCAAAAAAACACTTATATTGGTTTTTTAACCGCTTCTGTAGTTTCTGGGATTTTGCTTGGGAGTTTGGTTTATATAGGGATTTATATGGTTTTTGACAAGCCTGTTGTTGAAGATTGGGCTTGGAGGGTTGCCTTTGGGCTTGGAGGGATTTTTGGTATCATTTCTGTGTATTTGAGGCGCTTTTTAGAGGAAACTCCTGTTTTTCAGCAAATGAAGCAAGACGATGCATTAGTCAAATTCCCGCTTAAAGAGGTGTTTAAAAACTCCCTCTTTGGTATATCAATCTCCATGCTTATCACTTGGGTTTTAACCGCTTGTATTTTGATTTTTATCCTTTTTATTCCCAATTTTACTCTCAAGCATCCCAATTTTAATTTCACTCCTTTTGAAAAAACCTATTTTCAAATTTTAGGGCTTGTTGGTATTGTAAGTTCTATTATTTTCACCGGGTTTTTGGCCGATAAAATCAAACCGCACAAAGTTTGTATGGCTTTTAGTGCGGCCTTTGGGTTTTTTGGCTTTTTATTCTTCAAAGAATTTTATTCTAACGCGCCAAGTTTAATCAATACCATAGTTTTATACTTTTTAGCTTGCTTTTGTGCGGGCATTATGAATTTTTGTCCCATTTTCATGAGCGATGTGTTTAGTGCTAGAATCCGTTTTAGTGGGATTTCCTTTGCTTATAACATAGCCTATGCTATAACCGCTGGCTTTACCCCTCAACTTTCAAGCTGGTTAAACGCAAAAGCCATAGCAGCGCCTGAAAGTTTGCAAAGTTATGGTTTGAGCTTTTATATCCTCATAGTTTCTTTAATTGCTTTTATTACATCGCTTTTAATGGCACCAATTTACCGCAAATCCAGTGATACCGAAGTGTCGCCCACAGCATGAAGGATGTGCAAACCTTTGAATCATTCAACCAAGATTGAGCCGATTTTCATCAGACCATATTTAAAAAAAGAAACTATATTGAACCTAAAATTAGAATGGGAAAATATAGAGGAATTTCGTGGAGAAAGAGAGAAAAAGCTAAAAAATGAAGCGTTATTATTTAAGTTTTAATAGGGTGTTTTAGCACCATTTGTTGTAAGGGTTTAACGCTTGGCGTTGGTGGATTTTGGTGGTAATGAAATTCTTAACATTCAAAGATTTTTAAACTTATCGTTTTAGATTTCATTTTGTTGTAAAACTCTTAAGGGGGTGGGGGGATATTATAATTCCTCTCTGCAACCTCATTAAAACCCCATAGCCCCTATGGAGTGCATCACAATGAGATTATCGCTTGATTGAGCTTTTCAATATTTTCACACTCTAAAACACCCACCCATAATTGAAAAACACCTTAAAATGGCTAGCCCCTTCATTGAAAACAAAAGAGTTCGTGTAATCGCTACCACTAGAAACGACGCTAGCTTTTCTTTGGATTAAGGGAATGCTAATCCCTACAGAATACTTAGAATGCTTATAGCGGTAGTTCAACCCGGTAGCCACATCTAAATTACCGCTCCCTTTGACTTTATTGAGCACATAATAGCTGTTATACAAGCCCCTTAACCCCCCAAAGATACCAAAAGATGAAGAAAAGTTTCTTCTGGTTTGAATATCTATAGGGCTATTTTTATTAGAGTAAGTGGTGATGAAATCCAATAACAAATCTAACCCCCCACCATAGCTCAATTGCTGGACTTTTTGGTTAATAGCTTTAGCGTAATTGTATTTGATGATGCCATAATAAGCCAACCCTATGAAATCATTAAAGTAGTTTTGATAGCCTATTTTAGCGTTAACCCCTAAAATAGGACTTCTAAAACTTTGCGACGCACTTGAAGTGTAATGGTTAGTGACGCTAGAAGTCAAAAAGGTCTTTTGAATGGTGCCAAGCATGGAATTGGCTAAATCTTGCGTGTTCAAACTAGCGTTTAGATTGTAGTTTGTTTGAGCGCTCAAATTCGCGTAATCTATAGGTAAAGCGTTTTGATTAATAAGCTGCTGCCAAACCGCTGCTGTTACCCCTAAAAAGCCAGCTGGGACATCTGCGCAATTGTGATAGATGGAATTAGGGTAGTTGCTAGGGAAAGCGCTCTGACCTTGACCCCCATAAAGCGAACACACATTATAGGGGAGACCATCAGAATCTTTTGGCTTGCCATTTTCGTTTTGACCGGTTGGCACTCTTTGATAAGTCATGTTCCCGTTATGCCCATAGCCTTTAGTGTGGCTGAATTCATGCAAAATGGTTCTTAAATCCTCTAAATTGATAGTCTTAAGGTCATTACCAAAGAGTTTTTTAGGATCTAAGGCAGAAGCCACTACCCCTAATTGGCCATAATGCTTACCATCATCATTGTTGCTAGGGGTAATATCACTCCCAAGCCCTACAACCCCTGAATCCTTTAAAACAACGACATCAAGATCCGCTTTGTTTCTAAATTTATTGACAATGTCTTGTTTGTTTAACACATAACTTTTATTTTGAGAATTGACAAGCCCATTTGTTCCGGGATTTACGCATTCATTCTCTTTGCTGGTATCGCATTCCCCTCCTCCGCCTTTATTAGTGAATTCAAAAGGAGCGTTTAAGATCGCATCGCCCCAAGATTGGGAGTCTAAGACAGCGATCATGTTCAACATTAAATTGGTGAATTCTTCTGCGGTTTGTGGGGTGAAAGCTTCCCAGTGGTTCTCGTGATCTTTAAATTTGTTTTCATTCCTATAATTTACGACCAAATTTGTCTTAATCTTATTGAGCGTTTCAAACACCCTTTGCGTGTTAGCGTCAGAAACAGAAGTGCTAGTGGCTTCAATCTTTGGAAGAAATAAAGTATAAGGGTCAATTTTTAGACTATCAAATGCCTCTCCGGGCAAAATAATCTTAGAGTGTTTGGGGATAGTTTCTATCACGCCTAGATCGATCACATTGCCTTGAGCGTCTGTAAAGCTAAGCTTCACATTGCTTAGATTATAAGGTAGGAAGTTTTCTATAGTTAATTGACCATTATACATATACAACACTCTAATGGGGGATAAAGATGAGAATTTCAATTTTGAAATCGCTTCAGTATTGGTAAATAAATTAGCCGCTCTTTTTAAAATCGTGTCTGTGGGTAAATAATTGTAAGTTGCGTAAGTGTTTTTTGTGGTGGTGTGTCTTTTTTCTTGCGTTTGCGTGCCTTCTAATAGCCCGGTTTCAAAGCCGGCTTCTATGAAAAAGCCATTTTTCTCGTTCGATTCTAAAGCGCTGAATAATAAAAGTGGGATGAATAGTTTTCTCATGGTTATCTCTTTTTAGTTTATAGTGCCTTTATTATACAATTTAAGGGGGTTGTTTGTTTGTTTTTTGAAATTTAAAGTTTTTACAAGGGATTAGTGTTTCATATTAAAACAAATTTTTAAAAACAAGCGTTCGTTTTATAGTTTATTTAGCATTAATTAGGCTGTGTTAATGAAAGTTTGATGGGGAAAAGGCGTGTGTCAAATGGATGCACCAATCAAGACAAAATCTTTTCCATAAAAAGAGTGGGGAAAATCAAAGCCTCTTCGCCCAACTCCACCACGCAATCCTCTTCTTTGATGCGCACAAAACCCAGCTTTTGATAGAGGTTGCATGCCTTGATTTGACTCTTGCTCACATGCAGAGAGATTTTAGTATAGCCTTTAATAAAAGCGTATCGCTCCACGCTCTCATAGAGTTTTTGACCCAACCCTTGAGATTGATAAGCGGTATCAATGTGGAATTTACACAGCTCTGCTTCTGTTTTATCAACATGATTAAGCCCGCAGATCCCAATGAGTTTTTTATCCTCTCTCATTCCAAAAAATTCCCCGCCATGCTCGCGCAATTTTTGAACAAACCCGCTAATGCTGGGCAAAAGATCCAAGCGTTGGATAAACCCTAAAGGGTTGTCAGCGATGCGCTCAGCGTAAAATTCTTCTAATTCAGTGGGGTATTTGGGCGAAAAAACTTTGATGGTCATGATTTTCTAACTTCCAAAAATAACTAAATCTTTCAATGAGCGTAATGATAACAATTTTTAGCTTAAAATAATAACGCTATTATGAGTCTTTTAAAACCCTTTCTTATTATCCCACAAGCGGATATGGAGCCTATCGCTCAGCCTGAAACCATGCTTTATGGCTAGGGGGGCTAGAGTTTTTAGATTTTTATCTAGCTCGTTGTTATTTGTGCCTAAGGGCATTAAAAAGATTTCATTATTTTTTAAGGAGAGTTGTTTCAAAAGGCTTTGGATTTCTGCGATAGATTGAGCGGCGTTTTGACTCTCCAATACGAATTTAAAATGCGCGCTTTTAGCGTTATTTAAGATGTTTTGTAAGGCTTTAAGGTTGATCCGCTTGCTTTCTTGCTCCAAAGAAAAAGAGAGTTTGACGCTTAGAGTGAAATGCAATTCTTTTAAAATAGGGCTAAATTCAAAAAAAATAGAGCCATTGCTCTCTACAAATAAAGGGATTTTTTTATGGTGGAAATGCTCTAAAACGCTCAATAAAATAGGGTTATTAAAATACAAGCTTGGCTCCCCGCCTGTAAGAATGAAATCAAAATCCTTATAATTAGGGGCTAAATTAACTAATCGTTCAATCAAGGGCTTAGGCTCATTGTAATAATCCCAAGATGTTTGGAATTTAGGATGCACCGCATACAAGCTATCGCAACCTGTTAGGATTTCATCATTGAATGGGGTTTTACAATTAAAGCCCTTGCATGAAAGGTTACACCCCCCTAAGCGCAAAAAAAGACTGGGTTTGCCTATGTTTTTTCCTTCACCTTGTAAGGAAAAAAAGCTCTCAACGACCGGGAGTTTCATTTTTTAAGGGATCTGGTGTAAGGGCTTAGCGTGAAAAAAGCATTTTTCTTCATCGCTAATGATTTTATTGAAAAAATCCTTATCATGCCACAAATTTTGAATGCCTTGCGAGAAAGAGACGCAATGATTATGCACTAAAGATTTAAAATGAGGGTTTTCTAAATCTTTTAAAAAGCTTTCCGCGTAGCCGTTTTTAGTCTCATGCACGCGCACGCTAGAAACCTTTAACTCCCCTTCATTATTAGAAAAAACGCTTTTTTGTAAAATCCTTGTCAAGTAGTATAAAAACATAAGAGCGTAACTTTCCGCGCTCAAATTAAACGAGCATTTCACATAACGAACGCAATGATTTTCTATAAAACGCTGAAACTCAAGGCTTTCTTTATCCCAAAAATGATGGGCATGATCAAACGACTCAATGAAAACTTGCATCTCTTGTTGCATCAGCCCAAAATCTAATGCCATGTTCGCGCTATCCAAGCGGTTGGTTTCAATAAAGACTTCCACTTCATAATTATGCCCATGGATGTTTTGAGCGCATTTTAAAGAAGAACAATTGCGCACCACATGGCTAGCGCAAAATTTATACAATCGCCTGATAACCATTTCATTGCCTATAACATGGCTGATAAAGGGGCAGTCTTAAATTATAGTAGTAGCGTTCAGGGCGGTTAAAATCAATGCGTTTGATCGTGCTTTTAATCAAATCCCTATAAAGCATCTGATAGCCGCAAGTCCTTCCGCTCACGCTCCCATCTACATATAAAACCCGTTTTTGCAGCACCACATCATACCAATCCAAAATAAAATGCGAATTAGCGCTCATTAAAATTTGCTCGCTAAAGCCATTGATAGCGTAATAATCCGTAGGGGTTTGGGAGCAATAAAACTGCCCCCCAAGAAAATAACAAGGCTTATTGACTTGATCGATCAGTTGGTAATTGTATTGGTAGAACGGCACAGCTGAGATATTACGGACAATGCGCGCATAGATCACATTTTTGGCTTTATCTAATGGGAATTCCGCTTGCGTGAAGACATTGTAAAAGCCTAATTTTTGCAATTCATAAACAATCACATTGATATAATAAGAAGTCATCGCATCGCTTCTGTCATAAGCTACCACGATAGTGGAATTATAGTTGAACAAATAATCCCCTGTAACTTCTGAATAATACCCCATGTGCAAGCGGTGCTGGCATGCATTAAAGAAAAAAAACACCCCAACAATTAGCCCTAAAAAAGCCAAGCGGTGCTTTTTAATCACTTTAACATTCCCTCATGCCAAGATTCCAAGCTTTTCAAATCATCATAACTGGTTAAGTCTAAATTTAAAGGCGTGATAGAGGCATGGTTTGAAGCGATAGCGTCAAAATCAGAGAGCCTGTCTTCATTTTCGCGCTTTTGCCATTCTAAAGGGTGCAACCCTAACCAAAAATAGCTTTCATTTTTGGGGTCTGTTCGTTTATGCACTTCTTTTTTATACAGCCTATAGCCCTTAGGGGTGATGCGTTCGCCCTTATATTCTTGTAAGGAGCAATTAGGGACATTCACATTTAGGAGTTTGCGCCCCTTTAAAGGGTAGCCTTTGGTGAAAACGCTTTGGACTAAATCCTGGATGATCTTTTGAGCCAAATCAAAACTTAAGGGAGTGTTTTTGTTTTTGTTAGAAAGGATTTGAGAAATCGCAATGGAAGGCACGCCCTGAATGGTGCCTTCAATCGCTCCGGCCACCGTTCCCGAATAAATCGTGTCTTCGCCCATGTTAGATCCAAGATTGATCCCTGAAATCACCAAATCAAAACAGACATGTTTAAAAAGCTCATTGATCGCCAGATACACGCAATCGCTTGGCGTGCCATCATCAATCCTATAATGCCGGCCTTCTTTGCCCTTAATTTTCTCCGCTCTCAAAGGCGCGGTGATCGTGATGCATTGCGAGCATGCGCTTTTTTCATGCTTGGGGGCGACCACATAAATTTCTGCCATTTCTTCTAAAGCTTGTTCTAAAGCTTTAATGCCTTTTGCATGGTAGCCATCATCGTTGGTGAGTAGAATTTTTTTCATGTTTTGCCTTTAAATAGAGTGTTCAATAATGCGTTTAAATTTTCTTGCAATAAAGGATAAGCGGGTTTTAATAGGTTTAAATCGTTTAAAACCTCTGTTTTTAAAGTTTGAGCGTAATCATTCGCCTTCTCTAGCCCCAATAAATTCACAAAGCTGTTTTTAGCGCTGTCTAAATGAGTGGTTTTACCGCTTTCTTTTTCATCTTGCGTAACATCTATAATATCATCTAGCACTTGAAAACAAAGACCCGTTTTTAACCCAAAAGCCTGAAGCCATTTAAAAAGCTTTTCATCTTTAATACCGCTTGCAACAAGCCCCATCATCAGGCTTGCGCTAATCAATTTAGCGGTTTTATGCTCGTGTAAGAAAGTGAGCTGCTCTAAATTTAAGGGCGTGTTCTCAAAATAGCAATCCAAGGCCTGCCCTAAGATCATGCCTTTAATCCCCCCATTAGCACTTAAGATTTTGACTAATTCCACAATGATATGGCTTTCTAGTAAAGAGTTTGAGAGCAATTCAAAAGAATAAGTGTTGAGCGCATCGCCGATTAAAACGGCTGTGGTTTCATCGTATTTAGCGTGTAAAGTGGGGTGGTTTCTCCTTAAAGCGGCGTTATCCATGCAAGGCAAATCGTCATGGATGAGCGAATAAGTGTGCAAGCATTCAATGCTTAAAGCGATTTTAAAATATTCTGTTTGCTGGTTAGAATAATCTTTTTTACCCACTAAAGCACAAAGCACGGCTAAAAAAAGCTTAGGGCGGAACCTTTTACCCCCATTAAGCACCATTTCAAAAAAGGCTTTTTCCAAATAAGGGTGGAAGCTTTCAAGGTGTAAATGATGGTTTTTTAAAAAGCTTTCAAAACGCTCGCACTCATTATAGTAAAAGGATAAATTAGGGCTACTCATGCATAGAATTATAACCTAAGATTTTAAGAGTTGCATAAATTCAGCTCTGGTTTTAGGGTCTTTTTTAAAGAGGCCTCTCAACACGCTTGTTTTAATGATCGCATTTTGCTTTTGCACCCCTTGCATGCTCATGCACAAATGTTTGGCTTCACAAACCACGATCACGCCTCTTGGCTCTATGATTTCATCAAAAGTTTCTGCAATTTGAGTGGTCAGTCTTTCTTGGATCTGCAAGCGTTTGCTATAAATTTCAATGAGTTTGGCGATCGCGCTAATGCCTACAATCTTTTCTTTAGGAATGTATCCTAAACTGATATTCCCCAAAAAAGGGAGCAAATGGTGCTCGCAAGTGGAGTAAAATTCAATGTTTTGAGCCACTATCATTTCATCGCAAACGCCTTGAAAATACGCGCTTTTTAAAGCCACTCTAGGGTCTTCTTTATAGCCTTTATACAAGAATTTCCATAATTCTTGAACCCTTTTAGGCGTCTTTTTTAGACCTTCTCTATTCTTGTCTTCGCCGATATTTTCAAAAAATTGGTTGAAAAAATTTTCCATTTAGATCACACGCTTTCTTAAGGATTGGATACGATTTTTAATGCTAGGGTGGGTGCTAAACATTTCAGCGTTAAAAAGATAGGCCGCTGATCGGGTGGAGTTCTGATCTATACCCTTGTAATCGTTGTTTGCATAGTCGTTAGAAATTTTTTGTAAGGCTCTAATCATGGGCTTATTGTCATGCATTAAAAACGCCGCCCCGCTATCGGCCATGTATTCTCGTGTGCGGCTCAAATACATTTGCAAAAGGAGTGTTAAAAAAGGCAAAATGATCTGTAAAACCCATAAAATCATTCGGGCTAAATTCGCCCCACTATTCTTGCGATTCCCCATGAAAAAATACACGCTAAAATTAGCCACTAATAGCATGATATTGCTTAAAATCCCCACGCACATGGTCAAGCGGATGTCGTTGTGCCGTATGTGGCTGAGCTCATGAGCGATCACGGCTTTTAATTCATCTCTATCCAACCTCTCTATTAAAGCGCTTGTAAGAGCGATAAGAGAATTGGATTCATCCCACCCGCTCGCAAAAGCGTTCATGTAAGGGGCGTTAATGATATAAAGCTTAGGCTCAAAATGAAGCTTAGCCTCTTCTAAAAGCTCTAATAAAAGGCGATGGATTTGATTTTCTTTAGAGCTTAAAACCTTGCTTGTGTCAATAAGCTTGTATTCATCACCGCTCAACATGATAGAGCTAAAATTTTGGATACAAATAACAATAACGACAAAAGCCGCTAAAAACATGATAATGGTGATCGTAGGAAAAATTTGAAAAGTGATGAGTTTAAAAAGGGCTATGCCTAAATCATTAGCGTTGATTCTAATAGCATCCACCAACAACCCGATAAAAGCGAAAATCGTGCAATAAGTGGTTAAAACCGCGTTCGTTTTGATCCTGTTTTGCGCGATAATCTTTTCAAAATTCGTCATTATTTTCTCCTTTCTCATGCTTGATTTCTTTGAGCAACGCGCTCGCATAACTCCCTTTAGGCAAGTAAAATCCCAATTCAAATTGCGCTTTTTCTTTCACATATTGAGAGATTACATTTTCTACAAACACCCAAAAAAACCGCCTAGAGCCTAGCGTTTTAGCATGGCTACTTAAAAGGTTATGCTGGAATTCTTTTTCAATTTCTAAACTCAAATTTTTTGCATAAAGAGCTTTTTTGCCATCTAGTAACCCCGTAGGCACAGCTTCTTTTTTCAAAAACCTTTCGCCCTCTTTTTCTAATTCTAAAGCGTCAAAAAACTTCCCATAAGGGTAATGGCGCATCACATCGCCTTCTAAGATTTTAAAGGGGTGGGCTTGGTTTTTAAGGGCTTTTAGAGTGTTTGAATTAACGCTTAAATTTTTTTGTTTAAAAAATTCTAAATTTTCTTTTAGGCTAAAAGCGCTAATGATTTTGCTGATTTCTAATCGTTTGCTTAAAAGCGCATTAAACAAATAACTTTGATAGCTTGAAATTAAAAAAGCGTTTAATTTTTGATGGGCGAATTTCGTTTGATTTTGCAAGATTTTTAACCCTTCTTTATGGTTGTCATTGAACTTCCCAAAGCGTTGTGGGCCAAAATAATTAGGCATGCCAAACTGCACGATTTGTTCTAAAACCTGCTTTGTTTTTTGAGCGTTTAGAGGGGTCATTTTTTTAAAACGCATAAAAAAGCAATTCCCTTTCAAATGCCCTAATTTGATTTTATTGTGATGGTAATTCAAAGACAGGATTTTAAGGTTTTTTTCTTGAAAGTTGCTCGTATTTTTTTCTAATAAAGGGGCGTATTTTTTAGGGAGTGAGATGAATTGAGTCGTCAGCGCGTTTTTATCTTTCAAGCCCGCATAACCCAATTCGGCGATTTTTACCCCTAAAATTTGAGAAAAAACTTGAAGCATTTCTAAAGTGCTTAAACCGCTTTTTCTCACTTGAATAACGGCATGTTCGCCTGTGTTGCTAAATTCATACAAAGGCACTTCATGCACGCAAAAATCCCTAGCGCTAGAATTGAAATGAAAATCAATGCTCGCATGGTTATAAGCATGCAATAGGGGCATAAAATTTAAATTCATGCTTTGATCCTTGAATTAAACGCCCTTGAGAGCGAAACGGAGTCAATGTTTTCAAAATTCACTCCAGTAGGCACGCCTTGAGCGATTTTAGTGAAAGTGAGGTGGAAATGCTGTAATTTGTCTTCAATATAGAGCATTAAAGAATCATTAGCCAAAGTGGGAGGGAAAGCAAAAATGATTTCTTTAATGTTTTCTTCAATCAGGCGTTTTTCTAGGGCGTTAAAATCCACTTCTTCTATAGAATTTAACACATAATAGCGCCCTAAAAAGTCCTTTAAGTCTTCTAAAATAAACACATCTCTTGGGTGTAAAACCATGCAAAGCTGAGAATTTTGTCGGCTCTCATCAGAGCAAATCTCACAAACCTCACTCTCACTGAGCGCGTTACAAGATGAACATGTTTTAAGGTTTTCTAGGGCGTTCTCTAAAGCGTGCGTGATTTTGAGCGCCAGATAGGGGTTTTCCAAACCCAAATGATACGCCATTTTAAAGGCAGACTTTTTACCCACATTGGGGATCTTTTCTAAACAATCCACTAAATTTAAAAAGTGGTTCAAGCTGTTTTTATAAGTATTCATTCTGTTAGTATATCAAACTTAACTTGACTTGAAAGCCACTAAAAGGGCTTTTATTGTTTTTAAAAGGGGGTTTAATTAATACAATATGAAAAAGCGCTTAATGAAGCGTTTAAATAAAAGCGTTATAATACGCTATCTCAATTTTAAGGAATAACATGCCGTTTATCAATATCAAACTTGTGCCAGAAAATGGAGGGCCAACAAACGAGCAAAAACAACAATTGATTGAAGGGGTTTCAGATTTGATGGTGAAGGTGTTAAACAAAAATAAGGCTTCTATTGTGGTTATTATAGATGAGGTCGATTCTAATAATTATGGTCTTGGGGGCGAGAGTGTTCATCATTTGAGGCAAAAAAACTGAAGAGTTTTTGAAATTCAAAGATTGCGATACGCTAAAACATGTAAGGGGGGTGCTTGTCCTCTACCCCCCTAAAAACTATAAACATAACTCACATTAAACATGACAAGGCGTTTGAAAAAGAGGGAAGTGTTTAACCCTTTGCCATGCGTTTCATAAAAAGAATTCACCGCTAAAGGGATCTTTAAGCCCATTTCAAAGCCATTGTGCCTATTGACATTCACACGAACCCCAAAATTCAAAGGGATCTGGAAAAAACTCGTGTGCATTTTAGCTTGATAATTGGTCAAGTAATTGTTGATAAAACCCCTTTGGCTCACCCACATGCCTAAACCACTCCCTACCCACGAACTCCCCGCTAAAGCAAAACCCACATAAAAACCCACGCTCGAATGTTTTTTTGCATTATCAATGAAATTATAAAGATAATCTATTCCAAGCCCATAGAGATGGTTATTCATTTTGCCTAAACCATCAAAGCCGTTACCCACAAAACCAAAATTACTATAACCATAGTCATAGAATAAATAATAGCGCAACCCTTGATTTTTTTTCTTAGTAAAGAAATGCTTATAGCCCACATTCAAACCTACCCCATACATGCTTGAAATGTTTTTAGAATAAGAGGTTGGATCAAGCGCGTTTAAGGAATTTGAAATTTGAGCGATTTGAGAAGATAAAGAAGAAAGCATGCGGTTTTGAGATTGAGCAAATTGCAATTCTAAATTTCTTAAGTTTTCTTCAAATTCTAAAGGGTTAGTAATGGGTTCTTGCATTTTTTCCAACGCTTGGACTAATTGTGGGTTAGATGCAACGCCCCCACTAAGCATGACTATTTTTTCAATGTTTTGAAGGGTGGATTGGAGGTAGTATTGTTCGGCTTGCATTTCAGTGGGGGTTAATTTAGCATCGTTTTTCAAAGCGTTGTTGATGTAATTAAAGGTGTTTTGCATGTTTGTGATTTCATTTTTGACTTGATTGAGTTTGTAGATTTTATTTTGAGCGTTAGAAATGATTTGGATGCGTTCTTGATTTAAAAAGGGGTTATTGTGTTCAACGGCATGACTGATGGAATATTCAAACCCCACGCTCGCATACGCCCCATTTTCTTCAGCGATACAAAAAGATAAAAATAATAAAGATAAAGATAAAGGAAATAAGATTTTTTGAAATTGCATGGGTGATCCTGCTATGAATTGGGCTTGTTAAAAATAAGTTTAATGATACCATTAAAAAGCATAGCGCATACCAATATTTCCGGTAATATTAATATCTTTATAATCAAGTCCAAACCTAGCCCCAATGCCCGCATTCACATAAAAGGTTTTGAATAACCTTATCTCCCCGCCTGTGATAATGCTAGCAAAAGTGTTGTATCTGCCACCATCTCTATAGCTTAGGGTGTTATTACCAATAAAACGCACCATTTTATCCCCCATAGAATTAATGAATAAATCTCTGCCCACATCCGCAATCACAAAATAATAAGAGTTTTTATTGAAATAATGCCGACTTTCTAGGGCAAAATTGATCGTTAGAACGGATTTTTTATTAGGGTCAGCATTGGCTCTGAATTGATTGTAAATAGGATCATCCATAATACCCCTTAAACCAGACAAACCAATGTAATAATAGGCTAAGCCTACTTGGGGTTTAAAAATAACGCTTTTATCTTTAAACATGAAATCATAGCCATAATTGATTTTAGCGTCAGTCGTCCAAGTGTCGTATCTGTAAGACTGATTGATGATTGAGAGTAGGGGGTCATAGGAGTTGATGAAAGTCTTATTGTATCCCCAAGTCTCATTCAAGCTCATGGTTAGCTCGCTTCTTTTGATAAACGCTCGGCTATAAACGCCCATATTGACATTGCTAGAGCCTGATTGAGTGATATTTCCATGAAACCCGCTATACCCATAAGCGGCATAACCTCCCACAATCACGCCCTTAATGAACCTATCATACCCTACATTGATACCATATAAAGTCCCAGTGCCTCCATTAATAAAACTAGCCCCTCCAACTCCTGTCGCCCACACATTATTTTTGACTCTGTTTCTTTGAGAATATTTTAAAATCACATCCATAGCGTTAGGGATCGCATCAGCGAATCGCTTGTTTTTAAGGGCTTCTAAGCGTTCCAAGAAATCAGAACGAGCGAAAGTTGAAGTGTCAGAGAGTTTGGCTAAACGGCTCATTTGTTGCGTGTAGGTGTTGATCTGTAAAATATTAGTGGCATCATTTTTAAAATCAGGGTTAGCGATGACTTCTAAAGTGTTAGCAATGTCTCCAGCGATCGTGGTTAAATCTTTTGTGGAATGGTTTTCTAAATAATAGGGAGCGAATAAAGGGCTTCCCTTAGTTTCAAAGATTTTATTGAGCCAATCAATCGCTTGATTGCCTCCAGCTTGATCAATGCTATCCACACTTTGAACGCCCTGAATTTGAGCGATATATTGTTTTAAAGTGGGGGCTTGTAGGTTATTGATAGGATCATTAGAAACAGCGATTTTCACTTTATTATAAAGAATGGAAGTGTAAATGTATTGATTTTGAGAGTCCTTAAAGCCTACAACTAAACCGCCATCTTTAACACTCACGGCTTGCCCGTTATAAGTTAAGCCGTTGTCAGTCATCACCATGTGCTTGCCATTAATATCAATGAGTGCATAAAGCTTAAGGTAATTATCTAGGCTGCTGCCTCCTGTGATTTGGTTGTTATACCCGTAATAAATGGCTTTAGCGCTATCAATCAGCGTGTAAGTGCCTACTTCTTTTGAAGAAGTGTTGAATTGGATTAAGGGGTTATTGTCATTAGCCATGATTGTCGCATTGCCTTGAGCGTTGATAATAGCATGGCTAGCTGAATGACTGATATTAAACACCAAATCGCCATAGCTATTAAAATTCCCCATGACATTCAAACCGCTAGCGTTAGTGCTTAAAGTCGCTTGTTGGTTTAAGGTGAAATTACCATTAATGTTGGCTGTAGAGTTAGAGGCGTTGTTAAAAGCGTTAGTGATCGTCAAATTATTGGCTTGCAAGGTCGCGTTTTCATTGAGATTGAGCGTGCCTATGACGCTATTATTTGTTACTTGAGACAAATTAATAGCCCCATTAGAAGCGATTGCACCTAAGAAAGTGAAGTTGTTAGCGCGCACGCTTAAAGACTCATTAGTGGGGGTTACGCTAGAGTTTGTAGAAGAGCTGTTTTTGGTTGTAGGGCAATTGGCTAAATTGACACAAATTTCCCCTTTTTGAACGCTCACGTTATTCAAACCCGCATTAAGGCTTAAGCCATTCGTAGCGTTTAGGGTGGTGATATTGATATTGGAAACATCATTAGAAGCAAAAATCAATGTGCCTTGATACTTGCTAAAGTCAATCGTATTATCGCCATTAAAGATAATAGACTTGTTGGCGACAAAATTCAAACTGCCCCCTGTAGCGTTGCTAAAAGAGCTGTTATTGACAAAAACATAACTATTGCTTAAAAAGTTAAAATACCCTTTTTGCCAAAAATCATGCAAGTCTCTAGGCGATAAAAGAGCGCCTAAATCGTTTTCTTTGAGTGCGTTTTGTAAAGAGGGTGGCAACACGCTCCCTAAACCTTGATTATAAACGCCGCTTAACCCGCCTTGAGAAATAACATTATTGATGATATTGCTCACTAAACCTTGACTTTCTAGCTTTTTAACGACATCTTGTCCTAAAAACTCGTTCAACAAGTCGTTCGCCACCACACCAATGTCTTTTTGCAGGCTTGTAGGGGGGTTAGTAATATCTTTTAAAACCACGCTTAAAATAGAGCTTAATTCAGAAGCGTCTATATACCCACCGATAAAATTCAAAAGCCCTTTATCGTCTAGCATGCTTTTTAAAGACTGCTTAGCAAGGTAGTTTTCTATGATGGATGGGGTAACAAAATTGCCAAAAATGCTTAGTTTTTTACTGATAATATTTTGGATTTCATTCATGACTCCGCTATTATTCAATAAATCATCTAAGTTATTTTGACCTATAAGTTGGCCCAAGGTTTCATTTTGCAAGCTAGCGGGTAATTCCTTACTCAAAGGGCTTAGAGCGTTTTCTATAAAGTTTCCTAAACCGCCGGCTTGCTTGATTTTTTCCATAGCCACTTGACTGAGAACATTCGCTAAATTCCCTTGATTAAAGATTTTATCAATCCCTTCTTGACCCAAAAGATTAAAGATATTGTCTGTAGCCTGAGCTTCTATGTTAGCTTTATTCAACACTAAGTTATTAGCGCTTTGAAAGGTTACATCCGCGCTCCCTCCGCTTTCAAAAGCGTTACCACTTCCAATTGTTCCAGTGATATAAATGCTTTTAGCTTTAAAATCAGCGTTAATGTAGCCTAAATAAGGGGAAGTTGAGCCTAATAATTGCCCTAAGTAAGTGTTTCTAAAAGAAGAACAAGTGGCGCTATCTAGCGCGCAAGGACTGCTATAGCCATTGCCCCCAAACCATATAGAGCTAGTAGAGTTTGTAACATTATCTTGAGTAGCGCCTATAACGAGATTCCCATTACTAAAGGTTTGATTGATGTCGTTAGTCAAATGGTTGATCGTTTCTAGGAGCGCTTGCTTTTGCGCTTGGGTGATCTTAATCTTATCCAAGAGCTGCAACACTTCATTAATATTAGTGATATTGTCTAATTGGTTGGATTCAATCATTTCTTTTAAGGCAGCGGAATTTTGAGAAAGGATCCCTAAAAGCGTTTTTAAATTCTCGCTAGAAAAACCCTTATTGTAGATATTTAAACTATTCAAAGGCTGGTTGAACGGGCTATAAGTGCCTGGGGTTTGAGGCGTTTGAGAGCCTTTAGGGGTGAAAAGACCTTTAATGTTGCTTGTCAAGTAATAAGTGCCTACTTGATTGTCGCTATAATCATAGCTATAGCCGGTAGGATTTTGCTTAGAAGCTTGGTAATTATAAAGCTCAGGAGCGATATTAAAAATAGTGTTAGAAGCCGAGTTAGGGTTATTTAAAACTTCTATGGTTAAATCCCCATTTTTAATGCTCTCTTGAATGATTTGAGAAGAATTGAGAGGGTTTATAAACGACCAAGTTTGAATGTTGTTATTATCGCTATAGGTAGCGTTTTGGATTTTCATGCCATAAAAAAGGATTTTTTCATAGCCATTAGCCCCACTAATGCCAGTGATCCCTTTTTGAGCGTTTAGGATGTTGTAGGTTACAGATTTTGTGATGTTGTCAAAAATATTGATGTCAGATAAATTAATATCCCCATTACTCCCTAAAACAAACTGCCCGCTAACGCTCATCAAAGCCTTAGTTAAAGAGGGCGTATAACCATTAAAATTCAATGCCCCATTAGCCGTGAGGTTATTGAAACTCAATGAGCTTGCGCTATCAAAATTAAAGCTCGCTGTATCAATAGTCGTGTTGCCTCCAAAATCAGCCTGGCTTGCGCCTTGAAAATTGATATTAGCGTTTAAAGAGCTTGTGTTATTGGCTGATAAAACGCTATCGTCTAAATTAATAGTGGTGTTGTTTGAAAAACTAGCGCTAGAAGCGTTGAGCTTGCTGCTAGCGTTAAGACTGAGTGTCCCGCCATTAAAAAAGAGGCTATTAAAGGTCGCTTGACTCCCGTTATAAATATTGAGACTCGCTTGATTGTTAAAAGCGCTCGTGCCACTCGCATTCAAAACGCTTTGATTGTCTAAACTTAAATTAGAATTATTATCAAGCGTTAAAGAATTTTTAAAAGCGGCTTGACTTTTATTGCCAAGCGTGATATTGGCGTTGTTTTGCAAGGTTGTATCGCCATTAAAGTTCAGCAAACTTTGAGAACTGAGCGTAAAATTCGTGTTGCCTAAAAGCTGTGTGGTAGCGTTAAAATTGCTTGTCCCCCTAGAATACAAGACATTAAAAACCGCTTGCGTGTTATTGAAAATAAGGCTATTAGCCTGCAAATTATAGATCGCTCCCCCATTCAAACGAGAATTGATAAAGCTTAAAGAATTAGAAGCGTTAGCGCTGATAGTGCTTGATCCTCCAGGGTTTGTAAAGCCGCTAAACGAAGCGTTAGAAAACGAAATATTTTTAGCACTAAAACTGAATTTCCCCCAAGTCATATCGCTAAAACTGGAATTGGTTACGCTGATATTATTTAGAGCGTCAAAAGCGGCATAGGAATGCTGGCTAGCCCCTGTTTGAATCATTTTAGTAACGGTTTCAGCGTCATTATAATTCAAGCCATCCATAGTGATATTATCGCTTGCTTTAAAGGTAATGTTCGCTCCCCCACCATCTGAATTTGAAACGCCTTCACCGGTTTTAAAATTATTGGTCAAATAGATGTTAGCCGCATTAAAAGTTCCCGTAATATAGCCAAAACCTCCATGCCCTATCCAAATCAACCCATTATCATTCACGCTCTCTGTGTTGTTCCCTATGATCAAAGTGCCATTTTGGATATTCACGCCAAAACTTCTTCCAAACAAATTGGCTGTATAAGTGCTGAGCGTGTTGCCGCTTTGACCGCTCTGTCCTGAAAGATTGGGATCAATATAATAAATACCTTTTTGTGAGTAAGTTTGATTTTGGAGGTTATAAACTCCATTCCATACATTCGTTGTGGGTAAATTTTGAGTAGGGGGTGTGGGCGTTGGTGAAACCTTATTAGGGGGAGTGTTTGGCGCTGTGTGTTTTGTAGGAGTGGGTGTGGGGCTTGCAGGCTTAGCGTTAGCTAACGCTTGCTTTAATCCCTCTTGTTCAGCGTTAAAAGTCTTTTCTTCGTTTTGTAAGGTTTGTTCATCTTGTTGTTCTGTACTTTGCGCTTGATTGAAAGCTTGTTCACTAAAGCCTGTGGTGGAGTTGGCTAATTGTTTGAGCTTGTCTAAATCTCCTTGTAACGCTTGTTCATCTTGAGCGATTTGTTGGTTAGTGCTTTCTAAACCTTGAGCGTCTTTAGCGACAGTAGTATTTTTGCTTTGAGTGTAGCTTGTATCATTGCTTGCGATCTTATTATCACTAGTAGCGTTATTTAAAGCAGTTTGGGAGTTGGTTACATCCTCTTGATAGGTTTGTTGGGCTTGTTGTTGTTCTTGTTTTTGTTGTTGGGCTTGCGCTTGTTGTATCGCTTTATTTAAACTATCTTGTTCAGTATTAAAAGCGTTTTCTTCGTTTTGTAAGGTTTGTTCATCTTGTTGCTCTCGTTTTTGCGCTTGAGTGAAAGCTTGTTCGTTAAAGCCTGTTTTAGAGTTGGCTAATTGTTTGATTTGAGCTAAATCTTTTTCTAACGCTTGTTCATCTTGAGCGATTTGTTGGTTAGTGTTTTCTAAATTCTGAGCGTCTGTAGCGACAGTAGTATTTTTGCTTTGAGTGTAGCTTGTATCATTGCTTGCGATCGTGTTGTCGCTAGTAACATTATTCAAAGCGTTTCGGGAGTGAGCTACATCCTCTTGATAGGTTTGTTGGGCTTGTTGTTGTAAATCATCCCCTAAAAATTGGGTGGTAATGGACTGGTTGTTAAAGGTTTCTTGTAAGGTTTCATCTTGCCCGTTAATGTCAAAGGTTACATCATAAGTGTTATTACCCACTCCAACATGGCTAATGGCTTTATCGCCCTTATAGTTGATTAAATCCCACAAATAGCTTTGATAAACCCCATACTGGATCGCTCCGTTTGTAGTGAGAATGTCATAGGTTTGATTATTATTAAGGGTTTGATTGAGGTTAAAGATCGCATTAGAATTAAAAGACACACTGCCTTTAAGGCTGGCAAAAGGCGAACTTGAATTTAAAGTGTTGATGCCTGAAAAACTCACCTTGCTCGTATTAAAGTGATAAGCGCCTTGATTGAAGGTGTTATTATTAAAGCTTACGCTGTCATTAAAATTATAAGCGCCTTGATTGAAGGTGTTATTATTAAAGCTTACGCTGTCATTAAAATTATAAGCGCCTTGATTGAAGGTGTCGTTATTAAAGCTAGCGTTGTCATTAAAATCATAAGCGCCTTGATTGAAATTGCTGTTATTAAAGCTTAAAGTGGCGCTGTTACTAAAATTATAAGTGCCTTGATTGAAGTTCGTTTGATTGAAGGAGATGGTGCTGTTATTACTATTACCGCTGAAACTAAAACCTCCATTGGTGTCGTCTGTAAAGCTAGAGCCACTGACCTTGATGTTAGAGCCTTTAAAATTCATGTAAGATTTTTGTGTCCCTGCATGGCTGTTATCAAAACTCGCTTGATTGATAGTGATATTGTTGGTCGCGTTAAAATTGAGCGTGGCCCCACCGCCATCAGCGTATGAGTTTCCGGTTTTTAAATGGCTGGTCAAGTAAATGTTAGCCGCATCATAAGTGCCTGTGATATAGCCTACATCACCTCCATTAATACCTGTGCCTCCAAAGCGGATATTCCCTCCCACATTAAGCGTGCCACCATTGAATTTTTGCGTGAAACTAGCCCCACCAGCGCTATAAGTGGTAAGGGTGTTCAAATAATAAGTCCCAGAGCCTTGAGTGCTGCTAAAAAGGCAATAAGAGTTGTGCGTGGGTGAATTAGGACCGCTTTCAATATTATCTTGATAACTCCAAGACGACCATGACCAATAACGGCATTCGTTAGCCCTTAGGTGGGATAATCCCCCTAACGCTCCTATCAATAAAACCGAAGCTTTTAAAAAAGATTTGTTGCGATTAGAGAGCTTTTTAATAGGTTTTAAAGCTTTTTTATGGCATTTTAAGGGCTTTTCACATTTTAAGATTTGATTCAATTTGAAAATTTTCTTTGAGATCTTATTTAATTTGAAAGATCCCTTTGAAATAAACTTAGAAATCAATCTGGCCTTTTTAAACGCCATTTAAAACTCCAATCGTTTTTATTAAATCCCACATTATACAATTTGATGTTAAACAAACTCAAAAAGATTCGCAAAATGACTTAATAATGATACATAAACTGCGCCATATCCACCAAACGATTAGAATACCCCCATTCATTATCATACCACCCCATGATTTTGACCATATTCTCTAGCGTGAAAGTCAAATCAGGTGCGATGATAACGCTATGCGGATTAGAAATGAAATCAGAACTCACCCTTTCTTTCAAATCTATCTCTAACACGCCTTTTAAAGTCCCTTTGGAAGCTGTAATCAATAAATCGTTGATCGGCTCTTTAAAGGCCTTTCTTTCTAAAAACAAACTCAAATCTATCATGGACACATCAAGGCTAGGCACCCTCACGCTATGCCCATGCATTTTATTTTTGAGATTGGGTAACACTTTATGCAAGGCCAGAGCGGCTTTAGTGGTGGTAGGGATAATGTTGCTTGCGGCCGCTCTGGAGCGCCGTTTATCCAAAGGGTGGGCTAAATCAATGAGTTTTTGATCGCTTGTATAACTATGAATGGTCGTTAGCATGCCCTCTTTAATGTTAAAAGCTTTATCTAAAATCGCGCAAATGGGCGCGATAGCGTTAGTCGTGCAAGAGGCGTTAGAAACAATGGCTTGGTTTTGATAGCAAAAATGATTGACCCCATACACTAAAGTAGGGTATTGTTTTTCATCGTATTCGCCCATAAAGGGAGCGGATAACAACACCTTTTTAGCCCCAAGCAAAAGGTAATTTTCTAGCGTTTTAGGCTCTAAAAACTTCCCTGAACACTCTAGGATAACACCCACGCCTTTCAAGTCTTTGATGCTATTAAAAACAGGGATTTCTAATGAGCCGATAATAAGCTTATGATTAGAGTAACGTGCCTCTTTAAAAAGCAACCCATGTGCGCTGTCATGCTCTAAAAGATAAGCGAGAATTTCCCAATTAGCGGGGTCATTGATGCCTACCACTTCTAGTTGAGGGTTTGTATCATTGCGCTCTAAAATCGCTCTTAAAACGCATCTCCCAATGCGGCCAAATCCATTGATAAAAATTTTCATCGTAACTATTATCCTATTTTCAGACTTTAATTTCAATTTTAGGGGGTTTTGTTTGGTATTTTACTACATTTTGCGCTATTATATTGGACCTAGCTGTAGGTTAATTAAAATTATTTATTGAGTTGAAATCAAGGAGTAAAACATGGCATTGTATGACAGAGCTAATTCTCGTAATGCGTATGCAGAAGATTCTTTATTGCATGAAAGCGAGCTGGTAAGTTTTGTTAAAACGACTTACAAGTTCTTTGCAGGCAGTTTGTTATTAGCGACTATCGGGGCGTTACTAGGTTTAATGAATTTTCAAGCCGTAGTGCAGTATAAATGGGTGTTTTTTATCGCTGAAATTGCGGCGTTTTTTGGTTTGATGTTTTCTAAATCCAAACCCGGATTGAATCTATTCATGCTGTTTGCTTTCACTTCATTATCAGGGGTTACTCTAGTGCCTTTGTTGGGTATGGTGATTGCAAAAGCTGGTTTAGGAGCGATTTGGCAGGCTTTGGGCATGACAACCATTGTTTTTGGTTTGATGAGCGTGTATGCCCTTAAGACTAAAAACGACTTAGCGAACATGGGTAAAATGCTCTTTATCGCTTTGATTGTGGTGGTGGTCTGTTCGCTCATTAACTTGTTTTTGGGTAGCCCCATGTTCCAGGTTGTCATTGCGGGAGCGAGCGCGATTTTATTCAGTCTTTATATCGCTTATGACACCCAAAACATCGTTAAAGGCATGTATGATAGCCCCATTGATGCGGCGGTGAGCTTGTATTTAGACTTTTTGAATGTCTTTATTTCTATCTTGCAAATCATTGGTATTTTTTCAGACAGAGACAAATAGTTTGAAAAAATAGGGGGGGATACCACGCAAAAACCTAATAAAAAATACTTTAAAGTATTGATAACGCTTCGTTGATATTCTTTCTTTAAGGATTAGTTATGCCTAAACGCACCGATATTTCCAACATTCTACTGATAGGATCAGGCCCTATTGTGATCGGTCAAGCTTGTGAGTTTGACTATTCAGGGACTCAAAGTTGTAAAACCTTAAAATCTTTAGGTTATAGAGTGATTTTAATCAATTCTAATCCGGCCACCGTGATGACTGACCCTGAATTTTCTCATCAAACTTATATCCAACCCATCACTGGAGAAAATATCGCCGCTATCATCAAAAAAGAAAAAATTGACGCTATTTTACCCACAATGGGCGGGCAAACCGCTTTGAATGCGGTCATGCAGATGCATCAAAAGGGCATGTTAGAAGGCGTGGAGCTTTTAGGGGCTAAGATTGAAGCGATTAAAAAAGGCGAAGACAGGCAGGCTTTCAAAGAAGCGATGTTAAAAATCGGGATGGATTTGCCTAAAGGGCGTTACGCTTATAACGAGTTAGAAGCCCTAGAAGCCATTAATGAAATTGGCTTTCCAGCCATTATTAGAGCGAGTTTCACTCTGGCTGGGGGAGGGAGTGGGGTCGCTTACAATATTGAAGAGTTTCAAGAATTGGCTAAAAACGCCCTAGACGCTTCGCCCATTAATGAAATTTTGATTGAAGAGTCCTTATTGGGGTGGAAAGAATACGAAATGGAGGTCATACGAGACAGCAAGGACAATTGCATCATTGTGTGCTGTATTGAAAACATTGACCCCATGGGCGTTCATACCGGCGATAGCATCACCATCGCTCCAAGCCTCACCTTAACCGATAAAGAATACCAACGCATGCGCGATGCGAGCTTTGCGATTTTGAGAGAAATTGGCGTGGATACGGGCGGAAGCAATGTGCAATTTGCGATCCACCCCGAGACTTTAAGAATGGTTGTGATTGAAATGAACCCACGAGTGAGCCGTAGCTCCGCATTAGCTTCAAAAGCGACCGGGTTTCCTATTGCAAAAGTGGCTACCATGCTTGCGGTGGGTTTTAGCTTAGATGAAATTAAAAACGATATTACCAACACCCCGGCGAGTTTTGAGCCTAGTTTGGATTATATCGTGGTGAAAATCCCTCGCTTTGCGTTTGAAAAATTTGCCGGTGTTTCTAGCACTCTAGGGACTTCCATGAAAAGCATTGGCGAAGTGATGGCGATAGGGGGGAATTTCTTAGAAGCCTTACAAAAAGCGCTATGCTCTTTGGAAAACAATTGGCTAGGGTTTGAATCGTTAAGCAAAGATTTAGAAGCGATAAAAAAGGAAATCCGCCGGCCCAATCCCAAGCGCTTGCTCTATATCGCTGATGCGTTCAGGCTCGGCGTTTCTGTAGATGAAGTGTTTGAATTATGCCAGATTGACAGGTGGTTTTTATTTCAAATTCAAAAGCTAGTCAAAGCAGAAGAAGGCATCAATTCTAGCGTTTTAACGGACGCCAAAAAATTAAGAGGGCTTAAGAATTTAGGCTTTAGCGATGCTAGGATTGCCGCTAAAATCAAAGAAAATGAAAATTTAGAGGTCAGTCCTTTTGAAGTGGAATTAGCTAGATCTAATTTACAAATCGCGCCCCATTTTGAAGAAGTGGACACTTGCGCGGCGGAGTTTTTATCGCTCACGCCGTATTTGTATTCCACCTATGCCCCCAATCCTTTGCCCCCTATTGGAAACAAACAAGAAAAACAAGAAAAGAAAATCCTAATCATAGGCTCTGGGCCTAACCGCATCGGTCAAGGCATTGAATTTGATTATTGTTGCGTGCATGCGAGCTTTGCTTTGAAAGATTTAAACATTAAAAGCGTCATGCTCAATTGCAATCCAGAAACGGTTAGCACGGATTATGACACGAGCGACACGCTCTATTTTGAACCCATTCATTTTGAGTGCGTGAAGAGCATCATTCAAAGGGAGCGAGTGGATGGCATTATCGTGCATTTTGGGGGACAAACCCCCTTAAAACTCGCTAAAGATTTAGCTAAAATGCAAGCCCCCATTATTGGCACGCCTTTTAAGGTGATTGATATTGCAGAAGACAGGGAGAAATTTTCCCTCTTTTTAAAAGAGCTTGACATCAAGCAGCCCAAAAACGGCATGGCTAAGAGCGTTGATGAAGCTTATAGTATTGCTAATGTGATTGGTTTCCCTATTATCGTGCGCCCTAGTTATGTGCTAGGCGGCCAACACATGCAAATTTTAGAAAACATTGAAGAACTGCACCATTATTTAGAAAGCGTTACGCATTCTTTAGAAATTAGCCCTAAAAACCCGCTCCTCATTGATAAGTTTTTAGAAAAAGCGGTGGAATTAGATGTGGATGTTATTTGCGATAAAAAAGAGGTTTATATTGCCGGCATTTTACAGCATATTGAAGAGGCGGGTATCCATTCAGGCGATTCGGCATGCTTTATCCCTTCCAATTTAAACCCTGAAATTTTAGATGAAATTGAGCGAGTGAGCGCGAAAATCGCTCTGCATTTAGGCGTAGTGGGGCTATTGAATATCCAATTTGCTGTTTATGAAAATTCGCTGTATTTGATTGAAGTCAATCCCAGAGCCAGCCGAACCGTGCCTTTTTTAAGCAAGGCTTTAGGCGTTCCTTTAGCCAAAGTGGCGACTAGGGTTATGGTGTTAGAAGATTTAAAAGAAGCCTTGAAGTTTTATGATAAAAAAAATATCGTAGAATATTCTAAAGGCGTTTATAAGCCTAAAATGCCCCATTTTGTGGCTTTAAAAGAAGCGGTTTTCCCTTTTAATAAACTTTATGGATCGGATTTGATTTTAGGGCCTGAGATGAAAAGCACCGGCGAAGTGATGGGGATTGCTAGATCTTTAGGGCTTGCATTTTTCAAGGCTCAAACGGCTTGCTTTAACCCCATTAAAAACAAGGGGCTTATTTTTGTTTCTATTAAAGATAAGGATAAAGAAGAAGCGTGCGTTTTAATGAAACGCTTGGTTCAGTTAGGTTTTGAATTGTGCGCCACAGAGGGCACGCATAAGGCTTTGGAAAAAGCCGGGGTGAAGTCTTTAAAAGTGCTTAAAATCTCTGAGGGCCGTCCCAATATCATGGATTTGATGATGAATGGGGAAATCAGCATGGCTATCAACACCAGCGATCACAAATCTCAAGATGACGCCAAACTCATCCGCGCTTCTGTGCTTAAAAACCATGTGAGTTATTTCACGACTTTAAGTGCGATAGAAGTCTTACTTTTAGCGTTAGAAGAAAGTTCTCAAAAAGACGAGTTGTTAGCCTTACAAGATTATTTGAAGTAATTTGATGGCGTTAGTGTATCTCGTTCAAAGCGATACCACTATAGGACTGCTTTCTAAAGACAGCGAAAAACTCAACGCTTTAAAAAAGCGCCCTAAAAACCAAAGCGTTTTAATAGAAAGCGCTGATTTTACCACCTTAAAAAGCCTAGTGCGCGCGCCCAACGCTTTTAAAAACCTCATCAGAAGAAGCGCTAAAACCACTTTTATTTATCCTAACTCTAAGGCCGTTCGTGTGGTTAGGGGCAGGCATGGGGATTTTTTAAAGCGTTTTAAAACGCTCTATAGCACCTCAGCCAACCTCACCCAATGCGCCTATGATGAAGAAATCGCTTCCAATCTCGCTGATGTCATTGTGAGCGATGAAAGGGGTTTGTTTGAAAGCGCTAGTTCTAAAATATTCAAACTCTATAAAGATAAAAAAGTGAGAATAAGATAAAAAAGATCAATAAAAGAGCTTGATTTTAATCAAGCGATAATCTCTTGAAAAAAGCGGTCTTCTTGGGTTAGGAGGTTTCTTAAGGGGGTTAAGGGGGACATTATCGCAAAATGCCCCCCTATCCCCTTAAGGAAATGAGTTTTTATATCATAAAATAAAGTAACCGAGAAAAATCTTTCTCTAAAAATAATACTTTTTTAGTTATAATAACAATCTTATTTTTCAAAAACAATAATTGCTATATTTAGGATTTTAAGAATGAATGACAAGCGTTTTAGGAAGTATTGGAGTTTTTCTATTTTTTTGTCCTTATTAGGCATGTTTGAATTAGAGGCTAAAGAAGAACAAAAAGAAGAAAAAAAGACAGAAAGGAAAAAAGAAAAGAACGCCCAACACACTCTAGGTAAGGTTACCACTCAAGCGGCTAAAATCTTTAATTACAACAACCAGACAACCATTTCAAGTAAGGAATTAGAAAGAAGGCAAGCCAACCAGATCAGCGACATGTTTAGAAGAAACCCTAATATCAATGTGGGCGGTGGCGCAGTGATAGCACAAAAAATTTATGTGCGCGGTATTGAAGACAGATTGGCTCGGGTTACGGTGGATGGCGCGGCGCAAATGGGTGCAAGCTATGGGCATCAAGGCAATACGATTATTGATCCTGGAATGCTCAAAAGCGTGGTGGTTACTAAGGGGGCGGCTCAAGCGAGTGCGGGGCCTATGGCTTTGATTGGCGCGATCAAAATGGAGACTAGGAGTGCGAGCGATTTTATCCCTAAAGGTAAAGACTACGCCATAAGTGGGGCTGCAACTTTTTTAACCAACTTTGGGGATCGAGAAACCGTGATGGGCGCTTATCGTAACCATCATTTTGATGCGCTTTTGTATTACACGCACCAAAATATTTTTTATTATCGTGATGGGGATAATGCGATGAAAAATCTTTTTGACCCTAAAGCGGATAATAAAGTTACAGCAAGCCCTAGCGAGCAAAACAATGTGATGGCTAAGATCAATGGTTATTTGAGCGAAAGGGATATTTTAACGCTCAGTTATAACATGACTAGAGATAACGCCAATCGCCCTTTAAGAGCGAATTTTACCGGCACTTTTTTACCCTATTCTTGTGGTGATTTCAACGCTTTCCCTAACGAGAAAAACCCTAGCGATTGTTTGTTTGAAAATGACGCTAGTTTGTTTAAAACTTATAGCGTCAATTTAGTGCATAACGTGAGCTTGAATTATGAAAGGGAAGGGGGGAGTCGCTTTGGCGATCCTAAATTAAAAATCAATGGTTATACGAGCATCAGGAATGTCCAAATTGATCCGCTTTTTAAGCCTAACGATATAGCGGCTATCATTCCTTTCACCCCAAACCCACAACTCTCTCAAAATGAAGAAAATCAATGCGTGGCGCAAGGGGGCATTTATGACGCTACTAAACAAACTTGCTCCATCACTTTTAAAAGCCTTGGAGGGGGATCTGTGGTGGCTAATAAAAATTTATTCATCATCAATTCTGGGTTTAATGCGAACGTGATCCACACCATAGATCATAAAAATGACAATCTTTTGGAATATGGGTTGAATTACCAAAACTTAACCACTTTTGATAAAGCGATCCCCAATAGCGAATTAGTTAGACCCGGCGATGCCCCTGATGCATGCTTAAGGGTTACAAGCCCTAATGATTCCAACATGAACGGGCGTTGCCAACGAAATGGCGCTACCGCGAATGTGGTTGGGGTGTATGCGCAAGCGAATTACACCTTGCATCCTATGGTAACTTTGGGGGCAGGGACTCGTTATGATGTCTATACTTTAGTGGATAAAGACTGGCAATTGCACGTAACTCAAGGGTTTAGCCCTAGCGCGGCTTTAAACGTCTCGCCTTTAGAAAATTTGAATTTCAGGCTTTCTTACGCGTATGTAACTAGAGGCCCTATGCCTGGAGGTTTGGTGTGGATGCGTCAAGATAATTTGCGCTATAACCGCAATTTAAAGCCAGAAATCGGGCAAAATGTGGAATTTAACACCGAATACAGCAGTCAGTATTTTGATTTCAGAGCTGCCGGTTTTGTCCAATTGATTTCTAATTACATCAATCAATTTTCTTCAACGCTTTTTGTAACCAACTTGCCCGCACAAGATATTATTTATGTGCCGGGTTATGAAGTTTCAGGGACAGCTAAATACAAGGGTTTTTCTTTAGGCTTGAGCGTGGCGCGATCATGGCCTTCTTTAAAAGGGCGTTTGATCGCTGATGTGTATGAATTGGCGGCCACGACAGGCAATGTGTTTATTTTAACGGCAAGCTATACAATCCCACGCACCGGTCTTAGCATCACTTGGCTTTCACGCTTTGTTACGGATTTGAGTTATTGCTCTTATAGCCCTTATCGTAACGGCCCTACGGATATTGACAGACGGCCTAGCGATTGCCCTAAAACGCCCGGGATTTTTCATGTGCATAAGCCGGGTTATGGGGTGAGCAGTTTTTTTATCACTTACAAGCCCACTTATAAAAAACTCAAAGGGTTGAGCCTGAATGCGGTGTTTAACAATGTTTTTAACCAACAATATATTGATCAAGCAAGCCCGGTGATGAGCCCTGATGAGCCCAATCAAGACAAATACGCAAGGGGCATGGCAGAGCCTGGCTTTAACGCTAGATTTGAAATTTCTTATAAGTTTTAAAATTTGAGCGCGTGGGGGCTATTTTTCTTTGAAGCGGTTAAAAAAGTGAAGAAATAAAAACGCCCGCGCAAAAACAAAAAAGGAGGGTTAAAAGAAGCGAGAATTTCATGCGTAATAAGCCCAATCAAAAATAACGCATTCTTTAAAAGTAACAAATATATGATTTTAATCCTTTAATTTTAAACCAATTTACAATAAATGGTTATTTTTTGTAAAATAAGGTTGTGGATTTTAATTAACATTTTAACTTTATGCTGTTTTTTTTTTTTTTTGATTATAATTATAATCTCAACAAAAAAGATCATACCATTAAGATTAGGGAGAATTTAATGAGACAAGAGAAGTATTTTCTGACTTCTTCTTTATCGCTTTTATCGTTTTTATTGTGTCCTGTAGAAGCTTTTGATTATCGGTTTAGTGGTCGTGTGGAGAACTTTTCTAAGATTGGTTTTAACAATTCTCAAATCAATACTAAAAAAGGGATTTATCCTACTGAAAGTTTTATAGATATTGTAACTTTAGCGCAAGTCAAAGTCAATTTACTCCCTAAAGGCATCGAAAACCACAGGCTCTCTGTCTCTTTGGGTGGGGCGATTGCAGCCATTCCTTATGATAAGACTAAGTATGATATTAACCAGGCTAACGGGAAAGTTTTTGGCTCAATTGTAGAGAATTTCATTGGGGGCTATCATGGATACTTTTTCAATAAATATCTTGGCCCTGCTTATGCGGGGACTTCCCAATCAGCGAGCTATCATGCAAGGCCTTATGTGGTGGATACCGCTTTTTTACGATACGATTACAAAGATGTTTTTGGGTTTAAGGCGGGGCGTTATGAAGCGAATATTGATTTTATGAGCGGTTCGAATCAGGGGTGGGAAGTGTATTATCAGCCCTATAAGACTGAGACACAAAGGTTAAGGTTTTGGTGGTGGAGTTCTTTTGGGAGAGGTTTAGCGTTTAACTCTTGGATTTATGAGTTTTTTGCGACGGTGCCCTATTTGAAAAAGGGAGGCAATCCTAATAACAGCAACGATTTCATCAATTACGGCTGGCATGGGATCACCACAACCTATTCTTATAAAGGTTTAGACGCTCAATTTTTTTATTATTTTGCGCCTAAGACTTATAACGCTCCCGGTTTTAAGCTAGTCTATGACACGAATAGGAATTTTGAAAATGTGGGCTTTCGCTCTCAAAGCATGATCATGACAACCTTTCCTTTATACTATAGGGGGTGGTATAACCCAGAGACAAACACTTATAGTTTAGAAGACAGCACGCCCCATGGCTCGTTGTTGGGGAGGAATGGCGTTACTTTAAATATCCGCCAGGTTTTTTGGTGGGATAATTTCAACTGGTCCATTGGCTTTTATAACACCTTTGGCAATTCGGACGCTTTTTTAGGCTCTCACACGATGCCAAGGGGGAATAACACTTCCTATATCGGTAGTGAAATCTCCATAACGACTAAGCATGCCGGAATGATTGGCTATGATTTTTGGGATAATACGGCTTATGATGGGCTGGCTGATGCGATCACTAACGCTAACACTTTCACTTTTTACACTTCGGTTGGAGGGATTCATAAGCGTTTTGCATGGCATGTTTTTGGGCGCGTCTCTCATGCGAATAAGAATGCGTTAGGGCAAGTGGGGAGGGCTAATGAATATTCCGTGCAATTCAACGCGAGCTATGCGTTCACTGAATCGGTTCTTCTTAACTTTAGGATCACTTATTATGGGGCTAGGATCAATAAAGGGTATCAAGCAGGGTATTTTGGAGCGCCCAAGTTCAATAACCCTGATGGCGATTTTAGCGCTAATTACCAAGACAGAAGTTACATGATGACCAACCTCACGCTGAAGTTTTGATTTCCAATCGCAGCAAGTTAAAAACACTCCAAGGTATTTTTTAAAATCTGAGTATAAAAGACTTTGTGCAAAGCTAGTTTTGTGAAGTGATCAAACGCTAAAGACGATTGGGCTTCCTGATGTTGGGGGAGAGTTTGGTTCTTGTTCTGTGTGCCTAATGGATTTTACAGAGTTTGAGCTCCAACGCATTCCTTACAGCTCTCACGCATCATATCTATAAAGGCGTAACTTTGCGCGCTTCCTACGCTAGATGCAAATGTATGGGGGTGTTATACTGCAAATTAGCGGCATTCACCCCAAACACTAAAGATGTTTAGGATTTCTGCTTGGGGGTTTTAAAAACGGTTTTCTTGGGTTAGGGGGGATTTAGTTTTGGTGTTGTGGGGGAAAATACTTCCTATCCCCTTAAAAAATGGGTTTTACCATAAAATTTAGAACCACAAAACAAAGTTTTTAAACCACAGAAATCCTAAATATCTTTAGCGTTTGATCACCTTTACCATTAAAGCGTTCTTAGGGGGTCAATTCCATTATTTGACTATTGGATAAGGGTTTTGGGGTTGTTTTTAAAGCGTGGGGGTTAAAGGGTTCAATCAAAGCCTATAAAAGGCCTTGAGCTTTTTTAGAAGGCGTAGCCATAGACCCAATACACGCTATAAGGGCGGAAGTATTTCACTTCAGCACCGCCAGCTTTATAGTAAGTGTTGTAAATCGTAGGGATTTGCACACCGATTTCTATAGAATGCTGGTTATGGCTTTTTAGGTCTTTTTTCAAGATACCAAAGTTCATGCGTAACCCCACATCAAACAAAAATTGGAATTTCGTCGCTGTAGGTCTGCTCGCAAGCTGAGGGCTGTTTCTTAGCGTGCTGATGTAAGTGTCCCCTGCGAGTTGGATCCCCCCAAAGAAGCCTGCATTAAGACTCCTACTGCCAAAAGAGCGGCTAAACACATTGTAAAGCACGTCAGTCCCCACCCCATAAGTGAGCAAATTGACTTGATTGTAAGTAGGGCCATTACCCACGCCAGCACCATTATAGCTGAAGAAGCCGTAGTAGCGTAAGCCCACATTCTTGTTTTCCCCAAAGAATTGCTTATAACCGATTTTAGTGATAAACCCGTTAAACGCATTCACTTGAGAGCTGTTACCGGCAGCGAAATTCCCAAGCCATGGGTTAGCTTTAAGCTCGTTATTCAAAGCGGCAACTTTAGCCAAAGTGTTTGTGGTGTTGTTTAACAGTTGGGTAGAGCGCGCTTGATCAATATTCCCGCCATAGCTCACTTGATAGCCTGTTGAATTGCTGATGTTAGCGTTGTTGGCTAGCGTTAAAGCGTTTTGAGAATTATTGACGATGTTTTGCACCAAGCTAGTGAATTCCTTAGCGCTCAAATCATTCCCAGCGTTAGCGGAGTTGAAAACATGTTGCGCTAAAGCGGCGTCTAAAAACGCTGCGGCAGCCCCGCTATCACCGCTTGGCCCCATAGTGATTGAAGCTTGCTTTAGGATATAAGCGATTTGTTGAGCGGTAACACCACTCCCATAAGCTTGATTAGTGTTGTTTTGAAAAATCCCACCCGCTTGGTTATTGGCGTTTAAGAACGAGTTCATGTAAGCCAAATAAACGCTAGCGGTGTTAAGCTCGCTGAGCTGGTTGGAGAGGTTAGCGCTCGTGGTGTTGTTGTTGCCTTGGAAGATGTTCTTGCTGATGTCTTGACTCAAAGTTTTGATAGAGCTAACCATTTCTTTATAAAGAGTCAGGTTACCTTGGAAACAAGGACTATTGCTAGTAGTAGCAGCGGCTGCGGTCGCACCACTACTACCATTATTAGTAGTACCACATTGTTGGATGCTAGTAGTGTTCAAAGTGGGATACAAATCAATCAAATTGCCTAGTTGGTTCATAAAGAGGTTGCCCAAAGTCCCGGCGACATTGCCTCCTGTGCCTGCAATATTGATATTGGTGTTGTTTGTCGTATTAGAGTTTAACAGGCCGGCTAATTCTTCGGCTTTGATTTTACCCGGGTTTTTCACTTGTTGGACTACCTGACCTAATTCATACCCAAAGGTCATAAAGCCCCCATCTTCTTCAGCGCCCACTGGATTGAAGCTCAAGCTTAACGCTAGGCTTAAAGGGGCTAAGAATCTTACTTTTTGAGATTGTGTCATTAAATTTTCCTTAATCATTTTGAATGGCTTTAAATTTTGTTTCATGTTTGTCTCTTCCCCCCTTTCTTAGAATGAATACCCATAAGACCAATAAACGCTATAAGGACGGAAATACTTCACGGTAGTCCCTGCGGATTTGTAATAAGTGTTATAAATCGTAGGCACCACTACGCCAAATTCCACCGTGTGCTGGTTGTGGCGGTTGGATTTCCCGTCCAACTTACCGAAGTTCATCCTCATACCGAAGTCAAAGAGGAACTGGAAGTGCGTGTTATTGATTTTGCCGTGCAATTTCACATTGGGGTCATCTCTGAGCGTGGATTGGACGGTTTCGCCGGCTAATTGGATACCGCTAAAAAAGCCCATATCCACAGAGCGGTTTTGATAGGAGCGGCTAAAGATATTATACAACACATCAGTCCCCACCCCATAAGTGTATAACCCTACGCTGTTTTGAGTGGATCTAAAGCCCACGCTCGCTCCGTTATAAGAAAAGAAACCATAATAGCGCAAACCGATATTCCTTTTCTTCCCGAAGAATTGCTTATAGCCTATTTTGGTGTAAAACCCGTTTAAAATATTCGTCGCGCGGCTGTTCCCGGCTCTGAATTGGGGCAAGTAAGGCATGCTTCTCACCTGATTGTTGAGTGCATTGATTTTATCCAAAGTTACTTGCGCGTTATAAAGAGCGTTAGGGAGCTGACTAGCACGCCCTTGCACAGCGTTAGCTTGGTTGGAGTCTATCTCAGCGCTATTAACCGCGCTCCCGCTAATGGTGTTTTTAGTGAGTTCGTTATAAACCGCTTGAGATTGATCAATAATGCCTTGCACCAAACCTGTAAAAGCGGCTGAATTGAATTCCTTATTCCCAATGTTGGCGGCTACGGCAGAGTTGAAAGCTTCTAAGAGCAATTCATCTTGCTTGAGCAAGTTCGCTGCGTTATTTAAGATATTTTGTTGGCCTTGAAGGTATTGGATAGCTTGTGTGGAGTAAGTTTGACCATTTGAACCAGTCGCACCATTAGTTCCACTAGTAGTAGCAGTCCCATTCTTCTCTAAAGCCTTATTCATCGCATTAAAAAACACATTCCCCGCATTCAAGTAGGTGAGCTGTTGTTGCATGTTGGGGAAATTGGTGTTCGTGCCGTAGTTGGTCTGGCTGCCGATCGTGCTTAAAATCCTGTCAGTCAAGCTAGGGAGCCAGTAATAGCCCGCAGCGGTACAAGCGCTTTGAGTGTTAAGAGAGTTGCTACCAGCCGTCCCTGCAGCCGCGCAAGTCCCACTGCCTACCGCACCACTTAAAAGAGCGTTCGCAGACACATCGTTACTATTGAGTTTCGTGGGATACGCCCCTAAAAGCGAATAAAGGTATTGGGAGAAAGCGTTACTCAACGCCCCTGCGACATTGCCTCCGGTGTTGTTGTTTAAAATGTTGTTCGTTACATCAGCGTTAAGCTCTCTGGCGAGTTCATCGCTTTTAGCGCCGCCTGGGTTTTGGACATCTTGCATGACTTGTCCGAGCTGATAACCGACGGTGAAAAACCCTCCATCATCTTCGGCATAACTTATGCTAGCGCAAAGGGCTAGACTAAGAAACAGCGTTCTATTTTTCTTTATCATGATTTTCCTTATCAATGGGATGCTCCTTGATTGAGATTAAATTGGGATTTAGTTACATCAGAGCTTGTAAATAATAGTAATACAAATTAGTAATACAAATTAGTAATACAAATTAGTAATACAAATTAGTAATACAAATTAGTAATACAAATTGTTAGATGTAATTGTTATATTTTCACATAATGAAAATTAAACTAACCTTAAAAATCCCCTTAAAGACCCCCTATCAAGGAAATAAAGTTACAACAATTGGAGCGCTTTTTACAAAAAAAAAAAAACGGAATCTTAGGGGGATTAGCGTTAAATTTTGGGGGGTTTTTAAAAACGCTTTTTGGCATTTCTAGGTTTTTTAATGTAAAATCACGCTAACGCAAATAGTCATTTTAAGTTATCTCTTTTGTGGTGAAAATTTGGAGCATGTTAGGGTCTAATAGTGGGTGGTTACCCCGAAAGGAGATAACCAGCTATGAAATTACTATTAGTGATCATAGTTTTAATGGTTACCACAACGCCATTATACTAAAATTTTGGCTCTAGCGCAAGCTAGAGTTAAAATCTATGGTTGCTAGCGTTTTTTGTATTTTTCTTACATCTCATAAAAATCCCATTATAATACTCATTAAACAAACAATACAAAAACCAATTTTATAATTTTATTTTGAATCGGGTTTCAAAAGCCCCGCTTCATACAAAAACACCGAGGGCTTATGCTCTTTTGGTTTGGCGTTTTCTCTCAATTCGTTTTTCGCATAAGAAAGCCATAAATTTTCCTTAGCCCTTGTGATAGCGACATAAAAAAGCCGCCGCTCTTCTTCAATGCCCCCACCGGTGTTCATGAGCTTGTGGTTAGGGAAACGGCCCTCCATTAAATCTATAATATAGACATCTTTAAATTCTAAGCCTTTAGAAGCATGCACGCTCAATAAATTCACGCCACAGCCTTGCGTGGCTTCATTTGAGCCTATTAAAGTGCCGTTTAAAAAACGCCCTAAATTTTGGTAATTTTTCGCCAAAGAACTCAGCAAGTCCATTTTTTCATTGAAGCGTTTTTGCGCTTGGAGTTTTTTAAACTCGTTGTAAGAGCCGTCCTTATTTTTAGATCGCTCTTTTAAAAGGCGTGTTTTAAAGGTTTGAAAAAACGCACTTTCTAGAATGTGTTTGATTAAAGCGCTAGGGGAATGAATAGGGGCTTTGGTATAGAGAATGAAAAAATCGCTCAGCATCTTAGCCCCATTGAGTGAGATTTTAGGGTGCATCAACACCGGGTGCGAATGAAACGCCTTATCTATCATGCTATTAAACCTTGAGCTGTTTTCTAGGGCAAAAATTTCTTCAAAAAGCCCCATAGAGGTGATTTCTTTTTTCTTCGTGTAAATTTTGGCTTCTTTGCTTGGCTGAATTAAGGCTGATTTGAGATCGCCATTGCCTAAAAGCATTAAGGCTTCATGAATGTCTTTAGCGGTGTTAGAGCCAATATCACTGATACAGCTTAAAATGTGAATCGCTGCCATAATGTCTTTGGGGTTAAATAGTAGCGCGCAAATATCTAACGCTAACGCCACTTCTTTGGATTCAAAAAAGCTCGCACTCCCTTTCCTTTTGCTTGGCACATTGTGGAATCTTAAAGCGGCTTCTAATTGATCCGCGCTCGCGTTATTCCTAAAAATCACTGCCACTTCTTTAAAATTCTTCCGCATCACAATGCGTTTAGCGATGTCTTGGCATTGCGCGATATTGTCGTTGTAATTTAAAAGCGTGGGTTTATTGAATTTCCCTGATTTCACCACTTCTAAATTTTTAGGGTAAATGCGCTCATTGCACTGTATCACTTGATTAGCGAGATCTAAAATCTCTTTAGAGGAGCGGTAGTTTTTGGTGAGCGTGAAAACTCGGGCGTTTTTGTATTTTTGAGTGAAATTAGAAATGATAGAAATATCCGCCCCGTTAAAAGCGTAAATGCTCTGATCGTAATCGCCCACGCAAAACAAACTGGGAGGGTTGATAGCGTCTAAAATGGATTCTTGTAAGGGGTTAGTGTCTTGAAACTCATCGCAAAGCACTTCTTTATAAGGGCTAGATCTTTCTAGCATCGCTTTTTTAAACAGCAGCAGCAAGTCGTTATAGTCAATATAATTATGCTTTTTTTTGGTGTTTTCAAATTCGTCTAAAATGTTTTCATAAAGGGCGGCGTATGGCGTGTGTTCAGGGTTTTTATGAGAAAGCCATGCACTAAAATCTTCTTGTTTTAGAGCGTTAGTGTAAAGCGAATAAAGGGTGTATAAATGCTGCGAAGTGTAGGGCTTTTTATCGTCATCTATGGCGTTTTTAGTGTCCACAATGCTTTCTAAAAGTTTTCTTAGTTCCTTAGGTTGCTTCAGGCTTAAATTAGGGTAATGCTCTTTTAAATAGCGATACGCTACCGCATGGAAAGTACCCGCTTCAATTTTGGAGCTTAATTTAAAATATTTAGCCACCCTAGCGATCATTTCATTACTCGCTTTATTGGTGAAAGTCAAAAGCAAGATTTCTTCAGGCTTGATGCCGTTATCTAGCAGGTGTAAAATGCGCCCCACAATGGTAGAAGTTTTTCCCGTGCCAGCGCTCGCAATCACTAAATTATACCCTTTCAAAGCCTTGGCCGCTTTTAGTTGCTCAGGGTTTAATTGCAAAGTTTCTAACAAGTTTTATCCTAATTGAAAAAGTCTTTAGGCAAAAGCGCGTTTTCTAAAGAGCGCTGCGAAAACAAAAAACGCCCATCGCACACAAAGCCTAATTCTTGCCAGTTGATAGCGTTGAGTTTATCGCAGAGGTTTTGTAAGTCCAGGTTTTGGTCATAAGGGAATAGCGCTAAAATAGAGCCGTCATAATTAGGGCATTGGTGGATAAAAAAGGGGTTTTTTTGGCGCGTTTTGGCGTTGACATAAATGCGTTTTTTAGGGGATATGTGATGCATCCTCCCCCATTGATACCAGTTATTTTCATTGAATTTTTTAATCTTTCTTTGCATCAAGCTGTCTTTATGCTGGAGTAAATAATCATTAGGCTTGTTGACAAAAACCATTTTTTCTAAAACATTGGTTCTTTTTGTGATTGAGGTGACAAATTCTAAATTCCCATACTTTTCGTTTTTAAAAATCTTATCGCACCCGCTCACTGCCCCCACTTTAACCTTAAAAACCTCGCTTAATTTTTGCGTGTAAGATTGGTTGAGGAAATACAAAATGCCTTTTTTGCACACAAATTGCAAACCATCGTTGGTGATTCTACTGAAATTACCCTTACAAAAACGAAAAATCACGCAATTAGGCATGGCGTTTGGGAAAATTTTTTGATCGCCTAATTCAAAAAAATGCGTTATCGTGCCTTCTTTGTAAATCCATTCGTTTAATTTCACGCTAGAAGTGGATTTTAAAAAATCCCTTGGGGTGATGAAAATCAATTCGCCTTTAGGCTTTAAATGCTTGATCGCTTTTTCTATGAAAAACAAGTAGAGATTACTCCTTTCATCAAAAAGGCTGTAATGGAGTTTTTCTTTTGCGCTTGGTGCAATATCCTTGTGCTTGACATAGGGCGGATTGCCAATAATCGTGTCAAATTGATTTTCTAAAGGGTAGTCAAAAAAGTCCATGCAAAGGGCATTTTTAGGGCAAATTTTAGGATCGATTTCAATCCCTACAGCCTTTTTTAAGCGCTTTAAAAAACTCCCATCGCCCGCACTCGGTTCTAAAACACTCCCATGATTGTGCTTTAGAGTGAGCATGAAATCCACTATCTTTTTAGGGGTGAAAACCTGCCCTAAAGTTTTAATCTCTAATTGATACAAAAAACTCTCCAAAAAATTCTCTTAATAAATATTAGATCGTAACTTAACGCTTTTGGCTAAAGCGCTTAAGATGAAGTTTTTACTTTCAATAAAGTTTCTTTGAACGATTTCTCTGTTGTTATCCCACTTGCATTGGAAGGGCAAGTTATTGGGCTGAAGAGTTTGAATGCCTTTTAAGGAATTGATAAAAACGTCTTTAGGATCGTTTTTGTTGATAATTAAAAAATAATAATCTCTATCGGTGTTTGTGCCTAAGTCTTTATGCAGTTTTTGAAAGTATTTTTCCCATGCGATTTCGTTATTAAATTCCGGCAATAAGCCGCACAACGCGTAATAAATCCCTAATTTGCAATTAAGATTGTCAGCGGTTTTTGTGGTGGTGGTTTTAATATTAACAGGATAAAAAATATCGTTTTCTTCAAAACTAAAATCCCACCACTCTCTGGCTTTTGGCAGTTGGATAGGAAAATAATCCTTAATGGTATTTAAAATTTCTTCTTCATTGACAGACGAATTTAATCGCCCATCCTGTAAGGGTTGAGACAAATGATAAGGGTTTGTTTTTAAAAATTCTGCAATTTCATTAAGCTGTGTGGGTATCATTAAATATCCTTATTAAAAAGGGTATTTTACCACACTCCTTATTTTAGCCCCTTATTTTTTCAAGCTAATGGCTTCTTTAATCATGTCATCGCCTGCGCCAAAGGCTCTGGCGTTCATGGAATAGCCTCTTTGCATTAAAATGAGATTGGTTAGGGCGTTCCCGGCATTCACGTTGCTCGTTTCTAAATATTTGTGCCTGATTTTCCCAAACTTGAGCTTACCCTCTTCGTCCCACCCTAAAATGGGGTTACCGCTTAGGGGTCTGTTTTCGCCATTAATGGTGCCTTCTTGCATTTCATAGAGGTTACCGCCGATTTTTCTCAATCCTTGATCGTTAGTGAAAGCCAAAATACCGATGCGAGCGACCGGCTCTACCACCCCGTTACTGAAGGCTAGAGAAATCACGCCATTTTCTTCAATGCGCATGTCTCTAAAAATGCCCCTAGGCTTGCCGTCTTGACTCGCTTCTAAAAGTTTAGAATCTTGGTAAGACAAATCGCTAGAATCATGGTTTTCGCTCTTATCTAGTGAATAAGTGAGCTTATTACCCTTAAAATCCAAAGTCATGGGGGCGGATTTCATCTTGTGCGTGGCTGAATCAAAGCCGACAATTTCCCAAGTGGGATCATTGATAGGGGTTTTGTTTTTGGGATCTGCGATGTAGCTTTTCACTTCCCAAGTTTGGTTTTTCCTTTTGCTCGTGGGGCTTGATGTGGGATCGTTGGAATTGGTCATGTAATATTCGCTTTGGAGCAAGTATTTATCCCCGGCTTTATCATAAATATCCACTTCTGTGCTGTAATAAGGGATTTTAATCGCTACTGAATCCCTGCTGATGCCCTTTTTCAATTCCATTCCGTTCGCATTCAAGCCCAATTTATCCGCAATACCCCCACTCAAGCTAAAGGTGATAGGCGTTTCGCTAGGATTAGCGATCTCTAATAAAAGGGGGGGGCTTTTGGCGTCTTTTTCGCTTTTGATGAGGTTCAAGTCTAGCCCGGTTTTTTCTTTAAGGAGTTTTTGCAAATCGCCTAAAGTTTTGAACTGGTTTTCGCCTTTTTCAGCGTCCCCATAAGTGAAAACAAAATCCTCTTTTTTGCCATCTTCTTTTTGGATACTGATGTTTAATTTGCGATTAGTGATCGCGTCTATTGGCTCGTTATCGTCATTCGCTAAAGCGTTAATGTCCTGGTTTAAAAAACGCTCCTTGATAATCTCGCCCTTATCGTTTAAGAAAAAATCTTGCACGCCTTTTAAATGGTCTTTAGGGTTTAAATTCACGCTAATACCCACTTTCGTGCTAAGCACCGGCTGGTAAGTCAAATCTTGGGGGATTTGTAAGGGCGAAAGGGTGTTGCCATGCAATTTTTCAATGTCTTCATCTCTGGCGGTGGAATTGAGCGTGCCGTCTTTGATTTTTTTCAAATCAATGCCATAAACATAATAGCCCTCAGGGGTTACTAAATAGCCATCAGCGTCTCGTGCGAAATTGCCGGCGCGCGTGAGAAAATTATCCTGTTTTTTGCTAAAGCCGTCTTTATTAATGGTCATTTCCCCATTTTTATTGGGCCCTATCACAAACCAGCCCTTGCCTTGATACGCCATGTGGAATTCCCCTTCACTAGGCATGTATTCGCCGTCTTTATTAGAAAGGGTGTTGCCTGAGCCTGTAACGCCATAATTTCGGTCGTTAGCCACAACGGATTTGGCGTTCAAAGCGTCTAAATGCGAAGAAAACAAGGTCTTAAACTCCGGATCATTAGAGCGATAGCCTAAAGTATTGACATTGGCGATATTATTAGAAAGGCTGTCAATACCAAACTGATGGGTCTTAATCCCGCTATAAGCGTTTAATAAGGTGTCGTTCATGCTGTCTCTTTAGGGGGGGTTTGGGGCTTTTGTTCAGAGATTTTCTGTTCAATGGGTTTTTGCTCCGAGAGTTTTTGATCAAGCGGCTTTTGTTCAGAGATTTTCTGTTCAATCGGTTTTTGATCCGGCTTGTAAAACTCTATTGCGCTGTCTATGGGTAAAATCATTTCGCCCATTCTCAGCATGGGCTTGCCTTTATCAAAAACCACGCTTTCCACTTCGCCCCTACCAATGCGCGTTTGCAAATACTGCTTGCTTTGAGAGTCTAAATTGTATTCAGCCTTGATTTTGTAATTGCCTTTAGGGACTTTTTCGCCCTTTTCGTTTGTGCCGTCCCATTCAAAATTAATATACCCCTTTTGCCCGTTATAATCTTTTAAAGGAATCGTTTTGACTAATTCATTGCTTTCGTTCAGGATTTGAATCGCTGGCACTCCTTTAGAAGCGTCAATTTTTTCATCAAAAAAGAGCGAAAAAGAAAGTTTGTTGTTGCCGTCAAAATTCGCCCCGCTCACATCGGTTTCAGCGATTTTGCCTATCATGCTCACAGAATTAAGCGCACTTACTTCCCTTAAAGCGTTGTTCGCTTTCAAGCTATCGTCCATGCCTTTATTAAGGTTTTCCATGGTGTCTTTTAAAGCGCCTTGAAAGTCTTTTAAAGACTCGTTAGTTTCTTTATTGGATTTCATCGCACTGGCGACTTCTTGCATGGTTTTTTTGTTTTCTTCTTGCATTTCCACTTGCGTGAGTTGCGCGGTTTGGGTGATGATTTTATCCGTTTCCATAGGAGCGGTGGGGTCTTGATTTTTCAATTGCTCTAAAAAGAGTTTCATGAAAGCGTTTTTATCCAACCCGTTAGCGATGGTGGGCTGCTCTTTTTTCCTTTCTTGCGCGGCTTTAGCTCCTGTAACTTCTGCTAAATCAATAGCCATGATCTCTTCCTTATTAAAGATGTCTTATTATAGAGCAAACTTGCTTAAAATCATGCATAAAGAGTGATTTGCATGCTCGTTTCTTGGTTTTCATGGTCCGTGTTCTCTTGGTAGCTTTTTAGGGCGTTTTCTTTTAAGGGGGTTAATTCCTGATCTTTAAATGGCTCTTTGAATGGCTCTTTTTCTTGCTCTTTAGAAGAATCTTGCGAAAAGCTCAAATCCACCCCTTCAAAACCTAAAGCGTTCAGGCTGTTTTTGAGATCCTGTTGGTTGTCTAAAAAGGTTTGTAGGCTGTTGTTGTGAGAAATCACGCTCACTTTAAGGTTTTTACCCACTTTTTGAATAATCACTTCAACCTTGCCCAATTCCTTAGGGAATAAATCCATAGAGATTTTACTCATAGGGGGTTTGTATTCTTGGATTTCTTGCTTTAATTGTTGGGTGAAATGCTTGATCGTCTCTTTAGGGGTGATGCTTTTATTCTCGCTTGTCTTATCGCTAGCTTGGGTGTTTTGTGCACTTTGAGCGCTATTACTAGTCTCTTTAGTTTTTTCTTTATTTTCGCTTATTTCTTGAGTTTTTTCTTCTTTTTCTAGGGGCGTTGGAATATTATCGTTAGGGGGAGGGTTAGCTCCTATTAAAGGCATTAAAGGGGGCGTTTTAAGAGGGATTTTAGGGGCATTTTCTGGCGTTGTGGCTTGGGCTGTGGTCTGGGTTTTAGCGTGAATAGGGGTTTTTTCTGACTTTTTTTTAGAAAGCGTTTTATCCCTTTTAATAGCGTTCATTTGTAAAGCTTCCTTTAAAGGGGGCGTTTTTTTTTCATTATTTTGGGGGATTGTGTGTTCTTTATTGTGCGATTCTTTTTTTTCTAAGGATTGCAAAACGCTAGAAAGGTTGGCGGTGTTTTTAGCGTCGTTCTTTGCAAGGGTGTGGTTAGTGGGCGTTTGCGTTGTTTTCAAAGCAAGATGATCGCTCGCATTTAAGGGGTTTTTATTTTCTGGAGTTGTGGCCGCTTGAATGTTGCTAGCGTTTAAGTCATGTTTTTGGCTGAGCGTTTGGATGTCTTTAAGGGTTTTTGGCTCTTTTTTAGTGTCAGTAGGGGCTGTGGGGTTTTTGATAATGTTGTTAGCGTGATTGGGAGTTATGGGGTTTTTACTAGCTAAGTTTGTTTGATGAGCGTTAGAAGTAACTCCATTAGGCTTTTTTTCGTTCTTGTTTAAAGTTTCGTTAGGGGTTTTGGGGTTAGTTTCATGCTCATGGGTTTCATGTTGAGTCTCATGTGGGGCTGTTGGGTGGGTTTTTGGGTGGTTGAGCCAATCTTTTAGGGTAGGGGCTTGTTGGTCTTTGACGAGATCTTTAGCGTGTTGGTGGTGTGGGGTAGGGGTTTTTTCAAGCGCTTTAGCGTCTTTGGGCGTGGCTTTTAAAGCGTTAGGATTTGGCGATTCTTTAGAAGCGGTTTTGTCTTTAGAGATCTTTTGGTTTAAGATCTTACTGAAATCCTTTGACGCGCTTTTAGGGGCGTTTTTGGTGTCTTCGTTTTTCGCTCCGCCATTCAAGGCATTTGCGTTGGTTTGAATGGGATTAATGGGAGATGGCATGGTTATCCTTTAAAACAACTCTTTACTTTAACTCAAAGGGCTATTAAGCAAAAAGAGTTCCTTAAAGCGCGCTTTTTAAAAAGTCTGGTTTCATTTAAGCCTTATTAAAATCCGCTGCAATTTAACAAAACAATTATGGAGATTGGCATGCAAAGTTTATGGATTTACCCAGAGGATACCGAAGTTTTAGGGGTTGCTTGCAAGAGTCTTTTAAAAGCACTAAAACCGCGTTATCAAAAAATCGCCTTGTTTTCGCCCATTAATGGGGGGTGTGAGGGCTTTGGGGAGTGTGAGGGCTTGAACCCTTTAGAATTTCATAGCGCCATAGACAAACAAAAGGCTTTAGAGCTTGTAAGCACCGCTCAAGAAGAGTTACTATTTGAAACGATTCTCAAACGCTATGATGAATTACAATCCACGCATGATTTTGTCATTAATTTAGGGTATACGCCGAAGTTTTTCTTAAACGCTCTTTTAGACTTAAACACCATTTTAGCCAAGCATCTAAACGCTCCTGTGGTGGCTGTCGCGCAAACGAGTTTGGAATATTTGAAAGCCATGCATTCTCATATTCTCAAAAAAGAAGCCCCTTTCGCTGTAGGGTTATTTGCGGGCGAAATGCTTGAAAAACCACATTTTTTAAGCGCGTCTTTTTGCAAGCAACAATGCGAATTAGAAGCGGGTGTAGTTGAAAATTTATTGCAAACAAAAAGCGAGATTATTACCCCTTTAGCCTTTCAAAGGAGTTTGGAGAAAAAGGCTAAAAAGCAGATTAAAAAAGTCGTTTTACCCAAGAGCGAAGATGAAAGGATTTTAAAAGCCGCGCATCGTTTGAATTTAATGGGCACGGTGGGATTGATTTTATTGGGCGATAAAGAAGCCATTAATTCGAAAAATTTGAACTTGAATTTAGAAAATGCAGAAATCATCGATCCCAACACTTCTCATTATAGAGAAGAATTCGCTAAAAGCTTGTATGAATTGCGAAAATCAAAGGGATTGAGTGAGCAAGAAGCCGAGCGATTAGCGCTAAATAAGAATTATTTTGCAACCATGCTCGTGCATTCAGGATACGCGCATGCCATGGTTTCTGGGGTGAATCACAGCTGAGACCATTAGACCCGCTTTACAAATCATTAAGACTAAGCCCGGCGTGAGCCTGGTTTCAAGCGTGTTTTTAATGTGCTTGGACACCCAAGTGTTGGTTTTTGGGGATTGCGCGATTATCCCTAACCCTAGCCCTAAAGAATTAGCTGAGATCGCTACCACTTCCGCGCAAACAGCGAAGCAATTCAATATCGCGCCTAAAGTGGCCTTGCTTTCTTATGCGACAGGCAATTCCGCTCAAGGCGAAATGATAGACAAAATCAACGAAGCTTTAATAATCGCTCAAAAGTTAGATCCCCAATTAGAAATTGATGGCCCTTTACAATTTGACGCTTCCATAGATAAAGGCGTAGCGAAGAAAAAATGCCTAACAGCCAAGTGGCCGGGCAAGCTAGCGTTTTTATCTTCCCGGATTTAAACGCCGGAAACATCGCTTACAAAGCGGTGCAACGGAGCGCTAAAGCCGTGGCGATAGGACCCATTTTACAAGGCTTGAACAAGCCCATTAACGATTTGAGTAGGGGTGCTTTAGTGGAAGATATTATCAACACCGTTTTGATTAGTGCCCTTCAAGCGCAAGATTGATTAGGAGAGATTATGGAAATTTTAGTTTTGAATCTGGGTAGTTCGTCTATTAAGTTTAAGTTGTTTGACATGAAAGAAAACAAGCCCTTAGCGAGCGGTTTAGCCGAAAAAATCGGCGAAGAAATAGGGCAGTTGAAAATCAAATCGCATTTGCACCATAACGATCAAGAATTAAAAGAAAAGCTTGTGATTAAAGATCATGCGAGCGGGCTTTTAATGATTCGTGAGAATTTAACGAAAATGGGCATTATCAAAGATTTCAATCAAATTGACGCTATAGGGCATCGTGTGGTTCAAGGGGGGGATAAATTCCATGCCCCGGTGTTAGTGGATGAAAAAGTCATGCAAGAAATTGGCAATCTTTCTATTTTAGCCCCCTTACACAACCCGGCGAATTTGGCCGGTATTGAATTTGTTAAAAAAGCGCACCCCCATATCCCTCAAATCGCTGTTTTTGACACCGCATTCCATGCCACTATGCCCAGTTACGCTTACATGTATGCGTTGCCTTATGAATTGTATGAAAAGTATCAAATCCGCCGCTATGGTTTCCATGGGACTTCACACCATTATGTGGCCAAAGAAGCGGCGAAGTTTTTGAATATCCCTTATGAGGAATTTAACGCTATCAGTTTGCATTTAGGGAACGGCTCAAGTGCGGCCGCCATTCAAAAGGGTAAGAGCGTGGACACTTCTATGGGGCTAACCCCTTTAGAGGGCTTGATTATGGGCACAAGGTGTGGGGATATTGACCCCACTGTGGTGGAATATATCGCGCAATGCGCAAATAAAAGCTTAGAAGAAGTGATAAAGATTTTAAATCATGAAAGCGGTTTGAAAGGCATTTGTGGGGATAATGAGAAACATAGAAGCTAGGAAAGAAAAAGGCGATAAAGAAGCCAAGCTCGCTTTTGAAATGTGCACTTATCGCATTAAAAAGTATATTGGGGCTTACATGGTAGTCTTAAAAAAAGTAGATGCGATCATTTTTACAGGGGGGTTAGGGGAAAACTATTCGGCTTTAAGAGAGAGCGTGTGCGAGGGCTTAGAAAATTTAGGGATCGCTTTACACAAGCCCACGAACGACAATCCGGGTAACGGATTAGTGGATTTAAGCCAGCCTAATACTAAAGTCCAAATTTTACGAATCCCTACTGATAAAGAATTAGAAATCGCTTTGCAAACCAAAAAGGTTTTGGAAAAAACAGAATAAAGAATTGTTTAAGAAATCTATAAGAAATTTTTGGGTAAAAAATTAGCTTTCTTAAATTAAGTTCTAAATTAAGAAAATATCACACTAGGAGTTTTTGATGGAAGTGGTTCATTTTTTAGAGGGCGTTTGTTTTGAGAAACTCCACATTGAAGCGTTGAGTGAAAATTCTTCCAATAAGGAAATGCGCATTTGCATGCCCAAGGGAGCTGTCATGGACAAACACAAGGCCCCGGGAGCTATCAGCGTGCAGGTTTTAGAGGGAAAAATCATTTTTGAGGTAGAAAATGAAAAAATAGAAATGCCAAAGGGGGCGTTAATCAGCCTAGAAGCGCAAGTTTTGCATCGTTTGGACGCTTTAGAAAATAGCGTTATCAGGCTATCTTTAAGTAAAAAATAAGGAAAATCAAATGATGAAAGCCGTTTTTATCAATGTTTGGTATTTGCTTTTAACCATCATTTTATTAATCATCATATGGAGAATCATTAAATTAGTGTTAAAAGATAAAAACGACAGCGACGATAAGGGGTTAGGGTAAAAGCGCGTTTTTGATCTAAAAAGATGAGCCAAGAAGATAAAAGAAGTGGTTAAATCATAGTCGTTTAATTAAGCGCGCTACGATACGAAAATTTTAAAAGAAAGGAACAAGCATGAGCGAACAACGAAAAGAATCTTTACAAAATAACCCTAATTTGAGTAAAAAAGACATCAAAATCGTGGAAAAGATTTTGAGCAAGAACGACATTAAAGCCGCTGAAATGAAAGAGCGCTACCTCAAAGAAGGGCTGTATGTGTTAAACTTCATGAGTTCTCCTGGCAGCGGTAAAACCACGATGCTAGAAAATCTAGCGGATTTTAAAGACTTCAAGTTTTGCGTGGTAGAGGGCGATTTGCAAACCAACAGAGATGCGGACAGGTTGCGTAAAAAAGGCGTGAGCGCGCATCAGATCACCACCGGCGAAGCGTGCCATTTGGAAGCGAGCATGATTGAAGGGGCGTTTGATTTACTAAAAGATGAGGGGGCGTTAGAAAAAAGCGATTTTTTAATCATTGAAAACGTGGGGAATCTGGTTTGCCCTTCAAGCTATAATCTAGGGGCGGCGATGAATATCGTTTTACTTTCTGTCCCAGAGGGCGATGATAAGGTGCTAAAATACCCTACCATGTTCATGTGCGCGGACGCGGTGATCATCAGTAAAGCGGATATGATTGAAGTGTTTAATTTTAGGGTTTCTCAAGTCAAAGAAGACATGCAAAAATTAAAGCCTGAAGCGCCTATTTTTTTAATGAGCTCCAAAGACCCTAAAAGTTTGGAAGATTTTAAAAACTTCCTTTTAGAAAAAAAGCGTGAAAATTACCAATCCACGCATTCGTTTTAATGTGTTTAGCGATCCCCTCTAAAGTCATAGCCATTAACGATAATGTGGCGCTCTTGGAAACTTTGGGCGTTCAAAGAGAGGCGAGCTTGGATTTAATGGGCGAGTCCGTTAAAGTGGGCGATTATGTGCTGCTCCACATCGGCTATGTGATGAGCAAGATTGATGAAAAAGAAGCCCTAGAATCCATTGAGCTTTATCAAGAAATGATCGCCAAAATGAACGAAACGCAATAATAACAATGAGCGTTGATCACCTCATTTCGCCCTTTAGAGACAAGCAAATTATTTTAGCACTCTCTAATGCAATCAAAAAACTCGCTTTTAAACTTGAAAAAAAATTAGTCATCATGGAAGTGTGCGGAGGGCATACGCATTCCATCATGAAATACGGGCTTTTGGATTTGATGCCTAACAATTTAGAGTTTGTGCATGGGCCGGGCTGCCCGGTATGCGTGATGCCAAGAGCTCGCCTTGATGAAGCTTACGAACTCGCTATGATCAAAGATAGCATTGTCTTAAGCTTGGGGGATATGATGAAAGTCCCCGGGAGCTATGGGAGTTTGATACAAGCCAGAGAAAAGGGGCTAGATGCACGCTTTTTGTATTCGCCCATGCAAGCTTTAGAGATCGCTAAAGAAAATCCGCATAAAAAAGTCATCTACATTGCGATCGGTTTTGAAACCACCACGCCCATGACGGCGAGCGTTTTACTGAGCGCCAAAAAAGAAAAATTAAAAAATCTTTTTTTCCACATTAACCACATTTTAGTGCCTCCAAGCGTGAGCGCGATTTTAAAAGATCCAGCATGCCAGATCAACGCCCTTTTAGCCCCTAGCCATGTGAGCGTGATAAGCGGCGCTCAAATCTATTCTCCTTTAGTGGATCGCTTTAAACTCCCCATTATTGTGAGCGGTTTTGAGCCGGTGGATATATTAGAAAGCGTGCTGATGCTTCTTAAACAAGCCCTAAACAAAGAAGCCAGGCTAGAAATCCAATACAAAAGAGCGGTGAGCTATGAAGGGAATGTGAAAGCGCAAGAATTAGTGAATGCGTGCATGGAAGTGAGGGAAAATTTTGAATGGAGAGGTTTGGGGAATATCAAACATTCCGCTCTCAAACTCAAAGAAGCGTTCGCCTCTTATGACGCTGAAAAAGTCTTTAAAGAACACTTAAGCCACAAAACCTCTAAAGAAAACAAGGCATGCAAGTGTGGGGAGATTTTAAAAGGCATCGCTAAGCCCCTAGACTGCTCATTATTCGCCAAAATTTGCACCCCACAAAACCCGATCGGCAGTTGCATGGTCAGCTCTGAGGGGGCGTGCGCGGCGTATTATCGTTACAAGCGCGTTTGAGCTTTAAAAATTGCTCTAAGCCCCTAGACTGCTCGTTATTCGCTACAACTTGCACCCCACAAAACCCGATCGGCAGTTGCATGGTCAGCTCTCAAGGGGGCGTGTGCGGCGTATTATCGTTACAAGCGCGTTTGAGTTTCAAAAATTGCTCTAAGCCCCTAGACTGCTCATTATTCGCTGCAATTTGCACCCCGCAAAACCCGATCGGCAGTTGCATGGTCAGCTCTCAAGGGGGCGTGCGCGGCGTATTATCGTTACAAGCGCGTTTGAGCTTTGAAAATTGCTTTTTGGTGAAATCGCTCAAACCTTCGCAATTGACATTCACGCTTTTAGGGGGTTTTTCTTTTTTTATAACCGGTTTGTGATACGCCCTTTTTTTCACGCTCGCTTGGATTATTTTAAAATCAAAGGGGTAATTCAAAGCTTTTAGGATTTTTTGTGTTTCTTTTAAATGGGCTTTCAAATTCTTGGTGTAATAGTCTTCTTCTATCTTAAAGGCTTTCAAATAGCTAGGGTGCGTGAAATAGATTTTTAGGATTTGGTGTTCTATTTTAGCGTATCTAAACCCATGCTTTAAATCCCCCAAAGCTTGAGAAACATGGCGGTTAATTACCTCTCTTCGCTTGAGTTGGAGTTTTAAATTTCTAAACGCAGAGGCTTGAGCGATTCTTTTAAACAGCAAAAAGGTTTCTTTCTTTTTCAAATAACGTTTATAAATGAGGGGGTCAAATCCATTTTCCATGATGAAATTATAGCGTTTTAGCTTGACTTTTTTAAAAAGCTTTTGTATAATGCTTCTTTTAATGTTGTTGGGGTGTCGCCAAGCGGTAAGGCACCAGGTTTTGGTCCTGGCATTCCGAGGTTCGAATCCTTGCACCCCAGCCATTTTTCCTTTTAGCGCGTTCTTATATCGCGGAGTAGAGCAGTCCGGTAGCTCGTTGGGCTCATAACCCAAAGGTCAGTGGTTCAAATCCATTCTCCGCAACCAATCCTTTAAACCACCAAACCACCACACCACCACCAAACGAAACAAAAAACATCAAAATCAAAAAAATGACAAAATTTTTAAGAAAATGACAAAAAAAAAAAAACGCTTTATGCTATAATACTCCGAATACATTCTAATGCAAATGCATTCTAATGCAAATCTAATGAATGTATGAAATCCCTAATACTAATCCAATTCAATCCAAAAAGGAGAATATGATGAAAAAAACCCTTTTACTCTCTCTCTCTCTCTCGTTTTTGCTCCACGCTGAAGACGACGGCTTTTACACAAGCGTAGGCTATCAAATCGGTGAAGCCGCTCAAATGGTAACAAACACTAAAGGCATCCAAGATCTTTCCGATCGTTATGAAAGTTTGAACAACCTTTTGACCCGATACAGCACCCTAAACACCCTTATCAAATTGTCCGCTGATCCGAGTGCGATTAATGCGGTGCGTGAAAATCTAGGCGCGAGCGCGAAGAATTTGATCGGCGATAAAGCCAACTCCCCAGCGTATCAGGCCGTGCTTTTAGCGATCAACGCGGCGGTGGGGTTTTGGAATGTCGTGGGCTATGTGACGCAATGCGGCGGTAACGCCAATGGTCAAAAAAGCATCTCTTCCACGACCATCTTCAACAACGAGCCAGGGCATCAATCCACTTCCATCACTTGTTCTTTGAACGGGTATAGTCCTGGATACTACGCCCCTATGAGCATTGGGAATTTTAAAAAGCTTAACGAAGCCTATCAGATCCTCCAAACGGCGTTAAAAAATGGCTTGCCCGCGCTCAAAGAAAGTAACGGAACAGTGAATGTAACCTACACCTACACATGCTCAGGGAAAGGGAATGATAACTGCTCGCCAGGAGTTACAGGTGTAAGCAATCAAAATAGCGGAACCAAGACTGAAACCCAAACCATAGACGGCAAAACCGTAACCACCACGATCCATTCAAAAGTCGTTAATAGCACAACCGAAATCACTAACAAATTAGACGGTGTGCCTGATAGCGCTCAAGCGCTCTTAGCGCAAGCGAGCACGCTCATCAACACCATCAACGAAGCATGCCCGTATTTCCATGCTAATAATAGTAGTGAGGCTAACGCCCCAAAATTCTCTACTACTACTGGGAAAATATGCGGTGCTTTTTCACAAGAAATCAGCGCGATCCAAAAGATGATCACGGACGCGCAAGAGCTAGTCAATCAAACGAGCGCCATTAACAGCAATGAGCAAACAACTCCAGTGGGAGGCAGTAATGGCAAGCCTTTCAACCCTTTCATGGACGCTAGCTTTGCGCAAGGCATGCTCGCTAACGCGCAAGCGCAAGCCAAAATGCTCAATTTATCCCATCAGGTGGGGCAAACCATTAACCCAGACAATCTTAGCGGGAATTTTAAAAATTTTGTTACAGGCTTTTTAGCCACCTGTAACAACAAATCAACCGCTGGCACTGGTGGCACACAAGGTTCAGCTCCTGGCACAGTGACCACTCAAACTTTCGCTTCTGGTTGCGCCTATGTGGAACAAACCATAACGAATTTAAACAACAGCATCGCTCACTTTGGCACTCAAGAGCAGCAAATACAGCAAGCCGAAAACATCGCTGACACTTTAGTGAATTTCAAATCTAGATACAACGAATTGGGCAACACCTATAACAGCATCACTACTGCGCTCTCTAGCATCCCTAACGCGCAAAGCTTGCAAAATGCGGTGAGCAAAAAGAATAACCCCTATAGCCCGCAAGGCATAGAGACCAACTACTACTTGAATCAAAACTCTTACAACCAAATCCAAACCATCAACCAAGAACTAGGACGAAACCCCTTTAGGAAAGTGGGAATCGTCAGCTCTCAAACCAACAATGGTGCCATGAATGGGATCGGTATCCAAGTAGGCTACAAACAATTCTTTGGCCAAAAAAGAAAATGGGGCGCTAGGTATTACGGCTTCTTTGATTACAACCATGCGTTCATTAAATCCAGCTTCTTCAACTCGGCTTCTGATGTATGGACTTATGGTTTTGGAGCGGACGCTCTTTATAATTTCATCAACGATAAAGCCACCAATTTCTTAGGCAAAAACAACAAGCTTTCCGTGGGGCTTTTTGGAGGGATTGCGTTAGCGGGGACTTCATGGCTTAATTCTGAGTATGTGAATTTAGCCACCATGAATAACGTCTATAACGCTAAAATGAACGTGGCGAACTTCCAATTCTTATTCAACATGGGAGTGAGAATGAATTTGGCCAGACCTAAGAAAAAAGACAGCGATCATGTGGCTCAGCATGGGATTGAATTAGGCGTGAAGATCCCCACCATCAACACGAACTATTATTCCTTTATGGGGGCTGAACTCAAATACCGCAGGCTCTATAGCGTGTATTTGAATTATGTGTTCGCTTACTAAAAGCTTAAAACCCTTTGTGAAACTCCCTTTTTTAACCCTCTTTTTTTGGGGGGTTTCTTTTGAAGCCTTTTTTTTTGGAGGGGTTTAATTTTTTTGAAGCCTTTGTTTTTTAAACTCTCTTTTTTTTGAACCCTTTGTTTTAAATTCTCTGTTTTTGAACCCTTTGTTTTTTTTGGGGATTTTAATGAAAAATCTTTTTTCTTTTGAACCCTCTCTCTTAAATCCTCTTTTTTTTAGGGGGTTTCTTATTGAGAGATTTCTTTTCTTAAACCCTCTTTTCTTAAACACTTTGTTTTTTTGGGGATTTTGATGAAAAATCCTTTTTAGCGTTTTTGATAATTATTTATTGGAAAACTTGACGCTAATTTAAGCGATAGTTTTTAAAAAGCGCTCCTTTATATAGGGGGTTTAAGTTGGAGATTAAAAGGGGGAGAATGGTTTCAAATACCCACTACACTTTTAAGAAAATGCGTTTTATTATAAAATGAGAGCCAAAACGATTATTTTTCACTCACAGAACTTTTATTCTTTTAAACTTTTTTAAAATTTTTTACTAACAGATCTTTTATCTTTTCACTGACTTTTCATTGATTTCTAGCTCCGCTTTTAGTCTTTAAGTTTTTTACTTTTAATCTTTTAATCTTTAATCTTTTTCACTGACTTCCCAATCCGCTTTTCAATCTTTAAGTTTTTTCACAAAACAAAGTTTTTGATTTTTCTAGCCTTTTTAATCTTGCTCTATCGCTTGCGCTATAATGAACTGATATTATATTTTAAAGGAATAAACATGCCAAATACCACCAACAAAGACTACACAAAATACAGCCAAAGACAGCTTTTTAATTTAATCCATCAATTAGAGCGAAAAATCAAAAAGATGCAAAATGATAGAGTTTCTTTTAAAGAAAAAATGGCTAAAGAATTGGAAAAAAGGGATCAAAACTTTAAGGATAAAATAGACGCATTAAATGAACTCTTGCAAAAAATCAGCCAAGCTTTTGATGATAAAAGAGGTTGTTGTTTGGGGCATGAGATCCCAAACCTTGAAACGCAACAAGCCATGAGAGAAGCATTAAATGGCGAAAATTTAGAGGTTATTGAAGATTTTTCTGCATGGGCCAATGAAATCAAAAAGGAAGTGAATGCTGAAAATTAAGCACCATATCCTTTTCAAAAAAGATTTTAAAAAACTTATTAAAAAGGGGTAGCCTTGATTAGTGCCTACATTAGCGTTAAAGTTTTGATTTAGCCCTATTTTAATATAGTTTAGCTTGCCATAGTTGGTCGTTATCCCTATCGTGTAGGGCTGGCTTGTTATCTTGGAATTGTTGTTGGTTGAATGGTTCGCTAAAGGATAGCTTGGGCGTGTTAGTGGGGTCTAATGACCTCCACAATTCAACTTGATCAATCAATTGGAACTTGAGGGAGGCGTTAAGTGGGGTTGAACTTATTAAAATGGAGGGTTTAGATGATCTTACAAACGAGCTAAAAAAAGAGAAATCAAATAGTAGAGATTTGAAAAGGCATGTTATAGCGTTTGGTTTAAAGATTGAGATTTTAAAAAGAATACAAAAGAACCTTACAAGCCTATGATGATTTAAGGCAAGAATTAGAGCTATTAGGGTTTGAAAACACTCAAGGGAGCGTTTATGTTAATTATTCTAAAGAAAACACTCTAGCACAAGTCTATAAAGCGATCAATAAACTCTCTCAAATTGAGTGGATTAAAAAATCTGTTAGGGGTATTAAAGCGTTTAAGGTGGAGGACTTTGGCGGTTTTACTTGAGATTGTGAAATCCTAGCGTTTAGCCGAATCTTTAAAGTTTTTGGCGTTTATAGAGTGAAAAATAACGCTTTTTTATGACTCATGCAGTCACAACGAGCTGTTTTAATCCACCCACACAATTTATAACGCTTAAACTAACCGCTCAAACCAACTACCCCTTTTTTAGGGGTAAAATTCAGGGTTAAAACACCCCTCATGCTTTTTACTTTTTAAACACCCTCGTGTTTCCCGCTTTTTAAATACCCTCGTGTGCGCATTTCCTTACGCTTCAAAGCCCCTTCATAACGGCGGATTTCAACCTCTGTTTTAGGCTCGTATTTAGGCATGGGGGTGGGTTTGCCATTTTCTACAGCCACCATGGTGAAATAGCATGAATTGGTGTGCGTGATTTCACGAGTTTTAATATCTTCGCTCAAAACCTTAATCCCCACTTCGCATGAAGTGTTCCCTACATAATTGATGCTGGCTAAAAAAGTGAGCAAATTCCCTACAGGAATGGGGTATTTAAAAGTAACCCCATCCACGCTTAAAGTGACCGTTCCTTTAGCGCAATAACGAGTCGAACACACATAAGCCACTTTATCCAATAAATTCAATAATTCCCCCCCATGCATGACGTTGTTGAAATTAGCGGTTGTAGGCACGACTAAATAGCTCATCAATAATTTAGTGCGATCCGCTGTGTCTATAGTAAAATCAAAATGATTGGAATGCGATGATTGTATTTGAGGCATTGTTTCTCCTTAATTAAAATTGGTGTTAAAAATGTTTTTTGTAAAAAACATTCCAAGAACTATATGTTAGTAAAAATTAAGTAATATTGAGTGAATATTAGAGGCATTATAAAAATAATAAGAGGGTTAGCGTTAGAGAATGGGCGTTGGAGAGAAAGAAGAAAAAAAAGAAAGCCAAAAGGTGGCGGTTATCACTGGGGCGAGTTCTGGGATTGGGTTAGAGTGCGCGTTAATGCTGTTAGATCAAGGGTATAAGGTCTATGCACTCTCTAGGCATGCGACTTTGTGCGTGGCGTTAAACCATGCGTTATGCGAGTGCGTTGATATTGATGTGAGCGATTCTAACGCTTTAAAAGAAGTGTTTTTAAACATCAGCGCTAAAGAAGATCATTGCGATGTTTTGATCAATTCCGCCGGTTATGGAGTGTTTGGGAGCGTAGAAGACACGCCTATTGAAGAGGTTAAAAAACAATTTGGCGTGAATTTTTTCGCTCTTTGTGAAGTGGTGCAGTTTTGTTTGCCCTTATTAAAAAACAAGCCCCATTCTAAGATTTTTAACCTTTCTTCCATAGCGGGGCGTGTGAGCATGCTCTTTTTAGGCCATTACAGTGCGAGTAAGCATGCCCTAGAAGCTTATAGCGATGCCTTGCGTTTAGAGTTCAAACCCTTTAACATTCAAGTGTGTTTGATTGAGCCAGGCCCGGTGAAAAGCAATTGGGAAAAAACCGCTTTTGAAAACGATGAGCGAAAAGATAGCGTTTATGCTTTGGATTTAGAAAAAACCAAAAATTTTTATTCTGGCGTGTATCAAAACGCCCTAAGCCCTAAAGCCGTGGCACAAAAAATCGTTTTTCTTAGTATGAGTCAAAAAATCAAGGCCCGCTATTTGATCGGCTTAAAAACCCAATTGTTGTTGGCGTTGTATAGAATCCTCCCAAGTAGCTGGTATGATTCTTTGTTCAGATTAATCGTTCTTAAAAGGAAGCGTGATGCTTAAAACCTATCATATTGCATTAGCTTGTGTGATTTTAGCGGTGTTGGTGCTGTTGTTTGGAGGGGAGTCTTTGAGTTTGGAAGAATGGCAAGAAGTGTGCCTGAATGTGAAAAACCACTTTTTGCACAATGAAGAACTGAGCTCTTTAAGTGTTATTATTTTAGAAATACGATTACCACGAGTGATTTTAGCGCTTTTAGTGGGGGCGAGTTTGTCCGGAAGTGGGGTGGTGATGCAAACGATTTTTAGAAACCCCTTAGTCGATCCCTTTTTATTAGGGATTTCTAGCGGGGCGATGCTAGGCGTGGCGATGGCGATAGCGGTAGTGGAGTCTAATATTGCGATTTTGGCGTTCTTTGGGGCGATTTTAGCCAGCCTTGCTGTTTTGGCGATGAATAGGGTTTTGGGTAATTCCGTCCTTTCGTTGGTGCTTTCAGGGGTGGTGTTGAGTGCGTTTTTAAGTGCGTTAGCTGGAGCGATCAAATTCTTTGTGATCCCCCAAAAAGCGCAAGCGATTGTCGTGTGGCTTTTAGGGAGCTTGTCTTTAAGCAGTTATAAGGATTGCTTGATCGCTTTCATAGGGCTGTCTTTGGGCTTTATCCCGCTCTTTTTGTTAAGGTGGCGCATCAATTTATTGAGCTTGAGCGATGCGCAAAGTTTGAGCTTGGGGATTAACCCGGTGCTGTTGCGATCGCTTTGTTTGGTGTGCGTGAGCGTGGCGAGCGCTTTAGCGGTGAGCGTGTCCGGCACGATTGGCTGGATTGGGTTGGTCATTCCGCATGTGGCGAGATTGTTTTTTGGGGCGAATTTGCAAAAACTACTTTTAAGCTCTTTGTTAATGGGAGCGTTTTTCTTGCTTTTAGCGGATGTGGTGGCTAAAACCATTACCCCCTATGATTTGCCGGTAGGCATTGCGACAAGCGTTTTAGGAGCGCCTTTTTTCTTGTGGCTTTTGTTTAGGACTAGGGGGGTGTGATGGTCTTAGAAGTTAAAAACCTGTCCTTTAAATATTCTCAAAAACTCATTTTGGATAAATTGAGTTTTAGCGTGCCAAAAAACAGCATCACCAGCATTTTAGCGCCTAATGGCTCCGGTAAAACCACGCTTTTAAAATGCCTTTTAGGGCTTTTAAAGCCTTTAGAAGAAACCGAAATTAAAGCGTGCAACAAGGATATTTTACCCTTAAAGCCTTATGAAAAAGCTAAACTGATCGCTTATATCCCCCAAGTGGAATATTATGCGTTTAATTTCAGCGTGCTAGATTTTGTTTTAATGGGGAAGGCGACGCATTTGAATCTGTTCGCTATGCCTAAAGCTAAGCACATTAAAGAAGCCATTAGCGTTTTAGAGCGCTTGGATTTAGAGGCCTTAAAAGATCAAGGCATCAATGATTTGTCCGGCGGGCAGAGGCAAATGGTGCTTTTAGCCAGAAGTTTGTTGCAAAGAACGCCTTTATTGTTACTGGATGAGCCTACGAGCGCTTTAGATTTAAAAAACCAAGCCCTTTTTTTTGATGCGATTAAAGATGAGATGAAAAAACGAGAATTGAGCGTTTTAGTCAATATCCATGACCCGAATTTGGTTGCCAGGCACTCCACGCATGTGGTCATGCTCAAAGATAAAAAACTTTTTTTGCAAGCTTCCACGCCAATCGCTATGACTTCACACAATTTAAGCGCGCTCTATGACACGCCCCTAGAAGCGATCTGGCATGATGATAAGCTTGTAGTGTATGCGTTGTAGGGGTTGAAAATAGGGGATTTTGAGTTATAATGTTTCGTTTATTTTTATTTTCAAGGAGTTTATGTGAAAATTAGCGCATCTGTTACCCCCCCCCTCATTTCAAACTATCCCTATAATAGTAGCTTTTGACAATAATTATTGCATCCCTGCGGGTGTGAGTTTATATTCCATGCTTTCTTCTTGCACACAAGAAAGAGATGGGGTAAAACTCTTTTATCAAATCCATTGTTTAGTGGATAGTTTGAGCACTGAAAATACAGAAAAATTAAAGCGGACTATAGCCCCCTTTAGCGCGTTTTCTGGTATTGAATTTTGTGATATTTCAAAGAATGACGCTTACCCTTTTAAATTGGTTTCTCAACTTTTCTTAAGGCTCAATCCTTTTGCTAAAAAGCGTTTTTCTAAAATGATTTTATGCCGTTTGTTGCTAGCGAGTATTTTTTCTCAATATGAAAAAATTATCATGTTTGATGTGGATACCTTGTTCGTGGGCGATATTAGCGAGAGCTTTTTTATCCCTATGGATGGAGCGTATTTTGGAGCGACCAAAGAAGATCTCTCATTGCTTGGCATTCATAACGCTAATGATTTATTTGTATCTCGGCTTAATTGGTCTAGGGGAATGGGTGTCAAACTCAATCATAAAAGCCTGAGCTTTCAAGAAGTGGGAATTCTATATGAAAACCCTTTTAATGCAGGTTTTATGCTGGTCAATTTGGCGTTGTGGAGGGAGAGTCATTTAGAAGAAAAGCTGATTGATTTTTTTAAAACAAGAGATGAAGGGCTGTTGTTGCCAGAGCAAGATTTATTTGTGCTTGTTTGTCAAGGGCGTATTTTAGAAATGCCTTGCAAGTATAATGTCCATCCACGCATGGTTGGGACGAAAATGATACCTAAAAAATCTGATGCTTGCATGTTGCATTTTTATGCTGATGAAAAGCCTTGGAAGCATTTTGGCTACCCGTATTCTAAAGAATGGCACCAAGTCGCTTTTAAAACTTCTTTTGAATCTTTGGTTTTTGAGGATTTAGTGGGTAAAATTGAAACTTTTACTGAACTCAATGACCACAACAAAAAGAGTTTTTTTGAATTTTTAAACACTAGGCTGAATAAAAAATTTCTTATACAATATGTTTTGTTTAAGGTTTTTAAAAAGCTAGAGTCTTTTTGTTTGCGTTAGCGGAGTTTATTTTGAAAGCTAACCCCTTATTTGGGGTTGGTTTGCTAACACTCCCCCCAATTATATTTTTTAAATCCATCACACCCCATGCCAAAGCATGGGTTTTTAGATTGGTATTAGAAACTATACCTCATTCCTAAATTGGAAGCGAAATGGCTTGCGTTGGAAATCAAATTGTGCAAATAAACAAAGCCCAAATTCAAAAACACTTCTTTAGCTAATTTTAATTCCCCACCCATCATCACTCTCGCATGGGTATTTAAAGGGTTGTGCGTAGCATTCACTTTAAAGGTATTTAAAGACACCGCATTGCTAGAACCAAAGTTAGCGAACTCTTGTAAAACTCCAGCATTCATGTAGAAGTATGAAGTGTCTCCATAATAATAGCGCGCTTCCACATTAGCGCTAGCGTTGAATAGATGCTGACTGCTAGAGCCATTACTCAAAGCCACTTTATTAGTGCTGTTGCTTTTAAAGTTGGTTGAACCTAAATGGTTATAGCTCACGCCCACGCTTGGTTTTAACACTAAAGCGTTCCTAAAAAACGCGAAGTCATAACCATAACTCGCTCTTGTTGCAGCGCTATAGGCTAAGTAATTATAGCTTTGATTCAAATCTCGCAGTAGAGCGCTTTTGAAATTCAAGCTTGATTGATCACTCCCTAGCGCCCCTTGAGCTTCAAAATCAAATTCATGCTGGTTAGCAAAAATACGGCTATACACGCCAAAATTAGTGTTATTGGCCCCAGAGTTAAGAGAGTTCGCTTGATTGCTAAAGGAGCTATAACCATAGCTTCCAAACCCGCCCACAATGGCTTCCACATTCCCGTTAAGGTAAGCGTCTACGCCGGCGCTTGTGCCATACAATGAAGCGTTAGAGCCATTATTCAAGCTCGCTCCCCCAATAGCGTTAGCCCAAACATTGGTGGGTTTTTCATATTTAGGGGCAAATTGATACAACACTTCTGCCGCGCTTTCTAAAGAAGCGAATCTTTGGCCTTTTAAAGCTTGTAAGCGTTGGGCGAACGAGTTAATATTGTTGGTGTGCCTTCTAGAGAGATTGACTAAACGAGAATTTAAAATCATCGCATTACTCAAGCTCAAAGTTTGCAAGCCGCTGGTTTTATGCTCTAAACTGGCTATGTTGTTTAAAGTGGTAGTGGCCGCATTCAATTGCTTGGTGATTTCACCGGTGCTTGTGTTATCAATCATTTGTCTGGCATAACCCGCATCATGGCTATCAATCAATAAGGTTTGCAAAAGATCCCTGCCTTGTGCGCCTGAATGAGTATAAAGCGTGTCAATATCCTTAGAGCGGTTAGCCAATTCAAACACGCTTTCAATAGTGCCAAAATCATGCTGATTGATAGCGACTAAATTAGGAGTGGCGCTGTGAGCGAAAGGAGCGTTCTTTACGAGGGCGTAGTTAGCAGAACGCGCATTATTAGTGGTGTTTGTGGGTAAGTTGGTGGTATTGCCACCATTCTCAGAAGGCGTAGAATTGCCTAAATAATACACCGAAATTTTAGAGCCGTTAGCCGTTTTACTGATGCCTATATTTTTCCATGCCTTACCGATAAGATACTTGTAATTGTCAGGGTTATTCACCATGCTTTGATTGCCGATAGCCATACCGCATGCTTTAATGTCATCAGTATTTCGCACCACACAAGTATCCATGCGGTTATTATTGTTATAAAGGGCTAGGCGCTCTTTGAATTGCTCTTCTAGATTAACATTACTAATGCCATTGGTACCTGTAGAAACATTACCATAACCAATGATTTTCGCTTTCAATAAAACATGCTCTGTATTTTTAATGAGATCTTGAGCGCTGTTAATCTTGATGAGCGGTTTGTAAAATCCGGTCGTGCTGTCTATATCATTATTAAACATCATAGCTGCTGCATTGCCTACATTTAAGGTTGCCACTTTCCCACCTCGGACCAGATAGTTGATAGTGCCTTGATTGTTGATAAAATCCCCCTGAATGGTTAAATTTGAAAATTGACTATAGTCCATGACCGCATTTTGACCCAAGGTTAGATTATTAAACATAAGCTTTGATGTGCCCCAAGGGTTTTCTGGGGTTGAAGAAGCGAATTTTTTGGTGATTTCAACATTTTTAACATTCCTAGCGTCAAAATAATTCCAAGGGCTATAGTAAAACTCATCTATAACCAGTTTTTCGCCGCTTTTAAATTTGACACCCCCAGAAAAGATTGACCTAGTGCCAGTTTCCAAACGCACGGTATTGATGCGCGATTGACTGCCTATATCTTCGCTAAAATGAGTGTATTCCCCCACGCTCACCCCATTGGTTTTAACAATCAATTCATTAATGTTGAAGTTTTTAACGGCCACATTAGTGGAAGCTGTGATGAGCTTGTTGATATTGACCTTACCTGTAACACCACTAAAATCTAAGGTGTTGAAACCACCATTACCCGTATCAATACCTTTAAAATTAGCTGTATGAGCATCCACTTTCAAATTCACAAATCTTCCCAAACTAATATCGTTATTAAAAGTGGCTGTGCCGTTTTTGGTATCCGTACCAGCCTTAAACTCAAAATTCGCGCTTGATCCTGCCAAAGCATAACCACCCACTTGATTATTCACTCTTAAAGGCCCATCAACGGTGATATTCCCAGTTAGATTTTCCACTAAAAGAGAGCGCCCGCTCGCTTGATTGGACAGATTGACACCGCCTTTGCCGATATGCAAATGAGCCGCATTGGTGGTAAGAGAAGCTTTATACCCTCCCACTTTAATCGTGCCATCAGCGTTAGTGTTGATGCGATCAATATTGACAACCGTGTTTTTGCCACCCGCAAAAGGCCCATCAATGACTTGTGTGGGTTGAATTTCTGTTTTTTGCGTGCTATTGGGTGGGTTAATGACCTGAGTGTTACTATTGTTTTGACTGCTCTCTTGTTTGTCGTTTTTAGCGCTTTCATTTTTGTCGTTTTTAGCACCACTTTGAGAAGGGGTATTATTAGTTTGATTTTTATAACCGCCTTCTGGAGGGGCGATAATGTTTAGCCCTGCACTTTGCCACAAATCCAGTGTGCCAATATGAGTCTTATTGCTAGCGATAATGCCTGCTTGAGCGGCGTTTTTATCGCCCACAGTGAGATGGTTAAAATTCACTTCCCCTGTCACTTTTGAAGTGTTTATCGTGCTGTATGAAGGGGCCAAATACGCTCCCACGTATTGCAAACGGCCCATCCACACATTACCCATTAATTTAACGCTGTTTGAAGCCAAGTTAAGCGTGGCGCCATCATAAAGAGAAATTTCCGCATTTTTACTGCTAGTGATCCCTTCTGAAGCTTGCAAAGTCAAAACCGTAGAGCTGGCTTTCCTCCCAGCTCCAGAACCCACACGATTATTGATTTCTACAAAATTATCAATTGAAATATTTTTAGCGTTGAAATCCACTCTCGTGGTGCGATCAGCACTATCCTTATAGCTTGTGAAAGAATTGCCATTGAATTGGCCCAAACGCAAAGTGGCTTTTTGCATATTCACGTCTAAATCCCCACCAGTAAAGTTTCTAAGACCTGATAGTTTATAAGTCCCTACAGCGTCTTTCATATCCACTTCAAGCTTGTTCTGCTGCCCGCCTTTGACCCAATAATGCCTAGCGGCATTCCCCCAATCCCAACCTCCATCAATCTTGCTAGATAGTAGGGATTGGTATAAGTCGTATTCCTTGTTGGGGAATTCATTAAAGCCTCTTCCTGCTTGAATGCGCCAAACTTTATCGGGTTTATCTGGGGTTTTATTCGCTTCTTCGGCTTGTTTTAGCCCCCAGCCAAGAAGCCCTGAGACCGTTCCTACAGCGGTGCCTGTAGCGATACCCCCAACAATGGCTGGAATGATCACGGTCGTAAAAAAGGCAGCATGACTTTGTTACGGTGTGATGCTGACCAATGCTCCTACTAAAGCAAGAGAAACCAGAGGGCGATTGATTTTGCGGTGTGTTTGTTGTATTTCCATTTCTTTCCTTTCTTCTTGTAAAACGATTTTTGCACAAAGGGTGCGACTTTAGACTAGAAAATTTCTGTTGCATTTACGATTAAGGTTATAAATATATAGTATCTACAACCGATATTCAATTTTTATCAAATTAAAGTAAATGAACATAAAACTTAACAAGATTAAAAAGCAATATTGCTAGAATTTGTGGTTAGAGTATGTAAAAAGGTAAAATTGGAGGCGTTTAAAAAACTTCTCTCATTGGAATTTGTGGCTAGAATGTGTAAAAAGGTAAAATTTGAAAAGCTTAAAAAAGCTTCTCCCAAATCGTGCCTTGTGGGGTGTCCATCAAAGCGATTTTTTGTTGTAAAAGCTCTTCTCTGATGCTATCGGCTTTTAAAAAATCTTTTTGTTCTTTGGCGCGTTTTCTTTCTTCTATCTTGTTTTCAATTTCTTGTTTTTCGCTCTCGCTCACGCCTAATTGGAAATACGTGCTAGGGTCTTTAAACCCGATGCCAAGCAGTTCTTCTATGAATTTCAAATTCGCTAAAATCTCGCCCTTCAAAGCCTTGTTTTTGGGGTTTTGATCCAGTTTTTCGTTGGTAGAAGAAAGCATGCTTTCTAAAACGCTCAACGCTTTAGAAATATTTAAATCATCTTGCATGCACTCTAAAATTTCTTTTTTAAAATTTGGATTTATTCCTCCTAAAGTCCCTAAAACGCGCTGTTTCAAACGATAGATTTTATCCAAGCGTTTTTTACTCACTAACAAGTCTTCTTCATTGAAATTCAAAACAGAGCGATAATGCACCCCTAGCAAATAATTGCGCAAAATTTCGCCATCATAGTTTTTGAGAGCGTCTTTAATAAAAAAGCTATTCCCTAAACTTTTAGACATTTTTTCATTATTGATATTCACAAAGCCATTATGCATCCAGTATTTGGCGATCTCCACGCCAAAAGCGCAACGGGTTTGGCACGCTTCATTTTCATGGTGGGGGAATAACAAATCCGCTCCACCAGCATGAATATCAATTTGATAGGGGGTGTTAGTGAGCGCTAAAGTTTCAAAAACCATGCTAGAGCATTCTATATGCCAGCCAGGGCGTCCTTTGCCTAAAGGGCTATCAAAGCCCACATCATTATCCCCCTTATAGCTTTTCCATAGCACAAAATCCTGCTCAAGCCGTTTTTCTTGCACCAAACCAATACGGCTAAATTCCATACTGCTATTATGTACGCTCAAAGAGCCGTAATCTTTATCCTTGCTCGTGTCTAAATAAATATCCCCATTAGAAACTCTATAAGCGAAATTTTTTTCTAAAAGCGTTTCAATCATGCGCACCATAGCGTCTAAATACTCGCTCGCTTTAGGCTCTAGGCTGGGTTTTTTCACGTTCAAAGCGTTTAGATCCCTCGTGTAAGATTCAATATAAATACTGCTTAGTTCTTGAATGCTTTTGTTTTCTTTGAAGGCTTTGTTGATGATTTTATCATCAATATCGGTGAAATTCCTTACTAGCACCACTTCATAGCCGCTCCATTCAAGCGTACGCCTCAACAAATCAAAAGCAATCGCGCTCCTGGCATGCCCTAAATGAGCGTCATCATACACCGTAGGCCCGCACACATAAATATTCGCCTTATTTTGGACTAAAGGCTCAAAAGGGACTTTTTGTTTTAATTTGGTATCATAAATGAACATTTAAAAACCTTGAAAATAATAAAATAAATATAAATGTGTAACCCACGATTTGAACGCTAAGAGTAATAAGATTTCCACGCAAGCGAGGAAAAGGATTACAAGCCATGGTTTTAAATTCTTGATTATACCCAAGAATAATTGAAAGCCAAACGCTTTTATCGTTAAAACAAATAAAAATAACCCGCTCAAACTATTCGCTAACGCTAAACCCAAAACCCCTAACAAAGGCATTAAACTCAAAGAAGCCGCTAAACCTAAAAAAAGCGAAATTAAAGAGATTTTAGCTGCTTTTTTTTGCTCTAATTTCGCATAAAGCCACAAAGAAAAGAGTTTATTTAGCCCAAAAGGGAGCAAGCCTAAAAGATAGAGCGAAAAGACTTGCGAAGTGATTAGGGTGTCTTTAGGGCTAAATTGCCCCCTTTCAAATAAAAGCTCGGTGATTTCTTTGCTTAACATGATCCCCCCAATGCTGCAAAGAAGCAAAACCCCCACTAAAAAAAACCACGCCTTTTGCAAGCGTTGTAAGATTAGATCTTGCTTATTATTTTTAAGCGCGATCGCAATGCTGGGGAAAAGAGCTGTAGAGATAGCGATAGCAAATAAAGCTAAAGGGAGCTGGAAAACTCTATTAGCGTAATACAAATAAGACACGCTCCCGCTCGCTAAAAAAGAGGCGATCGTGGTGTCTAAAAAAGAGGCGATCTGAGCGCTAGAATTGCCTAAAACGCTGGGGAAAAACTGCTTGAAAAACGCTTTCAGATCCTTTTTAGCCCTTTTAGAGCGGTATTTTTTTTTGGCGGCGTTTTTGGTCTTAAAGCTCAACAGCCCTTTAGACAATAAATCCCATAAGCCTAATTTCACTAAAGGATAAAAGTGCAATAAGATTTGAGCCACGCCCCCTAAAAGCACGCCATAACTCAAATAATACAACGCTTCTAAATGCGTTTTTTCTTTAGAAATGAAAAGGGCTAAAATCATGCATACATTGAGCAAGCTTGCACTATAAGCGCTGGCAAAAAAGCTGTGTTTGTATTGTAAAAGCGCGCCTAAAAAGGTGGTGATAAACACCAATAAAAGATACCAAAAATTGATCGCTACAATAGGGGCACATAGCTTGATTGTTTCTTCATTAAAGCCGTAAGCTAGGAGTTTGGTTAGCCATAAGGGATTGAGCGTTACTAATAAGCACCATATGAATAAAACGCCGCAAAAAATAAGCCCCACCAAACTCGCAAAACTCCCTTTAATGGAACTCCGTATGAAGCTTGGTAAAAAGCTTTGAGAAAAAGAGCCCTCCGCAAAAATACGCCTGAATAGATTAGGCAATTTGAAAGCCACAAAGAAAATATCGCTATACACCCCAGCCCCTAGAATATTGGCCATCATCAAATCCCGTAAAAAGCCAAAAATCCTAGAGCATAAAATCCCTAAGCTATTGGTTAAAAATATTTTTTTTAGCATATCAGTCGCAGTTATTACCTAATTTTCAGTGTTTTTTTGTTAGCATATTGCTTTTTCTAAATCTTTATTATACCATTTAAGGATTAAAAAATGAGCTTGGAGCATTTTGCCCCTATAAAAGTTGAGCGGTGCAAAGACATTCAAAAAGAATTAAAAAAAGCGGCTGCTGAAAATAAATTACAAACAGAAGATCTATGGTTTGAGATTTTAAAAACTTCTATTTTTATCAAAAACAGCGCTAAAGACGATTTTAGCGAGGCTTTTGGTGGGGAATTGCAACAATTAGAAGAAGATGAATACTATGAAAAAAAAGAGCTAACCCTTTATCAAACCCACGACATTAAAATCAAATCAAACGCTTATAAGCGCTTTTTTGAAGTGGAAGTGGATGAAGATTTAAGCAAAATAGAAATTATTTTAGACGAGTGTTTTATTGTCCTAGACACTGAAGAGCATTACCAAGAAATGTTTGCGTATATTAAAGAGTGTTTAGCCTTTCAAGGCGTGGTGTTTCGCCACCTTTCACAAATGTATGAAAACTTAAAAACAGAATTGAGAAAATATAAAAAAGAAGCCCAAAATGAGCGCTTTATTTTATACGCTTCTTCAACCTTTATCCCTAATGTAGAAGAACAATCCCATTTTTTATTAGAAGAAGAATACCTTCCAACCCATACTATCCCTTTAAGTGATCAAGAAGAATCGTTTGTTAAAGAAAATTACTATATCGCTAAAGAAAATCAAAAAGTCGCTTGCGTGAGTTATCCCAAACAAGGCAGAGACGGCCGTAACCTTAAAGGTCTTTATATTGAATTGCCTAAAGTTGCCCATTCGCCCACCCCTATAGGGCATGACAAAAACGCTTTTGAAGAAAGAGAAGAAAATAACGCTTTAGTGTATTACTCCAAAGCCTTACAAGGGGTTAAAATGGAAAAAGGGCGTTTGGTTTCTAAGCAAAATTTTATTTTCAAAAACGGGATCAAATCCATTGAAACGCCTAATCTTTTAGGGGGAGTGGAGAGCGGGTTAGTTTTAGAAATTCAAGCTAAAGACGAATTGAGCGATGCGATTGATTCTAACCTCATTTTAGAAGCGAGCGTAATTAACATTAAGGGCAATGTGGGCAAGAATGTGATCTTAGTGGCTAAAGAAATCACTATAGAGGGGCAAATCCACCCTGAAAGCTATGTCTATGCCAATAAAGCGCGTATCACTAACCATAAGGGCGTGTGCTACACTAAAGAGTTTGAGTGCAAGTATTTAGAGCGCGCTAAGGTGTATGCCAATAGCGTTAAAGTGGAAGCGAGCGCGGGGAGTGTAGTTTATGCGAAAGAAATCGCTTTAGAAAAGCTTAAAAGCGATAATAAGCTGTATTTTTCCAAGCAATGTTTGATTGATGAGGTGGATGGCAATGGCAACCGCTTTATTTTTTACGCTTTTGGGGGGCGAGAAAACCAAGAAGAATTGAAAGCCGCTAAACAAAAACTCAATGCGTTAGGGTTAAAATCCAAAAAAATCATCGCTCAGCACCAGTTCTTAAACCATTTAGTCAAAAACCATCAAGCCATCATGGAAAAGCTTAAAAACGCCACCGAAGAAATCAAACGCTCTTTAATGCAACAAGAAAGCGTGAAAGACGCTTATAGCGAGTTTATGTTTGCTCTAAAGCGTTTGAAAATCTTAAAAGCTCAAATGCTAGAATTGCAAAAAATCAATAACGAATGTTACGCTAAACTCATTAGTATAGAAAACAGCTTCCAGCATGCAAGCATTACGACTAAAAACCCTTTCAAGCAAGAAAATATCGTGATTTATCATCGCAATTACCCTAAAGTGAGCAACTTGAGCGCTATGTTAAGCCATAATGAAAGCGTGAACGTGATCTATGAAGACCATAAAATCAAAAAAGTCCCTAAAAGCGCGATAAAAGGCTAGAACAAGAAATAAAAAAGGGATAAAAATGATAGTGGGTTTGATAGGGGTTGTGGAAAAAATCTCCGCTTTAGAAGTGCATATAGAAGTGCAAGGGGTTGTTTATGGGGTGCAAGTTTCTATGCGCACTTCTGCTTTGCTTCAAGCGGGCCAAAAAGCACGTTTGAAAATCTTGCAAGTGATCAAAGAAGATGCGCATCTTTTATACGGGTTTTTAGAAGAGAGCGAAAAAATCCTTTTTGAAAGGCTTTTGAAAATCAATGGGGTAGGGGGGCGTATCGCTTTAGCCATTCTTTCAAGCTTTTCGCCGAATGAATTTGAAAGCATTATCGCCACCAAAGAAGTCAAAAGACTCCAGCAAGTCCCAGGCATTGGCAAAAAGCTCGCTGATAAGATCATGGTGGATCTCATTGGCTTTTTCATTCAAGATGAAAACAGACCCGCGCGCGATGAAGTCTTTTTAGCCCTAGAGAGTTTGGGCTTTAAAAGCACCGAAATCAACCAAGTCTTAAAAACCCTAAAACCCAATCTCAGTATAGAAGCAGCGATTAAAGAAGCCTTACAACAACTGCGCTCTTAAAAAAAGCTTTTTAGTATCCGCTCGCTAAAAACCTAGTAAGAGAACTAAGCGCCAAAAACGCTAAATTTTCCAACAACACGCTTAAAATCATTGAAGAGCTTACTAACGGAATCAAGCAAGCCAGTGAAGAAATCAAAGAGAAAGCGTTTGATTTTTCTAATGAAAAACTCACTAACGAACAAATCAAAGAGATACTAAATAACGCAGAAATCCCTACAAGCGGGAGAGATGCGATCACTTTTGGAGTGAATAACCTAAACCCTGAAATGGTTGAATTTTTACACAAAAACAACAAAAAAATGATTATAGAAAAAGCCTCTAACAAAGAATTAGAACTTTTAAAAGACGCTAACTTTAAGCAAAACATAAGAGCGAGTTTAGATCATGATGCTATCGCTCACATACTCAAAAGGCATGGCGTTAATTCTGTTAATGTTAGAAATGGTGAAAGCCCTATCACTTACGAAGATATAGCTAATTATAGAGATATTGTTAATAACGCTGATGAAATTATTAGAGCCATAGGAAAAGGAAATAAAGAAAATATAACAGCGTTTAAACAAATCAACGGCTATGCGGTAGTGGTAGAGCAAGCGGTCAATAAGAAAAATGAATTAGTTTTAAAAACGATGTTCAAAAGTAACGGAGATTATAAGAATAATGATGTTTATAAAGAATTTTCAAGCACCTCACTCGACGCTAACGCGAAGGTGCCCCATGGGTTGAGTTCCCATAGTCATAGTGGTGCTACAGAAAATATTATATAAAAACCACTAAATAGTCAAGAGGATTTATTAAAAACAAGCGAAAACTTAAACGAAACCACCCAAGAAGTTAAAAATTTAAGCCCCCTAGAACTTGCCAACGCCGAAAAGTTAGCGAAGTTAGAAAGCGAAGCCCTACAAAGCGAACAAGAATTTTTAAAAGCTAAAGAGCAAGAATTAAAGCGTAAAGAAGCGTTAAAAAAGAAATTAGAGCACGAGCGCGGCAATGCAGGCAACATTGAAAGCCAGACTAAAATAGAAGTAGGAGAGGATATACCTACACAAACACAGGAGCAACTACCAAAAAGCCGAGTAAGGTTGAACGAGCGAGAGATTTACGATCTAGATTATGCGATCGTCAAAGCTAAAGATTTGAAACCAAGCTTTACCACAGGCGGGACGCAAAAACGCACGGACATGAACGAAGAACAGATTAAAAGCATCGCTGAAAATTTTGATCCTAAAAAGATATTTGGGAGCGGAGGTTTTGAAGATTTACCGATTATCTTACACGATGGGCAAGTGATCGCAGGAAACCACCGCATAGCTGGTATGCTAAACTTCACGCCTAAAAGCCGTTTTGCTTACGAGAAAGCGATCAAGGAATACTATCACATAGACTTAAAACCAGACGAGCTGTTAGTGAGAGTGCCGCACAATAGATTAAACAACACCGAGATCAACAATTTAGCGGCTTCTTCTAATCAAGGACGTTTTAATAGCGAAAGCGATCATGCGATAGCGGTTTTAAGCCACTATGAAGCGAAATTGAAAGAATTAGACCAAAAATTAGACGCTGATAGCATCTACTCACTTAAAAATATCGTTGCTAAAAATTTGAATTTTGACAAAGCCACTCACCCTAATGTAGGCGATAGCAACCTAGCCCTTTTAATGTTTAACATGCCAAGGACGAAAACGCAAGGGATAGAGTTACTCAATCGTTGGCAGAAAGAATTTTCTAACGATATTAAAAGCTATGAAAATGTGAAAAAAATGTTTGTAGATAACGCTGGGAGTTTTCACAATCTAATCCACGACATGAATTTTCCTAATGTAAGCCTTAACGCTTATTTGAGCGATATCATGGATCGCAGTTTTGCGAATTTAAAGAATTATCCAACTACAAGCGAGAGCTTAAAAGATTTGAGCGAGAAATTCTATAAAACGAGTTCTTTAGAGATGTTTGAAAAGAGCGATCAAACTACGAGCGATATAAGCGAGATTTTAGGAGGTGCGATCGCGCGCTTTGCGAGGTTTGATGATCCTAGCAAAGCGTTATTTGAAGCCTTAAAGAGCGATAACATTAAAAAAGGTTTGAAAGAATTTAAGATCGCAGATCTTACCAAAGACATGTTTAACCCTGATAGTAAGGAATTTAAGGATATTGATATTTACGATTTTGCGCATTACCTTTTAATGGTGAATAGAGAGCCGAACGAAAATAATCCCGTTTTAAAGCGCTTGATAGAAGCCGTTAAAGACATGCAAAAAGAGAGCGAGAAAGGGATAAAACAAAAACTTGAAGCGCCTAGCGAATGGGGAGAGAATTATAGCGAGTTCAAGGGTGATGGCTTAGGAGCGATTAACAAGCTATTAGAAACTAAAAAAGGTTTTGTAGCGGGAGCGTTTTATAAGGAAGGATTAGGAGATATTGATTTAGTTTGGGGTAATAAAGATTACGGGTTAGAACACATTTTAGAAAAGAGAAAAAAACAATACAAAAGGTTAGGATTAACAAACAAACAAGCCAAAGAAAGGACTAATGAACTACTTAAGGAAATCCCTACCATTATACAAAAAGGCTTAAAAGAAGAAGACAAACCAGGTTATGCGGTTATTATTTTAAATAATTCAAAGGTAGTTTTAAGTAAGTTTAAGGGAGATAACGAACTAAAAAATCATTATATGATTACAAGTTTTGAAGTGGATGATAAAGTTTTAAGGGAGTTAGAGACCATTGCGACACTCTCTAACGATTACAGAGACGGCATCAACTATAGCGCCTCAAACCTTAACAAACCTAATCCTACCACAAAAAAATTAAACAAGGATTAAAAAATGAATTACCCTAATCTACCTAATAGCGCTTTAGAAATAAGCGAACAGCCCGAAGTGAAAGAAATCACTAACGAACTCTTAAAGCAATTACAGAACGCTTTACATAGTAACGCGCTTTTTACGGATCAAATAAAACTAAGCCTTAAAGGGATTGTTAGGATTTTAGAAGTGCTTTTGAGTTTGGATTTTTTCAAGAATGCGAATGAAATAGATAGCAGTTTAAGAAATTCCATTGAATGGCTGAGTAACGCCGGCGAGAGCTTGAAATTAAAAATGAAAGAATACGAGCGCTTTTTTAACGAGTTTAATACGAGCATGCGCACCAACGAGCAAGAAGTAACTGCTACTTTAAACGCTAACACTGAAAACATTAAAAGCGAAGTTAAAAAGCTAGAAAATCAAATCATAGAAACCACTACAAGGCTTTTAACGAGCTATCAAATCTTTTTAAACCAAGCCAGAGATAACGCTAACCATCAAATCACAGAAAACAAAACCCAAAGCCTTGAAGCGATAAACCAAGCTAAAGAAAGCGCTAACAACGAAATAAGCACGAATAAAACGCAAGCGATAGCTAACATTAACGAAGCGAAAAACAACGCTAACAACGAAATAAGCAACAATCAAACGCAAGCGATCACTAACATTAACGAAGCCAAAGAGAGCGCTACAAATCAAATAAACACCAATAAGCAAGAAGTTTTAAACAACATCAAAAAAGAAAAAACCCAAGCCACAAGCGAGATTACTGAAGCGAAAAAGACCGCATTTAACGAACTTTTAGAAACACTAAAGCCGAAGTTTAGCGGCTTGTTTGCGGGCGTTTATTATATTAGGAATGCGATCTATATTCAAGGCGGATGGGGGCAAAAAGTCAAAGACCTAAGCGACTACACGCTAGAGAAAAGCAAGAAAGGAGAGTAAAATTTTAGGTTGGAAGATTGATGAATATTTGTTTTGTGCGGAATTTAGGGCAACGCTTCAAAAATGCGAAGAGAATGAGCATGATAAATAAATCACAGGACAAATTAAAACATGGTTTAAAAATCCTTTTAACAAAGAGAGCTTTAAAAGGGTTGTAACATTAACTCTCATTGAGCGTATGGGTGTGAGAAAAATAAGCCTCAAATCCGTTTAAATCTTGGATTGGTTCTCATCAAACATGAATGGCTAATTTTTTGACTAACGCCAAGCTCTTTGCTATGGATTGTAAAAAATGTTTTTAGCATTTTTTAGATTTTATTACCCGTATTTGATGAGAGCCAAGCTTTTTTTATTTTATAAAAAGGCTGTATCAATCACAATGAAATGTAATCCACTTCTTTGGGTTTTTGATGGTTAGCGATGAGTTGCTTACAGGTCGCAACGCCTTCTGAAGTGCCAACCATTAATAGCTTGGATTCGCTTGCAATGATCGTTTCTCCATCAGGCATAGGGATGTATTTGCCATCTTTTTGAGTGATACCAATCACAAACGCTTTAGCGATCTCTCTAAAATGGGCTTCTTTTAATTTCCTTAACACAAGCCAGCTGGTTTTAGGGACAATCACTTCCTCTAAGTCTAAAAGCGTGTCTTTTTTATTGATAAAACGCTCTAAGATATTTTCCATATCCGGACGCACCGCCATAGCGCTCACTCGTTGAGCCATGAGTTTTGTAGGGGAAACCACCATATCAGCCCCTAATTTTTTTAATTTTTCTAAGCCTTCATCGCTATGCGCGCTCGCAATGATGTAATAAGGTTTGCGCTTTAATTCCTTTTCAAACAAGCGCACGCTCACCATTAATGCCACATTCACCGGCAAAATCTTAGACAACGCCACAACGCCCCTAGCGCTGCTTAAGTGGGTTTTTAGCATGGCTAAATTGGTGTGCGGATCGCCTATGATATAGTAGGGGTATTTGTGCTTAATGGCTTCTTCTTCAAAACTAGGGTCATTATCCACGACCACAAAAGGGATTTGAGCGGAGCGGAACTGCTTGCTCAATTCAATGGTGTATTCGTTGTGGTAACAAATCACATAATGATCCTTAAGGCGCGCGATTTTATAAATCATACCTTTCTCCTTAATCAATCTGGTAAGCGTGCCTTTATTGACCACGCTAACTAAAATAGCCACGCTAAAGGCAATAATTCCCGTCCCACAAAACATTAAAATGGAAGTTAAAAAAATACTTATAGGCCCGAACTGGCTTTCATTTAAAGCGCCAAACCCTGTAGCTGTCATGGTGTAAGTCGTTTGGAAGAAAGCTTGCATAAGGCTATAATTTTCTAGGGCGAAGTATCCCAGAGTGCCTAAAAGCACAAGCAATTGGATTAAAATAAGCGGGAGTCTAAAGACCTTAAATTGTTCATAGATTTCAGAATTTAAATTGACTTCTGGCTGAATTTCATCGTCTTTTTTGATTTTAAAAAATTTCAACTTTTCAAACAAAACCAATTCCTAGATCAAAATAAATTCAAAGCATTTGAAAGCGTTTCATTTTTAAACTCTCTTAAAATATCAAGCCCAATCACGCTAGATTGATGCTTAATAAAGAAGTTTAGTTTTAAGGGTTTTTAGAAAGCTTATAAAAACCCTAAATGATTAAGCCCCTTTACGCATGGTTCTTAAAGTGGAAGCAGCCACCTTAATGCGTTTGGTCGTGCCGTCGTCTAATTGGATCTTAATCGATCGCAAGTTAGGGAGTAAGCGGCGCTTGTTTTTGTTGTTCGCATGACTGACATGATTGCCTATCATAGGCCCTTTGAAAGTTAAAGCGCATCTTTTTGCCATTGTGTATCCTTAATTATTGAAATAAACTTTGCATTATACTTAAAATAGCCTTTAAAAAGACTGATTTTAAGGCTAATTTTTAAATGGTTCGTTTAAGAACTACTTTTTTTGAGGCATAGAACTTTTAAAGCCTTTCATTCTATCAATAGCGTCTCGGTATTTGGCAATATTTTCTTCTGTAAGTTCCATTACAGCTTTTTTCATGACAACCGCATACATTCTGTTTAAGATCTTATGTATCGCGTCTTCTTTATTCTTTTCCAAATCTTCATGGATAATGCTGTCTGAAGAATCAAACCCTCCAGAATTACTGTGTTTGTAAGTATAGGTCATTGCCTGAAAAGTCCCTACTTCCACAGCAAAATCATGGACGACACGATTGCTTTCTGGCTCATAAAAATTAAACCACACAGAGCCTGAGCTTTGATCCACTAGCGTGTCTAAATTAGGATTATTGGGATCTTTTAAATTCATTTTCAAATCTTCTAAGATTCCTACCCACCCTTTCAAATCCAAAACGCAAAAAATCTTTCTCTTATCTTGCGCATTTAAAGCTTTTTCATCTTGAAAACGCAACACTTGATAGCCTCTTTTTTCAAAAATAGTTTGGATTTGATTGGCTAAAGCGTCTTGAAACTTATCAATATAGGGTTTTAGATTATCGCTCACTTGAATGCGCGGCATTAAAATACCTACAACATGATGGTTTTGTGGGGCTTGAGCAATATGTATTGGATAATTAAAATCTAGCGGCGTAACATATTCAGAGCTTGTTTGTATTCTTTCATGAGTTTGAACTTGATTTTTGGCGTCATTTGGTGTTTTTGTTTCAGCGCTTGGATTCATCGCGCAACCAATCAACACGCTTGAAAGCCCTAAAGCCACTAACATTTTAGAATAAACTCTAACCTTTTTAAAAATAAGCGAACGCTCCACAAAAGACTCCTAAAAATAAAAATTTAAACCATAATTATACTATTTTTAAGTAAATCAATTTGCGCTACAATTTTCTTTTTTCTAAATTTCAAGCATGGCGATTTTAGGGGATTTTATGCTTTATTCTTTACTATACGGCTATTTCAATATCAATCTTTTCCAATACTTGACTTTTAGAGCAGGGTTAGGGTTTTTCATAGCCTTTTTCCTCACGCTTTTTTTAATGCCTAGATTCATTCTATGGGCCAAGGCTAAAAAGGCTAATCAGCCCATTTCAAGCTTTGTGCCAAGCCACCAGAATAAAAAGGATACCCCTACGATGGGGGGGATTGTGTTTGTTTTTGCAACCATTGTTGCGAGCGTGTTGTGTGCGTCTTTGGGCAATCTTTATGTGTTGTTAGGGATAATCGTGCTAGTGGGCTTTAGTTTTGTGGGTTTTAGAGACGATTATACTAAAATCAACCGGCAAAGCAACGCTGGGATGAGCGCGAAAATGAAATTTGGCATGCTTTTTATCCTTTCGCTTATAGTGTCTGTTTTATTGAGCCTTAAGGGGTTAGACACTTTTTTATACGCGCCTTTTTTGAAAAACCCCTTGTTTAAAATGCCCACGATGTTAGCGGTTGGTTTTTGGGTGTTGGTTTTTTTATCCACGAGCAATGCGGTGAATTTAACCGACGGGTTAGACGGCTTAGCGAGCGTGCCTAGCATTTTCACCCTTTTAAGCCTTTCTATCTTTGTGTATGTGGCAGGGAATGCGGAATTTTCTAAATACTTGCTTTATCCTAAAGTCATAGATGTGGGGGAATTGTTTGTGATTTCGTTAGCGTTAGTGGGATCACTCTTTGGTTTTTTGTGGTATAACTGCAACCCGGCAAGCGTGTTTATGGGCGATAGCGGGAGTTTGGCAATAGGAGGGTTTATCGCTTATAACGCTATTGTTTCGCATAATGAAATCTTACTCGTTTTAATGGGATCTATTTTTGTAATAGAAACTTTGTCGGTGATCTTGCAAGTAGGGAGCTATAAAACCCGTAAAAAACGCCTTTTTTTAATGGCGCCCATCCATCATCATTTTGAGCAAAAGGGTTGGGCAGAAAATAAGGTGATCGTGCGTTTTTGGATCATTTCCATGCTGAGTAATTTAGTCGCTCTTTTAAGCTTGAAGGTGCGCTGAATGAAAATTTCTTTATTGGGGCATGGCAAAACCACTCTAGCCTTAGGGCGTTTTTTTAAAAAAAACCATAACGAAGTCAAATTTTTTGATGATAAATTCCCTTCATTTTTTAAGGATAGCGAGGGTTTTCTTTGCTATCCCTGTAAGGATTTCAACCCTAATGATTCCCAACTAGAGATAGTCAGCCCTGGTATTAGTTTCACGCACCCTTTAGTGATAAAAGCCAAGCATTTAGTGAGCGAATACGATTATATTGACAGCTTGTTTGATTCGGTTTTCACGCCTACTATAATCAGTATTAGCGGCACTAATGGTAAAACCACCACGACAGAAATGCTCACCACGCTTTTAGAAGATTTTAAGGCTGTGAGTGGGGGGAATATCGGCACGCCCTTGATTGAATTGTTTGAAAAACAATCGTCCTTGTGGGTGCTAGAAACAAGCTCCTTTTCTTTGCATTACACCAATAAGGCTCACCCTTTAATCTACTTGCTCATCAATGTAGAAGCCGATCATTTGACTTGGCATTGCAATTTTGAAAATTATTTGAACGCTAAACTCAAGGTTTTATCGTTGATGCCTAAAACTTCGCTCGCTATCCTCCCTTTAAAATTCAAAGAACACCCCATTATTCAAAACTCGCAAGCGCAAAAAATCTTTTTTGACAAAAGCGAAGAGGTTTTAGAGTGTTTAGAAATCCCTTCTAACGCCCTTTCTTTTAAGGGAGCGTTTTTATTGGATGCTGCTTTAGCCCTTTTAGTTTATGAGCAATTTTTAAAAATAAAGAATTTAAAATGGCAAGACTATAGAGAAAACGCCCTTAAAAGACTGAACGCTTTTAAAATTGGCTCGCACAAAATGGAAGAATTTAGAGATAAACAAGGGCGTTTGTGGGTAGATGACAGCAAGGCCACGAATATTGATGCCACCTTACAAGCCCTAAAAACCTTTAAAAACCAAAAAATCCATTTGATTTTAGGGGGCGATATTAAAGGAGTTAATTTAACCCCCCTTTTTGAAGAGTTTAAGAACTATGAAATAAGCCTTTATGCGATAGGATCAAGCGCTTCTATTATCCAAGCCTTAGCGTTAGAATTTAATGTTTCTTGTCAGGTTTGTTTAAAGTTAGAAAAGGCGGTTGGAGAAATTAAAAGCGTTTTATTGCAAAATGAAATCGCTTTGCTTTCACCCAGCGCGGCCAGTTTGGATCAATTTTCTTCGTATAAAGAAAGGGGTGAAAAATTTAAAGCGTTTGTTTTAAAAGATTAAAGTGCATGCACCACAACCTCTAATTGTGAGATTTTTTGAAAAATCTCATTCCGTTCTGCTTCGCTTGAAACTTCCATAGAAACATTAAAGCTATAAAATTTAGCGTTTTTAGAAGTGTTTTTAAATTCCAATTTAAAGGGGCGTTGGTAGGTTTCTAAAAGCTCTTTTAACACGCTTGTATCTTTAGTAGTCATAATCACCCTATAATCCCAAAGACAAGGGTAAATAATGGTGGGTTTTTCTAAATCAGACGGCACTAAGAAGCTCCTTAAACAATTTAGGAATGGCAATAGGGCTGTATGTAGAGCGGTTGACAAAGCCAAACTTGATTTCTGAAGCAAAGACTTTAAAAGGCTTCATAGGCTCTAAAGAAGCGTTTTGGATACAATAAATTTCTTGAAAAAGCACCACAAAAACCTTTCTTAATTCTTTAATTTGCGTTCTTATCTCTAAGACTTGGCCTAAACTCGCAGGGGTGAAAAAATCCGCTTTGATAGAGCGGATGACAAACACGCCTTCTTCATTTTCTGGCAAGATATTCTGTTTAAAAAAAAACTCACTCCTAGCCCTTTCGCAATATTTCAAATAATTCGCATGATAGACCACGCCTTCAGAGTCGGTATCTTCGTAATATACCCTACAGCGCATTAATTCCCCTTACTTAAATAATGAAATTTTCTTAAAATTATACAATATGTAACTTAACTATAGTATAATCTAGGGGCGTTGCTCTATATTTTTTAGGTATTTTTGAAGTGGGTTTTTCCTTAAATCTTAAGATTTTTAAAGATTTCAAAAAACTAATACAGCAATAGTTAAACGATTAAGGACATAGCCTCTTAATTTTAATCATTGACAAGGAGTTTGGTAGTTAGGATATGGGTAATCATTTTTCTAAATTAGGATTTGTTTTAGCGGCTTTAGGGAGTGCGATAGGTTTAGGGCATATTTGGCGCTTTCCTTACATGACTGGGGTGAGCGGTGGGGGTGCTTTTGTTTTATTGTTTTTATTTTTATCTTTAAGCGTTGGCGCGGCGATGTTTATCGCTGAAATGCTATTAGGACAAAGCACGCAAAAAAATGTAATAGAAGCTTTTAAAGAGCTTGACATTAACCCTAAAAAACGCTGGAAATACGCAGGGCTTTTGCTTATTTCTGGGCCATTAATACTGACTTTTTACGGCACTATTTTAGGTTGGGTGCTTTATTATTTGGTGAGTATTAGTTTTAATTTGCCTAGCAATATCCAAGAATCTGAACAAATTTTTACTCAAACTTTGCAGTCTATAGGGTTACAATCCATAGGGCTTTTTAGCGTTTTATTCATAACCGGATGGATTGTTTCTAGGGGGATTAAAGAAGGGATTGAAAAACTCAATCTAGTCTTAATGCCCTTACTCTTTGCCACTTTTTTTGGTTTGCTTTTCTATGCGATGAGCATGGATTCTTTTTCTAAAGCTTTCCATTTCATGTTTGATTTCAAGCCAAAAGATTTGACCTCTCAAGTGTTCACTTATTCCTTGGGGCAGGTTTTCTTTTCTTTAAGCATCGGTTTAGGGATCAATATCACTTATGCTGCGGTTACAGATAAAACGCAGAATTTGCTTAAAAGCACTATTTGGGTGGTTTTATCAGGGATTTTAATTTCTCTTGTGGCAGGGCTTATGATTTTCACTTTTGTGTTTGAATATGGGGCGAATGTCTCACAAGGCACAGGGTTAATTTTCACTTCTTTACCGGTGGTTTTTGGCCAAATGGGAGCGATAGGCGTTCTTGTTTCAGTTCTTTTCTTGCTCGCGCTCGCTTTTGCTGGCATCACTTCTACGGTGGCTTTATTAGAGCCAAGCGTGATGTATCTTACCGAAAGGTATCAATACTCTCGTTTTAAGGTTACTTGGGGTCTTGTAGTGCTAATTTTTGTGGTAGGCGTGGTGTTGATTTTCTCGCTCCATAAGGATTATAAAGATTATCTCACTTTCTTTGAAAAAAGTCTTTTTGATTGGTTGGATTTTGCCTCAAGCACCATTATCATGCCTTTAGGCGGGATGGCAACCTTTATTTTTATGGGCTGGGTTTTGAAAAAAGAAAAATTGCGTCTTTTAAGCACGCACTTTTTAGGCCCTAAATTGTTTGCAACTTGGTATTTCTTGCTTAAATATATCACCCCTTTAATTGTGTTTTCTATTTGGTTGAGCAAGATTTATTAAAATATTTAGCATGGGAAAATTTTCTAAATTAGGCTTTATTTTAGCCACTTTGGGTAGCTCTATCGGTTTAGGGCATATTTGGCGCTTTCCCTATATGGTAGGTCATAATGGGGGGAGTGCGTTTGTGCTTTTATATCTGGTGCTAACCTTGAGTTTAGGCATTGCTATGCTTTTAGTGGAAATGCTGATTGGGAATTTGGGTAAAAAAGATGTTGTTTCTAATTATCAAATCTTAGATCCTAAAAGGAAAAAATATTACCCTTTCACTTCTTTTTTTATTTTAGGCGGCCCTCTCATTTTATCCTTTTATGCGGTGGTGTTAGGCTGGGTGCTTTACTATCTTTTTGTAGTAACTTTTGATTTGCCTAAAGATTTAGAGCAAGCCAAAATGCAATTTAGCACGCTCCAAAATGGCAGTTTAATCTGGCCTGTTATTGGCTTTAGTGCATGCTTATTGTCGACAATATGGTTTGTTTCTAGGGGGATTGAAGAAGGGATTGAAAAATTAAATGTAGTGCTGATGCCGTTGTTGTTTGTGATTTTCATAGGGCTTTTAATCTATGCGATGACTTTAGAAAGCATGCCTAAAGCTTTGCGCTTTTTATTTAATTTTGAGATTCAAAAGATTGATTTTAAGGTTGTGATGGACGCTTTAGGGCAGATGTTCTTTTCTTTGAGTTTGGGGGTAGGCACGATCATTACTTATTCGGCTTTTACGCCTAAAAAAGAAAATCTACTCAAAAGCTCTCTATTTATTGTTTTACCGGGTATTTTAGTTTCTTTGATTGCCGGGGTGATGATTTTTACCTTTGTGTTTGAATACCATGCAGACGTGTCTCAAGGGCCAGGGCTTGTTTTTATTTCCTTACCTTTAACTTTCGCTAAAATGGGAATAAGCGGGCAGATCGTTTCGCTTTTTTTCTTTATGGCCCTTGTTTTTGCCGGGATCACTTCTATGGTTTCTTTGGTAGAGCCTTTAGTGCTTTATTTAATCAATCGTTTTAATTTCTCGCGCCTTAAGGCATCGCTATGGATAGGGATCGTTGTGTATGTTTTAGGCGTTTTAGTCATTCTTTCCATGAATGAACGATACGCTAAGTTTTTGAGCTTCGCTCATAAGAGCGTGTTCGGGTGGTTGGATTTCATCACTTCTTCGTTTTTAATGCCTTTGGGAGGCTTGTTTTCAGTCTTATTTGTGGGGTGGGTTTTAAATAAAAAGCGTTCTTTTTTAGCCACGAAGCACTTCTTTAATATAAACGCCTTTAAAGCATGGCATTTTAGCGTTCGTTTTATCGCACCTGTAGTGATTTTAGCGATTTTCATCTTGCAATTTAAGTGAAATAAGGATGCTTGATGAAAAGCATTTTGATCTTTATGATTTTTGTAGTTTGTCAGTTAGAGGGCAAAAAATTTTCACAAGATAATTTTAAGGTGGATTATAACTACTATTTGCGTAAACAGGATTTGCACATCATTAAAACGCAAAACGATTTGTCCAATGCCTGGTATCTCCCTCCACAAAAAGCCCCCAAAGAACATTCTTGGGTGGATTTTGCTAAAAAATATTTAAACATGATGGATTATCTAGGCACTTATTTTTTGCCTTTTTATCATAGTTTCACCCCCATTTTTCAATGGTATCATCCTAATATCAACCCGTATCAACGCAATGAGTTTAAGTTCCAAATCAGTTTTAGAGTGCCTGTATTTAGGCATATTCTTTGGACTAAAGGCACGCTTTATTTGGCTTATACCCAAACTGACTGGTTTCAAATTTATAATAACCCTCAATCCGCTCCCATGCGAATGATCAATTTCATGCCTGAACTCATCTATGTTTATCCTATTAATTTTAAACCTTTTGGGGGTAAAATAGGGAATTTTTCTGAAATTTGGATAGGTTGGCAGCACATTTCTAATGGCGTGGGAGGCGCGCAATGTTACCAGCCTTTTAATAAAGAAGGTAATCCTGAAAACCAATTCCCAGGAGGGCCTGTAATCGTTAAAGATTATAACGGGCAAAAAGACGTGCGCTGGGGGGGGTGTCGTTCGGTGAATGCGGGGCAACGCCCTGTGTTTCGTTTGGTGTGGGAAAAGGGAGGCTTGAAAATCATGGTCGCTTATTGGCCCTATGTCCCTTATGATCAATCCAACCCTAATTTGATTGATTACATGGGGTATGGTAACGCTAAAGTTGATTACAGGAGAGGGCGCCATCATTTTGAATTGCAACTTTATGATATTTTCACGCAATACTGGCGTTATGATCGCTGGCATGGAGCTTTCCGCTTAGGCTATACCTACCGCATTAATCCTTTTGTGGGGATTTATGCACAGTGGTTTAACGGCTATGGCGATGGCTTGTATGAATACGATGTTTTTTCCAATCGTATAGGGGTAGGAATACGCTTGAACCCTTAAAAAAGCGTTCTTTTATGCTATAATAAGACTAAAAATTCAAGGGGATTATTCAGCTATGAAAATCAGTGTTAGTAAAAACGATTTAGAAAATGCTTTGCGCTATTTGCAAGCTTTTTTGGATAAAAAGGACGCTTCTTCTATCGCTTCACACATCCATTTAGAAGTCATTAAAGAAAAGCTTTTTTTAAAGGCTAGCGATTCCGATATTGGGCTAAAAAGCTATATTTTTACGCAATCTAGCGATAAAGAGGGCGTAGGCACGATCAACGGGAAAAAGTTTTTGGATATTATCTCATGTTTAAAAGACTCCAATATTATTTTAGAAACTAAAGATGATAGCTTGGTGATCAAACAAAATAAAAGCTCTTTCAAACTCCCCATGTTTGACGCTGATGAGTTCCCTGAATTCCCTGTTATTGAGCCAAAAGTGAGTATAGAAGTCAATACTCCTTTTTTGGTGGATGCGTTTAAAAAGATCGCTCCCGTGATTGAGCAAACCAGCCACAAAAGGGAATTAGCCGGTATTTTAATGCAATTTGATCAAAAACATCAAACCCTTTCAGTAGTAGGCACGGATACCAAACGGCTCTCTTACACGCAGTTAGAAAAAATCTCTATCCATTCCACTGAAGAAGACATCTCTTGCATTTTACCTAAAAGAGCTTTATTAGAAATCCTTAAGCTTTTTTATGAAAATTTCAGTTTTAAAAGCGATGGCATGCTAGCGGTGGTTGAAAACGAAACGCACACTTTTTTCACCAAGCTCATTGATGGGAATTACCCTGATTATCAAAAAATCCTCCCTAAAGAATACACTTCTTCTTTCACTTTAGGCAAGGAAGAATTTAAAGAGAGCATTAAATTGTGCAGTTCTTTAAGCTCCACCATTAAACTCACTTTAGAAAAAAACAACGCTTTGTTCGAATCTTTGGATTCTGAGCATAGCGAAACGGCTAAAACCTCTGTTGAGATTGAAAAAGGTTTGGATATTGAAAAAGCCTTTCATTTGGGCGTGAACGCTAAATTTTTCCTTGAAGCCTTGAACGCTTTAGGGACAACGCAATTTGTTTTAAAATGCAATGAGCCTTCATCGCCTTTTTTGATCCAAGAACCCCTTGATGAAAAGCAAAGCCACTTGAGCGCCAAAATTTCTACTTTGATGATGCCAATCACACTATAAAGGCCGATTTGAATGCAAAATTACCAGAGCCATAGTATTAAGGTTTTAAAAGGCTTAGAGGGGGTTAGGAAACGCCCTGGAATGTATATTGGCGATACCAATGTGGGTGGGTTGCACCACATGGTGTATGAAGTCGTGGATAACGCTGTAGATGAGAGCATGGCGGGTTTTTGTGATACGATTAACATCACTTTGACTGAGGAAGGTTCATGCATTGTAGAAGATAACGGGCGAGGCATTCCTGTAGACATTCACCCCACGGAAAAAATCCCCGCTTGCACCGTGGTTTTAACGATTTTGCATGCAGGGGGCAAGTTTGATAATGATACTTATAAAGTTTCAGGCGGTTTGCATGGCGTGGGCGTTTCGGTTGTGAACGCCTTGAGCAAACGCTTGATTATGACCATTAAAAAAGAGGGTCAAATCTATCGCCAAGAGTTTGAAAAGGGTATCCCCATTAGCGAGCTTGAAATCATTGGCAAAACCAAAAGCGCTAAAGAAAGCGGCACGACCATTGAATTTTTCCCTGATGAAAGCGTGATGGAAGTCGTTGAATTTCAAGCGGGTATTTTGCAAAAGCGCTTCAAAGAAATGGCGTATCTTAACGACGGCTTGAAAATTTCTTTCAAAGAAGAAAAAACCCAACTGCAAGAAACTTATTTCTATAAAGACGGCTTGAAACAATTCGTGAAAGACAGCGCTAAAAAAGAATTGCTCACCCCCATTATTTCGTTTAAAAGCATGGATGAAGAAACGCGCACTTCTATAGAGGTCGCTTTAGCGTATGCTGATGATTACAATGAAAACACCTTAAGCTTTGTGAATAACATTAAAACTTCTGAGGGTGGCACGCATGAGGCGGGCTTTAAAATGGGCTTGTCTAAAGCGATTTTACAATACATTGACAATAACATTAAAACCAAAGATTCGCGCCCCATTTCTGAAGACATTAAAGAGGGCTTGATCGCTGTTGTGAGCTTGAAAATGAGCGAGCCGTTATTTGAAGGGCAGACTAAATCCAAACTCGGCAGCTCATATGCGCGCACGTTGGTTTCAAAATTAGTCTATGACAAAATCCATCAGTTTTTAGAGGAAAACCCTAACGAAGCTAAAATCATCGCTAATAAAGCCCTACTAGCCGCAAAAGCTAGAGAAGCCAGCAAGAAAGCCAGAGAGCTTACAAGGAAAAAGGATAATTTGAGTGTCGGCACTTTGCCTGGAAAATTAGCCGATTGCCAGAGTAAAGACCCCTTAGAGAATGAAATCTTTTTAGTGGAGGGCGATAGTGCGGGCGGGAGCGCTAAACAAGGGCGCGATAGGGTTTTCCAAGCGATCTTGCCCCTAAAGGGTAAGATTTTAAATGTGGAAAAAAGCCATTTGTCAAAAATCCTAAAATCAGAAGAAATTAAAAACATGATCACGGCTTTTGGGTGCGGCATTCAAGAGAGTTTTGATATAGAAAGATTGCGCTATCATAAAATCATTATCATGACCGACGCTGATGTGGATGGGAGTCATATCCAAACCTTGCTGATGACTTTTTTCTATCGTTATTTACGCCCATTGATTGAACAAGGGCATGTTTATATCGCTCAAGCCCCTCTTTACAAATACAAGAAAGGCAAGACAGAAATTTATCTTAAAGACAGCGTCGCTTTGGATCATTTTTTAATTGAGCATGGCATCAATTCGGTGGATATTGAAGGGATTGGCAAGAACGATTTGATGAATTTATTGAAAGTGGCGCGTCATTACCGCTACGCGCTTTTGGAATTAGAAAAACGCTACAATTTGCTAGAAATTTTACGCTTTCTCATTGAAACTAAGGACGCCTTAAGCCTTGATATGAAAGTTTTAGAAAAAAGCATTTTGGAAAAATTAGAGGGTTTGAATTATCAGATCTTACGCTCTTTTGCCACTGAAGAAAGCTTGCATTTGCATGCACAAACCCCTAAAGGCTTGGTGGAATTTAATTTAGATGACAACCTTTTTAAAGAAGTGTTGTTTGAAGAAGCGAATTACACTTACCAAAAGCTTATGGAGTATAATTTAGATTTCTTAGAAAATAAGGACATTTTGGCGTTTTTAGAAGAAGTGGAAAACCACGCTAAAAAGGGAGCGAATATCCAGCGCTATAAGGGGCTAGGCGAGATGAACCCTAATGATTTATGGGAAACGACCATGCATAAAGAAAACCGCAGCTTGATCAAACTCAAAATTGAAGATTTGGAAAAAACCGATGCGATCTTTTCGCTTTGCATGGGCGATGAAGTAGAGCCTAGAAGAGCCTTTATCCAAGCGCATGCTAAAGATGTGAAACAGTTGGATGTGTAAGGGATTTTAATCGCCACTCCTAAACATTTAACCAAGCGAGAGAGCGTGAATTTAGGGGCTTACTATACGCCCCCTTATTTAGTGGATTGTGCTTACAGGCTTTTAAAAAAGCATGTTGGTATTGAAAAATACACGCTTTTAGACACCGCATGTGGCAATAAAGAGTTTTTAAAACTCCACCACCCTAAAAAAATAGGAGCGGATATTGACCCTAAGTGTGGTGCTTTAATAATAAACGCTCTAGTTAATCCTAAAAGAGAAAATTATGGCGTTAGCCAAGATGAACCTTTAATCATCGTGGGCAATCCCCCCTATAACGATAGAACTTCCTTTATCAAACAAGATATTAAAAATAAAGATTTCATCTTTGAAATAGACAACGAATTGAAATCCAGGGATTTAGGGATAAGTTTTTTAAAATCTTTTGCAATTTTAAAGCCGGCGTTCATTTGCGTGTTACACCCTTTATCTTATCTCATCAAAGAAGCTAATTTTAAGCAATTAAAGCTATTTAAGGATCATTACAGGCTTTTAGACGCTTTAATTGTTTCTTCTAAATCTTTCACTAAAAGTAACGAATTTCCTATTGTGATAGCTTTATATGAGCGAGGGCGAATGGACTATGCAGAGATTAGGCGTTTTATTTTTCCAACTGATTGCAATACGACGCTATGTTTAAACGATTTTGATTATATAGCCAATTATGTGGATAAATACCCTAACGCTAAAAAGGTTGATGCATGCGTGGGCTATTTTTTCCCTATGCGAGACATTAACGCTCTCAAATGCAACAAAACTTTTTTAAACGCGCCAAGCGAAAATGCGGTGTATATCAGTCAAGATAAATTGATTTATTACCAATATATCCATTATTTTAAGGAAATCGCCCCTAAAATCCCTTATTATTTTGGTAATTTGGATATTATTATTGATCATTTTGCTTTTTTAGAAATTAAAGACGCTTTTTTAAAAGATAAAAGAGTGCGTTTAGAATATTTTAAAAAATTGTTTCAAGGACACCCTTGTGAGTTTGATTAGGATTGATGATAATAAAAAAGCGATTGAGGTTTCTATTCCTTTAACTTCAATTTCAGGCAAAGTGCGTGTGAAAATCAGACATGCCTTTAGCGATTATGGCATTTCAACAGCGACTAGAAAAATCCCTTTTAGTTTAAAACATTATGTAGAGTGGCAAATCGGTTATGATGTCCCCATTAAAGATAAAGAAAAATTTGAACTCACTACCCTAAAAGATGAAAAATATCATTTTTTAGGGGCTAATAATAAAATAAAAACCCTTTATGAATTGAGCGAAATGATTGATTACGCTAAGCGATTGGGTTTAATCAGTTTAGAAAATTTAGAAAATACTTTAAAATATTTAGAAAAACAAAAACAATTTATAGAAGATAATTTTATGATTACAAGAGAAAGATTTAGATCGCATCAATTTGGGGGCATGGATTTTTGCTTTTCTATTTTGGAATTAAAAACCACTACCCCCTTATTAAATAGAACGGCTGCACTCAAAGAACATGCCCTTTTAACTATCCATAAAACCAACGCTCTTATGTTTTTAGAAATGCTTAAAATTTTTGGACTTTTAAGCCAAGCGCACCATAACGATGTGTTAAAGATTTTAGAAAAAATACTTCAAAATTAACAATGATACGAATTGTTAGAAAGGGAATATCCAACGCTATAAGCTTTAGGCGAGGTAAACCCGTTTATGGGAAATAACCATGCATCAATACAACGCACTTCATAAAGCTATAAAAACAAGGCTAGGCTTTAAACTTGTATCGTTTTTCTTTAATGGCTTATGTTATACTAATAAAATACAGATTCAATTGAAGGCATTAAACGACTGCATGGTATTTTTTCATAAGAAAGTTATTTTAAATTTTATCTATTTTTTAATGGTTGCTTTTTTATTCCATTTATCCTATGGGGTTCTTTTAAAAGCCGATGGAATGGCTAAAAAGCAAACTCTTTTAGTGGGCGAAAGGCTTGTGTGGGATAAGCTCACGCTGTTAGGGTTTTTAGAAAAAAATCGTATCCCTCAAAAACTCTACTACAATTTGAGCTCTCAAGATAAAGAATTGAGCGCTGAAATCCAAAGCAATGTTACCTATTACACTTTAAGAGATGCTAACAACACGCTCATTCAAGCCCTTATCCCTATAAGCCAGGATTTACAAATCCATATTTACAAAAAAGGGGAGGATTATTTTTTAGACTTTATCCCTATTATTTTCACTCGTAAAGAAAAAACTTTGCTTCTTTCTTTACAAACTTCGCCCTATCAAGATATTGTCAAAGCCACCAATGACCCCCTTTTAGCCAACCAATTGATGAACGCGTATAAAAAAAGCGTGCCTTTTAAACGCTTAGCAAAAAACGATAAAATCGCTATCGTTTATACAAGGGATTATCGTGTGGGGCAAGCGTTTGGCCAACCAACCATTAAAATAGCCATGATTAGCTCTCGTTTGCACCAATACTATCTCTTTTCCCATTCAAACGGGCGTTATTACGACTCAAAAGCGCAAGAAGTGGCAGGGTTTTTACTAGAAACCCCGGTGAAATACACCCGCATTTCTTCGCCTTTTTCTTATGGGAGGTTCCATCCTGTCTTAAAAGTTAGACGGCCTCATTACGGCGTGGATTATGCGGCTAAACATGGCAGTTTGATCCATTCTGCTTCAGATGGCCGTGTGGGTTTTATAGGGGTTAAGGTGGGGTATGGGAAAGTAGTTGAAATCCATTTGAACGAATTGCGCTTGGTGTATGCTCACATGAGTGCGTTTGCTAACGGATTGAAAAAAGGCTCGTTCGTTAAAAAAGGGCAAATCATAGGAAGAGTGGGGAGCACGGGTTTAAGCACCGGGCCGCATTTGCATTTTGGCGTGTATAAAAACTCCCGCCCCATTAATCCTTTAGGCTATATCCGCACCGCTAAAAGCAAATTACACGGCAAGCAAAGAGAGGTTTTTTTAGAAAAAGCTCAGCATTCTAAGCAAAAATTAGAAGAACTTTTTAAAACCCATCCTTTTGAAAAAAATTCATTTTATCTTTTAGAGGGTTTTTAATGTCTTATTTTAAGAATATTTTCAATCAAAAATCTTTAGTAGATGATTCCAGTGTGTATTTAGAGCCTTGTTCTGGCTCTAATTTCATAGAATTAAAGCGCATGCATTATAATGAAGAGAATACTAAGAAAACATGGGATATTATTAAGTCTTTAGACAGCGTGGCGGTTTTACTCTATGAAAAAGAATCCGATTGCTTTGTGATTGTGAAACAATTCCGCCCAGCCATTTATGCTCGTAACTTTTATTTTAAGCGCGATCAAGATCAAACTATTGACGGATACACTTATGAATTGTGCGCGGGGCTTGTGGATAAAGCTAATAAGAGTTTAGAAGAAATCGTTTGCGAAGAAGCGCTAGAAGAATGCGGTTATCAAATTAGCCCTAAAAATTTAGAAACCATAGGCCAATTTTATAGCGCGACTGGGTTGAGCGGGAGTTTGCAAACGCTCTATTACGCTGAAGTGTGTGCGGATTTGAGGGTTTCAAAGGGTGGGGGGATTGATGCCGAAAAGATTGAAGTGCTGTTTTTAGAGCGATCAAAAGCTTTTGATTTTGTAATGGATTTTCAATACGCTAAAACCACCGGATTGTCTTTAGCCATTTTGTGGCATTTAAAAAAGTTTAAAAATGTTTAAAAGGAATTTTATGTTAAGGCTTTTGATAGGACTTCTTTTAATGAGTTTTATAAGCTTGCAATCAGCCTCTTGGCAAGAGCCCTTAAGAGTGAGTATAGAATTTGTGGATTTGCCTAAAAAAATCATTCGTTTTCCAGCTCATGATTTGCAAGTGGGGGAGTTTGGTTTTGTCGTTACTAAACTTTCAGATTATGAAATCGTTAATTCTGAAGTGGTCATTATTGCTGTTGAAAATGGAGTCGCAACGGCTAAATTCAGAGCGTTTGAGTCTATGAAACAAAGGCATTTACCCACTCCAAGAATGGTCGCTAGAAAGGGCGATTTAGTCTATTTTAGGCAATTCAACAACCAAGCGTTTTTAATCGCTCCTAATGATGAACTCTATGAGCAAATCAGAGCGACTAACACCGATATTAATTTTATTAGTTCTGATTTGTTGGTTACTTTTTTGAATGGGTTTGACCCAAAAATCGCTAATTTAAGGAAAGCGTGCAACGTTTATAGCGTGGGGGTGATTTATATTGTAACCACGAACACGCTCAATATTTTAAGCTGTGAGAGTTTTGAAATTTTAGAAAAAAGAGAGTTGGATACAAGCGGCGTTACTAAAACTTCTACGCCGTTTTTTTCTAGGGTTGAGGGCATTGATGCAGGCACGCTAGGGAAACTTTTTTCAGGCAGTCAATCTAAAAATTACTTCGCTTACTATGACGCTTTAGTCAAAAAAGAAAAACGAAAAGAAGTAAGGATTGAAAAGAAAGAAGAAAGGATTGATGCTAGAGAAAATAAACGAGAAATCAAGCAAGAAGCCATTAAAGAGCCTAAAAAAGCCAATCAAGGCGCAGAAAACGCTCCCACTTTAGAAGAGAAAAACTACCAAAAAGCAGAGCGAAAACTTGACGCCAAAGAAGAAAGGCGTCGTTCAAGAGATGAAAGGAAAAAAACTAAAGCCACCAAAAAGGCTATGGAATTTGAAGAAAGAGAAAAAGAGCATGATGAAAGGGACGAAAAAGAGACTGAAGAAAGAAGAAAAGCTTTAGGAATGGATAAAGGCAATGAAAAAGTCAATGCCAAAGAAAACGAGCGAGAAATCAAGCAAGAATCCGCTAATGAGCCAAGTAGTGAAAACAACGCCACTCCAAAAGACACAGAAAATACTTCTGTCTTAAAAGAGAGTGCCACTAAAAAAGAAGCGCCAAAACCAAGCTCTAAAGAAGAAAAACGCCGCTTGAAAGAAGAAAAGAAAAAAGCCAAAGCCGAACAAAGAGCGAGAGAATTTGAACAAAGAGCGAGAGAGCATCAAGAAAGAGATGAAAAAGAGCTTGAAGAGCGAAGAAAGGCGCTGGAAGCGGGTAAAAAATAACATGTTAGACCAACAACACATTAAATATTTTAAAAACCTGGTAGGGGGAGAGGATTTTTTCACCGATTTAGCACATTTGAACGCTTATTGCTATGACGCTACCAAAGAAAGGCATTTGCCTAGCGGCGTGATTTTCCCTAAAAACGAGCGAGAAATCAGCCAGATTTTAAAATACTGCAACGAGCACCGCATCATCGTTGTGCCTAGGGGGGCTGGGAGCGGTTTTACAGGGGGAGCGTTGAGCGTGAGTGGGGGGCTAGTTTTAAGCGTAGAAAAGCATTTGGATAAGATTTTAGAGATTGACACTAAAAATTTGATCGCTAGAGTAGAACCGGGCGTGATTAACAAGCATTTTCAAAACGAAGTGGAAAAATTGGATTTATTCTACCCCCCAGATCCAGCGAGTGAGAGTCAAAGCACTTTAGGGGGGAATGTCGCTGAAAATGCCGGTGGCATGCGCGCGGCTAAATACGGCATCACTAAAGATTATGTCATGGCTTTAAGGGTGGTTTTAGCGAATGGTGAAATCATAAGGGCGGGCAAAAAAACGATCAAAGATGTCGCCGGCTTTAATATCGCAGGGCTGATGATCGCTAGTGAGGGGTGTTTGGGCGTGATTTCTGAAATCACTTTAAAGCTTTTAGCCAAACCGCCCCTAAAACAGAGCGCGATGGGGGTTTTTAACCATATTGAAGACGCCATGAACGCCGTTTATAAGACAATGAGCGGTGGGGTTACGCCTGTAGCGATGGAATTTTTGGATAATTTGAGCATCAAAGCGGTTGAAGAGAGATTTTCTAAAGGCTTACCCAAAGACGCTGGAGCGATACTCATCACTCAAGTGGATGGCGTGGTTAAAGAGCAGATTGCATGGCAACTCAATGAGATAGAAAAGCACTTCAAAGCCAATGGGTGCGTGGATTTTAAGATCGCTCAAAACGAACAAGAAGAGCAGGATTTATGGTTTTCAAGGCGTAACGCTTCTCAAAGTATTAGCGTTTATGGTAAAAAGAAATTGAATGAAGACGTAACCGTTCCTAGAGCGAGTTTGCCGAGTTTGTTGCAAGAAGTCGCCAAAATCAGCCAAAAATACGGCTTTAAAATCCCTTGTTTTGGGCATACGGGCGATGGCAATGTGCATGTGAATATCATGCTAGAAGATCCTAAAAAAGATTTAGAAAAAGGGCATCAAGCTATGGAAGAGATTTTTCAGGCCGCTATTAGTTTGGAGGGGACTTTAAGCGGGGAGCATGGCATAGGCTTGTCTAAAGCCAAATTCATGCCTTTAGCGTTTAATCACAGTGAAATGGAGCTTTTTAGGAATATTAAAAAAGCCCTTGATCCTAACAATATTTTAAACCCTTTTAAAATGGGGCTGTAAGATTTAAAAGCAAGGAAAGTGCATGAAAATCGGTGTTTATGGAGCGAGCGGTCGTATAGGGAAACTGCTTTTAGAAGAATTAAAAGGGGGGTATAAGGGATTAGCGCTATCTAGTGTGTTTGTCAGGCAAAAATGCGAAACGGATTTTAGCCATTTTTCGCACGCCCCTTTAGTAACCAATGATTTAAAAGCGTTTGTGAGGGCATGCGAATGCGTGATTGATTTTTCTTTGCCTAAAGGCCTGGATAATTTGCTAGAGGCTCTTTTAGAATGCCCTAAAATTTTAGTTTCTGGCACAACCGGTTTAGAAAAAGAAACGCTAGAAAAAATGCAAAAATTAGCCTTAAAAGCACCACTTTTGCATGCGCACAACATGTCTATAGGGATTATGATGCTCAACCAATTAGCCTTTTTAGCTTCTTTGAAATTAAAAGATGCGGATATTGAAATTGTAGAAACGCACCACAATCTCAAAAAAGACGCGCCGAGCGGCACTGCGTTGAGTTTGTATGAAACTTGCGCCAAGGCTAGGGGGTATGATGAAAAAAACGCTCTCACCACTCACAGAGAAGGTTTGCGCTCTAAAGAAAGCATTGGCATAGCCGCTTTAAGGGGGGGCGATGTTGCCGGGAAGCACACGATAGGGTTTTATTTAGAGGGCGAATGCATAGAGCTTAGCCATACGGCGACTAACCGATCTATTTTTGCTAAAGGGGCTTTAGAAGTGGCCCTGTGGCTTAAGGATAAAGCCGCTAAAAAATATGAAATCAGCGAAATGTTTGGTTGAACGCTTGAACCTTTTTTGTATAGATGATTCACGCTTCTATAATGAAATACCGCTCTTTGTTAGCCTTATTAAAGGGCTTTTACTGCTATAAGGGATATTGCTGACAATCAAGCTGTATTAAAAGGGTTTGTTTTGTAAGGATTGATCTTGCCTTGGGTTAGTAACATATATAATATTTGGCATTTTTTCATTAATATTGAAAAAGTCCGATCGTTGCAGGCGTCTAAAGGCTAGGAACGATTCACATTTTTACCCACAATTAACAAAAATTTGCTAAAATGGACAAATTTTAACAAAGAAAAGAAATTAAGAAATGAGCCTTTTTGAAGAAATCAAATGCAACGCTAAAGATGGTTGGAGAAATGGTTAGACAAGGTGAGTGCATGAAGCGTTCTAAAAATAGTTTGGTTTGTGTGTGTCATACTTACCATTAAGTATTATTTGCAATTAAGCGTTTGTGATCCACATTGGGAAATAAAATGGAAAACAAATCAATAGGACAGATTTTCAAAGATAGCCTCAAAAAAAGTTTCTTTAGTGGTCTATGGAGTTGCTTAAAATGGAGCTTTATTCTCACTCTGATCAGCTTGGGTTTGTTTTTGCTTGTTTTTAGGTTTCAACCTGAGACGATTAAAAAATACATCAAAGATCCTAAAGATCTGCAATTCTACAACGACTTGAGAAAGAAAAATGGTTGGGACAAGTAGGTTTATTGTCCCTGAATTATGTCAGTTGTCAAACAAAAGCGTCGCTTTTGATTTAAATTATGAAGTAGCACTTGTATGAATAGTAACTAGATAGTATAAAAATACTTTTTTTTTGGTATACTCAAGCGATTGATTTCAATTTGAAAGGAAACGCATGAAATTTTTTACAAGAATCGCTGACAGCTACAAGAAAGTTGTAGTAACTTTAGGGCTAATGGTAACAACCAATCCTCTAATGGCGGTTACCAGTCCTGCAACAGGCGTCACTGAAACTAAAACTTTGGTTATTCAGATCATTTCTGTTCTAGCGATCGTAGGTGGTTGCGCTTTAGGGGTCAAAGGCATAGCGGATATTTGGAAAATCTCTGATGACATCAAAAGAGGTCAGGCGACCGTTTTTGCTTACGCGCAACCCATAGCTATGTTAGCGGTGGCAGGCGGTATTATCTATTTGAGCACTAAGTTTGGCTTCAATATTGGCGAAAGTGGAGGAGCTAGCTAAATTGATCAATAATAATAGTAATAAAAAACTGAGAGGCTTTTTTTTGAAAGTTCTCTTAAGTCTCGTTGTTTTCAGTTCGTATGGGTTAGCAAATGACGATAATCAAGCCAAAAAGGAAGCGCTAGAAAAAGAAAAAAACACTCCCAATGGGCTTGTTTATACGAATTTAGATTTTGATAGTTTTAAAGCGACTATCAAAAATTTGAAAGACAAGAAAGTAACTTTCAAAGAAGTCAATCCCGATATTATCAAAGATGAAGTTTTTGATTTCGTGATTGTCAATAGAGTCCTTAAAAAAATAAAGGATTTGAAGCATTACGATCCCATTATTGAAAAAATCTTTGATGAAAAGGGTAAAGAAATGGGACTGAATGTAGAATTACAGATCAATCCTGAAGTGAAAGACTTTTTTACTTTCAAAAGCATCAGCACGACCAACAAACAACGCTGCTTTCTGTCATTGCGCGGAGAAACAAGAGAAATTCTATGCGATGATAAGCTATATAATGTTTTATTGGCCGTATTCAATTCTTATGACCCTAATGATCTTTTGAAACACATTAGCACTATAGAGTCTCTCAAAAAATCTTTTATACGATTACATGTGAAGCGGTATATCTATAAAGAGAGGGGTGTTTGTGGCAAGCAAGCAGGCTGATGAACAAAAAAAGCTAATCATAGAGCAAGAGGTTCAAAAGCGGCAGTTTCAAAAAATAGAAGAGCTTAAAGCAGACATGCAAAAGGGTGTCAATCCCTTTTTTAAAGTCTTGTTTGATGGGGGGAATAGGTTGTTTGGTTTCCCTGAAACTTTTATTTATTCCTCCATATTTATATTGTTTGTAACAATTGTATTATCTGTTATTCTTTTTCAAGCCTATGAACCTGTTTTGATTGTAGCGATTGTTATTGTGCTTGTAGCTCTTGGATTCAAAAAAGATTATAGGCTTTATCAAAGAATGGAGCGAGCGATGAAATTTAAAAAACCTTTTTTGTTTAAGGGCGTGAAAAACAAAGCGTTCATGAGCATTTTTTCCATGAAGCCTAGTAAAGAAATGGCTAATGACATCCACTTAAATCCAAACAGAGAAGACAGACTTGTGAGCGCTGCAAATTCCTATCTAGCGAATAACTATGAATGTTTTTTAGATGATGGGGTGATCCTTACTAACAACTATTCTCTTTTAGGCACAATCAAATTGGGGGGCATTGATTTTTTAACCACTTCCAAAAAAGATCTCATAGAGTTACACGCTTCTATTTATAGCGTTTTTAGGAATTTTGTTACCCCTGAATTCAAATTTTATTTTCACACTATTAAAAAGAAAATCGTTATTGATGAAACCAATAGGGATTATAGTCTTATTTTTTCTAATGATTTCATGCGAGCCTATAATGAGAAGCAAAAGAGAGAAAGTTTTTATGATATTAGTTTTTATCTCACCATAGAGCAAGATTTATTAGACACTCTCAATGAACCCGTTATGAATAAAAAGCATTTTGCAGACAATAATTTTGAAGAGTTTCAAAGGATTATTAGAGCCAAGCTTGAAAACTTCAAGGATAGGATAGAGCTCATAGAAGAGCTACTGAGTAAATACCACCCCATTAGATTAAAAGAATACACCAAAGATGGCATTATTTACTCCAAACAATGCGAATTTTACAATTTTCTTGTGGGAATGAATGAAGCCCCTTTTATTTGCAACCGAAAAGACTTGTATCTCAAAGAAAAAATGCATGGAGGGGTGAAAGAAGTTTATTTTGCTAATAAGCATGGAAAAATCTTAAATGATGACTTGAGTGAAAAATATTTTAGCGCTATTGAAATTAGTGAATACGCCCCTAAATCACAGAGCGATTTGTTTGATAAAATCAACGCTCTAGACAGCGAATTTATCTTTATGCATGCTTATTCGCCTAAAAACTCACAGGTTTTAAAGGACAAACTGGCTTTCACCTCTAGAAGAATTATTATTAGTGGAGGCTCTAAAGAGCAGGGCATGACTTTAGGTTGCTTGAGCGAATTAGTGGGTAATGGTGATATTACGCTAGGCAGTTATGGTAATTCTTTAGTGCTGTTTGCTGATAGCTTTGAAAAAATGAAACAAAGCGTTAAGGAATGCGTCTCTAGTCTTAACGCTAAAGGTTTTTTAGCCAACGCAGCGACTTTCTCTATGGAAAATTACTTTTTTGCCAAACATTGCTCTTTTATCACGCTTCCTTTTATTTTTGATGTAACTTCTAATAATTTTGCTGATTTCATCGCTATGAGAGCTATGAGTTTTGATGGCAATCAAGACAATAACGCTTGGGGCAATAGTGTGATGACGCTAAAAAGCGAGATCAATTCGCCTTTTTATCTGAACTTCCACATGCCTACCGATTTTGGTTCAGCTTCAGCGGGACACACTTTGATACTTGGTTCAACCGGTTCAGGTAAGACAGTGTTTATGTCCATGACTCTAAACGCTATGGGGCAATTTGCTCACAATTTTCCTGCTAATGTCAGCAAAGACAAGCAAAAGCTCACTATGGTCTATATGGATAAAGATTATGGCGCTTATGGGAATATTGTCGCAATGGGTGGGGAGTATGTCAAGATTGAATTGGGGACAGATACAGGATTAAATCCTTTTGCTTGGGCGGCTTGTGTGCAAAAAACAAATGCAACAATGGAGCAAAAACAAACAGCTATTTCTGTTGTCAAAGAGCTTGTGAAAAACCTAGCGACCAAAAGCGATGAAAAAGATGAAAATGGCAACAGCGTCTCTTTTAGCCTAGCAGATTCTAACACGCTTGCAGCGGCAGTAACCAACCTTATCACAGGAGATATGAACCTAGATTATCCCATCACTCAACTTATTAATGCTTTCGGGAAAGACCACAATGATCCTAATGGGCTTGTCGCACGATTAGCGCCTTTTTGCAAATCAACCAATGGTGAATTTCAATGGCTTTTTGATAATAAAGCAACAGATCGCTTAGATTTTTCAAAAACGATTATTGGCGTTGATGGGTCAAGTTTCTTAGACAATAATGATGTTTCACCCTTTATTTGTTTTTACCTTTTCGCTCGTATCCAAGAGGCAATGGATGGGCGTAGATTTGTCTTAGATATTGATGAAGCGTGGAAATATTTAGGCGATCCAAAGGTGGCTTATTTTGTGAGAGACATGCTAAAAACTGCAAGGAAAAGAAACGCTATTGTCAGGCTTGCGACTCAAAGCATCACTGATCTTTTGGCTTGCCCTATTGCTGATACGATTAGAGAACAATGCCCTACAAAGATTTTTTTGAGAAACGATGGGGGCAATCTTTCTGATTACCAAAGATTGGCTAATGTTACAGAAAAAGAATTTGAAATCATCACTAAGGGGCTGGATAGGAAAATCCTCTACAAACAGGATGGAAGCCCTAGCGTTATCGCTAGTTTTAATTTGAGAGGCATTCCTAAAGAATATTTGAAAATTTTATCCACAGATACTGTATTTGTCAAAGAAATTGACAAGATTATCCAAAACCATAGTATCATAGATAAATATCAGGCCTTGAGGCAAATGTATCAACAAATAAAGGAGTATTAAAATGAAACAAAGTTTGCGCGAACAAAAATTATTGAAAATTTTGGAAAATGATGTCTTGACGATTTTGGATAGTTTTTCTAATTACCTTTTTGAACTGAGAGAAGAATTGGATTTCATAGAAGAAGAAATGGAAGGTGAAATCACTGAACAAAACCTTACCGCTCTTTATGATTTTTCTAATTTCTTAGAAGACCATGTCAATGTATTTTATGAGAATGTTTTGAATATAGATGATGTCAAAACAGAACACCTTTATTCAGGTCTCATAGATAGTCTTAACGCTAATCTTCACTTTGTCAAGTCATTTCTCAGTAATCAGGATTTAGACTTCCGCTTTTTTAAAGAAATAAACGATGGGCAAGATCCCCAAAAAACATTATCAAGATTGATTCCTCTTCAAAGTGGGAAAAATGATGCAAGCTCGTTTAAAGCCAATAATTCTTTTGTTTCATTAGTTTATGTTTATGCTTACTTCATGCTAGAAACTATCAGGCAGTCGTATAGGATTCTCAGATTACTAGAAAAACCTATCAATAACAACATAAGCGAGGACATGCAGAGCGATATAGAGAATTTTTTTGTTCAAGCGAATTTTTTAGAATACTATGTTCAGAACAAAATATACCCAACCAATCATGCCTATGACTTCACGCATTTGATCATGGACTCCATTATTCCTAATTGGATTCAAACTGATATGAGCGTTGAAGCTAAAAAGAAAGAGCTTTTTGAAAAATATTTTCAAAACATTGATGAAGTAACAAACAAAATGCTCGATCAAGAAAATCAAAACAAAAACAGCGATTGAGTGGTGTTAATGCGCTAGAATAATGCTGAAAATAAGAATAAAGGAGTCAAAAGTATGAAAACGAACTTTTATAAAATTAAATTACTATTTGCTTGGTGTCTTATCATTGGCATGTTTAACGCTCCGCTTAACGCTGACCAAAACACGGATATAAAAGATATTAGTCCTGAAGATATGGCGCTAAATAGCGTGGGGCTTGTTTCTAGAGATCAACTAAAAATAGAGATCCCTAAAGAAACCCTAGAGCAAAAAGTGGCCGTACTCAATGACTATAATGATAAGAATGTTAATATCAAGTTTGACAACATAAGTTTAGGGAGTTTTCAACCTAATGATAATCTAGGTATCAATGCGATGTGGGGCATTCAAAATCTTCTCATGAGCCAAATGATGGGCGATTACGGTCCAAACAATCCTTTCATGTATGGCTATGCGCCAACATACTCAGATTCATCGTTTTTACCACCGATCTTAGGGTATTAACTAGGAGGGTATTAACATGGCAGGTACACAAGCTATATATGAATCATCTTCTGCAGGGTTCTTATCGGAAATTTCCTCAATCATCTCAAGCACAAGTGGTGTTGCAGGGCCATTTGCAGGAATAGTAGCGGGTGCTATGTCAGCAGCGATTATTCCTATTGTTGTGGGATTTACTAATCCGCAAATGACCGCTATCATGACCCAATACAATCAAAGCATCGCTGAAGCCGTAAGCATGCCTATGAAAGCCGCTAACCAACAATACAACCAATTGTATCAGGGTTTTAACGATCAAAGCATGGCTGTGGGGAACAATATCTTAAATATCAGCAAATTAACAGGGGAATTTAACGCGCAAGGCAACACGCAAGGCGCGCAAATTGGTGCTGTTAATAGTCAGATTGCAAGCATTTTAGCGAGTAACACTACCCCTAAAAATCCTAGCGCTATTGAAGCTTATGCGACGAATCAAATCGCTGTTCCTAGCGTGCCAACAACGGTTGAAATGATGAGCGGTATATTAGGCAATATTACAAGCGCAGCACCAAAATACGCCCTAGCTCTACAAGAGCAACTGCGTTCTCAAGCAAGCAACAGCTCAATGAATGATACAGCCGATTCCCTTGATAGCTGTACCGCTTTAGGCGCACTTGTTGGCTCATCAAAAGTGTTTTTCAGTTGCATGCAAATTTCTATGACGCCCATGAGCGTTTCTATGCCCACTGTTTATGCCAAATACCAAGCGTTAGCCACTAATGCCCTAACTTCAGGCACTAATCCTATGACCACTCCTGCATGCCCTATTGGGGACAAAGTTCTTGCTGTTTATTGCTATGCTGAAAAAGTAGCAGAAATTTTGAGAGAATACTATATAGAATTTGTGAAGAATAATACCAATTTGTTGCAGAACGCTTCTCAAATGATACTTAATCAATCAGGATTAGCTACTAGCACCTATGACACTCAAGCGATTTCTAACATAAGCTCGCTATATAATTACAATATAGTAGCGAATAAATCTTTTTTGAAATCGCATTTGACTTACCTTGATTACATCAAAGACAAGCTTAAGGGGCAAAAAGATAGCTACTTAACAGAAAGGGTGCAAACTAAAATAATCGTGAAGTGAGGAAAGAGATGTGAAATGTTTTTTAAACGTATTTTCTTTCTTGACTTTTTGTGGCTTGTCCTTGAATGGTGCAGAGGTAGTAATGACGCTTGAACCTGCCTTAAAAGCTATTCAGGCGGATGCACAAGCCAAACAAAAAACCGCTCAAGCCGAATTGAAAGCCATAGAAGCTCAATCTAGTGCCAAAGAAAAAGCCATTCAAGCGCAAATAGAGGGAGAATTGAGGACTCAGCTTGCAACCATGAGTGCTATGTTAAAAGGGGCTAATGGCGTTATTAATGGTGTCAATGGCATGACAGGGGGTTTTTTTGCAGGTTCAGACATCTTGCTTGGCGTCATGGAAGGGTATTCAAGCGCGCTTAGCGCATTGGGGGGGAATGTCAAAATGATCGTGGAAAAACAAAAAATTAACACCCAAACAGAAATCCAAAACATGCAAATCGCGCTCCAAAAAAATAACGAAATAATCAAGCTCAAAATGAACCAGCAAAACGCTCTCTTAGAAGCGTTAAAAAACAGCTTTGAACCGAGCGTTACCCTAAAAACACAAATGGAAATGCTTTCTCAAGCTCTAGGAAATTCTTCTAATAACGCTAAATACATCGCTTACAATACGATTGGTATCAAGGCGTTTGAAGAAACCTTAGAAGGTTTTGAAACATGGTTGAAAACAGCTATGCAAAAAGCGACCCTTATTGACTATAATTCCCTAACAGGTCAGGCTTTGTTTCAAAGCGCCATCTATGCGCCTGCTCTTAGTTTTTTTTCAAGCATGGGTGCACCATTTGGAATCATTGAAACATTTACTCTAGTACCTACAAAATGCCCCTATCTTGATGGGCTAAAAATTTCAGCATGCCTTATGGAACAGGTTATTCAGAATTACAGAATGATTGTAGCCCTTATTCAAAATAAACTGAGTGATGCAGATTTTCAAAATATCGCTTATTTGAATGGGATCAATGGAGAAATCAAAACCTTAAAAGGATCAGTAGATTTGAACGCGCTCATAGAAGTTGCGATCTTAAACGCAGAAAATCATTTAAACTATATAGAGAATCTTGAAAAAAAAGCCGACCTTTGGGAAGAACAACTGAAATTAGAAAGAGAAACGACAGCAAGAAACATTGCTAGCTCTAAAGTTATTGTCAAATGAAAACACTCGTGAAAAATACCATATTTTCTTTTTTGCTATTGTCTGTTTTGATTGCAGAAGATATAACAAGCGGCTTAAAGCAACTGGATAGCACCTACCAAGAGACCAACCAACAAGTGCTCAAAAACTTAGATGAGATTTTTTCAACCACTAGCCCTAGCGCTAATAATAAAATAGGTCAAGAAGATGCTCTAAACATCAAAAAAGTGGCCATGGCTTTGAGGGGAGATTTAGTGTTATTGAAAGCCAATTTTGAAGCGAATGAGTTATTTTTCATCTCAGAAGATGTGATTTTCAAGACTTATATGTCTAGCCCTGAACTTTTATTAACCTATATGAAAATCAATCCCTTAGACCAAAATACTGCTGAACAGCAATGCGGAATATCCGATAAAATTTTAGTTCTTTATTGTGAGGGGAAGCTGAAAATCGAGCAAGAAAAACAAAATATAAGAGAGCGTTTAGAAACTTCCCTAAAGGCGTATCAGAGCAACATTGGAGGTACAGCTTCTTTAATCACTGCTTCACAGACGCTTGTAGAAAGCCTAAAGAATAAAAATTTCATCAAAGGAATCAGAAAGCTTATGTTAGCTCACAACAAGGTCTTTTTAAATTATTTAGAGGAGTTGGACGCATTAGAAAGATCCCTAGAACAAAGCAAGCGACAATACCTACAAGAAAGGCAATCAAGTAAGATCATTGTCAAATGATTTTCTGAGATGACAAGCTATGATTTCTAATTTTTGGGATTTGTTTCTCTAGTTGTTTTTTGAGCTAATAATTTGGATCGCTATTTTTTTCCATGAGCGATACTTTGTTCTATTTGATTAATGACGCTATTGGGCAGTTCAGATTTAGAGCGATTGTTTGAGAATGTTGCATCTTTTGCTTCGTTTTCTTTTGTATCAGTAGCTCCAAACTCACTTGCATTTGTAGTATCTTGGTAGTTATTTTCTTGCTCCATTTCTTTTCTTCTCTTCTCACAAATAGCGCACGAAGCTATAAGAAAGGTTCTATTGTTGCTGTTATTAAGAGCGAGTTTTAAACCACTCAAGTGTTGTCTAGAAAACTTGTTATTTTCTGTCTCTATTTCTTGAATTTTTTCTAATAAGGGGGCAAGAATTTTTTGATCCTTGATGTCTTTGATCAAACACTTTCTTAACCCATCGTAATCGTTGCTTGAAATAATACACTCATTGATAATGATTTCAATTTCAGGCGTTCTCCACTCATTAGGCACAAGCGGAGCAGTAGGTTTTACAAAAGCTTCATTCACCTTATTGATCATCTCATCAAAGTTATCATCTTTATTAGATTTGGTTTCAGTGGAAGAATTGCCATTAGGGTTGTCATTCAAAGGGTTAGCGTTAGTTTCGTTTAATTCTTGCAATCCTCTGTGCTTAGCCGCTTTTTTTTGAACAGAAGAGTTGTTCTTTTTTTCAAACGCTTCAATATTCTTTTGAATTTGCTCTGCTCTTGCCCTATCATTTCGTAATTTTTCTCTCAAAGCGTTAGTGGCGAATTTTTTTTCCTCTTCTGTAACTTCTTCATCGTCATGTCTTTGATGGAATGTTTTGATTTTTTTAAAGCCTAAAGCCACTAATTCTTTGTATTCACTCGGCAATAATGCTGTATTGATAGCGTTTAAGCCCCCATAAACAACTAAAGAATAAAGAGCGACAGAACCTAGTTTTTTGAAGATGCTTTTCAAGAGTGTCTCCTTTCCTATTCAAAGGGGTTATTCTTGGCAACATTGTTTCGGTATGCAGAAACCACTGTTTTGAAGAAATTAAATATCTTGTAGTGTTCTTTTTGCATAGTTGTTTTGTCGCTCATCATAGGATCGCTATCTACGAAGATATTGTATTCATTAGTCTTTTTTAATATAGATTTTTTGGATTGGGTATCAAAATTGAAGCTGTCTAAAACCAACAAACACAATTTTTGTTTTTGAGCGAAACTCAATTTTTGGTTGGTGAAGTTTTTAGTCAGAGTATTCAATTCCACATCATCTTTGACATTTTTCAACAAGTTAGAAAAAGCCTCATAGCCCTTTAAGTATTTCTCATTAATCTTATCAATCGCCATGCTAAACGCCAAGCGTTCCGAGTTAAAAATAAGCGTGTTGGTAGCTTTTTGGGCAATATCTTTTGCTTTGGAGTCAAACTTGTTTCTTTCAAGCTGCAAGTAATAATCTATATTATCCAATTCTTTTCTGCTCAATAAATTAGAAATATTATTGGAATATTCTTCAATCGCTTGCTTGTAAGATAGAGCTAATCGGCTCGCTTTTTTGTTTTGCTCTTCATCTAAAGAAAACACACCCATTTGAAGCAAAGCCTGAGCCTTATCTTTAGTGGTAGCGGTAGTTTTTTTAAAAATACTGCTCGTTTTCACCTGGGGGTAGTAATAACTCAAACGCTCCTTATCTTCTTTGGTGAATGTTTCTTGGTTTAAAACATAGGCATAAGGGTTAGGAAGAAGTTTCTTATAAAGAGGGTTATCTTTTAAGGCTTGCTCTAGATCACCATAAGCCTTTGACTTAGCAGTAAGGATTTTACCTCTTGTCTCTTTCTCTAGAGCCTCTTTTTCTTTTTTGTATTTGTTTTCTAAATCTAAAAGGACTTTAGCTCTGTAATCCACAAGCTCTTTGATTTTTTGTTTTCTAAAAACCAAGTCTTCTAAGAAATCATGCGTATTGTTTAAGAGCTTCTTGCGAGCCTTAAGAGCGTCTTCTTTTGCAGCCACTTCTTCTTGTTCTTTTTTTATCTCGTTGAAAAATGAACCAAACTGCTCCACATTAGCCGACAAAACTCCAAACGCAACCAACGAGCTAAAAACGATTTTTGCAAGCATCTTATAGTTTTTGTAACCTTAAATTTTCAAAAAATATCAATATATTCTACCACAATTTCCACAAAACTATAGATTAAAATTTTTCCATGTCCAAAAGGTAAGTAAAATCTAGGTCTTATAGTGTTATGTTTTGCTTGCTCATATGCGACTTGTTGGTATTTTTTAAGTTTCTCTTAAGGTTATTTTTATACAATGGACTTGTGTTTTTTGGATAGAAACTCCTTTATTCCTTGATAGGTGTTTTCTATTCTTTGTTTGACATTAAATAAACAAATCGTTGGTTTGTGTTATATCACATGTTAGTATCAGCATAGTAGAGTATTCTTTGGGATTTTGAGCTAGATTAAGGTGGTTTTGTAAAATACTTATTATTTCCTATGCTCCTTTATAGGTTCACCGCCTTGAACTAGTTCTTTCAAAACCAAAATGAAACGACCGATTAGCAAATTAAAACAAAACTTTTTACAATTCAAACATTCTTTCAACAAACATTTAGATAAGTACAGCCTTTATTATAGGCTGTTCAATATCAGCTCTATCGTTATAGGTTTTTTAATAGCGCTTTTTTCTTATGGGGCAGGGGTGATTTTAGTTTATCCAATATTATTCTTGTTTGCTCTTATAATAAAACCTAGCTTTTTTTATTACACTACTTATCTTTTGTTACTCGTTTCTCTCAGCATAATAAGCAAATACTATCTCTTAAGCCACGCAAATTTCACAATGAAGCTAATCATACTTATGACTCAATGGCAAAATTGGTTCTTATGATTCGTTCAAAAATTTCTCAAGACTTGATTTAGAGAAATTTCTTTATTTCCAAACATTAGCATAAAACCTTACTGACTAAAAACTAAAATCTTTTTAAGCGCATACACAAAGCTAGCTTATTTGAAAAAACCAATCTATTTTTGGTATTCAAATCCTAAAACCCCATGATTTTAAATTTAAGTGAGCGTTTTTTAAAAATAATTCTGCATCTAGTGTGTTAGTAATTTGTTTTTGATATGGTGGTGGTTTTCCAAATTAATATTGATAAAAATTTGCTATAATTAGGAGATAAAAACAAAAAGGATATGGCTTGTTTGGTGGCAAAATATTTGATTTGTTTGCGATTGGTGGCTACTTATCGCTTGATCTCATGAGTAATCTTAGATTCAAGAATTTTCTTAGTAGCTTTAGGTATGCTATTGTGAAATGCTTCCTACTAAAACACGCATTAGAGATCCGAACAAGCAAGAACTTACACAACCAAAAATAAAAGGACTGATCATGGGAAAAATTTTAGCTTCTTTGTTGGGTGGCGGAACAAATCTTTTTACAGGTTTATCCAGTGATTTGTTTTCTATGATATTAAATTTTTTGTTCTTTCTGATGTTAATGATGGGACTTAATGAAGCATTAGGGAAAAAATTTAACTTGCCTGTGGACAATATCAAGAATTTTATGGCAGAAGTGCTGAAGAATGGATTCGATAGTATCAAAAACATGGGATCTGCTTTGGTTGGTAATGGTTTTGGTAGCAGCAAATCAAACAAAACCACTAATAAAATGAGTGTCTCTCAAGTAAGACTCTAGTGGTGTATTAACTATCTAAAGGTGAAATTTTTTCATCTTTCACGCAAAGCTTTGTTTGATCAACAAGGCAATAGATTACTAGCTGAACATTATGATTTTATTACTTAAGACTCCTTTTTGAAAATGAGTTATCTTAACTCTTTATTTTAGTTGTAACGCATTTTTACAACTGATCTTGCTTTTTAAAAATAATTATAATATTAAAACTTTTTAAATCGGTTTTTAGGGCTATTTATGAAAGCGTTTTTTGTAGGTTTTGAAAAATAGATATAAGAGTGATTGAAACAATATTTTATGGTTAAAAAAATAGTTTTTTGCTCTTTGAATTATGACCGCTCTGAAATTTTCACGCAACAGATATTGTATAATTTCAATATAAACTTTTACGATCTGAACAATCTAAAGAGAAACCAAATCCATTGAAGGGATCAAGAGCGATATGAGTAATAACATGCGAAAACTCTTCTTAATGATTGCCAACTCAAAAGATAAGAAAGAAAAACTTATTGAGAGTTTGCAGGAGAACGAACTTTTAAACACTGATGAAAAAAAGAAAATCATAGATCAAATAAAAACCATGCATGATTTTTTCAAACAGATGCATACAAACAAGGGAGCGTTAGATAAGGTTCTAAGAAATTACATGAAAGATTATCGCGCTGTTATCAAAAGCATTGGTGTTGATAAGTTTAAAAAGGTTTATCGATTGCTTGAGAGTGAGACTATGGAGCTGTTGCATGCGATTGCAGAGAATCCTAATTTCTTATTCTCTAAATTTGATCGATCAATTCTTGGAATATTTCTGCCTTTCTTCAGTAAGCCCATCATGTTCAAGATGAGTATTAGAGAAATGGACTCGCAAATAGAATTGTATGATACTAAGCTCCCACTATTGAAATTGTTTGTGATGACAGATGAAGAAGTGAATTTCTATGCTAATCTAAAAACCATTGAACAATATAACGACTATGTTAGGGATTTGCTGATGAAATTTGATCTTGAAAAATACATGGAAGAAAAAGGAGTGCAAAACGCTTGATATGGAAAACGAACAAAAAATCTCGGTGTAACTAACAAAATTCAGTTTGAAAAATATTTGTCTTGGGCAGAGACAGAATTAAAAAATGATGAGTGCTTTAAAAAGATTACCTAATTGATCGCCTTACTTATCAAGTAAAGCTAACGCCCGTTGGCGTTTCTCTCTACCCTTAGAAAAATCTACTCTCCTTTTCTTTCAATCACTTACCACTGAGCAAACTTCTGATTTGATTGCGTAAGTATTCATTCTCTCTTTCTTCTTGTAGCTTCTCCCTAACTTCTTCCTCTTTGGCTTGCATGTTCAAGTTGCCATTCTTAAAAATCTCAGAACTAATCACATTCTGCCTCATTTGATAACCTGCACGATTACTCAAGGTTTCTAAAATTTCTCGTTGGTTATTTTTCCTAGTGGTATATTCTTGTTCCTTGTCTTGCAAGAGAGTTTTGTAATACTGATTGATTTTTTCCAGCTGAGCTTTTTCTCTTGCCACTTCATTGATCACTTGCTTGTTGTTTGCTCCACTCACATCATAGCCATGCAAGTTTTTTGTGTTAGCTCCTAGCATTGGCTGACTCCCTTGCAACACATCAAAGGTCTGTGGTTTTTCTTTGCTGTTAGGATTATCATTGTAGTTACTCGCTATCATCACCACACCCTTTTGATTCAAAGTAGGCTGCAAATAAAAATCAATGTCAGATCTTGCTCCGTTAGCTTGGAAGTAATTCTTGTATTGAAGGATCTTATTAGCATCGCCTATGAGCGTAATCTTTTTAGAATGATGAACAAGTTTGAAAGTTAGTACAACTTGTTTATTATCCAACAAATAGTCCTTGTAATTTGGCAACTTCACTTGCACCATGAATGGTGTGTCTTTGAGCTTGTCATTTAAGGGGATCTCACTATACTTTTCTATCAGTTCATTATACACAGGCGTATAAACATGGTTCTTTTGTTTCACCACTTTTTTCGCATAGTTACTGCATGCACTTAAAGTTAAGCACAGAATTGTCGTACCGATTAAAACACTTGCTCTCAGTTTCATTATTGTTTCTCCTTATTGCTCTCGTTTCATTAGTTTCATTCTGTACCGCCTTGTTTCTTTGAAGTGAAAAGACCATTGATAAAATTTTTTATACCAATAACCTTAATAACTTTATAAATCAAATAGCCCATACCTATGAAGCAAATGTTTTTCAAAACAAAGAGCACCTTGTCGTTAATGCTACCAATTCCTAAGATATATAGTTCATAAATAGATCTAATTGTTTCTAATCCAAAAAACAAAACCGCACCCACACCAAAGGCATAGTAAAAATACTGAAGTTTTAGTTTTGTTTTTAGACTTTCCACTAGCTCCATGTTTTTGCTAGTTCTTAAAAATACAAAATAGATTGCAAACAAAACAAATATCCCACCCATACATAATCCTAACAGATGCTCTAGTCCCCCTATATATCCTAAGAATGAATGAGCATATGCTTCCATTATTCTTTGTTTGGCTTGTCCTATCTGCATCAGAAGTTCATACCTTTTTTCTTGCGGTAGCTTTTCTATTTCTATTAGGATATTTTTCAACTCTTCTTGATTCTTTAAAGCTTCGTGAAATCTTTGCTCCCCTAGACTCCCTTTAGGATATAATGAGTCTAGCAAATTTAAGAGATCATTGCTCTGTGAGTTGCTAGGTGGTGGGGCGTTCAGCGGATTGGTTCCATGATGTTCTGTTGTATCGTTCATGAAGCTCCTTTCAAGAATTAAATTGAGAACTTATTTTGATATTATACCATTCTCTCTATGAGTTGCGATTGTCTTATCTCTTTGAATTAGGCGCTTCTAAAATTTCATTACTGATTACGACTGCTTACTCATCGCTCTTACTTTTTGAGTTGCATCGTGTTTTATCTTGCTTTTTGTTTGAAGCAATTCGCTGCTTACATTGATTATCAAGGAATCTTTGTTCAATGCCTTATCCAAAAAGGTTTTTGTTAAAGGTTTTTCAAATATATATTTTTACAGAAATTTTGCTATAATTAGGATTATTTTAAGGAGTTTTTAATGAAACAATCTCTCAAATTTTACAACCAACAAACCAATAACTAAACAATAAAGCTGTCGCATGTTAGGGAAAAAAAACGAGGAAGTCTTGGTTGATGAAAATTTGGTTGGGGGTGTGATAGCCCTTGATAGATTGGCAAAACTCAATAAGGCCAATAGGACTTTCAAAAGGGCTTTTTATCTCTCTATGGCACTCAATGTCGCCGCTGTAACGAGTATTGTGATGATGATGCCTTTGAAGAAAACGGATATATTTGTTTATGGCATTGATCGATACACAGGAGAATTTAAAATTGTCAAACGCTCCGATGCTAGGCAAATTGTCAATTCTGAAGCTGTTGTGGATAGCGCAACTTCAAAATTTGTCTCATTGCTGTTTGGTTATAGTAAAAATTCTTTGAGGGATCGCAAGGATCAACTAATGCAATATTGCGATGTGAGTTTTCAAACCCAAGCAATGAGAATGTTCAATGAAAATATCAGACAATTCGTGGATAAAGTCCGAGCAGAAGCTATCATTAGCTCTAACATACAAAGAGAAAAAGTCAAAAATAGTCCCTTAACGAGATTAACATTTTTCATTACCATCAAAATCACACCTGATACGATGGAAAATTATGAATATATTACTAAAAAACAAGTAACTATTTATTATGATTTTGCTAGAGGTAACTCTTCTCAAGAAAATCTTATCATCAATCCTTTTGGCTTCAAAGTGTTTGACATTCAAATCACGGATTTACAAAACGAACAGACAGTAAGCGAAATTTTGAGAAAGATTAAAGAAGTGGAAGCGAAAAATAAGACATTAGAGAAATAAGAGCATGTTCAATATCAAAAGGACTTTTTTAACAACGATCATGAGTTTTTTCCTCATTGTTCCTAATTGGTTGAAAGCTATTGATTTGCCCATTGTTTCAAATCTCAAAATTTACCAAACAGTTTATTGCATGCTGATACCGAGTTATGTTTTAACCAACAAAAGTTTTGCAGATATTTTGACAGGCTATACATCTATTGGTGCATCAGGGAGTGGAAAGAGTTCAGGGCAGGGTGTGATCGAAGCGCTTAGCACACCATTAGCCACAAGTTTAGCCGCTAGCAATCTGGTGAAATATTTGAACACTTTAGGTCCTTTATGGGGATCGGCGTGGGCAAGTGTTGCTACAGCTATACAAGGTTTTGCTCTAACGCCATCAAGTGGCTGTAATTTTGGTTGGAACGCATTGATAAATAAAAACATAGACGTATCCATGGATAGCGTGCTAGACAATTTGAGCAACAAGATTCAGAATTTTACCAAAGGCGGTGTTGAAGACAATGTGAAAGGCAATATTCTTTTACAAATAATTGGCTCAATAACCGCTCAAGCTTCTACGAATATTACAGCTGATGGTTTAATTTGGCTGATTGGTAAAGAATTCACTGCAAATAAACTGCAAAACAACACTACAGCCATGCTTGCTTTTGCCGCATTAGAATCTGTTGTCAAAGGAGCGGACGCTGCTGTTCTTCCTGCATATGGTGTAGTCAATCTGCCTGATATTATCATAGGGCAAGGGTCATATCTTGATTTTGTTTCTTACCTGATTTATATTGTTTTTGGGATTTTTGTTTTTATTTCTTTTATGAAATTGAGAGATATTTCAAGTAACATTCAGATTAACATAGGTTTTGAATACATGCGATTTGTTGGGGGGACATTATTCAAAATGGCGATGGTCTCTTTTATCGCCTATGCAGGTTTTGGTTATCTTTATAAAATCTCTTATTCTATTTATTTTGGTTTAGCAGGCGCTTTTGGGCTGAATCAAGTTCTTTTTTGGGCTTTAGATTTAGTGCTGAATTACACTGTTAATTCAATTTTACCTGCGGTAAGAGCTGTTTTTTCTAATGTTGGCAACAACGCTCCTAGTTTGTTACAAGGCTTGCAAGTGGCAGGTATTTCTTTATTCGCCATTTTCATGCAAGTAACTATCATTATGAGAATAAGCACTGTGGTTGTGAAACCTTTGATAGCTGGGGCTTTTAGCGGTATTGTGTTCCCTATTGCGGTATGTTTGATCGTGCTAGATTGGTTCAAAGATTCTATGAAAAACATATTGATATGGTTTATTAATAATTTGTTTATCCTAGTTCTAGCTATTCCTATTTTGCTCTTTGGTGTTTTGGCATTATTGGCTTTCAATTTGACCATAACGCCCTCTGTTGCTATACAGAACATCAATCAAGGGGGACTAGGTATCGATTCAACTATTGCGAGTCTTATCACTTTATTTATTTTAAAGGGTTTCATAGAGACGATTATTGAGAGTGTCAATGCGATCGTTAATACCATTTTCAGCTCTGTTTCTATGGATGGTAGCAGGATGGATAGAGAAAGAGATGCCTTAATGATAGGAAGAGTTGGTGGATCTATGTTTAAAGGCTAGCCGCTATATTCTTGTGTTAAAATTACAAATATTTTTTAAGGGGAATTGTTGATGGAGCAGGCATTTTTTAAAAAAATTGTTGGCTGTTTCTGTCTTGGTTATTTATTTTTATCTAGCGTAATAGAAGCAGCAGCACTTGACATTAAAAATTTTAATCGTGGCAGGGTGAAAGTGGTGAATAAGAAGATTGCTTATTTGGGAGATGAAAAACCTATCACGATTTGGACTTCATTAGACAATGTTACTGTGATTCAACTTGAAAAAGATGAAACTATTTCTTACATCACAACAGGTTTCAATAAAGGTTGGAGTATTGTGCCTAATTCTAATCATATATTCATTCAACCTAAATCGGTAAAAAGTAATCTCATGTTTGAAAAAGAAGCAGTGAATTTTGCCCTAATGACAAGAGATTACCAAGAATTTTTAAAAACAAAAAAACTTATCGTAGATGCGCCTGACCCTAAAGAATTAGAAGAACAAAAAAAAGCTCTAGAAAAAGAAAAAGAAGCTAAAGAACAGGCGCAAAAGGCACAAAAAGATAAAAGAGAAAAAAGAAAAGAAGAGCGTGCAAAAAATAGAGCCAATTTAGAAAATCTCACTAACGCTATGAGTAACCCACAAAATTTGAGCAATAACAAAAATCTTAGCGAATTGATCAAGCAACAACGAGAAAATGAATTAGACCAAATGGAACGACTAGAGGACATGCAAGAGCAGGCTCAAGCTAACGCGCTCAAACAAATTGAAGAACTCAACAAGAAACAAGCTGAAGAGACAATCAAGCAAAGAGCCAAGGATAAAATTAGTATTAAGACAGATAAATCTCAAAAAAGCCCCGAGGATAATTCCATAGAATTATCTCCTAGCGATAGCGCTTGGAGGACTAATCTTGTTGTGCGGACTAATAAAGCCTTGTATCAATTTATTTTGAGGATAGCTCAAAAAGACAATTTTGCTTCAGCGTATCTAACGGTCAAATTGGAATACCCACAAAGACACGAAGTTTCTAGCGTTATTGAAGAGGAATTAAAAAAGAGAGAAGAAGCAAAGAGGCAGAGAGAATTGATCAAGCAAGAAAATCTCAACACCACAGCCTACATCAATAGAGTAATGATGGCGAGCAATGAACAGATTATCAACAAAGAAAAAATAAGAGAAGAAAAACAAAAAATTATCTTAGATCAAGCAAAGGCGCTAGAGACTCAATATGTGCATAATGCATTAAAAAGAAACCCTGTGCCTAGAAACTACAATTACTACCAAGCGCCTGAAAAACGCTCTAAACATATTATGCCCTCTGAAATTTTTGATGATGGCACATTCACTTATTTTGGTTTCAAAAACATCACTCTCCAACCTGCTATTTTTGTGGTTCAACCTGATGGGAAATTGAGCATGACTGATGCTGCCATTGATCCTAACATGACCAATTCAGGATTGAGATGGTATAGAGTTAATGAAATTGCAGAAAAGTTTAAGCTCATTAAAGACAAAGCCCTTGTAACAGTAATCAATAAAGGCTATGGGAAAAATCCATTGACAAAAAATTACAATATCAAAAATTATGGTGAATTGGAGCGTGTGATTAAAAAGCTCCCTCTTGTCAGAGATAAATAAAAAGGCGTTAAGACATGAATGAAGAAAACGATAAACTTGAAACTTCTAAAAAAACCCAACAACATTCACCCCAAGATCTATCTAATGAAGAAGCGACAGAAGTCAATCATTTTGAAGATCTTTTAAAAGAAGAAGGCTCAGACAATCATCTTGACAACCCCACAGAAACTAAAACCCATTTTGATGAAGACAAGCTAGAAGAAACCCAAACTCAAATGGATTCTGGAGGTAATGAAACTTCAGAATCTAGCAATGGCAGTCTGGCAGACAAGTTATTCAAGAAAGCCAGAAAATTAGTTGATAATAAAAGACCTTTCACTCAGCAAAAGAATTTAGATGAAGAAACCCAAGAACTGAACGAAGAAGACGATCAAGAAAATAATGAGTATCAAGAAGAAACTCAAACGGGCTTGATTGATGATGAAACTTCTAAAAAAGCCCAACAAGATTCACCCCAAGATTTATCCAATGAAGAAGCAACAGAGTTCAATCATTTTGAAGATCTTTTAAAAGAATCCAAAGAAAGCTCAGATCATTATCTTGACAACCCCACAGAAACTCAAACCAATTTTGATGGATACAAGTCAGAAGAAATAACTAACGACTCTAACGATCAAGAGATTATCAAAGGAAGCAAAAAGAAATATATTATTGGTGGCATTGTAGTCGCTGTTCTTATCGTGATTATTTTATTTTCTAGAAGCATTTTTCACTACTTTATACCTTTGGAAGATAAAAGCTCTCGTTTTAGCAAAGACAGGAATCTTTATGTCAATGATGAAATCCAAATAAGGCAAGAGTATAACCGATTGCTGAAAGAACGGAATGAAAAAGGCAATATGATCGATAAGAATCTTTTCTTCAATGACGATCCCAATAGAACCTTATACAACTATTTGAATATTGCAGAAATTGAGGACAAAAACCCATTGAGAGCCTTTTATGAGTGTATTAGTAATGGTGGCAACTATGAAGAATGTTTGAAGCTTATCAAAGACAAAAAACTTCAAGATCAAATGAAAAAAACTCTAGAGGCTTATAATGACTGCATCAAAAATGCCAAAACTGAAGAAGAAAGGATCAAGTGTTTAGATTTAATCAAAGATGAAAACCTGAAAAAAAGCTTACTGAACCAACAAAAAGTTCAAGTGGCTCTAGATTGTTTGAAAAACGCTAAAACCGATGAAGAACGGAAAGAGTGCCTAAAACTCATAAATGACCCTGAGATTAGAGAGAAATTCCGTAAGGAATTAGAGCTTCAAAAAGAGCTTCAAGAGTATAAGGATTGTATCAAAAACGCCAAAACAGAAGCTGAGAAAAACGAATGCTTGAAAGGCTTGTCTAAAGAAGCTATAGAAAGATTGAAACAACAAGCGCTAGATTGTCTGAAAAACGCTAAAACCGATGAAGAACGAAACGAGTGCTTGAAAAATATTCCCCAAGACTTGCAAAAAGAACTACTAGCTGATATGAGCGTCAAGGCTTACAAAGACTGCGTTTCAAGAGCTAGGAATGAAAAAGAGAAACAAGAATGCGAGAAATTACTCACTCCTGAAGCGAAAAAAAAGTTAGAACAACAGGTTCTAGATTGTCTGAAAAACGCTAAAACCGATGAAGAACGAAAAAAGTGTTTTGAAAGATCTCCCTAAAGACTTACAAAGCGATATTTTAGCTAAAGAGAGCCTGAAAGCTTATAAAGACTGCGTATCAAGAGCCAGGAATGAAAAAGAGAAACAAGAATGCGAAAAATTGCTCACACCTGAAGCGAAAAAACTTTTAGAAGAAGAAGCCAAAAAGAGCGTTAAGGCTTATTTGGATTGCGTATCTCAAGCCAAAAACGAAGCTGAGAAAAAAGAATGTGAGAAATTGCTCACCCCTGAAGCGAAAAAAAAGTTAGAAGAAGCTAAAAAAAGCGTTAAGGCTTATTTGGATTGCGTATCTCAAGCCAAAACTGAAGCTGAAAAACAAGAATGTGAGAAATTACTCACCCCTGAAGCGAAAAAACTATTAGAGAATCAAGCGCTAGATTGTTTGAAAAACGCTAAAACCGATGAAGAACGGAAAGAATGTTTGAAAGATCTCCCTAAAGACTTACAGAAAAAGGTTTTAGCCAAAGAGAGCGTTAGGGTTTATTTGGATTGCGTATCAAAGGCCAAAAACGAAGCTGAAAGAAAAGAGTGTGAGAAATTACTCACGCCTGAAGCGAGAAAACTTTTAGAAGAAGCTAAAAAAAGCGTTAAGGCTTATTTGGATTGCGTATCTCAAGCCAAAACCGAAGCTGAGAAAAAAGAATGCGAAAAATTACTCACGCCTGAAGCGAAAAAACTTTTAGAGCAACAAGCGCTAGATTGTTTGAAAAACGCTAAAACCGAAGCTGATAAAAAAAGGTGTGTCAAAGATCTCCCTAAAGACTTGCAGAAAAAGGTTTTAGCCAAAGAGAGCGTTAAGGCTTATTTGGACTGCGTTTCAAGAGCTAGGAATGAAAAAGAGAAACAGGAATGCGAAAAATTACTCACCCCTGAAGCGAGAAAGTTCTTAGCGAAAGAACTCCAACAAAAAGATAAAGCGATCAAAGATTGCTTGAAAAACGCCGATCCTAACGACAGAACGGCTATCATGAAGTGTTTGGATGGTTTGAGCGATGAAGAGAAGCTCAAATACCTGCAAGAAGCTAGAGAAAAGGCTGTTGCGGATTGTTTGGCTATGGCTAAAACCGATGAAGAAAAAAGGAAATGCCAAAACCTTTATAGCGATTTGATCCAAGAAATCCAAAATAAAAGGACACAAAACAAACAAAATCAATTGAGTAAAACAGAAAGGTTGCATCAAGCAAGCGAGTGCTTGGATAACTTAGATGACCCTACTGATCAAGAGGCCATAGAGCAATGTTTAGAAGGCTTGAGCGATAGTGAAAGGGCACTAATTCTAGGAATCAAACGACAAGCTGATGAAGTGGATCGGATTTATAGCGATCTAAGAAGCCGCAAAACCTTTGATAACATGGCGGCTAAAGGTTATCCATTGTTACCAATGGATTTCAAAAATGGCGGCGATATTGCCACTATTAACGCCACTAATGTTGATGCGGACAAAATAGCTAGCGATAATCCTATTTATGCTTCCATAGAGCCTGATATTACCAAGCAATACGAAACAGAAAAAACCATTAAGGATAAGAATTTAGAAGCTAAATTGGCTAAGGCTTTAGGTGGTAATAAAAAAGATGACGATAAAGAAAAAAGTGAAAAATCCACAGCAAAAGCTAAAGCAGAAAGCAATAAGATAGACAAAGATGTCGCAGAAACTGCCAAGAATATCAGTGAAATCGCTCTTAAGAACAAAAAAGAAAAGAGTGGGGAATTTGTAGATGAAAATGGTAATCCCATTGATGACAAAAATAAAGCAGAAAAACAAGATGAAACAAGCCCTGTCAAACAAGCCTTTATAGGCAAGAGTGATCCCACATTTGTTTTAGCACAATACACTCCCATTGAAATCACTCTGACTTCTAAAGTAGATGCTACTCTCACGGGTATAGTGAGTGGGGTTGTAGCCAAAGATGTATGGAACATGAACGGCACTATGATCTTATTAGACAAAGGCACTAAGGTGTATGGGAATTATCAAAGCGTGAAAGGTGGCACGCCTATTATGACACGCTTAATGATAGTCTTTACTAAAGCCATTACGCCTGATGGGGTGATAATACCTCTAGCAAACGCTCAAGCAGCAGGCATGTTGGGTGAAGCAGGGGTAGATGGCTATGTGAATAATCACTTCATGAAGCGCATAGGCTTTGCTGTGATAGCAAGCGTGGTTAATAGTTTCTTGCAAACCGCGCCTATCATAGCCCTAGATAAACTCATAGGCCTTGGCAAAGGCAGAAGTGAAAGGACACCTGAGTTTAATTACGCTTTGGGTCAAGCTATCAATGGCAGTATGCAAAGTTCAGCTCAGATGTCTAATCAAATTCTAGGGCAACTGATGAATATCCCCCCAAGTTTTTACAAAAACGAGGGCGATAGTATTAAGATTCTCACAATGGACGATATTGATTTTAGTGGCGTGTATGATGTTAAAATTACCAACAAATCTGTGGTAGATGAAATCATCAAACAAAGCACCAAAACTTTGTCTAGAGAACATGAAGAAATCACCACAAGCCCCAAAGGTGGCAATTAATTCAAGAGAAAGGATAAAATATATTCATGTTACTAAACTCGGTTCTTTACAAAATAAAAGACAAGACCAACAACAGGCTCTTCTAAAGGATGTAGTGGCGGAAAAAACCAAGCAAAAACAATGAAAGGAAACAGCAATGGAACTCGGTTTCAATGAAGCAGAAAGACAAAAGATCTTAGACAGCAACAGCTCTCTTATGGGAAATGCAAATGAAGTAAGGGATAAGTTTATTCAAAATTACGCCACTTCTTTAAAAGATAGCAACGATCCGCAAGATTTTTTGAGAAGAGTTCAAGAATTAAGAATCAATATGCAAAAGAATTTTATTAGTTTTGATGCTTATTACAACTATTTGAACAACCTTGTGTTAGCCAGTTACAATCGTTGCAAACAAGAAAAGACTTTTGCAGAAAGCACGATCAAAAATGAACTAACGCTTGGAGAGTTTGTTGCAGAAATTTCTGACAACTTCAATAATTTCATGTGTGATGAAGTGGCAAGAATTTCAGACCTAGTGGCTTCTTATCTGCCAAGAGAGTATTTACCGCCATTCATAGATGGCAATATGATGGGCGTGGCGTTTCAGATTCTAGGGATAGATGATTTTGGGAAAAAGCTCAATGAGATTGTCCAAGATATAGGGACTAAATATATTATTTTGAGCAAAAATAAGACTTATCTCACTTCTTTAGAAAGGGCTAAATTGATAACCCAATTAAAATTAAATTTGGAATAAGAACATGACTGAAGACAGATTGAGTGCAGAAGATAAAAAATTTCTAGAAGTAGAAAGAGCTTTAAAAGAAGCGGCATTAAATCCTCTAAGGCATGCTACTGAAGAACTTTTTGGTGATTTTTTAAAAATGGAAAATATCACTGAGATTTGTTACAATGGGGACAAGGTTGTATGGGTTTTAAAAAATAATGGCGAATGGCAACCGTTTGATGTGAGAAACAAGAAAGCCTTTAGCTTATCTCGTTTAATGCATTTTGCTCGGTGTTGTGCAAGCTTCAAGAAAAAAACAATAGACAACTATGAAAATCCTATTTTGAGCAGCAATTTAGCGAATGGTGAAAGGGTGCAGATTGTCCTTTCCCCTGTTACAGTTAATGATGAAACCATTTCCATATCCATAAGGATACCTAGCAAAACAACCTATCCTCATAGCTTCTTTGAAGAGCAGGGTTTTTATAATCTACTAGATAACAAAGAACAAGCGATCAGTGCGATTAAAGATGGTATTGCTATTGGTAAAAATGTGATTGTTTGTGGTGGCACAGGAAGCGGTAAAACGACTTATATCAAAAGCATCATGGAGTTTATCCCCAAAGAAGAAAGGATCATATCCATTGAAGACACCGAAGAGATCGTATTCAAACACCACAAGAACTACACGCAGCTCTTTTTTGGTGGGAATATCACCTCTGCTGATTGCTTAAAGTCATGTTTGAGAATGCGGCCTGATAGAATCATTTTAGGGGAACTCAGAAGCAGTGAGGCATACGATTTTTATAATGTGCTTTGTAGCGGTCATAAAGGCACGCTAACCACTCTGCATGCAGGGAGCAGTGAAGAAGCGTTTATTCGTTTAGCCAACATGAGTTCATCTAATAGTGCAGCAAGGAATATCAAGTTTGAAAGTCTCATTGAGGGCTTTAAAGATTTGATTGATATGATTGTCCATATCAACCACCACAAACAGTGTGATGAATTTTATATCAAACACAGGTAGTAGGCACAATGGAAGACTTTTTGTATAACACCTTATATTTCATAGAGGATTATAAGTTGGTTGTTATTTTTAGTTTCATAGGGTTAATAGCGTTATTTTTTCTTTACAAATTCATAAAAGCTCAAAAAAAGGCTTTTAAAGATAAAGCTAATCAGCCTCAAAAGAAAAAAAGCTTTAAAGAAATCATTATAGATGGGCTGAAAGAAAGGGTTAAAACCTTTGGCTTTTGGTTGCAAGCTATACTCTTACTATCCTATTCTTTTATCACATCAGGGTTATTTTTCTTGATTCTCTTAGGTAATTTTTATGATGATAATCGATCGCCTGAAAGTGATGATGATCTTTTTGATATATGGGTCTATGCGATACAAGATTTTCCTGCATACTATTTTAAGGCACTCACTTTTAGCTCGCTCAAGATTTATGGGTTCAATATATCCTTAGTCGTATATAGTTCTATTTTATGCTCTTATATATTCATTACCTTTTTTGTGTGGTTCTTAAAATACTTAACTCGGACTAGAGACATAGGAGCGAATAAAAAAGTTGATGATCTCTTTGGTAGCGCGAGTTGGGAAACTGAAGAAAAAATGATCAAAGCCAAGCTTATCACACCCAACAATAAAAAACGCGCCTTTGACAAACGAGAGGTTATTGTAGGCAGGCGTGGCTTGGGGGATTTTATCGCTTACGCAGGACAGGCGTTCATTGGCTTGATTGCTCCTACTAGAAGCGGTAAAGGTGTGGGTTTCATCATGCCCAATATGATCAATTATCCTCAAAATATCGTTGTGTTTGACCCTAAGGCTGACACTATGGAAACTTGCGGGAAAATCAGAGAAAAACGCTTCAACCAAAAAGTGTTCATCTATGAACCTTTCTCCTTAAAAACACACCGATTTAATCCTTTCGCTTATGTGGATTTTGGTAATGATGTGGTTTTGACTGAAGACATACTCTCTCAAATTGACACACGCTTAAAAGGGCATGGCATGGTGGCTAGTGGAGGGGATTTTTCCACTCAAATCTTTGGATTGGCTAAGTTAGTGTTCCCTGAAAGACCTAATGAAAAAGATCCTTTTTTTAGCAATCAAGCGCGAAACCTCTTTGTCATCAATTGCAATATTTACAGGGATCTCATGTGGACTAAAAAGGGGCTTGAGTTTGTCAAAAGAAAAAAAATCATCATGCCTGAAACCCCTACGATGTTTTTCATAGGCTCTATGGCAAGTGGGATCAACCTGATTGATGAAGACACAAACATGGAAAAAGTCGTGTCTTTAATGGAATTTTTTGGAGGTGAAGAAGATAAGAGTGGCGATAATCTAAGAGCGCTTAGTCCTGCCACTAGAAACATGTGGAATAACTTTAAGACAATGGGTGGCGCTAGAGAAACTTATAGCTCTGTTCAAGGGGTATATACTTCAGCCTTTGCTCCTTATAATAACGCTATGATCAGAAATTTCACGAGCGCTAATGATTTTGATTTCAGGCGTTTAAGGATTGATGAAGTGAGTATTGGCGTGATCGCTAATCCTAAAGAAAGCACTATTGTTGGGCCGATACTAGAGCTGTTTTTTAACGTGATGATTTATAGCAACCTTATTCTGCCAATCCATGATCCACAATGCAAAAGAAGTTGCTTAATGCTTATGGATGAATTCACGCTCTGTGGCTATTTAGAGACCTTTGTTAAAGCGGTAGGGATCATGGCAGAATACAACATGCGCCCCGCTTTTGTGTTTCAAAGTAAGGCGCAATTAGAAAATGATCCCCCACTTGGTTATGGTAGGAATGGCGCTAAGACTATTTTAGACAACCTTTCTTTGAATATGTATTATGGAATCAACAACGATAACTACTATGAACATTTTGAAAAGCTTTCTAAAGTGTTAGGGAAATACACAAGGCAAGATGTGAGTAGGAGCATTGATGATAATACGGGTAAGACCAACACTTCTATCAGCAACAAGGAGCGGTTTTTGATGACCCCTGATGAATTGATGACTATGGGTGATGAGCTTATCATTTTAGAAAATACGCTCAAACCCATCAAATGCCACAAGGCGCTTTACTATGATGATCCTTTCTTCACCGATGAGCTCATTAAGGTGAGTCCAAGCTTGAGCAAGAAATACAAATTGGGGAAAGTGCCTAATCAAGCAACTTTTTACGATGACTTGCAAGCCGCCAAAACCAAAGGCGAATTGAGTTATGATAAATCTTTAGTGCCTGTGGGTTCAAGCGAACTGTGATTTTAATTTCTAATCATTGATTTCGTTCTGGAAATCTTTCAAAATCAGATCAAACGCTTCTTTGCTAAAAAAATAATCTTTGTCTTGCATGAAGCGTTTGAGTTTTCCTATATCTTTAGTGAAATTTTCACTCATCAAAAGCTTGTGTGTTCTTTGATTTGCTAGCCATCGCTTTTATTGGATTGCTGCATGCGCTAGATTAAAATTCATCAATCCATTTTTACAGCACCTATGCCCAGAGAAAATGGCATGAATTGGAAGAATTCTTACGCTATATGTTCTTATAAGGAAGGCAAAAAGCCTATTCCAAAAAATAAAAAGACAAAATATCTTAATAAAAAGAAGCAAAATATATTTTAGAAAAATTAAAAGATAATGATGTAAATGATATTATTATAAATTCATAAGATAGGAGAAGTGTATCACCAAGATTGCTTGTAAAAATTACAAAGATTCAAAAATAGTTAGTATGCTCTACTCGTTGTAACGCACTTGAGAATAAATGCAGCGAAACTTCTTCACATAAGTGCCATTAGGGTTGTGTTTCATTCCCCCATTATAAGCGCCTATTGCCATTTCCACTAATTGATACACGCTTTTGTTGGGGTGTTTTTGTTTGTAATAATCAAAATTCTCTTTTAAAATTTGTTTGGCTAATTGAATCGCAAAATCCACATCGTTTAACAATTTGGTTTTGAGGAGCGTTTTAGAGTAGGTAGGATAGAATTTTTTAGCGGTGTTTAAAGTGATATGAAACATGGAATAAGAAGTGTCTTTTGTGGAAATTTCGCGCTTGTTGTTCAACCCTAGAGAGCTTTCTAACAAAGCGATAGAAATGAGCGTTCTGCACACCACTTCATTGTCGCAACCTTTTTGATGGATATGGATAAGATTTTCATACTGCTTGAAACTAATGGTTACCTTTTGGCATGGATAGGCTAAGGAATTAAGAAGCAAAGTCAGACCAATCCATTTCTCAAACAAAACTTTAACTTACTTTGAATCTTTCAGTAACGCTTTTTGTAACTTCTGCTTGTCGTATTTGAGCTTGTCCTTTAGAGGTGAGAGCAGATTTTGAACACTCTCATAACCACACAGCATTCCCTCTTTATAGGGGTCGTTTTTGATTTTTGCATAGAGGCTAATGCCATTAGCGTAACACAAGCCGTTAGACTTGATGTAGTAGCTTTTGATTTCTTCTTCTAAGTTCCTCAAGTCATTAGGGTTGAGAGGCGTTTTTTTGCTGTAAGAATTTTCACTGATCAAAGTCCCCTCATAGCTTCTTTTGATCGTGGTCTCCTTATCCACTAATAACCCATTATAGTTCTCTTTTTCTTTGACAACTCTCATTGTTTCATCAGAATTACTTGTTTGAGGAGAAACAGGCACTTCCACTACTCTAGGTTTCTTAGCGTTTTTCTTTTTTAACTCTGCTTCTAAAGCTTTTAGTTTCTTTTGATTTTCTAAGTCTTTGAGCTTGTATTTAGCCAATTCAGCCTCTTGTTTTTCTTTTTCTGCTAAGAGTTTCTTTTCCCTCTCTTCTTCATTGGCTATGAGTTGGGAGTTGGCGATTAGCTCTTCTATGAGCTTCTCTTTGCTGTTTTCAGGAGCGGTTTGAGTGGCATAAGGTGATGGTTGGGCTTCATTGGCGTTATTTGTCTCTTTTAGTCTATACAGGCTATAAGGAGCAATGATATTGGGTTTTTGAGTAACGCTATCGTTAGTGGGCATAGCTACCATTTCATCTCTTAGGGGCGAACACACTTCATCATTGGGTCTGCAGATCACATCGTTGGCGTAGTTGAAATACGCGCGTTTTTGTTGTTCAAAAAGCTTATTCTCATCAATTGCCGCTCCCTTATCAAGCGTGTGGGCATTAGGATCGCTTCTTTTTGGCACTCGTAAAAAAGTCGCTTGGGCATAAGGCATGTTCTCATTGATTTTTAACACAAACTTAGCGTTTCGTTTGTTGAGCGCTTTTAGAATGTTGTAATACCCATTGACCTGTTCTAACGAACCTGTGATGATAATGAGATCCGCATAAGTCCCCATCGCTCTTGTTTTGATAATGGGGTTTTCTATGGATAAATAGTTGTTGTAATCCAATAGATCCATAGCGTAGAGATAGGTTTTGTCTTTCAAAGTGCTATTACCAAACCAATCCCCAAAGCTTTTGTCATTCACATTCAAGGTGTCGTATATATCAAACAGCGCTTGAGTTTTTGTGTCATCAACAGAGGCATATTGAGGTTTCTTATGATCAGGGATCTGTTGGCGCTGTTTAGCTTCTTTTTTGAGGCGTTTAGCTTCTTTCTTGGTCTCTTTAGTTTCTTTAGTGGCCTTAATGACCTTATCGGCTTCACTTATTTCTTTAGCATAAAGAGTGTTAGAGGTTAGTAAGCCTATGAGCGATACAGCGGTTGCTAGTTTTCTAAACATTAGTTTCCTTTTTTTTCAGAATTGATATAGAGACAAAATTCCATTGCATTTAAGGTAAGTAATGCAGCTGTAAAAAGCTCATTGGGAGTGAATTTTCTGCTAGGAAACTCTAAAAGAACTTTTTCTTCATCAGCCACATTCTTGTTGAAGCAATCATTTTCTGAGTCTTTGTAAATCTTATATAAGTTTTTTTTGAAAGTCTCTTCAAACAAATATTCAGTAGGATAGCTTATATGCCCTTTCATGTATAGTTTTTGGACTAATTCTAATATCTGATTGGGGCTGATTTTTAACAGAGAGATTGCCTTTTTTTGTAGGGTACTCAAGTTGTAGCCTAGAGACTCCTGAAAGTTGATCCATACCCCTTGATCCAATTTAGCCCTTAAAAACCCCCTATTGGACAAATTCTCATACTCTTTATTGTTTTTAGCTTCTTTGATACTTTCTAGCGTTTCTGAAACGACCCCTTTAGATTTCAAACTTGTCTCTAATGCGTTAATGACATTCTCATCAATCTTTTCTTTGGGTTTGATGTTGAACTTATTTGAATCGTCAGTGTGTCTTGAAGCCACTTTTTGCATGATTTCTTTTTGTGCGTGTTCGCAGATAAAAATAGAGAATCCTATGATATTAGAAGTCTTTAGAGAAAAAGAATTTATAGGTCGCTTGTGTGGGTCATGCAGTGAGTAATAAACCACTAGAACACCTAAATTTTTGAAATTTTCTCTCATTCTTTCTTCAGTCAAAATCGTTGTTTTGCCTCAATCTTTAGTCTCTTTAGCTTCAGTTGGTCCGTTAGTAACGCTTGTTGCTTGAGATTTTTGGGTTTCGTTATTGACAGTTGTTGCCGCTTTAGGTTGTTTTTTGGACAATTTTTCAACTAATTTCACTAAGTTGATATTAGAAAAAGACAAAAAGATTCCTATTGCGACAAAGATTATCCCAACAATCCCCATAGCACCGCTCAAAACACAACATAAAACCCCCGCTCCAATGAGACCTAATGCATCATAACGCTTATCAGTCAAATTGTTTTTGAAAAAATTTACAAAAGCGTTTGGCTTCTTTGTTTCATGGGTTGTTTCAGTTGTATTGATTGTGTCAGCCATAGTGTTACCTCCATAAGGTATATTCTCAATTTGTTACTATGAAACAAATTCATGCTATTATAGCAAAAAATATGAAACCATCTCCCTATTGCTTGTTGCTATTATGTTGTTGTTTGCAATCTAAAAAAGAGATGATTTGATAGAATGAAGCGTTTAAGTTAGATCGATTAAGCTTGCTCTTTTGTTTGACATTTTTAAGTTTAGCTTTGAGTTTAGCTCTTTTAATCATGTTCTTTGTTTGCAAGTCTTCAACTGCTATCCATTCAAATTGCTTTGAAAGTTCGCTTGTGATCTGGCTAGAAAAACAGGCTAAAGAATGGCTCAAATTGTAAAAGGATCTGACATGTTTAAAGATTTTTATCGCACTACCCTCTCTTTTTTAAAGCCTTTATTGCTTTTACTAGTTTTATTATTGCCGTTTTCACTTTGTATAGCTGATGAATATATTAGCATCAGTGATGATTGGGATGAAAGGGCGCGAAATCAGTGGGATGAAATTGCACGAAATCATAAGACATATTATTTTGAAAATGGTTTAGACCATTTTAATCAAGGCCAATACAAACAAGCCTTTAAAGATTTTAAATTGGCGCAAGAATACAGCATCGGGCTTGGCAGCGTTTATTTAGCCAAAATGTATTTGGAGGGAAAGGGTGTGAAAGTGGATTACAAAAAAGCGCAATTCTATGCACAAAACGCTATCAAAGGGTATGGGAGCGGGTTGTTAGGGGGCGCTCTTATTTTAGGACGCATGCAAGCAGAAGGCTTAGGGATGAAAAAGGATTTGAAACAAGCGCTCAAGACTTACAGGCATGTGGTTCGCATATTTTCTAATAAAAGCACAAATTATTTTGCTAACAATTTTAGATTACCAAACCTTGCGTTCACTAGTATGCTTATTGGATCGCGATTCATTGATCTTTCAGGTTTGAGTGCGAATCCTATAAAATTTGGAAAGAAATTTGGAATACTTGTTAAGAAATCCACTCAAATCAAAGATAAGACACTTCTTTGGGAAGATATTGCTGAAATTTCAAGCAATATTACTTTACTCAAACAACAAATGGGGGAGATCCTTTACAGAATTGGGATCGCTTATAAAGAAGGGCTTGGCACTAGAAAGAAAAAGGACAAGGCTAAAAAATTCTTGCAGAAATCCGCAGAATTTGGCTATGAAAAAGCTATGGAAGCTCTGTAGTTTTAGAAAATACACCTACCTAATCTTTACTATCACTTGGCTAAAATCGAGTTCTTTGCTTTAATCTTAAAAAATACCTTTGAGCATTTTTTAAATCTTATTGTCGACACTCTATTAGAACAAAACTAAAAAGCAAAGAAAATCAATTTTTCCAACCACTCTTTTTAAAAATAAGGTATTTTTTCCTTATTCTAAACTTTTAGAGTGGGATTATTAACCCACTCATTGTTTTAGCATGAATAAGTGGTGATAAATTCAAAAGGATGGGGTTTGCTCTCCCATGGGAACACTTCAGCGTTGAATTTAAGAGACTGATAGGCTTGAATAAATTCTTCGCTAAAGACCTGACTTTCTTTCAAATACTGCTTATCGGCTAGCATTTCTTCTAACGATCTCCTTAAAGTGTGGGGCATTTGTTTGATACCCTTTTCTCTGATTTCATCTAAAGTCAATTTGAAAAGGTTAATATCCATCGCTTCGCCGGGATCCATTTTGTTTTTAACGCCATCCATGCCTGCCATTAAAATCGCTGCAAAAGCCAAGTAGGGGTTTGATGAGCTGTCCGGGAATCTGAATTCAAACCTAGCACTATTTTTAGAAATCCCATAAGGGATGCGCACGCTCGCACTCCTGTTATTAGCCGAATAGGTTAAAATAGATGGGGCTTCATATCCCGGAATCAAGCGTTTGTAAGAGTTAGTGGAAGCGTTAGTGAAAGCGGCTAACCCTCTAGCGTGGCGCAACACGCCCCCTAAAAAATGCAACGCTAACTCACTCAAGCCCTTGTAAGTTTCGCCGCTAAAAAGGTTTTCGTTGTTTTTCCAAACGCTCACATGGGTGTGCATCCCGCTCCCGTTATCCCCATATAGGGGTTTTGGCATGAAAGTGGCGGTTTTCCCGTTTAAATGAGCGACCATTTTAACCACATATTTGAGTTTTTGGACATTATCAGCGGCTTCCACTAAATCCCCAAATTTCACGCCCACTTCGCCTTGCGCTTGCGCGACTTCATGATGGACGACAAAAGTTTCTAGCCCCACTTGGTTTAAGACTTTCACAATTTCAGTGCGAATATCCATCATCGTATCCGTTGGCGGCACAGGCATATAGCCTCCTTGCTTGCCCGGTCTATGCCCAAAATTGACGCCGTTTTCAAAGCTTTTATCCCTATTCCATTCGCCTTCTTCGCTATCCACTTCGTAGTATTGGGAATTGGAAGCGTCTTTAATCTTAATGGAATCAAAGATAAAAAATTCATTCTCCGCACCGAAATAAGCCACATCGCCTAAGCCCAAATCTCTTAAATGTTTTAAGGCTTTTTTAGCGATACTTCTAGGGCATTTTTCATAAGGCTGGTTTTTATACACATCATACACATCGCAAAACACGACCGCGCTCACATCTGCGCTAAAAGGGTCAATGAAATAACGCACCAAATCGGGGGTTAAAATCATATCCGAGTGTTCAATGCCTTGCCAGCCTTTAAAAGAGCTCGCATCAAAAGGGATCCCTTCTTTAAACATGTCATGCGTTAAAGCCCCAAAAGAATAAGCGATATGGTTCCAAGTGCCTTTAATATCGCTGAATCTAAAATCCACAAATTCCACTTCATTTTCTTTGCAAAATTCAAAAAATTCTTTGATCTTGCTTTCACTATTTTGAGTTCTTACTATCATTAACCACCTTTAATTGTTATGAATTGAGTTTGATTGATAGGGGTGATTATAGCATTTATAGGGTAAAAAAAGTAGAATCTGCATCAAGTTTGATTAAGACACATGCGGTAAAATCCGCTAAATCAAGGAGTGTATTATGGACGCAAAAGCCACCACACTATTAAAATTTTTTGAAGAAAATCAAAACAATCAATTTGTCATTCCTATCTATCAGAGGTTGTATAGTTGGAAAAAGGAACAATGCGAACAATTATGGGATGATATTATAAAAATTGGCGGAAATAATGATAAGATGAACGGGCATTTTATCGGTTCTATTTTGTATGTGCGAGATGATAATACGCACTCTAGCCCATTACTCATCATTGACGGCCAACAAAGGCTCACCACTATCACGCTTTTACTCATCGCTTTGAGGAATCGCTCAAGCGAAGAAGTTGAAATTTTGGAAAAATTTTCGCGTAAAAAAGTAGAGAGCTATCTTATCAACAGCGATAAGGACGGCGATAAGAAATTCAGACTCATCTTATCAGAGTCTGATAAAGACACCTTGCTGTCTTTGATTGATAAAGACAGAAGAAAACCGAGCGAGCCTTCGTTAAAAATAGTGGAAAATTTTAAATTATTTGAAAAATGGATCCGTAAAAACACCGACAAACTAGAAACGATTTTTAAAGGATTAGAAAAACTCATGATAGTTTGGATTGCTTTAAAGAAAGAAAAAGATGATCCTCAACTTATTTTTGAGAGCATGAACTCAAAAGGTATCGAACTCACGCAAACGGATCTGATCAGAAACTATATCATAATGGAAACGGAGGTTAAAAAACAGGAAGACTTTTATAATCAATATTGGAGGGCTATGGAGGAGAATTTTAAACAGAGTGAGAAACAGAGTAAGAGAGAGGATTTGTTTAATAAATTTGTCCGGCATTACCTCACGATCAAAACAGGAAAGATTCCCATTGAGAAAAGAGTTTATGAAGCTTTCAAGGATTATCAGCAAAAAGAGGGGATAGAAATAGAGGATTTATTGAAAGATTTGCAAAAATATTGCGGGTATTTTTGCCAGATTGCATTCAAAAAAGAAGACAATAAAGATTTAAACAAGGCTTTAAGTTTTCTTGTAGATTTGGAAATGGATGTGGTATATCCGCTATTATTAGAGCTTTATAGCGATTATAAGGATGGCGTTTTATCCAAGCAGGATTTTATCCCTATTATCTATTTAATAGAGAGCTATATTTGCAGAAGGGCGGTGTGCGGTATTCCTTCCAACGGACTCAATAAATTCTTTCCCTCTTTTACAAAAAAGATTGATAAAAAGCAATACCTTAAAAGCGTGGAGGAGCATTTTGGGTCGCTAACAGGGAATCAAAAATTTCCAAACGATTTTGAATTTAAAGATTCTTTTATTACGAAAGAACTTTATGGTCGAGATAAAACAAAGAAAAAGAAAACTAGATACTTTCTTGAAAGGTTAGAAAATTTTGGCACAGAAGAGCCGGTCAATACTCAAGAATGCACTATTGAGCACATCATGCCTCAAACACTCGAGGAAGAATGGGAAAGGGATTTGGGTGAAAATTTTCAAGCGATACACGATAAATACCTCCACACAATAGGGAATCTCACTCTAACCGGTTATAACCAAGAGTATAGTAACAAATCTTTCCAAGAAAAAAGAGATATGGAGAAGGGCTTCAAACAAAGCCCGTTGAGACTCAATCAAAGTTTAAAAGATTTGGAATCTTTTGGCGAAGAACAGATTAAAAAAAGAGCTAATGATTTAGTGGATTGGGCTTTAAAGATTTGGACTTACCCCAAGCTAGATGCAGAAACATTAGAGAAGTATAAACCCAAGAAAGAAAAAAAGGTTTATGATTTAAGCTCTTATAACTTTGGCCCTGATTCAAGGGAATTATTTGATATTTTAAGCAAAGAGATTAAAGCTCTTGATGAAAGGATAACTGAAAATTTTATGAAACATTACATAACCTATAAGCATGGCACCATTTTTGTGAGTATTGTTCCCTTAAAATATGAATTAAATCTGATTTTAAATATGGATTTTTCTGAGTTACAAGATGAAATAGAGGAAAAACTAAAGATCAGAAATGTTTCTAATATCGGTTGTCCATGCTTTGGAGACATGGAAGTGAAGTTAGAAACAAAAGAGAATATCCCTTATTGTTTGGGGTTGATCAAACAAGTTTTAGAAAAACAGATGGATGGTAAGAACAGGCAATAAAAACCCAACTTATTAAAATAAAGAGTATAATTACAAATTACTTGAAACTTAAAGGGGATATAATGAAAGTTCTATTACTAGAAGATGTGAAAAATTTAGGCAAAGCGGGTGAAGTGTGCGAGGTTAAAGATGGCTATGGGAATAACTTTTTAATCGCTAACCAAAAAGCCAAACTCGCCACTAACGAAGTGATCAATAAATACAAAGCCGAAGTTAAAAAGAAAGCGGAAAAAGAAGCCCTAGAAAAGGCACAAAAATTGCAAATGGTAGAAACCTTACAAACCATCACGCTGACTATCCATAAAAAAGTCGGCGCGAACGGCTCTTTATTTGGAGCGATCACTAAGGAAGAAATCACGGAGCGTTTGAAAGAACAGCATGCGAGTTTGGATTTAGATAAAAAAGACATTGAGCTCAAACACCCGATTAAAAGCACAGGGATTTATGAGATTGAAGTCAAGCTTGGATCGGGGATTGCGGGTGCGTTTAAAATTGATGTGGTGGCTGAGTAAAAAATGTTTGAAGCGACGACGATTCTAGGCTATAGAGGGGAATTTGATAATAAAAAGTTCGCGCTCATTGGAGGCGATGGGCAGGTAACTTTGGGTAATTGCGTAGTCAAAGCCAATGCGACAAAAATCAGAAGCTTGTATCACAACCAGGTTTTAAGCGGGTTTGCCGGTAGCACCGCGGACGCTTTTAGTTTGTTTGATATGTTTGAACGCATTTTAGAGAGCAAAAAAGGGGATTTGTTTAAAAGCGTGGTGGATTTCAGCAAAGAATGGCGCAAGGACAAGTATTTACGCCGACTAGAAGCGATGATGATCGTTTTAAATTTAGATCACATTTTCATTTTGAGCGGCACGGGCGATGTTTTAGAGGCTGAAGACAATAAGATCGCTGCTATTGGGAGTGGGGGGAATTACGCCTTAAGCGCGGCTAGGGCTTTAGATCATTTCGCTCATTTAGAGCCTAGAAAACTTGTAGAAGAGTCCTTAAAAATCGCAGGGGATCTTTGCATTTACACCAACACGAATATTAAAATTTTGGAGCTTTAATGTCTAAATTGAATATGACCCCAAGAGAAATTGTCGCTTATTTAGATGAATACATCATTGGGCAAAAGGAAGCTAAAAAGTCTATCGCTATCGCTTTTAGGAATCGTTACAGGCGTTTGCAACTGGAAAAATCCTTACAAGAAGAAATCACGCCTAAAAACATTTTAATGATTGGTTCTACTGGTGTAGGTAAAACTGAAATCGCAAGAAGAATAGCAAAAATCATGGAACTCCCCTTTGTGAAAGTGGAAGCGAGCAAATACACAGAAGTGGGTTTTGTGGGGCGTGATGTGGAGTCTATGGTAAGGGATTTGGTCAATAACAGCGTGCTTTTAGTGGAAAATGAGCATAAAGAAAAATTAAAAGACAAGATTGAAGAAGCGGTTATAGAAAAAATCGCTAAAAAACTCCTACCCCCCTTGCCTAATGGCGTGAGCGAAGAAAAAAAACAAGAATACGCTAACAGCCTTTTAAAAATGCAACAAAGAATCGCACAAGGCGAGTTGGATAGTAGAGAAATTGAAATTGAAGTGCGTAAAAAAAGTATAGAGATTGATTCTAATGTGCCGCCTGAAATTTTAAGGGTTCAAGAAAACTTGATTAAGGTTTTCCATAAAGAACAGGATAAAGTCAAAAAAACTTTAAGCGTTAAAGAGGCTAAAGAAGCCCTAAAAGCAGAAATTAGCGACACGCTTTTAGACAGCGAAGCCATTAAAATGGAGGGTTTGAAGCGCGCGGAAAGTTCAGGGGTGATTTTTATTGATGAAATTGATAAGATCGCTGTAAGCTCTAAAGAAGGAAGCCGTCAAGATCCCAGTAAAGAGGGGGTTCAAAGGGATTTGTTGCCGATTGTAGAGGGGAGTGTGGTGAATACGAAGTATGGTTCTATTAAAACAGAGCATATTTTATTCATTGCAGCAGGGGCTTTTCATCTTTCTAAACCGAGCGATTTGATCCCTGAATTGCAGGGGCGTTTCCCTTTAAGGGTGGAGTTAGAGAATTTAACCGAAGAAATCATGTATATGATTTTAACCCAAACTAAAAACTCTATCATCAAGCAATACCAAGCCCTTTTACAAGTTGAAGGCGTAGGAATTGCGTTTGAAGACGATGCGATCAAAGAGTTAGCCAAACTTTCTTATAACGCCAATCAAAAAAGCGAAGATATAGGCGCTAGAAGGTTGCACACCACCATTGAAAAAGTGCTAGAAGACATTAGTTTTGAAGCGGAAGATTATTCTGGGCAAAAGGTTACTATCACTAAAGAGTTGGTTCAATCCAAGCTAGAGGATTTAGTGGCTGATGAAAATTTAGTGAAGTATATTTTATAATGAAAACTAAGGCGGGCTTTGTAGCTCTTATAGGCAAACCAAACGCTGGAAAAAGCACTCTTTTAAACACTTTATTAAACGCTCATTTAGCTCTCGTTTCGCATAAGGCTAATGCGACCAGAAAATTGATGAAATGCATCGTGCCTTTTAAAGATAAAGAAGGGTATGAGAGCCAAATCATTTTTTTAGACACACCAGGGCTCCATCATCAAGAAAAATTACTCAACCAGTGCATGCTCTCACAGGCTTTAAAAGCGATGGGCGATGCCGAATTGTGCGTTTTTTTAGCTTCTGTGCATGATGATTTAAAAGGGTATGAAGAGTTTTTAAATTTGTGCCAAAAACCCCATATCTTGGCTTTGAGTAAGATTGATATGGCCACGCATAAGCAAGTTTTGCAAAAATTACAAGAGTATCAAAAATACGCTTCGCAATTTGTAGATCTAGTGCCTTTGAGCGCAAAAAAATCTCAAAATTTAAACGCGCTTTTAGAATGCATCAGCAAGCATTTAAGCCCTAGTGCATGGCTTTTTGAAAAGGATTTGATGAGCGATGAAAAAATGCGCGATATTTATAAGGAAATTATTAGGGAGAGTTTGTTTGATTTTTTGAGCGATGAAATCCCTTATGAAAGCGATGTGATGATTGATAAATTTATAGAAGAAGAACGCATAGACAAGGTGTATGCACATATTATCGTAGAAAAAGAAAGCCAAAAAAAAATCGTAATAGGCAAAAACGGGGTGAATATCAAACGCATCGGGACTAGCGCTAGATTGAAAATGCAAGAAGTGGGCGAAAAAAAGGTTTTTTTAAACTTGCAAGTGATCGCTCAAAAATCATGGAGTAAGGAAGAAAAGAGCTTGCAAAAACTGGGCTATATCCATAAAAGGGGTATGGATTGAAAAAGGTATTACCGGCTCTGTTAATGGGGTTTGTGGGATTGAATGCTAGTGATCGTTTGTTAGAAATTATGCACCTTTATCAAAAACAAGGCTTGGAAGTGGTGGGTCAAAAATTGGATTCTTATTTAGCGGATAAATCTTTTTGGGCAGAAGAGCTTCAAAACAAGGACACGGATTTTGGCTATTATCAAAACAAGCAGTTTTTATTTGTAGCGGATAAATCCAAGCCCAGTTTGGAGTTTTATGAGATAGAAAATAACATGCTTAAAAAAATCAACAGCTCTAAAGCCCTTGTAGGCTCTAAAAAGGGCGATAAAACTTTAGAGGGTGATTTGGCCACGCCTATTGGAGTGTATCGTATCACGCAGAAATTAGAGCGTTTGGATCAATATTATGGCGTTTTGGCTTTTGTAACGAATTACCCTAATTTGTATGACACTTTGAAAAAACGCACTGGGCATGGCATTTGGGTGCATGGAATGCCTTTAAATGGCGATCGGAATGAATTGAACACCAAGGGCTGTATTGCGATTGAAAATCCTATTTTAAGCTCTTATGACAAAGTGTTAAAAGGCGAAAAAGCGTTCCTTATCACCTATGAAGACAAGTTTTTCCCTAGCACTAAAGAGGAATTGAGCATGATTTTAAGTTCCCTTTTCCAATGGAAAGAAGCCTGGGCTAGGGGCGATTTTGAACGCTACATGCGTTTTTATAACCCCAATTTCACTCGCTATGACGGCATGAAATTCAACGCTTTTAAAGAGTATAAAAAAAGGGTGTTTGCAAAAAACGAAAAAAAGAATATCGCTTTTTCTTCTATCAATGTGATCCCCTACCCCAACTCTCAAAACAAACGCTTGTTTTATGTGGCGTTTGACCAAGATTACAAAGCCTACCAGCATAACAAACTCTCTTATAGCTCTAATTCTCAAAAAGAACTTTATATAGAGATTGAAAACAATCAAGCGTCTATTATAATGGAAAAATAAGCTAGAGATAGACACTAAAGTCAAGGCCACGATAAAAGACAAAGTAATGGAAGCCAAAGTCATTGGCATTAGAAATAATCGTGCAACTTTACAAAGTGAAAAAGAGAATGAAGCTTTAAAAATAACAAATGATTAAGAAATATTAATTAAGAATTATGAAGAGAGGATTTTAGGAGTTGTGAGAGTGAAGCATGGTATTAGTTTTGTAGATGTGAGTATTCCATATTATGGATATAAGTTAAGTCTTTGTTTGGAAAGAATTGAATATATAGGGGAATTCACTCTATTTTGCTTGCATGCTTTTGGAGATGGATTAAATCTTAATAAATTATCGCAAGTTACAGAGATTGATTCTATGACCATTCAAAAACACCTAGATTTTTTAGTAAAGCGGGGTTTTGTCAATGAAAAACACAAGATCAGCGCTTATGGGCGCAATATTTTAAAATTACACGATGAAATCAACAAATTTAATCGCGCAAATCGGGTGGTATTTTTAGAAAATGCAGTGAGAGAAAAAATAAAAAGATAGCGTGAACGCCAAGATCTAACAGATTGTTCTCGTGGGTGGCTCATCGCAGGAGAAGATTTAAGCCTACAAGAATTTGAGGAGCTTTATAATGTGCGCAAGGATATTGATCAGGTATTGTGCTTATGATAATACGAAAGATTTCAAAGATGTTTCAGATGAGATTAGGATGCGTTTAGAACCAAAGGAAGTAGAGCGGTTTTTAGTTTTTAAAATCAATCCAAAGGCACTAACGCATGCAAAGATCGAAGGGAAAACATATATCCGTGCAATCCATGGGGAGCAAGAGTGTTTTATAGAGATAGAAACACTCTGCAAGCAACTACGATAAGTATCGATCTCTTTAAAAACAATGGGCATTTTGCACATGGTGTGCGCAACACAAAAATCATCTATAGTGCCATACGCTATGGAGCAAAAGGAATTGCTAAAGTGAGTCCGGTCTTAGTCTGTGTGGATGTGGTGATTAGTTTGGCTGATATGATCCATTCTTATGGCCAATATCGTGCCGCTAAAGAGCAGACCAAACAATTAGAAATAATATGCAATACTTTAAGAAAACAATATGAAAATCTTTTGATAGAATTAAGATTAGACAAACAGAAGCTCAGATTACAGCTTGCCCAAGACTTAGAAAAGATAGATGCTAGAATACGCAAGAATGCGGATAAAATGCATCTGCTTAAATTAGCTTATGAAAACAGCTTTATGGTTTTAAAATGCATCAAGGAGCATTTAGATGAATACGAGAAAAAATTCCCTTATGACAATGCCCAAAGAATTGTAGCCTTGCGCCAACAATACCATGAAGCGCTCACAACACATTGCCAAGCGTCTTTAAACTTTATAGGAAGTTAATATGAAAAGCGTTAATTTACCCACACCAAAAGGAAACTCTAAAGGGGGTTTTCTTGACAATCTCTCTTTATCAGATATGTTAAAGTTGGTAACTGCTTCTAAAGACTTGATTTCATCAGCGATCAATGCCCAGAAAGAAATTAGCAAAGAGCAAGAAAAGACTAAACAAGTAGAAATACAATCAAATCAAGAGATGATAGCTTCAATCAACAGATTGAGAAAAAAGCTCGCTGAATTCCAAAGAGATATAACAGCACTCAATAAGATGCATGAACAAGAAATGCTCAGACTCTCCAATGGGCATGAAAAAGACATGAAGCTTTTAGAAATAATGCAAGGCATCATCAATAAGATTGATTCGCTGAATCAATTTTTAATCTGCAAACATGGGGAACACCAAAAGGTGGATGAATTGCATGCTCAACTGATTCATTACCAACAAGCTTTGCTTGCATTAACATCTAAGGTGAATTAATGCTACCCTTTATTGTGGGTGGGGCTATCCTAGCAGTTGGTTTTGGAGCGTTAGCGTTTTTTTTTGATGTTGAAACCGAAAAAGAAAAAGAACGCCAAAACACGCTCAAAAAAGATATTAAGGACTACACGTACAAAGTGCAACAGGCTAAAAAACGCCACAAACACCAACAAACCCTAAAGATTGCAGACCATTGTCTCAATATTATCCAACGCTATTTGCAAGAAATTGAAAGATTACAACAAGAAAATAAAGAGACACCTACGCAATTAGAGGCTGTTCTAGAGCAAATCCAACAAGAAATGAAATCTCTACCCATACAGCAAAAACATGCACTGCAAATATATTACAACCGCTTTGAAGACGTGCAACGCCGCACTTTAGCTTATTTAGATTATTTGTCTCGCTTAAAAACTCAATTACAAGAGAAAGAAAAGCGCCTTAAAAGTGATTTGGGTGAGATTAAAAAATTAAAGCAAAAGGTCAAAGAGAATGAAAAGGATATTAAGAAACATCAAGAGGCATTAGAACAATTTGAAGAATGGCGTGATGAATCTCAATCCAACAATCCAGACAATGCAGATAAGATGCAAGAACGAATGGATCGCAATAAGGACAATATCAGAAAAGCCAAAGATTTTATCGCTAAAACCCAAAATTGGATAAAGAAAAAAGAATGTGACATAGATGAAATTTTAAAGCATATCCAAACTATGGAGCCAAACTATCTCTTGCCTCAAGACTTTCTTTATGTTGGAAAACTTGCTTGTGTCAATAAAAGTGAAATCTATGCGCATGATAAAGATGAAAAAAGCAATATTTATGGGCAACGCCTAAGTTTGGAATCTGGAGAACATGAAAAAAAGTTATGGGATTCTTATAACTCTCAAGAGGAATTTTATATTTTAATCACACGGCAAAATAAAGAAGACAACAGATTTTTCAAAGCTAGCTTGTGTAAAGGTTTGCTCTATAAACACATTTTAGAAGAGAGCGTTTTTGAAGTGTCGCCTAGGTATGAAGATGCAATTGATTGGAAAATGACCAAGTGTTTGTTTCATGGGATACAACTTTCACTACCCATTGAATACAAGGAATTTAAACATAAAAAGTACACACCAAGGGATACTCTCAAGGTGTGGGTAACAAATTATGAAAAAAATGTATTCATTGCTGAAAAAGAGCCAGAACCCAAACACATGGATGTGATTATGCTCTTTAATGACCGACTGGGATCTCAAATTTTAAAATATGCTTATATTTTTAATGACTTCAATCTTAATTATTCCGTGTTAGATTATCAAAAGAATGGAGCAATCAAAAATACCTCGCAATTTTACGATCCTAAGAATATTATCCGTTGGATTAATGTTGAAAGAGAGCATCAACTAGAAAAAACAAGTAGCTATAACAAAGCTCAAGTTCAAAAAATCATAGAGCTTTTAGAGCAAATCAATCGCGCTCTTAACCAAAGAAAAATCAGAAAAACCATAGGAATTATCACACCTTATAATGCCCAAAAAAGACGCTTGCGATCAGAAGTGGAAAAATGCGGCTTCAAGAATTTTGATGAGATCAAAATAGACACTGTGGATGCCTTTCAAGGCGAGGAGGCAGATATTATCATTTATTCCACCGTGAAAACTTATGGTAATCTTTCTTTCTTGCTAGATTCTAAACGCTTGAATGTAGCTATTTCTAGGGCAAAAGAAAATCTCATTTTTGTGGGTAAAAAGTCTTTCTTTGAGAATTTGCGAAGCGATGAGAAGAATATCTTTAGCGCTATTTTGCAAGTCTGTAGATAGGTAATCTTTTCCAAAGATAGCCATTAGATATTATCCGCTTCAAAACGCTCCTAAATTGCAAACTTATTTTTTGAATGCTTTACTTTATGGTGAGCCATAACTTTATAATCTACCAATCCATCGCATGACTTTTAAAATACTCAAAGATCCTAGATGAGAGCTTGAGTTGGATTGACTTTATTTTAATTTTTCTTTATTTTGAAATATCTTGAAATGCTTGGCTCAACCAACATGAGCCAAAAGAGCCAAAATATTTTTTAAGAAGAAACCCTTAGAGCCTGGTATCGGTTTGATTAGTAAAATAAGGGTTTCCAAAGTCCTTAAGGCGTGTAGCATAATTCTTTTTCTATAAGAGCACCTTTAATGCAAGCGACACGCAGAGCGTCAAAGCGAGTCTCAACGCTCGCACAACCTGCCGAGCAAAGACACGCCAACTACCACGCCATTTCTAATGGTTTTCATTTTATGTCCTTTTGTTTTAAAATTTTTTGATTGAATAACCTAAACACTTTAAATTATATGCTTGCAATTGTAGGACTTATTATTAAACAAAAAATAAATGAAACTCAAAACAACTAAAATAACGCCCTAAATCCAAACCATAAACGCTACCCTTTGTAATCCTTGATAATTTTTGCTATAATAAAGCCCTAACTAAAATTTCTCCTTTTATTTTAGTTAGACTTCTTGAATTAAAATTATAGTAGACTTGTTACACCTTGTTCTAAATATTGTGGTATAATGACAATGTTCAAAGACATGAACTGACTACTCAAAGTGTGTAGCGGTTTTTAGCAGTCTTTGATACCAATAAGATACCGATAGGTATGAAACTAGGTATAGTAAGGAGAAACAATGACTAACGAAACTATTGACCAACAACCACAAACCGAAGCGGCTTTTAACCCGCAGCAATTTATTAATAATCTTCAGGTAGCTTTTCTTAAGCTTGATAACGCTGTCGCTTCATTTGATCCTGATCAAAAACCAATCGTTGATAAGAATGATAGGGATAACAGGCAAGCTTTTGATGGAATCTCGCAATTAAGGGAAGAATACTCCAATAAAGCGATCAAAAATCCTACCAAAAAGAATCAGTATTTTTCAGACTTTATCAATAAGATCAATGATTTAATCAACAAAGACAATCTCATTGATGTGGAATCTTCCACAAAGAGCTTTCAGAAATTTGGGGATCAGCGTTACCAAATTTTCACAAGTTGGGTGTCCCATCAAAACGATCCGTCTAAAATCAACACCCGATCGATCCGAAATTTTATGGAACATACCATACAACCCCCTATCCCTGATGACAAAGAAAAAGCAGAGTTTTTGAAATCTGCCAAACAATCTTTTGCAGGAATTATCATAGGGAATCAAATCCGAACGGATCAAAAGTTCATGGGCGTGTTTGATGAATCTTTGAAAGAAAGGCAAGAAGCAGAAAAAAATGGAGGGCCTACTGGTGGGGATTGGTTGGATATTTTTTTATCATTCATATTTGACAAAAAACAATCTTCTGATGTCAAAGAAGCAATCAATCAAGAACCAGTTCCCCATGTCCAACCAGATATAGCCACTACCACCACCGACATACAAGGCTTACCGCCTGAATCTAGGGATTTGCTTGATGAAAGGGGTAATTTTTCTAAATTCACTCTTGGCGATATGGAAATGTTAGATGTTGAGGGAGTCGCTGACATTGATCCCAATTACAAGTTCAACCAATTATTGATTCACAATAACGCTCTGTCTTCTGTGTTAATGGGGAGTCATAATGGCATAGAACCTGAAAAAGTTTCATTATTGTATGCGGGCAATGGTGGTTTTGGAGCCAAGCACGATTAGAACGCCACCGTTGGTTATAAAGACCAACAAGGTAACAATGTGGCTACAATAATTAATGTGCATATGAAAAACGGCAGTGGCTTAGTCATAGCAGGTGGTGAGAAAGGGATTAACAACCCTAGTTTTTATCTCTACAAAGAAGACCAACTCACAGGCTCACAACGAGCATTGAGTCAAGAAGAGATCCAAAACAAAATAGATTTCATGGAATTTCTTGCACAAAACAATGCTAAATTAGACAACTTGAGCGAGAAAGAGAAAGAAAAATTCCGAAATGAGATTAAGGATTTTCAAAAAGACTCTAAGCCTTATTTAGACGCCCTAGGGAATGATCGTATTGCTTTTGTTTCTAAAAAAGACCCAAAACATTCAGCTTTAATTACTGAGTTTAATAAGGGGGATTTGAGCTACACTCTCAAAGATTATGGGAAAAAAGCAGATAAAGCTTTAGATAGGGAGAAAAATGTCACTCTCCAAGGTAACCTAAAACATGATGGCGTGATGTTTGTTGATTATTCTAATTTCAAATACACCAACGCCTCCAAGAATCCCAATAAGGGTGTAGGCGCTACGAATGGCGTTTCCCATTTAGACGCAGGCTTTAGCAAGGTAGCTGTCTTTAATTTGCCTGATTTAAATAATCTCGCTATCACTAGTTTCGTAAGGCGGAATTTAGAGGATAAACTAGTCGCTAAAGGATTGTCCCTACAAGATGTTAATAAGCTCATCAAAGACTTTTTGAGCAGCAACAAAGAATTGGTTGGAAAAGCTTTAAACTTCAATAAAGCTGTAGCTGACGCTAAAAACACAGGCAACTATGATGAAGTGAAAAAAGCTCAGAAAGATCTTGAAAAATCTCTAAGGAAACGAGAGCATTTAGAGAAAGAAGTAGAGAAAAAATTGGAGAGCAAAAGCGGCAACAAAAATAAAATGGAAGCAAAAGCTCAAGCTAACAGCCAAAAAGATGAGATTTTTGCGTTGATCAATAAAGAGGCTAGTAGGGATGCAAGAGCAATCGCTTACGCTCAGAATCTTAAAGGCATCAAAAGGGAATTGTCTGATAAACTTGAAAATATCAACAAGGATTTGAAAGACTTTAGTAAATCTTTTGATGAATTCAAAAATGGCAAAAATAAGGATTTCAACAAGGCAGAAGAAACGCTAAAAGCCCTTAAAGGCTCGGTGAAAGATTTAGGTATCAATCCAGAATGGATTTCAAAAGTTGAAAACCTTAATGCAGCTTTGAATGACTTCAAAAATGGCAAAAATAAGGATCTCAGCAAGGTAACGCAAGCAAAAAGCGACCTTGAAAATTCCGTTAAAGATGTGATCATCAATCAAAAGATAACGGATAAAGTTGATGATCTCAATCAAGCGGTATCAGTGGCTAAAGCAACGGGTGATTTCAGTGGGGTAGAGCAAGCGTTAGCCGATCTCAAAAACTTCTCAAAGGAGCAATTGGCTCAACAAGCTCAAAAAAATGAAGATTTCAATACTGGAAAAAATTCTGCACTATACCAATCCGTTAAGGATGGTGTGAATGGAACCCTAGTCGGTAATGGGTTATCTAAAGCAGAAGCCACAACTCTTTCTAAAAACTTTTCGGACATCAAGAAAGAGTTGAATGCAAAACTTGGAAATTTCAATAACAATAACAATAATGGACTCAAAAACGAACCCATTTATGCTAAAGTTAATAAAAAGAAAGCAGGACAAGTAGCTAGCCCTGAAGAATCCATTTACGCTCAAGTTGCTAAAAAGGTAAATGCAAAAATTGACCGACTCAATCGAATAGCAAGTGGTTTGGGTGGTGTAGGGCAAGCAGCGGGCTTCCCTTTGAAAAGGCATGATAAAGTTGATGATCTCAGTAAGGTAGGGCGATCAGTTAGCCCTGAACCCATTTATGCTACGATTGATGATCTCGGCGGACCTTTCCCTTTGAAAAGGCATGATAAAGTTGATGATCTCAGTAAGGTAGGGCGATCAGTTAGCCCTGAACCCATTTATGCTACGATTGATGATCTTGGCGGACCTTTCCCTTTGAAAAGGCATGATAAAGTTGATGATCTCAGTAAGGTAGGGCGATCAGTTAGCCCTGAACCCATTTATGCTACGATTGATGATCTTGGCGGACCTTTCCCTTTGAAAAGGCATGATAAAGTTGATGATCTCAGTAAGGTAGGGATTTCAAGGGAGCAAAAATTGGCTCAGAAAATTGACAATCTCAATCAAGCGGTATCAGAAGCTAAAGCAGGTTTTTTTGGCAATCTAGAGCAAACGATAGACAAGCTCAAAGATTCTGCAAAACACAATACTGTGAATCTATGGGTTGAAAGTGCAAAAAAAGTACCTGCTAGTTTGTCAGCGAAACTAGACAATTACGCTACTAATAGCCACACACGCATTAATAGCAATATCCAAAATGGAGCAATCAATGAAAAAGCGACCGGTATGCTAACGCAAAAAAACCCTGAGTGGCTCAAGCTCGTGAATGATAAGATAGTTGCACATAATGTGGGAAGCGTTCCTTTGTCAGAGTATGATAAAATTGGCTTCAACCAGAAGAATATGAAAGATTATTCTGATTCGTTCAAGTTTTCCACCAAGTTGAACAATGCTGTAAAAGACGTTAAGTCTGGCTTTACGCAATTTTTAGCCAATGCATTTTCTACAGGATATTACTGCTTGGAGAGGGAAAATGCGGAGCATGGAATCAAAAATGTTAATACAAAAGGTGGTTTCCAAAAATCTTAAAGGATTAAGGAACACCAAAAACGCAAAAACCACCCCTTGCTAAAAGCGAGGGGTTTTTTAACTTAAAATATCCCAACAGACACTAACGAAAGGTTTTGTTCTTTAAAGCCTGCAAAGATGTTTCCTAACCCAAAAAAACTTAACCCTTTGCTTAAAATTAAATTTGATTGTGCTAGTGGGTTCGTGCTATAGTGCGGAATTAATTAAGGGTTATAAAGAGAGCATCAACTAGAAAAAACAAGTAGCTATAACAAAGCTCAAGTTCAAAAAATCATAGAGCTTTTAGAGCAAATCAATCGCGCTCTTAACCAAAGAAAAATCAGAAAAACCATAGGAATTATCACACCTTATAATGCCCAAAAAAGACGCTTGCGATCAGAAGTGGAAAAATGCGGCTTCAAGAATTTTGATGAGATCAAAATAGACACTGTGGATGCCTTTCAAGGCGAGGAGGCAGATATTATCATTTATTCCACCGTGAAAACTTATGGTAATCTTTCTTTCTTGCTAGATTCTAAACGCTTGAATGTAGCTATTTCTAGGGCAAAAGAAAATCTCATTTTTGTGGGTAAAAAGTCTTTCTTTGAGAATTTGCGAAGCGATGAGAAGAATATCTTTAGCGCTATTTTGCAAGTCTGCAGATAGGTAATCTTTTCCAAAGATAGCCATTAGATATTATCCGCTTCAAAACACTTTCGTAAATCTCTCTAAAGCGCTTTTTATAATCAACACAATACCCTTTATAATGTGAGCTATAGCCCTTTTTTGGAATTGAGTTATTTTATTAGCGTTACAATTTGAGCCATTCTTTAGCTTGTTTTTCTAGCCAGATCACATCGCCGCTCGCATGAAATTCCACTTTAGGGAATGCGTGTGTATTTTTTTTAAGGGCGTATTTTTGCTGCAAATATTCAACAATAGCATCGCCAGAATGGATGAGTAGAGGGGGCGTTGGAAGGGCAAAATGCCCCATAAAATAGCCCTCAATTTTTTGAGCGATTAAGGGAAAATGCGTGCAACCTAAAATAATCACTTCAGGTAAAATCTTTAAGGGAGTGAAATAATAACGCATGCAAGTTTCTAACAATTCACCCTCTAAAATACTTTCTTCAATCAAAGGCACAAAAAGAGAAGTGGCTAAATGCGAAACGTTCAAATAGCCTTGTTGTTTCAGGGCGTTGTCATAGGCGTTGGATTGAATCGTCGCTTTTGTCCCTAGCACCAAAATAGGGGCGTTTTTATTCTCCACTTGCCGCTTGATCGCTAAAATGCTTGGCTCAATCACGCCCACAATAGGGATTTTGGAATGCTTTTGCATCTCTTCTAAAGCTAGAGCGCTTGCTGTGTTGCATGCTACAATCAATAATTTAATCTGGTGCGGTTTGAAAAAATCCAAAGCCTCTAAGCCAAATTGCTTGATCGTGGTGGGGTCTTTAGTGCCATAAGGCACTCTAGCGCTATCGCCATAATAGATGATTTCATCAAATAGTTGCGCTTTTAAGAGGCTTTTTAAAACGCTAAACCCTCCCACACCGCTATCAAAAACGCCTATTTTCATGACACTATTTTTAATTTAATGGGATTAATTAGGGATTTTATTTTTCATTCATTAAATTTAAAAATTCTTCATTGTCCTTAGTTTGTTGCATTTTAGAATACACAAAGCTTAAGGCTTCTATGTCGTCCATTTGTTGCATCACATTCCTTAAAACCCACACTTTAGTCAAGCGGTCTTTGCCAAGCAAGATATTGTCTTTTCGTGTGCCGGATTTTAAAATATCAAAGGCCGGGTAAATGCGCCTATCCGCAATATTCCTCGCTAAAACGATTTCGCTATTCCCGGTGCCTTTAAATTCTTCAAAAATCACCTCATCCATTCTAGATCCCGTTTCAATCAACGCCGTAGCGATAATCGTCAAGCTCCCACCTTCTTCAATATTCCTTGCGGCCCCAAAAAAGCGCTTGGGCCTGTGCAAGGCGTTCGCATCCACACCCCCACTTAAAACCTTACCGCTTGAGGGCGTTACGGCGTTATACGCCCTTGCTAAACGGGTGATAGAATCCAATAAAACCACCACATCTTTACCCATTTCCACTCGCCTTTTAGCCCTTTCTAAAACCAATTCAGCGATCCTTATGTGATTATTGGCTGGCAAATCAAAAGTGGAGCTAAAAACTTGACCTTTAACGCTTCGTTGCATGTCTGTAACTTCTTCAGGGCGCTCATCCACTAAAAGGATAATCAGCTCCACTTCAGGGTGGTTAGAAGTGATGCCTTGGGCGAGCTCTTTCATCAGCTCCGTTTTCCCAGTCCTTGGTGGCGCAACGATCAAAGCCCTTTGACCTTTCCCCACAGGGCTGAATAAATCCAGCATCCTGCCGGTAACTTTAGTGGGTTCGTATTCTAATTTGATTTGTTCATCAGGGAATAGGGGGGTTAGATTGTCAAACAAAGGGCGGTTTTTAATCTCATCTGAAGGCAAATAATTGATGGCTTCTATTTTTAAAAGGGCGTAGTATTTTTCCTGGTCTTTGGGGGATCGCACTTGACCGGTAACAATATCGCCATTCCTTAAAGCAAAACGCCTGATTTGAGAAGGGCTAACATATGTGTCGTTATGCCCGTCTGAAAAACTCCCGTCAAACCCTCTTAAAAAGCCATAGCCATCAGGCATGATTTCTAAAATCCCGGTAAAAAGAATGTATCCGCCTTGCGTGACTTGGGTTTTTAAAATTTCAAACATCAAGTCTTGTCGTTTGAATTCTTGGGGGTTTTCCACTTTGAGCTTGTTAGCGATTTCTAAAAGCTTTTCAGTAGGGTAGGTGCGTAAATCTTCAATGTGATAACCGCTCACTGGCGTGTGGGTTTTGACCTTGTGCGAACTTTTGTGCGTAGGTGCGTTTTCGTTCATTAAATTTCCTTTTAATTAAAAAGAGGTTTCTAGTTGTTTCAATTAAGATAAAAGTACAAAAAGCTAAAGCATTCTTAAAGAATTAGTGTAATCAAAAGATGCTAATAAGTGGTGCATGCCACAAGCGTTAAATTTCGTAATGCTTTGTTATGCTATCATAATTTTTTTAACAAAGTCAAATTTTATTTTAACTTTAGAGTGGTTTTAATTTATTGTTACTTATGCTATAATTTTAAGTTTAAATTTAAGAATAAAGGATACTTGATGAAAAAAGGCATTCACCCCGAATATATCCCATGCAAAGTTACTTGCGTAACGAGCGGGAAAGAAATTGAAGTTTTAAGCACCAAACCTGAAATGCGTATTGATATTTCTAGCTTTTGCCACCCTTTCTATACCGGTAGCGATAAGATCGCTGACACTGCAGGGAGAGTAGAGAAATTCAAGCAACGCTACAACTTGAAGTAACTCTTTTAAAAAGCGTGGCTTTTTGTGCTGTATTTTTTGCCCACTCCTATAGGTAATCTCGCTGACATCACGCTACGCACTTTAGAAGTTTTAGAGCGTTGCGAGGTTTTTTTGTGCGAGGATACAAGGGTGAGTAAGAGGTTGTTGCACTTGCTTGCACAAAACCCTATTATTAGCCATTCTTTCCCTAATATCGCTACTAAAAAAAGGGAGTTTATCGCCTTCCATTCGCACAACGATCAGGAATTTTTAAACCAAATAGATCTTTCTTTTTTTGACAAAGAAATCGCTGTGATGAGCGATGCGGGCATGCCTAGTTTGAGTGATCCGGGCATGAGTTTAGTCGCTTACGCTTTAAAACACAACCTCCAATACGATGTTTTGCCCGGGGCTAATGCGCTCACTACGGTGTTTTGCGCGAGCGGGTTTTTAGAAGGGCGGTTTTTTTACGCCGGCTTTTTACCTCATAAGAGCAAGGAAAGGCGTTTTAGGATTATTAAAATTTTAAACGCTTTAGCGTATTTAGAAGAAAAAACCCCGGTGGTTTTTTATGAAAGCCCGCACCGATTGTTGGAGACTTTAAGGGATTTAAACGATTTAGCTCAAGGCATGCATTTGTTTGCGGCTAAGGAGCTTACCAAACTCCACCAGCAATATTATTTAGGAGAGGTTTCTCAAATCATAGAGCGGTTGCAAAAAAATAATATCCAAGGGGAGTGGGTTTTAGTGCTTTTGAACGAGAAAAAAATAGAGCCTTGCATGGGGCTATCGGCGTTGTTGGAGTTGGATTTACCTCCTAAAATTAAGGCTAAAATGGAAGCCGCTATGACACAAAAAAACGCTAAAGATCTTTATTTCCAGCGTTTGTTAGAAGAAAAAAATCAATAAAAGGGGTTTAGCATGCAAGCAGTGGTTTATGGCAAGCAGGTGATTACGCACCTTCTAAACTCTCACAAAGAAAAATTGCAAGAAATCTATCTTTCTAAAGAAATAGACAAAAAGCTTTTTTTCGCGCTCAAAAAAGCATGCCCTAATATCATCAAAGTGGATAATAAAAAAGCGCAAAGCTTGGCTAAGGGGGGCAATCATCAAGGAGTTTTAGCTAAAGTAGAACTGCCTTTAGCCGTTTCTTTAAAAGAAATTAAAAAAGCTCAAAAACTTTTGGTGCTTTGCGGGATTACGGATGTGGGGAATATTGGAGGTATTTTTAGGAGCGCGTATTGCTTAGGAATGGATGGCGTTATTTTAGATTTTGCTAAAGAATTGGCTTATGAGGGGATTGTGCGATCCAGCTTGGGACTTATGTATGATTTGCCTTTTAGCGTTATGCCTAACACGCTGGATTTAATCAATGAATTGAAAACGAGCGGGTTTTTATGTTTGGGCGCGAGCATGCAAGGCTCTAGCCAAGCAGAAAATCTGTCCTTAAAAAAATGCGCTCTTTTTTTGGGGAGCGAACATGAGGGGTTGTCTAAAAAAATCCTTGCTAAAATGGATATGGTATTGAGCGTAAAAATGCGAAGGGATTTTGATTCGCTCAATGTGAGCGTGGCAGCAGGGATCTTAATGGATAAAATCAACTAGGTGGTCAATTGAATGGAACAGAATAAAAAAAGTTTAGAAAATTTAGATCTTTCTGATGTTCAAAACGTTTCTAAAGATATTTCTGGCGCGGCATTAGAAGAATTATCGCTTAAGACTTTAGATAAAAATTTGCAGATTCTAAAAGAAGTTGGAGTGGCAGAAATTTGCAAGACGACTAAAATCACTTCTAAAAATATTCATTCTATCTTGGAAAAACGCTATGAGTCTTTATCAAGGGTGCATGCTAGGGGTTTTATACAGATTTTAGAGCGCGAGTATAAAATTGATTTGAGCGCATGGGTGAAAGAATTTGACAAAGTGTGTGTTTTTAAAGAGGGCGTGGGAGAAGAAAAAAATCAAGAAACAAGCCCTGAAGAAACAGCAAAAAAACCCCTTAAGGTTGAATTGGATTACAGCATCAATCAAGCCAATACTTCATTATCCAAAAAGTCTTCCAAATGGAAACCCTTTGTTATCGTTTTAGGGGTGGTTGTCATTATTTTAGTGGTCGTTATCATTCAAAACAGCTCTTCTTTAAAAGAAGAAAGAGAGCAAGAAAGTGCTATTAAATCCGGCACTAAAAAGAGTTCTTTCAATGAAGCTAATCCTACAGAAGAAAACAAGCCAGAGCCAACGCCTAAGCCAAAAGAAAAACAAGAAAAACAAACAGAACACGACAAGCAAGGAAAAGAAGCGATCAAAGAAAATCCTAATACCATTTACATTATCCCTAAACGAGATATTTGGGTGGAAGTGATTGATTTGGATGAGAAAAAAAACTCCTTTCAAAAGGTTTTTAAAAAAAATTATTCTTTAGAAACCAAAAACCACCGCCTGTTGTTGCGTTTTGGGCATGGGCATCTTAGTCTTAAAAACAACCATCAAGAACAAGAATATAACGACAGCAAAACCAGGCGGTTTTTATACGAGCCAAATAAAGGCTTAACGCTCATCAACGAGGCCCAATACAAAGAACTCCAGCAATGAAAAACCTTTTTTTAGCTTTTATTGTTGGGGGAATGCTTTTAAACGCTGACGCTTTAAACGATAAGGTTGAGAATTTAATGGGGGAGCGAGCTTACCATACGAACAAGCTTTTTTTAGAGCGTTTGTTTAAAAATCGTAAGGCTTTCTATGTAATGGGGCGTTTGGATTCCTTGAAACTGCTCAACACTCTCAAAGAAAACGGTCTTTTGTCTTTTAATTTTGACAAGCCAAGCATGTTGAAAATCACTTTCAAGGCTTCAAGCAATCCCCTAGCGTTTGCCAAAAGCATCAATAATTCTTTGAGCATGATGGGGTATTCGTATGTTTTGCCCATTAAAATGCAAAGCTCTTCAGGCGAGAATGTTTTTTCATACGAGCTTAAAACGGAATATGTTTTAGACCCTAACATTTTGATAGAGACGATGAAAAGGCATGGTTTTGATTTTGTGGATATTAGACGGGTGTCTTTAAAAGAGTGGGAATACGACTTTGTCTTACAAAAGATCAAGCTCCCTAACGCGAGAGTCTTAGTTTTGAGTAGCGAACCTGTGGAGTTTAAGGAAGCGAGTGGGAAATACTGGCTGAGCGTGAATCAAAACGCGTATTTAAAAATAAGCTCTAATAACCCTTTGTGGCAACCCAAAATTATTTTTTATGATGAAAACTTAAAGATCATTCAAATCATTGCTAAAGAAAACAGACAACAAGAAATCGCTCTTAACTTGCTTGATGGCGTGCGTTTTATCCATATCACTGATGCGAAAAACCCTATTATTTTAAAAAATGGGATCAGCGTGGTTTTTGATGCGATGCCTTAAGTAGGGGTGTAACCCTTATTTAATTGATTGGAATATGAGAAAATCCGCTTTCAGGCTTGAAAAAAAGAGAGCCCTAATAATAGCGATCCACCCAATATTTACCAAAAAAAATCTTTTGTATCACACAGCCCACCAATAGACCAGCTCCCGCTTCTATAAAAAGGACAGCCCACCAATCAATAAAACCAAACCATACAAAAAACAAATGCGCTGGTAAAGCGCCAAGCAATAGTGAAACGCCGCTCACAATAGAAATTCCAAAGCGGGTTTTAAGGATTTTACTTTTTTTGCCAAACGCCATGTCTACTACAAATTCCCCACTAAAAGAAATCAAAAACCACCCAATCAAATGTTCAGGCATCAATAACCAAGCAACTGCGCTACTTCTATTAACCGCTGTAATGACAAAAAGTGAGAAAAAATACACGCTTGAAGATGCAAAATGCCTGCCCCTATTCCTTAAAGACCAATTCCTAGAAAAGCGGCTTTTGATTTTTTCATATGTAACCATGGGATTTCTTTCTTTTTTAAAATACTATTAAACCTAGCTTTTGTATTGTAAAATAAGAATGCTTTCATTCAATACGCTGATCATGATGATTGTCTTTTTATATTCAAACAAAAGGATAGAGATAGCAGATTGGTAACACAATGATGTTTTTTATATTATTTTACAAACTATGTAAAATATTCGCTTTTTTCTAAAATGATAGCAAGTCGTGAAAAATTTGGCTTTGTTTTTATCGAGCGTTGGTTATAAAAAAATATTGCATTTTTAAGATTGGATAATAGAGAGCCTGATTTTATCAAGCGGTATTTTTAAAAGCGGTCTTAGGGGATTTTAGTTGGGGAATTATTTCAAAACACCCCTTATCTCCTTAAGAGAATGGGTTTAAAATAAAGTTTAAAAACACAATTTTAAAAGCTAAAGAACCAGTTATCAAGTTTTCATTAAGGTAAAGTTTTTTATAGATCTAATTCATGCTCTCTACAAACGAACCAAGCGACATTAATTTTTGGTAGCGGTTGTCAAGGAAATGAGGGTCTTGTTGGATAGTCCTTAGAGCGTCTAAAAAATACTCTTTGATCGTGTTGGCGGCTGAAAATTTGTCTCTATGAGCCCCTTTGCTAGGCTCTAAGATAATATCATCAATAAGCCCCGCCTCCTTTAAGTCTCTGGGCGTGATTTTCATCGCTTTAATAGCCACTTCAGTTTTGCTAGGGTCATCCCAAAGAATCGCCGCGCAACCTTCTGGGGATATAACGCTAAAAATGGAATATTCCATCATAGCCAATTTGTCAGCCACTGCAATTGCTAGCGCGCCACCACTACCCCCTTCACCGATAATTACAGAAATAGTAGGGACTTTTAAGGAAGCGAACTCTTGGAGGTTTTTAGCGATCGCTTCACTCTGGCCTCTTTCTTCTGCACCAATCCCCGGATACGCCCCGGCTGTATCTACAAGCATTAAAATAGGCAAATTAAACTTTTCAGCAAATTTTGCCATTTTCAAAGCCTTACGATAGCCACAAGGGTTAGGCATGCCGAAATTTCTTAAGAGCTTGTTTTTAGTCCCTCTGCCTTTTTCTTCTCCGATCACCACAACCGGAACATTATCAATTTTCCCTATAAAACACACGATCGCTTTATCATCGTTATAGTGCCTATCCCCAAAGACTTCATACTTATCTTTTAAGATGAGATCAATATAATCCATAGCGTAGGGTCTATCAGGGTGTCTTGCTAACTGGAGTTTTTGAAAATCAGTGAGATTGGAATAAATGCTTTTAACTTCCTTATCCAATCTTTTTTCTAAGATTTCTTTAGCGTCTTCATCGCCTCTAATAAGGGCTAATTCAATTTCATTTTGAATCTCTTTAATATGATTTTCAAAATCTAAATAAACGGCCATTCAAAATCCTAACTTTATAAAACTAGGCTTTTTTGAAAATCACAACACCATTAGTGCCACCAAAACCAAATGAGTTACTCATCACTGCATCCACTTGTTTTTCTCTAGCCGCATTAGGGATATAATCTAGATCGCATTCTGGGTCAGGCGTTTCTTGATTGATGGTAGGAGGTAAGATCCCTTGATTCATGGCCATGATAGAAATAACGGCTTCTAACGCACCCGCAGCGCCTAAACAATGCCCAATCTGCCCTTTAGTAGAGCTAACAGGGGGGACTTTTTCTTTAGAGCCAAACACATTTTTTAGAGCGATGCTCTCATATAAATCGTTATAATGCGTGCTTGTCCCATGAGCGTTCACATAGCCCACTTCCACTTTCGCCATTTCCAAAGCCATTTTCATGGCTCTAAAAGCCCCTTCGCCCTCAGGGGCTGGGGCTGTGATATGGTTAGCATCGCCGCTCTCGCCATACCCGGCAAATTCTGCATAAATTTTCGCCCCTCTTTTTTTCGCGCTCTCGTATTCTTCAAGCACCAAAGCCCCAGCGCCTTCGCCCATCACAAAACCATTGCGATCCTTATCAAAAGGTCTTGAAGCTTTTTTGGGATCATCATTCCTTGTAGAAAGGGCTTTAATGCTCGCAAACCCCCCAATGCCTACAGGACAAATGGTGGATTCCGCTCCCACGACGAGCATGCGATCAGCCCCATTAAGCAAAATGGTTTTAACGGCTTCAATAATGGCATGAGTGCCTGCTGCACAAGCCGTTACGCTAGAGAGGTTAGGCCCTTTAATGCCAAACTCAATGGAAGTGAAACCACCAATCATATTCACTAACGCAGAAGTGATAAAAAAGGGATTGACCTTTCTAGGGCCTTTTTCAAAACAAAAAATGGAATTCGCTTCAATATTGCCTAACCCGCCAATCCCAGAGCCAGAGCTTACACCCATGCGATTTGCCAATTCTTCAGGGCATTTATTGTGAGCGTCTAAAATCCCACTATCTTTCATCGCCTCTTTTGTGGCTTTCAAGGCTAATTGAATGAAACGACCCGCCTTTTTAACATCTTTGGGATTCATCACCTCTGTAGGGTCAAAGTCAGTGATTTCTCCAGCAATACGCACAGGAAACGCGCTCGCATCAAAACTTTCTATATGTTTGATGCCGCATTCCCCTTTAGCGATCGCTAAAAAAGAATCTTCTTTATTTAAACCTAGCGAATTGATCATTCCCATTCCAGTTACTACAATCCGACGCACCAATAGCTCCTCATTTCAAAACTTTAATTCAGTGAAAGCACCCCTTGCTAAAGCAAGGAGCTTCCTAACTAAAGCATTCCATTGAATGCTAACACGAAAGGCTTTGTTCTTTAAAGTCTGCATGGATATTTCCTACCCCAAAAAGACTAGCGGTATTTTAACCTCTTTTAGCTTGAATATAGCCTAACAGCTATGCACTTATATCTCTGACCTAAAGGATGGAGTTTTTCGTGCTGTTGGGATAAAACTAGATTTTAGCTAAAGCCAAATTTTTGACTAAAACCTGGAGACAAACGCTCCAAGTTAAAAAGATTAAGCTAGTTTATTGTCCTCAATATACTTCACCACATCGCCCACATTGACGATTTTTTCCGCTTGCTCATCAGGAATTTCAATGTTAAACTTTTCTTCTAACGCCATGATCAATTCCACGACATCTAAAGAGTCCGCACCCAAATCCTTCACAAATTCCGCCTCTGGGGTAACTTGCGTCGCATCCACATTCAACTGCTCAGCAATAACTGCCTGAATATCTTCAAATAAAGCCATAATTAAAACTCCCTTGTTTTGTAAAAATTAAATCAACCATTCATTGAAGCGTTTATTTTTGCTCCAAAACATCTAAAATCCTATACAACAAATAAATTACAATGAGAAACAATATTAAGTAAATAATCCCCATTTGATAATAACCTCTTTGTTTTAGAATAACCTCATAATGTTAGCATGATTTTTGCTACTTACAAACTTTTATTACTAAAAGAATGTTTAGGACTACATATAAAGCCCGCCATTGACTTTGAGAGTCTCCCCAGTGATGTAACTAGAGTGATCGCTCAAAAGAAACGCTACCGCTTCTGCCACTTCCTTAGCAGACCCTAGCCTGTTTAAGGGAATGTTTTTAACATAATCCGCTTTGAGTTCGTCTTTCAAATTAGCGTTCATGTCGGTTTCTATAAAGCCTGGCGTTACAGAGTTGAAACGAATATTCCTTAAAGCTCCCTCATAAGCAAAGGACTTGCTCATCGCAATCATCCCCCCCTTACTCGCTGAATAGTTTGTCTGCCCCATATTGCCTCTTTCACCAATGATAGAAGCGACATTAACCACGCTCCCAAAACGACTCTTACTCATCACCTTTAAAGCCTCTCTGCAACCTATAAAAGCTGAAGTGAGATTATTTTCAATGACATGGTGAAAGTCTTCTGTTTTCATTTTGATGGCTAATTTATCGCGCACCACACCGGCGTTATTCACCAAATAAGACAAACCTCCATCGCTTTGAACAATGGTTTGTATCGCTTCAACAAAATCGCTTTCAGAAGTCGCATCAAATTTAATAACGGCCGCTTTATAGCCTTTTTCTTCAAGCTCATTTTTCAAAGCGTCAGCCACTTCAGCATTACTGCGGTAATTGATCCAAACTTTCAGCCCCATAGAAGCGAGAGTTTTGGCGATTTCAGCCCCAATGCCTTTAGAAGACCCGGTAATGAGAACATTTTTCCCTGTGAATTGCATTATTCAATAATCCTTAATTTTTAAATTTTTCTTAAAGCCTATTATAGTCTTGACTCATAACGCCTTAACATATAAAGACGCTTCAAAATCTTCTTTTTAGCGCTGATTTTTTGTTTTTTACGCTTTTCCGTTTTAGACTCAAAGAACCTTCTAGCACGGCATTCTGTTACCACTAGATTGCGATCGGTTTGCTTTTTGAATCTCCTATAAGCTTCATCAAACGCATCGCCTTCTCTAACCTTAATCCCTGGCATACTGCTATCACCTCTTTTCCATAGCTTAAAATCATTGCTTAACAATGGCTACAAATGAAACAGCATTATATAAGACGAATTAACTGGTTGTCAAGAATTTTCACTTTTTTCTAGCAATTTTGTTAATAAGGTTATAAGGATCAAAGGCGACCGTCATATACACTTGGTAAGATTCTGACCAAGGTAAGCTCCTATCAAATCCCCCACGCATCGCATTAAGCACGAAATTGATGCGGACCGATGCGAAGTCGTTTTTCCAGTTGTAATAAAAATCAAAACGGTTATACATGTTGGCTTGAAAGAATGGCACGCCACGATAAATAGGCGTGGGGCAGTAAGAAGGCGTGCAATACATTTCAACATATTGGTATTGGTTATAAAAAGGCATTTCTGGGGTCTTGGCGAAGAAAAATAAATTGTGGATGCCAAAGCCTTTGTATTGGATCTCCACATCAAATTGCCCGCCCACGCTGTTCATAAAAGGCACATTTTTGTGGATTTGCCTTAATCGGCTTGATTCAGAAACCATGCCAAAACTAGCGTTGAGCTTTTCCATAAAGGGAGCGATGTCTAAAAGGCTTGTCCCTATGTAAGCGTTAAAATAGAGGCGATCCATAAGATAAATATTATTGTTGTCAATCGCTTTTTTTTCATTAAACTGCATGCCATCAGCCCCATTCAAAAGGTATTTGTCTTCATTATGGAACAAGACAAAATACCCTCCAATACCCAATAAATCCTTAAAGAAATTATAAGCGACAGAGCCGTTCATTTGAAACCTGTCCATTGCGTTCCCATAAGGGTTTCTCCCGAATTTACAAGTGTTGTAACAATTGCCTCCAAACCAATCTAGCATGAATTCCGCATGCCCATAATAGGGTTTTGAAGGCGAATAATGGTTTTGAAATTGCAATAAAAACCCTCTAGCGTTGGGATCTATAAACCAATAATAAGGGGCAAAAATATTCAAACCATACCTTCCTAAGAGGTTTTTTCTAGGAAAGATGCCGCCATAAAAAGTAAAACGCTTCCCTCTAGCCTTATAATACATAGTAGGCCCCCAGCGGTAGGGAAAATTAGTGCTGTAGTTATGGAAGTTTTGAAAAAAATACGCCCCCACAGTCAGGCTTTGCTCCACACCTCTTGTATAAAATTGGATCCCAAAATTTGGAGTCAAACGGGTTTTAAGATTGGTGTTAGTATTGACCCAATAAGGCGTTGAGCCTTCATGGTCCATGATGAACATATTGAAACCCAGATTGTATTTAAAAATATTCCAATCAAAAGCGTAAGAATTAACCGCTAACAAACAAACCAAAAAAGAATGTTTTAAAAAGGTGTTTATTGCCACTTGTTACCCCTATGTCATCATTTTTTTGATAAAAAAGCTTATCTTGTAACAAATGGGTATTCTAGCACATCTAAAAATATTTTTCTTTAGATTTAATATAAAATGGCGTTTATTTCATGTTAAAATAGCCACTACGATGTTACAACATACTAACTAAAAAAGGAAATTTTAATGGAATTAGGAAATAAAAATATAAAACCCGGTCGTAAGCGTGTCGCTGTAGATGAGCTGAAACGCAATTTTTCAGTTACTTTTTATCTCTCTAAAGATGAGCATGATGTTCTAAGACGATTAGCTGATGAAGAAGTAGAAAGTGTCAATTCCTTTGTCAAACGCCACATTTTAAAAACAATCATTTATAAAAAAGGCACTAACCAAGATTCTTCTATCAATTGTGATTCTTCTAGTAGGCTTTAAGCCTACTTTAAGGCATTCGCTCTTTAAGAGCAACACCCGCTAGAGCATTTAGTTTTAATCCCTACCGATGAGCGATCCATCAAGCAAAACCCTTTCCCCTCTAAATAGCGTTTCGCATCAAATCCGGCCACAAACAAGCCTCCAGCAAATAACGCCAAGTCTTTAACCACTAGCCTTCCAGCTCCAGAAAGCCATGGGAAATGCTGATTGACAAACACTTCTGGCGTTGTGAATAAAAAGGATAGAGTCGTGATCGTCATTCCAGCGACAAGCAAGCCCCCAATCACGCCCATTAAAGGCATCCAAAGCCCTAAAAGCACCAAAATGCCTAGGATCATGATCGTAATCCCTAAACCTTCAGCCACTAAATAAGTGCGGTTTTCTTTATGCCATTCTTTGTTTTCAGCGATTTTAGGGTCATCTTGCATTTCTTCTTGCATGGATTGGGATTCAGACATTTTGTGTTGTTTGTATGCGGGCTTTTCAAATTTATACATGAAAGAAAAGAAAGGGGAATTAGCCACAAAAGGAGCGATCCCTTCGGCTTCATACGGCACAAACTTAAGCCCTCCAATCCAAATAAAAATGATGAAAATAGCTATATGCATCAAATAGCCGCCTAGATTCTGGAGTTTTGTAATCACTTCAAGCAATGATTTTAACGCTTGCATGGTTTTATTCCTTTAAGATATTTTTTATATTGCTAAAAACAGCTCGCAAATGATAGCGCATTATGTTTAATTACGACAAAATCATTACCATTACAAGAAATAATGATCAAAAACACCCATTTTCAAAAACACTGCCCAAAACGCTCATGCCAATATAACGCACCGCGCCCTTATAAAAAATTCCATCATTTTTTAAAGAAAGCTCTAAAGATTCGTTGCTTTTAGGGATGAGAGTGGCTTTTTTAGGCGTGTTATAAAAAATGCGCGCGGCGATAAAAACCGCTGCCATGCCTGTCCCGCAAGCTAGCGTGAAATCTTCAACCCCCCTTTCATAAGTTTGTAAAAAAATCGTCTCTTTATTTTCTATAAAAGCGATGTTAATATTAGCGTTAAATTCATGCCTTAAAGCCCTTAATTCCAGCGTGTTAAGGGAATTTAACCCCTCTTTATTTTCCACAAATCCCACTAAATGCGGCACTCCTGTATCTATGAGGTAGAAAGTAGGGATATTTTCTAAAACGCTGTTATTAGTAAAAAATTTTTTGCATTTTAAGGCGGGTATGGTGTCTAGGATTTTGTAGTTACCGAGATTGCTCTCTATGATATTGGGTTCTTCTATACGGATAGAAATCTCTCTTTTCCCGGCTAAAAAAACATGCTCTTTAGGGGCTATAGCATGTTGGTAGGCAAATAACCCCACGCAACGGCTCGCATTCCCGCACATGCCAGCTTTAGAGCCGTCTGAATTGTAAAAATCCCATTCGTAGTCATAATCATTACTTGGTAAGACGACCACAAGCCCATCAGCCCCAAAACCCTCATGCCTATGGCACACCTGTTGGGCTAAATTGGAAAAATCTTTTTTTTTGAAACTTTGAACGATTAAAAAATCATTCCCACTCCCTGAATATTTGTAAAACACCATCTGTATAAGCCTTTTTGATTTTAATTATAAGTTAAAAGAGGTTTTTTATCCTTAAAAGAGCGTTTTTTAGCTAACATTTGATAATTTTTGGTTCAGTTTAATGGGGATAATTGCATGAAAGCTCAGTATTTTTTTTGGATTCTTTTTTTGATTGGTTTTTATTGGATGATCTATCTGTATCAAGATTTTTTAATGGATGCACTGATCGCTGGGCTTTTGTGTGTGGGGCTTTTTCAAGTGAAAGTTTTTTTGAATAAGCGCTTTTCTAATGTTATCAGCTCGTTTTTATGCGTTTTAGTTTTAGCGAGCGTTTTGATCGTGCCGTTGTATTTTATTGTTTATAAAAGTTCTAATATCATTTTTGAAATCAATTTTGAAAAATTTTCAGCTCTGATTAAATGGCTTAAAGGGATAATCACCGAAAATTTGTCGCATTTTCCTGCCATTCATGATGGAGTGAGCAAGTTTTTAGAAAATTTTAGCGCCACTTCCATCACGGGTTATTTGTTGAAAATAAGCAGCTATGTGGGAAGATACAGCTTGAAACTCATTACAGACGCTTTGTTTATCTTGGGGCTGTTGTTTTTCTTTTTTTATTATGGGGAGAGATTTTATCGTTATTTTTTGGGGGTCTTGCCTCTTGGAATGAATCAAAGCAAAAAGATTTTTGAAGAAGTGGCTGGGATTTTACGCATCGTGCTTTTAACTTCTCTCATCACGGTTATTTTAGAGGGTGTGGCGTTTGGGGTGATGATCGTATGGTTTGGGCATGACGGCTGGTCTTTGGGGATTTTATACGGCCTAGCGTCTTTGGTGCCGGCTGTTGGGGGGGCTTTGATTTGGATCCCTATAGCGATTTATGAGCTTTATCATGGGCATGTGAATGAGACGGTATTTATCGTTTTGTATTCTCTTTTGTTGATTGGCGGGTTGATTGATAGCGTGATCAAGCCAATTTTAATCGTCTTCATCAAAAAAAGAATCTTTAAAACCACCCTTAAAATCAATGAAATGCTGATTTTCTTTTCCATGATTGCTGGGATTTCACAATTTGGTTTTTGGGGAATTATTGTAGGGCCTACTATCACGGCGTTTTTTATTGCGTTACTGCGATTGTATGAAAATTACTTTATCCAAAACGATCAAAAAGCATGCGAATGTTGAATGAAATAACGCAAAACAACTAAAAAGCGTAGAAATCAAAGAGTGGGGTCAATTAGTGTTTTTGAATGGCATCGAGAGAAGCCCACGCATTTTCCGATCCCACAAGCTATTACAAAAAAAGAGAGAGCCATTTGCCTTTTAACCCTTAAAATTTTGACAATTCTAACGCACCAATCCAAACATAAAAGATAAGAATATAAAGAGTAAAAGCTTTTAATTGAAGCGAACTAAACGCCGCCACAATTGCAAAACCAATGACCAACAAACTATTGAGTGGTTTCATTTTTTGTAGCGGATCAAAGGGTAGGAGCAGTTTTGGCATAAAAGTTCTAACGCTTCGCCCTTTAAAAAATGGGTTTTGATAGCCATAGCTTTTTGGCTGTTTAAAATATCTTTTAGGGGTGTATGGTTTAAATCGCCAAGGTTGATATGAGCTTGCGTGTCCATGCAGCACGGCACGACAACGCCATTAGATAAAATAGCGACTTGTTTAATAAGCCCATAACAATAGGGGATTTTTGATTTCTGGTTTAAAGGATTTGGGGCGTTCAAATTCGGCCATTTAAAGGTCTTTTGGATATTCAAAAAACTTTTTTTAAACAAACGAACGCGGCCTTGCGATTTTAAGCCCTCTAAAGAAACGCATTCAAAGCTTTCTAAAAAAGGCTTGATCAAATTCTGGTGTTTGTCAAGGGTTCCATCTTGAATGCGTAAATTCAAAAACACTTCGCTATTTTTTTCAAATTTATAGCGGCAAAATTCTAAAATTTTTTGGATATAGCGGTGCTGGTTGAGTTTGTTGTGATGGTCTAGCCCTGCGTCTAAAGAAATAGAGATTTGATAGATCACATCTTGTAGGAGTGTTTCAAAATCGTGCAAATACACCCCGCTAGTAACCAAATCCACTTTCAAAGAAAAGCGTTTAGCGGTGCTTAAATAGCGGTTTAAATTTTTGAGCTTGCAAGGATCGCCTAAGACATGCAAGGTGATAATAGGGGTTAGGGGGGCCACTTCTTTACAAACTTTTTCAAATAATTTTAGAGGCATCACGCCTCTGATATTTTTAGGGTTAGGGCAAAAACTGCATTGCAACCCGCAAATATCGCTTAATTCTACATAGATTTTTTTAAAAAGTTTCTTGTTGGGTGTCAATTCTTATGAAAAAATAGTAACGCTTGTTTGAAAAGACACTAAACATTGAAGCGAAAATGCAACACATCGCCATCTTGAACGATATAGTCCTTACCTTCAATGCGTAACGCTCCCTTTTCTTTCGCTCCGGCTTCGCCCTTATAAGCGATAAAATCATCATAACTGATGGTTTCAGCTCTGATAAAGCCTTTTTCAAAATCCTTATGGATCACCCCAGCAGCCACAGGCGCACTAGAGCCTTTTTTAATCGTCCATGATCGCACTTCCTTGACTCCAGCGGTAAAATAATTGATCAAACCTAATTCCTTAAAACTCAAACGAATGGTCTTTTCTAGCCCACTTTCTTCTACGCCTAAACTTTGCAAAAATTCTTTGACTTCATCTCCACTCATGGAAACCATTTCTTCTTCTAATTTAGCGCACAAGGCAACAAACTCGCTATTTTGGGCTTTCGCATGGTTTTTGACTTTTTTAGCATGCTCACTGAGGGCGTTTAAATCTTCTTCGCCCACATTAGCGACATAGATCATTTTTTTATGAGATAAAAAACGCAATTCCTTGTCCAATTCTAAAAAAGCCTCGCTTACATTCAAGGGGAAAGTTTTCGCCGGCTTTAATTCTTCTAAATGCGTTTTTAAACTCAAAGCGCATTCTAAAAGATTTTTAGCGTCTTTTGAACTTTTTAGGGCTTTTTGTAAGCGATCGATCCTTTTGTCTAAAGTGGCAATATCCGCTAAAATCAACTCCAATTCAATAGTTTCTATATCATTCAAAGGGTCAATTTTGTCGTTCACATGCGTGATATTATCATCTTCAAAACAGCGCACCACTTGCAAGATCACTTCGCATTCCTTGATATTGGCTAAAAACTGATTGCCTAAACCCTCCCCCTTGCTCGCTCCTTTAATCAATCCGGCAATATCCACAAATTCCACCACAGAATGCAAAATGCGTTCAGGCTTTACGATTTGAGCCAACGCATCAAGCCGTCTATCAGGCACATTCACGATGGCTTTATTGGGTTCAATGGTGCAAAAAGGGTAGTTCGCGCTTTGGGCGTTTTGGGTTTTAGTGAGCGCGTTAAAGGTGCTGGATTTGCCCACATTAGGCAAACCCACAATGCCTACAGACAAGCCCATTTCAAGCCTTTTTCAAAAGCTCTTCCACAAAAGCTGTGCAAGCCCTAACCCCAGCCCCACTCGCTCCAAAGCTATTCACATCCCATTCTTTTTCCACATAAGCAGGGCCTGCAATGTCAATGTGTAGCCACTTATCCTTAAATTCATCTCTAATAAATTCATTTAAGAACAAGCCCGCTGTGATCGCACCGCCATAGCGTGAAGAAGAAATATTGCACACATCAGCGATTTTAGATTCAATCAATTTCTTTAAATGGCGGTTAAAGGGGAGTTTGGCTAACAATTCGCCGGATTCTAACCCTGAAGTTTCAAAGAGGTTTTTTAACTCTTCATTATGCCCCATGATCGCTGAAGTGAATTCGCCCAAGCCTACAACGCATGCCCCAGTAAGGGTCGCAAAATCCACGATCACATCAGGGTTCAAGTCTTGAGCGTAGCTCAAACAATCCGCTAAAACCAAACGCCCTTCAGCGTCGGTATTACGGACCTCTATGCTCTTGCCTTCTTTGGAGATTAAAATATCATCTGGTTTATAGGCAGCTGGGCCTATCATGTTTTCTGTGGCCCCAATAATGCCATGCACTTCAGCTTCCACGCCTAGTTTGGCTAATGCGTTTAAAAGCCCAATCACCGCAGAGCCACCGCCTTTATCCGCTTTCATGGTAACCATGTAATCGGCCGGTTTCAAGCTCAACCCTCCGCAATCATAAGTCAAGCCCTTACCCACTAAAGCGATTTTTTTCTTCGCTTTTTTGGGTTTATAGACTAAATGGATCAAGCGAGGAGGATTGATAGCAAGAGAGGCTTTATTGACCGCTAAAAAGGCGTTCATTTTCTTTTCTTCTAAAAATTTTTCATCATGAACATGGATTTCTAAATGGTTTTCTTTAGCCACTTTTTGCGCCACTTCAGCCATATAAACTGGGGTGCCAATCATAGGGGGGGTATTGACTAGATCTTTAACGATATTCAAGCTTTCTGTCATGATTTCAGCGTATTTTAACGCTTCTTTAGCGCTCTTTTCTAAAGAATTTGCGCAAGTTTTTTCGCAAGGTTTGTGCAATTCTAAAGCGACAATGGCTTCTTTTAAAACGCTTTCTTTTTTGTTGGATTTAAAAGTGTCGTATTCATACAAGCCCAATTTTAAGCCCAAAAACAACGCTTTCAAATTTTCTAAAAGCGCATTATCTTTAGAATGCGTCCCGCAAGTATAAACGCCCACTTTAACGCTTTTAAAAGCGAGTTTCTTAAGGGTGCGAACGGCTAAACACGCGCTCTCTCTCAATAAATGCACATCATCTTCTTTAACGCCCGCATACAGGATTTTATTTTCTTGGTCTAAAAATACGCCTTCGCCTTCGTATTTAAAGGTTTCTAGCAATTCTTTATTTTTGACCCAAGCGTGGCTAAAATCCTTATTGACAATAAAAACTAAACCGCATTCAGCTTTTGCGTTTTCAAAAGTGGTTTTTTCTAATTTGATTTTTAACATAAAGTCTCCTTTTTTAATTTCATATCTTTCAAGAATTGTATTGCACTCTAGCGGTTTTTCTTACTATAGTATTGGAAATACCACAGCACTAACGCCAAGAAAGATACTAATAGTAATATTAGCGCATAAGGGTGTTTTTTAAGCCACCCTAACGCATGCAATAACTCTTCTCCTAAATACCACGCTAGAATAATGGTAATGCTCGCCCACACCATCGCGCTAATGAGGTTGATGATAGCGAATTTTAAAGCGCTATAGCGCGTGAGGCCTATGCTAATGGGAATGATGGTACGCATGCCATACATGTAGCGTTGGATAAAAATGATAAACCAGCCGTGTTTTTGCAACAATAAATGGGCTAGGGCTAGTTTTCGGCGTTGTTTTTCTAGCTTTTTTTGGATGTAAGATTTATTGGTGCGGCCGATGTAAAAATAGATCTGATCCCCCACAAAGCCCCCAATCCCTGCGACTAAAATGGCTAACCCTAAATGCATATGACCGGTATAGCTAGCAATCCCTGCTAAAATTAACCCAATTTCGCCTTCTAAAATGCTCCACCCAAATAAAATGAGATACCCCCAAGTCGCTGCATGCTGATTCCATAAGTCAATGATGTATTCTTCCAAAATTCACCCTTATTCTAGCACTCTAACAAACAAAAGGTTTTCACTCGCTCTTCTAAAAGTTGGATACCCGGTAATTCTTTTAACCCTATCAAAAAGCATGCTTCTATGCATTCGGCTTGTAGGGCTTTGATAAGCTCAAGGCTCGCTAAAGCTGTGCCTCCAGTGGCTAATAAATCATCAATCAACACCACCCTTACCCCCTTAATTCCCCTAAAAGCGTCAGAGTGGATTTCTATGCTGTCGCTCCCGTATTCTAGGCTGTAGCTTTGAGACAGGGTGTGCGCAGGGAGTTTGCCCTTTTTCCTCACAGGCACAAAACCCACCCCAAGCGCATAAGCTAAAGCAGAGCCTAAAATAAACCCCCTAGCTTCAATGCCCACGATAAAGTCTATATTGAGAGCGAGATAGCGTTTTTTGAGCGCGTCAATGAGTTTGTTAAAGAGTTTAGGGTAGTTGAGTAGCGTGGTAATATCTTTGAATAAAATCCCTTTTTTAGGGTAGTCTTTCACTTCTCTGATGCTTTGTAAAAGTTCTTCTTTGAGCGTTTCATTCATTTTGATTTCCTTTAATATAACGGATTGGTTGTAGAATTTTGGTTTATTATAGCGTTTTTAAAGGAGAGCTTCTATTTTTTGCTCCAATTCTTTAATGCGATTTTTATATTTATCCGATTCGCCTTTGTATTCAGAGTTGCGCTGTTTAAGGGCTTTTAGTTCTGTTTTTAACGAGCTCATTTCTTGGGTAAGAATGTCAATATTGCCTAAAGCCCTTTGGAGTTGCAACTGGTGTTTTTGAATCAAAATTTCAGCTTCTTGTAAGGTGAGCTTCATGGACGCGTTGGTGCGTTCTTGCCGTTTAGCCACGGTTTTAAAAAAGAAAGTGCGCACACCCATATAAAGGATAAAAACAATAGCGATAGTGATGATAAACCATTGGGTAAACATTCTATTAAAATATCCTTTTAGCGAAACGATGCAATTATACTATATTAGCCCTATGATTTCAGCGATTCATCTAGCTTTTGGATGCGCAACACATGGCGGCCTTGTTCAAATTCTGTAGAGAAAAACGCTTCTAAAATGCTTTCTGTTACGCCAATACCGCTAATCTTTTCACCCAAGCACAAGACATTAGCGTTATTGTGCAAGCGAGTCATTTTAGCCATGTAAGCATCAAGGCACAAAGCGGCTCTAATACCCTTAAAGCGATTAGCGCCCATGCTCATGCCTATCCCTGTAGCACACACTAAAATGCCATAGCTTTGCGGATTTTCTAAGACCTTTTGGCACACTAATTTGGCGTAATCAGGGTAATCCACTCTCATAGTGGGTAAAAAAGCTTGGACTTTAAAACGCTTGTCTTCTAAAAAATGTTTAACAAATTCTGCAAGATGCAACCCTGCATGATCGCTTCCTATAAAAACTTGAGAAAACTTTAAGGGCTTATTCATAAACTCTCCTTGATAAAAGATTAAGAAAGGAGTAAGGAAAATAAAAATCTTGTGGGTGCATGGATAAAAAACTCCGATAAAGGGGGGATAAACAAAAAGACAAACACTACCAACATGCCGTAGCGTTCCATTTTAGAAAACCATTCCAATAAAAACGCGCTTTTAAAATGCAACGCTAAAAAGCCTAACGCTTTGGATCCGTCTAAGGGCGGGATAGGGAGGCTGTTGAAAACGCCTAAGACAAGATTATAAAGAATGCCTTGAATGAGAAAGGTTACTAAAGCGAGCTGATAAAGATTCAATTCATTGATGCTTAAAGCGTTGATCCCTAGTTTTTGGAAGCTCCAATGCGTGATGAAAGCGAGTAGAACGGCCAGAGTGAAATTATAGATCACCCCGGCTAAACTCACCACTACGCATGCCAGAGAGCCTTTTTGAGAGACAATGTAGCGCATATCCACAGGCACGGGTTTGGCCCACCCAAACAAAAAGGGGGCTTGAAAAATGAGTAATAGAGCCGGTAAAAGCACCGATCCCATCATGTCTAAATGCCTGATAGGGTTTAAACTCAAACGCTTGGCGTCTTTAGCGCTCCTATCCCCAAATAAAAACGCACTCAAGCCATGCATGATTTCATGCCCTATGATAGCGATTAAAAGGGCTAGGATTTTCATTAAGGTGGTAATAAAACTTTCTAAAGAGAAATCAAAAAATTGCACAAAAAACCTTAACGCGTTGTCTTTTCTTTTTTAATGATTTTTTCTAAGCCTTCAACGCTTTTAAACATGCGTTCCCAACGCACCAGATAGCGTTTTTTGGGGTTATTTTCTGCATCCACTTCCAGGCTGTTTTTTAAACTCAAACTGAAATAAACAAACCATGGCGAACCCACGATGTTTTTATAAGCCACACTCCCCCAAAAGCGCGAGTCGCTAGAATTGTCCCTATTATCGCCGATCATGAAAAATTCATCGTGATTGATTTTCTTATAAAACACCTTTTCGCCCTCCATTTGGATGAGTTGCATGCTGATATTAGCCTCTGCGCCTTGAGTGGCTAACTGCTCCATTAAGTGGAAAGTTTCATTATCTTTTTGGTAATGGATGCCTGGATGCTTATTTTTATAAGGGTTTAAGACAAAAATTTTACCCATAAATTCTTTAGTCATAGCATCTGGGTAATGTTTAGCAATATAATCTTTATCGTTGCCGCTCTCAAAAGGGTGCAAATAAAACCCCTCATTAGTGAATAGCACCTCATCGCCTCCAATGGCAAAATTCCTTTTGACATAGTAAGACTTTTTTTCATGGGGAGGGATAAACACCACCACTTCGCCACGCTTAGGGCGATCCCCCTCTATCAAATGCCCGTTATTTTTAAAATCAGGCATGACGGGAAGCTCAATCCATGGGATTTTAGGAATGGGGATGCCGTAAGAAAATTTTTTGACAAAGAGCATATCGCCCTCATAGAGCGTGCCAACCATAGAACGAGAGGGAATGATAAAGGCTTGTGCGATAAAAAAGATAACCAACAGCACGATAATAATCGTCCCCACCCAACTGGAGCAAAATGCATAAACAGAGCGTAAAAATTTCATTAAAATCCCTTCCTTTGTTGTTTTTCAAAAGCGATTAGAGTGTTTTCTAAAAGCGAGACAATCGTCATAGGCCCCACGCCTTTAGGCACAGGGGTGATAAAACCGGCAACTTTTTGTGCGTTGGTAAAATCCACATCGCCCACGATACGCCCATCATTCAAATGATTGATCCCAATATCCACCACTACAGCCCCTTTTTTTAACATGCTCGCTTTAATCAAATCAGGCTTACCCACGCCCACGCAGACAATATCAGCGTTTTGGGTGTAAAAACTAATGTCTTTAGTCAAAATATGGCACACGCTCACGCTAGCCCCAGCGTTTAACATGAGCATGCTCAAAGGCTTTCCAATGATATTGCTCGCCCCAATAATCGCCACATCCTTGCCCTTGATTTCAATATGATAATGCTTTAAAAGACGCATCACACCCATAGGGGTGGCTGGCAGAAACGATTCTTTTTGAGTGCAGAGCTTGCCGATATTAAGGGGGTGGAAACCATCCACATCTTTACTAGGATCAATGGCTTCTAAAACCATTTTAGAATCAATGTGTCTGGGCAAAGGGAGCTGGACTAAAACGCCTGAAATGTTTTGATCGATATTGTAATCTTTAATCAAGGACAGCAATTCGGCTTCAGTAATATTCTCCTGGAGGGTTTTTAAGTCAAAATCCATGCCCACCCTTTCGCATGCTTTGATCTTCATGTTAACATAAGTGATACTAGCGGGATCTTTCCCCACTAAAATCACGGCTAGTTTGGGGCGTTTATGCGTTTGCGCAGTTATTGTTTGGATTTTATGTTTCAAATCTTTTTCTATACTATAAGCTAGCGCTTGCCCGTCTAATAAAACAACGCCCCTATTTGGCATGTCTATTTGTCCTTTATCAATTAAAATCCCATTATTGTAGCAAAAATCATGCGTTTAAGGGAATTAAAAACTCATTTTGTCAATCTTTAAGATTAGCCCCATGATAGAGCAAGTAAAAACTAAGGGCTTTTAAAAATTCTAATTGCTGGTAAAATTTAGAAGCTTCTATTTTGTCGTTTTGTTTCTTGTCGTTTTGTTTATCCTTTGGCTCTTTAGGGCTTTCGTTCAAATACCTTAACCCCAAACTCGGGTTATAAAAATAATCTTTGGTAGCGATCGCTTCATAACCTAGCGCGTAATTGGGGTGGCTTGGGGGGTTTGTTGTATTGTTAGAAAATAAAGGCTTCCCAAAACTCACAAATTGAAAGCCTTTAGGGGCGACTAATTCAATAATGCTAGGGGCGATGTCTAAATGCGATCCGACCTGACTGATTTTTTTAGGCTTTAAAGTAGGGGCATATAAAATAAGCGGCACGGATTTAATGATATACAAATCGTTTTTAGCGTATTCATAGCTCCTGTCAAAATGATCTCCTGTGATGATAAAAAGCGAGTTAGGGAATTTTTGGCTGGCTTTTTTGATGAAACTGACTATCACTTTGTCATACCAGTAAATATGCCCTAAAGAATTAGCGTCCGGTAGATTTTCTGATTTGGGGGTTTTTTCCACAAATTGTTGGATTTTTTCTAAAGGTACGCCAAAGGCTTTGAGATTCACGTTTTTGATTGCGTGGTTGCTTAAAGTCATGACCATGCTGAAAGTTTTTTCATTAGGGTTGGTGTTTTCTAAAATATAGTCAAATAAAATATTATCATGCACTCCCCAGTTGCTCTCTATGGGCTTAGGGTAGGGCTTGTTTTTAACAAATTCTAAGAGGTGATTGTTAAAATAAAGGGCGTGAAAACCTTGTTTTTTGGTGAAACTAGTGAGTTTGTTCCAAATCCCGCTACCCCCATAATAAAAGTTGTTTTTATAACCCAGAGTTTTTGTGATATTGCCAATCGCCATAGGAAAGCTAGGGAGGATTACCCCTGAATTGACTAAGTTATTATCATTGATATAGGGTAAGCCTGTGATCTGAACATCCAGGCTTTTAACGGTCCGTGGGGCACTTTCAATAAAAGCAGAAAGCATGTGGGCATGCTCTTTTTTAACCAGATCTTGTAAAGCGCTCGTTAGCCCTATGGCGTCAAATTTTGGATCAAAATGCCATGAGCTTAGGGACTCTGAAACGATATAAAAAACATGTTGAATGGTTTGATTGGAATTGTTATGGCTTGTCTGAGAAAGCAACTCATAGAGGTTGTTTGAAGGGTTTTCTTTAAGATTGAAATAATTTTTCGCCACTTCTAAAGGCGTTTCTTTAGCAAAATCGCTGAATTTAAGGTTATGGCTTTGTCTGTAATTGCGCACCAAAAGATAAAGGTTGCGAAACGCACCGGGGGTGATTTTCATTAAAAAAGGATCTTTGGCTGGCTCTATGCTGAGATCTAAAGACGCGCCAACAAAGCTCAATTGCGCGTTAATGTAAAACATTTGCGTGAGCGAAAAAAGCGCAAATAAAATGAAAGTTTTAAGGGGTTTGGTGGTTTGATAAATATTTGTGGGCTTAAAAAGGGCGTTTTGGAGTTTGAAATAGATAAAAGAAATTAAAACGCTAAGGATTACAAAGAGTGAAAAACTAGAAAGAATAGGGTATTCCCCACTCATTTTTAAAATCGTGAGCGTGTCTTCATGCAAAAATTCCAATAAATTTTCATCAAACACATTCCCATAAATGCCATAATAAACAATGTTCGCAATATTTAAAAACAGGATAATAGCGATAGAAAAATACGCCGTAATATTAAGCATTTTTACTTGGTGTTTAGGGGCTAATAACCCTAATAACCCGATGATGATAAAAAGAATCGCTAAGCTTGAGACCACACGATTATCGTATCTGGCTCCATTGAATAGGGTTTTGATGATTTCATCAAAAATAGGGTTTTTTAAGGCATGCTTATAATAGCCTGTATAAAGGATAAAGCCGATACGATTAAACACAAACAACAAGCTCATAAAAAAGGTGAAATAAAAACCTTTTAAAAAGAGCGAAAAAAGGGCATTAGATAGGGATTTCATAAGTGTTACTATAACCTTTTTTTAACAAGAGATAAAGTCTTAAAAAAGACAAAAAGAAGCAAGGGGAAATCCAATAAAGAATCCAAGATTTGAAAATTAGAACGCATTAAAAACGAACTGGATAACGCTACTAAAGCGATCACGCCCAGTAAAGGGCTACTCAAAAACAAACTGCTGCAAAAAAGCGCGCTAAAAATAAGAGAAGCCATGAAATGATGGTAGATTGAAAAAGGCAAGAACCCTAAAATATCTGTCAAAAGCAACAGATTGAAAAACAGCATGACGCTATAAGATTGCAAGGTTTCTAAAGGGGGCTTTTGGAGAAGACGGCAAGAAAAGAGCGCATAAGCAAGGATCAAAAGACAGCTAAAGGGGCTTAAGGGGGCTGTAAAACTGCTTAAAAATTCATTGAGCGATAGAGAGTCTTTCAAAGCGATATTGCTTAAAATCACGCTTATAAAAGAGAGCGAAAACCTCAAACCCAATGGCTTATTTTTGAAAAAAAAGAAAATTAAAAAAAGCCATATAAAACTCAGCGTGTAAGAAGAATATATAAGCATGACTGATTACTTGAGAAGGGAATTTAAATAAGCCATATTAAAACGGATGTGTTTGATATGAGAGCGGTTGTAGGTATAGACAATATCTATAAAATGAGGATTAAGGCTATAGCTTGGGTAACTCACTTCATTGGCTTTGTCTAAAACTTTTAAGGTTTTAAACGAGTTGGAGTTTTCTAATTTAGAAAGCCAGAGTTCTTTACGACGCAAAGATAAATCGCTAGGGTTGTGGATCAAATACAATTCTTCGTTTAAATTGATCAAATTCAAAGCGTCATTCAAGTTTTTCAAATTCGTAAGCGTGGGTTTTTGCCAAGCGGTTGGGGTTTTACAGGTTTCTAGCATGAGGCTATCTTTAAAAGAATGGTTTCTAAACGCCATAATAGCGCAATCTTTAAAGGGGGTTAGGCTTGGTTGGAGCTGGTGGTTTAGGGCATTAGGCCTTAAAAGCTCTCGTGGGTTATTTTGTTGGTCAAATTTCAACAACAAGGGGTATTGGGTGGCTAATTCGTGATAGAGCGGTAGCATAAAACCGCCATCAGTGGTGCTTAAGGGTTTATTCCTTACTAAATGGCTCAAGTTTAAAAAAGGGCTTAAAGAGAGTTTTCGCGCAAACTTAAAACGAATCGGCTCTAAAGCGCTTTCAAGTTGATAGATTTTAGAAGTGGCCCACCCGCCCATGCTCACCCCTACGACAAACAACAAAATTTTATTATCATGCAAAAAAAGCAAGGGGTTACCTAGTTTTTTGATATATTCATGCGAATGATGAGAAAGCTCTTCTTTGGTTAAAATAGTGAAGGTTTCGCTCCAGCGATTAGTTTTGCTGTCAAAAAGATTCGCGCTGATTTTCACATCCCTTGCCCCTTCTTTAGTGCCGCTGAAATAAGCGCTCAAAAGATTGTCGTTAGGCAAGCTGATTAAAGAGCTCGCATGCGCGCTTAAAGCGTCATTTGGTTTAGGGATAGTGAGTTGCGTGAAATAGGGGGGGGTTTGAGTAACAAGGGTTTGATTATGCGTGAAAGCATAGGGGGGGGTTTGGCGCTTCATTATAATTAAAAATGAAACGATAAAAAGCCCCACAAAAAAGGCGGCATGTTTTAGGCGATTTCTTGAAGGTTCCAAGATAGCGTTTCGCCCCCTCTTAAGATAGCGATTTTTTCATTCAAGCAAAGCGTGTGTGTAGGGACTATAAAGGGTTTTTTAGACAAACGCGCTTTTTTACTGGGTAGATTGTCTAGTGCGTAGATTTTTTTAGCGTTATCGCTGATAAAGGCTTGCAAGTTTTCTAAAGCGTTGTGTTTTTCAAAAAGTTCGCACAACGCAGGCAACAAAATAGGGGCAGAAAAGATGCCCGCCGGGATGTTAGCGCTATGCTTTTTAGAGACAAAATGCGGGGCGCTATCAGAGCCAAAAGAGATTTTAGGGTGGGCTTTTAAAGCAAGGGATAAAAGCCTTTCTTGGTCTTTTTTGGTTTTGATTAAAGGCTTGCAAAAACAATGCGGGTTCAAACTCCCCCCTAATAAATCATCTAAAGTCATGCTGATATGGTGTAAAGTCAAAGTCGCATAGAGGTTGTCATGCTTTTCAATCAAAGCGATACTGCGCCAATCGCTCAAATGCTCTATAATGATTTTGAGTTTGGGGAATGAAAGGGCGAAAGTTTCTAAAACGCTATGGCATAAAAATTCTTTATCCAAACAAAACCCGGCTTGTTCTGCATGGAGGCATAAAATAAAGCCTAATTTTTGGGCGTTTTCTAAAACCTCTAAAGTCTTTTCACCCAACAAATCCGAAGTGCCGTTTTGCGCGTTTGTGGTCATGCCTTTGGGGTAGAGTTTTAAAAACCTGATGCCTTTTTCTTTTGCGCATTGCAATTCTTCTAAAGTCAAACCATCATTGAAATACAAACTCATTAAAGGCTTGAAGTTTGAAGAATGGTTTAAAATTTCTTCTTCATATTCAAGGGTGGTTGGAGTGTCAATCAAGGGCTTACTGAGGTTTGGCATGATCACCGCGGCGCTAAAAGGCTCGCTAGAATATCTTAACACCGCTTTTAAAAGCGCGTTTTCTCGCACATGCAAGTGGGCGTCTATAGGGTCAAAAAGCGTGATTTCCATTTTTTAATTGCCTCCTAAGTAATAACGCACTCTGATGCGAATGAGGGTTTTAGTTTTGGGGCGTGGGTAATCCTTATAAGCGATCTGAATGGTCTTTAAAGTGTTGTCATCAAGCATTTTGTATTCAGAGCCAATGATGATTTTAAGATCGGTAATATCGCCGTTAGGGTGCAAGTAAAACTCTACCGCATTCGTCCCGTCTTGCCCTAAATAAGCCGCTACTTGAGGGTATTCTAAATACTTTTGCGTGATGCGCCCAATATCCCTTAAATTATTCCTGATGAAATCTTTTTCGGCTGTGCCTAAATCCCCAAATTCTTCGCCATACAATTCATCAATATCCCTTCTGGTTTGGTTGTCTAAGCCCTTATTATTTTCTTGTCTGGGTGGTGCAACTTCTTTAGGCAAGAAAGAAAGCTGGTTAGGGTCAAATTCTTTTTTGACAGGTTTTTTCTCTTCTATTTTTTTCTGCTCTACTTTTTGTTCTACTTTCTGCTCTACGATTTTTTTCTCTTCTTTTTTCTCCTCTACTACTTTTTTCTCTTCCACTTTTTCCACTTTTTTAAGAGCCTTATGTTTGTGGTTGGGCTTTTTGGGTTCTGGTTTGGGCTTTGGTTTAGGCTCAGGCTTTGGCTTTTCTATAGGTTTTGGTGGGGTTGGCGGAGTGGGGGGTGTGGGTGGTGTTGGGGGTTTTTGAGGGCCAGCTAGCGTGGGTTTAGGAGCGCCCGGGGTGTTTTTATTGGGATCTTGCGAATGGCCTCTTTTTAAAACCAATAAATTTTCAGGATTTAATTTAACAAGCTTGGGTTTTGAAGGAAAAAAATCTTCTCTGTGTTCAAATAAAAAATAAATCAACCAGTGTAACAATACAGACAGAATGAGAGAAAAGAAAAAATTCCTGTTAGAATGATCCACAGGATCAAAATTTTTCCCTAACTTAGCAGGTTGTAGTTTAGAATTTTCCGGCATATAAATTTCCTAATTTTGAATTCTTTATATTATTTTCAGCTTCTTTAATCAGTTCTTCCTTAGATGTTTTTGGGCTTATTTTGTCTAAAAGCAGGCCGTATTTATCGCTTAGTAAGACCAAGTAACGCTCCTTATTGGTTTCTATTGAAATGATTTTATGGTTCGCACCAACACGACCCAAAACACTAACTTCTAACTTAAAATCTTTTGCAGAAAAAGACCCTTGTGTGGGAACAATTTTTTTTTTGATTATATACAATATTAAGAGTAAGGCAGCAATAACCGCTAGCGCCTTGTAAGCATGGCTTAAATCCAGTGGGGGTTTTAACTCTAGAGTGTTTAAAGGGCTTTGGGGTTGCTCTTTTTCATCTTGGCTTGCGAGATTGGCATGCTGAGATTGTTCTTTCAGGCTAGGCGGTGGGGCTAAATGAAAACCTTTGGGCAAAAAAAGAAAGCGGAGCTGCTTTTTATCCTTGCTGTTTGAAGCTTGGATTTCTAATCCCGCTTTAGCTTTTTTAGACAAGAGGTAGATGTCATTTTGGTAGGAAAACATTTCTAATGCATTCAAAGAGGCTTCTTTAAAATCCATGGTTTTTTTAGAATCCAATTGAGCGTTTTTTAAAACGATCACTTTTTGCCCTTCAACTTCCATGATTTTAGGCGTTTTGTTAAAAGGCGTTTCAAAAGTGAGCGTGGTTTGCACGGCCTTTATAGGTGGTGTTGCTAGAGCGTTTGAATCAGGTTGGACTTCTTTTAATGCATTTTGCCAATGCACTAGTTTAATGGGGGCATCATCGCTTAAAGGTATTTTTTCTTCAGCCAGTAACATCAAAGCAGCGCTCAATAACAAGAATAACAATCTCATGAATTTTTAGCGAGATAATACACAATGGCGTTAGAATCTAGGATTTCATTCAAACGAATGGCTAAATTCCTTTCAAAAACCATCACCTCACCCTTACCAATCACCCGCCCGTTCACAAAAGTGTCCACGCTTTCTCCGGCGGGTTTTTGCAAATCAATCACAGAGCCTTTTTCAAAACGCAAAATTTGCAACAAAGGGATTTGCGTAGAGCCAAGTTCCGCACTAAAAACAATCTCCATGTCTAAAAGGTTTTTATAATCGCAAATGAGTTCTTCTAAATAAGTGGAAAGCTCTAGTTCCCTTTCTTTATTCGCTTTCTCTTTTTCTTTTTCGGCTATTTTTAACTTATTAGCTTCTGTTTCTGGCATAAAACTCTACTCTTTCAAGAATGATTTGACTTTGATTATAAAATCTTAATTTTACTATAAATTTTATAACAAATAAAGCCACTACGCTTTAAAGCTAGCCTTAGAAACGCAAAATTCCTTTAAAAAACACGCGTCGCATAAGGGGTTTTTAGCCTTGCATGTGTAGCGGCCAAACAAGATTAAGGCATGGTGGAGTTTGGACAGGTTGTCTTTAAACAGATCGCTGAGTTCTTCTTCGGTCTTAATAGGCGTTTTAGCGTTGCTTAAGCCTAAGCGGTGTGTTGCGCGGAACACATGGGTATCTACCGCTATATAGTTTGCATCAAAGCACACTGAAAGCACCACATTAGCGGTTTTTTGCCCCACGCCATCTAAACTCATCAATTCTTTTTGCGTAGAGGGGATAACGCCCTTAAAATCCCTAACCACTTTTTGCGCCATACTGATTAAATGCTTGCTTTTATTGTTAAAATAAGAAACGGATTTAATGATCTCTTTAACCTCTTCTAAAGAAGCGAGCGCTAAATCGTTCACGCTTGGGTATTTTTCAAATAACTTGGGCGTTATTTGATTCACTCTAGCGTCCGTGCATTGGGCGCTTAAAATGGTCGCCACCAGCAATTCATAGGGGTTTTTATGGTGCAATTCGGTGGTTTGGTTGGGGTAATGTTTTAAAAGCAGCTCTTTGATTTGTTGGGCTTTTGTTTTAGCGTGTTTTAAACCCATTTTCACACGCTTTCTTTGATGACAAGGTATTGCGCTTCATGGGATCTTAAAGCCACTTGAATGCGGTTGATTTTAACCGAAAGCGTGGCTTTTTTCATGGAATAATGCAAAAGAATGCATTGAACCCCTTCATGGATACCAAAAGAGAGGAAGCGTTTTTTAAGGGTTTCATCGCAGTTAGCGATTTCTACGATTTCATAAACTTTGTCTTTAATGGCTTCATTGAGCGTCATTTTAATTTCCTTTTTGATTCAATATTTTTTTTGACTTCATCCACGATGATGTCAATAGGCGTGAAAATACGGCGCAAGATTTTAAAAGGCGCTTGGATAATATCTGATGCTAAAGTCACTTTGGTTTTAGGGTTATCCAGCGTGCCTTTGACATTCACATTAGTGGTTACCTTACCTTCTTTCCCTAAAATGAGATAGCCCACGATAGGGATTTTATTTAAAACATTACTCAAAGCCTTGATAGTGGAAACTTCTAAATTCAAATCTAATTTGTTTTTGTCCAATTCAATGATCCCATTGCCAGCAATGTCAAGCGTTTTGCCAATAAGATCAATTTTTTCTAACCCTAAATATTCTTTAGTGATCCCAAAAACAACGGAGCCGGTTTTGATCTGATAGCCATTAGCCCCTAAATGAGGGTTCTTAAAGACAATGAGGGAGGGAATGGTGTTGATGAGATTGATCATGTTTTGCATGAGGGCGAAATTCTTTAAGCTTGTGTTTTGGAATTTCAATTCGCCATTGAAAACCTGATCTTCAAGAGCCCCAATAAGCGTGAATAAGCCCCCTTCTACGAAATCTTTTTGGAGGATGGTATTGATATAATCCCCGCTAAAATTATGAGCCTTAAGATACAAAGCCCCATGCACTAAATCCGCCATGATCATGGCGTTTTTATAATTGCCATCAATTTTCACCCTATCGTCTTGAGCGACAATATCAAGATTTTCTAAAGGAAAAGGCATTTTTTTATAGATCAGCACGACATCTTTAGCATGGATGCGTGTAGAGATAGGGATAATTTTGTGGGCTTTTTCATAGCGTTGTTTGGCGCTAATGAAAACATCTTCATCTTGGATTTCTTTAGAGCTAGGCTTTTCTTTTCGTTCTTTGGAGAATAATTCCGCAATAGCTGGCATTTTACTATCCAAGAAATCATCAACACTCAAATCAATGTTATTAAGGGTAATATCCTTTTGATCCCCCTTAACTTTTATGGATATGCTTTTGCTTGGAGTATAGACAGAAATTTCATCTTTATTGATAGAACCAAATAAAGAGAGGGAATCAAATTGCCTGCCGTTGCTATGATAAATGGGTAAAGTGATTTTTAAATCCTTAGCAAAAAAATCAATATTGATAAAATCGCTCGTAGAAACTTCTAAAGAGCCATCTTCTAAGGCGAAATACTTCATAATAGGGGAATAGGGCTTGATTTTTTTCAAATCTTTGATCCTAAAAACATAGGCGTTATCTTTAAATTCGCCCTCTAATAAGAGTTGCGGCACGCTCCATTGCATGTGGTTGGGGTTAGAAAAATCAAAATTCAAAGAAAGGTTTTTGAGAGTGTCTCCTGTAGCGTAGAAAACATCTTTAGTGAATTTGTCTTCACTTTGGGCTTTAATGGTGTCTATGATTTTTCTTCTAAACACCTCTGAGTTTTCACCTTCTTGAATAATAGAATGCAAGCTTTTTAAATCTAAAGAAAATTTAGTAGGCTGTGGGTTATCTGGGTCGTTGTTCAAGCCATAAGAACGCATGTTGACACTATTATTAGTGTTGAATCGTATTTTATGGACTAAAGAATCCAAAGAAAGGGTTTTTTTATTCAAATCTAAAGCGATTTTAGCGTCTAAATCCAGCATGTTTTCATAGCGGGTGTGGGTAGTTTCTATGTAGATGTATTGGTATTCTTGGGTAATATCTAGGCTCACGCTAGCGTTTTGCGTATAAAGGGGGATATTATAGAGCGAGAGAGTGCCTTCTTGCAAATTAACGCTGCCTTGAACGCTAAATAAGGGGGCGGTGTTTTTCAAGAATTGTAAGGTGAGTTTCAAATCTGCACTAGATGGCATGCTGATTTTATCCAAAGGTAAAACGACTTTATAAGCACTCAATAAATCCTTAATGCTATCGCCATAATAATTAGGGGTCGTTTTTAAAAAAATCTCCAACTTGGGGGCTTCTAACAAATTGGAAAAAGTGGCGTAAGAGCCGGTTAATTCCATGGTTTCATAAGTGATTTTTTGAGGCTGTATGAGAAGCTGTTTGTTTTTGAAGATCAATTCGGTTTTATCCATTTTAATGGGCGATAAGCCATCATTAAAAACGACTGAAGGTTTCATCAAAGTGGCTTTAACTACAGAATTTTCCAAAAGCGATGGGACAAACTCGCTGGGAGTGAAATTAGCTTTGATTAAAGCGTTATCAATCTTAAAGCTAGCAAATTGGATCTTGTCAAAAATCCATGTTTTTAAATTTTTTTGCGATTGGCGTTGGAAAAGAGGCTTTAAAAACGCTAGGCTTTTCATTACAGAAGTGTTAATTTTTAATTCTATGGTTTTTAAATCGGTTAGCCCTTGCAAATAAATTGCAGCGCTGGGTTCAACTAAGGGCTTGACAATCAAATTGAACGCCATTTTCCTAGCTTTAGGTGAATAGTGGGCGTTGCCATCCACTTGGACTTTAATGTCTTTAAAAAGCAGATTGATGATTTTAAGCTTGATATTTTTATCATCTTCTAGGGAAAATTCCCCTTTGACTCCCGGAAATTCTAACTCGTATTTATTCCCATCAAAAAAGATATTGGCTTTATTTTTATCGTCTAAAATGATTTCTTTGACTTTAAGTTTTTCAAAATAAGACACCGCCCAAATGCCATAACGGATATTTTTAATCAAATCAGAAACTTCTAAATGCTTTTTAGTGGGTTTTTGATGGAAGAAAGAAGAGAGATCAATGCGTTCAATTTCTAAAGAAAGCTTGTTATTAAGTTTTAAGTATAATTCAGAAATGCCAAGCTTTCCAATTTTTAAATTTTGTATGTGAATGCCGTTTGAAAGGGTTTTGTGAATGACGACTAAAAGAGTGAATACTGCCACAAACAAGATAATGACATTAAATACTTTCTTGGATACATGTTTTCTTTTATTCATTAGTATTCTTTTTTATTTAAGTATACCAATTTATCCTAACAAAGTGGTGGTTGTCCCGCAAGGTTCGCTCAAAAAAGTGTTTTTTTCTTTAAAAGATCAGGGCGTGGATATTAACGCTTTGGATTTGCTTTTTTTACGCTTAATGGGCATGCCTAAAAAAGGTTATATTGATATGGGCGATGGGGCTTTAAGGAAGGGGGATTTTTTAGTCCGTTTGATTAAAGCAAAAGCGGCGCAAAAAAGCGCGACTCTAATCCCTGGAGAAACCCGCTATTTTTTCACGCAAATTTTGAGCGAGACTTACCAACTAGAAACAAGCGATCTCAATGAAGCTTATGAAAGCATTGCGCCACGATTAAACGGCTCTGTGATAGAAGATGGGGTGATATTACCAGACACTTATCATTTGCCTTTAGGGGAGGACGCTTTTAAAATCATGCAAACTTTGATCAGTCAATCCATGAAAAAACACGAATCCTTAAGCAAACAATGGCTTGGATACTACCATAAAGAAGAGTGGTTTGAAAAAATCATTCTCGCTTCTATTGTGCAAAAAGAAGCCGCTAATGTTGAAGAAATGCCCTTGATTGCGAGCGTGATTTTTAACCGCTTGAAAAAAGGCATGCCTTTGCAAATGGATGGGGCTTTGAATTATCAGGAATTTTCACACGCTAAAGTAACCAAAGCACGCATTAAGACCGATAACACCCCCTACAATACCTATAAATTTAAGGGCTTGCCTAAAAATCCTGTAGGGAGCGTGAGCCTAGAAGCGATTAGGGCGGTGGTATTCCCTAAAGAAACTAACTTTTTGTATTTTGTGAAAATGCCGGATAAAAAACATGCTTTCAGCGCGACTTATAAGGAGCATTTAAAAAACATTAATCTTTCTAATAATCATTTTTAAAATTAGGGTTAATGGGGCGTTTTTTCTTTTAAATTGAGTAAAAAGTGTTTAGTATTTTCTCATTTTAATTTTAAGTTCTTACTATTAAAGCATTTTAGATTTTATTAAAAAAGGCTTGCTACAATTTTAGGCAAATTTTGATTGCTAGGGCTTTAGAACAGCTTTTAGCACAAAGGAGAATGAATGGCTAAAATGAGCGCTCCAGATGGGGTTGCCGTTTGGGTGAATGAAGACAGGTGTAAGGGTTGTGATATTTGCGTATCGGTATGCCCTGCTGGGGTTCTTGGCATGGGGATCGAAAAAGAAAGGGTGCTTGGAAAAGTGGCCAAAGTAGCTTATCCAGAGAGTTGTATCGGTTGCGTGCAATGCGAGTTGCACTGCCCGGATTTTGCGATTTATGTGGCTGACAGGAAGGATTTCAAATTCGCTAAAGTTTCTAAAGAAGCCCAAGAAAGAAGCGAAAAGGTTAAGGCCAATAAATACATGCTCTTAGAAGAGACTATTTTAGAAGGGAGAGGCAAATAATGCGTGAGATTATTTCTGATGGGAATGAATTAGTCGCTAAAGCGGCGATTGAAGTGGGGTGTCGGTTTTTTGGAGGTTATCCTATCACGCCAAGCTCGGATATTATGCATGCGATGAGCGTGGCTTTACCCAAATGCGGCGGCCATTTTATCCAAATGGAAGATGAGATCAGCGGGATTAGCGTGTCTTTAGGAGCGAGCATGAGCGGGACGAAGTCTATGACAGCAAGCTCTGGGCCTGGTATTTCATTGAAAGTGGAGCAAATCGGTTATTCTTTCATGGCGGAAATCCCTTTAGTGATCGCTGATGTGATGCGTTCAGGCCCATCAACCGGAATGCCTACTCGTGTGGCTCAAGGCGATGTGAATTTCTTAAGACACCCCATACATGGGGATTTTAAAGCCGTTGCGCTCGCTCCTGCGAATTTGGAAGAAGCTTACACAGAGACCGTTCGCGCGTTCAATTTGGCTGAAATGCTCATGACTCCTGTATTCTTGCTCATGGATGAAACCGTGGGACATATGTATGGCAAAGTGCAAATCCCGGATTTAGAAGAAGTGCAAAAGATGACCATTAATCGTAAGGAATTTGTGGGCGATAAAAAAGACTACAAACCTTATGGGGTCGCACAAGATGAACCGGCCGTTTTAAACCCTTTCTTCAAAGGCTATCGCTACCATGTTTCAGGCTTGCACCATGGGCCTATTGGCTTTCCCACTGAAGACGCCAAAATCGGAGGGGATTTGATTGACAGATTATTCCATAAGATTGAATCCAAGCAAGACATTATCAATGAAAATGAGGAAATGGATCTAGAGGGTGCTGAAGTCGTTGTTATCGCTTATGGTTCGGTTTCTCTAGCGGTTAAAGAAGCCTTGAAAGATTACAATAAAGAAAGCAAGCAAAAAGTCGGCTTTTTCAGGCCTAAAACCTTATGGCCAAGCCCGGCTAAACGCTTGAAAGAAATAGGGGATAAATACGAAAAAATCCTTGTGATTGAATTGAATAAGGGGCAGTATTTAGAAGAAATTGAAAGGGCTATGCAAAGAAAGGTGCATTTCTTTGGGCAAGCCAATGGGCGCACGATTTCGCCTAAACAAATCATCGCAAAGTTGAAGGAGCTTTAAAATGGCGTTTAATTATGATGAATATTTGCGTGTGGATAAAATACCCACTTTGTGGTGTTGGGGCTGTGGCGATGGCGTGATTTTAAAATCCATTATCCGCACGATTGACGCTTTAGGTTGGAAAATGGATGATGTGTGCTTGGTGAGCGGGATTGGTTGCAGCGGGCGCATGAGTTCGTATGTGAATTGCAACACCGTTCACACCACGCATGGCAGGGCTGTAGCGTATGCGACAGGGATTAAAATGGCTAACCCTAGTAAGCATGTGATCGTGGTTTCTGGCGATGGCGATGGCTTTGCGATTGGAGGCAATCACACCATGCATGCATGCAGAAGAAACATTGATTTGAATTTTATTTTAGTGAATAATTTCATTTATGGTTTGACTAACTCCCAAACTTCGCCCACCACACCTAATGGCATGTGGACGGTTACGGCTCAATGGGGGAATATTGACAACCAATTTGACCCATGCGCTTTAACCACCGCTGCAGGGGCGAGTTTTGTGGCTAGAGAGAGCGTTTTAGACCCTCAAAAATTAGAAAAAGTGCTTAAAGAAGGTTTCACGCACAAGGGCTTTAGCTTCTTTGATGTCCATAGCAATTGCCATATCAATTTAGGGCGCAAGAATAAAATGGGCGAAGCGTCTCAAATGCTGAAATGGATGGAAAGCCGATTAGTGAGCAAACGCCAATTTGAAGCCATGAGCCCTGAAGAAAGGGTGGATAAATTCCCTACAGGCGTTTTAAAGCATGACACGGACAGGAAAGAATATTGCGAAGCGTATCAAGAAATCATTGAAAAAGCACAAGGAAAACAATAATGGAAGCGCAGTTACGATTTACAGGCGTTGGAGGGCAAGGCGTGTTGTTAGCGGGGGAGATTTTAGCTGAGGCTAAGATTGTGAGTGGGGGCTATGGCACTAAGACTTCCACTTACACTTCGCAAGTGCGTGGAGGGCCCACTAAGGTGGATATTTTGCTAGATAAAGATGAAATTATTTTCCCTTATGCTAAAGAGGGTGAGATTGATTTCATGCTTTCAGTCGCTCAAATCAGCTACAACCAGTTTAAAAGCGATATTAAAAAAGGCGGTATCGTTGTCATTGATCCTAATCTGGTAACCCCCACTAAAGAAGATGAAGAAAAGTATCAGCTTTATAAAATCCCTATCATTAGTATCGCTAAAGATGAAGTGGGTAACATTATCACGCAATCTGTGGTGGCGTTAGCGATTACCGTGGAGCTTACTAAATGCGTAGAAGAAAATATCGTGCTAGACACCATGCTTAAAAAAGTCCCTGCAAAAGTCGCTGAAACGAACAAAAAAGCCTTTGAAATTGGCAAAAAACATGCTTTAGAAGCTTTGAAAAAATAAGGGGGTAACTCCTTATCTTATTTTTCTTTAGCTATAGCTTTTTCCCCTTTTTTTGTATTTTTGAAAAAAAAAAAAAATGATATAATGCTCAAATTTTACAAAGGATTCTTGTATGTGCAAATTTTTGGATGGGGCAAAAAGTGAGATTTTAAAATATGATGTGATTTCTTTTGATATTTTTGATACCCTTCTTCTAAGACCTTTCATTAAACCCACAGATTTGTTCTTGTATATTGAGACTAAATACAATATTAAAGGTTTTCATCAAGCAAGGATCCTGGCAGAAATGCAATCTAGAGAAATCAGTAAAAGACAAGACATTACTCTAGATGAAATTTATCATCAAATCCCAAAAGAGTTTCATTCATATAAGGGAGTAGAAATTGCCACTGAAAAAGAGGTGCTTATTCCAAACTTAGAGATGTTAGAACTCTATCGTTTCGCTAAAGAGAACAATAAAAGAGTGATTATTGTATCAGATATGTATTTACCTTTAGAAGTCCTTGAAGATATTTTAATTTCTAAGGGTTTTGATGGTTATACAAATTTCTATCTTAGTAGCCATATAATGCTTACTAAACATTCAAAGGATTTGTTTAAACATGTTTTAAAACAAGAAAATATTACTCACACACAAATGTTGCATATTGGTGATAATTCTTGGGCAGATGACGCTATGCCTAAAGGTTTAGGTATAGCAACGCTATTTAGAAAAAGCGTATTGAAGCAATTTGAAGAAATTTTTCCTAAATACAAAACATTTAGTCCAACCAGTGTTGCACAAAGCTTCATTTTAGGATCTTTATGCGTTTTTCATAAAAATTATATTCAAAAACATGAAAAATTTGATTATTGGTTTCTTTTGGGAGCGATGCAAGCAGGAATTGCAGCCGTTGCTTATTGCCAGTTTATCTATAAAGAGATTCATAAAAGAAATATTGATACTTTAGTGTTTGTTGCACGAGATGGTTATTTATTGCAAAAAATTTTTAATATTTTATATCCAAATTCATATAAAACTACTTATGTCTATGCTCCCAGAATTTTAAAAAAAGCGGTATTTTTAGAAGTCGTAGAGGGCGAGAGTTTGGAAATTTTGCGTATTTTAGAAGGCGAAGAAGAAATTAAAAAGAAACAAATCACCACCAACCAACAAGCATATATATACATATATAGTAACTTTGAATACTGCCGCCATTTAGCGTTAAAATGTTTAGATAATTACAGAAAATACTTGTATTCATCAAATTTAGAGGGAAATATCGCTATTGTAGATACGATTACTTTAGGCTATTCTTCGCAAGGGTTAATCCAAAAAGCTTTAAACAAAGAAGTTTTTGGGTGCTATGTGGATCTCCTAAGAATTTTAAATTATGATTGCGCGAGTTTCTTACCTTTTTCACACCCTAAATCCATTTATTTTCATAATTGGGATTTTATGGAGTTTTTGCTAACAAGCCCTGAATACCCTATTTTAAATGTAGAAAATGGCGTTCCAATTTATCAAAAAGATGTTTCATCTTGTGAAAAACACCGCTCTAAAGCTTATGAAAAAATAGTAGAAGGGGCTGTTGGATATGCTTCATATTTTAAAGAAAGTCAAATTTCTTTAGGCATTTATGATGTGATAGAATGGGTGAATTTCTTTATTGACAATCCTAGCATTCAAGATCAAGAGCAATTTAAACAAATTTATTTTCTTCCAGATGCGACGCATAAAAACGCTCTGCCCTTGTTTTGCAACGATGTTTCTTTGTTGTCTTGTATTTTAAAACCTTCACAAAGTTATGGCGTATTAAAAAGAAGCCTTAGGACAAACAAGCAAGAGAGGTTGTTTAAAATATTATCTCTAATTAAAAAAATCTATGGGAAGTTAAAAAAGAAATGATAAAATTGGCTCTGTTTTTAATCAAATATGGATAAATAGGGCTTTCTCCCTTAATATAATTCTCTCAAAAGTTATCCACTAGATATTTTTTTATTTATCCAATAGTTTGTTTTTGAGTATAATCCTACGAAAATTTTAAGGAACGGCATGGAGTTTTTAGGACTGATTTTAAGTCTAGCCGCTATTTTGATAGCGTTTAAAAAGCCTGAAAAAGAAAATTGGGCGTTTGGGATTTTGATTGTGGTGTGGTTGGTGGAGCTTATTATTTTTATAGCCCATAGCTCTAGCACTTTGCCTAATATGAATCTATAAGGGGGATGCATGAATAAAGAAACCCGATTTTACAATCTTTTTTCTTTGGCGGTTTTAGGGATTTTGATCTTTCCTGTGGGTTTAGCGAATTTTTATTTTGGCTATGTTTTGAAAGATTCGCCTTGTATTTTTTGCTGGGCACAACGCATCAACATGATTTTAATAGGGGCGGTGGCGCTTTTGGTGGTGCGTTTTGGGTTTAAGCCTAAATACATTGCCCTGCTATTGCTCATGGCTAGTAGCGGGTTATATGAGAGCTTTTATCATACCGGTAGCCATGCGTTAGAAGATGTGGGGCAGGGATTCGCGCTCGCTATTTTGGGCTTGCACACGCAGTTTTGGGCGCTTTTTGTTTTTTTTAGCGTGGTGGTGCTTTTAGCGGTTTTGCTCTTTTTTGCCCCTAATACCCAACTTTTTAAAGATGATTCGTTAAACACACTCCAAAAAAGCGCTTTTTATGTTTTCTTTATAGTGGTGGGTTCTAACGCTGTGCAAGCGTTTATTTCTACCGGGCCTTTCCCTTACATAGGGCAAAGCGATCCGGTGCGTTTTTCTTGGAATCTGAAAGAATCGGTCTGGTCTATGGAGAATTGGGATCATTTGAAATTCCCAAGAAGCGTTTTAGGCAGAAGAGATGTGGGCGAGCCTTTGAAATTGAGCGCTTTGCCTAAAGATAATGATTATGAGCATTCGCCTTTAGAAATTACAAAAACTCTAAAGATTGGAAAAAAAGAAGAGCTTTTTTTAAAACTGAACGGAGCGATCACGGATTTGAGTTTCAATGAAGACAAGGCGATCCTTACTACAGAAAACCAAGGGCTTTATCTTGTAAGTAACGATTTGAAAACCATTCATAGCCATATGGTGTTGGATAGCTATTATAGTGCGACGGTGGGGGCGTTCGTGGGGGCGGATTTCAACGAAGATGAAAACATTGTGATCATGGGCAATAATAAAACGAGCGTAGAAATCACTCCTAACAAAAACGCTAACGCGCTTAAAAACTTCCCTTATTTTTTAGAAGGGGCTGACTCTTTTGATGAAGTGGAGCGCAGCCGCTTAAAAACTTCTAGGGCAAAAAACTACTATATTAGCGCTGCAAGAAGAGGGGCTAAATTCACTTATTTGATCACCGCTCCTAACAAGCGTTATAAGGATTTGATTATCATCTCCATGCTCAATAGCGATAAACAGGTGCATGGGGAGTTTTTACTGGAATTAGGCAATGCCAAACTTAAAGAAAAAAGGGGATTGGGCGAGTTAGTCATTAGCGCTTTGGCTTTAAAGGATAATCAACTTTATGCGTTCAGTAAGGAATTTAACACGCTTTTAGTCATAGACCCCACAAAAGAAGAAATCCTTGAAGTTTATGGCTTGCCTAAAGAGATTAAAAATATCAACGCTGGGGGGTTTAGAAACGATGAGCTTGTCCTTGTGAGCTATGAGAATAATAAAAATATTCTCTACACTCTTAATTTTTAAACTCTTTTAAAGCTACTTTTTTCTAACATATTAATGCATTAGAAGATGGTCGCTATTTTAGAATAGAGGAAAGTCCGGGCTACATTAGACAAAATTCCATCTAACGGATGGCTAGCGTGAGCTAAGGGAAAGTGCCACAGAAAGCAAACCGCCTTTTTAAGGTAAGGGTGAAAGGGTGGGGTAAGAGCCCACCAGAGCTAAAGCGATTTAGCTTGTTTGGGCAAACCCAATTTGTAGCAAGAAGCGCATGGTAAGTCTAAATTGATACGCGCTTCGCTTGAGGAATATTGCAAAATATTTCCCAGATAAATGGCCATCCATTGACAGAACCCGGCTTATTCTAATGCTCAACTGCGTGTTGATTTTTTAAATAAAGTTTCAATCATTTTATTTTTTTATTTTTTTACCTGATTATTGTTTAAAATTTTAAAGATTTATGTTACACTCTGTGAAATCAAAATCAAAGGGGATAGCGTGTTAGAAAAATCTTTTTTAAAAAGCAAGCAATTGGTTTTATGCGGGTTGGGTGTTTTAATGTTACAGGCTTGCACTTGCCCAAACACTTCGCAAAGGAATTCTTTCTTGCAAGATGTGCCTTATTGGATGTTGCAAAATCGCAGTGAGTATATCACGCAAGGGGTGGATAGCTCGCACATTGTGGATGGTAAGAAAACTGAAGAAATAGAAAAAATCGCTACCAAAAGAGCGACAATAAGAGTGGCGCAAAATATTGTGCATAAACTCAAAGAGGCTTACCTTTCTAAATCCAACCGCATCAAGCAAAAGATCACTAATGAAATGTTTATCCAAATGACACAGCCCATTTATGATAGCTTGATGAATGTGGATCGTTTAGGGATTTATATCAATCCTAACAATGAGGAAGTGTTTGCGTTAGTGCGTGCGCGTGGTTTTGATAAGGACGCTTTGAGCGAAGGGTTGCATAAAATGGCCTTAGACAATCAAGCGGTGAGTATCCTTGTGGCTAAAGTGGAAGAAATCTTTAAAGATTCTGTCAATTACGGAGACATTAAAGTCCCTATAGCCATGTAGGCTTAGAACAATAGGCGTTCTTCGCTATCGTCTGTTCTTTTGGGGGTGGGGGTGATGGAATTAGGGGTTGAGTAGTAGGGGATTTTATCCACGATTTCTTTACGCAAGCCTTTGGGGACATCAAACTTTCTTTTTAAAGAGGGTTCAATCGCTAAAATGTTACGCATGAAATACGAATACACAGGCGCGCTCACAACGCCTCCTCCTGTCGCTCCTTTGCCAATAGGCGTGTTATCGTCTCTCCCAAACCAGATCACGCTTTGTAAGGTGGGAGTAAAGCCAATGAACCAAGCATCAATATTGTTGTTAGAAGTCCCGGTTTTACCGGCAATTTCTAAACCTTTAATGCGAGCCAAATTCCCTGTGCCGTTTTCTACCGCATTCATCAGCGCTGAAAGGGTTAAAAAAGCCTGTTCTTTAGAGGTGATCTTTTTGGTTTCCATAGGCGTGAAAGTTTTAACATCGTTTTGTTGGTTAGTGATGCTTTCAATGAGCATGGGTTTGAGCATGGTGCCGTAATTAGAAAATAAAGAATATTTTTCAGCCGCATCAATGGGTGAGATAGCAAAGCTCCCTAACACAATAGACAAGTCCTTAGGGAGGTTTTTAAACCCCATATCGCTTAAAGATTGATAAATTTTTTCAAAGCCAAGCTGATCGCTTAAATTGATCGTGGCTAGATTTAACGAATGGCTCAAGGCTTCTTGCAAGGTTACAAGCCCTAAAAACTTGCGAGAATAATTGCTAGGGTGCCATGCGTGGTTTTGTTCGCTGTTTTTACTATAATTGCCATTTTCAAAGTTTCGCGCGGTATCAGGGATTTTAGAAGTCGTGGAATAGCCATTATCAAAGGCGATTTGATACACAAAAGGCTTGATCGCGCTCCCAAACTGCCGTTTGGCTTGCGTGGCGCGATTGAAAGCGCTTTTTGTATAATCAATCCCCCCCACTAAAGCTAAAATCTTACCGGTGCTCGTGTCCGTAACTATCATGCTAGCGTTTAAGTTGTCTTCATCTTCATTAGATGCGTTAGTTTTTGGCTTTTCTTTAGCGATTTTTTCTAAGATTTTTTGATGCCCAAAACGCAAGGACTCTAACGCTAAGCGTTGGTAATCCAAATCTATCGTGAGTTTTATGGTGTAGCCTTGAGTTTTTAACCCGTCTAATTGATCCAATTGCTTCAACACTTCATCCACGACATAGGGGGCGATGTTTTGCGTGGAAGTTTGGTTATAAACAATTGGCACTTCATTGAGAGCGCCTTTGAGCTCGTTAGAAGAAATCCAGCCTAAAGAATACAACCGCCTTAAAATATCATTAGCCCTAGAGAGTGAAAATTCTAAGTTTTTAGTGGGGTCATAAAAACTCGGAGCCCTGGGTAAGGCGACTAACATGGCGATTTCTTTAAGCGTGAGTTTGTCAAGGGGTTTTTTAAAATACCCTAAACTTGCGGTTTTCACGCCATAATACCCATGCCCAAAGAAAGTTTGGTTCAAATAACGCTCTAAAATTTCTTCTTTGCTTAAGACTTTTTCAATGCGTAAAGAAATGATGGCTTCTTTGAGTTTTCTGGTTAGCGTTTTTTCTCGTGTGAGCACCATGTTTTTAACGAGTTGTTGGGTTAGGGTGCTGCCCCCTTCGGTGTAACGACCGCTTTTAGCGTTTTTAATCATAGCGCGCATGATAGCGTCCAAATTGATCCCCCCATGCTCAAAAAAGAGGGTGTCTTCTACCGCTAAAAGGCTTTCAATGAATCGTGGGGGGATTTCTTCAAAACGCGCATAAAAACGAAATTCTTTATCATAGATATTAGCGATCAAACGCCCTTTTCGGTCTAAAATCTGTGAAGCGACGCCCGGGCGATAATCTTTAATTTTGGCAATATCCTTATCCGTAGTTACCCAGACTTGAGCGATAAGAATGGCTAATAACCCTATGACAATTAAAAATAAAACGATAAAACCATAAAAAATCTTTTTTAGCATTTAATCACTCTTAAAAGAAGATTGTATTTTAGAATAATCTAAAAGGGTGTTCGCAAGCTCTTTAGTGTCTTCTAAGCTGTTTTTAAGGGATAAAGAGATGCGTAAAAGGGGTTTAGAAACTGTTGGAGGGCGGATAGCTCCCACTAAAAACCCTTTTTCTTTCAAAAAATGATGAGCGTTTAAAAGATCGGGATTGTTTTCAAATTTTAGGGTAAAAAATCCTGCGAGCGTTCTAATACCTAAGGTTTCAAAAATAATCTGTTGGTGTTTGCTAAGCTCCTTTTTTAATTCTTGTTTTTGCGCGATAAAGTATTCTAAATGGGCCAAAGTCAAAGCGGTGTCTAACAGGCTTAAAGCGGTAGTATAAATCACGCTTTTAGCGCGATTAGTTAAAAACTCTATGACTTGTAAAGGGGCTAAAATACAAGCCCCATAGCTCGCAAGCGCTTTAGAGAAAGTGCTGAGTTTAATGATTTTGTCTTTTTCCTTGATGCGATAATATTCTAAAAAACCCAATAAATTCTCGCCGATAGTCCCAAAACTATGGGCTTCATCAACGATTAAAAAAGCGTTAGGGATCTCTTGAGTGATTGTATAAAAATCATAGGGAGCGACGCTCGCATCCATAGAATAAACCCCCTCAATGGCTATGAATTTGAGTTTATTTTTAGGAGCGTTAAAGAGTTTTTGTTGTAAATCTTTAGCGTCATTGTGCGAGAAAAAAACCACTTGATTAGGCTTCGTTTTGGTGCTAAAAATCCCGCTTGCATGGTAGTGTTCGTCCATGAATAAGAGGGCGTTTTTGACTAATAGGGTGTCTATTAAAGCCAGATTGCCCAAAAAACCACTCCCCACTAAAAGAGCGCTTTCAAACCCCAACAAATCCGCTAATCGTTCTTCTAACTCTGCATGCAAAGGGTGGTAGCCATTCACTAGCATGGAAGCCTTGGGGGAATGAGAAACAAAGGATTGGAGCTTATTAAAAGCGTTTTGAAGCAAATCTTTTTTAACGCTCAAACCTAAATAATCATTAGAAGCGTAATCCTTTAATAAAGGGTCAAACAACTCTCTTTTGCGGTAGCGTTTGGCATGGCGTAGGGCTTCTAAAGATTTAGAAAACATCAAAACACTTCATTGAATGGAATCATTCGCCTTTTTGAATTTTTTCAATGATTTTATTGAGTTCATCTTGTTTTTCGTAAAACATCTTATCAATATTTTCTTTGACATGTTTAGCGCTATCTTCCATTAAATGCACTTTATGCTCTAGGTATTTTGAATCGGTAATGTGGTCTTCTTGAACGGCTTTAACCAAATCATTAGCTTCAGCATGCACGCTTGCATGGTGGCTTTCTAAAGCTCTATAGCCTGAAGTGTTGGAAAAATTCTCTTTGCCCGCGCCCTCATAATACCATTTGCCTAAGCGGCAATTCTTATGGCTGGTAATGTCAAAGGAATTGAGACCAAAGACCATGCCATAAAGGTTGTTTTTAAAGACCACATGATCGAGTTTGGCTAGACCGCAAAACACCCGGTTATTGATATTGTAGATGGTGTATTTTGCGGCTTGCGCGACAATCATGTTATTTTTCACGGTGGATTTCAGCTCTTCTACATCGCCCTTAATAGAGCCTACAATAGAATTAATATCGTGGGTGTTGGTTTGAATATCGTTCGCTTCTTGTTGCATGCTTTTAACCACAACGGCGATTTCTTTAGTGGCTTTTTGGGTTTTTTCAGCGAGTTTTCTCACCTCATCAGCCACCACCGCAAAACCTCTCCCATGCTCGCCCGCTCGCGCAGCCTCAATAGCGGCGTTTAGGGCTAAGAGATTGGTTTGTTCTGCAATATCGTCAATCAAAGAAATGACTTGAGTGATTTCATTGCTCCGTTGGTTGAGAGAGTCCGCTAACAAAGTGGCGTTTTGCATCTTTTCATAAAGCGATTCAATGTCTTGACCCGTTTTATTAACGGTCCCTAATCCTTCAGTAGAATGCGCTTCGCCATTTTTAGCCGCATTTAAGAGCAAGCCTGTTTCTTGATGGAAATACTGCATGCTTTCTTGCGCATTCTCTAAGCCCTCTTTTAAGCTCGCGCAAAAAGTCTTAAACAAATCGCTTTTATGGTATTCCCCCACACCCCCTGTTTTTTTGGCTAGGGAAAAATACTGCACGCCATCAATATTTTGGCTTTTTAAAGAATAAGAAACCCCTTGCAAATCAACGCTCTCTGCATTTTCTTTAAAATGAACGCTTTGTTCTTCTAAATTGTTTAAGCTTGCAAGATTCCCGCTTTTAAAAACGACTTTATTGTTTTTAATACCCACAAAACCTTCATGCAAGCACAAATTTAAAAGGCTTTGATAGAGATTGACTTCTTTTTTTAACTCCGCAATCTCAGAATCTTTCTGACTGATTTGAAGTTGCAACTGCTTATTCCCAAACATGGTGGCATTCCTTATTTAAATTTGAATCTTTTGAGATTATACCCAAAATTACCAAACATTTTAAGCGCTCATTAGTATTGTTGTTTCAAAAACAATTCGTAAAATAATCCCTGTTTTTTCATAAGGGTTTCAAAGTTGCCCTGTTCTATAAGTTTGCCTTGATCTAAAACGATAATTTCATCAGCTTGCTTGACACTATTCATGCGGTGTGTAATAATTAAAGCCATCTTAGATTGCGATTTTTTAAAAATAAAATCTAAAAACTCTTTTTCCATAATGGGATCGATGGCGCTGCTTGGCTCATCTAAAACAATGCAATTACTTGGTTTTAAAAAGGCTCTTATGGTAGCTATGCGTTGCTTTTGACCTAAAGAAAAATCTATCCCATTATACTGTGTTCCAAATAATGCGTTGCTATAATCATTAAGACAATTTTGAAAATTTTCATCAAAAGATTTTAGCATTTCTCTCTTTTGCTTTAATTGCTCTCTTGTGGGGTTGTTTTGCATGAAAAGATTATCATCAATGCTGTACCCAGTATAAAGAGAAAAATCTTGGAATATGGCACTCATTTGTTGGTGGTAGCTGTTTAGCTCTAAATCCTGTAACGAGTATTTGTTATTGATAATAATTTGACCTGAATTTGGGATATAAAACCCTAGCAATAATTTAATCAGCGTGGTTTTTCCGCTAGCATTCCTACCGACTAATGCATAAAAATTAAATTCTAAGGATTCACCTTTCCGTTAGGGTTATTAGAGCGATTTGGTTCATCGCATTCAAATGAAAAATTTTTTCCGTCAAACTTTCTGAGAAAAAGACCTGATTGTTTGCACAATTCCAATGCTTTGTTAAGCTTTTGATTTCTTATCTCTTCCAATTGTTTAATATTCGTATCAAGATAGGCTTCATAGGTTTCTTCTGTCATTATAATCATTCCAAATGTTAAAATACTATAGCCTTTATTTTGATAATAGGTTTTAAGTGCAACAAAGATCACTAAAGCATAAACACCTAAAAGCGCCAATAACCAAAGAGTTATTTTGCTAGCTATGATTAATGCTTTTTTCACTTCAATACCTTTTTGGTGAGCTTTTATAGAGTAAAACAAAAGTCCTTAATGGAATGTTTTTTATGGTATCCATTGGTGTTTGCATTCAATAAGATTTGGTATAAATTTTCTTTATTATAGCCCATTTTCATGCTCCTTTAAATTTTGCTTTTAAAATAAAGCCCTTTAAAATTTCAAACTTTAACCGATAATAGTTCCAACCAAAAGCAAGGATGCCTTTGGGTTTTTTATAACAAGGAGTTACAACAATGGCTTTTCAGGTCAATACAAATATCAATGCGATGAATGCGCATGTGCAATCCGCACTCACTCAAAACGCACTTAAAACTTCATTGGAGCGATTGAGTTCAGGTTTAAGGATTAATAAAGCGGCTGATGACGCATCAGGCATGACGGTAGCGGATTCTTTGCGTTCACAAGCGAGCAGTTTGGGTCAAGCGATTGCCAACACGAATGACGGCATGGGGATTATCCAGGTTGCGGATAAGGCTATGGATGAGCAGTTGAAAATCTTAGACACCGTTAAGGTTAAAGCGACTCAAGCGGCTCAAGACGGGCAAACTACGGAATCCCGTAAAGCGATTCAGTCTGACATCGTTCGTTTGATTCAAGGTTTAGACAATATCGGTAACACGACTACTTATAACGGGCAAGCGTTATTGTCTGGTCAATTCACCAACAAAGAATTCCAAGTAGGGGCTTATTCTAACCAAAGCATTAAGGCTTCTATCGGCTCTACCACTTCGGATAAAATCGGTCAGGTTCGTATCGCTACAGGTGCGTTAATCACGGCTTCTGGGGATATTAGCTTGACATTTAAACAAGTGGATGGCGTGAATGATGTGACTTTAGAGAGCGTGAAAGTCTCTAGTTCAGCAGGCACAGGGATTGGCGTGTTAGCAGAAGTGATTAACAAAAACTCTAATCGAACAGGCGTTAAAGCTTATGCTAGCGTTATCACTACTAGTGATGTTGCAGTCCAGTCAGGAAGTTTGAGTAATTTGACCTTAAATGGGATTCATTTGGGTAATATCGCAGATATTAAGAAAAACGACTCAGACGGAAGGTTAGTCGCAGCGATCAATGCGGTTACTTCAGAAACCGGCGTGGAAGCTTATACGGATCAAAAAGGGCGCTTGAATTTGCGCAGTATAGATGGTCGTGGGATTGAAATCAAAACCGATAGCGTCAGTAATGGGCCTAGTGCTTTAACGATGATCAATGGCGGTCAGGATTTAACAAAAGGCTCTACTAACTACGGAAGACTTTCTCTCACACGATTAGACGCTAAGAGCATCAATGTCGTTTCAGCTTCTGACTCACAGCATTTAGGCTTCACAGCGATTGGTTTTGGAGAATCTCAAGTGGCAGAAACCACGGTGAATTTGCGCGATGTTACCGGGAATTTTAACGCTAATGTCAAATCAGCTAGTGGCGCGAACTATAACGCTGTCATCGCTAGCGGTAATCAAAGCTTGGGATCTGGGGTTACAACCTTAAGAGGTGCGATGGTGGTGATTGATATTGCCGAGTCTGCGATGAAAATGTTGGATAAAGTCCGCTCTGATTTAGGTTCTGTGCAAAATCAAATGATTAGCACCGTGAATAACATCAGCATCACTCAAGTGAATGTTAAAGCGGCTGAGTCTCAAATTAGGGATGTGGATTTTGCTGAAGAGAGCGCGAATTTCAATAAAAACAATATTTTGGCGCAATCAGGCAGTTATGCGATGAGTCAAGCCAATACCGTCCAACAAAATATCTTAAGGCTTTTAACTTAGTTTTAAGAAAGGTGTTTGTATGGGGCTAACGCTTTAAGCGTTGGCTTTTCGCTTTAATTTTTACTTCTTTTTCAATAAAATACTCTTTTTGATTCCTTTTTATTATAGGCGGTTATTGTGTTGGATAGTTTTGAGATTTTAAAGGCTTTAAAGAGCTTGGATTTATTGAAAAACGCCCCTGCTTGGTGGTGGCCTAACGCTTTGAAATTTGAAGCTTTATTAGGAGCGGTTTTAACGCAAAACACTAAATTTGAAGCCGTTTTGAAATCTTTAGAAAATCTAAAAAACGCTTTCATTTTAGAAAATGATGATGAAATCAATCTTAAAAAAATCGCTTATATAGAGTTTTCAAAGCTTGCAGAGTGTGTCCGCCCTAGCGGGTTTTATAACCAAAAAGCCAAACGACTGATTGATTTGAGTAAGAATATTTTAAAAGACTTTCAAAGTTTTGAAAATTTTAAACAAGAAGTAACCAGAGAGTGGCTTTTAGACCAAAAGGGTATTGGCAAAGAAAGCGCAGATGCGATTTTATGCTATGCGTGCGCTAAAGAAGTGATGGTGGTGGATAAATACAGCTATCTTTTTTTAAAAAAATTAGGCATAGAGATAGAAGATTATGACGAATTGCAACATTTTTTTGAAAAAGGCGTTCAAGAGAATTTAAATTCCGCCTTAGCGCTTTATGAAAACACCATTCCTTTAGCGCAACTTTATGCGAGATTCCATGGAAAGATTGTAGAATTTTCCAAACAAAAATTGGAATTAAAGCTTTGATTTTTAGATTTTTCTTAATCTTAAGCCTTTTAAAAGGCGTTTTACTGGCCAAAAAGGATTGGAATTTTTTCAAACCTTTAGAGCCTACTAAAAAATATTTTGGCTCTTTTAAAATCGGCTATCTTTATCAGCATGCAGAGACGACTAAAAGATCCCCCATCCGCCCTAAAAACCGCCCTCCTATTTTAATGGATAAAATTTACCATGACGCTTCTTTGGGTTTTGGTGCAGGGTTCGTTTTAAAAAAGAAAGCTTTATTAGGGGGGTATTTGGATGCAGGAATGGGCGATTCGTATTTCATGAGCGCTGGGCTAGTCGCTGGGGTGAGGCTTTTTAAGGGGTGGGTTATCCCTAAAATCGCCTTAGGCTATCAGCTTCAAATTTTAGGGGCTAAGATTGATAAGTATCAATTCAATATCCAATCAGCGGTGGGGAGTGTGGGTTTGTTTTTCAATGCGGCTAAAAATTTTGGCTTGAGTATAGAAGCAAGGGGTGGTATCCCTTTTTATTTTATCCAAAGCAAATTTTCTAAAGCCTTTGGCACGCCACGATTGAACATCTATTCTGTTGGTATCACATTCACTTTTTATGACTTTACGAGATTTTTAGGGTAAAATATTCATTTTAAAAACTAACTATAGAGTATAAAAACCATAATTAGACAAACCTTTAAGGATTTATGATGATTTTCATTGATGCATGTTTTAGAAAGGAAACGCCTTACACGCCCATTTGGATGATGAGGCAAGCGGGGCGTTACCTTAGCGAATACCAAGAGAGCCGTAAAAAAGCGGGGAGCTTCTTGGAATTGTGTAAAAATAGCGATTTAGCCACAGAAGTTACTTTGCAGCCGGTAGAGATTTTAGGCGTGGATGCGGCTATTTTGTTTAGCGATATTTTAGTAGTGCCTTTGGAAATGGGCTTGAATTTGGAATTTATCCCCAAGAAGGGGCCGCATTTTTTAGAAACCATTACGGATTTAAAAAGCGTGGAAAACCTAAAAGTAGGGGCTTATAAACAGCTGAATTATGTCTATGATACGATTTCTCAAACGCGCCAAAAGCTTTCTAAAGAGAAAGCGTTAATCGGTTTTTGCGGATCGCCTTGGACTTTAGCGACTTACATGATAGAAGGCGAGGGGAGCAAATCGTATGCCAAAAGCAAGAAAATGCTTTATAGCGAGCCTGAAGTTTTAAAAGCGCTTTTAGAAAAATTGAGCCTTGAATTGATAGAGTATTTGAGCCTTCAAATCCAAGCAGGGGTCAATGCAGTGATGATCTTTGACTCATGGGCTAGCGCTTTAGAAAAAGAAGCGTATTTGAAATTCAGTTGGGATTATTTGAAAAAAATCTCTAAAGAGCTTAAAAAACGCTATGCGCATATCCCAGTTATCCTTTTCCCTAAAGGGATTGGCGCTTATTTGGATAGCATAGATGGGGAGTTTGATGTGTTTGGCGTGGATTGGGGTACGCCTTTAGAGGTGGCAAAAAAGATTTTAGGCGGTAAGTATGTTTTGCAAGGGAATTTAGAACCCACCCGCCTTTATGATAAAAACGCTTTGGAAGAAGGCGTTGAAAGGATTTTAAAAGTCATGGGCAATCAAGGGCATATTTTCAATTTAGGGCATGGGATGCTACCGGATCTGCCTAGAGAAAATGCAAAATATTTAGTGCAATTAGTGCATGCTAAAACGAAGCGATAGGGGGATTGATGAAAACTATTATAAGATATGCGAGTTTATTGGGCTTGTGTGTTACTCTAACTCTAGCCCAAACCCCCTCTAAAACCCCAGATGAAATCAAGCAAATCCTTAACAATTATAGCCATAAGAATTTAAAGCTCATTGATCCACCGACAAGTTCTTTAGAAGCAACACCGAGTTTTTTATCCTCGCCTAAAGAAACAGCGACCACGATCAATCAAGAGATCGCTAAATACCATGAAAAAAGCGATAAAGCCGCTTTGGGGCTTTATGAATTGCTAAAAGGGGCTACCACTAATCTTAGTTTGCAAGCGCAAGAACTCAGTGTCAAGCAAGCGATGAAAAACCACACCATCGCCAAAGCGATGTTTTTGCCCACTTTGAACGCGAGTTATAATTTTAAAAATGAAGCTAGGGATACTCCAGAATATAAGCATTATAACACCCAACAATTCCAAGCTCAAGTCACATTGAATGTGTTTAATGGTTTTAGCAATGTGAATAATGTCAAAGAAAAGTCTGCGACTTACCGATCCACTGTGGCTAATTTAGAATATAGCCGCCAAAGCGTGTATTTGCAAGTGGTGCAACAATATTATGAGTATTTTAATAATTTAGCTCGCATGATCGCTTTGCAAAAGAAATTAGAGCAAATCAAAACGGACATTAAAAGGGTTACCAAGCTCTATGACAAAGGGCTGACCACGATTGATGATTTGCAAAGCCTAAAAGCGCAAGGGAACTTGAGCGAATACGATATTTTGGACATGCAATTTGCTTTGGAGCAAAACCGCTTGACTTTAGAATACCTCACTAACCTCAGTGTGAAAAATTTGAAAAAGACCACGATTGATGCGCCTAATTTGCAATTAAGAGAAAGGCAGGATTTGGTTTCTTTAAGGGAGCAGATTTCCGCAATCAGATACCAAAACAAGCAACTCAATTATTACCCCAAGATAGATGTGTTTGACTCATGGCTTTTTTGGATTCAAAAACCCGCTTATGCCACAGGGCGTTTTGGGAATTTCTACCCAGGTCAGCAAAACACGGCTGGGGTTACTGCGACTTTGAATATTTTTGATGATATAGGCTTGAGCTTGCAAAAACAATCCATCATGCTAGGCCAATTAGCGAATGAAAAGAATTTAGCGTATAAAAAATTAGAGCAAGAAAAAGACGAACAGCTTTACAGAAAGTCGCTTGATATTGCCAGAGCTAAGATTGAATCTTCAAAGGCTAGTTTGGATGCGGCTAATCTTTCTTTTGCCAATATTAAAAGGAAATACGACGCTAATTTAGTGGATTTCACCACCTATTTAAGGGGCTTAACCACGCGCTTTGATGCAGAAGTGGCTTACAATTTAGCGCTCAATAATTATGAAGTGCAAAAAGCCAATTACATTTTCAACAGCGGGCATAAGATAGACGACTATGTGCATTAAGGGATAAAAATGATACGAAAAATTTTAATAGGACTTTTTTTGAGTTTTTTGAGCATGGAAGCTGGCGAAAGAGTGTATGCGATTTTCAACGTGAAAGCGATGCAAGATTCCAAACTCACCTTAGACAGCACAGGGATTGTGGATAGCATTAAGGTTACTGAGGGGAGCGTGGTCAAAAAGGGCGATGTTTTGTTGCTTTTGTATAATCAAGACAAACAGGCTCAAAGCGATTCCACCGAGCAACAACTCATTTTCGCTAAAAAGCAATACCAACGATACAGCAAAATTGGGGGCGCTGTGGATAAAAACACTCTAGAGGGTTATGAGTTCACTTACAGGCGTTTGGAATCGGATTACGCTTATTCTATTGCGGTATTGAATAAAACCATTTTAAGAGCCCCTTTTGATGGCGTGATAGCGAGTAAAAACATTCAAGTGGGCGAAGGGGTGAGCGCGAATAACACGGTGTTATTGAGACTAGTCAGCCATGCTAGGAAATTGGTTATTGAATTTGATTCTAAATATATTAATGCAGTCAAAGTGGGGGATACTTACACCTATTCTATAGATGGGGATTCCAATCAGCATGAAGCTAAAATCACTAAGATTTACCCCACGGTTGATGAAAACACCAGGAAAGTGAGTGCTGAAGCCCTTTTGTCTAAGCCTATGGCGGTGGGGCTTTTTGGCGATGGGTTTATCCAAACGAAATAATAGGATATTTTGATGTATAAAACAGCGATTAATCGTCCTATTACGACCTTGATGTTTGCTTTGGCGATTGTCTTTTTTGGGACTATGGGTTTTAAAAAATTGAGCGTGGCGCTTTTCCCTAAAATTGATCTGCCTACGGTGGTGGTTACTACGACTTATCCTGGGGCTAGCGCTGAAATCATAGAGAGTAAGGTAACCGATAAGATTGAAGAAGCGGTGATGGGGATTGATGGGATCAAAAAGGTTACTTCCACGAGTTCTAAAAATGTGAGTATTGTCGTCATTGAATTTGAATTAGAAAAGCCTAATGAAGAAGCCTTAAACGATGTGGTGAATAAAATTTCTTCGGTGCGTTTTGATGACTCTAACATTAAAAAACCCTCTATCAATAAATTTGATACCGACAGCCAAGCCATTATTTCATTGTTTGTGAGCAGTTCAAGCGTGCCGGCTACAACCCTTAATGATTACGCTAAAAACACCATTAAACCCATGCTCCAAAAAATCAATGGGGTAGGGGGCGTGCAGCTCAACGGCTTTAGGGAGCGCCAGATTAGGATTTATGCCGATCCCACTTTGATGAATAAATACAACCTGACTTATGCGGATCTTTTCAGCACGCTTAAAGCGGAGAATGTGGAAATTGATGGGGGGCGCATTGTCAATAGCCAAAGGGAATTGTCTATTTTAATCAATGCGAATAGTTATAGCGTGGCGGATGTAGAAAAGATTCAAGTGGGTAATCATGTGCGTCTTGGCGATATTGCAAAAATTGAAATCGGTTTGGAAGAAGACAACACTTTTGCGAGCTTTAAAGACAAACCCGGTGTGATTTTAGAAATCCAAAAGATTGCCGGAGCGAATGAAATTGAAATCGTGGATAGGGTGTATGAAGCTTTAAAGCGCATTCAAGCCATTAGCCCTAACTATGAAATCAGACCCTTTTTAGACACCACGAGCTATATCCGCACCTCTATTGAAGATGTGAAATTTGACCTAATCTTAGGGGCGATTTTAGCGGTTTTAGTGGTGTTTGCGTTCTTGCGTAACGGCACGATCACCCTCGTTTCAGCGATCTCTATCCCTATTTCTATCATGGGGACTTTTGCACTCATTCAATGGATGGGCTTTTCGTTAAACATGCTCACCATGGTGGCTTTAACGCTAGCGATAGGGATCATCATTGACGATGCGATCGTGGTGATTGAAAACATCCATAAAAAGCTAGAAATGGGCATGAGTAAACGAAAAGCGAGCTATGAGGGGGTGAGGGAGATTGGCTTTGCTCTAGTAGCGATTTCAGCGATGCTGCTCTCTGTGTTTGTGCCTATAGGGAACATGAAAGGCATTATCGGGCGCTTTTTCCAAAGCTTTGGGATCACGGTGGCTTTAGCGATCGCTTTATCGTATGTGGTGGTCGTTACGATTATCCCTATGGTAAGCTCAGTGGTGGTCAATCCCAGGCATTCTCGTTTTTATGTGTGGAGTGAGCCTTTTTTTAAGGCTTTAGAGTCTCGTTATACCAAGTTGCTCCAATGGGTATTAAACCACAAGCTCATTATCTCTATAGCGGTGGTTTTGGTGTTTGTGGGTTCGCTTTTTGTGGCTTCTAAATTGGGTATGGAGTTCATGCTGAAAGAAGATAGGGGGAGGTTTTTAGTGTGGCTTAAGGCTAAACCGGGTGTGAGCATAGATTACATGACGCAAAAGAGTAAGATCTTTCAAAAAGCGATTGAAAAGCATGCTGAAGTGGAATTCACCACCTTGCAAGTGGGTTATGGCACCACACAAAACCCTTTTAAGGCTAAGATTTTTGTGCAGCTCAAGCCTTTAAAAGAGCGCAAAAAAGAGGGTGAATTGGGGCAATTTGAGTTGATGAGCGTTTTAAGGAAAGAGTTGAGAAGCTTGCCTGAAGCTAAAGGTTTAGATACTATTAATCTTTCTGAAGTTGCTCTTATAGGGGGCGGTGGGGATAGTTCGCCCTTCCAAACCTTTGTGTTTTCCCATTCTCAAGAAGCGGTGGATAAAAGCGTGGAGAATTTGAGAAAATTCTTATTAGAAAGCCCTGAATTAAAAGGCAAGGTTGAAGGCTACCATACAAGCACGAGCGAATCGCAACCGCAATTGCAACTCAAAATCTTAAGACAAAACGCTAACAAATACGGCGTGAGCGCTCAAACCATTGGCTCGGTGGTGAGCTCTGCTTTCTCTGGGACTTCTCAAGCGAGCGTGTTCAAAGAAGATGGCAAAGAATACGACATGATCATTAGGGTGCCTGATGATAAGCGCGTTTCTGTAGAAGACATCAAACGCTTGCAAGTGCGCAACAAATACGATAAATTGATGTTTTTAGACGCTTTAGTGGAAATCACAGAAACTAAAAGCCCGTCCAGTATTTCTCGCTATAACCGCCAACGCAGCGTTACGGTGCTTGCTGAGCCTAATAGGAATGCGGGCGTTTCTTTGGGCGAGATTTTAACGCAAGTGAGTAAAAACACTAAAGAATGGCTGGTTGAAGGGGCGAATTACAGATTTACCGGAGAAGCGGATAACGCCAAAGAGAGCAATGGGGAGTTTTTAGTCGCTTTAGCGACAGCGTTTGTGTTGATTTATATGATTTTAGCGGCGTTGTATGAGTCCATTTTAGAGCCTTTTATCATCATGGTTACCATGCCTTTAAGCTTTTCAGGGGCGTTTTTTGCTCTAGGTTTGGTCCATCAGCCTTTGAGCATGTTCTCTATGATAGGCTTGATTTTGCTCATTGGTATGGTGGGTAAAAACGCCACGCTTTTAATTGATGTGGCGAATGAAGAGCGTAAAAAAGGTTTGAATATCCAAGAAGCCATTTTATTTGCCGGCAAAACCCGTTTAAGACCGATTTTAATGACGACCATTGCGATGGTTTGCGGCATGCTGCCTTTAGCGTTGGCGAGTGGGGATGGAGCGGCGATGAAATCCCCTATAGGGATTGCGATGAGTGGGGGTTTAATGATTTCTATGGTGTTAAGCTTACTCATTGTGCCGGTGTTTTATCGTTTGCTCGCTCCCATAGACGACAAAATCAAGCGGTTTTATCAAAACCAAAAAGCTTTAGAATGAAAAAGATTGTTTTCATTTTGGCTTTATGGGTGGGCTTGTCAGGGGCGTTTGAGCCTAAAAAAAGTCATATTTATTTTGGGGCTATGGTGGGTTTAGCCCCCATTAAAATAACCCCAAAACCGGCTAGTGATTCTTCTTATACGGCTTTTTTATGGGGGGCTAAAGGGGGGTATCAATTCGCTTTTTTTAAAGCTCTAGCGCTAAGGGGTGAATTTTCCTACCTTATGGCAATCAAACCCACCGCATTGCACACGATTAACACTTCTTTATTGAGCTTAAATATTGATGTGTTAAGCGATTTTTACACTTACAAAAAATACAGCTTTGGGGTGTATGGGGGGCTTGGGATAGGGTATTTTTATCAAAATAACCATTTAGGCATGAAAAATAGTTCGTTTATGGGTTATAACGGCTTGTTTAATGTGGGGCTTGGCAGCACGATCGATCGCCACCACCGCATAGAGCTTGGGGCTAAGATCCCTTTTTCAAAGACTAGAAATTCTTTTAAAAATCTTTATTTTTTAGAGAGCGTTTTTATCCATGCGGCTTATAGCTATATGTTTTAAGAGAGAATAAAAAATAGCCTATTGGTGGTCGTTATCAATAAGATAAGATCCTTATGATATAAGGAGATTGTGCCGTTTTTAATTAAATTATATAATGGATAGCATCAAAAAATATAACAACGAGTATGATCACATGAAAGGGTTCAAAATATGACTTATAGAAATAGCAAAATCGATTTAAAGAATGAACGCTTTAGTAAAAACCGCTCTTTTAAGGGCGTTAAAAAGAAAATCGCTAAAAAATATACAATCAAAAACTCGCCTTTGACAATTTACTCCTTAAAAACGCATTCAAATTCTTCTCTATCCATTAATAAAAAAATCTTCTTAGGGCTAGGGTTTGTTTCAGCTTTGAGCGCTGAAGATTATAATAGTTCAGTGTATTGGCTCAATAGCGTGAATGAAAATAACAGCCACAAATCCTACTATATCAGCCCTTTACGCACTTGGGCTGGGGGGAATAGGAATTTCACGCAAAATTATAACAATAGTCAGTTATACATAGGGACAAAAAACGCTTCCGCAACGCCCAATAATTCTTCTGTGTGGTTTGGGGAAAAGGGCTATATCGGTTTTATTACAGGGGTTTTTAAGGCAAAAGACATTTTTATCACAGGGGCTGTTGGCTCAGGCAATGAGTGGAAAACCGGTGGAGGCGCGATACTGGTTTTTGAAAGCTCAAACGAATTAAACACTAACGGGGCTTATTTTCAAAATAACAGAGCCGGGACGCAAACTTCTTGGATCAATTTGATTTCCAATCATAGCGTGAATTTGACAAACACGGATTTTGGCAACCAAACCCCGCATGGGGGCTTTAATGTTATGGGGCGAAAGATTACTTATAATGGCGGAACAATCAATGGTGGGAATTTTGGCTTTGATAACGTGGATAGCAACGGCACAACCACCATTAGCGGAGTAACTTTCAACAATAATGGCGCGCTCACTTATAAGGGTGGGAATGGTATTGGGGGGAGCATCACCTTCACTAACTCTAATATCAATCATTATAAACTCAATCTTAACGCCAATAGCGTTACCTTTAATAACAGCACTCTGGGGAGCATGCCTAATGGCAACGCTAATACTATAGGAAATGCCTATATTCTTAATGCAAGCAATATTACTTTTAATAATTTGACCTTTAATGGAGGTTGGTTCGTTTTTAATAGACCTGATGCTCATGTTAATTTTCAAGGCACAACCACGATCAACAACCCCACTTCACCTTTTTTGAATATGACCGGTAAAGTTACCATCAATCCTAATGCGATTTTTAACATTCAAAATTACACGCCCACGATAGGGAGCGCTTACACGCTCTTTAGCATGAAAAATGGCTCTATCACTTATAATGATGTGAATAATTTATGGAATATCATCAGGCTTAAAAACACGCAAGCCACAAAGGACAATAGCAAAAACGCCACTTCTAATAATAACACCCACACTTACTATGTAACTTACAATTTAGGCGGCACGCTTTATAATTTCAGACAAATTTTTAGCCCTGATTCCATTGTTTTACAATCCGTTTATTATGGTGCGAACAATATTTATTACACCAATAGCGTGAATATCCATGACAATGTCTTTAATTTAAAAAATATTAATGATGATAGAGCTGATGCGATTTTCTACCTCAACGGCTTAAACACTTGGAATTACACTAATGCGAAATTTACTCAAACCTATGGCGGGAAAAACAGCGCTTTAGTCTTTAACGCTACGACCCCTTGGGCTAATGGCACAATCCCTAAATCTAACAGCACGGTGCGTTTTGGGGGGTATGAGGGAGTCAATTGGGGGAAAACGGGCTATATTACTGGCACTTTCACAGCCGATAGGGTTTATATCACCGGTAACATGATGACTGGCAATGGAGCTCAAACCGGTGGGGGGGCGACTTTGAATTTTGTGGGCGCGACTGAAATTAATATCGCTGGGGCTGATTTTAAAAACCTAAAAACCACTTCACAAAACTCTTACATGACTTTTATCGCCTTAGGGGATAGTTCTGGGAGTGGTAAGATCAATGTTTCTCAGTCTGATTTTTACGACTGGACGAATGGGGGGTATGATTTTACCGGTAATGGCGTTTTTGATAGCGTGAATTTCAACAAGGCTTATTACAAATTTCAAGGCCCTAAAAACACTTACACCTTTAAAAACACGAGCTTTTTAGCAGGGAACTTTAAGTTTCAAGGCAAGACCACCATTGAAAAATCCGTTTTAAATGACGCTTCTTACACTTTTGATGGCGCGAATAACACCTTTAATGAAGACAAATTTAATGGCGGATCGTTTAATTTCAACCACGCAGAGCAGACAGACGCTTTTAATAACAATTCGTTTAATGGCGGATCGTTTAATTTTAACGCCAAGCAAGTGGATTTTAGTGGGAACTCGTTCAATGGGGGCGTGTTTAATTTCAATAATACCCCTAAAGTCAGTTTCACTGGTGACACTTTTAATGTGAATAACCAATTTAAAATAAATGGCGCTCAAACAACTTTCACTTTCAATAAGGGCGTTGTTTTCAACATGCAAGGGCTTTTGAGCAGCCTAAGCGTAGGCACGACTTATCAATTGCTCAGCGCTAAAAGCGTGGATTATAAGGATAACAATAACGCTTTGTATCAAATGTTGCGTTGGATTAGCGGGGAAAACCCTAGCGGCACGCTAGTAAATAAGGATCAATCCGCGCCAAGCAACGCTAAAATTTATAATGTCCAATTCACTGATAACGGCTTGACTTACTACATTAAAGAAAATTTTAATAACGGGATTACGCTCACTCGTTTATGCACTCTAGGTTATACGCATTGCGTGAATATCCATAATGATGCGTTTAATCTCAAAAATGTCAATAACAACGCCAGTAACACCGTGTTCTATCTCAACGGCATGACGACTTGGAAGACTGCTGGCACAGGCGTTTTCACGCAAGATTACAGCGGCGCTAACAGCGTTTTAGTGTTCAATCAGACCACCCCTTTTCTTGCTGGGGCGAATCCCACTTCTAATGGCGTGGTGGGTTTTGGGAAAACTTCAGGGGCTGAATGGGGGCTAGTGGGCTATATTCAAGGCGTTTTTAAAGCCAATCAAATTGATATTACCGGCACAATTCGCTCTGGTAACGGCGCTAAAACCGGTGGGGGCGCGACTTTAGTGTTTAACGCTCAAAAGCGTTTGAATATCGCTAACGCTAATTTGAATAGCGATAAAGCCGGTTTGCAAAATTCATGGATGAATTTCATTGTCAATAACGGCAACTTGAATGCAACAAACGCAAATTTTAGCAACCAAACCCCGCATGGAGGCTTTAACCTTAAAGCCGATAACATTACTTGGGATAAAGGCTCTGTGAGTGGAGGGGGGAATTTTGGCGTGGATAACGCTAGTGCTAATGGGAATGCCGTGATTAAGAATGTTAATTTTAGCGATAACGGCACTTTGATTTATAAAGGGGGTGAAAACAGCGCCGGAAATTCTTTAACCCTAGAAAACAACACCTTCAATTCCTATAACATTAACGCCAAAGCGCAAAACCTAATTTTTAACAACAACTCGTTTAATGGCGGGAGCTATTCGTTTAACGACACTAAAAACACCACCTTTAAAGGCACGAACACGCTTATTAATAGCGATCCTTTCAGCCACCTTCAAGGCTCAGTTTCTATTGAAAATAATAGTATTTTTAATATTGAAAGGGATTTGATTAACAACACCACTTACACGCTTTTAAGCGGGAGTAACATTAAATATAACAATCAAATTTTAGCGGATAATGTTTTTTCAAAAAGTTTATGGAATTTAATCCATTATGGTGGCGAACAAGGGACTTTATTAAGAGCGGATAACAACACCTTTTTTGTGCAATTCACCCAAAGCAACGGCCAAAAATTTGTTTTTGAAGAGACTTTTAATCCGGGCTCTATCACTTATAAATATTTCACTATCCATTCTTCGCCTTTCCACACAGACGCTGATTCTAAGGATATTTGGAGTCAAGTGAGGAAGCAATTTGATTTCATTCCAGGAAAAACCCCTGTGTGTGTTGGCGTGTGCTATATCGCGCCTTATAAAAATCAAGACCTTATTGGCTCTAGCGCTTTTGCGTGGTCGCTGAATTTTGGGGCTACGGTGGTAGGGACTTTGCTTTTAGGGAGCGCTCAAGAAAAGGCCAATGACAATGGCGGATCTATCTGGTTTGGTAAGAATAATTTGCTGTATTTGCATGGCAATTTCAACGCGACTAATATCTTTTTAACGAATAACTTTAATGTTGGCAACCCTAACGCTGGCGGTGGGGCGACGATTAGTTTTAACGCTGATGAAACCTTGAACGCTGACGGGTTAAATTACACGAATTTCCAAACCGTGGCTATGGGCTTACAAACCAGCGCGAGCCAGCATTCATGGGCGAATTTTAATTCCAGGCTTTCTATGGAAATTAAAAACTCTAACTTTAGGGATTTCACATGGGGAGGCTTTAATTTTAATTCAGGGCGTATCACTTTTGAAAACACCACTTTTAGCGGCTGGACTAATATTAACGGAGCGACTGAAAGCGGTTCGTCGTATGTGAATATGGTTGCAAATACGGATTTGATTTTCACTGATTCTATTTTAGGAGGGGGCGTTCGCTATGATTTGAAAGCTAATAACATTATTTTCAATAACACTCAAATGGTGATTGATGTGTCTAAAAATGTGAATCAGTCTTCATTGAATGGGAATGTTACTTTCAATCATTCCAGGCTTTCAGTCAAACCCAATGCGGCTATCAATATTGGGGGGGATCAGACCCAAACGACTTTAGAAAACGCTTCAAGCCTTTCTTTTTATAATAATAGCGCAGCGAATTTTAACGGCGCAACCGCTTTTAACGGGGTGTCTTATTTGAACTTGAACCCTAACGCTCAAGTCAGCTTCAATCAAGCGAATTTCAATAACGCTAATGTAACCTTTTATGGCATTCCTTTATTTGGTAAAACGCCTGATTTTGGCAACTCTGCACGCCTGATTAATTTCAAAGGGAATACGAATTTTAATCAAGCCACGCTCAATTTAAGGGCTAAAAATATCCATATCAATTTCCAAGGCGCTTCCACTTTTAAACAAAATTCTACGATGAATTTGGCTGAAAGTTCCCAAGCGAGCTTTAACGCTCTCAAAGTGGAAGGGGAAACGAATTTCAACCTCAATAACTCAAGCTTGTTGAATTTCAATGGCGATAGCGTTTTTAACGCTCCTGTGAGTTTTTATGCCAATAATTCTCAAATTTCTTTCACTAAATTAGCGACCTTTAATTCTAATGCCTTGTTTGATTTAGAAAACAACAGCACCCTGAATTTTCAAAGCGTTCTTTTAAACAGCACTCTAAGCCTTTTAGGCAATGGTGCTAACGCTTTATCCATTAATGCAAGCGGGAATTTCAGCTTTGGAACTCAAGGCGTTTTGAATCTGTCTAATGTGAATTTGTTTGATGCAAAAAACAAGCCCTTAGTTTATAATATTTTACAAGCTCAAAATATTCAGGGTTTAATGGGGAATAACGGCTATGAAAAGATCCGTTTTTATGGCATACAGATTGACAAGGCTGATTACTCGTTTAATAACGGCGTTCATTCGTGGAGATTCACTAACCCGCTCAATACGACTGAAACGATTACAGAAACCTTGCATAACAACCGCTTGAAAGTGCAGATCTCTCAAAACGGTGTTTCTAATAATACGATGTTCAATCTCGCTCCTAGCTTGTATGATTACCAACAAAACCCTTATGATGAAAGCTCTAATTCCTATAATCACACAAGCGACAAAGCCGGCACTTATTATTTGAGCAGCAATATCAAAGGCTTTAATCAAAACAATGAAACACCCGGGACTTATAACGCGCAAAACCAACCCTTACAAGCCTTACACATTTATAATCAGGCTATCACTAAGCAAGATTTGAGTGTGATCGCCAATTTGGGTAAGGAGTTTTTGCCTAAAATAGCCAATCTTTTATCTTCAGGGGCTTTAGACAATCTCAATCTCAATAGCCCGAATGGTTTTGAAACTCTTTTTGACATTTTAAAGAAATATGGTATTGCTTTAAACCAAGCAAATTGGAAGAGCTTATTGGGTATTATCAATAATTTTTCCAACACAACTAATTATGATTTCTCTCAAGGCAATCTCGTGGTAGGGGCGATCAAAGAAGGGCAAACGAACACGAATAGCGTGGTGTGGTTTGGAGGCGATGGCTATAAAGAGCCATGCGCGGTTGGGGATAACACTTGCCAGATGTTTAGACAGACTAATTTAGGGCAATTGCTTAATTCTAGCGCGCCTTATTTAGGCTACATTAACGCTAATTTTAAGGCTAAAAACATTTACATTACCGGAACCATCGGCAGCGGGAACGCTTGGGGGAGCGGTGGGAGCGCGAATGTGTCTTTTGAAAGCGGCACTAATTTGGTGCTCAATCAAGCCAATATTGACGCTCAAGGGACCGATAAAATCTTTTCTTACTTGGGGAAAGAGGGCATTGATAAGCTTTTTGGGGAAAAGGGCTTGGGGAATATCCTTTCTAACATAGTTTATGAAGAGAGTTTGAACAATAACGCTATCCCTAAAGATTTAGCCAGCATGATCCCTAAAGATTTTGGATCTAAGACTTTAAGCTCTTTGCTTAGCCCTACTGAAGTGAATAATCTCTTAGGCGTGAGCGCTTTTAAAAACGCGATCATGGAAATTTTAAATTCTAAAACGGTGGGCGATGTTTTTGGTGAAAACGGGCTTTTAAACGCGCTAGATCCTGTAAAAAGAAAAGAAATTGATCAGATGCTTTTAGAACAGATTCAAGCCCATGCTTCAGGGTTTGAAAAATTCATCGTTAAAACTTTAGGGATTGAAAATGTAGAGAATTTCATCAATAACTGGTATGGAAAGCAAAGCTTGAGTTCTTTTGCTAATAATTTCGTGCCTGGAGGGTTGAATCAAGCCCTGGATAAAATAGGTTCTAGTTCTGATGCCAAAGACTTACAGAGTTTCTTGGATAAAACGACTTTTGGGGATATTCTCAATCAAATGATTGAACAAGCCCCCCTAATCAATAAGCTCATTTCTTGGCTAGGCCCACAGGATTTGAGCGTGTTAGTCAATATCGCTTTAAATAGCATCACTAACCCTAGCAAAGAGCTGACTAGCACCATTTCTAGCATAGGTGAAAAAGCGTTAAATGACTTATTAGGCGAAGGCGTAGTGAATAAAATCATGAGCAATCAAGTCCTAGGGCAAATGATCAATAAGATTATTGCTGATAAGGGCTTTGGAGGCGTTTATCATCAAGGTTTAGGATCCATACTCCCTAAATCTTTACAAAAAGAATTGGAACAATTTGGCTTGGGATCTTTACTAGGCTCTAGAGGATTACACAATCTTTGGCAAAAAGGGAATTTCAATTTCGTGGCTAAAAACCATGTGTTTGTGAATAACAGCTCGTTTAGTAACGCCACAGGGGGGGAATTGAATTTTATAGCGGGTAAGTCTATTATCTTTAATGGGAAAAACACGATCAATTTCACGCAATATCAGGGCAGGCTTTCTTTTGTATCTAAAGATTTTTCTAACATTTCATTAGACACCTTAAACGCTACCAACGGCTTAACACTTAACGCTTCTAAAAATGACATTAGCGTTCAAAAAGGTCAGATTTGCGTGAATGTTTTAAATTGCATGGGCGAGAAAAAAACTAATTCTTCAATTTCAAGCGTTCCAACCGATGAAACTTTAGAGGTGAGTGCGAATAATTTCGCTTTCTTAGGAACCATTAAAGCGAATGGATTAGTGGATTTTTCAAAAGTCTTACAAAATACCACGATCGGGACTTTAGATTTAGGACCGAACGCCACTTTTAAAGCCAACAACTTGATCGTGAATAACGCTTTTAACAATAACTCTAATTACAGGGCTGATATTAGCGGTAATCTCAATGTGGTTAAAGGAGCGGCTCTCAGCACGAATGAAAATGGTTTGAATGTGGGGGGGAATTTTAACAGCGAAGGGCCATTGATCTTTAATCTTAACAATAAAACCAATCAAACGATTATTAATGTGGCTGGCAATTCTACGATCATGTCTTATAGCAATCAAGCTTTAATCCATTTTAATACTCAACTCAAGCAAGGCGCTTACACGCTTATTAACGCTAAACGCATGGTTTATGGCTATGATAATCAAATGATTCTTGGAGGGAGCTTGAGCGATTACCTTAAGCTTTACACTCTCATTGATTTTAACGGCAAACGCATGCAATTGAATGGCGATTCACTAAGCTATGACAACCAACCGGTCAATATTAAAGATGGGGGTCTTGTGGTGAGCTTTAAAGACAATCAAGGGCAAATGGTGTATTCATCTATCCTTTATGATAAAGTTCAAGTTACCGTCTCTGATAAACCCATGAGCATTCAAGCCCCTAGTTTGGAGTATTATGTTAAACACATTCAAGGTAGTGCTGGTTTGAATGCGATCAAATCTGCGGGCAATAATTCCATTCTGTGGCTGAATGAGCTTTTTGCAGCTAAGGGGGGTAATCCCTTGTTCGCTCCTTATTATTTGCAAGACAATCCCACTGAACACATTGTTACTTTAATGAAAGATGTGAACAGTGCTTTAGGCATGCTTTCTAAACCCAATCTTAAAAACAATTCCACCGATGCTTTGCAGCTCAACACTTACACGCAACAAATGAGCCGTTTAGCCAAGCTTTCTAATTTCGCTTCCTTTGATTCAACGGATTTTAGCGAACGCTTGATCAGCCTTAAAAACCAAAGATTTGCTGACGCTACCCCTAATGCGATGGATGTGATTTTAAAATACTCTCAAAGGGATAAACTAAAAAACAACCTTTGGGCAACCGGCGTTGGGGGCGTGAGCTTTGTGGAAAATGGCACAGGAACGCTCTATGGTGTCAATGTGGGCTATGACAGATTCATTAAGGGCGTGATTGTTGGAGGGTATGCGGCTTATGGGTATAGCGGGTTTTATGAACGCATCACTAATTCTCGATCGAATAATGTGGACATGGGCTTGTATGCGAGAGCTTTCATTAAAAAGAGCGAGCTGACTTTTAGCGTCAATGAAACTTGGGGGGCTAATAAAACCCAAATCAGCTCCAACGACACTCTGCTTTCTATGATCAATCAGTCCTATAAATACAGCACATGGACGACGAACGCGAGAGTTAATTACGGGTATGATTTCATGTTTAAAAACAAAAGCATCATTTTAAAACCTCAAATTGGTTTAAGGTATTACTATATTGGCATGACCGGTTTAGATGGGGTGATGAATAACGCGCTCTATAACCAGTTTAAAGCGAACGCCGATCCGTCTAAAAAATCCGTTTTAACGATTGATCTTGCTTTGGAGAACCGCCATTATTTCAACACAAACTCTTATTTTTATGCGATTGGCGGCTTTGGTAGGGATTTGCTTGTGAGATCTATGGGGGATAAATTGGTGCGTTTCATTGGCAACAACACTTTGAGCTATAGGAAAGGCGAGCTTTATAACACTTTTGCGAGCATCACTACAGGCGGGGAAGTGAGGTTGTTTAAAAGCTTTTATGCGAATGCTGGGGTGGGAGCTAGGTTTGGATTGGATTACAAAATGATCAACATTACCGGGAATATTGGAATGCGTTTAGCGTTTTAGGGGGTTGGGGCTTACCTCTTTTTTGAGCCATTAAACAATTGATAAATGGTGGGATTAAGGATTTAACGCATGCGTTCTTTTGGTGTTAGTAACATGCGATTAGCGCTTAGTAAAAATAAAATAATGCCACCAATAATGAAAAATGTTGAAGTTGCTAAAACCAGTATAGTATCAATCCCTTGAAAAGCTTTGATTAGAAGTTGATTAAGGTAGTAAAAAATAGATGTTTTGATAAATAATTGACCAATATTAGGTAGGTATTCTAAATGAACAAAAACATTACAAGACATTAGTGCATAGAGATTGATGATATTACAAAATCCTAAGATGCTTTGTTCGTTTTGAAAAATTCTAGCTACAAAAATGGCCAAGCAAAAACAAAACAATGCGCTTGAAAAAATACTGACAAACCCCAAAATAAGCGCTTTAAAATTAAGAATAGTGATGATATTGAGCGCATAAAAAGAGAGAACAATAAAGATAAAAGCATATAGGATTACAACGATTAGTCTTGAAGCGATTAATGCTAGAGTTATTTGTTTGAAAGTTGCTGGTGATAGCATGTAGAACAAGAATATATTATGCGATTCTCAAGCTTGTTATAGCTTGAGTGAGACCAAAGATTGCGCTAGAAATAATAAGAAGTCCCATTAGACCTATAATATTATTAAAGTAAAAAATTTCAGTGGTATTTTTTGAAAAAACAAAAATCAGTAATAGGAGCATTAAAATAGGATAAATAAAAGTCCAAAATAGTGCACTTGTATTGGTGAGATAAGATTTGATTTCAAGTTTTAGGATAGATAGAATTGCTCCCATTAAATATCCTTTAGTAATGCTAATAAGTCTTTTGTGGTTGGTTTTTCTTTAAAGTTAAAAGTTTTAGCTACAGATTTTAATATAGAATTTAAAGGTTTGTATTGAGCAATGTTGCCATTCTTAAGGAACAATACCCATTCGCAACTATCTAAGACAATCAGATCTGAGTGGCGATGATACTTGTAAGTTGTTGGGTGTTGCGCAAGCTTATGAGATTTGATAGTCTTATAAGAGCGTTTTGCTCTAAACTGGTTTCTGGTTCATCCATAATAATTAATTGGGGGTGGTGGCTAAGAGCTAAATCAATCTTTAAGCACTGTTTTTGTCCATCGCTTAGGTGTTCGTAGGTTTTATTCAAAAGATTTTTTTCAAATAGATTTGGAGTGCAGTTTTTGTGAAAAAATTGATAGAATTTAAAAAGGTCGTTTGCGTTTAATCCAGGTGGGTAGTTGAATAGGTTAGAGACAACTCCCAATTGCTTGCGTTGTGGTATAACATTGTCGTAGTATGGAATATTATTGTTTTGTGCTTTAAAATTATAGTCTGATCTAATGCCTAGAATAGTGTTGATAAGCGTTGATTTTCCAGCACCATTTGTGCCAATAATGGCTGTACTAGTATGACTTTTAAAAGAAAAATCTTGTATATTTAAAGCGTTTTTAAACATGGTTTTTGGGTGTATGCTGATGTTAGAAATCATAAAATCCCCTTATATAGAAATGATTTAAAATCCCATTTAGGGTTATTATATTCAAATGATGGTTTTATTGAGTGCAGTATTACTAAAAAATTAACTAATCTTTATTAAAACGAGCCAAAAGCGTTACTGATAAACACGCTCTAAGCGAGTGAAACGATTTTAAAAAGCGTTCCAAACTCTCAAAAATAGACAAAGCCAAATCTTTAAATAAAAAAACCCTAAAAGAGAAACGGAGCTTTTGATTTTTTATTCTCAAAACCCTAAATATCCTCTTATTTTTTTGTCCGTTATTGGTTTATGGGTGTTTTAGCATATAAAATTCCAACGCTTTTTCAAAGAGGAGCGAGCGATTAGGAAAACCTTTCTCTTTCATGTATTCATCCACTTTAGCCATAAAACTGGGTGAGAGTAAAACGCTGTGATTGATTCTTCGCTCTTTACTTGTTTTTTCTTCGTATTCTATTTCTTCTATTTCAGCTAATAAACTGGGCGAGAGCGAAATGTTAAAACTGCTCCTTCGTTCGCTGCTTACTTTTATTTCTGCTTCTAATTCGGCTAATTCGGTTATCAATTTTTTGCGTTTGGCTTGTAAAGCCTGAATGGTTGTGTGCGCTTTATGGTGTTCCATCATTGTTCCTTAAAATATCTTCATTTTTCGCATTCTACTATAAAATAGGATTTTGTGAGTAAATTCATTAAGAATGAAAATTGGAATTTTTCTTTAGAATTTAACCAGGTATTTGATTTTAATTTTAATCCAATTCCTTAAGGCGCTTTAACAATTCTTCTTCATTCAAAACGCTCACGCCATGTTTTTTTGCTAGAGCGAGTTTTGAGCCGGGGTTTTCTCCAACGATTAAAAAATCGGTTTTAGCGCTCACGCTTGAAGAAATTTTTGCCCCTAAATTTTCTAACATTTGAGCGTATTCTTGCCGTGGTTTAGAAAGCGTGCCGGTTAAAACAATCGTTTTATCACTGAAAACAGAAGAGCTTTTTTGCTTTTCTTCAGCCGTATCGCTACTTTTAGGGTTTAACAAATCAAATAATGATCGGATAAATTCCTGATTACTCGCATAAAAATTAACTAAAGAATGCGCCATTTCCACCCCAAAGCCTTCCATTTCCAAAAACTCGGCTTCGCTTTTTTCTAACACATTTAAGCCGTATTTGGCTAGCGTTTTACTCGCTCCCTTACCAATATGCTCAATCCCTAAAGCGTTGATCAAACGCCATAAGGGAGGGTTTTTGCTTTTTTGAATAGCGTCTAATAGGTTTTGAGCTTTTTTAATTTTGAATTTGTCTAGCCGCATTAAATCTTCTAATTTTAAAGCATACAAATCCAGAGCGTTAACAATGAGTTTTTCTTCAAAAAGTTGCTCTATGACTTTATCGCCCAAGCCTTGAATGTTTAAAGCGTCCTTAGAAGCGAAATGAATCAAGCTTTCTTTCAATCTTGCTGGGCAATTAAGGTTTTGACAATAAGTAAAAACCTCTTCGCATAAAAGCTCATGCGAGCATATAGGGCAAACTTTGGGGCGTTCAATTTTATGTTGCGAGCTGTCTCTATAAGATTCTAAAGGCTTGATGATTTTAGGGATCACATCGCCGCTTCTAATGACAACCACCCTATCATTGAGCATGATATTCTTTTTTTCAATTTCAGAATAATTGTGCAAGGTCGCTTTCGTAATTATAGCTCCAGCGATTTCTACAGGTTCTAAAAGAGCGACCGGTGTGATCGCCCCGCTGCGCCCCACTTGGTTAATGACTCCTACAATTTTGGTGTGTTTTTCTAGAGCCGGGAATTTATAAGCGCAAGCGAATTTAGGGGATTTTTGCGTGTAGCCTAGCTCCTTTTGAATATCCAACTCATTCACAACGATCACCATGCCGTCTAAAAGGGCAAAAAAGCCCTCCCTTTCTCTAATCAGGGTGTGGTAATTTTCTTCTATTTCTTGGTGGTTTTTGTTTAGGCTTAAATATTGAATAGCGCTAAAACCTAACGAGACGATAAAATCCAAACACTCCTTAAAGCTTAGAAAATTTAAAGAATGCTTGCCCACGCCCCAAGGAATGAATTGCAATTTACGCTTTTTAGTGATTTCGCTATCAAGCTGCCTCAAACTCCCTGATGCGGCATTTCTGGGGTTAGCGAATAGGGGTTCGTTAGCGTTTAAGCGCTCTTTGTTTAAAGCGTCAAAATCCTTTTTAGAAATGATCACCTCGCCCCTGATTTCTATTTCTCCATCATAAGCGATAAAATGGGGGATATTAGCGATATGTTTAGCGTTGTGGGTAACAAGCTCTCCTTCTAAGCCATTACCCCTAGTGGTCGCACTCACTAGCTTGCCATGTTGATACAAAAGATTGAGTGAAACCCCATCAAGTTTGGGCGAACACACGAATGAAGCGTTAGGATAAACTTTTAAAATGCGTTGCAACCACGCTTGCAATTCGCTTTGATTGAACACATCATCTAAGCTCCACATCCGCATTAAATGGGGGTTTTTATTGAACGAATTGGTGGTAATAGCCCCCACTTTTTGGGTAGGGGAATTGGCTTGAATATCATTAGGGTTTTTTTCTTCATAAGCTTTTAATTCTTGGTAAAGTTCATCATAGACTGCATCGCTTACGATTGACTCATCAAGGTTGTAATAATGGTGCGATAGGGTGTTTAAGTATTCAATTCTTTCTAAATATTCTTTTTGGCTTTTTATCATTTTTGTAAAAACCTTTTAAACTAAATTAGGGTAGTATTATAACATTTAATCTTTGATAGGGCTTTAGGGGAAATTAGGTGGTAAGAGACATTGACAAAACGACTTCGTTGCACTTAAACAACGAAGCACAATTTCTGTGCTTTAGATTAGATGCAGAAAAAGACGCCCAACTTTATGGCATGAATATTTTTAAGATCCGAGAAATTATCCATTATGACGGGGAGGTTACAGAGATTCTTGGAGGGAGCGATGGCGTGATGCTTGGGTTTCTTAGCGTTAGGGGTGAGTCTATCCCTTTAGTGGATGTGAAAAGGTGGTTGCATTATAACACCAATGATCCGAGCCGTGATTTAAAAGAATGCAGCGTTAAAGATGACCATAATTTAGTGATCGTGTGCCATTTTTCTAACCATTCCATCGCTCTAAAGGTTTTAAAAATTGAAAGGATCATTCATAAAAATTGGAATGAGATTAGTGCTGGGGACAAACAAGGCATTAATGAAGAGGGTAAGCTTAGCGCTATCACTCGTTTTGATGAAGAACGAGTGGTGCAGATCTTAGACGTGGAAAAAATGATTAGCGATGTTTTCCCTAGCTTGAAGGATTTGGACGATTTGACTTTGCGTTGCATAGAAGCCATTCAAAGCCAAAAACTCATTTTAATCGCTGAAGACTCTCTAAGCGCTCTTAAAACCTTAGAAAAGATCGTTCAAACTTTAGAATTGCGTTATTTAGCCTTTCCAAACGGGAGGGAATTGTTGGATTATTTGTATGAAAAAGAACATTACCAACAAGTCGGCGTGGTTATTACGGATTTAGAAATGCCCGTTATTTCAGGGTTTGAAGTGCTAAAAACCATTAAAGCTGATCATAGAACTGAGCATCTTCCTGTGATTATCAATTCGTCCATGAGCAGCGATTCTAACCGCCAGTTAGCCCAATCTTTAGAAGCGGATGGTTTTGTGGTAAAATCTAACATTCTTGAAATCCATGAAATGCTTAAAAAAACGCTTTCATAAATTTAATTTTTGTTTTAATTTAAAGGGATAAAACATGCGAAGTCATTTTTGCACAGAAATTAGTGAAAAAGATGTGGGTAAAATCATCAAAGTGGCCGGGTGGTGTAACACTTATAGAGACCATGGAGGCGTGGTTTTTATTGATTTAAGGGATAAAAGCGGTTTGGTGCAACTCGTCTGTGATCCTAGCTCTAAGGCTTATGAAAAGGCTTTAGAGGTTAGGAGCGAATTTGTGCTAGTGGCTAAAGGGAAAGCGCGTTTAAGAGGACCTGGGTTAGAAAACCCTAAACTAAAAACGGGTAAAATTGAAATCGTTTTAGAAGAGTTAATTATTGAAAATAAGAGCGCTACCCCACCGATTGAAATTGGCAATAAAAGCGTGAATGAAGATTTGCGCTTGAAATACCGCTATTTGGATTTGCGCTCTCCTAATTCTTATGAAATCTTTAAATTGCGCAGTGAAGTCGCTTTAATTACTCGTAACACTCTAGCTCAAAAGGGCTTTTTAGAGATTGAAACCCCCATTTTGTCTAAAACCACGCCTGAGGGGGCTAGGGATTATTTAGTGCCAAGTAGGGTGCATGAGGGCGAATTTTTTGCGCTCCCTCAAAGCCCGCAATTATTCAAACAGCTCTTAATGGTGGGGGGAATGGACAGGTATTTTCAAATCGCTCGTTGCTTTAGAGATGAAGATTTGAGGGCGGACAGGCAGCCAGAATTCACGCAAATTGATGCGGAAATGAGTTTTTGCGATGAAAATGATGTGATGGGCGTGGTGGAAGATTTGTTGCAAGAGATTTTTAAAGCGATCGGACATACTATTTCTAAACCTTTTAAACGCATGCCTTATAAGGAAGCGATGGAAAATTACGGGAGCGATAAGCCGGATTTACGCTTTGAATTGCCTTTAGTGGAAGTGGGGGATTGCTTTGTGGACAGCTCAAATTCTATTTTTTCTAATATCGCGCAAGATCCTAAAAATAAACGCATTAAGGCTTTGAACGTTAAGGGGGCTGATGCGCTTTTTAGCCGCAGCGTTTTAAAAGAATTAGAAGAATTTGTACGCCAATTTGGGGCTAAAGGCTTAGCGTATTTACAGATTAAAGAAGATGGGATTAAAGGGCCTTTAGTTAAATTTTTAAGCGAAAAGGGGCTTAAGAATATTTTAGAAAGGACTGATGCGCAAGTTGGGGATATTGTCTTTTTTGGAGCTGGGGATAAAAAAATCGTGCTAGATTACATGGGACGCTTGCGCTTGAAGGTGGCTGAAACGCTTGATTTGATTGATAAAGACGCTTTGAATTTCTTATGGGTGGTCAATTTCCCCATGTTTGAAAAAACCGAAAACGGCTATCATGCTGCACACCACCCTTTTACGATGCCTAAAAATATAGAATGCGAAGATATAGAAGAGATTGAAGCGCATGCGTATGATGTGGTGCTTAATGGCGTGGAGCTTGGTGGGGGGAGCATAAGGATTCATAAAGAAGAAATGCAAAAAAAAGTCTTTGAAAAAATCAATATCCATGAAGAAGAAGCGCAAAAAAAATTTGGCTTTTTACTGGAAGCGCTAAAGTTTGGCGCTCCTCCTCATGGGGGCTTTGCGATAGGCTTTGATCGCTTGATCATGCTAATGACTAAATCTAGCAGCATTAGAGATGTGATCGCTTTCCCTAAAACGCAAAAAGCTTCATGCTTATTGACGAATGCGCCTAGCCCCATTAATGAAGAGCAACTAAGAGAATTACACATTCGCTTGAGAAAACCAATTTAAAAGGATACGATATGAAACAGCTATTTTTGATTATTGGAGCCCCAGGGAGTGGTAAAACCACTGATGCAGAGCTTATCGCTAAGAATAACAGCGAAACAATCGCTCATTTTTCTACCGGGGATTTACTCAGGGCTGAGAGCGCTAAAAAGACCGAGCGAGGCTTATTGATTGAGAAATTCACTTCTCAAGGCGAATTAGTGCCTTTAGAGATTGTGGTAGAAACGATCCTTTCAGCGATTAAAAGCTCTGAAAAAGGGATTATTTTAATTGATGGCTATCCCAGGAGTGTGGAACAAATGCAGGCTTTGGATAAGGAATTGAACGCTCAAAACGAAGTGATCTTAAAAAGCGTGATTGAAGTAAAAGTGAGTGAAAACACCGCTAAAGAAAGGGTTTTAGGGCGCTCTAGGGGGGCTGATGATAATGAAAAGGTGTTTCATAACCGCATGCGGGTGTTTTTAGACCCTTTAGTTGCAATCCAAAATTTCTACAAGACTAAACATTTGCATAAAATCATCAATGGCGAAAGAAGCATTGAAGAAATCGTGAATGAAATGCAAAAATATATTTTGTCTTTTGCGAATTAAAATGCGTTCCAAAGAGAATGAGCTGTGATTGGTGTCTATATCATTTCTTTAAAAGAAAGTCAAAGGCGTTTGGATACTGAAAAACTCGTTTTAGAATCCAATGAAAAATTTGAAGGCAGTTGTGTTTTTCAAATCTTTGACGCTATTAGCCCTAAACATGAAGATTTTGAAAAATTACTTCAAGAGCTTTATGACGCTCAAAGTTTATTGCAATCTGATTGGTATCATTCTTATGTTGGTGCTGGTTTGACTTTGCCTGAATTGGGGTGTTATTTAAGCCATTATCTTTTGTGGAAAGAATGCGTCAAATTAGATCAACCGGTCGTTATTTTAGAAGATGACGTAGCGCTAGAATCTAATTTCATGCAAGCCTTAGAAGATTGCTTGAAAAGCCCTTTTGATTTTGTGAGACTCTATGGGTGCTATTGGTATTACCACGAGACAAAATTCCATGTTTTACCCAAAGAATTTGTATTTCCTCCCTTTGATTATCCTTTTAAAAATAACCCTATTTTAGAAAAATTTAAAAAATTTTTTGATGTTTCTAGATTTTTAAATCTTTCTACCCATAAAGTCATCCACTATATTCTCAAAAAAATACAAAAAAGCTATTACGCAACGCATGAAAAAGAAGCCTTTTTTTTAGAGCATTTTTATCTCACCAGCGTGTATGTGGCTTCTACAGCCAGTTATTATTTAACCCCTAAGGGCGCTAAAACTTTTATAGAAGCCACGGATCGTTTTAAAATCATAGAGCCGGTGGATATGTTTATGAACAACCCCACTTACCATAATGTTGCGAATTTTACCTATTTGCCTTGCCCTGTTTCTTTAAATGAGCATTCTTTAGACAGCACCATTCAAAAGCCCCAAAAAAAGAGCTTGAAATCTTACCCACTCCCGCCTAAAAAATCAACTTTTAAGAATCTTTTCTACTACAGCATTAACGCTAAAAAGCGTTTAAAAGCCTTTCACAAATACAGCAGACAATACGCTCCTTTAAAAACCCCTAAAGAGGTTTAAAAAGAAATTTTATGGTAGAATGCCATATTTAGGAGTTCATTTGACACAAGTTTATATCATTTCTTTAAAAGAAAGTCAAAGGCGTTTGGATACTGAAAAACTCGTTTCAGAATCCAATGAAAAGTTTAAAGGCCGCTGTGTTTTCCAAATCTTTGACGCTACTAGCCCTAAACACGAAGATTTTGAAAAATTCGTTCAAGAGCTTTATGATTCTTCAAGTTTGTTAAAATCCGATTGGTTCCATTCTGATTATTGTTATCAAGAATTATTGCCCCAAGAATTTGGGTGCTATTTAAGCCATTATCTTTTATGGAAAGAATGCGTTAAATTAAACCAACCGGTCGTCATTTTAGAAGATGACGTAGCGCTAGAGTCTAATTTCATGCAAGCCTTAGAAGATTGCTTGAAAAGCCCTTTTGATTTTGTGAGACTCTATGGGCATTATTGGGGAGGTCATAAAACCAATTTGCACGCTCTCCCTATCTATACAGAGGCTGAAGAGGCTGAAGTGCCTATGGAAAAAACGCCTATTGAAAATTATGAAGTTACCCCCCCCCCCAATCCCGCACAAGATGCGCAACAAGACTCTATTATTGAAACGCAACAAGACCCCAAAGAACTATCTGAGCCTTGCAAAATAGCACCCCAAAAAATCTCTTCTAATCAAGTGGTTTTTAAAAAAATTAAAAGAAAACTCAACCGCTTCATTGGAAATATTTTAGCTCGGACGGAAGTGTATAAGAAACTCACAGGAAAATACGATGAACTCACCGAAAAATACGATGAACTCACAGGAAAATACGATGAACTCACAGGAAAATACGATGAACTCACAGGAAAATACGATGAACTCACAGGAAAATACGATGAACTCACAGGAAAATACGATGAACTCACAGGAAAATACGACGATCTCATGGGAAAATACGAAGCCTTATTGGCAAAAGAAACAAACATCAAAGAGACCTTTTGGGAATCTCGCGCTGATAGCGAAAAAGAAGCGCTATTTTTAGAGCATTTTTACCTCACCAGCGTGTATGTGGCCACTACAGCAGGCTATTATCTCACGCCTAAGAGCGCTAAAACCTTTATAGAAGCCACGGATCGTTTTAAAATCGTAGAGCCGGTGGATATGTTTATGAATAACCCCACTTACCATGATGTGGCTAATTTTACTTATTTGCCTTGCCCTGTTTCTTTAAACAAACATGCTTTCAATAGTACCATTCAAAATGCGAAAAAGCCTGACATTTCATTAAAACCCCCTAGAAAATCCTATTTTGATAATCTTTTTTATCATAAATTCAACGCCAGAAAGTGCTTAAAAGCCTTTAATAAATACAGCAAGCAATACGCTCCTTTAAAAACCCCTAAAGAGGTTTAAAAAGAGCGGGCTTTATGTTAGAATAAGTCTTTTTATTCAAAGGAGATTGCAATGAATTTAGACCAATTAGAAGTGAGTCATGACGCTGATTCTTTGTGCGTGGTGATTGAAATATCCAAGCATTCTAATATCAAGTATGAATTGGATAAAGAAAGCGGGGCTTTAATGGTGGATAGGGTGCTTTATGGAGCGCAAAATTACCCCGCAAATTACGGCTTTGTGCCTAACACTTTAGGATCTGATGGCGACCCTGTAGATGCGCTTGTTTTAAGCGATGTGGCTTTTCAAGCTGGGAGCGTGGTGAAAGCGCGTTTAGTTGGGGTTTTGAACATGGAAGATGAAAGCGGAATGGATGAAAAATTACTCGCTCTACCCATAGATAAGATCGATCCCACGCATTCCTATGTCAAAGATATTGATGATTTATCCAAACACACTTTGGATAAAATCAAACATTTTTTTGAAACTTACAAGGATTTAGAGCCTAATAAATGGGTGAAAGTCAAGGGGTTTGAAAACAAAGAGAGCGCGATTAAGGTTTTAGAGAAAGCGATAAAAGCCTATCAAGGCTAAAGATTTAAGGGTTTTGGATCAATTAAGCGATAAGCCCTTTTTAACGCTCTTTTAAAAGGCTTTGTCCTCATTGGGCGTTGGTGTAAAATAGGGTAGTTTAAAGCGGATTTTTGTATTCCCCATAAAAAGCACCAAAAACTACAATTTAACGATTTTAACCCCACTGCCGCCTAAATTAATGGGAGCGTCGCTAAAGCTCACCACTTTGGGGTGGTTTTTTAAAAATTCTTTCACAAACTTTTCTAAAATCCCGCTCCCTTTGCCGTGGCAAATCAGCACTTCTTCAAAGCCCCCTAAAAGCGCATCATTTAAAAAAGCGTCTAGTAAATCTAAAGCTTCTTCGCTACGTTGCCCCCTTAAATCAAGGCGCAAGCTCGCTTCTTTAGGTTTGGGGATGGTTGTTTTAGGGAGTTTGAATTTGTTTTTAGAGGGTTTTTGGATTTGTTTCAACCAACTCCCATGCGCTTTCAAACGCATGCCAAGCTCGGTTTCTACCAAATAATAGCCCTTGTCTAAAATTTGCACAATCAGTACGCTTTCATTCTTGTAACGCGCTTTTTCGTTAATTTGAAAGCTTGTTATTGTTTGGGGGATCTCTTGGTCTGTTTTATGCTTATTTAAAATCTCGCTCGCCTTATGGATTTCTTTATGCATGGAGCTGGTATCTTTTGAAGCGACTTCGCTTTTTAAGATATTTAGGGCTTGTTGGTAGGATTTTTCCAATTCCAATTTTTTATTATGAAAGATTTCTTTTTGTTTTTCCATCTCTAAAAGCCAAGCGTTTTTTAAATCTTCTTGCTCTTTTAAAGCGTTCTCTAAGCTTTCATTTTTTTGTTTCAATTCCCTTTCTAACGCGCTGGAATTTTCAATCAAAACATTCAATTTTTCCTTATCTTCGCCATAGAAGGCTTTCGCTTTTTCAATCAAAAAATGCGGCACGCCATAGCGCAAAGCGGTTTCAAACGCATAGCTTTTGCCAATAACCCCCTTTAAAAAAGTGTAAGTGGGCCGTTCTTTTTCTTCGTCATAAAGAGCGGCTAGTAATTCCACTTCCTTGTTTTCTGCCATTAACACGCTCAAGCGTTTGTGGTGCGTGGTGATAATGATTTGGTTGTTTTGTTTGAGCAATTTTTCTAACAGGGTTTTATACAAACTGCTCGCTTCATCAGCGTCAGTCCCTAGCTCTATTTCATCAACGCCTAAAAGCATGTTTTCTTTAGATAAAAGAGCGCTAAATTGCTTCATTCTGCCGGCGAAAGTAGAGATATTGTTCGCGCTGTTTTGGGGGTCGTTGATAATGGCGTGGATTTCTTTAAAATAGGGGATAATGGAATGATGGGCGTTGATTTTCATAGGAATGAGATGCTTGCTTAAAAAAGCCGCGCTTAAAAGCGATTTTAAGAGCATGGTTTTCCCGCCCGCATTCACGCCGGTAACAGCGAGCATGGATTTTTCAAACTTCAAATTTAAGGGCTTTGGCTCTTTTAAAATGGGGTGCGAAAAGTTTTCTAAAACCATTTTTTTTTGCGTAAAGCTTGGCATGACAAATTCTAAATTGTAGGCTTTAGCGAAATTGAGTCTGGCTTGCAAGCTGTCTAAAAAATCAAATTCTTTGAAAAGGAATTTTAAAAATAAAAGGTGTTTTTGCAAGCTACGGCTTAGAGTTTGGCACATTTCAACAATACAGCAATCTATTTCATTACCAATTTGCGCGATTTTTTGCGCGATTTTTTGCGCGCTTTCAGGCAAGAGGTAGAAATAGCCATTAGCGCTCCTTTCTAGCACAACGCCTTTAATCGCGCTAGAAAACCCGCTTTTCAATAAAAGGCATTCATAACCATGCTTAAGATGGCTTTGCGTATCCACTAAATAAGGGGCAAGCTCTTTAGAGCGGGCGTAATGGTGAATGATTTTTGCACTCTCTTTTTTAAGGCGGTTCAAACTTTCATTCAAAGCGTCTAGGGTAGCGTTCGCCCCTTGTTTGATCTTTCCTTCATCATCCAATAAAGCGATTAGATCGTTAAAAAAAGGGGGCAGGACAATAGCGTTAAGGCGTTCATGAAATTTTAAATGCGTGAAAGTTTTAAAGGCGTTTTGTAAAACGACAATGTAGTGCAATCGTTTGACAATCTCAAAAATTTCATCTAAATGGAGCGTCCCTAATTTGGTGAGTTTGACAACAATAAGATCGCTTTCTTTCACGCTTTTGGGGGCGATCAAACCGATCGAATCCACTTCGTTTAAATAAGTGAAAGTTTGCTTGAGATCGTTTTCTAAAGCAATAGTATCTCTTTCTTTTGCAAAAAAGGTTTTAAAAAGAGCGATAAACTCTTTTAAATCCAGGCTTTCTTCTAGGGGTTTGGGTAGGGTATTATTATTATTCATTGGGTATTCATTGGGGTTGGATTAAGGGATCTTTTTGGAGCGTCTGACAAGAATCCAAATCCACAAGAACGTCTTTCATAGGGGTTTGTTTTTTGCCTAAAAAGCTTAAAGTCCCGCTCACTAAATTAAAGGTTTGGTTATTGACTTTAATGCCTTTACACAACAAGGTTTCCCCCCTTAAAAACGCTCTTTGTAAAGCGATTTCTTGTTGGTTTTGTTGGTTTTGTTTGTAAGTATAGACGCTTATACTCGCCCCTATAATCCCTACGATTAAGAAAGCTACAAGTTTTTGTTTAGGGCTTGCTAAACCAAAATCCCTTAAAACTAAAAACAATAAAACCAGCGTTAAAAATAAAACAACCGCCACGCCCATTACATTTCGCCTCTCAATTGATAGGTAATATCCCCCGCTCCAAAGCCTATCACAAAGCCTTTTTCAATCGTTTCTACCACATTATCATTGACTAACAGCTCTAAAAAATCCCCCTTTTTACGCACCCTATCTATAAAGGTGGGGTTATAATGCTTAAAATGGGCTTTCAAATCAATGTCTCTTTTAACTTCACTCGCGCTATAAACGGGTAAAATGATCAACCTGTCGCAATGCTCTAAAAAACATTTTTTAAACTCTTCTAAATTGTCCATTAAGCGGGAGTATTTGTGCGCTTGCCAGATCACAATAATTTTTTCTTGCGTGTTCAATAAGTTAGCATAAATCCTAGCGCTCTTTAAAGTGGCACTGATTTCAGTAGGGTGGTGGGCGTAATCATCAATGAGAATGAGTGCGTTTTTTTGCAAAATATCAAAGCGTTTTTTAATGCCTTTGAAATTCAATAAATTATTTCTAATTTCTTCTAAATCCAATTCATCTAAAGCGCTTAAAATCGCTAAACTCGCGTTCGTGGCGTTATGTTCGCCTAACCCCCACACCAAAAAAGCCCCCAAATCTTTCAATTCAAACGAGGTGTAAGGCTCGCCGTCTTTTAAAATGTATTGGATATTATAAATGTCTTTTTTTTCTAAAATAATGGCGTCTTTAGAATAGTTTTTTAAAAAAGGATCTTCTTTATAAATCACTCTTTTTTGAGCATGGTCTAAAAAATATTTATAAGCGGAGAAAAAGCGTTCTAAATCGTGGTCATAATGCTCTAAATGTTCTGGCTCTGTGTTAGGCACAATCGCGCAAAAAGGGTTAGAAAATAAAAAACTTGAATCGCTTTCATCGGCTTCAAAAACCAAACTCATATCCGCACTCTCTCGCACATTGGAATCAAATTCTTTAGAATGCGCCCCAATAATCGCTCCAAAAGTGGGGCAAATCGCGCTCAACATGGCCGTGATACTGCTCTTTCCATGAGCCCCGCACACGCTAAAAACACGTTTGTCTTTAAGGATAGAATACAAAGCGTCTTTACGAGACAAAATAGGGATTTCTAATTCCTTAGCCCTTTGTATTTCGGTATTGTCTTCTTTGATAATGGCTGAATGGATAATGACATCTTGATTATTGATCGCTTTTGGATCATGCGGGATATTAATTTCTACGCCTAAAGCTTTCAAATACTTAACGCTAGGGCTTATGGCAATATCAGATCCGCTGATCTTAGCCCCTTGCGCTTTAAGGTATTTGGCTAAGCCTGAAATGCCAATCCCTCCTATACCGATAAAATGGATCTTGCAATCTTGTAAGTTTTTGAGTAAAACTTTTGGGGTTTCAAGCATGGTTTTCTCGGTAAGCTTCTATGATTTCTAAAGGCTTTTCTAAAAGGGGGGTGTCATAGACAAGGGCTAAACGCACGTAGTCAGCGCCGATACGGTTACGCCCTAAATACAAAGCCGGTAAAGTAGTAATGCCTTCGTTTTGATAAAGCGTTTTAGCAAAATTTTCGCCATTTTTAACGGGCAGATACACATAAAAGCTAAAAGGATAAATGAGCGTGTCTTTAAAGATTTTTCGCGCTAGTTTCAAATTATTCGCATAAATATTGCGGAAAAATTCTGCATGCCTATCATCTAGCCAAGCCGCTTCACTGGCCTTTTGGATCGCATTAGCGCTCGTATAGCCTAAATAGGTACGAAACGCTTTGTATTTTTCTAAAAGGCTGCTATCCCCAGCGATAAAACCACTCCTTAGCCCTGGAGCGCTAGAGCGTTTGGAGAGCGAATGGATAACCAAAACATTTTTGAACGCTTCATTACCAGCTAGCATGCAAGCTTCTAAAAGCGAAGGGGGAGGCGTATTTTCATAAATTTCACTATAACATTCATCATTAATTAAAATAAAATCATGTTTTAAAGCGAGTTTGACCCAACTAATCAGCTCTTCTACAGAAAGGGTTCTTCCGGTGGGGTTGTTAGGGGAATTTAAGATCACTAAATCCACTTCTTGCAACTCTTTTTCATTCAAGCTTGGAGTGAAATCATTTTCTTTAACTAAAGGCATTAAAAGGCTTTTAGCTTTGATAAATTTGGCCGCCCCTTCATAGATTTGATAAAAAGGGTTAGGGTAGGCGATAGTGGGGTTTGGATAATCAAATAAAACAAAACTAGGGAAATTGAATAATACTTCCCTGGATCCTAGCGTGGAAACTAATTCGTTTTCTTTCAATTCTACCTTAAAACGGCGTTTAAAAAAACCCCTTTGAGCCTCTCTCAAACCCTCTTCAAACGCGCTTTTAGGGTAGATATTGAGCGAATGAGCATGCTGTTTAAGAGCGTCTTGAATGAATTTAGGCGTTTCAAATCGCGGCTCGCCGATGCCTAAATCTAGCCCCTTTTTTTTAGGGGTGATCTCTTTAAACAAGGCTCTTAATCGTTCAAAAGGATAAGGCTCAAAAGTCATAGGGCTACTTTAATCTTAAAATGGAATGGTTAATCTTATCTAAAATTTAAGCGTTTATCATTGAAAGCGCTAAAAAAGAGCCAAAGAGGACATAAAAGAGAGAGCATAAAAGAGTATAATAACGAGTGAAAATTTAACTGATGAAGAGGTTTAATGCTAGAAAACAGAGTTAAGACCAAGCAAATTTTTATCGGTGGCGTGGCCATAGGGGGTGATGCTCCTATTAGCACGCAAAGCATGACCTTTAGTAAAACCGCTGATATTGAAAGCACTAAAAATCAAATTGACCGACTCAAACTCGCCGGGGCTGATTTAGTGAGGGTGGCGGTGAGCAATGAAAAGGACGCCCTGGCCTTAAAAGAATTGAAAAAAGTGTCTTCCTTGCCCTTAATCGCTGATATTCATTTCCATTATAAATTCGCTCTCATTGCCGCTCAAAGCGTGGATGCGATAAGAATTAACCCCGGAAACATCGGCTCTAAAGACAAGATCAAAGCGGTGGTTGATGCTTGTAAAGAAAAAAATATTCCTATAAGAATTGGCGTGAATGCCGGGAGTTTAGAAAAGCAGTTTGATCAAAAATACGGGTCGACCCCAAAAGGCATGGTAGAAAGCGCTTTATATAACGCCAAACTTTTAGAAGATTTGGATTTTACTGATTTTAAGATCTCTTTGAAAGCGAGCGATGTGATTCGCACCATAGAAGCTTACAGGATGCTACGCCCTCTTGTGATCTATCCTTTCCATTTGGGGGTTACTGAAGCGGGGAATCTTTTTAGCTCCAGTATCAAATCCGCCATGGCTTTAGGGGGGCTTTTAATGGAGGGAATTGGGGATACAATGCGCGTATCCATCACAGGGGAATTAGAAAATGAAATCAAAGTGGCTAGAGCGATTTTACGCCATAGCGGGCGTTTGAAAGAAGGGATTAATTGGATTTCTTGCCCCACTTGCGGGCGCATTGAAGCCAATCTAGTGGATATGGCGAGCAAGGTAGAAAAACGCTTAAGCCACATTAAAACCCCTTTAGACATTAGCGTGATGGGTTGCGTGGTGAACGCTTTAGGTGAAGCCAAGCATGCAGACATGGCGATCGCTTTTGGGAATCGCAGCGGTTTGATCATTAAAGAGGGTAAGGTCATCCACAAATTGGCTGAAAAGGATTTGTTTGAAACTTTTGTGATAGAAGTGGAAAATTTAGCTAAAGAAAGAGAAAAGAGTTTAAAGGATTAGGCATGATGAATAAATTTAAAAATTTTGTGAGCAACTACCAGCAATCTGATCATTATAGAGAGCCTTTAGGCTTTGGCATTGCCAGAGTGGATATTGCCCCTATTTCCAAAAAGATTTTATGCGCCACTTACCCCGTTTTGAACTGGAAAGAGGAAAATTTAGGCTCTTATGCGGTGTTTTGTAATTCGCTTTCTAAAGACAAAATCCTAAAAGAGAGCGCGAGCGAGCGCGTCGTTGAGATTGATGAAAGTTTTGTGTTAAAAGCACTGGATTTTTATACGCCCTTTTTGAATGAAGCCTATTCTAATAAAATGGCTCATAAAAACATCCAAGTGGTTTTAGAGCTTTTAAAAGCTTTAGAAGAAAATCGTTTGAAAAATAGCGATGGGGAGTCTCTTTATCGCTTGGTAATCTTGTTTGAAGATAAGCCTTGCGAGAGCGTGGAGAGCGCGTATATGAAACTTTTAGCGCTCTCTTTAGGTAAAGCCCCTTTAAGGAGTTTGAATTTAGAGGGCATTTTTAACCAGCTTTCTAATGCGGCTTGGAGCGGCAACAAGCCTTATGAATTAGAATGGCTTAGAATGAACGAAGTGGCTTTAAAAATGCGAGGCCATTTCCCTAGCATTGATTTTATAGATAAATTCCCGCGCTATTTGATGCAATTAATCCCTGAATTTGATAATATCCGCTTACTGGATAGCTCAAAAACGCGCTTTGGGGCGTATTTAGGCACCGGTGGTTACACTCAAATGCCCGGGGCTAGTTATGTGAATTTTAACGCAGGGGCTATGGGAGTGTGCATGAATGAGGGGCGTATTTCTTCATCGGTGGTGGTTGGAGCAGGCACTGATATTGGTGGGGGAGCGAGCGTTTTAGGCGTTTTAAGCGGAGGGAATAATAACCCTATTAGCATCGGGAAAAATTGTTTGTTAGGGGCTAATAGCGTTACCGGTATTAGTTTAGGCGATGGCTGTATTGTGGATGCAGGCGTTGCCATACTAGCCGGGAGCGTGATAGAAATTGAAGAAAATGAGTTTAAAAAGCTTTTAGAAGTGAATAGCGCTTTAGAAAAACATGCCAACAATCTTTACAAAGGCAAAGAGCTTTCCGGAAAAAATGGCGTGCATTTTCGTTCCAATAGCCAGAATGGTAAGCTGATTGCTTTTAGGAGCGTGAAAAAAATTGAGTTGAATCAAAACCTGCATTAAGGATTAAAAGAATGCTCAAAAAAAGTTTGTTATTGCTTGTTTTTTTAGTTTTACAGCTTAGCGGTGCTGAAGAAAACAATCAAGCCCCAAAAAACACGCCCCCTGAATTAAACCCTGCTAACGCAAAGGGCGCGCCAAACCCTAACACCCAGATTGCCCCTAAAAACGATAACTCCAATCTGTTAGACAAATTAGGATCGCCTGAAAACGCTCAAACCGAGCTTTCTGCCGGTATTGATTTGGCTAAAAAGGGCGATTATCAAGGGGCTTTTAAGCTTTTTTCCCAATCGTGCGATAATGGTAATGCGGCCGGGTGTTTTGCGGTAGGGGCGATGTATGCTAATGGGGTAGGAATCCAAACCAACAGACTAAAAGCCGCTCGTTATTATGAAATGGGTTGCAGTGGGGGCGATGCGACCGCTTGTGCGAATCTGGCTCAAATGTATGAAAACAAGAAGAATGCGGATTCAAACGATAAAGAAAACGCCTTGCAATTGTATGCGGTGGCTTGTCAAGGGGGGGACATGCTCGCATGCAACAATTTGGGGTGGATGTTTGCTAATGGGAGTGGGGTCCCAAAAGATTATTACAAAGCGATAAGTTATTATAAATTTTCATGCGAAAATGGGAATGATATGGGGTGTTATAATCTGGGTTTGATGTCTAATGTGAATAATATTTATGGCATTGATAAAGCACAACTCAGTCAAGTGGATTTGAATTATTTGGCTTGTAACGCTGGGGATATGATGGGGTGTGCGAATTTAGGCTGGATTTATGCGAATGGGGATTTAGGGGCTCCGTTAAATAACCACTATGCGGCGAAGTATTTTCAAATGGCATGCGATGGGGGGATTTTGGGGAGCTGTAATAATTTAGGCGTGCTGTATCAAAAGGGCTTAGGCGTGCCTCAAGATGACCAAAGGGCTTTGGATTTATTCTCGTATGCGTGCGATAATGGTTTTGAGTCAAGCTGCCGTAATTACGGGAATTTCAAAGAGCATTTATTGCGCGTGAACCCTAATTACGGGCGCTTGTTCATGCCATATAATTCTTATGAGATACCCTAGTAATAGCCAAACTCTTTCTTAAGGGGATAGAGGGTATTTTGAAATCGTTCTCGCCCCATAACTAAACCCCCCCTAAAGATCGCATTTTTAAGAGATTAGCGCTTGCTTTGCGCAAAGCTCTTTTATTTTTTTGAATTAATTCAGCCACAAATTGCGGTTTTTTCAAAAATTTAAGCTATCTTTTTTTTTTTTTTTTTGATTTAATACTCGGTGTGATTTTGATTTTATTTAAAAGGAAAAGCGATGAAAGCGACACAAAGCACCGTTAACGACTTTTTTGCCTTAACAGGCACGATATTTTCTATCCCTGTATACCAGAGGAACTACACTTGGGAAGAAGAAGATTGTGAAAAGTTACTGCAAGATATTGTCAGTATTTCTCAAAACAAGAAAACGCATTTTATGGGTTCTATCACTTATATTTTGCATCATATTGATGATGAAAAGAGCTTAAGGAAACTGCAAGAATTTGTCATCATTGATGGGCAGCAAAGGATTACCACTATCATGCTTTTGCTTAAAGCCATAGAAACAAAGATACCAAATGAAGCGATAAAAAAAGAGATTGATAATCTGCTCAATCTTGCAGGACAAAGGTTGCGTCTCAAGCCCATTAAAAGCGACAAAGAAGCCTTTGATCTGGTCATGCAAAATCGATCGCATGAAATACAAGGCGTATCACACATCAGGAATAATTATAAATTTTTCACCAAAGAGCTTGACAATTATATCAGCAAAGGGTATCGCATTGAAGAGATTTATGGCGCGTTTTTGCGGCTTAAAATCGTAGCCGTAGGCTTAGAGCTAGGCAAAGATGATCCGCAAGTGGTGTTTGAAAGCATTAACGCTACCGGCGTGCAATTAAAAGGGCTGGATCTCATCCGCAACTACCTGATGATGGGAGAAAATTCTGACAGACAGAAACACCTTTATGAGACTTATTGGGTGCCTTTAGAAGATTGGCTTGGCGAAAGGGATTTGAATGATTTTATTCTAACCTATTTGAGAATCTATTTTGAAGATAAATTAAAAAAAGAAGAGCGTGAAGTGTATTACGCGCTAAAAGACCATCACAGAGACAATTTCTCTGATGACATACAAGGTCTTATGAGCGATATGCGTGAATATGGCAGAATCTATCAAATCTTTTTAGACAGAGATCATTATTTTTTACATCGTGGAGACCCGCAGCAGTTAGCGAATTTACGCCTGCACATTAAAGATCTTGTGAAAATCAAATTTGGCGTGGCAAAGCCCTTTGTTTTGCGTTGTGCTAGAGATTTTGAAGAAGGCAAATTGGATTATGAAAACTTCAACGAAATTTTGCAAATCCTTATCAGCTACTATGTGCGCCGAAGCGTGTGTGGGGATCCTGCCCCTGCACTTGCTGAACTTCTTTATTCTTTATACAGACAGCTAGGGGAAAATGTTTCAGCCGATGCACTGAAGCGGTATTTGGGCAGGAGCGTTGGACGAACGGCGTTCCCTAATGACGATAAAATTAAAGCGGCGTTTCTTGTGCGTAACGCTTATGCAGCAAATCAAGTGTGCAAATTCATTTTGCTTGAGATAGAAAAGCTAAGCAACGCCGAACCGCCAAGAGAAGAAAATCTAGAAGTGGAGCATTTCTACCCCAAAACCCCCACCCAAGAATGGCGCGATAGGGTAGGGGATTATTTCACTTTTGAGCAAGACTATCTCAATAATTTTGGGAATCTAACCTTATCAGGGCAAAATCAAAGGCTTGGCAACAAATCTTACGAGGCAAAAATTGCGCTTATGGAAGAATACAGCTCCTTGCATTTAAACGACTATTTCATCAATAACACCCATTCTTGGGGGATAGAGGAAGTGAGGGCTAGGAGCGAATATTTAGCGGATCAATTCTGTCAAGTGGGGTTGTTTAAAGATTTGCCCAAAGAATACCGCACCAGAGAGCTTCAAAAAACCCTTTATGATGACTTAACTAACCATAATCTTCAAAGCGTTAAGCTCCCCAATGGCCAAAGGTGCATGGCAAGAAACGCTAAGGAATTGGCTAGCGCTGTCATAGACTATGTGCTAGAAAACGCCAGAGAAGCCTTTGAAAGCTACACAGATGAAAAGCCAAGATATATTTGTTGGGATAAAGCAAAAGCGCAATTAAGGGATAGAGATGGCACTTTGGTTGTGCCTTTTGAAAAATACGGATTCTACTTTGTGAGCAATGCGAGTTACCAAACGGTGGGCAGTAATCTTAGGGATCTTATCTTAGGTTGCGAACTTAATCCCAGAGACTTTATTGTGTAATAAACATTGTGCAACAAACAAGCCCCCCAAAGAAATGGGGGGTTAAAAAAAATTTAAAATCACTTGCCAAAAGCTTGGTGCAAATGCGTGGTTAGGGAGTTAAGATACTGCTCTACTTGGGGGTTTTTCACCACATCGTTGCAAATAAAAGTGGGTAATGCTGAAAGCCCTAAAAATTGGAACGCTTTATGCAAATGCAAATACACAACATCCACACCCACCCCTTCAAAAAATTCACTAGGATCGTTAAAGGCTTCAATGGGAGCGTTCCAAGTCAAGCTCAACATGTATTTTTTGCCTTGCATCAAGCCTCCTTTCCCGTAGTTTTTAGTGGGGTTTTGCGAACTCCTGCCATCGCTAGCATAAAGCTTCCCATACCCTGCGCTAAAGACTTCATCAATGTATTTTTTCACAATCCAAGGCTCTCCCATCCACCAGCCAGGCATTTGCCAAATCGTCGCATCAGCGCTAAAGACTTTCTCCACTTCTTGAGCATGTTCATAGCCTTTATCCACGATTGTTGTATCCACTTCTAGCCCTAAAGACTCTAGAGTCTTTTTTGCATGGTCAGTCAAAGTTTCATTGAGTTTCCCCCCAGAGCTCCCGAACGCTTTGGCCCCGTTAATGATGAGTACTTTTTTCATTTTGTTCCTTTTTTAATAAAATAGGGGGGAATTTTATCCAAATGAAACTTAATGTTAAAGAAATTCCCTCAATCTCAATAAAAACTAAAAAACAATCAATTGCCACTACATTATTTTTATTATGTTAAGATAATGAAAATTTCTAATTAAGGAGTGGTCATGTTCTACGATGAAAAAAAAGACCTATCAAAAGATTGAAGAACGCCTTGATATAGTCAGCTCGTTTAACGCTCATAACGAACATAAGAACTTGCAAGACGAGTTTAAAGGGGCTGGTATTTCTAGGCGCGATTTATTGAAGTGGGCGGGCATGATGAGCACAGCGTTAGCCTTGCCGGCTAGTTTTGCTCCCTTGACTTTAAAAGCGGTGGAGGTGGCTAACAGGTTGCCCGTGATTTGGTTGCACATGGCAGAATGCACCGGTTGTAGCGAGAGCTTATTAAGGAGTGCAGACCCTACTATTGATAGCATTATCTTTGATTACATTAACCTAGAATACCATGAGACCATTATGGTAGCGAGCGGTTTTCAAGCTGAAAAAAGCTTGCATGACGCCATAGAAAAGCACAAAAACAACTACATTTTAATGGTAGAAGGCGGTATCCCCCAAGGCACCGAATACTTTCTCACTCAAGGCCCAAACGCTGAAACGGGGGCTGAAGAGTGCAGAAAAGCCACCAAATACGCAGCCGCTATTTTTGCCATAGGCACATGCTCCAGTTTTGGGGGCGTGCAAGCGGCTTACCCTAACCCCTCTAACGCGCAACCCTTGCATAAAATCATTGATAAACCCGTGATCAATGTACCCGGTTGTCCGCCTAGTGAAAAAAATATCGTGGGTAACGTGCTTTATTACTTGATGTTTGGGGCTCTCCCTAAATTGGATGCGTATAACCGCCCCTCTTGGGCTTATGGGAACAGAATCCATGATCTGTGCGAAAGGCGAGGGCATTTTGATGCGGGCGAGTTTGTAGAGCATTTTGGCGATGAAAACGCTAAAAGGGGCTTTTGTTTGTATAAAATGGGCTGTAAAGGGCCTTACACTTTCAATAATTGCTCCAAACTCCGCTTCAATTCACACACCTCTTGGCCCATAGGTGCAGGGCATGGGTGTATAGGGTGTTCTGAGCCTAATTTTTGGGATACGATGAGTCCTTTTGAAGAGCCTTTAGCGAATCGCTCCATTAAAACCGCCTTTGATGGCTTAGGGGCTGATAAAGTGGCGGATAAAGTAGGCACGACTTTATTGAGTGCAACTGCTATTGGCATTGCCGCGCATGCACTCCTTTCTAAAGCGATCAAAAACAAAGAGTAAGGGATTAACATGTCAAAAAAAATCGTAGTCGATCCTATCACTAGGATTGAGGGGCATTTAAGGATTGAGGTGATCGTAGATGATGATAACGTGATCACTGATGCGTTTTCTTCTTCCACGCTTTTTAGGGGGCTAGAGACGATCATTAAGGGCAGAGACCCACGAGATGCAGGCTTTATCGCTCAAAGGATTTGCGGGGTATGCACTTATTCGCATTATAAAGCCGGTATCACTGCAGTAGAAAACGCTTTAGGCATCACCCCCCCATTAAACGCGCAATTGGTGCGATCTTTGATGAACATGGCGTTGCTTTTTCATGATCATGTGGTGCATTTTTATACTTTGCATGGGCTTGATTGGTGCGATATTTTGAGCGCTTTAAAAGCCGATCCCATTCAAGCGGCAAAACTTTCTTTCAAATACAGCCCTTATCCTATCAATACCGGTGCCGGTGAATTAAAAGCGGTTCAAAAACGCTTGAATGATTTCGCTAAAAGCGGATCTTTAGGGCCTTTTAGTAATGGCTACTATGGGCATAAAACCTATCGTTTAAACCCAGAGCAAAATTTAATCGTCTTAAGCCACTACCTCAAGCTTTTAGAAATCCAAAGGGAAGCGGCGAAAATGACCGCTATTTTTGGGGCCAAACAGCCTCACCCACAAAGCCTAACGGTGGGGGGTGTTACGAGTGTTATGGATATATTGGATCCGACGAGATTGGCTGAATGGAAGAGCAAGTTTGAAGTGGTGGCCAATTTTATCAACCATGCTTACTACCCTGATTTGGTGATGGCAGGCGAAATGTTCGCTAACGAACCATCCGTTATCAAAGGCTGTGGTTTAAGAAATTTTATCGCTTATGAAGAAGTGTTGCTTGGGAAAGATAAATACCTTTTGAGTAGTGGGGTGGTGCTTGATGGGGATATTTCTAAATTACACCCCATTGATGAAAGTTTGATTAAAGAAGAGGTTACGCATTCTTGGTATCAATATGAAGACACTAAAGAAGTGCAACTCCACCCTTATGACGGGCAAACTAATCCGCATTATACCGGTTTAAAAGACGGCGAGAGCGTGGGGATTGAAAATAAAATCATCCCTGCTAAAGTGCTTGACACTAAAAATAAATATTCTTGGATAAAATCGCCCAGATACGATAGTAAGCCCATGGAAGTAGGCCCTTTAAGTTCCGTAGTGGTAGGTTTAGCGGCGAAAAACCCTTATGTTACTGAAGTGGCTACGAAGTTTTTAAAAGACACTAAACTGCCTTTAGAGGCGTTGTTTTCAACGCTTGGACGCACGGCTGCAAGGTGTATTGAAGCTAAAACGATCGCTGATAATGGTCTTTTGGCGTTTGATGCACTAGTGGAAAATCTAAAAAGCGATCAAAGCACTTGCGCTCCTTATCACATTGATAAGAATCAAGAATATAAAGGGCGCTACATTGGTCAAGTGCCAAGGGGCATGCTAAGCCATTGGGTGCGTATTAAAAACGGCGTGGTGGAAAATTATCAAGCGGTGGTGCCTTCTACTTGGAATGCGGGGCCTAGAGATTCTCAAAATCAAAGGGGGGCTTATGAAATGAGCTTGATTGGCACTAAAATCGCTGATTTAACCCAGCCTTTAGAAATCATTAGGACTATCCATTCTTTTGACCCATGCATCGCATGCTCAGTGCATGTGATGGATTTTAAAGGGCAGTCTTTAAACGAGTTTAAAGTAGAGCCTAATTTCGCTAAATTCTAAAAAGGGTTACGCATGGATAAAATGAATAAGGTCGTTTTACACAAAGAGTATTCAGGTTTTGTGCGCTTTTTCCATTGGGTTAGGGCTTTGAGTATTTTTACTTTAATCGCTACGGGGTTTTACATCGCTTACCCTTTTTTGCAGCCTAATTCCAGCTTTTATAAAGGGGTGTATCTTTTACAAGCTTATGTGCGCTCTTTTCATGTCATGTTTGGGTTTTTGCTCATTAGCGCATTAATCTTTAGAACCTATCTTTTTTTCACTAAAGAAAGCTTGATGGAACGCAGGAGTTTTAGCCAACTTTTAAGCCCAAAAGCTTGGATCGATCAGATGAAAGCGTATTTTCTTATCAGCGGCAAACCCCACACTAAAGGAGCGTATAACCCTATCCAACTCGTGGCTTATTTCACTTTGGTTGTTTTAATTGTATTGATGAGTTTGAGCGGGATAGTGCTGTATTATAATGTCTATCATGCGGGGCTTGGAGCGTTTTTAGGGAGTGCTTTTAAGTGGTTTGAAGTGCTTTGTGGGGGGTTAGCGAACGTGCGTTTTATCCACCACTTAGCGACTTGGGGGTTTATTTTGTTTGTCCCTGTGCATGTTTATATGGTGTTTTTCCATTCTATCCGGTATGATAGTTCGGGGGCGGATTCTATGATTAATGGCTATGGTTACACCAAAGAATGAGTGAAAAAATCCTAATTCTAGGCATTGGCAATATCCTTTTTGGCGATGAAGGGATTGGGGTGCATCTAGCCCACTACCTTAAAAAGAATTTTTCTTTTTTCCCTAGCGTGGATATTATAGATGGGGGGACTATGGCTCAGCAACTCATTCCTTTGATCACTTCGTATGAAAAGGTTTTGATTTTAGATTGCGTGAGCGCTAAAGGCGTTGAGATAGGCTCAGTCTATGCCTTTGATTTTAAGGACGCCCCTAAAGAAATCACATGGGCTGGGAGCGCGCATGAAGTGGAAATGCTGCACACTTTAAGGCTCACGGAGTTTTTAGGGGATTTGCCTAAAACTTTTATCGTGGGGCTTGTGCCTTTTGTGATAGGGAGCGAGACCACTTTCAAGCTCTCAAGCGAAATGTTAAACGCTTTAGAAACAGCCTTAAAAGCCATAGAAATCCGACTCAACGCATGGGGGGTTAAAATGCAACGCACCGATCATATCGCTTTAGAGTGTATCGCTGAACTCTCTTATAAGGGTTTTTGAATTGGTGTTTGTCTTTCTTTTTAAATGCGTTAATGAAAAAACAAGCTTGATTTTTACGCCCCTTTTAGAGCAAATGGCATGCAATTTGCAAGTGCGTTTTTATAGCGTTTATAAAGATAACATGACTTCTTTCTACCTCCAAGCGAGCACTGAGATCACTTTAGAGTTCGCGCAAAAATTAAGCGAAATTCTGCCCTTTTCTTTAGATTTTAGCTTTTTGTCTTTAAAGGAAATCACAGAGCCTTTAGATGAAAATCTTTTCCAAACAACAAGCCTTTCAAAGCCCCTTTTTATGAACGCTAAAGAGCATCAAGATTTTTTAGACAAAAATTCATCTTTGTATGCCGATACTTTGGGCTTGATTGAAAACACCGCTTTTAAAGGGAAAATGATTCATAGCCCTAAAGAGCTTATAGATTGCTTAACCCAATTAAAAGGCATGCTCAAAACACAGGATTTTATCCCTATTTTCACTTCTAGGGGGGCGTTATCCCTTTCTTTAAAAAATCTCTCTCCAAGCGTTATTTTTAGCGATCTTTCTAGCGTTTTAACCTGCACTAAATTGCCTTTAGAAGACGCTAAATATTTGGCCAGTTTGGAAAAACCCTCTATCAAAGCCCCATTAAAAAGCGTGTTTAAGGACACTTTTAAAAACAATGAAATCATAGCCCAGCTACCCTTTGACCCCATATTGAATTTATTGTGCCATATTTTACAAGATGAGGGGATAGAATTTGTTTTTATGCATGAAAGCCGTTCTTGTGAAGCGCTTTTGCATTATGAAGCGCTTTTTAAAACCCCTAAGCGCTTGATCACGCCCACTAAAAAATTCGTGCTAGAAAACAACCTTTCTACCCTTCCCTTTAAAGATGAATTAGAGTTTTTAAAAGAAACGCCGCATTCTATCGTTTTGTATCTCAGTTTCAAGCGCCCTACAAGGTTGTTATTGCATGCTAATGGTTCTTTAAAAACGCTTTTAAGCGTTAGTTTTGATTTCAATCAAATATTTAACACTCTCAAACAAGATGAAAAAGCCTCCAGAATGCTAAAAAACTACGCGGCTAAATTCCCTGATTTTTACGCACGCATTTTAGAGCTTTCTAAATACCAGCTAGGGGGTGCGAATTTATTGGATTTTTTTCGCATTTTAGGGTTTGTTTTGGGTTATAGCGAGGATTTTTGCACACAGAGCGTTATTTCTTTGGCTAAAGAATGCTTACGCCCTAAAGGTCCTAGGATTGATTATAAAATCCTTAAAGACGATTCTTTCAAAATGGCTTTAAACTTTTCAAAGATCATGCACAGTGCGATGAGTTTCAGGCTCGCAGGCGTAGAGAATGAAATTTTGAGTTTGGGGATTTTGGATTCTTTAGCGGAGTTTTTAGGGAATTTCATTTGGGATAACGCGCAAAATTTTAGCGTCCAAGAAGTAACAATCGCTGGGGATTTCTTTGGCGAAAAAGTGTTTTTGGATTTGTTTGTGCGGTATTTCCCTAAAACCCTCGCTCTTAAAACGCATGCATTTTTGGATTATGAATAAGGGCTTAAAAGCGGATGTGCATCATCAACCCGCCGTCCATGTATTGGGTTTTTTTGCTTTTAGTCCTTTCAAAATAAGGCCCAAAAGACAGGGCTTTATTGAAATTCACAATCGGCATGCTCACCCCTTCGGCGATATTGTTTTTAGCGAGTTGTTTGTAAAACTTTTTGTCGCTTTTTTTATGGCTTTTAAGGCTAGGGCTTTTTTCTAAATCTACGCCTTCTAAAGCGCTATTTTTAGTGAAATCATAAAGCTTTTTGTCGTTTTTAGCCTCGGTTTTTAATCCATGGTTTTTATGGAGTTTGTAAAACTTTTTACCGCTCTTTTTGTCGCTTTTGGTTTCGGTTTCTAAATCCGCTGCGAATACGCTACTATAAGCCACAAACGATACAAGAAATAAATTTCTAACTATACGCATAAGATCTCCTCTGATATAGCCTTTCTTCATCGCACCACCATAGCATGTTAGAAATAACCATTAGAAAACACAAGCGTGTTTGAGTAAAAACGCCAACACCACCACGCTTTCTAAAGCCACTCAATCAATAAAAAGCGTAAGGGAAGTATCCAGGCGCTCCATACCCATAAGGCCCATAAGGCATAAGACCTGACCCATAAGGCATGAAACCATAGGGCATGTAATAATAAGGCATGTAATAGCCTCCATACATCCCGTTTTGCATGGGCGAATTGAGATTATCCACTGAATTGTAAAAGCCGTTTAAAGAGCCATAAGCGTTATAATTAGTGAAACGATTGATTAAAGGCGTGGTGCGCGCATCAATAGTGGCGTTTTCTTGCTGGATGGCTTTTTCTTCTTTGGCGACTTCTTGGGCTTTGGTTTCTTTAGGATCTTTAACCAACACTTCTTCTATAGGCACATTCGCCCCACAAGCACTTAACAGATAGGCTAAAAAGCCGGTGTTTAAAAAAAGAATGATTTTAGAGAGATGAGCGGATTGGTGGGGTAAAAAAGTTTTATTGTTTTGATGCATGGGGTTTCCTAAATTTAAAAATAACTAAAGATTAACATGTTTTTGATTTAATATTCATTAAGCGGTGGTTTTGTGGTTATTTCGTTTTAATTTTGTTTTTCATTAAAACCCAATCACTAAAATCTTATTTTTATGATAAAATACCTAGCAATAATATCAAATCTTAAACCAAAGAAAAACCATGAAAAAAGCTCTCTTACTAACTCTCTCTCTCTCTCGTTTTGGCTCCACGCTGAAAGGAATGGATTTTATTTAGGTTTGAATTTTGGAGAAGGAAGCTATATTCAAGGACAAGGTAGCATCGGCGAAAAAGCTTCAGCAGAAAACGCCTTAAATCAAGCGATCAATAACGCAAAAAATTCATTATTCCCTACAACACAAAACACAAAAGCCATAAGAGATGCACAAAACGCCTTAAATGAAGTGAAAGATTCAACAAAGATCGCTAACCGATTCGCAGGAAATGGCGGGTCGGGCGGTCTTTTTAATGAGCTCAGCTTGGGGTATAAATATTTTTTGGGTAAAAAAAGGATTATAGGGTTTAGGCACTCTCTTTTTTTCGGTTACCAACTTGGTGGCGTTGGTTCTGTTCCTGGTAGCGGTTTAATCGTTTTTTTACCCTATGGTTTCAATACGGATTTGCTCATTAATTGGACTAACGATAAGCGAGCGTCCCAAAAATACGTTGAACGAAGGGTAAAAGGGCTCTCCATATTTTACAAAGATATGACCGGCAGAACGCTAGACGCTAATACATTAAAAAAAGCATCAAGGCATGTATTTAGAAAATCTTCAGGGCTTGTGATTGGCATGGATATAGGGGCTAGCACTTGGTTTGCAAGTAACAATCTCACCCCTTTCAATCAAGTCAAAAGCCGCACGATTTTTCAGTTACAAGGAAAATTTGGCGTTCGTTGGAATAATGATGAATACGATATTGATCGCTATGGCGATGAAAACTATCTTGGAGGTTCTAGTGTTGAATTGGGGGTTAAAGTGCCAGCGTTTAAAGTCAATTACTATAGCGATGATTATGGGGATAAATTGGATTATAAAAGAGTGGTGAGCGTTTATCTTAACTATACATATAACTTTAAAAACAAACATTAAAAATGCGCTTTTTACCGCTCTTTGATTGTTTTGTAAAAACGCTCAAAGGCATTTTTTAAACAAAAATATAAAACAGCTTGATCTTAATCAAGCGACAAACTCTTAAAAAAACGCTCTTTTTGGGTTGGGGGTTTTAGTTAGGGGTTGTAGGGGGAATTATTTCAAAATCCCCTGTTCTCTTAAGAAATTTATTATAAAAACAAAGTTTTAAAAACCCCATTCTTTAAAAAATTATTTTTTATAGCATGGCTTGAAACTCTTCAAAGCCTTTTTTCCTCAATTGGCATGCCGGGCATTTATCGCAGCCATAGCCATAAGCATGCAAAATCTTTCGCTCTCCTTGATAGCAGGTGTGCGTTTCTTTGATGACTAAATCCAAGACACCCAAATCTTTAGCCATTTGAAATTCTTGCGTTTTACTTAAAAACATTAGAGGCGTTACGATTTTAATCGCCGTGTTTGATCCTAAATTTAGGGCATGCTCGATGCTTTTAATAAAATCTTCTTTACAATCCGGATAGCCGCTAAAATCCGCTTGCGAAACCCCTAAAGCGATGTTACTAGCCCCTAGTTTTTGCGCATAAGAATGCAAAAGGGTGATAAAAATAGCGTTACGATTAGGCACAAAAGAGTTGGGTAAATCTTTATTTTGCGCATGCGAATGCCCTATTAAATCGCTAGAGTTTTTAAAAAGCGCGGAGTGGGTGATATTTTCTAAAAAATCTAATGGGATGATTTCATAAGGGAGTTGTAAAAGAGAAGCGATTTTTTGAGCGCATTCTAATTCCACAGAGTGTTTTTGCGCGTAATCAAACCCCACTAAACAGACTTTTTTAAAACGCTTTTTCGCCCACACGGCTAAAGTGGTGCTGTCTTGCCCGCCGCTAAAACCGATCACGCAAATTTCTTGTTCCATCAAAATTCCTTAAAAATTCTAAAAAGATATAATAACACAAAGAAATTTTAAGAGTAAAAAGCGTGTTTGAGCTAGAAAAAGAATTAAAAGAATTGTTTGATATTTATGAAAAATCCCCTTATGAGCTTTACTTGGTAGGGGGGTGCGTACGCGATTGTTTGATGGGCATTACCCCAAAAGATTACGATTTGACCTCAAACGCTTTAGTCAATGAAAGCAAGGAGCTTCTTTTAAAGTGCCATTTTAGGGTGCTAGAAACCGGCATCAAACATGGCACGATCACGGCTCTTAAAAACCATCAAAGCTATGAAATCACAACTTTTAGAATGGAAAAAGGGCATATCAAACACCGAAAGCCTAAAGAATTGGTTTTTAGCGCTCATTTAACGGACGATTTAAAGCGGCGCGATTTTAGCATGAATGCGATCGCTTATAGCCCTACAAAAGGGCTGATCGATCCTTTTAAAGGGCAAAATGCGATTGAAAATCAAACGATTGAATGCGTGGGGGAAGCGCGATTGAGGTTTTTTGAAGACGCTTTAAGGATTTTAAGAGCGCTGCGATTTAGCGCGACTTTAGGCTTTAAGATAGCACCAAGCACTAAAGAAGCGGTTTTTGCGTGTAAGGATTTGTTAAAACACCTTTCTAAAGAGCGCTTACAAAGCGAATTGAATAAGCTTCTTATGGGGAAAAACGCCTATGAAGTGGCTAAAGAATATCAAGAAATTTTAGAGTTGGTTATTCAAGAAAAAATAGAAAATTTAGGGTTTTTAAAAAACGCGCCTTTGAATTTGGAATTAAGATTGTTAGGGTTTTTCAAGCATCAAAAAAGTTTAGAAAATTTACGCTACCCTAAAAAAACTTGTGTTTTATTTTCAAAAGCTAAAGAATGCCACAAAGCTTTTTTAAATACCTATAATAAAACAGAGTTAAAGTTTTTATTAAAGGATTACGATTTAGAGCCTTTTAATCTGGCTTTAGATTTTTATGCGCTAGAAAACCCCAAACACGCTTTAAAAATCAAAGGCTTGTTAAAAGAAATATTTGATTCTAACGAGCCTTTTAAAAAAGAACACCTAGCCCTTAAGGGCGGTGCGCTTCAAAGCTTGGGTTATCAGCACCAAAAAATCGGCGAAATTTTAAACGCATGCTTAAATTTAGTCATCGCTCACCCTAAAAACAACGCTTTAGAGTGGCTGATAAAATGGGTTAAGGGTAATTATTTACCTAATGATGCTATAAATCACTCGCCAATAGGCAGAAAAAATTAAAAACAGAGAAAACATGATAACGATGAATGCGATTCAATGGCCTGAAAAATGGATACCAGGAGAGACTGATAATTTTGTGTCCAATGAAGTCATTGTCAAAGGTTTGGATTTTAATAAAGTGGTGCAACATTTAATGGCATCTGTGCCTAATGCGATGCTAAATGGCCATCAAGCTTGGTTAGATGGTTTAGTGGCGTATTCACGCTAATAAGTGAGGGTTAAATGAAAATCGGATGGATTGGACTTGGGGCTATGGGGACTCCTATGGCGGCTCGTTTGTGCGATGCAGGTTTAAAAGTATCAGTTTATAACCGAACAGAGAGCAAAGCAGCCCCTTTAAAAGAAAAAGGCGTAGCGGTTTATACTAACCCTATAGATTTGGCCGCTAAAGTTGATCTGATTTTTACCATGCTTTCGGATAAAACGGCGATTGATGCTGTTTTAGTGCCAAAATTTTGGGAACAGATGTCTGAAAAAATCGTGGTGAATATGAGCACTATCGCTCCTTTGGAGAGCTTATCTTTAGAAGAAATCGCTCAAAAGCATCAAGTAACTTACCTTGAAGCGCCCGTTTCAGGATCGGTTGGTGCGGCCAAAGCCGGGGCTTTATTGATTTTAGCGGCAGGCGATGAAGAAGTGATCTCTAAACTCAAACCTATTTTGGCGCATTTGGGGAGTCAAACCTTTTATCTGGGTAAGATTGGTCAAGGGGCAGGGGCTAAATTATCCATCAATAGCCTTTTGGCTCAAATGGGGGTCGCTTATTCAGAAGCTTTGCTATTAGCTAAACATTTAGGGGTTGATGCAGAGTTATTTTTGCAAATTATTGGCCAATCTGGCATGAATTCGCCTCTCTTTCAAGCTAAAAAAGGCATGTGGCTACAAGATAGCTATCCGGCCGCTTTCAGTTTGAAACTCATGCTCAAAGACATTCGTTTAGCCAACAATGAAGCAGGAGAGGCGATTCAATTGCCATTCTTATCCAAAGCGCAAGAACTTTATTCTCAGGCGGAAAAATCCGGTTTGGGCGAAATGGATATGGCAGCCGTTTATCATTATTTAGAAAAAGGAGAACATTAAAATGGACAGAGAACAAGTGGTTGCTTTACAGCACCAACGATTTGCTGCAAAAAAATACGATCCTAATCGTCGTATTTCCCAAAAGGATTGGGAAGCTTTGGTTGAAGTGGGGAGATTAGCCCCTTCTTCAATCGGGCTTGAACCATGGAAAATGCTTTTATTGAAAAATGAACGCATGAAAGAAGATTTAAAACCGATGGCCTGGGGGGCGCTTTTTGGTTTAGAGGGGGCGAGCCATTTTGTCATTTATCTTGCGCGAAAAGGCGTTACTTATGACAGCGATTACGTTAAGAAAGTGATGCATGAGGTTAAAAAAAGGGATTATGACACTCATTCAAGGTTCGCTCAAATCATCAAAAATTTCCAAGAGAACGATATGAAACTCAATAGCGAACGATCTTTGTTTGATTGGGCTAGCAAGCAGACTTATATCCAAATGGCGAACATGATGATGGCAGCGGCCATGTTAGGGATTGATTCTTGCCCGATTGAAGGGTATGATCAAGAAAAAGTGGAGGCTTATTTAGAGGAAAAAGGCTATCTGAATACGGCGGAATTTGGCGTATCAGTAATGGCTTGTTTTGGTTATCGCAACCAAGAAATCACCCCTAAAACGCGCTGGAAGACAGAAGTTATTTACGAAGTGATTGAATAAAAACGCTTTTAGCTTTTTGATAACCAACCATAAAAAGCTTGGCGTTAGCCAAGTGCTAATCTCTTAAATGATGCCCATTCATGTTTGATAAAACAGAACTACCACAACACAATTAAGTATTCTTTGGGTATAATCAAAAACTATTTTTAAATAAAGGGTTTTTATGCTTCGTTTTGCGCCTTCGCCTACAGGGGATATGCACATAGGGAATTTAAGGGCAGCCATTTTCAATTACATTGTAGCCAAACAGCAACATAAACCCTTTCTCATTCGCATTGAGGACACGGACAAAGAGCGCAACATTGAAGGCAAAGACCAGGAAATTTTAGAAATTTTAAAGCTTATGGGGATAAGCTGGGACAAGCTCGTGTATCAAAGCCATAACATAGATTACCACAGAGAAATGGCAGAAAAATTACTGAAAGAACATAAAGCGTTTTATTGTTATGCGAGCGCGGAGTTTTTAGAAAAAGAAAAAGAAAAAGCCAAAAATGAAAAACGCCCCTTCAGGTATTTAGACGAGTGGGCCACTTTAGAAAAAGACAAGCACCATGCCCCTGTGGTGCGTTTGAAAGCCCCCAATCATGCGGTGTCTTTCAATGATGCGATTAAAAAAGAAGTGAAATTTGAGCCTGATGAATTGGATTCTTTTGTGCTTTTGAGAAAGGATAAAAGCCCTACTTATAATTTCGCTTGCGCATGCGATGATTTGCTCTATGAAATCAGTCTGATCATTAGAGGCGAAGATCATGTGAGTAACACCCCTAAACAAATCTTAATCCAAGAAGCTTTAGGCTCCAATAATCCCATTGTTTATGCGCATTTGCCCATTATTTTAGATGAAGTAAGCGGTAAAAAGATGAGCAAAAGAGACGAAGCCTCCAGCGTGAAATGGCTCTTGAATCAAGGGTTTTTACCGGTTGCGATCGTGAATTACCTCATCACTATCGGCAATAAAGTGCCTAAGGAAGTTTTTAGCCTTGATGAAGCGATAGAATGGTTTAGTTTAGAAAATCTTTCCAGTTCTCCGGCTCATTTTAATTTAAAATATTTAAAACACTTAAACCACGAGCATTTAAAGCTTTTAGACGATGAAAAGTTATTAGAACTCACTTCAATAAAAGATAAAAATCTTTTAGGGCTTTTAAGATTGTTTGTAGAAGAATGTGGCACGCTTTTAGAATTGAAAGAAAAAATTTCGTTGTTTTTAGAGCCAAAGGATATTGTTAAAACTTATGAAAATGAAGATTTTAAAGAGCGTTGTTTAGTGCTTTTTAACGCTCTAAAAAGCATGGATTTTCAAGCGTATAAGGATTTTGAAAGTTTTAAAAAAGAAGCCATGCGATTGAGCCAGCTTAAGGGTAAGGATTTTTTCAAACCTTTGCGCATTCTTTTGACCGGGAATTCGCATGGCGTTGAATTGCCTTTGATTTTCCCCTATATCCAAAGCCATCATCAAGAAGTTTTAAGGCTCAAAGCATGATATTTTCCACTCTCCTTAACGCGATAGCGGTGATTTTAAGCGTGCTCATTACGATTTATATGTGGATAGTGATCATTTATTCGCTTATCAGTTTCGTGCAGCCTAACCCCAATAACCCTATCATGCAAATCCTCGCTCGCTTGTGTGAGCCAGTGTTTTATTTTTTACGCTCTAGATTCAAGTTGGTGTTTAACGGGTTGGATTTCGCTCCTTTAGTGGTGGTTATTGTTTTGAAATTCTTGGATCTCACGCTCATTCAGTGGCTTTTCATGCTCGCTAAAAACCTTTAAAGGAAATCATGCGTTTTTTTATTTTATTTTTTATGGGTGCGCTTGGCGTTGGTTTTTCTCAAACCGAGTTCAATTTAAAAGATTTAGAAAAAAAGCCCGCCGGGATCGTTAGGGATTATTATTTGTGGCGTTATATTAGCGATAAAAAAACCACTTTAGAAAACGCTAAAAAAGCCTATGAATTGACCCAAAATAAAAATACCGCCCTACAAAAGGCCATGCAAGAAAAAGGCTCAGACAATTCAGAAAAAAACCCTGATGTTAAATTGCCTGAAGATATTTATTGCAAACAAATTACTTTAGAAAGCATTCTAGAAGAGCTAGACACTTTCCAAAATAGCTGTATCGCTATCGCTTTAAAATCAAAAATCAGAGATTTTGATAAAATCCCCCTTCAAACCCTTAAGCCCTTACAAATTAAAATCAAAGAGGCTTACCCTGTTCTTTATGAAGAATTAGAAATCTTGCAAAGTAAGCATGTGAGCGCTTCTTTGTTTAAGGCTAACGCGCAAGTGTTTAGCGCGCTTTTCAATCATTTGAGTTATGAAAAAAAGCTCCAAATTTTTGAAGAGCATATCCCCATTAAAGAGTTAAACCGCCTTTTAGATGAAGATTACCCGGCGTTTAACCGCTTGATCTATCAAGTCATCTTAGATCCTAAATTGGATCATTTTAAAGACGCCCTCACTAAAAGCAACGCCACCCACAGCAACGCGCAAACCTTTTTTATTCTAGGGATTAACGAAATCTTGCGCAAAAAACCCTCTAAAGCGCTCAAGTATTTTGAACGATCAGAAGCGGTGGTTAAAGACGATGATTTTTCAAAAGACAGAGCGATTTTTTGGCAGTATTTAGTCTCTAAAAAGAAAAAAACTTTGGAACGCCTTTCACAAAGCCCTGCCTTAAACCTCTATAGTCTTTATGCGAGCCGAAAATTAAAAACCACGCCCAGTTACCGCATCATTTCTCACATCCAAAATTTAAGTCAAGAAGACCCTCCTTTTAACACTTACGATCCTTTTTCGTGGCAAATTTTTAAGGAAAAAACCTTGAGTTTGAAAGATGAGGGCGCGTTTAATGCGATGCTAAAAAGCCTGTATTATGAAAAAAGCGCCCCTGAATTGACCTATCTTTTAAGCCAACGCAATAAAGACAAGATTTATTATTATTTATCCCCTTATGAGGGCATTATTGAATGGCAAAATACAGATGAAAGGGCTATGGCGTATGCGATCGCTAGGCAAGAAAGCTTTTTGCTCCCGGCAGTCATTTCGCGCTCGTTCGCTCTGGGGCTTATGCAGATCATGCCCTTTAATGTAGGGCCTTTCGCTAAAAGCCTTGGCATGGATAACATTGATCTAAACGACATGTTTAACCCCAATATCGCCCTCAAATTTGGTAATTATTACTTGAACCATTTGAAAAAAGAATTCAACCACCCCCTTTTTGTCGCCTACGCCTATAACGCTGGGCCTGGGTTTTTAAGGAGGTGGTTAGAAAGCTCCAAACGATTCAAAGAAAAAAATCATTTTGAGCCATGGCTTAGCATGGAGCTTATGCCTTATAGCGAGACTCGCATGTATGGCTTTAGGGTCATGCTCAATTACTTGATTTATCAAGAAATTTTTGGGAATTTCATCCCTATTGATGCGTTTTTAGAACAAACTCTTAACTCAAAGGACAAACCATGATTAAAAAATGCCTTTTTCCTGCCGCTGGCTACGGCACACGCTTTTTGCCGATCACTAAAACCATTCCTAAAGAAATGCTGCCCATTGTGGATAAACCTTTAATCCAATACGCTGTGGAAGAAGCGATGGAGGCAGGCTGTGAAGTGATGGCGATCGTTACAGGCAGAAACAAGCGCAGTTTAGAAGATTATTTTGACACGAGCTATGAAATAGAGCATCAAATCCAAGGCACTAACAAAGAAAACGCTCTAAAAAGCATTCGTAACATTATAGAAAAATGCTGTTTTTCCTATGTGCGCCAAAAGCAAATGAAAGGCCTAGGGCATGCGATTTTAACCGGAGAAGCCCTCATAGGCAATGAGCCTTTTGCAGTGATTTTAGCCGACGACTTATGCATAAGCCATGATCATCCTAGCGTGTTAAAGCAAATGACTTCATTGTATCAAAAATACCAATGCTCCATTGTAGCCATTGAAGAAGTGGCGCTAGAAGAAGTTTCAAAATACGGCGTGATTAGGGGCGAATGGTTAGAAGAGGGGGTGTATGAGATTAAAGACATGGTGGAAAAACCCAATCAAGAAGACGCCCCAAGCAACCTAGCCGTGATAGGGCGCTACATTTTAACCCCGGATATTTTTGAAATTTTAAGCGAGACGAAACCGGGTAAAAACAATGAAATCCAAATCACAGACGCCTTACTCACTCAAGCCAAAAGAAAACGCATCATCGCTTACCAATTCAAAGGCAAACGATACGATTGCGGGAGCGTGGAAGGCTATATTGAAGCGAGTAACGCTTATTATAAAAAACGCTTATAAATCTTATCAATATGGGCAATTTGACTTATTACGCTTACATGTATTTGATTCTCTTTGTATGCTTGCTGCCTGTGTTATTAGTGGGGCTTGTTTGGAGGCTTACTCGCCCCCCCTTAAAGCAAAATATTCCTAATAAAAGCCTCTCTTTAGAAAATTTAAACGAACAAATCAAAAACCTTAAAAGTGCACCAGCTTTAGAAAAACTGAAAAGCAACTTCAATGAGCGTTTTAAAATTTGCCCCAAAGATAAAGAAACTCTGTGGCTAGAAACGATCCAAAAATTAGTCGCTTCAGAATTTTTTGAATTAGAAGACGCTATTAATTTTGGGCAAGAATTAGAAAACGCTAACCCTAATCATGCGCAAAAAATCGCTAACGCTACCGGCTTAGCCCTTAAGAATAAAAAAGAAAAAGGATAGAATTGGATTTTTTAGAGATTGTAGGACAAGTCCCTTTAAAAGGGGGGGTAGAAATTTCAGGGGCGAAAAACTCCGCGCTCCCCATTTTAGCCGCCGCACTTTTAAGCCGCCAAGAAGTCAAAATCAAATCCTTGCCCCAAGTGGTGGATATAAAAGCGATGGCGTTATTATTGCAAAATTTAGGCGCGAGCTTAGAATGGCTTGATCCTAACACGCTTCAAATCAGTGCTAAATCCCTGAGCCACACCGAAGCCACTTACGATTTGGTGCGTAAAATGCGTGCTTCTATTTTGGTTTTAGGCCCTTTATTAGCGCGTTTTAAAGAATGCTTAGTGAGTTTGCCCGGTGGGTGCGCTATAGGAGCTAGGCCTGTGGATTTGCACTTAAAAGCGATGCAACAATTAGGGGCTGAAATCAAAATTGAGCAAGGCTATATCCATGCAAAAGCCCCTAAAGGCTTGAAAGGGAATGATATTTTATTTGATAAAATCAGCGTTACAGGCACAGAAAACGCCCTCATGGCAGCAAGCTTAGCTAAAGGGATCACGCGCATCATTAACGCCGCTAAAGAGCCAGAAATCACTCAATTGTGCGCGTTTTTACAAAGTGGGGGGGTAGAAATTGAGGGTGTTGGCAGCAGCGAGTTAAAGATTAGGGGGGTAGAAAGCGACGCTTTAAATTTAAAAGACATTCAAATCATACCAGACAGGATTGAAGCAGGCACTTATTTGTGCGTGGGGGCTATCACTAACAGCCAGCTTAAAATCAATCGTATCATCCCTAACCATCTTCAAGCGATCACCGACAAGCTCATAGAAATTGGTTTTTCGCTAGACATTCAAGAAAATTCTATAGAAATTCATCCGGTCAAAAAACGCCAAGCCTTTGAAATCACCACGAAAGAATACCCAGGCTTTCCCACAGACATGCAAGCGCAATTCATGGCACTAGCCACGCAGTGTTTGGGGACGAGCGTGATTGAAGAGACGCTTTTTGAAAACCGCTTCATGCATGCGAGCGAGTTGCAACGCTTGGGGGCTAATATCAGCCTAAAAACAAATGTGGCTACCATTAGCGGATCCACAGAGCTTACCGGAAGCGATGTGATGGCGACGGATTTAAGGGCTTCTTCGGCTCTCATTTTAGCCGCTTTAGTGGCTAAGGGCGTGAGTAGGGTGCATAGGATTTACCACTTGGATAGGGGTTATGAGAGATTAGAGGATAAAATCAACGCTTTAGGGGCAAAAGTGTTGCGTTTAAAAGAAAAATAATCCAAGATTTGGTTACAATAGCTAGAATATTTTTTAACAATACAAGGAGCTTTTATGCGTATTGAGCATGATTTCATTGGGCAAATGGAAATTAGCGATGAAGTTTATTACGGGATCCAGACTTTAAGAGCGAGTGAAAATTTTTTCATCACCAACGACAAGCTTTGCAGTTATCCTGTTTTTATCAAATCTTTTGCTCAAGTCAAAAAAGCGGCTGCTTTAGCGAACGCGCAATTAGGGCTGATTGATGAAAAGCTTAAGATTGCGATTTGCCATGCGTGCGATTTGTTGGTTGATGGCAAATACCATGATCAATTCATTGTGGATATGATTCAAGGGGGGGCTGGCACAAGCACGAACATGAACATGAATGAGGTGATTGCTAATTTGGCTTTAGAATACATGGGGCATCAAAAGGGCGAGTATCAATTTTGCCACCCAAACGACCATGTCAACCGCTCTCAATCCACTAATGACGCCTATCCTAGCGCGTTAAAAATCGCTATTTATGAGCGCTTGAGCAATCTAGTCGCCCCCATGAAAGCCTTAAGGGACGCTTTCGCTCAAAAGGCTAAGGAATTCGCTCATGTGATTAAAATGGGGCGCACCCAGCTTCAAGACGCTGTGCCTATGACTTTAGGGCAAGAGTTTGAAACTTATGCCTTGATGGTTGATAGGGATATTGAGCAGGTTTTAGACGCTAGGAATTGGGTAAGAGAGCTTAATTTAGGCGGTACGGCTATTGGCACAGGGATCAATTCGCATCCGGATTATCGCAGTTTGATTGAAAAGAAAATCCAAGAAGTAACGGGCCGCCCTTTTGTCATGGCTAATAACTTGATTGAAGCCACTCAAAGCACGGGGGCGTATGTGCAAGTGAGCGGGGTTTTAAAGCGTATTGCAGTGAAACTTTCTAAGGTTTGTAACGATCTCAGGCTACTCAGTTCAGGCCCTAGAGCCGGGTTGAATGAAATCAATTTGCCTAAAATGCAGCCGGGTAGCTCTATTATGCCCGGTAAAGTCAATCCGGTGATCCCTGAAGTGGTCAATCAGGTGTGCTTTGCGGTGATTGGGAATGACTTGAGCGTGGCGTTGGCCGCAGAAGGAGGGCAATTGCAACTCAATGTGTTTGAGCCGGTTATCGCTTACAAGCTCTTCCATTCCTTTGTGATTTTAGGGCGCGCGATTGAAACTTTAACGACTAAATGCGTGGAAGGCATCACGGCTAATGAAAAGATTTGCCACGATTATGTCTTTAACAGCATTGGCATTGTTACCGCGCTAAACCCTCATATCGGCTATGAAAAATCCGCTATGATCGCTAAAGAAGCCTTAAAAAGCGATCGTTCTATTTATGACATTGCTTTAGAAAAGAAAATCTTAACTAAAGAGCAACTGGACGATATTTTCAAGCCAGAAAACATGCTAAGCCCTCACGCTTTCAAAAAGCATAAAGACTGAACGCTTTGCAATATTCACGCCTTCAAACTTTACGCTCCCTTTATATGGAGCGTCTTTTGGGCGAAACTTACACCAATACCAACCTTACCAAGCCCCAAAATAAACCCCTTAACAAACAAGTTTATGAGGGTATAGAAAATTGCAATCTGTGCAAACGCCACCAACATTCAAAACCGGTGATTGGGCTTTTTAACCCCACTTCCAAGCTTGCTTTCATCACGCTAACCCCCATGCTGGATAGCCAATTACATTTCTTAAACAATTTAAAAGCGGTCATGTTAGAGAGCATTATCCAAAAGGTTTTTAACTACCCCTTAAAAGATTGCAGTATTTTATCGCTCCTTAAATGCGACTCTAACAGCCTTAATTTAGAAGAAGAAATCAACGCATGCCTACCCCATTTAACCTGGCAATTAGACAACAGCGCTTCAAAAGTCATTGTGGTATTTGGCGAGATTTTGCCCAAACGCCTTTTAAACCTTTCTAAAGAAGAAGCCTTTGGGCGCATCGTGTCTTTAAAAACCAAACATTTTTTAAGCACCCATGCTTTAGAAGACATGCTCAAAAACCCCACGCTCAAAAAAGAAGCGTTAGCGCATTTTAAAATAGCGCTCCAATTTCTCAATCAGTCTTAAAATGTGCCTTACTTTTTAACCCATCTCCTTATGGCGCGCAACAAAGGCAAGGATTTTTGATAGGCTTTGCGATAGATTTTAAAAGTGGTGTTTTGAGAGAGTTCTAATAAAGGTGAAGCGTTTTGTAAAAGGCGCTCATAATTAACCCTCAAATCATCATAATTAACCCTCAAATCATCATAATTAACCCTCAAATCATCATAATTAACCCTCAAATCATCATAATTAACCCTCAAATCATCATAATTAACCCTCAAATCATCATAATTAACCCTCAAATCATCATAATTAACCCTCAAATCATCATAATTAACCCTCAAATCATCAATAGATACTAAAGGCTCATTCAAATCACGATGAAGAGCAGAATAATGATGGGCATCGCAATGGTAAATCGTGTCGTTTTCTAAAATCGTTTTAAAAAAAGCTAGGATTTTTTTAAAACTCAAATCTTGGTAAAAGTAAGCTTTCCCATCAATAGTGTTTAAAGGGTTTTCATAGAGCATGTCTAAATAGGCGTTTGGGTGCGTGTGCAAGTATCTCACATAATCAATCGCTTCATCAAAGTTTTTGAAATCATGCACATTCACAAAACTTTTAGGGTTAAAATCTTTCGCCACGCTGGGACTCCCCCAATAAATAGGAATGGTATGGCTGAAATAAGCGTCAATGATTTTTTCAGTTACATAGCCATAGCCTTGCGAGTTTTCAAAACACAGATTGAATTTGTATTGGCTTAAAAACTCGCTCTTGTTTTTAACGTTATAGCCCAAAGTGTTTCTCACGCTCCCTCCCCCAGTAACTGGCTCAATAGAATTTAAAGCGTCATAGAAAGCGTTCCTTTTAGGAGCGTTAGGGTTGCTTGCGACAAAACTCGCAAACCCTCTTTTCAAAGGATCGATCTCATCATTCACTACTGCGCATAAATTAGGGTGGTTTTCTTTAAAATGATGGGAAGGTTTTTTTAAAGTATAAAGGCTGTTAGGTTTGAGTTTGTAGGGCGCAGTGGTGTCATTCACGCTCTCGGCTTTATGGTGTAGTCTATCATAATATAAAGGCATTCTCAAATAACGATCATTAAAATCCAATTCATCAAAGCCTATGGCGTAATCAAAGAGATTGAAATTAGGGACTTCGTTTTCACCGGTGTAAAACACCCTTTTAGTGTTTTGATAGGATAGGATTTTTCTGGCCGATCCAAGGGGGTTACCAAAAACGATGTCCGCAGGTTTATCAGGGTTTTGGTGGAGGGTGATTGCGTAGCGTTGGCTTAAGATGAAATACAAGATAAAACGCCTAAACCCTTTGCTTTCTTTTTTATCCAAAGGCCACCAATTGGCTAGGGCTATATTTAATGGGGGCTTATAATCGGTTTCATCTAAACGGGTGCTGTCTATATAAGCGTCTAATAGGGGCTGGAACATGGTTATCCTTTTAAAGGAGTATTTTACAAAAAAATTTTTTTTAAATCAAAGGCTTGATTAGGGCTAGATTAGGCTCATTGATGCAATGCGTGGCGTGCTGTTTTAAAACCTCTTTAGCGTTGAAAGCGATTTTAATATGGGCATGTTTGAACATGCTCAAATCATTCGCTCCATCGCCCACGACTAGAGTGCGATCTTTACTGATATTCAACAAGCGTTGCAAGGCGAGGAGCATTTCGCCTTTAGAGTGTGAAAACATCATATGCCCCGTAACCAAGCCGTTTAAGGCGTTATTTTCCACGATCAGCGTGTTACTGAAAGCCGCATCTAAATGCAATAAATCCCTGTAATGATTCGTCGCTAGATCAAAGCCCCCACTAAAGCAAACCACCTTGTAATTTTTCTCTTTTAAAGCACTAATAAGCTCAAGCACCCCCTCAAATAAAGGCAGACTTTCACAAACTTCTTTGGCTAGTTTTAAGGGCATGTTTTTGAGTTTAGACACCCTTAAAATAAGACTTTTATGAAAATCTGTCTCGCCATTCATGGCTTGCGAAGTGATTGTTTTCACTTCATCAAACACCCCCCACGCCCTCGCTAAAGACTCAATCGTCTCAGCATCCACTAGCGTGGAGTCAAAATCAAAAACGGCTAGTTTTTGCACTCAATGACCTTAAAATTAAGATTTCCTGCTTTTAGCGATCCCTTTGACATACTGATCAGCCAAATACAAGCCATGGTTTTCATTACCAATCAACTCAATTTTATCCAAAATATCCTTGAAAAGCACTTCTTCTTCATGCTGTTCAGACACATACCATTGCAAGAAATTGAAAGTCGCATGATCTTTGCCTTTTATGGCGTGATCAACGATATTATTAATAGACTCGCTGATGTGTTGCTCATGTTCATAGGCTTTTTGGAAAATTTGAGTCAAACCTTCAAACTTATGCTCAGGTGCGCTGATGCTGGTCAATTGCACAGGCACATTGTTTTCATTCAAGAAAACGATAAGCTTTTTAGCATGCTCGTATTCTTCAGCCGCATGGTCAAACAAGAAAAGCCCCGCGCCATCTAAGCTATGGGTATAGCACCAAGAACTCATGCTCATATACAAGTTGGAAGAGTTCATTTCCTTATTCACTTGTTCGTTTAGCAACTTAATGATGTCTTTTGATAACATAGTATCTCCTTTGTGTTGGTTTAAGTTGTCCCATAATTATAGCATAAATGATAATAAAAAAGTAAACAAGAGTATGAAAATTTTCAAAAACTTGCAAAAAATGAGAAAGAACGCCAGCTAATGGCTTGATAAAGCTTAGATTTTATCATAAAAGTGCTTTTAATGAGAATTAGATCAAAAAAAAGGGCTGGTATCAATAGGGGAGTTAAAAGGGATATTTTTATATAATATATAAAAAGCATTCTTCAATCTAAAAATGCTACAATGTTTATCTTTAAAATGAAAGGCGATTTAACCATGGATTTTTTAGAAAAAGTATTAGACAATCAAGTTACTGAAAGTAAAGAATTAGTGAAGCTTTATGATTATGATTTATACACGCTAGGGGAAGCAGCGGATCACATGCGCCAAAACATGCACCAAAAAATCGTGTATTTTAATGTGAATAGGCATTTAAACCCCAGTAATATTTGCACGGACACTTGCAAATTTTGTGCTTTTTCAGCCCACAGAAAAAACCCTAACCCTTATGAAATGAGCTTAGAAGAAATCCTAGAAAAGGTTAAAAACTCCTACAATAAGGGGATTAAAGAAGTCCATATCGTGAGCGCTCATAACCCTAATTATTCTTATGAATGGTATTTAAAGGTGTTTGAAACCATCAAACAAGAAATGCCTAACTTACACCTAAAAGCCATGACCGCTGCGGAAGTGCATTTTTTAAGCACTAAATTCAACAAACCTTTTGAATTGGTGCTAGAAGACATGCTCAAAGCCGGGGTGGATTCCATGCCTGGTGGGGGGGCGGAGATTTTTGATGAAGAAGTTAGGCGTAAAATCTGTAATGGTAAGGTGGGATCTTCTCGGTGGTTAGAAATCCATGCTTATTGGCACAAATTAGGCAAAATGAGTAACGCTACCATGCTTTTTGGGCATATTGAAGATAAAATCCATCGCATCGATCACATGCTGAGAATCAAAAAAATTCAAAGCCCTAAAAATAAAGTGGAAAATAAAGAAGGGGGCTTTAACGCTTTTATCCCCTTGTTGTATCAAAAAGAAAACAATTATTTGAAAGTGGAAAAATCCCCTAGCGCGATAGAAATCTTAAAAACCATCGCAATATCTCGCATTCTTTTAAACAATATCCCCCACATTAAAGCTTATTGGGCGACTTTGGGCTTGAATTTGGCTTTAGTGGCTCAAGAATTTGGCGCTAACGATTTAGACGGCACGATAGAAATAGAGAGCATTCAAAGCGCGGCTGGTGCGAAGAGCCGGCATGGTTTAGAAAAAGAAGATTTGGTATTTAAAATCAAGGACGCTGGTTTTGTTGCGGTAGAAAGGGATAGTTTGTATAATTTTATACAGAAATTTTAATAATTTTTAGCGTTTTTAAGAATGATTAGTTATAATAATGCTACTAACAACACTCAAGCTAAAATCTATTAAGGAAATCAGTATTAAAAAATTTATTCTATCTTCTCTTGTTTTCGCATGTATGAATACCGGCGTTGAAGCTTTAGAAAATGACGGCTCTAAACCAAACGATTTGACTCCACCAAAAGAAGTCTCTCAAGAATCTCAAAGAAATGAGGCTCCAAAAAATGAAGTTCAAAGAAATGAGGCTCAAAAAGAAACCCCCCAATCAAGTCAAACGCCTAAAGAAATGAAAGTCAAGTCCATTTCTTATGTCGGGCTTTCTTACATGTCTGACATGCTTGCTAATGAGATTGTAAAGATTCGTGTGGGCGATATTGTGGATTCTAAAAAAATAGACACCGCTGTTTTGGCTTTGTTCAATCAAGGGTATTTTAAAGACGTTTATGCCACTTTTGAAGGCGGCATATTAGAGTTTCATTTTGATGAAAAAGCCAGGATTGCCGGGGTAGAAATCAAGGGTTATGGGACTGAAAAGGAAAAAGACGGCTTAAAATCCCAAATGGGGATCAAAAAGGGTGACACCTTTGATGAGCAAAAATTAGAGCATGCTAAAACGGCTTTAAAAACAGCTTTAGAGGGGCAGGGCTATTATGGGAGCGTGGTGGAGGTACGCACCCAAAAGGTCAGTGAGGGCGCGTTATTGATCGTGTTTGATGTGAATAGGGGGGATAGTATTTATATCAAACAATCCATTTATGAGGGAAGCGCGAAATTAAAACGCCGCATGATTGAATCTTTGAGCGCGAACAAACAGCGCGATTTCATGGGCTGGATGTGGGGCTTGAATGATGGGAAATTGCGTTTAGATCAATTAGAATACGATTCTTTGCGTATCCAAGATGTGTATATGCGTAGGGGTTATTTAGACGCTCACATTTCTTCGCCTTTTTTGAAAACGGATTTTTCCACCCATAACGCTAAGCTCCATTATAAGGTCAAAGAGGGGATCCAATACAGGATTTCAGATATTTTAATAGAGATTGACAACCCGGTAGTCCCCTTAAAAACCTTAGAAAAAGTGCTTAAAGTTAAAAGGAAAGATGTCTTTAATATTGAGCATTTAAGAGCGGATGCGCAAATTTTAAAAACCGAAATCGCCGATAAGGGTTATGCGTTTGCGGTGGTGAAGCCAGACTTGGATAAAGATGAAAAAAACGGGCTTGTGAAAGTCATTTATCGTATTGAAGTGGGCGATATGGTGTATATCAATGATGTCATCATTTCAGGGAACCAGCGCACGAGCGATAGGATCATTAGGAGGGAATTGTTACTAGGGCCTAAAGATAAATACAACTTGACCAAACTGAGAAATTCCGAAAATTCTTTAAGGCGTTTAGGATTCTTCTCTAAAGTCAAAATTGAAGAAAAAAGGGTGAATAGCTCACTCATGGATTTATTAGTGAGCGTAGAAGAGGGGCGCACTGGGCAGTTGCAATTTGGGTTAGGCTATGGCTCTTATGGAGGGCTTATGCTTAATGGGAGCGTGAGCGAAAGGAATCTTTTTGGCACAGGGCAAAGCATGAGCTTGTATGCTAACATTGCCACAGGGGGGGGTAGATCTTATCCGGGCATGCCAAGAGGAGCGGGGCGTATGTTTGCGGGGAATTTGAGCTTGACTAATCCAAGGATTTTTGACAGCTGGTATAGCTCTACGATCAATCTTTATGCGGATTACAGGATAAGCTACCAATACATCCAACAAGGCGGGGGCTTTGGGGTGAATGTCGGGCGCATGCTGGGTAACAGAACCCATGTGAGCTTAGGGTATAACTTGAACGTTACCAAACTCCTTGGTTTCAGCAGCCCCTTATACAACCGCTACTATTCCTCTGTGAATGAAGTGGTTTCTCCAAGGCAATGTTCTACCCCCGCATCCGTGATTATCAATCGCTTATCAGGCGGTAGGACTCCATTGGTCCCTGAAAGCTGTTCTAATCCTGGAGCGATCACCACTTCACCAGAAATAAAAGGTATTTGGGATAGGGATTACCATACGCCTATTACCAGCTCTTTCACTCTTGATGTGAGCTATGACAACACCGACGATTATTATTTCCCTAGAAATGGGGTTATCTTTAGCTCTTATGCGACGATGTCTGGTTTGCCAAGCTCTGGCACGCTCAATTCGTGGAACGGGTTAGGCGGGAATGTCCGTAACACCAAAGTTTATGGTAAATTCGCCGCTTACCACCATTTGCAAAAATATTTATTGATAGATTTGATCGCTCGCTTTAAAACGCAAGGGGGCTATATCTTTAGGTATAACACCGATGATTACTTGCCTTTAAACTCCACCTTCTACATGGGGGGCGTAACCACGGTGAGAGGCTTTAGGAACGGATCGGTTACGCCTAAAGATGAGTTTGGCTTGTGGCTTGGAGGCGATGGGATTTTCACCGCTTCTACTGAATTGAGCTATGGGGTGTTAAAAGCGGCTAAAATGCGCTTAGCGTGGTTTTTTGACTTTGGTTTCTTAACCTTTAAAACCCCAACTAGGGGGAGTTTCTTCTATAACGCTCCCGTCACGACAGCGAATTTTAAAGATTATGGCGTGGTAGGGGCTGGGTTTGAAAGAGCGACTTGGAGGGCTTCTACAGGCTTACAGATTGAATGGATTTCGCCCATGGGGCCTTTGGTGCTGATTTTCCCTATAGCGTTTTTCAACCAATGGGGCGATGGCAATGGCAAAAAATGTAAAGGGCTGTGCTTCAACCCTAACATGGACGATTACACGCAACACTTTGAATTTTCTATAGGAACAAGGTTTTAAAATGCGCATCAACAGAGAAGAAATTTTGGATTTAATGAAAAACGTGCCCTTGAAAGAATTAGGGCAAAGGGCTTTGAGAGTGAAGCAACGCTTGCACCCTGAAAACCTGACGACTTTTATTGTGGATAGGAATATCAATTACACCAATATTTGTTTTGTGGATTGCAAGTTTTGCGCGTTCAAACGCACCCTAAAAGAAAAAGACGCCTATGTGTTGAGCTATGAAGAAATTGATCAAAAGATTGAAGAATTGCTCGCTATTGGCGGCACGCAGATCCTTTTTCAAGGGGGGGTGCACCCGCAGCTCAAAATAGATTATTATGAAAATTTAGTCAGCCATATCGCCCAAAAATTCCCCACCATTACCATTCATGGTTTTAGCGCGGTTGAAATTGATTACATTTCTAAAATCTCTAAATTGTCTTTAAAAGAAGTTTTAGAAAGGTTGAAAAACGCCGGGTTAAGCTCCATTCCAGGAGCGGGAGCAGAAATATTAAGCGATAGGGTGCGCGATGTCATCGCTCCTAAAAAATTGAGCAGTGATCGGTGGATTGAAGTGCATAGAATGGCACACCTTTGCGGGATTAAAAGCACGGCTACCATGATGTTTGGGAGCGTGGATAATGAAGAAGATGTAATAGAGCATTTACAAAGGGTGCGCGATTTGCAAGATGAAACCGGCGGCTTTAGGGCTTTTATTTTATGGAGTTTTCAGCCCAACAACACCCCCTTAAAAGAAGAAATCCCAAGCATTAAAAAAGCGAGTTCCAATCGGTATTTACGCTATTTGGCATGCAGTAGGATTTTTTTGGATAACATTCAAAACATACAAAGCTCATGGGTTACTCAAGGCTCTATGATAGGGCAGTTAGCCTTATTGTTTGGAGCGAATGATTTAGGGAGTGTGATGATGGAAGAAAATGTAGTGAAAGCGGCCGGAACGAGTTTTTGCATGAATGAAGCGGAAATGATAGAACTTATTGAAGACATTGGGAGCGTGGCGGCTAAACGAAATACCGCTTATGAAATCTTAAAGCGTTATCCGGCTAAAGCAAAGGTATAAATAACATGAAAAAATTTTTAATCACTTTATTATTAGGAGTTTTTATGGGGTTACAAGCGAGCGCTTTGACACACCAAGAAATCAATCAAGCTAAAGTCCCTGTGATTTATGAAGAAAACCATTTATTGCCCATGGGGTTTATCCATTTAGCTTTTAGAGGGGGTGGGAGCTTAAGCGATAAAAACCAGTTGGGTTTGGCGAAATTATTCGCGCAAGTTTTAAATGAAGGCACTAAAGAGCTTGGTGCGGTGGGGTTTGCGCAAGCTTTAGAGCAAAAAGCGATCAGTTTGAATGTGGATACCAGCACAGAAGATTTGCAAATCACTTTAGAATTTTTAAAAGAATACGAAGATGAAGCCATCACGCGCTTAAAAGAGCTTTTAAAATCCCCTAATTTCACTCAAAGCGCTTTAGAAAAAGTCAAAACCCAAATGTTGGCCGCGCTTTTACAAAAAGAAAGCGATTTTGATTATTTGGCTAAATTGACTTTAAAGCAAGAACTTTTTGCTAACACCCCTTTAGCTAATGCGGCATTAGGCACTAAAGAGAGTCTCCAAAAAATCAAGCTAGAGGATTTGAAACAGCAATTTTCTAAGGTCTTTGAACTCAATAAGCTCGTGGTGGTGCTTGGGGGCGATTTGAAAATCGATCAAACTCTTAAGCGTTTAGATAACGCCCTTAATTTCTTGCCACAAGGTAAAGCGTATGAAGAGCCTTATTTTGAAACGAGCGATAAAAAAAGCGAAAAAGTCCTCTATAAAGACACTGAACAGGCTTTCGTGTATTTTGGCGCACCCTTTAAAATCAAGGATTTAAAACAGGATTTAGCGAAATCTAAAGTCATGATGTTTGTGCTTGGGGGAGGGTTTGGCTCTCGTTTGATGGAAAAAATCAGGGTTCAAGAGGGCTTGGCTTATAGCGTGTATATCCGCTCTAATTTTTCTAAAGTGGCGCATTTTGCGAGCGGGTATTTGCAAACCAAGCTCAGCACTCAAGCTAAAAGCGTTGCCTTAGTTAAAAAAATCGTTAAGGAATTTATAGAAAAAGGCATGACGCAACAAGAATTAGACGACGCTAAAAAGTTTTTACTAGGCTCTGAGCCTTTAAGGAATGAAACAATCTCTAGCCGCTTGAACACCACTTACAATTATTTTTATTTAGGTTTGCCTTTAAATTTCAACCAAACGCTACTCAATCAAATCCAAAAAATGAGTTTGAAAGAAATCAATGATTTCATTAAAGCGCACACCGAAATCAACGACTTAACTTTTGCCATTGTGAGCAATAAAAAGAGTAAGGACAAATAATGCCATTTGAAGCTGTAATCGGGCTAGAAGTCCATGTCCAACTCAACACCAAAACCAAAATCTTTTGCTCTTGTTCTACAAGCTTTGGAGAAACCCCCAATTCTAACACCTGCCCTGTGTGTTTGGGTTTACCGGGAGCTTTGCCGGTATTGAATAAAGAAGTGGTTAAAAAAGCCATCCAATTAGGCACAGCCATTGAAGCTCATATCAACCAAAACTCCATTTTTGCGAGGAAAAATTATTTTTACCCTGATTTGCCTAAGGCTTATCAAATTTCGCAGTTTGAAGTCCCCATTGTGAGCGATGGGAAATTAGAGATTGACACCAAAGAGGGCACAAAAATCGTGCGTATTGAAAGAGCCCACATGGAAGAAGACGCCGGTAAAAATATCCATGAGGGCAGTTATTCTTTGGTGGATTTGAATCGCGCTTGCACCCCTTTATTAGAAATTGTTAGCAAGCCGGACATGCGAAATAGTGAAGAAGCCATAGCGTATTTGAAAAAACTCCATGCTATCGTGCGTTTTATAGGGATTTCTGATGCGAACATGCAAGAGGGGAATTTCAGGTGCGATGCGAACGTGTCCATTAGACCCAAAGGCGATGGAAAGCTTTACACGAGGGTGGAGATTAAAAACCTAAATAGCTTTAGATTCATCGCTAAAGCGATTGAATACGAGATAGAGCGCCAAAGCGTGGCGTGGGAGAATGGGCGTTATAATGAAGAGGTGGTTCAAGAAACGCGCCTTTTTGACACCGCCAAAGGGATCACCCTTTCTATGCGCAATAAAGAAGAATCAGCGGATTACCGCTATTTTAAAGATCCGGATTTGTATCCTGTTTTTATTGATGAGAAACTTTTAAAAGAAGCTCAAAAGATCAATGAATTGCCTAGTGCGAAAAAAATCCGCTACATGAAAGATTTTAACCTTAAAGAAGACGATGCGAATTTATTGGTGAGCGATCCTTTATTGGCGGAGTATTTTGAAAGCATGCTCAATCTTGGGGTTAAGGCTAAAACGAGCGTGACATGGCTTTGCGTGGAATTATTAGGGCGCTTGAAGGCTGAAATCACTTTAGAAAATTGTGGGATTAGCGCTCATATGTTAGGCGCTTTAGCCAAACGCATTGATGAGGGCAAGATTTCGGGTAAGAGCGCTAAAGATGTGTTAGACAAGCTTTTAGAAGAGCATGGGGGCGATGTGGATGCACTCATTGAACAAATGGGCTTGTCTCAAGTCAATGACACGGAAGCGATTGTTAAAGTCATAGAAGAAGTGTTAAAAAACAACGCCGATAAGGTGCTTGAATATAAAAGCGGTAAGGACAAGCTTTTTGGGTTTTTTGTAGGGCAAGCCATGAAGAATCTAAAAGGGGCTAATCCTAGCGTGGTGAATGCTATTTTGAAAGAGAAATTGGATTGATGAGGAAAATTTTTTCTTATATTTCTAAGGTTCTATTATTTATTGGGGTGGTTTATGCAGAGCCTGATTCTAAAGTAGAAGCCTTAGAAGGGAGGAAGCAAGAGTCTTCTTTGGATAAAAAAATCCGCCAAGAATTGAAGAATAAGGAATTAAAGAATAAGGATTTGAAAAATAAAGAAGAAAAGAAAAACACCGAAGAAAAGAAAACAACCAAAACCAGAGCAAAACCCAGAGCAGAAGTCCATCATGGGGATACCAAAAATCCCACTCCAAAAATAACGCCTCCTAAAATCAAAGGGAGTAGTAAGGGCGTTCAAAATCAAGGCACGCAAAATCAAGGCGTTCAAAATAATGCGCCAAAACTTGAAGAAAAAGAGGCAACCTCTCAAACTCTTGAAAAAAATAAAGGAACAAGCCCTAGCTCTCAATTCAATTCCATTTTTGGTAATCCTAATAACGCTACCAACAACACCCTTGAAGATAAGGTCGTAGGGGGCATTTCATTGCTTGTTAATGGCTCGCCTATCACGCTGTATCAAATCCAAGAAGAGCAAAAAAAATCTAAAGTGAGCAAAGCTCAAGCCAGGGATCGTTTGATTGCGGAGCGCATTAAAAACCAAGAAATTGAGCGCTTAAAAATCCATGTAGATGACGACAAATTAGACCAAGAAATGGCGATGATGGCGCAACAGCAAGGCATGGATTTAGATCATTTCAAACAAATGCTTATGGCTGAGGGGCATTATAAACTCTATAGAGATCAGCTTAAGGAGCATTTAGAAATGCAAGAATTGTTGCGTAATATCTTACTCACGAATGTGGATACCAGCTCTGAAACCAAAATGCGCGAATATTACAACAAACACAAGGAGCAATTCAGTATCCCCACTGAAATAGAAACCGTGCGCTACACTTCCACCAATCAAGAAGATTTAGAAAGGGCTATGGCAGATCCTAATTTGGAAATTCCAGGGGTGAGTAAGGCCAATGAAAAAATAGAGATGAAAACCCTAAACCCCCAAATCGCTCAAGTCTTTATTTCGCATGAGCAAGGCTCTTTCACGCCCGTTATGAATGGGGGTGGGGGGCAGTTTATCACCTTTTATATCAAGGAAAAAAAGGGTAAAAACGAAGTGAGTTTCAGCCAAGCCAAGCAATTCATCGCCCAAAAATTAGTGGAAGAATCTAAAGATAAGATTTTAGAAGAGCATTTTGAAAAATTGCGCGTTAAGTCTAGGATTGTGATGATTAGAGAGTGATTTTTAGATTGTGCAACACTTCAATTTCCTCTATAAAGATTCTTTATTTTCTATCGCTTTATTCACTTTCATTATCGCTCTTGTGATTCTATTAGAACAGGCTAGGGCGTATTTCACCCGAAAGAAAAACAAAAAATTTTTACAAAAATTCGCCCAAAATCAAAACGCTTATGCGGGCAGTGAGAATTTAGACGAGCTTTTAAAGCATGCTAAAATTTCCAGTTTGATGTTTTTAGCCAGAGCGTATTCTAAAGCGGATGTACAAATGAGTATTGAAATCTTAAAAGGGCTTTTGAATCGCCCCCTAAAAGATGAAGAAAAAATCGCTGTTTTAGATTTATTGGCTAAAAATTATTTTAGCGCGGGGTATTTGCAAAAAACAAAAGACACCGTGAAAGAAATTTTGCGCTTTTCCCCAAGGAATGTGGAAGCGTTATTGAAACTTTTGCATGCGTATGAATTAGAAAAAGATTATTCAAAGGCTTTAGAGACTTTGGAATGTTTGGAAGAATTAGAAGTGCCTGAAATTGAAACGATTAAAAATTACCTTTATCTCATGCATTTAATAGAGAATAAGGAAGAGGCGGCTAAAATCTTGCATGTTTCAAAAGCGTCGTTAGATTTGAAAAAAATCGCTTTAAATTATTTAAAATCTTATGATGAAAATCTTTTTTGGCAAGAAATTGATGCAACTAAACGGCTAGAAAATGTGATCGATCTTTTATGGGATATGAATATCCCTGCTTTTATTTTAGAAAAACACGCCCTTTTGCAAGATATTGCGCGATCTCAAGGGTTGCTTTTGGATCACAAACCTTGCCAAATTTTTGAATTAGAGGTTTTACGCGCTCTATTAAATAGCCCTATGAAAGCGAGTCTGACTTTTGAATACCGCTGCAAGCATTGCAAACAAATATTCCCTTTTGAAAGCCATAGGTGTCCTGTGTGTTACCAGTTGGCGTTTATGGATATGGTGCTTAAAATTTCTAAAGAAACGCATGCTGTGGGAGTGGATTAAGATGCAAGAAATTGAAATTTTTTGCGATGGTTCTTCTTTGGGTAATCCCGGGCCAGGCGGTTATGCGGCGATTTTACGCTATAAAGATAAAGAAAAAATCATCAGTGGGGGCGAAAATTTCACCACGAATAACCGCATGGAATTAAGAGCGCTCAATGAAGCCTTAAAAATTTTGAAACGCCCATGCCATATCACGCTTTATAGCGATTCGCAATACGTGTGCCAAGCGATCAATGTTTGGCTGACTAACTGGCAAAAAAAGAATTTTGCTAAAGTTAAAAATGTGGATTTATGGAAAGAATTTTTAAAAGTCTCTAAAGGGCATTTGATTGTGGCTGTTTGGATCAAGGGGCATAATGGGCATGCCGAAAACGAACGATGCGATAGCCTCGCTAAATTAGAGGCGCAAAAACGGGTCAAAACGACCACTTAAAGGGAATAATGATGAAAAACAAACGCTCTCAAAACAGCCCTTATGTAACGCCTAACAACCCTTATACAACACTAGAAAAAGCTTTAGGGTATTCTTTTAAAGACAAGCGTTTATTGGAACAAGCCCTAACGCATAAATCATGCAAGCTCGCTTTAAACAATGAGCGCTTGGAATTTTTGGGCGATGCGGTGTTGGGCTTGGTGATAGGGGAGTTGCTATACCATAAATTCTATCAATACGATGAGGGCAAACTCTCTAAATTAAGGGCTTCTATTGTTAGCGCGCATGGTTTTACGAAATTAGCGAAAGCGATTTCTTTGCAGGATTATTTGCGCGTTTCTTCTTCTGAAGAAATTTCTAAAGGGAGGGAAAAACCCTCTATTTTATCAAGCGCTTTTGAGGCTCTAATGGCCGGGGTGTATTTAGAAGCAGGGTTAGCTAAAGTGCGTAAAATCATACAAAATTTACTCAATCGCGCTTACAAGCGTTTGGATTTGGAGCATTTGTTTATGGACTATAAAACCGCCTTACAAGAATTGACCCAAGCGCAATTTTGCGTGATCCCCATTTACCAATTGCTCAAAGAAAAAGGGCCAGACCACCATAAAGAATTTGAAATGGCTCTATACATTCAAGATAAAATGTATGCGACCGCTAAAGGCAAAAGCAAAAAAGAAGCCGAACAGCAATGCGCTTATTATGCGCTTCAAAAACTTAAGGAAGCCAAATGAACACTTTGGGGCGTTTTTTTAGGCTCACGACTTTTGGGGAATCGCATGGGAATGTGATAGGGGGGGTATTAGACGGCATGCCTAGCGGGATTAAAATAGACTATGCGCTATTAGAAAATGAAATGAAGCGCCGCCAAGGGGGGAGGAACGTTTTCATTACGCCACGAAAAGAAGACGATAAGGTGGAAATAACAAGCGGTGTTTTTGAAGATTTTAGCACAGGGACGCCCATAGGGTTTTTAATCCACAACCAAAGGGCTAGGAGCAAGGATTACGATAACATTAAAAACCTTTTCAGGCCTAGCCATGCGGATTTCACTTATTTCCATAAATACGGCATTAGGGATTTTAGGGGTGGGGGGAGAAGTTCGGCCAGAGAGAGCGCTATAAGAGTGGCTGCTGGGGCGTTTGCTAAAATGCTTTTAAGAGAAATCGGTATTGTTTGTGAAAGCGGGATTATTAAAATTGGGGGCATTGAAGCCAAAAATTACGATTTTAATCACGCCTTAAAAAGCGAGATTTTTGCCCTAGACAAAGAACAAGAAGAAGCGCAAAAAACAGCCATTCAAAACGCTATCAAAAACCACGATAGTATTGGGGGCGTGGCTTTGATTAGAGCAAGGAGTGCAAAAACTAATCAAAAGCTCCCCATTGGATTAGGTCAAGGGCTATACGCTAAATTAGACGCTAAAATCGCTGAAGCGATGATGGGGCTTAACGGGGTGAAAGCGGTTGAAATAGGCAAGGGGGTAGAAAGCTCTTTATTAAAAGGCTCAGAGTATAATGATTTAATGGATCAAAAAGGGTTTTTAAGCAATCATAGCGGGGGGGTTTTAGGGGGCATGAGCAATGGGGAAGAAATCATTGTTAAGGTGCATTTCAAACCCACGCCAAGCATTTTCCAACCTCAACAAACCATAGACATTAAGGGCAATGAATGCGAATGCTTGTTAAAGGGTAGGCATGATCCTTGTATTGCGATTAGAGGGAGTGTGGTGTGCGAAAGTTTGCTTTCATTGGTGTTAGCCGATATGGTATTACTCAATTTGACTTCAAAAATAGAGTATTTAAAAACGATTTATAATGAGAATTAAACGAAATTGGATACAATCAGCTTAAAAAGGATATAAATGGAAAAATTACCTAAAAAACGAGTTTCTAAAACCAAATCACAAAAACTTATCCATAGCCTAACCACCCAAAAAAACAGAGCCTTTCTCAAAAAAATCAGTGCTAATGAAATGCTTTTAGAATTAGAAAAAGGGGCGTTCAAAAAAAATGAAGCTTACTTTATTTCTGATGAAGAAGATAAAAATTATGTTTTAGTGCCGGACAATGTGATTTCTCTTTTGGCAGAAAACGCCAGAAAGGCTTTTGAAGCTAGGCTCAGGGCGGAATTAGAAAGGGATATTATCACCCAAGCGCCGATTGATTTTGAAGATGTGCGCGAAGTTTCTTTGCAATTGTTAGAAAATTTACGCCAAAAAGACGGGAATTTGCCCAATATCAACACCTTAAATTTTGTCAAACAAATCAAAAAAGAACACCCGAATTTATTTTTTAATTTTGACAACATGTTCAAACAACCCCCTTTTAATGAGAATAATTTTGAAAATTTTGACAATAGCGATGAGGAAAATTTTTAATGCAAACCATTGATTTTGAAAAATTTTCGCAATATTCAAAGCCCGGTCCACGATACACCAGCTACCCAACGGCGGTGGAATTTAAAGAAAATTTTAATGAAGAGAGCTTGAAAGCAGCGTTTTTTAACCATGACCATCTCAAAAACCCCATGCCCTTATCGCTTTATACGCATTTGCCCTTTTGCAGGAGCGCGTGTTATTTTTGCGCTTGTTCAGTCATTTACACCAGTTTAGAAGAGAAAAAAGTCCGCTATATCAGCTACCTTAAAAAAGAACTCGCCCTTTTAAAAAACGCCATGGATACCAACAGAGAAGTGGCGCAATTCCACTATGGAGGCGGCACGCCGACCTTTTTTTCGCCCCATCAATTAGATGAAATCACCCAAAGCATTCAAGAAGTTTTCCCCAATTTCAGCCAAGATATTGAAATGAGTTGCGAGATTGACCCTAGGCATTTCACTAAAGAACACATGCAAACCTTGTTTGATAGGGGGTTTAACCGCTTGAGTTTTGGGGTGCAGGATTTTGATTTTGAAGTCCAAAAAGCCATTCATAGGGTCCAGCCTTTTGAAATGGTTCAAGAATCCGTGAAGCTCGCTAGAGATTACGGCATCAAATCCATTAATTTTGATTTGATTTATGGCTTACCCAACCAGACTAAAGAAAGTTTTTTAAAAACTTTGGAATGGGTTTTGAAATTAGATCCGGACCGATTAGCGGTGTTTAATTACGCGCATGTGCCTTGGGTGAAAAAAACGATGCGTAAAATTGATGAAACCCTATTGCCAAGCCCTAGAGACAAGCTAGAGATTTTAGAAGCTCTTATTAGTTTTTTAGAAAAAGCCAACTACCAAATGATAGGCATGGATCATTTCGCTAAAAGCGATAATGAATTGTATTTAGCCCTTCAAAAAGCGGAATTGCGCCGTAATTTTCAAGGCTATACCACGAAAAAATTCACCCAAACCATTGGCATTGGCGTTACGAGCATTGGCGAAGGGGGCGATTATTACACGCAAAATTATAAAGACTTGCACCTCTATGAAAAAGCCCTTGATTTGGGGCATTTACCGGTAGAAAGGGGTGTAGCGCTCAGTCAAGAAGATGTTTTAAGAAAAGAAGTCATCATGCAGATGATGAGCAATTTAAAATTGGATTACTCTAAGATTGAAGAAAAATTTTCTATTGATTTTAAAGCGCATTTTAAAAAAGAATTAGAAAAATTAAAGCCTTATGAAGAAGCGGGCCTGCTTTCTTTCAATTCTAAAGGCTTTGAGATGACAAAAACAGGGGGCATGCTCGTAAGAAACATGGCCATGGAGTTTGACGCGTATTTGCGTGGGGGCGAAAAACATTTCAGTAAAACGCTATGAATGAAAATATTAATGGAAATATCTTTGAAGAAGTAGGGGACGCTTGCGTTAAATGCGCTAAGTGCGTGCCAGGTTGCACCATATACCGCATTCATAAAGACGAGGCGACTTCGCCTAGAGGCTTTTTAGATTTGATGCGCCTAAACGCTCAAAACAAGCTCCAATTAGACACGAATTTAAAACACCTTTTAGAAACTTGTTTTTTATGCACCGCTTGCGTGGAAATTTGCCCCTTTCATTTGCCCATAGACACCTTAATAGAAAAAGCCAGAGAAAAAATCGCTCAAAAGCACGGCATCGCTTGGTATAAAAAATCCTATTTTTCCCTTTTAAAAAACCGCAAAAAAATGGATAGGGTGTTTTCAACTGCGCATTTTTTAGCCCCTTGTATCTTCAAGCAAGTAGGGGATAGTTTAGAGCCTAGAGTGGTGTTTAAAGGCTTGTTCAAACGCTTCAAAAAAAGCGCTCTGCCTCCCTTAAATCAAAAAAGCTTTTTACAAAAACATGCAGAAATGAAGCCTTTAGAAAACCCCATTCAAAAAGTGGCCATTTTTATAGGATGCTTGAGCAATTACCATTACCAGCAAGTGGGGGAAAGCTTGTTGTATATTTTAGAAAAGCTCAACATTCAAGCGATCATCCCTAAGCAAGAATGCTGCTCAGCGCCTGCGTATTTCACCGGCGATAAAGACACCACGCTTTTTTTAGTGAAAAAAAACATAGAATGTTTTGAAAGCTATTTAGATGGAGTGGATGCGATCGTTGTGCCTGAAGCCACATGCGCTAGCATGCTCATCAACGATTACTATAAGGTGTTTTTAGACCAAAAAGATAAGGATTTGTATGTGAAGCGCTTGGAAAAGATCACGTCAAAAATCTATCTGGCGAGCGTGTTTTTAGAGAAACACACCCCTTTAAAAAGTCTTTTAGAAAAAATCCCTAAAGAAAAAAAAGAGGTTATCACCTATCATAACCCTTGCCATGCTAAAAAAACCCTAAACGCTCACAAAGAAGTGCGAAACTTGCTCAATGCGCATTATGAAATTAAAGAAATGCCGGACAATTGTTGCGGTTTTGGGGGGATTACCATGCAAACCGAGAAGGCGGGATTTTCTTTAAAAGTGGGGCTTCTTAGGGCTAAAGAAATCATGGGCACCAAAGCTAGAATTTTGAGTGCAGAATGTGGGGCATGCCACATGCAGCTTAACAACGCCTTAAAGTCTTTAGATGACCCTAACACCCCACAATTTTTGCACCCTTTAGAACTCATCGCTAAAGCTTTAAAAAGCGCTGAATAAAAAGCCTTTTTAACCCCATCTTTCAACATCTTTTTATATAATGTAAAACTTTATAACACTATTATAAGGAATGAAAAATGCAAGAAATCAGCGCCTACGAACTCATCAAAGAAAAACTGCATGCCATACCTAACCTTCGCCATAAAGGGAGCTTGTTTGAAAAAATTTCTAAGCAATTTTTATTAGAGCATGACAGCGCTAATGAATACGAGTCTATTGATCTTTGGTATGATTGGGAATTAAGGGGGAAGGAGCGCGATAAGGGGATTGATATAGTCATTACGACCTCAAACAAAGAATGCATCGCCGTGCAATGCAAATTCCATCAAAACAGCATCTCGTATAACGACATTTCACCTTTTTTAACCCAATTGCAAAGCGGGGTGGGGGAGGTCAAGTTTAAAAAAGGGATCATCATCTCCACTTCTAATTTAACCTCTGAAGCTCTTAAAGCAATTGAACAAATCAGAAGCACAGGAATGGGGATTGACATTGATGAAATCACTGAAGAGGATTTTATCTATTCTCGCATTGATTGGGAAAAGTTTGATCCCACAAAAACCGAAGACGAAATCCCCTTATGCGATAAGAAAAGGCCGCGCTCTCACCAAACAGAAGCGATTGAAGAAACTAAAAAGTATTTTTCTGACCCTAAAAACGCTAGAGGCAAGCTCATTATGGCATGCGGGACCGGCAAAACCTACACTTCTTTAAAAATCATGGAAGCTTTAGATCCCAAGATCACGCTTTTTCTAGCGCCAAGCATCGCCTTGCTTTCTCAAACCTTTAGAGAATACGCGCAAGAAAAAAGCGAGCCTTTTTACGCTTCTATCGTGTGCAGCGATAATAAAACCGGGCAAAGCAAGAACGAAGACAATGACGATATTAAATTTTCTGAGCTCCCTTTAAAGCCCTCCACTCGCCTGGAAGACATTTTAAGCACTTATGAAAAAGCGCAAAAAGAAAACAAGCGCTTCATTATCTTTTCAACTTATCAAAGCGCGTTGCGTATTAAAGAAGCGCAAGAAGCGGGTTTAAAAGAAATCGATCTCATTATTTGCGATGAAGCCCACAGAACGGTAGGGGCTATGTATTCTAGTAATGAAAGGGACGATAAAAACGCTTTCACGCTTTGCCACAGCGATGAAAATATCAAAGCTAAAAAACGCCTTTACATGACCGCTACGCCTAAAATTTATAGCGAAAGTTCCAAAGCTAAAGCCAAAGAGAGCGATAATGTTATCTATTCAATGGACGATGTGCAGACTTTTGGCGAAGAAATCTATACGCTCAATTTTGAAAGAGCGATCGCTTTAGATCTCTTAACCGATTACAAAGTCATCATTTTAGCGGTGCGTTCAGAAAATTTAAGCGGCGTTACTAACAGCGTGAATAAGAAGATCAGCCAGCTCAAAGCCGAAGGCACTAAATTAGATAAAAAGCTTATTAATAACGAATTTGTGTGTAAGATCGTTGGCACGCATAAAGGGTTAGCCAAACAGGATTTAATCGCTTTAAACAATGAAAACAAAGAAGATCACAACTTGCAAAACCAATACGACACCGCTCCTTCTCAAAGAGCCATAAACTTTTGTAAAAGCATTAACACGAGCAAGAACATTAAAGACTCCTTTGAAACGATTATGGAATGCTATGATGAAGAGCTGAAGAAAAAGAGTTTTAAAAACCTACAAATCACAATCGATCATGTTGATGGCACCATGAATTGTAAGGAGAGGCTTGAAAAATTAGAAAACTTGAACCAATTCCAACCCAACACTTGCAAGGTTTTAAGCAACGCCAGGTGTTTGAGCGAAGGGGTGGATGTCCCAGCGCTTGATAGCGTTATCTTTTTTGATGGCAAAAGCGCGATGGTGGATATTATCCAAGCGGTGGGTAGGGTGATGCGAAAAGCTAAAAACAAGAAAAGAGGCTATATCATTTTGCCTATCGCTTTAGAAGAGAGTGAAATTAAAAACCTGGATGAAGCCGTCAAAAACACCAATTTCCAAAACATTTGGAAAGTGCTAAAAGCCTTAAGAAGCCATGATTCAAGCTTGGTTGATGAAGCCACTTTTAAAGAAAAAATCAAAATCTTCGGGAGCGATGATGGCAAAAAGCAAAACGATGAAAAAACCCTTTTTGACGCTATCTTATTGCAAGATCTAGCGGACGCTGTGTATAACGTCATGCCCACTAAATTAGGGGACAGGAATTATTGGGAAAATTTCGCCAAAAAAACGGGCAACATCGCAAAAACCTTGAACAACCGCCTAAAAATGATTTTTGGCAAAAACCCTGAAATTTTTGAAAACTTTTTAACTTCGTTAAGAGGCAATATCCATCAAAGCATCAAAGAAGAGGAAGCCTTGGATATGATCACTTCTCACATCATCACTAAGCCCATTTTTGATGCGATTTTTGGGGACAATATTCAAAACCCTATCGCAAAAGCCTTGGATAAAATGGTTTTAAAACTCTCCGATTTAGGATTAGAGGGAGAAACTAAAGATCTTAAAAACCTCTATGAAAGCGTGAAAACAGAAGCAACACACGCCAAAAGCCAAAAAAGCCAGCAAGAACTCATTAAAAATCTCTACAACACTTTCTTTAAAGAAGCCTTTAGAAAGCAGAGCGAAAAACTAGGGATCGTTTATACGCCTATAGAGGTGGTGGATTTCATCTTAAGGGCCACTAACGGCATTTTGAAAAAGCATTTCAACACGGATTTTAACGATAAAAATATCACGATTTTTGACCCCTTCACCGGCACCGGGAGTTTTATCGCCCGGTTGCTTTCTAAAGAAAACGCGCTCATTAGCGATGAAGCCTTAAAAGAGAAATTTCAAAAAAATTTGTTCGCTTTTGACATCGTGCTTTTATCTTATTATATCGCTTTAATCAATATCACCCAAGCCGCGCAAAATAGGGACAGCTCGTTAAAAAATTTCAAAAACATCGCGCTCACGGACAGCTTGGATTATTTAGAAGAGAAAAGCGATAAGGGGGTAATCCCTGGCTTTGAAGATTTGAAAGAAAACCAAGAAATCAAAACCACTATGGAAAAGCAAAACATTAGAGTCATCATCGGCAACCCGCCTTATTCAAGTGGCGCTAAAAGCGAAAACGATAACAACCAGAACCTCAAACACCCTAAGCTTGAAAAATGGGTTTATGAAGCTTATGGCAAAAATTCCACCGCAAAAGTGGGGGCAACCACACGAGACACGCTCATTCAGTCAATACGCATGGCGAGCGATCTTCTTAAAGATAAAGGGGTGGTAGGCTTTGTGGTGAACGGGAGCTTCATTGACTCTAAAAGCGCGGACGGGTTCAGAAAATGCGTGGCACAAGAATTTTCGCGTCTTTACGTGCTGAATTTGAGGGGGAATCAGCACACTTCAGGGGAAGTGTCAAGAAAAGAGGGAGGGAAAATCTTTGATAGCGGATCGAGGGCGACGGTAGCGATTATCTTTTTTGTGAAAGATAAGGACGTTCCCAATAATACGATTTTTTACTACGAAGTGGGAGATTACTTGAAAAGAGAAGCCAAACTCCACTTGCTCGCGGGTTTTGAAAATTTGGAATCTGTGCCTTTTAAGGAAATCACCCCGAATGATAAAGGCGATTGGATCAACCAAAGGAATGACGATTTTGAAAAACTCATCCCTTTAAAAAGAGACAAAAAACTCCAAAACGACAGCATTTTTGACATCAATTCTGGCGGTGTGGTGAGCGGGCGTGATCCTTGGGTGTATAACTTTTCGCCAAACGCTTTAATGCAATCGGTGCAAAGATGCATTGAAACTTATAACGCTGATTTGAAGCGCTTCAATGAGGTTTTTAGGGAAGCTTTCAAACAACGCACGGCTAAAGATAAAGGTATCAAACCAGCCGATCGCTACAAGCACCTAAACGATCAAGAAATCACCACCGATCAAACGAAAATCGCATGGACTGATAGTTTGAAAAACAAACTCATTAAAAATGAAAACCTGCCAGAAAGCGGCATGGAGCGCATGAGGTTGTCCTTGTATCGCCCTTTTAACAAACAATGGCTTTATTGGGATAAAAATTTAAATGAAGAACAATGTCAATTGCCCAAAATTTTCCCGGATAAAGGCGCGCGTAATGTGGTGATCAATACAAGTTCAATGGCTTCAAGAAATTTTTCTTGCTTGATTGCAAACGAGATTACTGACGCCCAAACAATGGCAAACAATCAAGCTTATCCCTTGTATTATTACGATGATCTGGGGAATCGCTATAACGCTATCAGCGGCTATGCGCTCAACCTCTTCAGGAGGCATTATAAAGATAATGCTATTACTGAAGAAGAGATTTTTTATTACATTTATGCGATTTTCCACCATAAAGGCTATTTGGAAAAATACAAAAACTCCCTCGCCAAAGAAGCGCCGCGAATCGCTTTGAGCGAAGACTTTAAAGAACTCTCTATGCTTGGCAAAGAATTAGCCGAATTGCACCTGAACTATGAGAGCGGGGAAATGCACACAAGCGTTAAACATAACCTACTAGAGAACGCCGAAGTGGAGGGTTATTATGATGTGGTTCAAATGAAAAAGGATAAAAAAGGGGATCGCATCATTTATAACCACCATATCACCATCACTAATATCCCCAAAAAAGCCTTTGACTATGTGGTGAATGGCAAAAGCGCGATTGACTGGGTGATCGAACGCTATTCAATCACTACCGATAAAGAAAGCTTGATTGAAAACAACCCGAACGATTACGCCGGCGGCAAATATGTTTTTGAACTCCTTTGTAGGGTCATCACCCTTTCGGTAAAAAGCGTGGATTTGATTGAAAAGATCAGCGAAAAGAGGTTTGAGTGAATAGCCAACAACAAAAAGAATAAAAAGGGTATAAGAGGGTGCAAAAACAAACGCTTTTTATGCCCCTTATCCCAAAATCCCCCCAAAAACAGAAAAATCGCAGAGCCAAAACCGCTAAAACCCCCTAGAAAATTTAAAATTTTAAGTTTTAGGGGTGTTTTTCTTAAGAATTTAGGTTTTTTATAGATTATTATGTTATTATTATACGAAATGTAGACTTTTAGAAGGAAAAATGTTGTATGAAAAAGTTTGTAGTGTTTAAAACGCTCTGTTTATCGGTAGTGTTAGGTCATAGTCTTTTGGCAGCAGAAGGTAGCACAGAAGTGCAAAAGCAATTGGAAAAACCAAAAGAGTATAAAGCAGTGAAAGGTGAGAAAAACGCTTGGTATCTGGGGATTAGCTATCAAGTCGGTCAGGCTTCGCAAAGCGTTAAAAACCCCCCCAAAAGCAGTGAATTTAACTACCCTAAGTTCCCTGTGGGTAAAACCGACTATCTAGCCGTTATGCAAGGATTAGGGCTTACTGTGGGTTATAAGCAGTTTTTCGGGGAGAAGAGATGGTTTGGTGCCCGTTATTACGGCTTTATGGATTATGGGCATGCCGTGTTTGGAGCGAACGCTTTGACATCAGATAATGGTGGGGTGTGTGAGCTTCACCAACCATGCGCGACCAAAGTAGGGACAATGGGCAATCTGTCTGACATGTTCACTTATGGTGTGGGTATTGACACTTTATACAATGTCATCAATAAAGAAGATGCGAGTTTTGGTTTCTTTTTTGGGGCTCAAATCGCGGGCAACTCTTGGGGTAATACGACAGGGGCCTTTTTGGAAACTAAAAGCCCTTATAAGCACACTTCCTATAGCCTTGATCCGGCGATTTTCCAGTTCCTTTTTAATTTAGGGATCCGCACCCATATTGGCCGGCATCAAGAATTTGACTTTGGCGTGAAGATTCCTACTATCAATGTTTATTATTTTAACCATGGGAATTTGAGCTTCACTTACCGCCGTCAATACAGCCTTTATGTAGGGTATCGTTACAATTTCTGATTTAAAACGCTTGTTTTTCTCTAATTGGATTTTCAATTAGAGTTTTCTTGCATAAACCACCGCTTTCTTTTGAAACATTTTTGAAAGTTTTTTGAAAATTAGAATTAAAATCTTTTTGATCATGTTATGATAGTTCAAAAATTTAACAAGGATTAAGCATGTTATATTCCTCTAAAATCCAATCCCTTTCAGAATCCACAACGATCGCTATCAGCACGCTCGCTAAAGAATTGAAATCGCAAGGAAAAGATATTTTAAGTTTTTCAGCGGGCGAGCCTGATTTTGACACCCCACAAGCGATTAAAGATGCGGCTATAAAAGCCCTAAATGACGGCTTCACCAAATACACTCCAGTGGCTGGTATCCCTGAATTACTCAAAGCGATCGCTTTTAAATTGAAAAAAGAAAACAACTTGGATTATGAACCGAGTGAAATTTTAGTGAGCAATGGCGCTAAGCAAAGCCTGTTCAACGCGATTCAGACCTTAATAGGGGAGGGCGATGAGGTGATTATCCCTGTACCTTTTTGGGTAACTTACCCTGAGCTTGTGAAATACAGCGGAGGGGTGAGTCAATTCATTCAAACTGATGAAAAAAGCCATTTTAAAATCACCCCTAAGCAGCTTAAAGACGCCTTAAGCCCCAAAACGAAAATGCTCATTCTCACCACTCCATCAAACCCTACCGGCATGCTTTATAGTAAGGCGGAATTAGAGGCTTTAGGCGAAGTTTTAAAAGACACTCCAATTTGGGTGCTTAGCGATGAAATTTATGAAAAGCTTGTTTATAAGGGGGAGTTTGTTTCTTGCGCGGCGGTGAGTGAAGAGATGAAAAAACGCACCATTACCATTAATGGCTTGAGCAAGTCAGTAGCGATGACAGGCTGGCGTATGGGCTATGCGGCGAGCAAGGATAAAAAATTAGTCAAATTGATGAATAACTTGCAAAGCCAATGCACTTCCAATATCAATTCTATCACGCAAATGGCTTCTATTGTGGCGCTTGAAGGGTTAGTGGATAAGGAAATTGAAACGATGCGTCAGGCTTTTGAAAAGCGCTGTCATTTAGCCCACGAAAAAATCAATGCGATTGAAGGGCTGAACGCTTTAAAACCTGATGGGGCGTTTTATTTGTTTATCCATATCGGTAGCCTTTGTGGGGGGGATTCGATGCGATTTTGCCATGAGCTATTAGAAAAAGAAGGCGTGGCGTTAGTGCCTGGAAAGGCTTTTGGATTGGAAGGCTATGTCCGTTTGTCTTTTGCATGCTCAGAAGAGCAGATTGAAAATGGGATTGAACGCATCGCTCGCTTTGTCAAATCAAAGGGATAAAAAGAATTTTTATTTAAAGGGGGGATTTTAATCTTGTTTGGAATTTTATATTGTAGTTAGTGGCATGGCGTGGTATAATGGTTAGAGTTAAAAGTTTGAAAAGTGCAGTTTTCATAACTAAAATAGATTTTAAGGAATAACAAATGGCAATAAGCGAATGGCAAATACTTTTTAACAAAATCAAACACGATATTGGCTCGCCTTTTGGGGTTATTAGGGAAGTCTTTTTTTACGACTATTCTCCTAACAACCCCAACAACAACAACTCACCCCAACTAAAACAATTTTTAGAATATAAGTGTCATTTTATAGGGTTTGTTGAAACTTTTATTGGACCTAGCGAAAGTTTGTTTTTTGTATATAAAAACGGGCCGAGTGCAACATTTAATTTAAAAAACTACTTGTTGGTGTTAGCCAAAATACATTGTAATCCAACAGCGATTTGTTATTGCGAAAACAAGCAAGACACACAAAACACCGACACAAAAGAGATAAAATTCCTAAGTGCAAAAAGTCATGATTTTGGGAAAGAATTGGACTCTATAAGTGTTGAACTTTCAAACCCTAAGACTTTTATTCAATCTCTTTTAAAATTAGGGTCTTTTTTGCATGGAAAAGCTATTGAGTCTCTTAATAATCCAACAAACTATCCGCCAATTAATTTGGTAGTTACTCCAGGTTTGGCACCTTGGGAAACAACGGTGGAGATAGAGAAGCATAGAATAAAAACAATTGACAACCACTATAGGCAAAGCTCTGAACAAAACATTAAAATCAATGAAATTGCTGATGATTTAAAAAGTGGTAAGATAGTTGGTAAAAAAATTATTAGTGATGCTTTATTGAGCACTAACTATTGTTTCATGGATGATGAGAATTTAAAGGATTTAAAAAAGTTACTATCACAAGATCAAATAAATCTATCAAATATTATTGTAAGTGCTATCAATCAAGCAGAGAATGTAAATCAAGCAGAGACTATCAATCAAGCAGAGAATGTAAATGGGATAAATCTTACTTCCGCCATAATTGACAAGATTGAATATCATTTCCGTGATAATACATTCCATTTTATCTTTAATGTTAGCGATAACTTCTTAAGCGGAAAATCAAGATTAACTATTGAAGTGCCTAGAAAGGCATTAGAAAATATTAAGTTACCTGACATGAAAGAAATATGTGTTAATCAATGGTATATAGACATTTTTAGAAATATATTGATACAGTCTATCAAGAATGGATCTTATATTATTGAAGGGATTAAACTTTGGGAATGGTTTTAGTTTTGGTGCTAAAATTAACCTTTAAGGGTTATTTTTGTTTTTGCAAATAAATTAAAAGAGGTGTTGGATGTTTTATTTAGCAATAAACTTATTGCGAACGCGCTTATAACGCAAAAAGCACCCAGTGATACGCCACATGATGACGATTTAGATTAGTTTAAAAACCCTAAATGAAGCACCCCCTAGAAGAATTAAAAGACCCTATAGAAAATCTTTTGCTATGGATTGGGCGCTTTTTGCGTTACAAATGCACAAGCCTGTCTAATTCCCAAGTGAAAGATCAAAATAAGGTTTTTGAATGTTTGAACGAATTCAATCAAGCGTTCATCAGCTCAAGCCAATTAGAAAAAGTTTGCAAAAAAGCCCGTAATGTTGGATTACTAGGTATCAATACCTATGCGCTGCCCCTACTCAAATTTTACGAATATGCTCAAAAGCTTTCTTTAAAATCGCTCAAAAATATAGACGAAGTCATGTTGGCTGAATTTTTGAGTATTTATACCGGAGGTTTGAGTTTAGCCACTAAGAAAAATTACCGGATCGCCCTGCTAGGGCTTTTTAGCTATATAGACAAGCAAAATCAAGATGGAAATGAAAAATCTTATATCTATAATATCACGCTTAAAAACATCAGCGGAGTGAATCAAAGTGCAGGCAACAAGCTCCCTACTCATTTAAACAATGAAGAATTAGAAAAATTTTTAGAGAGCATTGATAAAATAGAAATGTCCGCTAAAGTGCGCGCACGAAACCGCCTGCTCATTAAAATCATCGTTTTTACAGGCATGCGTTCCAATGAAGCCTTGCAGCTTAAAATAAAGGATTTCACTTTAGAAAATGGCTGTTATACGATTTTGATTAAAGGTAAGGGCGATAAATACAGAGCGGTGATGCTCAAAGCTTTCCATATTGAGAGCCTTTTGAAAGAATGGCTCACAGAAAGGGAATTGTATCCTGTTAAAAACGATTTATTGTTTTGCAACCAAAAAGGCAGCGCTTTAACGCAAGCTTATTTGTATAAGCAAGTGGAGCGCATCATCAATTTTGCAGGACTCAGGCGGGAGAAAAATGGGGCGCACATGTTAAGGCATTCTTTTGCGACCTTGCTTTATCAAAAACGCCATGATTTGATTTTAGTTCAAGAAGCTCTAGGGCATGCGAGCTTGAATACGAGCAGGATTTACACGCATTTTGACAAGCAGCGTTTAGAAGAAGCGGCGAGCATTTGGGAAGAAAATTAAAAACACCCCATACTCCCTTAAAAAATGATTTTTACTACAAAATAACTAAAACCCATTTTCAAGAAATTAAAGAGTTTTTAGCTTGCTCATTTAAAATTTTGCTTTCAAATTCTAACAGCCACTTTTTGACTTCTATGCCCCCATTATACCCCCCTAAAGCGCCATTTTTACGCACCACTCTATGACAAGGCACGATCAAAGAAATAGGGTTATTATAATTAGCGTTGCCAACAGCTCTGCAAGATTTAGGGTTATTAATGAGCTTTGCGATTTCATCATAACTTTTTGTCTTGCCATAAGGGATAGTCATTAACGCAGACCAAACTTGTTTTTGAAAGGGAGTTCCTATCAAATCTAAAGGCATATTAAATTCAAAAAGTTGTCCCAAGAAATAACGCTCCAAGGCTTGAACGCTGAGTTTTAATGGGGTATTCATAGGGGTATTATGAGAAAAATTGGCCGCATCAAAATCCAATCTCAATAAATGGCTCTCATTAGCGCACAAATGCAAATATTCTAAAGGGAAGCTCTTAGGGGTCTTAAAATAATAGTGGTATAAAACCATCAATTAAAAAAAGAGTTTGTATAAAATAATCAATAACGACAAACCATACACCCCCAAAATCAAAGCTTTATGCATTTTTTCATTCAAAAGCCCCATGATCCATTTAATCCCAATGCTCACGCCCATAACTGAGCCTAAGCCCACAATCGCCCCTGCTAAAAGCACTTCTCTATTGATGATGTGGTGATACATTAAAGAAAAAGCTCCTGAAATGGAAGAAAACAAGATGAAAAATAACCCTAGAGCCACGCATTTTTTAGAATCATACCCTAAAAAATAATGCATCAAAGGCACCATGAGCATCCCCCCGCCAATCCCCAAAGTGATGGCAAAAAACCCTGTGAGCGCGCCAATTAAGAATAATTTTAAACCTTGCAAATGGTAGCGTTTATTATCCGCTATAAAATCTTTTTTTTTGGGTTTCAAAACAAATTGGATCATAGAATACACGACTAAAAGCGCGAAAATAACCATTAAAATTTTACTGGAAACGATTTTTAAAACAAATCCGCTAAAACTCGCCCCTATCAGCCCCCCTGTCCCTATCAACAAGCCTAAAGAAAAATCAAGCGATTTTTTTTTGAAATTCAAAACAGATCCCACGAACGATGAAAGCGCCATTTGCAAAATGGAAATACCGATGGATTCTTCAAAAGAATGCCCGGTTGCGAGCATGATAGGGACAATGATCAACCCCCCACCAATGCCAAAAATCCCTGATAGAATGCCAGTAAAAAGCCCTATCGCTATGTATAACGCATAAATATCCATAAAAACCCTTAAAAAAGTAAAACCCCTCTTAAAAGAAAATTAAAAATAACCCTATTCTAATCAAACGCTAATACCAAACCCCCTAAACAACGCCTTTAAAAGTGATGCTTTTATTGGTCTGTTTTATTTTTGCAACACAAAGCATGCGAATCTTCATTGGGTTCGCTGACTGAAAGGTTTCTTAATTCATAAGCTAGTTTGACAGACGCCATAGCTTCATCCAAGCCAAACCCCCCTTGAGCTAAAATCTGTTTGTAGCTTTCTATATACAGGTTATCAAAGCTCTGCGTGAGATTGACTTCTTCGCCCTCTAGGATCATTTTATGATAAACTTTTTCTTTAGCCACTCCCATGTGTTCTGGATTGATGGAAAAAAACCATCTGATCTTAGCATGCTCTAAAAAGAGTATCCCCCCTACGCAATCAGGCTCTTCTCTATTGATAACCTTATCTTTAACGCCTCCAAACAAATACAATAAAGCATCAAAGATATTCACTCCCATTTGAGTGGCTAGCCCCCCACTCCTATTCACATCGGCTCGCCATGAAGAAAAATACCATTTCCCTTGAACGCTGATATAAGTGAGCGTGATGTCAAACACCTTGCTAGGGTTTTTGTCCAATTCGCTCTTAATTTTTTCTTTTAAAGCCAGAGTGTCGCAATGCAAGCGCAAGGGTAAAAGACTAAACACCCTTTTTTGGTGTTTCACCTCTAGATCCTTTAATTCCTGTATTTCGCTAGGGTCTAAAACTAAGGGTTTTTCACAAATCACATGCATGCCGTTTCTTAACCCAAAACGGATGTGATCAAAATGCGTGTGCGTGGGCGTGCAAACGCTCAAATAGTTGATTTCTTTACCCATAGCCTTAGACTGCTCTAAATGCTTTTCAAAATCTTCAATATTGGTAAAAAACTCTGATTGCGGGAAATACTCATCTAAAACCCCCACGCTATCATGAATATCAAAAGAGCAATCCAAAAAATGCCCCGTATCTCTAATCGCTTGCAAGTGCTTGGGAGCGATAAACCCCCCTGAACCAATCATCGCAAAAAGCATTCATCTTCCTTAAATAATTTTAAATCTCATTTTAGCAAAGATTAGCTTATTTAAGCTTATATTATTGGCAATTAAAACACTCCACCGATCGATCCAGCACGCTTTTTTCATCTATGCTAGGGCTTTCGCTACGCAAATAATAAGTGGATTTTAACCCTAATTTCCAAGCGAGCGTGTAGATGTCATGCAAGGTTTTACCGCTGGCGTTTTCTATGCGTAAAAACACATTAATGCTTTGGCCTTGATCGATCCACTTTTGGCGCACGGCCGCTGCTTTAATCAAATCTTTAGCGTCAATATCATAGGCTGATGTGTAAAAATTCCAGGTTTCTACATTCAAATTAGGCACTACCACTGGAATTAGCCCGCTCAAATTTTCTTCAAACCATTTTTTCTTATAAATAGGTTCAATCGTTTGGGTTGTGCCTACTAAAATAGAAATGGAGCTTGTGGGAGCGATCGCCATTAAATAGCCATTACGCATGCCATTAGTTTTGACTTTTTCCCTCAAACCTTGCCAATCGCAAGCGTGATTGAAAAGCCCTTTTTCGGTGAGCTTTAAGGCTTCATTGTTGGCTTTATCAATAGGGAAAATCCCCTTACTCCATTCTGAATTTTCAAAATCCTTATAAACCCCTTTTTCTTTCGCTAAATTCGCGCTCGTGTCAATCGCATGGTAGCTGATTTGCTCCATTAAAGCGTCAATTTTTTCTAAATGCTCTTTAGACCCCCAAGCGATTTGGTGTTCTGCGAGCATTTGCGCTTCACCCATAACCCCTAACCCTATGGCCCTATTTTGTAAATTAGTGGCTTTGACTTTGCGGTTAGGGTAGAAATTCAAATCAATCACATTGTCTAAAAGCCTGACCATGATCGGCACGACCCTTTTAATGTCTTCTTCAGTGTTGATTTTGCTTAAATTAATGCTCGCCAGATTGCACACCGCCGTTTGCCCGTCTTTAGCGACTTTAGTAGCGATATAGATTTGCTTGCCCTTAAGAATATCCGTGCTAGTGAGCTTGTTAGCGCATTTAGTGATGTTACTATCTGTCGTTACCAACTCTTTTTCTTCAAAAAACTCTATCGCGCCATCGGCGTATTCTATTTGCATGTAATAGTGGTTGGGTGCGGTGTTTTGAAAAATCTCTGTGCATAAATTAGACGATCGAATGATTCCTGCATGAGCGTTTGGGTTGCACCGATTGGCGTTATCTTTAAAGGCTAAGAAAGGCAAGCCGGCTTCAAAATAATTCATTAAGATTTTTTTCCATAAATCTTTAGCGTTGATGTATTCTTTAATGATTTTGGGATCTTTTTCATACTCTAAATAGCGTTTTTCAAAATCCTGCCCATAAAGCTCAGTCAAATCCTTACACTCATAAGGGTCAAACAAAGTCCACATCGCGTCTTCTAAAACCCTTTTCATGAACAAATCGCACACCCAAAGAGCCGGGAATAAATCATGCGCTCTTCGCCTTTCATCGCCGCTATTTTTCCTTAAATCAATGAACTCCATCACATCAATGTGCCAAATTTCCAAATACACCGCAATCGCGCCCTTTCGTGTGCCTAATTGATCCACCGCAATCGCCACATCGTTAGCGATTTTTAAAAAAGGGATCGTGCCAGCGCTCGCATTCTTATGCCCATCAATATAACTCCCGATAGAACGCACCAAAGAAAAATCCCAGCCAATCCCCCCGCCGTATTTGGACAACAATGCCATTTCCTTATAGCTGTCAAAAATCCCCTCAATATTATCCGGCGTGCTGCCAATATAGCATGAGCTGAGTTGGTGCTTGGTGGTGCGCGCGTTCGCCAGAGTGGGGGTCGCACACATCGCTTCAAACTTGCTTAAAACTTCATAAAATTCTAAAGCGATTTTATTGGGTTCTTGTTCGTTTTGTGCTAAAAACATCGCAATGCTCATAAACATGTGTTGGGGCAGTTCAATAGGGTGATTGTTAGCGTCTTTTAACAAATAGCGATCATACAAGGTTTTAATCCCTAAATAATTGAATTGGAAATCCCTTTCAGGCTTGATCTGGTTATTTAAAAACTCTAAATCAAATTTTTCCTTAAAGCCCTTAAGGATGCGGCCCTTTTCTTCAGCGTTTTCAAAATACTCTTTCAAATGCCTATACCCTGTAAAACCACTCACTTTATGGTATAAATCATACAAAAAAAGCCTTGAGGCGACAAAACTCCAATTAGGCGTGTCAATATCTATTTTATCCACAGCGGTTTTAATCAAAGTTTGTTGGATTTCTTCAGTAGTGATCTTGTCTCTAAATTGCAACCTCGCATCCACTTCCAGCTCACTTTGGCTCACGCCCTCTAAATTGTCCGTAGCGTCCTTAGTGTATTTTTGGATTTTGGTAATGTCCAAAGGCTCAATGCGCCCATTTCGTTTAACCACCGTAATCAAAATTTTTCCTTAAATTTGAATTAAATCGTTTGTTTTTTAAATTTGGAATTGTATCAATAAAAAACTTAAGACTTAAGAAAAAGAAAAGTTCAAGTTGGATTTGTTCTATTAATGAAAATGAGTTTTAAAGTTTTTTAATTTTTTTATACCCCCCTCCCATTTAATGCTATTTGAGTTAAATCACCACCCTAATTTAGCACAAAATTTAAGAAAACCTTGAAACCCTACAATGACCAAACCCTCTACAAGGAGATTGCTAGGATGCCCACAATACGCCGAAATCTCATGCATAGCGACAATAAAGGGCATTATCAAAAGCATCAAATAAAAATCCCTTAGCCTTGATCCTAACACAGCGTTATAAAATGCGCCAAAAAACCTAGCCTTAAAAATGGCTTTGAGAAACCTAGGGTATCTTACTTGGAAAGATTTATAACAATCCCTACCTCGTGGGTCAAATAAAAGGTTAGACAATAGGGTTGCTATTAAAAGCGTTAGCCATGCGTAATAGCTATCTTTAGGGTTAAAAAGGATATCGCCTTGGCTCCAAGGAAATGTAGACAGACATCCAGCATAGACTATGGCCACCGCCCATTGATATTCCCAGTCGCTCAAACGCTTTTTGATGTTCATGCTCTCTCCTTTCTTGCCCAAAGCTACCTATCATACACGAAATGACGATCATAGGTGGGTTCTCTTGGGGTTTGTGGCTCTCTATCAACGCCACGGATATAATCTTCTACCCTATCGCCTACTTCAGACCCAATATATCCTCCTGCTGTGCTACCAAGAAATCTCCCTAATCCAATACCCACTGGACCTCCAGGAACCCCAATTGCTCCTCCAATTTTATCACCAACAAAACCCCCAACACCACCCCCTATAAGTTTGCCTAATTCACCCCTTGCCTCTATTTTAGGACTAGCTATAGCCACATTAGCCATTGCACCGCATAAAACCACTACACAACTAAATGTTCTTAATCCATTCATAACAAATCCTTTCATAAAATTGAGATTCAAGGCATGTTTGGCACACCTTGGTAAGAATATTTATACCACAACCCTATTAAAAGCATTGTTATAGATCGGAAAAATATCACAAGAAGCTCAATAAATGTTTTGTTTATTCACAAATTACAGGATTAAAGTAAATGATTATAATATTTTAGGATTTTTCATTATTGAAGCAAATTAAGGCTTCTTAAAAAACTTAAAATACCCGTTTTCAATAATAAGAATGAGTTTTAAAGTTTCTTTAATATTTTTATACCCCCTCCATTTAATGACATTTGGGTTAAATCACCACCCCCATTTAGCGCAAAGCTTAAGAAAACCTTGAAACCCCAAAATGACCAAACCCTCTACAAGGAGATTGCTAGGATGCCCACAATACGCCGAAATTTCATGCATAGCGATAATAAAGGGTATCGTTAAAAGCATCACATAAAAATCCCTTAGTCTTGCTCCTAACACAGCGTCATAAAACGCACCAAAAAACCTAGCCTTAAAAATGGCTTTAAAAAACTTGGGGAATCCTTGCCAAGTTTCAATAATGAAATAACCTACCGACCTGCCTTTAGGATTAAACAAGAGATTAGACAACAAAGCCGCTATTAGACCCACTAACCACACATAATAGCTGTATTTAGGGTCAAAAAGCGGATCGCTAGCTGAACCATTTATGTCATAAAAAATCCTAGTGGTTATGGAGATACATCCTCCATAGACTAGAGCCATTGCCCATCGATATTCCAAATCGCTCAAACGCTCTTTTGAGCCATTCAAATTCTCTTTGATATTCATACTCTCTCCTTTCTCCCCTAAAACTACCTATCATACACAAAATGACGATCATAGGTGGGTTCTCTTGGAGCTTGCGGCTCTCTATCAACGCCACGAATAAAATCTTCTACTTTATCGCCTATTTCAGCCCCAGAATATGCCCCTATTCCACCACCAATGCCTGCACCAAACACAGTACCCCACGGACCTCCAAGAGCCCCAATCATTCCACCCATTGCACCACCCATTCCAGCTCCAACACCTTCTCCTATATCTCTGCCAAGCTGGCCCCTTGCCTCTATTTTAGGACCAGCTATAGCCACATTAGTCATTGCACCGCATAAAACCACTACACAACTAAATGCTTTTAATCCACTCATAACAAATCCTTTCATAAAATGGAGATTCAAGGCATGTTTGGCACACCTTGATAAGAATATTTATACCACAACCCTATTAAAAGCATTGTTACAGATCAGCGAAATATCACAAAAAGCTTAATGAGTGTTTTGTTTATACACAAATTACAGAATTAAATTAAATAAATTATAATAATTTTTGGGTTTTTTCACTATTGAAGCAAATCCAAAAGGATAAAAAGAGAACTTTTTAATCCATTAAAAATACGCTCAATAAGGTTTTAAAACAGCAATTCTTTTCAAGCTCTTTAAGGTTTCTTAAAAAACTTAAAATACCCGTTTTCAATGTTAATTTGAGGGGCGCGTGAAAGGCTCAACGAACCGCTAGGAATGTCTTTAGTGATGGTGGTGCCGCTGCCGATTAAGACATTAGAGCCGATATTTATGGGGGCGACTAGCTGGCTATCGCTCCCTATAAAGACATTTTCACCGATGATCGTTTGGTGTTTCTTTTTACCATCGTAATTGCAAGTGATCACGCCAGCCCCCACATTTGTGTTTTTCCCTATCTCACAATCCCCTAAATAGCTCAAATGCCCTGCTTTAGCGCCTTGAAGTTTGGCGTTTTTAGTCTCTACAAAATTCCCCACATGGCTATTACAAATCACGCTTTTAGGGCGCGCATGGGCAAACGGCCCCACACTGCTATTAACAATCTGGCTCTCTTCTATCACGCTATAAGCCTTAATGCGCGCGTTTTCTATCAAACAATTCCCAATCAAACGCACCCCTTGCTCTAAAACGCACTCCCCCTTAAAACTCACGCCTTTTTCTAAATAAATGCTACCAGGCAATTGCATCACTACCCCCAAGTCCATGGCGTTTTTCCGCAGTCTTTCTAACATGATTTCTTCAGCTTTCGCTCTTTCTGTTTGGCTATTCACCCCTAAAAAACACTCTTCTTCTAAGAATAGAGCGTCAATTGTTTCGTTTTCATTGATTCCTAGAGCGATTAAATCCGTGAGGTAGTATTCTTTTTGGGCGTTTTGGTCATGGAGCTTGGGCAAGTATTTTTCTAAAAACTCCCTTTCAAACCCATACACGCCAGCATTCACGCTTTTAATTTCTTTTTCTTCATCATTAGCGTCCTTTTCTTCTACAATCTTTTTAACCTGATGGTTTTCTAAAACAACGCGCCCATAACCTTTGGGGTCAGCTAAATTAAGTAAGCCTATGGCGTTATTCTTGCTTTTTAACAAGGGGGTAAGCGCGTCTTTAGTGATTAAGGGCATGTCCGCATTCAAAATCAAAACCCGCTCATGTTTTGTAGGGATAGGGGTTTTATCTTCTTGCATGATAGCCCCACCTGTCCCTGAATATTTTTCCACGATTTGAGTGTGAAAAATGACGCCCTTAAAACGCTTTGACACCGCTTCTTTAATGCGTTCTTGTTGGTGGTGTAAGATAAGATGCACATCATTACTGATTGAAAAAGCCGTTTCTAAAATGTAAAATAACATAGGCTCCCCGCAAAGGGTGTGTAAAGTTTTAGGCAGGCTAGAACGCATGCGAGTGCCTTTACCAGCGGCTAGTATGATTACAGAAAGCATTAAAATCCTTTTTTTAGGGAATTTTAACATGCCTTATCTTATAATTTGACTTTGTTTCATCAAAGATTTAAGGCTAGAATTTTGCGTTTTTTCATTTTTTTCATTCTCATTTGCCCTTTAATATGCCCTTTAATGAGCGCTGATAGCGCTTTGCCTAGCGTCAATCTCTCTTTAAACGCTCCTAATGATCCTAAACAGCTTGTAACCACCCTTAATGTCATCGCTTTGCTCACGCTTTTAGTTTTAGCCCCATCATTGATTTTAGTGATGACGAGTTTCACCCGTTTGATCGTGGTGTTTTCTTTTTTAAGGACCGCTTTAGGCACGCAACAAACCCCCCCCACTCAAATTTTAGTCTCGCTCTCTTTGATACTGACTTTTTTCATCATGGAACCTAGCCTAAAAAAAGCCTATGATACAGGGATTAAGCCTTACATGGATAAAAAGATTTCTTACACCGAAGCGTTTGAAAAAAGCGCTCTGCCTTTCAAGGAATTCATGCTTAAAAACACACGAGAAAAGGATCTAGCGCTTTTTTTTAGGATTAGGAATTTGCCTAACCCTAAAACCCCTGATGATGTGAGCTTGAGCGTTTTAATCCCGGCATTTATGATAAGCGAGTTGAAAACAGCGTTTCAAATCGGCTTTTTACTCTACTTGCCTTTTTTGGTGATTGATATGGTGATCAGCTCTATTTTAATGGCGATGGGCATGATGATGCTCCCGCCTGTAATGATTTCTCTGCCTTTTAAAATTTTAGTGTTTATTCTGGTAGATGGGTTTAATCTATTGACCGAAAATTTAGTAGCGAGTTTTAAAATGGTTTAATATTAAAAACATTCAAGCTATAAAAGCTTGAAACCAATTTAAAACTCATAATTCAAATACGCTGTAATGGATCTCCCTGGTGCGGGCTCTCTCCCTGTAGGGCTTGTGCCAATCCCCCTAAAATAATACTTCATGTTGAAAAGGTTATTGATTTGCAAACTCCCTGTGATTTTATGCCTACCGCTTTGCCATAAAACGGAGCTTACTTGAACGTTCAACACAAAATACAAGGGCAATAACCCCACTGAATTACAACCATACTCTAACCCCCCTGTGTATTCTGGGTTTAAGGGCAAGCACACGGTTTGGCTTTTGGCTTGATTGAGCATGGAACTATAAGCGCGGCTATAAAAATAACTACTAATTCCAAAAGTCGTGTGCTTGTAAGTATACATCATGTCAAATATGAATTGGTTAGGGCTCACATAAGGCAAACGCTTCCCTTTAATGTCAAAGGGTTTATTGACAATGCCTGTAAAATAATAAGCAATATCATCAGCGTTAGAAGTGATGCGCGCATCAATGTAAGTGTAAGCCACATGGAATTGCAAACCCCTAATCGGCGCGTAATACAATTCCAATTCCACCCCTTGGCTCCTAGCATTCACAGGCTGTGGACTATAGCCTCCCGCATAATAACGATTGGCAAAAATCACAAAATAATTGGTATTAAAGCTCAATAGATTTTTATAACTATAGCGCTGCCCCACTTCAATTTCATTAAAAATTTGGTTGTAATTAGTCCTAGTAATGCCTACCATTGTGTGTTGTGGGGGGATAAAACTGCGGCGGTAGTTCGCATACCATATCCAATTTTCCATAGGTTTATAGCCAATGTTAAGGGCGGGACTCCATTCGTTTTGACGCTGTTTTTTACTGGTCCATACGGAAAAATCGTTCTTTTCTGGCTCTTTGTTGTTGTAGTTCAAAAAAGTGTATCTAAGCCCTGGAGTTATCACCAATTTAGAATCAAAAAGTTCTATTTTATCGCTCAACCATACCGCTGTATAGTTGTTAAACATTTCTTGATTGTTACTAGGCTTTTTAGAAAGAACATATGGGGGCATATGGCACACCCCATCAATAATATTTGATTTTTCGCATGTGCTTTGATCGGATCTAATGAACATGTCCATCGTCATAAAACGCATGCCCACATTAAAAGTTTGCTTAACTTTATTGGTATTGACGACTAAGTTCAAATTAGGCTCAAAAGCGTTCATCACATAACGCCTTAAATGATCAAAAATAAAAAATCCTGGATAATTTTGATTGGTATAAACAGGGCCTAATTTAGGATTGGTATTGACATTTAAATAGTTAGAATCAAATTTAAAATCCCTTGACATGTCATGCCCATAGTAACTGAAAGTGAAATCCCCACCGACTCTATCCGTGTCCCCAAAAAAGTTTTGATACACAGCTCCCCATCGCTTCGCTCTCCCGCTTTTATCGTTATTAGGGCGGTTGTTTTGAAAACGATTTTCATTATAGGCAGCTATGCCTAAAGACCCAGGGTCTGTTAAAAAATAGCTGTAATATTGAAAAAAAGCAGTGATCTTATTGCTATTATTGATTTGATACAACGAATCTAGCAAGTAGTTTTGAATGTTGGTAGGGCTGTTGTATCTAAACCCTTGCCCTTTGAGCCAATTGACTTGAGTTTGGATTCCAAAATGCTTATTCATCATACCCCCCGTTCTTAAGTAGGTGTTAAAAAGCATGTTATTAACTAAGCTTTTATCAATGTTTTTAGAATTTTGATTGAAAAAGCCCCCATTTTCAGATTTGCCCCAAAAAGTGGTCCTCTCACTCACCTGACTTTCCCAATTGGTAGGAATGCCTTTGGTGATAATGTTGATCACACCGCCAAAAGCGTTAGGACCATAACGCACGCTCTCCCCACCTTTAGTTACACTGATTCTATCCACAGATTGAAAGGTTACAGGAAAAATAACCGTGCCAATTTCAACATAGGGCGCGACATAAATAGGAATCCCATTGACTAGAATCATTCCCGTATTAGAATGCCCTGGGCCTCCAGCACCAAACCCCCTAATGGAAATGCTAGGCACAGCTCCAATACCTGTAGAGTTTCTAAATATGCACGCCTGGCACATTTTGCAAAGCTTCTTCAATGCTTTGATTCGCACTTTTAGTGAGCTGCTTGTTAGAAATCACCGTGCGAGAACCCATATAATTTCTAACTTCCTTGCTTCTCCAGCTTAAAGGCGCTTCTTTATCGTTAGCCACCCCTGAAGCTTCTACCCTTTCCAAATTATGAGTTTTTATGGCATGCGCGCTATGACTCAAAACAGCCAAAGAGACTAAAATTCTTTTCATTTACCACCTCTTATGAAAAATGCTCTTTTTTACAACAAGGTGAAATTTATAATAACCATTATTAGTTCTAGCTTAAATTTTTAAAAAATTATTATTTAAGATAATATTAATGACTTTTTTATCAAAAATACCGATTAATGCGAATGTTTATAGAAAAGATTAGGACATAAAGAAAAATAAAAATTTTTTAATATTTCTAATGGGGGGAATTTTAAACAAATAAAGGGTTTAAAAACCCTTTATGGTTAGCCTTTAAACCAAAATTTGAGTCGCATAAAAAGCTACCAAAGAAAACGCATACGCTACAACGGTTGTGAAGATGAATAAATACGCTACAAACTTTATCCCCCCAGCTTCCCTACCAAAAGTAATGGTCGCTGCAAAACAAGGGATATAAAACATCACAAACACGATAAAAGCGATTCCGCTTGGCACGCTGACTTCTTTTCTTAAAATTTCTCTAAAAGCGTCAGATTTTTCATTTTGATCCCCTAAAGAAAACAACACGCCCAAAGTAGAAACCACCACCTCTTTAGCCATAAACCCGGTTACAAGCGACACACTCAAACGCCAATCAAAATCCATAGGGCTAAAGACTTTTTCTAAATACGCCCCACCTCTCCCTACAACGCTATTTTTTAAATTCTTTTTATCCAATTCTGCTTTTAATTCTTTTAATTTTTCTTCTTTGGCTTCGCTTGAAAGAGTGGTGTTTTTATCCACTAACAAGCTTTCTTGTTTGTAAGTCTTCATAGCCGCATCGCTTTTAGGGTATTGAGACATAAACCAGATTGAAATCGCCCCCACTAAAATATAAGTCCCGGCTTTTTTTAGGTAGGAAAGCGATTTGGTGTAGATACTGAAATAGACCATTCTCCAACTGGGAAAGCGGTATTTGGGCATTTCCATGATAAAAGATTCGGTTTGTCCTTTAAACACGCTTAATTTGAGCAATTTGGCCATCACTAACGCCACAACCGCCCCCAAAATATAAATGCAAAACAGCACAAACCCCGCGCTTGAAGAAGGGAAAAACGAGCCTACAAACAGCACATAAATAGGCAGCCTTGCCGAGCAGCTCATAAAGCCGATCACAAAAAGCGTAATCAATCGTTCGTTATAATTTTGTAAGGTTCTTGTCGCCATGTAGGCTGGCACTGAGCAGCCAAAACCGGTGATTAAAGGAATAAAACTCTTCCCATGCAAGCCAAATTTATGCAAGATCCCATCTAGTAAAAACGCTACCCTACTCATATAGCCTGTCGTCTCTAGTAAAGAAATCCCAAAATACAACACCACAATTAAAGGCAAGAATGAAACCGTCGCTCCCACTCCCCCAATAATGCCATCGCCCACCAAAGACGCTAAATCTTCATTAGCCACATTTTCTTTGATGCCATCGCTCAAAAATTTAAACCCTGTTTCAAGCGCTTTTTGCACTCCTCCCCCTATTAAAAAGCTCAAGGAAAAAATGACAAACATAAACCCTAAAAAAATGAAAATCCCATAACGCGGGTGCATTAAAATCTTATCGATCTTATAAGTGTGTTCAAAGCTCGCATTTTGCTTGTTTTCACTGATTACTAATTTAGCGATTCTTTGAGCGCTCTGGCTGTATTTTAGAGACTCCTTAAAGCTTTGAGACGGGACTTTTATGCTTTCATTGTTTGTAGTGTTTTGAGAATAAAGCCTGACAATTTCATTTAATAAAAGCTCGGTATTCAAGCGATCTTCTTTGGATCTTGCGCTTGTAGGCACGCACACAACCCCTAATTCTTGAGAAAGCTTTTCTGTATCAATTTTAACGCCTTCTTTTTGCGCCTCATCCCACATGTTGAGTGCGAGTAGCATTTTTTTATTCGTGTCTAATAGCTGCGCGCTTAAGGCTAAATTACGCTCTAAATTGGTGGAATCCACCACATTAAGAATGAGATCGTATTGCCCTTTTTCTAAAAAATCTTTAGTAACCTTTTCTTCAGTGGTGAAGTCATTGAGCGCGTAAGTGCCCGGTAAATCAATGATAGTGATTTGATGCTCTTTATGGATCAAGCCCACTTCCATTTTATCCACGGTAACCCCGGCAAAATTCCCCACTTTCAAATGGGCGTTACTCAAAGCGTTGATGAGGGACGATTTCCCTACATTAGGCTGGCCCACAAGGGCGATAGTGATTTCTTTCATTGGGTTTGAATGCTCCACATTAAAGTTTTTTAATTTTTAGTTATATCGTTTTTAGATTAAAAGTCAGCACTATAGCGCTATAAGACTAATTGTTATATAATAAAAGCGAGACAAGAATGTTAAAATGCGAAAGGAGCGTGTGATGTTGTGCGTGTTTGATATAGAAACCATTCCTAGCGTGAGCTTGTGTAAAGAGCATTTCCAATTAGAAGAAAATGATGCGCTAAAAATCTGTGAATTAAGTTTTAAAGAACAAAAAGAAAAAAGCGGGAGCGAATTTTTGCCCCTTTATTTGCATGAAATCATCTCTATTGCAGCAGTCATTGGCGATGATTACGGGCAGTTTATCAAAGTGGGGAATTTTGGTCAAAAACACGAAAATAAAGAGGATTTTACAAGCGAAAAAGAGCTTTTAGAGGACTTTTTCAAATACTTTAACGAAAAGCAACCGCGCCTAATAAGCTTCAATGGCAGAGGTTTTGATATACCCTTACTCACGCTCAAAGCCCTTAAATACAATTTAACCTTAGACGCTTTTTACAACCAAGAAAACAAATGGGAAAATTACCGCGCGCGTTATAGCGAGCAGTTTCATTTGGATTTAATGGATAGCTTGAGCCATTATGGATCCGTTAGGGGGTTGAATTTGAATGGCATTTGCTCTATGACGAATATACCTGGTAAATTTGATGTGAGCGGGGATTTAGTGCATGCGATTTATTACAACCCCCATTTAAGCCAAAAGGAGAAAAAAGGCATTATTGATGGCTATTGCCAAAGCGATGTGCTTAACACTTACTGGCTTTTTTTAAAATACGAAGTGCTGAAAGGGGCTTTAAATAAGGAGCAATACCTTGGGCTATTGAATGATTTTTTAGCCAAATTCCCTAAAGAAAAATCCTATTCAAGCGTTTTTATTAACGCTTTAGAGAAAGAGATTAGGGAGTTTGCTTAAAACCCTATTAAAACCCTGAAACTAGGTAAAGACTGCTTAGAAAGAAATTTTTAAAGCGTTAGAGAAACATGAGCCTAAAGTGCATATCTGCTTGATTTTTAGATCCCCACTTGAAGCTATTATGCAATAATTATTGAACGATAAGAATAATATTTTTGTGAAAAAAATAAACGGATTGCCCTCAATCTAAAACAAAACCTAAAACAAAATCCAACCTGTTAGGGCGTCAATTATCTAAAAGTGATACTATGATGAGTAAATCAACTTAAAGGCAAAGACATGAATGAAGTGGTTGTAGTGGCGGCAAAACGAAGCGCTGTAGGGAGTTTTTTAGGCTCTCTAAAGAGCGTGGGCGCTAGAGAAATGGGTGTTAGCGTGCTTAAAGACGCTTTGAATGCGAGCTCTCTTAAGCCTAGCGATGTGGATTCTGTCATTTTAGGCAATGTTTTAGGTGCTGGTTTGGGTCAAAATATCGCCAGACAGATCCAACTAGACGCCGGTATCCCTAATGACAAAAACGCTTTTAGCGTCAATATGGTTTGTGGATCGTCTATGAAAGCCATTCAATTAGCGCATGATGCCATCATGCTTGGGCGCGATGAAGTGGTGGTGTGCGGTGGCGTGGAAAACATGAGCGCAGCGCCCTATTTGTCGTTTGACATGCGAGAGGGGAAAAGAATGGGAAATGCGAACATGATAGACTCCATGATCCATGATGGATTGTGGGATGCTTTCAATGATTACCACATGGGGATCACCGCTGATAATGTCGCTCAAGCATACCACATAAGCCGAGAAGAGCAAGATAATTTCGCGCTCCAATCGCAACTCAAAGCGAGAGCCGCCATTAATGCAGGGAAATTCCAAGAAGAAATCACGCCTATTGAAATAGCGAATAAAAAAGGTGTGGTGGTTTTTAAAGAAGACGAATACCCTAGAGACACGACGCTAGAATCCCTTGCAAAGCTCAAACCCGCTTTTAAAAAAGACGGATCGGTAACGGCAGGGAATTCATCAGGGATCAATGATGGCGCGAGCATTATCATTTTATGCAGTGCTAAAAAAGCGCAAAAATTGGGGTTAAAAACCATGGCGACTATCAAGGGGTTTGGTTTGGGTGGTTGCAGTCCGGATATTATGGGTATATGCCCTAGTATTGCGATTAAAAACAATCTTAAAAATGTCAAAATGAATCTCAATAACATCAATCTTTTTGAACTCAATGAAGCCTTTGCCGCGCAAAGCCTAGCCGTGTTAAAAGAGCTTGAATTAAACCCCAATATCGTGAATGTGAATGGAGGCGCGATAGCCATTGGCCACCCTATTGGCGCGAGCGGCGCTAGGATATTAGTGACTTTATTGCATGAAATGAAAAGAAGCGGGCATGGTGTGGGTTGCGCGTCATTGTGCGTGGGTGGCGGTCAAGGGCTATCAGTGGTAGTGGAACAAAAATAAGGAGAATGAGATGAATAAGGTTATAACCGATTTAGACAAAGCGTTGAGTGGGTTAAAAGACGGGGACACTATTTTAGTGGGCGGTTTTGGGCTGTGTGGGATACCCGAATACGCCATTGATTACATTTATAAGAAAGGCATCAAGGATTTGATTGTCGTGAGCAATAATTGCGGCGTTGATGACTTTGGGCTTGGTATTCTTTTAGAAAAAAAGCAGATTAAAAAGATTATCGCTTCGTATGTGGGAGAGAATAAGATTTTTGAATCGCAAATGCTGAACGGAGAAATTGAAGTCGTTTTGACACCGCAAGGCACGCTGGCTGAAAACTTGCGCGCTGGAGGGGCTGGGATACCCGCTTACTACACCCCAACCGGTGTTGGGACTTTAATCGCTCAAGGCAAGGAATTAAGGGAGTTTAACGGCAAAGAGTATATTTTAGAAAGAGCCATAACGGGCGATTATGGGCTTATCAAAGCCTACAAAAGCGACACTCTTGGGAATTTGGTATTTAGAAAAACGGCTAGAAATTTCAACCCCTTATGCGCGATGGCGTCAAAAATATGCGTTGCTGAAGTGGAAGAAATTGTCCTGGCCGGGGAATTAGACCCAGATGAAATACATTTGCCAGGAATCTATGTGCAGCACATCTATAAGGGCGAGAAATTTGAAAAACGGATAGAAAAAACCACGACAAGGAGCGCGAAATGAGAGAGACTATCATTAAAAGAGCGGCAAAGGAATTAAAAGAGGGCATGTATGTGAATTTAGGGATAGGCTTGCCCACGCTTGTGGCTAATGAAGTGAGCGGGATGAATATCGTTTTCCAAAGCGAGAACGGGCTATTAGGGATTGGTGCTTACCCTTTAGAAGGGGGCGTTGATGCGGATCTTATTAATGCAGGAAAGGAAACCATAACCGTGGTGCCGGGCGCTTCGTTTTTCAATAGCGCGGATTCGTTTGCAATGATTCGTGGGGGGCATATTGATCTAGCGATTTTAGGAGGGATGGAAGTCTCACAAAATGGGGATTTGGCTAATTGGATGATCCCTAAAAAGCTCATAAAGGGCATGGGAGGGGCTATGGATTTGGTGCATGGCGCTAAAAAAGTGATTGTCATCATGGAGCATTGCAACAAATACGGGGAGTCTAAAGTGAAAAAGGAATGCTCATTGCCCTTAACAGGAAAAGGCGTGGTGCATCAATTGATAACGGATTTAGCGGTGTTTGAGTTTTCCAATAACGCCATGAAATTAGTGGAATTGCAAGAAGGGGTCAGCCTTGATCAAGTGAGAGAAAAGACAGAAGCTGAATTTGAAGTGTGCTTATAGCTTATAAAAGGGGGTGTTTATGTTTTTATTAAGGCATTTGACTTCAGCGTGCGTGTTTTTGGCGTCTAAATGTTTGCCGGACTCCTTTGTCTTGGTCGCTCTTTTATCGTTTGTCGTGTTTGTTCTTGTTTATTGCTTGACAGGACAGGACGCTTCATCTGTCATTTCTAGTTGGGGGAATGGCGCTTGGACGCTTTTAGGTTTTTCTATGCAAATGGCTCTTATTTTGGTATTGGGTCAGGCTCTAGCTAGCGCTAAATTAGTCCAAAAACTTTTAAAATACTTGGCGTCTTTGCCTAAGGGGTATTACACGGCTTTATGGTTGGTTACTTTTTTATCGTTAATCGCTAATTGGATCAACTGGGGTTTTGGCTTGGTGATTAGCGCGATTTTTGCAAAAGAGATCGCCAAAAATGTTAAAGGGGTGGATTACAGGCTGCTCATTGCTAGCGCTTATTCGGGTTTTGTCATCTGGCATGGGGGTTTATCAGGCTCTATCCCTTTAAGCGTTGCCACCCAAAATGAAAGTCTATCCAAAATAAGCGCTGGGGTGATTGAAAAAGCTATTCCTATCAGTCAGACGATTTTTTCTTCTTATAATTTAATCATTATAGGAATCATTCTTGTAGGGTTACCCTTTTTAATGGCAATGATCCACCCTAAAAAAGAAGAAATTGTTGAGATTGATTCAAAGCTTTTAAAAGACGAATACAAAGAGATTGAACTCATTGATCACCAACAAGACAAAACGATTGCGCATTTTTTGGAAAACAGCGCTTTGCTTTCTTATCTTTTGGTTTTTTTGGGTTTTGGGTATTTGGGTATTTATTTTTTTAAAGGAGGAGGGATTAGTTTAAACATTGTCAATACAATTTTCCTTTTTTTAGGGATTTTGCTCCATAAAACCCCTTTAGCTTATGTGAAAGCGATCAATCATTCCGCTAGGAGCGTGGCTGGGATTTTACTCCAATTCCCTTTTTACGCTGGGATTATGGGGATGATGGCAAGCCATAGCGTGGGGGGTCATTCTTTAGCGCAAATGCTTTCTTTAGCCTTCACGCACATCGCTAATGAAAAAACTTTCGCGCTCATGACTTTTTTGAGTGCAGGGATTGTCAATATTTTTATTCCATCAGGCGGAGGGCAATGGGCGATTCAAGCTCCTATCATGCTCCCTGCAGGGCAAAGCTTGGGGGTGGATCCGGGCGTGGTTTCTATGGCTATCGCTTGGGGAGACGCTTGGACGAACATGATACAGCCTTTTTGGGCTTTGCCTGCGTTAGCCATTGCGGGTTTGGGCGCTAAGGATATTATGGGATATTGCGTTTTGACTTTAATTTTTGTAGGCTTAGTCGTGTGCGGGGTGTTTTATTTTTTGGTGTGAGTTTTTCTTATGCCTAAAACCATGCTCTTTTCAATGGGTAAAGTTTTCTCTTTTTACTTCTTAAACGCCCTTATAATTCAGTCTTATTTCGTTACAATAACTCCATAATAACCTAAGGAAGTGTTTTGTTTTTCAAATTTATTTTATGTTTATTATTAGGAACGTTTGCATGGGCAAAAGAGATTATTCCCACCCCTTCAACCCCATTAACGCCCTCTAAACGCTATTCTATCAATTTGATGACTGAAAATGATGGTTATATCAATCCTTATATTGATGAGTATTATACCGCAGGCAATCAAATAGGCTTTTCTACTAAAGAGTTTGATTTTTCTAAAAATAAAGCGATGAAATGGTCTTCGTATTTAGGGTTTTTCAATAAAAGCCCTAGGGTCACTCGTTTTGGCATTTCCCTCGCCCAAGACATGTATACCCCTTCACTTAAAAACAGAAAACTGGTGCATTTGCATGACAACCACCCTTATGGGGGGTATTTACGGGTGAATTTGAATGTGTATAACCGCCATCAAACTTTTATGGAATTATTCACGCTTTCTTTAGGCACGACAGGGCAAGATTCTTTGGCCGCTCAAACGCAGCGTCTCATTCATAAATGGGGTCATGATCCCCAATTTTATGACTGGAACACGCAGCTCAAAAACGAATTTATCTTTGAATTGCACTACCAATTGCTCAAAAAAGTCCCCCTTTTAAAGACTCGTTTTTTTTCTATGGAGTTAATGCCTGGGTTTAATGTGGAATTGGGTAATGCGAGGGATTATTTCCAACTCGGCTCGCTCTTTAGGGCTGGGTATAACTTGGACGCTGATTATGGTGTCAATAAGGTTAATACCGCTTTTGATGGGGGCATGCCTTATAGCGATAAATTTTCCATCTATTTTTTTGTAGGGGCTTTTGGGCGCTTCCAACCTCTTAACATCTTCATTCAAGGCAATAGCCCTGAAACTAGGGGCATTGCTAATTTGGAATACTTTGTTTATGCCAGTGAAATAGGAGCGGCTATGATGTGGCGTAGCCTCAGGGTGGCTTTTACGATCACTGATATTAGTAAAACCTTTCAGTCCCAGCCTAAGCACCATCAGATCGGCACTTTAGAATTGAATTTCGCTTTTTGATTTAATATAAGTTTAATATTTTTCTGCCTATATGATATTTATATGATATTTTTGGGTAATTTAAGATGAATATCGGTAGCGTTTTGAATGAATTTGTTACTACTTTTCACTTTATTACACCAAATTTTCCCTTATTACAAACAACTTTGAAATAAACGATTTCCATTTAAAAATCAGCCCTACAATTCGAATAGGTTACCTCGAGCAACACTTCAATACAAGGAGTCTAAAAAATGAAAGACGCAAGAGTTCAGGTGATGGGTATTGATGCCGGTGGCACCATGACGGACACGTTTTTTGTGAAAGAAAATGGCAGTTTCGTAGTCGGTAAAGCCCAAAGCAACCCAGAAGATGAGAGTTTAGCTATTTATAATAGCTCGCAAGACGCTTTATCGCACTGGCAATCGGATGTGAGTAAGGTTTATCCAGAGTTGGTCACTTGCGTGTATTCAGGCACGGCGATGCTCAATCGGGTCGTCCAAAGGCGCGGAATGGAAGTGGGTCTGATTTGCAATAAGGGTTTTGAGCAAATGCATTCTATGGGTAGGGCGTTGCAATCCTACTTGGGGTATGCGCTAGAAGAAAGATTGCATATCAACACGCACAAGTATGATGATCCGCTGATTCCTTTAAAAAGGATTAGAGGCGTTACAGAAAGAACCGATGTCAAGGGGCAAGTGGTTATCCCAGTGCGCCAAGAAGAGGTTAAAATCGCTGTTAAGGAGCTTTTAGAAGCGGGTGCAAAGGCCATTGTGATTTGCTTGTTGCAATCTCATAAAAACGCTGAAAGCGAGCGGATTGTTAGAGACATAGCGTTAAAAGAGATTGAAAAATTGGGTAAAAGCATTCCCGTATTCGCTTCTGTGGATTACTACCCTCAAAGAAAAGAAAGCCACAGAATGAACATCACTATTTTAGAAGCTTATGCGGCTGAGCCAAGCAGACAAACGCTCTCTAAAGTCAGCAACCGCTTCAAAGAGCATGGCACTAAATTCGATCTTCGTGTGATGGCAACGCATGGAGGCACCATTAGCTGGAAGGCTAAAGAGCTCGCTAGGACTATTGTGAGCGGCCCTATTGGAGGCGTGATTGGATCTAAATTGCTAGGCGAAACGCTTGGTTATGACAATATTGCATGCAGCGATATTGGCGGCACGAGCTTTGATATGGCGCTTATCGTTAAGAGCAATTTTAATATCGCTTCTGACCCTGATATGGCACGCCTTGTTTTATCTCTACCGCTTGTGGCTATGGATTCTGTTGGCGCGGGTGCGGGGAGTTTTGTGCGCATTGATCCGCACAGCCAATCAGTCAAACTAGGGCCTGACAGCGCGGGGTATAGAGTTGGCACTTGTTGGAAGGACAGCGGGTTAGACACGGTTTCAGTAACCGATTGCCATATTGTTTTAGGCTATTTGAACCCGGATAATTTCTTGGGCGGTTTGATCAAATTAGATGTGGATAGGGCTAAAAAACACATTAAAGAGCAAATCGCTGATCCGCTAGGCATTAGCGTAGAAGATGCGGCTGCGGGTGTGATTGAGTTGCTTGATTTGGATCTTAAAGAATACTTGCGATCCAACATTAGCGCTAAAGGGTATAGCCCGTCTGATTTTGTGTGCTTTTCATATGGTGGCGCGGGGCCTGTGCATACCTATGGCTATACAGAAGGTTTAGGGTTTAAGGATGTGGTAGTGCCTGCGTGGGCGGCTGGATTTAGCGCTTTTGGTTGCGCTTGCGCTGATTTTGAATACAGATATGACAAGAGCGTGGATATTGCCATTCCGCAGTATTCTTCAGACAAGTCCAAAATAGAAGCATGCAAGATCATTCAAGACGCATGGGATGAATTGACTCTCAAAGTGATTGAAGAATTCAAGATTAATGGATTCTCTGAAAAAGATGTGATTTTAAGACCTGGATACAGGATGCAATATATGGGGCAATTGAATGATTTAGAGATCACTTCTCCTGTGTCAAAAGCTGCAAGCGTGGCTGATTGGGAAGAGATTGTCAAAGAATATGAAAAAACCTACGCTCGCGTTTATTCTGAATCAGCGTGTTCTCCAGAGCTTGGTTTTAGCGTGACCGGCGTGATCATGCGTGGTGTTGTGGCTACGCAAAAACCTGTGATTCCGGTTGAAAAAGAGCATGGCGCTACGCCTCCAAAAGAGGCCAAAGTAGGCGTTAGAAAATTCTATCGGCATAAGCAATGGGTGGATGCAGATGTGTGGCAAATGGAAAAATTACTGCCCGGAAATGAAGTCATAGGGCCTGCGATCGTGGAATCAGATGCGACCACTTTCGTGATACCCAAGGGCTTTGCGACAAGACTAGACAAACACCGATTGTTCCACTTGAAAGAAATTAAATAAAGGAGTTCAAAATGGCAAATTTATTGAAAAACGGCAAAACTTTAAAACAAGCTAGAGATGAAATCCTAGCCAGGACAGAAAAAACAGGGCATTATAATGGTCTCAAAAAACTAGAGTTTAAAGAAAGAGATCCGATCGGTTATGAGAAGATGTTCTCTAAATTAAGAGGCGGTATCGTGCATGCCAGAGAAACGGCTAAAAGGATTGCGGCAAGCCCTATTGTTGAGCAAGAGGGGGAATTGTGCTTCACGCTTTATAACGCTGTGGGCGATAGCGTGCTGACTTCTACGGGTATCATTATCCATGTAGGCACTATGGGATCAGCTATCAAATACATGGTAGAGAATAATTGGGAAGATAACCCAGGTATCAATGACAAGGATATTTTCACCAATAACGACTGCGCGATTGGGAATGTGCACCCATGCGATATTATGACTCTTGTGCCTATTTTCCACGATGAAAAATTGATTGGGTGGGTAGGCGGTGTTACGCATGTGATTGATACCGGATCAGTTACTCCAGGATCGATGAGTACCGGACAGGTTCAAAGATTTGGGGATGGATACATGATCACTTGCCGTAAGACAGGGGCGAATGATGAAAGCTTTAAAGATTGGTTGCATGAATCTCAAAGATCGGTTCGCACGCCTAAATATTGGATTTTGGATGAAAGGACTAGGATTGCAGGATGCCATATGATTAGGGATTTAGTGATGGAAGTCATTAAAGAAGACGGCATTGATTCTTACATGCGATTTATTGATGAGGTGATTGAAGAAGGGAGGAGGGGTCTTATCTCTAGGATCAAATCCATGACCATACCCGGCAAGTATAGAAAGGTAGCGTTTGTGGATGTGCCTTATGCGCATAAAGATATTGGCGTGTGTTCTGAATTTGCTAAACTAGACACGATCATGCACTCTCCAGTGGAAATCACTATCAATAAAGACGCTACATGGAAATTGGATTTTGATGGCGCGTCCAGGTGGGGATGGCACTCTTTCAATTGCAACCAAGTGTCCTTTACTAGCGGTATTTGGGTGATGATGACTCAAACCTTAATACCCACTTCTCGCATCAACGATGGCGCTTATTTTGCAACTCAATTCAGACTCAAAAAAGGGACTTGGATGAATCCAGATGACAGGCGTACCGGGCATGCTTATGCGTGGCATTTCTTGGTATCAGGCTGGAGCGCTTTGTGGAGAGGCTTGTCTCAAGCGTATTACAGCCGAGGATATTTAGAAGAAGTTAATTCCGGGAACGCTAACACTTCTAATTGGTTGCAAGGCGGCGGTATCAACCAAGATGGAGAAATCCATGCGGTGAATAGCTTTGAGACGAGTTCTTGTGGGACTGGAGCTTGTGCGATAAAAGACGGCCTGAATCACGCAGCGGCTATTTGGAATCCAGAAGGCGATATGGGCGATATTGAAATCTGGGAAATGGCAGAACCTCTCCTCTATTTGGGTAGGAATGTCAAGGCCAATACCGGTGGGTATGGGAAATATCGGGGCGGTAATGGGTTTGAAACCTTAAGAATGGTGTGGGGTGCGCATGACTGGACCATGTTCTTTATGGGTAATGGCTACATGAATAGCGATTGGGGTATGATGGGAGGCTATCCAGCGGCTAGTGGCTATAGGTTTGAAGCGCACAACACCGATTTAAAAAACAGGATTAAAAATAACACCAGCTTGCCTTTGGGGGGCGATTTTAACCCAACGGATCGAGATTATGAAAAGCACATTTCTCATGCGTCTCAAGTCAAAAGAGACAAGCAATGCATCACCACCGAGAACTGCTTTGACAATTATGACTTGTATTTGAATTACATCAAAGGCGGTCCTGGATTTGGCGATCCGATTGAAAGGGATTTGAATGCGATTTTAGAAGATCTCAACAGCAAACAGCTATTGCCAGAATACGCTTACAAGGTTTATGGCGCGGTGGTGAGTCAAAATAAAGACGGCATTTGGGTAGGAGATGAAGCTAAAACGAAAGCCAGAAGAAAAGAAATTCTTGAAAACAGAAAGGCTAGATCCATCCCTGTAAAAGAATGGATGGAGCAAGAAAGAAACGCTATCCTTGAAAAAGAGGCTTCCAAACAGGTTAAGCACATGTATGCGACTAGCTTTGATCTCTCGCCTAAGTTTCTAAATGATTTTAAAACATTTTGGAACTTGCCAAAGAATTGGAGCGTGAAAGAAGATGAGCTTGGCGTATTCACCTATGGATCTAAATACAGGATGGATTTGAGCAAATTGTCTGATGTGCGCACAGTTCTGTTGGTTGATGAGAAATAAAGAAAGGAGAATGGTCATGTCAAAATACACACAAGAACAAATTAAAAATTTGGTAGAGGGGAACTTGGATTGGAACACTGTCTTAAAAATGCTTAGCATGCCTAAAGATCATGAAAGGTTCCAAATGTATTTGAAGGTGTTGCAAGATAAGGTAGATTTTGATGACAAAATCGTCTTACCCTTGGGGCCGCATTTGTTTGTGGTGCAAGATCCTCAAAAGAAATGGGTCATTAAGTGTTCATGCGGTCATGCATTCTGCGCTCCAGAAGAAAACTGGAAATTGCATGCAAACATCTATGTGCGCGATACAGCAGAAAAAATGGAAGAGGTGTATCCTAAACTCTTAGCCAGTGATACTCACTGGCAAGTGTATCGGGAGTATATTTGCCCGGATTGCGGCATCCTTTTAGATGTTGAAGCCCCAACTCCTTGGTATCCTGTGATCCATGATTTTGAGCCTGATATAGAGGTGTTTTATAAAGATTGGCTAGGCATACAGCCCCCAGAAAGACGCTAAAACCGCTCAATCCTTTTTATGAAGAGGCTTTATGCCTCTTTGACGCATTAAAAAGCTTGGGTTAATTCAACTCAAGCAAATTTTCTTCAATCCTAACAAATTCAGCCACAAATTAGGACTTTTTCAAAATTTTAAGCTCTTTTTCTTTTTTTTTGATTTAATACTAGGTATAATTTTAATTCCACCTAACAAGGAAAAGCTATGAAAGTAACACAAGGCATTGCTAACGACTTTTTTGCCCTAACAAACACGATATTTTCTGTCCTTGTACACCAGCAAAACCACACTTGGGAAGAAGAAAATTGTGGAAAATTACTGCGAGATATTTGTCAATATCTCTAAAAATAAGAAAATGTATTTTATGAGTTCTATCACTATACTTTCAATAAAATAAAGGGTGTTTTTGACTAAAAAATTCATGTCTTGGATGGTGGTTATCGGGGCTTTAATTTGCGTGCTTTTAGGGGTGTTTATCTTCTTCACTAGCATGTCGGTTAAAAAATCTTTAACCGCTTATCTTAACGCTTATTTGGATCAACGCCCCCATATTAAGGGCATGGGGATTGCAAGCACTCCTTTTGAATGCGAAGGGTTTTTTAAAATCGCATGCGTTTCTAAAGAGCTTCGTTTTTTAGACTCTCAAAACTCCCCTATTATGGATTTTAAAGATTTAAATATCAAGCTCCATTCTTTAGATAAAAGCTCTCTTACCCTTTCTGTCCATTCTCAAATCCAATCCCCTATTTTAGAACAATCCATTCAGCAAAAAATCAGCCAAATCCCCTTAAAAAACTTGAATGCCTTATTGGAAAAATTCAAACCCACACGCTTGAATTGCTCTTTAACATTCAACGCTTTAGATGAAAAAACCTTAAACGACCATTTAAAATGCAATTTGACTAATGCAGAGAATATCCTTGCTTACACTTTTTTTCAAGAGGGTTTAATGGAGGCGCAAGAAAATCTATCCCTTAAAAATATTTTTAAAACCTTGAGTTCTAAAGACGCTAAAGCCATAGAAGAGTTGCAAGACAAACTGCGTTTTTTAGTACCAAAGTTGGGCGTTTCTATCCAAGCGTACCATCTTAAAAATGTTTTAGAAGCCTTTTATCACCAAAATAAAGAGAGTTTGGGCTTTTTTTCCCCTTATTTTAGTTTGCGATCTCAAACCCCTAGCGTCTCTTATGAAAGCGCGTTAGCTTCTTTAGAAAACTATTTTATGGCTTTGTTCCAATCCCATTTTAAAGACGATACCGCGCTCCAACAGAATTTTAAAGGGTTGTTGCAAGCCTTTGTTTCTATGGCTAAAGACAAACGATCTCAGATCGCTCTTAATGCCCAAGCTAAAGACAACACCAAGCTGACTTTTAACGCCTTGTTAGAAAGCCTTAGCGTGAATTTCTTTCAATCTTACAAAATAAGCCATGAGTGATTTCAAAGTCCCCCCCAAAGCTAAAGGGCTTAAACGCCTTTTTAAAGCCCTTTTTTATTCTAAAGACGGGCTTAAATGCGCATGGGCTGAAGAGAGCGCGTTCAGGCAAATTGTCATCTTGGCTCTTTTTTGCATCGTTCTAGCGAGCTATCTAGCTAAAGATTTTTTAGAATGGGGGCTATTGATTGCGCCTTGTTTTTTATCGGTGGTGGTTGAACTCATCAATAGCTCTATTGAAAAGGCTGTGGATTTTACCAGCACAGAGTTCCACCCTTTAGCTAAAAAGGCTAAAGACATGGCCAGCTCGGCCCAACTGATAGGGCTTATTTTTTGGGCTTTGATTTGGGGGCGTTATCTTTTAACGCTTTATTTTAATTAAATTTTAGGGAGACACATGCAAGATCGTTTAGTCAATGAAACAAAAAATATTGTAGAAGTGGGGATTGATTCTTCTATTGAAGAGAGCTATTTAGCCTATTCCATGAGCGTGATCATAGGGCGCGCTTTACCGGACGCTAGAGATGGCTTAAAGCCTGTGCATAGGCGTATTTTGTATGCGATGCATGAATTAGGCCTTACTTCCAAAGTCGCTTATAAAAAAAGCGCTAGGATCGTGGGTGATGTGATTGGTAAATACCACCCCCATGGCGACACTGCGGTTTATGATGCGTTGGTGAGAATGGCACAAGATTTTTCCATGCGCTTGGAATTGGTGGATGGGCAGGGTAACTTTGGCTCTATTGATGGCGATAACGCCGCAGCGATGCGTTACACTGAAGCCAGAATGACCAAGGCGAGTGAAGAGATTTTAAGGGATATTGATAAGGACACCATTGATTTTGTGCCTAATTACGATGACACCTTAAAAGAGCCAGATATTTTACCAAGCCGTCTGCCTAACCTTTTAGTCAATGGGGCTAATGGGATCGCCGTAGGCATGGCAACTTCTATCCCCCCTCATAGGATTGATGAAATCATAGACGCTTTAGTGCATGTCTTAGAAAACCCTAACGCTGAATTAGATGAAATTTTGGAATTTGTCAAAGGGCCTGACTTTCCCACCGGCGGAATCATTTATGGCAAGGCGGGTATTGTTGAAGCCTATAAAACGGGGCGAGGGCGCGTGAAAGTGCGGGCCAAAGTGCATGTGGAAAAAACAAAAAATAAAGAAATCATCGTTTTAGATGAAATGCCTTTTCAAACCAATAAAGCCAAATTAGTGGAACAAATCAGCGATTTAGCGCGAGAAAAACAAATTGAAGGCATTAGCGAAGTGCGCGATGAAAGCGATAGAGAGGGCATTAGAGTGGTGATTGAATTAAAAAGAGACGCGATGAGTGAAATTGTCTTAAACCACCTTTACAAACTCACCACCATGGAAACCACTTTTAGCATTATTTTACTCGCTATTTACAATAAAGAGCCTAAGATTTTCACGCTTTTAGAGTTGTTGCACCTTTTCTTAAACCACAGAAAAACCATTATTATAAGACGCACGATTTTTGAATTGGAAAAGGCTAAGGCTAGAGCGCATATTTTAGAAGGCTATTTGATCGCCTTGGACAATATTGATGAAATCGTGCAGCTCATTAAAACAAGCCCAAGCCCAGAAGCGGCTAAAAACGCCTTAATGGAGCGTTTCACTTTGAGCGAAATCCAAAGCAAAGCCATTTTAGAAATGCGTTTGCAACGCTTGACAGGCCTTGAAAGGGATAAAATCAAAGAAGAATACCAAAACTTGCTGGAACTTATTGCTGATCTCAATGGCATTTTAAAGAGCGAAGATCGCTTGAATGGAGTTGTCAAAACAGAGCTTTTAGAAGTCAAAGAGCAGTTTTCTTCTCCAAGGCGTACTGAAATTCAAGAATCGTATGAAAATATTGACATAGAAGATTTGATCGCTAATGAGCCTATGGTAGTGAGCATGAGCTATAAAGGCTATGTGAAAAGAGTGGATTTAAAAGCTTATGAAAAGCAAAATCGTGGCGGTAAGGGCAAGCTTTCAGGCAGCACTTATGAAGACGATTTCATTGAAAACTTTTTTGTGGCTAACACGCATGATATTTTGCTCTTTATCACCAATAAGGGGCAATTGTATCATTTGAAAGTCTATAAAATCCCAGAAGCGAGCCGGATCGCTATGGGTAAAGCCATTGTGAATTTAATCTCGCTCGCTCCGGATGAAAAGATCATGGCGACTCTAAGCACCAAAGACTTTAGCGATGAACGCTCTTTAGCTTTCTTCACAAAAAATGGCGTGGTGAAGCGCACCAATTTGAGCGAATTTGAAAGCAACAGGAGTTGTGGTATCAGAGCGATTGTTTTAGATGAAGGCGATGAATTAGTGAGTGCAAAAGTTGTGGATAAAAACGCTAAGCATTTGCTCATCGCATCGCATTTGGGTATTTTCATTAAATTCCCTTTAGAAGATGTACGCGAGATCGGAAGAACTACTCGTGGGGTTATAGGGATTAGGCTGAATGAAAACGATTTTGTTGTCGGTGCGGTCGTTATTAGCGATGATGGCAACAAGCTTTTGAGCGTGAGTGAAAACGGGCTTGGCAAGCAAACTTTAGCCGAAGCGTATAGAGAGCAATCTCGTGGAGGTAAGGGGGTCATTGGCATGAAGCTCACTCAAAAAACCGGCAATCTAGTGGGCGTTATCAGCGTAGATGATGAAAATTTGGATTTGATGATTCTTACTGCGAGTGCAAAAATGATCAGAGTTTCTATTAAAGATATTAGAGAAACCGGAAGAAACGCTAGTGGGGTAAAGCTCATAAATACCGCCGATAAAGTCATGTATGTCAATTCTTGCCCTAAAGAAGAAGAGCCAGAAAATTTAGAAAACCCTCCTGCACAATTATTTGAGTGATGCGTTTCTTTTCATTCTTTTATTTTTTATTGTATTTTTTAGGGGTTTCTTTGCATGCTCTAAACCCCCTAGAAGATCAAGAATTTTTAATTTCGTATCGCTTAAAAATCGTTGATTCTAGAGTGATGGGCGAAGAGTATTCTGTCTCTAAACCTATTGTCAGCCGCATCAAAACAGCCCCCTATGTTTTAGACTATCGTTGCTCCATCATCACTCGCAACTTACCCAATTTGAAAGACCCCTTGCTCCCAATAAAATTAGAACGCTTCCTTTTAGAAATAGCGTTAAAAAAAGAAAAAGAGCGAGTCATAGACTGCATTTTAAAAAGTCAAGTCGCTATCACGCATTATGATCACAGCTATAAAAACGGCACCACTACCACAAGCATTCTTGACCTCAAAGCCTTAAGCGTTAGAGCGAGTTTAGTGGGAGATGCGCTGTTTTTAGATATTTTTAGAAAGGAAGAAGAATGAAAATCGCCATTGTAGAAGATGATATTAACATGCGTAAAAGCCTGGAGCTTTTTTTTGAGCTTCAAGACGATTTAGAGATTGTGAGTTTTAAAAACCCTAAAGACGCTTTAGCCAAGTTAGATGAAAGCTTTGATTTAGTCATCACGGATATTAACATGCCCCATATGGACGGCTTAGAATTTTTACGCCTTTTAGAGGGCAAGTATGAATCCATTGTGATTACCGGTAATGCGACCTTGAATAAAGCCATTGATTCCATTCGTTTGGGCGTGAAAGACTTTTTCCAAAAGCCTTTTAAACCAGAATTGCTTTTAGAGTCCATCTATCGCACCAAAAAAGTTTTAGAATTTCAAAAAAAACACCCTTTAGAAAAACCTTTAAAAAAACCACACAAACACAGCTTTTTAGCCGCTTCAAAAGCTTTAGAAGAGAGCAAACGGCAGGCCTTAAAAGTCGCAAGCACGGACGCTAATGTCATGCTATTAGGCGAAAGCGGGGTGGGTAAGGAAGTTTTTGCTCATTTTATCCACCAGCATTCGCAACGCTCTAAACACCCTTTTATAGCGATCAACATGTCCGCTATCCCAGAGCATTTATTAGAAAGCGAGCTTTTTGGGTATCAAAAAGGGGCGTTCACGGACGCCACAGCCCCTAAAATGGGGCTTTTTGAGAGCGCTAATAAAGGCACGATCTTTTTAGATGAAATCGCTGAAATGCCCTTTCAATTGCAAAGCAAGCTTTTAAGAGTGGTTCAAGAAAAAGAAATCACGCGCCTTGGGGATAATAAAAGCGTTAAAATTGATGTTCGTTTCATTTCCGCTACCAACGCTAACATGAAAGAAAAAATCGCTTCAAAAGAATTTAGAGAAGATTTATTTTTCCGCTTGCAAATCGTGCCTATAACTATCGCGCCTTTAAGAGAGAGAGTAGAAGAGATTTTACCCATTGCTGAAATCAAGCTTAAAGAAGTGTGCGATGCGTATCATTTGGGGCCAAAATCCTTTTCAAAAAACGCCGCAAAACGCCTTTTAGAATACTCTTGGCATGGGAATGTGCGAGAGCTTTTAGGCGTCGTGGAAAGAGCGGCGATTTTAAGCGAAGGAGCAGAAATCCAAGAAAAAGATTTGTTTTTGGAAAGGTAGTTTGTAAGGCTTCTTTATAAATCATCTGCAACCAGATAAGTTTAATAAGTTTGAGTGATCACGCTATAATTTCATGGAGTTATTAGAAAAAAGCATTTATTGGAAACGCTTAATTTGGGATTTTTGCTTAAAGGGATTTAAAGATTGGGGTTCAATTAATGGGGAGTTTTTATGTTGGCGAATGATTTTATGGTTAAGAAATCAAAAAACAAGGAATTACATGGTTTGTTGTGTAACAAATTGAGTAAAAGAGTGGATAGATTTGGTTATAGAGCGATTGGTGTTGGAGCGGATAAAGAGACTAACGGAGTTGTTGTCCAGTTGAGTAAGGAAACGATTGTTAGATTGAATAGCAAGACCGCTTTAGCAAATGATGATGATTTCATGGCGGGTATTTTTGATGAATTTAATGGATTAAAGGCTAATAAGGAACCACAAAAACCTAACTCGTTCTATTATGGGTATGGTAGATCTTATAAAATCATTGATGTTCTTAATGATAAGGATGGTGATTTTATCAATTGCAGATTGCTTATCGTTAAGGAATTAGGGGTTGAAATGAGTGTTTAGGGTTTTATGCACCACCTGTGATTGATAATGACAACACCACTCTTGCTGATTTGCTTGAGAATGGCGAACCTACAAAATATATTATGAAGCTAATTCTGCAAATATCAGGCGTTTTTTGGACAAAGGGCCTTACAACATTGAGTGGTTGGTGAGAAAGTATTTGGGGGTTGGGTTTAGGAGTTGTAAGGTAGAGCAGATACAAGGAACGGAATTTGCGATCAAATTCCGCTATAAAAAGTGGGGGTCTATGATTGATAGAGAAGTTAAAATGCAATTCCCCAAATACCTTAAAGACTCAAAGAAGACAGCCGTTAGAATAACAAGCAGGGTGTTTTATGAGTTGTCAAAAGGGCCTCTGTTTGGCAACCTCCTTGGCAAAGATCCCATTCAGGCGATTCTCATGCGGAAGGAAAACAATAATAAATAAAATCTTGTTGGGTCTTAATTAGTTTTTTAAATTAAAAGTCATTTTTTAACCCCTAAGACCGCGCTACAAAAATTATCGTGCAATTAAAATCAAACTCTTTACTATTGACTATAAAAAATGTTTTTAGCATTTTTTATAATTTATGATTAACACTTAATGATAATAAAGCCTTATTAGTAGTTTTTGTGTGGGACTAAAAATAGTGAGTTTAGGGGGTTTTTAACCCTACCCCTTGTAATTTGGGCTATAGGGCGAAAATAATAGCGCCCACTCTCACGATTATGGATTTAACTATGGCGCATTTTTCTTGCTTCATTCGTTGTGGCTCTTGTGTTTTAAATTCGTTTGTGGTGGGATTATTCCCGTTAAGGTTTGAAACGCTATTGTCGTTTCTGTGATGATTAGAGAGTGTCGGCTTGATCTCTATTTTCCTTAGTATTTTCTCATTTTTCAAACTCTCATGCAATGGATTTTAAAGGCATGGCTTCTTTGCTAACTTTTATATAATCAATGGTTATTGTTGCCGCTAGCCTTATAATTTGAAACCATGACGCAATAGTGCCTCTGCTTATCTAATATTTAGCTGTCTGTTATTTTCAGCCCTACATCGTTTCTACAAACAAATGCAAGCTATTTCAATTCTAAAGCTAAAAATTTTCCCGTATAGCTTTGGGTTTTTTCGCAATTTTTTGCCACTTCTAAAGGCGTGCCGCTCGCAATGACTCTCCCACCTTTATCCCCCCCATCAGGCCCCATGTCTATAATGTAGTCAGCGTTTTTGATAATGTCTAAATTATGCTCAATCACTAGCATGGAATTGCCTAACGCCACTAAAGAATGTAAGACTTGTAAAAGGTGATTCACGTCTTCAAAATGCAAACCGGTGGTAGGCTCATCTAAAATATAAAGGGTTTTGCCTGTGTCTTTTTTACTCAATTCTTTAGCTAATTTGATCCTTTGAGCCTCCCCCCCACTTAAAGTCGTAGCGTTTTGCCCTAAAGTGATATAGCCTAAGCCCACATCTATAAGCGTTTTTAACTTCACAGCGATTTTAGGGAATTTAGCAAAAAATTCATAAGCTTCTTCCACGCTCATGTTCAACACATCAGCAATGGATTTGCCTTTCACCTTGATTTCTAAAGTTTGGGGGTTGTATTTAGCGCCCTTACAGCTATCGCATTGGACTAACACATCAGGCAAAAAGTGCATTTCTATTTTAATATCCCCATCGCCTTGGCATTTCTCGCACCGCCCTCCTTTAACATTAAAGCTAAAACGGCTCGCGCTATAGCCTAAAATTTTAGCTTCTTTTTGCTCGGCAAATAAAATCCTGATTTCATCCATCACCCCTGTGTAAGTGGCAGGGTTGCTTCGTGGGGTTTTGCCTATGGGGGCTTGATCTAAATAAATCACTTTATCCAAATGCTCCAACCCCACAATCTCCACCCCATTCAAACTTTGAGCTTTTTTAGCATGGTTTAAAAGGGTTTGAGCGGTGGGTAAAAGGGTTTGTAAGATCAGCGAGCTTTTACCGCTCCCGCTCACCCCAGTAATGCACACCAATTGTTTTAAAGGGATTTGAACGCTCAAATTCTTAATGTTATTGATATTGACATTTTTAATTTCTAAAAAATGCTTTTCTTTAGGGGGTTCAAATTTAGGGCGCTCAATCTTTTTAGTGCCGTTGAGATACAAGGCAGTAGAATGGTTATTTTGCAATAAATCTTCTACGCTCCCGCTAAAAACCACTTCGCCCCCATGCCTTCCAGCCTTTGGCCCAATATCCACAACAAAATCCGCATGCTTAATCGTCTCTTTATCATGCTCTACGACAATGAGCGTGTTCCCCTTTTTTTGTAAATTCCTAAGGGTGTTGATGAGTTTGAGCGTGTCCTTTTCATGCAAGCCAATGCTAGGCTCGTCTAAAACATACAAAACCCCTGTCAAACCGCTCCCGATTTGACTAGCGATTCGTATCCTTTGGCTCTCCCCTCCGCTAATCGTTCGCGCATCCCTCCCCAAAGTCAAATACCCTAGCCCCACATCGTATAAAAAAAACACCCTTTCTAAAATCTCTTTTAAAATGGGTTCAGCGATCTTTTTTTCTTGCTCGTTAAGATAGCTAAAATGCGTGGGATCATTAAAAAAGTGATAGACTTCTTCAATAGGCTTAGTTAAAAAATCCGCCATTTTCAAGCCAGCGACTTGAACGCTCAAACTGGAGGCTTTCAAACGATGCCCCTTGCATGAAGAACAGGTTTTTTCGCTCATGTAATCGCTCAAATCCTTTTGCTCTTTAAACATGTCATAAGCGATTTGGATAATGCCTTTCCAGGGGCGTTTCAAAGAGCTGTTTTTAAAATGAAAGCTGATTTCAGTGCCATTCCCATACAAAAGAGCGTCTTGCTGCTCTTTATTCAATTCATTAAAACAAAGCGCACTGTCAATGCCATTATACTCGCAAAAGCCTTCAAACATTTGAGCGTAATAACTGCGGTTATACCCAAAAATCACTTTAATCGCTCCTTGATTTAAAGGCGTGTTAGGATCTAAAATCTTACTAATATCTAGGCTAAATTTTGTCCCCAAACCCAAACAGCTCTCGCACGCCCCTTTAGGCGAATTGAAAGAAAAACTCAAAGGCTCTAATTCTTCAAAACTCATCTTACACTTAAAACATGCCTTATGCTCGCTGTAATGCTTTCTGATGCTTGGCGCGTTGTCTTGCAAGATTTCCACTTCTAATTCCCCATAGCTTTCTTTAAGGGCTTTTTCTACTGCACTAGCGATCCGTGAAGAATTTTCGCTATTGATAACCACCCTATCCACCACCGCTTCAATGGTGTGTTTTTTGGTTTTGTGCAAATGGATTTCTTCATCTAAACGCACCATCACCCCATCAACAAAAGCCCTCACATACCCCTTCAAACGCAAACTCTCTAATTTATCGTTAAACGAACCTTTTTTATCTTTAATAATGGGGGCGAGAATAATGATTTTAGAATTTTCTTCTAAATGACAGATTTGAGAAATAATATCGCTCGCGCTCATAGAACTAATAGGCTCTAAACATGTGGGGCAAAATTGCTCCCCAACCCTTGCAAACAACAACCTTAAATAATCATAAATCTCAGTGATCGTCCCCACAGTGGATCTAGGGTTTTTAGAAGTGGTTTTTTGATCAATAGCGATCGCTGGGGTTAGGCCTTCAATCTTATCCACATTAGGCTTACCCACTTTGTCTAAAAATTGCCTCGCATAGCTGGACAAACTCTCTAAATAGCGCCTTTGGCCTTCAGCGTATAGAGTGTCAAACGCCAGAGTGGATTTACCCGAACCGCTCAATCCGGTAAAAACAATAAATTGGTTTTTAGGGATTTCTAAAAAAATATTTTTGAGATTGTTTTCCCTAGCCCCTTGAATAATGATCTTATCCATAATGGTTTTATGTTGCAAGAGTTTCCTTAAAATAAGAAAATGGATTAAAAGGAGCTATTATACTTCAAAAAAGAATGGTTTTATTATCATTTCTTATTCATAAGAGTTAAAAATATTTGCTTGATTAAGGATAAACATGCTATTATTTTATGAGACAATTTTAAAGATAGGAATGTAAAGGAATGGAATTTATGAAAAAGTTTGTAGCTTTAGGGCTTCTATCCGCAGTTTTAAGCTCTTCGTTGTTAGCCGAAGGTGATGGTGTTTATATAGGGACTAATTATCAGCTTGGACAAGCCCGTTTGAATAGCAATATTTATAATACAGGGGATTGCACAGGGAGTGTTGTAGGTTGCCCCCCAGGTCTTACCGCTAATAAGTATAATCCAGGACATACCAATATCAATTGGCATGCTAAATACGCTAATGGGGCTTTGAATGGTCTTGGGTTGAATGTGGGTTATAAGAAGTTCTTCCAATTCAAGTCTTTTGATATGACAAGCAAGTGGTTTGGTTTTAGGGTGTATGGGCTTTTTGATTATGGGCATGCCACTTTAGGCAAGCAAGTTTATGCACCTAATAAAATTCAGTTGGATATGGTCTCTTGGGGTGTGGGGAGCGATTTGTTAGCTGATATTATTGATAACGATAACGCTTCTTTTGGTGTTTTTGGTGGGGTCGCTATCGGCGGTAACACTTGGAAAAGCTCAGCGGCAAACTATTGGAAAGAGCAAATCATTGAAGCTAAAGGTCCTGATGTTTGTACCCCCACTTATTGTAACCCTAACGCTCCTTATAGCACCAAAACTTCAACCGTCGCCTTTCAAGTATGGTTGAATTTTGGGGTGAGAGCCAATATCTACAAGCATAATGGCGTAGAGTTTGGCGTGAGAGTACCCCTACTCATCAACAAGTTTTTGAGCGCGGGTCCTAACGCTACTAATCTTTATTATCATTTGAAACGGGATTATTCGCTTTATTTGGGGTATAACTACACTTTTTAAACCTTTAAAAGGGTATCTTTAAGCCCTTTTTAGTCTTTATGAAAAGGGTTTTAGTTTGAATTTTCACACCTTAAAAAGCTAAGATCAATTAAAAAAACTTTTGAGCGTAACCAACAAAACCAATACTATTGAGTGGGCATTTGGAAAATTCATCTAGGGGTTTTAAGGGGGTTATTTGCAAGAAATAGAAAATCTGCACCAAAGCGTTTTGTTGCAAGAAGTTTTGCAAGCGTTCACGCCTTTAGAAGAAGGGATTTTGATTGATTGCACTTTAGGGTTAGGGGGGCATTCTAAAGCCCTTTTATCCCAAAAACCGCACCTGAAACTCATTGGCATTGATAAAGATAAGTTCGCTCAAGAAATCGCTAAAGAACGATTGAAAGAATTTGAAGGGCGTTACAACCTCTTAAGCGGGGGTTTTGCCAAACGCTTTAAAGAAGCCCTAGAAATTCATGGCGAGCGAATCAAGGGGGTTTTAGTGGATTTAGGGGTGAGCTCCTTACAGCTTGATGATGACAATAGAGGGTTTAATTTCCGCTCGCATGCTTTGGATATGCGCATGGATTTGGAAAGCGAATTGAACGCTCAAAAAGTCATCAACTCTTATCCTGTAGTGGCGTTAGAAAAAATCTTTAGAGACTATGGCGAAATCAAAGAATACAAAAAAATCGCCCACAAAATTGCAGAAAGGCGCGCTAAAAAACCCTTCAAAGACGCTAAGGATTTGAGCGATTTTTTAAGCTCTTTTTCTAAAAATAAAAAAATCCATCCAGCGACTTTGGTGTTTCAAGCCATCCGCATAGAAGTCAATAGCGAATTAGAAGAGTTAAAAGAGTTTTTACAATGCGCTAGAAACCTTAAGGGGGCGATTTTGTGCGTGATTTCTTTTCATTCTTTAGAAGACGCGTTAGTGAAAAACGCTTTCAAAGATTACGCTAAAAATTGCATTTGCGATCCTTCAAGTTTCAAATGCGCTTGCTCTAATAACCACGCTTTAGGCGCAATTTTAACCAAAAAGCCCATCACTCCAAGCCCAGAAGAAATTAAAAACAACAGGCGTTCACGAAGCGCCAAAATGAGGGTGTTTCAATTCAAACCATGAGTAAGTTATATGAGTAAGCCATGAATATCAAAACCCATTCTTCAAATGAAAAAGAACGCTTTGTGCACATAGAAGATGACGAAAAGAAAGAATTATTCGCTGGAACTGCAAATGAAAATTCGCATGGTCTTTCTTTAATGAATTTAATAGGGGTATTGGTTTTTGGGGGTGCGTTTTTAGCTCTGTTTGTGCCTAAAATTTATTTAAGCAATAACATCTATTATATTAGCCGTAAAATCAACACCCTAGAAAATCAAAAACGCCTGCTTTTAGAAGAACAGCAAATCCTAAAAAACGAATTAGAAAAAGAGCGTTTTAAATACTACATAGAGAATAGTGAAAATATTGGCGATATTGCGTTTTAATGAAAAAATGCCAGAAAACATTTTTTAAACTAAATATAAAAGAGCTTGCGTCAAGCAAGGTCTCTTATAAAGCGCTCTTAGAGAGCATTAAGCACAAAATATCCCCCTATGCGTTCATGATTTTGCTATCAAACAAAGCAACTCAAACCCCTTTTTTAGAAAAATTAAGGGGGGGTTAAAGGTTTTGAGTGTCAAGTTTTTATTAAAAATGACCTAATTAACGCTAAATTAGCCCTAAAACAAACGCTTGTTTTTAAAAATTTGTTTCAATATGAAATGTAAAGCCCCTTTAAACCCTTGATTTTTAGGAAAAACCCCTCTTAAATAGTATAATAGAAATTCTAAAAGCCCATAAAAGTTAATCAAGGAGCAACCATAAAAAATATTCACTTCGCTTTTGTTATTCAGTATATAACACAACACTAACATCAGATAAGGAAATACAGATGAAAAAAACGATTTCAGCGTTGTTTTTATCAGCATGTATAGGGTTATCGTCTGTTCATGCAGATAACGCTTTGATTTTACAAACCGATTTTAGCCTAAAAGATGGGGCCGTCTCGGCGATGAAAGGCGTCGCTTTCAGCGTTGATTCCCATCTTAAAATCTTTGATTTAACGCACGAAATCCCCCCATATAACATCTGGGAAGGTGCTTACCGCTTGTATCAAACCGCTAGTTATTGGCCAAAAGGTTCGGTATTTGTGAGCGTAGTGGATCCGGGCGTAGGCACTAATCGTAAATCGGTGGTATTGAAAACTAAAAACGGCCAGTATTTCGTCTCGCCGGATAACGGCACGCTGACTTTGGTGGCGCAAACTTTGGGGATTGATAGCGTGCGTGAAATTGATGAAAAAGCTAACCGCTTGAAAGGTTCTGAAAAATCCTATACTTTCCATGGTCGTGATGTGTATGCTTACACTGGGGCACGCCTAGCTTCTGGGGCGATCACATTTGAGCAGGTCGGGCCAGAGCTTCCCCCAAAAGTTATTGAAATTCCTTACCAAAAAGCGAAAGCCACAAAAGGGGAAGTGAAAGGCAATATCCCGATTTTGGATATTCAATATGGCAATGTTTGGAGCAATATCAGCGATAAATTACTCAATCAAGCAAAAATCAAACGCAACGATATATTGTGTGTAACTATTTCTAAGGGTTCTAAGAAACAATACGAAGGGAAAATGCCGTATGTTGCGAGCTTTGGCGATGTGCCAGAAGGCCAGCCGTTAGTTTATTTAAACAGCTTGTTGAATGTTTCTGTGGCGTTGAATATGGATAATTTCGCGCAAAAACATCAAATTAAATCTGGCGCTGATTGGAATATTGATATAAAGAAGTGCGCTAAATAAGGTGCTTTTTAGAAAATTAAGGGGTTATAGGGGGGTTAAAGGTTTTTAACTATCAAACTTTGATTAACACGACCTAATTAACGCTAAATTAGCCCTAAAACGAACGCTTGTTTTTAAAAATTTGTTTTAATATGAAACACTAATCCCTTGTAAAAACTTTAAATTTCAAAAAACAAACAAACAACCCCCTTAAATTGTATAATAAAGGCACTATAAACTAAAAAGAGATAACCATGAGAAAACTATTCATCCCACTTTTATTATTCAGCGCTTTAGAATCGAACGAGAAAAATGGCTTTTTCATAGAAGCCGGCTTTGAAACCGGGCTATTAGAAGGCACGCAAACGCAAGAAAAAAGACACACCACCACAAAAAACACTTACGCAACTTACAATTATTTACCCACAGACACGATTTTAAAAAGAGCGGCTAATTTGTTCACAGACGCTAAATCCATATCACAATTAACATTTTCATCCTTATCCCCTATTAAAGTATTGTATATTGGTGGTAAATTAACTATAGAAAATTTCCTACCTTATAATTTAAGCAATGTGAAGCTTAGTTTTAAGGACGCTCAAGGCAACACGATCGATCTAGGCGTGATAGAGACCATCCCCAAACACTCTAAGATGGTTTTGCCTGGAGAGGCATTTGATAGCCTAAAAGAGGCGTTTGATAAAATTAGCCCCTATACTTTCTTTTTTCCAAAATTTGAAACCACTAGCACTTCTGTTTCTGACGCTAACACGCAGAGGGTGTTTGAAACGCTCAATAACATTAAGACAAATCTGATAATGAAATATAGTAATGAAAATCCAAGCAATTTCAACACTTGTCCTTATAATAATAATGGTAATACAAAAAATGATTGTTGGCAAAATTTCACCCCGCAAACCGCAGAAGAATTCACCAATTTAATGTTGAACATGATCGCTGTCTTAGACTCCCAATCTTGGGGCGATGCGATTTTAAACGCTCCTTTTGAATTCACTAACAGCTCAACAGATTGCGATAATAATCCTTCAAAATGCGTAAATCCCGGAGTAAATGGGCGTGTTGATACTAAAGTCGATCAACAATATATACTCAACAAACAAGGTATTATTAATAATTTTAGAAAAAAAATAGAAATTGATGCGGTTGTTTTAAAAAATTCAGGGGTTGTAGGGTTAGCCAATGGATATGGTAATGATGGTGAATATGGCACATTAGGGGTAGAAGCCTATGCCTTAGAACCCCAAAAACTCTTTGGCAATGACCTTAAAACTATCAATTTGGCTGATTTAAGAACCATTTTGCATGAATTCAGCCACACTAAAGGCTATGGGCATAATGGGAACATGACTTACCAAAGAGTGCCAACCGGTCAAACTGAAAATGGCAAGCCAAAAGATTCTGATGGTCTCCCCTATAATGTGTGTTCGCTTTATGGGGGTTCCAATCAGCCAGCTTTCCCTAGCAACTACCCTAATTCCATCTATCACAATTGCGCAGATGTCCCAGCTGGCTTTTTAGGGGTAACAGCAGCGGTTTGGCAGCAGCTTATTAATCAAAACGCTTTACCTATAGATTACGCGAATTTGAGCGCTCAAACAAACTACAATCTAAACGCTAGTTTGAACACGCAAGATTTAGCCAATTCCATGCTTGGCACCATTCAAAAGACCTTTTTGACTTCTAGCGTCACTAACCATTACACTTCAAGTGCGTCGCAAAGTTTTAGAAGTCCTATTTTAGGGGTTAACGCTAAAATAGGCTATCAAAACTACTTTAATGATTTCATAGGGTTGGCTTATTATGGCATCATCAAATACAATTACGCTAAAGCTATTAACCAAAAAGTCCAGCAATTGAGCTATGGTGGGGGGTTAGATTTGTTATTGGATTTCATCACCACTTACTCTAATAAAAATAGCCCTATAGATATTCAAACCAGAAGAAACTTTTCTTCATCTTTTGGTATCTTTGGGGGGTTAAGGGGCTTGTATAACAGCTATTATGTGCTCAATAAAGTCAAAGGGAGCGGTAATTTAGATGTGGCTACCGGGTTGAACTACCGCTATAAGCATTCTAAATATTCTGTAGGGATTAGCGTTCCTTTAATCCAAAGAAAAGCTAGCGTCGTTTCTAGTGGTAGCGATTACACGAACTCTTTTGTTTTCAATGAAGGGGCTAGCCATTTTAAGGTGTTTTTTAATTACGGGTGGGTGTTTTAGAGTATAAAATCCATTAAGCGCGAAATCCATTGACAGAAATAATATTTTTTTAAATAAAAGCCTTATTTTTGTCTTTTTTTCGTATAATAAGATTTAAGTTAGTATTGATAGTGGTGCGTTAAGGCTTTTCAATCTTGTGCGATAAAATCAACGCTTCTTAATAAGCTTATAGTTTTAAACATTCAAAATAGTATAAAAAGGAAAGTCATGTATGCGGCTCATCCTATTAAACCCCTAAAAGCCCCTAAACTCAAATCTCAATTTTTAAGGCGTGTGTTTGCGGGCGCGTCCATTAGGCGTTGGAATGACCAAGCATGCCCTTTGGAATTTGTGGAACTAGACAAGCAAGCCCATAAAGCGATGATTGCGTATCTGCTCGCTAAAGATTCAAAAGACAGGGGTAAAGATTTAGATTTGGATCTTTTGATTAAGTTCTTTTGCTTTGAGTTTTTGGAACGCTTGGTTTTAACCGATATTAAACCCCCTATTTTTTACGCCCTCCAACAAACGCACAGCCAAGAATTAGCCTCCTATGTCGTGCAAAGTTTGCAAGATGAAATCAGCGCGTATTTTTCTTTAGAGGAGCTCAAAGAGTATTTAAGCCACAGACCCCAAATTTTAGAAACTCAAATTTTAGAGAGCGCGCATTTTTATGCGTCCAAATGGGAATTTGATATTATCTATCATTTTAACCCCAACATGTATGGCGTGAAAGAGATTAAAGATAAAATTGACAAGCAACTCCACAATAACGAGCATTTGTTTGAAGGGCTTTTTGGGGAAAAAGAAGATCTGAAAAAATTGGTGAGCATGTTTGGGCAGTTGCGTTTCCAAAAGCGCTGGAGCCAGACCCCAAGAGTGCCGCAAACCAGCGTTTTAGGGCATACCTTATGCGTGGCGATTATGGGGTATTTATTAAGCTTTGATTTAAAAGCTTGTAAAAGCATGCGGATCAATCATTTTTTGGGCGGGCTTTTCCATGATTTGCCCGAGATTTTAACCCGAGACATTATCACGCCCATCAAACAAAGCGTTGCGGGGCTTGATAACTGCATTAAAGAAATTGAAAAAAAGGAAATGCAAAACAAAGTCTATTCCTTTGTTTCTTTGGGCGTTCAAGAAGATTTGAAATATTTCACCGAAAACGAGTTCAAAAACCGCTACAAAGACAAGTCTCACAAAATCATTTTCACTAAAGACGCTGAAGAATTGTTCACGCTTTATAACAGCGATGAATATCTTGGGGTTTGTGGGGAGCTTTTGAAGGTGTGCGATCATTTGAGCGCGTTTTTAGAAGCTCAAATCTCTCTTTCTCATGGCATTTCCAGTAACGATTTGATTAAAGGGGCTAAAAACCTTTTAGAATTGCGATCCCAAACGGAATTGCTTGATTTAGACTTAGGGAAGTTGTTTAGGGATTTTAAATAATGAACTATAAAGAATTACTAGAATTTAACGATTACGCTATGGATTTAACCATTCGCATGGCTCATCATAGCACCGCTATTGAAAACAATCCTTTGAGCCTTGCTGAAACCATAAGTATTTTAACCACCGAATACATTCCTAGAGAAATGCCCCAAAGAGCCTTCTTTGAAGTGAAAAACTATCAAAACATGCTCTTCTTTCTGTTAGAAAACCTGAATAAAAGACAAAGCATGGATAGTTTTTTTATAAGGGAGTTGCATGGGATTTTAATGAATTTTTTACTCCCCAATAAGGGGGCTTTCAAAACGACTGATAATACCATTTTAGGAGTTAGTTTTGAAACGACCCCCCATTTTCAAGTGCCTATGGCTATGAAAGAATGGTGCGATAATCTCAATTATAAGATGAAAACCTTACAAGATAAAGAAGAAAAACTAAAAACTATTTTAGAACAACACATTTTGTTTGAAAGGATACACCCTTTTAGCGATGGTAATGGTAAGGTGGGCAGAATGCTAATCTTTTATAGCGTTTTAGAGCAAAACTTAATACCATTTGTGATCACCAAAGAACAAAAAGAGGCTTACATTAAGGCTTTAGACACGCATAATACAGAAAGCTTATACCAACTCGCCAAAGTATCCCAGGAGTTTGAACTCACACGCATACAAGGACAAATGATACTCAATAAGAATAAGCCCTAAAATCATGGTTTTCAAGCACGCATCAAATAGAGCTTTTTCCTTTCGCTTGAAGAAGCGATGTTGAGCAATTGGCGGTATTTGGTGATCGTTCTTCTTACCATTTTCAAATGGAATTTTTCTTCAATGAGTTCTAAAATCTTAGCATCGCTCAAAGGCTCTTTTTTGTCTTCATTTTTAATCAATTCTAAAAGATAGTCTTTAATCACAGCGTTTGAAGTCTCGCTATTGTCTAAGGCGGTGCTAAAGAAATGTTTAATAGGGAAAACCCCCCTTTCGCATGCCAAATATTTATTAGAAATGGCCCTTGAAATCGTGCTTACAGAGTGATTAAACTCATTGGCTAAATCTAATAGCTTTAAAGGGCGTAATTCCTTACCCTTAAAAAAATCGTATTGATACTCTAAAAGCATGAGGCCGATTTTATAAATCGTGGCTTTTCTCAAATTTAGTGCATCAATCAAATCTTTAGCCTCTTTTAATTTTTCTTTTAAATAATCGCTATCCTTAAAGCGATTTTCTTCTAAACTGATCGTTGGGTAGCTCTCATCGTTCAAACGCACGATGATTTCATTATCCACTTCTACAATAAAAAGTTCAGGAATGACTTCTATTTCTTTTTCTAAAAACTCAATGGCCGGGGGGTTTTTAAAGGATTTTAAAATCTTTAAAGCCTTTTCGTAATAAAAATCTTTAGAAAATTCATGGTGTTTTTCTAAATTTAAAATGATTTTTCGCGCTTCTTCATAAAGTTCATTATCGTCTAATTCCCTACCCTCTAACTGAAATAAAAAGCCCTCTTTCACATCTTTAGCGCCAATGCCAGCGGGATTAAGGTAACTAAAACGCTTGCGCACTTTTTCATAAACTTCGCTCTCTACCCCTAAAATCTTAGCCCTTTCTTCAATGTTTTCTTCAAAATACCCTTCACTATCCAGCCCGCTGATAATATCCATAGCGATTTTTTGAGAGGTTTCAGTGGGAAAGAGAGGGGGAATGATTTGAGATTCTAGGGTTTCAAAAAGGCTTTTAGATGCGATTGCAAAATTTTCTAAATGATCGCTGCTCTTTTTAGCGCTAAAACGATCGCTAAAATTTTTGATGCGTTTGTTTTCAATTTTGATTAAGGGATTATCTAGGGCGTTTTGTTTCAACACTTCTTCTAAATCTTCAAGCTCGCTTTGTAAAATGGGGAGCCACCCTTTTAAGGTAGCGTTTAATTTGTTTTTGGGGCTAAGGTTTGCGCGTAAGATCGCCATGTCTATACCTTAAAATTTTCCCCTAAATAATACTTGCGCACCAAAGCGTTTTCATAAATTTCATTAGCGTTCCCGCTCGCTAAAAGCGTGCCGCTTTTAATCACATACGCCCTATGACACACGCTCAAAGTCTCTCGCACATTGTGATCAGTAATCAACACGCCGATGTTTAATCCAATCAGGCTTTCAATGATTTTTTGAATGTCAATCACCGCAATCGGATCCACGCCCGCAAAAGGCTCATCTAATAATACGAATTTAGGGTTTTTCATTAAAGCCCTAGCGATTTCTACGCGCCTTCTTTCCCCCCCACTCAAGCTCATGCCCTTGCGCTCTCTTATGGCTTGGATATTAAAAGCGTCTAGCAAGCTTTCCATTTTTTCTTCGCTCTCTTTAGAGTTTTTAAAAGTGCTCTCCCCCGCTAGGGCTAGATTCTCTTCCACGCTCAATTCTTTAAAAACACTAGATTCTTGGGGCAAGTAGCCTATGCCTAAGTTAGAACGCTTGTGTAAAGGGTATTTAGCTAAATTGACATCGTTTAAATAAACGCTCCCCCCACTAGGCTCTAAAAGCCCGCATATCATGTAAAAGGTGGTGGTTTTACCCGCCCCATTAGGCCCTAAAAGCCCCACCACTTCGCCGCTTTTCACTTCTAAAGAAACATCTGAAACAATTTTGGTTTTTTTAATCTGTTTGTTTAAATGCTCTGCTTTTAAAATATCCATTCAAGCGGCCCTTTAAGCGATCTTTATTGTATAAAAACGGCTAGTTGATTCGGTTTTAATTTCCACAACCTTAATAGCTAAATCGTATTTTTTTAAAATTTTTTCTAATTTTTCATCGCCCCATTCCACAAAATGAATCCCCTTTTCTAACAAGCACTCCAACATGCCAAGCTCCAAGCAAGCCTTTAAATCGCGCATGTAAAAATCATAATGGAACACGCTCTCGCTATAAGCATGCATCAAGCTAAAGGTTGGCGAAGTCGCTTGAATGTCTAAACCCAAGTGTTTCAAGCACGCCTGAACTAAAGTCGTTTTACCGCTCCCCACAACGCCTTTTAAAAGCACCACCCCCTTAAAATCATCTTTTAAAATTGCAGCCGCCACTTTATCTAACTCGTCTAAATTCGCTCTCATAACAATTCCACGCTTTTGATTTCAAACTCACTCTTAATCTCTTCAATGAGATTAGAATGGTTAGCCATAAATTCTTGCAACGTTGTAGGGGCTTCTTTTGGTTGGGTTTCTTTAGTCTCTTTAATCTCGTTTTCTTTAATCTCTTTTTCTTTAATCTCGTTTTTTTGAACCTCTTTTTCTTTCATTTCAGCCGTCGTTTCGGTGGTTGGTTTGGGTAAGATTTTTTCCCTTAAAGAAGAAATTTTAAAATCCTTAACCTCTTTAGTTTCTTCTCTAGCACTTTTATTTTCCAAATGATTTTTTAAAGCGATTTTGATACTTTCGCCCTTACCAAAAACCCCATCAACGATACTTTTCACGATTTTAAATCGCTCTCTTAAAAGCTCTTTATCCTTATCAGCGGCTAAAGACTCCCAAGTCAAGGTTTTAGTCTGGCTGTCAAAATCAATGAAACAGATATTTTTTTCAAACACCGCCCCTAATTCGTAGTTGCGCTCATAAACCAATGTTTGAACTTGCTTGAAAAGGTTGTGGAAAATGCGATCTTTAGCTGAAAGCATGGGAGTTTGTGGGGTTTCTGCGTTCTCTCTTTTTTCTAGTTTTTCTCTTTTTTCTGTTCCCTCTATCCTTTCTGCTTGTTCTATTTTTTCTGTGCCTTTAGATTCTTGTTTAGGGGCGTTATAGCTTATGCTAGGGCTTTGATTGAAAGGGGTTTGCTCTAATTCTACAATCGCATCGTCTAGGGCTTTGAGTTTTAAAGCTTCTTTGAATTTCATTTTCAATAACAACAGCACAAAACTGGCATTTGCCCCTTCTTTTAAAAGGCTCAAACTGCTCATAATGATTTTAAAAAAGCGCTCTATTAAAAGGATGGAATAAGAATCAGGGCTTAACAATTTCGCTTTCAAAAAAAGCATCATTTCTTCTAAAACGCCCTCGGTTTCATAATTTTCTAAAATGGCATAACGCTCTTGTAATCGCGCTTCATCTTGGTTGATTAGGCTTTGGAAAAAATCTTCTAAAACGCTCCGGTCAATCGCTCCTAACATTTCAGCCACCTTGCTTTCTGTGATAGCGTTATCGCAATAATTGATGGCTTGCTCTAAAAGAGTGATCGTGTCCCTCAAACTCCCTTGCCCGCTGTGAGCCAGTTTTTCTAACGCGCTACTTTCATAACTCACTTGTTCTTTTTCTAAAATGGTTTTTAAATGAGAAATAACGGAATTTTCAGGGATTTTTTTAAACCTGAAATGCTGGGTGCGGCTGAGTATGGTAGCGGGCAATTTCAAAGCGTCCGTTGTCGCTAAAAGGAATTTCACATGGCTAGGAGGCTCTTCTAAGGTCTTTAAAAGCGCGTTAAACGCTTCAGTGGTGAACATATGCACTTCATCAATGATAAAGATTTTATAGCGCCCAAAGCTTGGTTTGTAGCGCGTTTGCTCTATGAGATTACGGACATCATCAATCCCCCTATTAGACGCCCCATCCATTTCTATAATATCTATATGGTGGTTGTTTAAAGCGCTCTGGCATTGAATGCAAGTATCGCAAGGCACGGCTTTTGGCCCTTCTTCACACATTAAAGCCCTAGCAAAAATCCTAGAAGAACTGGTTTTCCCTGAACCCCTTAACCCGCTGAATAAATAAGCGTTAGCCAAACGCTGGTTGTCTAGGGCTAAAGAAAGCGTTTTAGCCACGCTCTCTTGACCGACTAGCTCGCTAAAATGTTTGGGGCGGTATTTTAACGCTAAAACTTGCATTGATCCTAATCCTTAAAACTCATTTAGGAGTATTGTAATGCAAAATGACTTAAAACTAGCCCCTTTTTAGGTTTTACTCAATAGCGCTAAAAAATCCCTGAATAAAGTAACGCTGAGCGTTCCCATGATAGCGGTTACAAAGAGATTCACGCCCATAAAGATTTTTTGGTTGTTCAAAAGTTTAGAGCCATAGCGTAAGGATAGGGTGCATAACAATAAAAGCCAAGAAAGGGCAGCCGATAAAGTGCCGGCTAAAAAGACAAATTTTTGAGCTAAGTTAAAAGATAAAGCGCTCGCGCCAATTAAAAACACCATTTCCAAATACACTTGAGGGTTGAGTAAGGTAACGCCTAAAGTGAATAATAAGGTCTTTTTTAAGGATAATTTTTTGGGGGTTTGGACTTGCTTCTTTTTAAAGGTTTGAAAAAGGGTTTTTAAAGCCAAAAAAGCGTAAAATCCGGTAAAAACTGCCCCAAATAAATTCAAAAACAAGCTCAAATAAAGGTTTTTAGCGAAATAAGCCCCCACGCCAAACACGCCCATGCTCATTAAGACAATATCGCACATAAAACACAAAGCGCAAATCAAAAACACATAGTTCCTAGCCATGCCTCGCTCTACAATGAACAAGGATTGCGCTCCCACAGCCGCGCACAAAGAAATCGCTAAACCAAAACCTTCTATAAAAACCACAAACATCTTGCTTAAATCCTTTCACTCAAAATAAGCTAAAATCATAACGCTACCATCAAAAATTCAAAAACGATATTTTAAAATTTTAGGGTTTAAAACGACCTTTATAAATAAAAATTAAATGATGATGCACGATGGCTTGCGCGAAATTTAAAAACCCCATTTTTACCGAATCTTAGTGGCGTTTGAGAATAAGTTAAAATTAACATGGTAGAATGCCGAAATTTGCTGTCGTCATGCGGCAAAAATTTAGACAACAAGGGATTGGGAATGAGAAGGAGTTTGGCTTTTTGCCTATTAGCTTTGCTTGGATTACAGGTTTTAGGCGCTAGGGATTTTTCGCAACTCAAAGATAAGGAGCTTTTAGAATTAGCAGGCACTCTGCCTTCTAATGAGGCGATTGATTATCGCATGGAAGTGTCTAAACGCCTTAAAGCTTTAAAAGCTGAAGACGCTAAGAAATTCCGTGCGAATTTCAGCCGGATCGCTAGGAAGAATCTTTCCAAAATGAGTGAAGAGGATTTCAAAAAAATGCGTGAAGAAGTGCGTAAAGAATTAGAAGAAAAAACTAAAGGTCTAAGTGCTGAAGAAATTAAGGCAAAAGGGCTTAATGTGAGCGTTTGCAGCGGCGATACGAGAAAAGTTTGGTGTAGGGCTGTTAAGAAAAAAGACGAACATTGCTCTCCTAAGTGAGATAAAATTTAATTTAAAAGGATAAAACATGAAAAAAGCGTTGAAAATACTTTCTGTTAGTGCGTTGTTATTTGTAGCTTTGAACGCCAAAGATTTCAGCAAAACAAGCGATGAAGATTTGGCTAAAATGGCTGGCGTTGTCGCTCCGCAGGATATTGTGGATTACACAAAAGAGTTGAAAAAGCGCATGGAAAAGATGCCTGAAGACAAGAGAAAGGCGTTCCATAAACAATTGCATGAATATGCGACTAAAAACACAGACAAAATGACCGTGGCGGATTTTGAAGCCCGCCAAAAAGCCATTAAAGAAGCGCTTAAAAAAGGCAACATGGAAGACATGGATGATGATTTTGGGTTGAGATCATGCAAGCATGGGAAAATGCACAAACACCATAAACACGGTGGTCATGATAAACATGGCAAAGGGCATGACAAAGAACAAGGCAAAAAAGACCACGATCACAATGATCATGGCGAAAATGAAAAATAAAGCTTAAACCACACCCCTTTCTCTATCAAAGCTTCAAATTCTTTAAGCAGAATCCTAAACGCTTTGAGCGTTTGGGATAAATGCGTTCTGTTAAGCGTTATCAAAATTCTATTCTCATTAAATATTGCTTATAAAATTCAAAAGATGGTTTCATTATTACAAAATTCAACACTTCAAAGATAAATAAGTTAAAATACCCCAAAATCCTTTTTTTTTTTTTTTTTGGAAATCCAATAAATTTGTGATAAAATTAAACGCATTGTAAATAAATTCTCATTTTGATACATTTTTTACAATAAAAACATTACTTTAAGGAACATCTTATAAAAAAAACGAAAAAAACAATTCTGCTTTCTCTAACTCTTGCGTCATCATTGCTCCATGCTGAAGACAACGGCGTTTTTTTAAGCGTGGGTTATCAAATCGGTGAAGCGGTTCAAAAAGTGAAAAACGCCGACAAGGTGCAAAAACTTTCAGACACTTATGAACAATTAAGCCGGCTTTTAACCAACGATAGTGGCACAAACTCAAAGACAAGCGCGCAAGCGATCAACCAAGCGGTTAATAATTTGAACGAACGCGCAAAAACTTTAGCCGGTGGGACAACCAATTCCCCTGCCTATCAAGCCACGCTTTTAGCGTTGAGATCGGTGTTAGGGCTATGGAATAGCATGGGTTATGCGGTCATATGCGGAGGCTATACCAAAAGTCCAGGCGAAAACAATCAAAAAGATTTCCACTACACCGATGAGAATGGCAACGGCACTACAATCAATTGCGGTGGGAGCACAAATAGTAATGGCACTCATAGTTCTAATGGTACAAATACATTAAAAGCAGACAAAAATGTTTCTCTATCTATTGAGCAATATGAAAAAATCCATGAAGCTTATCAGATTCTTTCAAAAGCTTTAAAACAAGCTGGGCTTGCTCCTTTAAATAGCAAAGGGGAAAAATTAAAAGCGCATGTAACCACATCAAAGCATCAACAAGATAATCAAACTAAAACGACAACTTCTGTTATTGATACGACTAATGATGCGCAAAATCTTTTGACTCAAGCGCAAACGATTGTCAATACCCTTAAAGATTATTGCCCCATGTTGATAGCGAAATCTAGTAGTGGAAGTAGTGGCGGAGCTACTACAAACGCCCCTTCATGGCAAACAGCCGGTGGCAGCAAAAATTCATGCACGACTTTTGGTGCGGAGTTTAGTGCCGCTTCAGACATGATTAATAATGCGCAAGAAATCGTTAAAAGAACCCAACAACTCAGCGCCAACCAACCAAAAAATATCACACAACCCCAAAATCTCAACCTTAACACCCCTAGCAGTCTTACGGCTTTAGCTCAAAAAATGCTTAAAAACGCGCAATCTCAAGCAGAAATTTTAAAACTAGCCAATCAAGTGGAGAGCGATTTTAACAAACTTTCTTCAGGCTATCTTAAAGACTACATAGGGAAATGCGATGCGAGCGCTATAAGCAGCGCGAATATGACAATGCAAAATCAAAAGAACAATTGGGGGAACGGGTGTGCTGGCGTGGAAGAAACTCTGAATTTATTAAAAACAAGCGCCGCTGATTTTAACAACCAAACGCCTCAAATCAATCAAGCGCAAAACCTAGCCAACACCCTTATTCAAGAACTTGGCAACAACCCTTTTAGGAATATGGGCATGATCGCTTCTTCAACCACGAATAACGGGGCGATGAACGGCCTTGGGGTGCAAGTGGGTTATAAGCAATTTTTTGGAGAAAAGAAAAGATGGGGGTTAAGGTATTATGGTTTCTTTGATTACAACCACGCCTATATCAAATCCAATTTCTTTAACTCGGCTTCTGATGTGTGGACTTATGGGGTGGGTAGCGATTTATTGTTTAATTTCATCAATGATAAAAACACCAACTTTTTAGGCAAGAATAACCAGATTTCTTTTGGGCTTTTTGGAGGAATCGCCTTAGCAGGGACTTCATGGCTTAATTCTCAATTTGTGAATTTAAAAACCATCAGCAATGTCTATAGCGCTAAAGTGAATACGGCTAACTTCCAATTTTTATTCAATTTGGGCTTGAGGACCAATCTCGCTAGGCCTAAGAAAAAAGATAGCCATCATGCGGCTCAACATGGCATGGAATTGGGCGTGAAAATCCCTACCATTAACACGAATTACTATTCTTTTCTAGACACTAAACTAGAATATAGAAGGCTTTATAGCGTGTATCTCAATTATGTGTTTGCTTACTGAGTGATTCAAGCTCTCTTTTTTAAGGGGGTTTAGAAAAATCGCAACATCAAGCTTTTTATCGTTGATGATAAAAGCTACAAAACCAACGGTGCGACAACAAACCCTAACGCTACGCTCAAAGACACGACTAAAACCCCAGGGATCAAAAACACATGATCAAACACATAACGGCCCATTTTAGTGGTGCCGGTGTTATCCATAGCGATCGCTCCTAGTAAAGTGGGGTAAGTGGGTAACACAAACAACGCCGAAACGCTCGCAAACGAAGCCACGATAATATACAAATGCTCCGTGTGGTTAGCGCTAATGCCTAAGGCTGTGATCACGCTTGGGATGAGCGCTTTAGAGGTGGCGGCTTGCGAATACAAAAGCATGGAAGCCAAAAAGAGCGCTACGGCTAATAAAAACGGGTAATCAGCGATCAAAAAAGAAGCGTATCGCTTGATTTCATCTATATGATTGCTCACAAAAGTATCGCCTAGCCACGCCACGCCTAACACGCACACGCACGCTTGCATGCCGGATTTAAACACGCTTGAATGAGCGATCTCATTAGCGTTAATTTTGCAAAAAAGCACAATGAGAGTCGCCACGCTCAACATGAAAGACACAATCGCGTAATCTCTGCCTAAAACCACCGGGCTAACAAAAGCGATATTTTTAGAAATCGCGCTCGCATAAAAAACGATCGCTACAACCCCACCGATAAAAATCCATAACGATAATTTCGCGCTTTTTGAGGTTTCTTTTTCTTCTTTGATTTTAGGGGGCGAGATTTTGCCCTCTTTCAAACGCTCTAAATAATGCGGATCGCTGTCTAATTTCAAATCAGTAAAACCCATCATAAACGCTGTGAGCATGCATGCTAAAAAAGTCGTAGGAATCCAAACCATTAAAAGGGTCAAGTAATTCGCCCCTAAAGGCTCTAAAATACCGCTCATAAACACCACCGCCGCACTCACCGGGCTTGCAGTAATAGCGACTTGGCTAGAGACTACCGCTAAGCTTAAAGGCGCTTTGGGTTTGATGTTTTGGCTCTGGCTCACTTCCACAATCACCGGAATCAAAGAAAAAACCGTATGCCCGGTGCCGGCCAGTATCGTTAAAAAATACGCCACGCTTGGCGCTAAATAGTTGATTTGCTTGGGGTGTTTTCTTAAAATTTTTTCAGCGATTTGGACTAAGTAATCCAAGCCCCCCGCTTTTTGCATCGCACTAATAGCGCTAATGACTGCCATGATGATTAAAATCACATCAAAAGGGATTTTGCCCGGATTTAGCCCCAAAAATAAGCATAAAATAAGCACGCCCAAGCCCCCCGCATAGCCCACTCCCAAGCCCCCTAACCTTGCCCCTAAAAAAAGCGAAAAAAGTAACACTACAATTTGAAAAAAGGCATCCACCATTAACCCTTTTTAAATTTATTTTAACAACGATTCACTATACTATAAAATCTTTTAAATTTCAAAAGGTAGTCTATAATGAGAATGTTTTTGAAATTGTTGATTCTTTTACTTTGTTTGAAAGGGCAAGTCATGGCTCAAAATTTACCTACCATTGCTTTATTAGCGACAGGGGGGACGATTGCAGGGAGCGGTGCGAGCGCGAGTTCGGGTAGTTATAAAAGCGGTGAGTTGGGTATCATAGAGCTTTTGAAGGCTATCCCTAGTCTCAACAAGATCGCCCGCATTCAAGGGGAGCAGGTTTCTAACATCGGCTCACAAGACATGAATGAAGAAATATGGTTCAAGCTCGCCAAACGCACCCAAGAGTTGCTAGATGATAGCCGTATTCAAGGCGTGGTCATCACGCATGGCACGGACACTTTAGAGGAGAGCGCGTATTTTTTAAACTTGGTTTTACACTCAACAAAACCGGTGGTGTTAGTGGGGGCGATGCGTAACGCTGCTTCTTTGAGCGCGGATGGGGCTTTGAATTTGTATAATGCGCTGAGCGTAGCGATCGATGAAAAAAGCGCAAATAAGGGCGTGTTGGTGGTCATGGACGATACTATTTTTAGCGCTAGAGAAGCGATTAAAACGCACACCACCCACACTTCCACCTTTAAAGCTTTAAACAGCGGTGCGATAGGGAGCGTGTATTATGGTAAAGTGCGCTATTACATGCAGCCTTTAAGAAAACACACCATAGAGAGCAAATTTTCTATTTCACAACTCAAAACCCCCCTGCCTAAAGTGGATATTATTTACACGCATGCTAGCATGACACCCGATTTATTCCAAGCGAGCCTGAAATCGCATGCAAAAGGCGTTGTGATAGCTGGGGTGGGTAACGGGAATGTGAGCGCTGGGTTTTTAAAAGCGATGCAAGAAGCGAGCCAAATGGGGGTTTTAATCGTTCGTTCTAGCAGGGTAGGCAGTGGTGAGGTTACTTCAGGTGAGATTGATGACAAGGCTTATGGCTTTATCACAAGCGACAATTTAAACCCTCAAAAAGCTAGGGTGCTTTTACAACTCGCTCTAACTAAAACAAATGATAAGGCAAAAATCCAAGAAATGTTTGAAGAGTATTGAACGATTCTCTTAGATCACCCAATTATAAAGATAATTGGGTGATTTGGTTTATTTTGTTTTTGACTTTATTTTCATCAAATATTGATAACTATCAAAATAGATTTTGATGAAGCTCCCCCTATTTTAAAAAGGAGATTTTTTAATAAGCAAACACATAACTCAAATACACGCTATAAAGCCTTCTGTATTTGAGTTCAGCCCCCATAAAAGAATAGTAATTCGTGGTAATGGTAGGGATTTTAATGCCTAGTTCAATGCCATGTTGCGCGGAATGCTCGCTGTCTTTTTTCTTAGCTGTAGCGAGATTGGTTCTCAAGCCGAGATTGAACAAGAATTGGAAATTGGTAGTATTGACTTTCGCACTGTAAGGGTTATTGAACGCTGTTAAATTCACGTATTGAGAATTAAGCCATGTAGTCCCTGCGAGTTGGATACCTCCAAAAAGACCCACGGAGAGCTTGTTGTTCTTTCTTGTGATGCTATCGTTGATAATATTCACTAACAAATCGCTCCCACCGCCATAAGTCCATATATCAGAAGAAGAATTAAAAAAGCTGGATTTGATATAGCCGTGGTTGTAATCAAAGAAGCCATAATACCTTAATCCCCATCTTTTGCTTTCGCCAAAGAATTGTTTATAACCCACTTGCACGCCAAGCCCGTTCAAAGCGCCGTTATTGCTTTGAGAGCTGATCATGCCCACTTTTTTAAAGGGGTTATTGCTCATCGCCGCTAAAGCTTGGTTAAGATTGGATTGCTGCTCTGGGTTGATTTGGTAGTTGTATTGGCCCGCTGCTGGGGCGTTTTTATCGTGAGGTAGTGTAACAATGTCTTTTGTATTGACTTGATTGTGCGGGAGTTTAGAAATCTCTTCACTCAAATTCTTAGCGTCGTTATAAGTGGTTACAATCTCTGCTTGATTGGATTTTAGGTTATAAACATCTCTAGCCACGCTTAAAGCCGCATCCACCCGGTTACCATAATAACTCACATTGTTTTTAATCGTCTGAATTTCTTGGTTCAAATTCACCTCCTGTCTGTAAGGGTTAGTAGGCGTTTGACCGATATTGGGTATTTTCAAATAAGCTTTCTCTAGATACTTATACTGCTCTGCAGGGATAGAACTAAAGAGGTTGAAAATGTCTTTGGCGTAAGAGATGACTTGCTTTTGGTTTTGGGCGAAATTGTAGATGTCTTTAGCGAAATTAGGGTTTGTTTGAGATCCTGTAGCTTGAGCTTGCAAACTAGCAGATAGGGTGTGGTTACTTTGAGAAAGCGTAACCGCTTGTTGCAAGATAGGTATCATCGCCTTAATGTTGTTAAACACCGCGTATTGCGTTGGGTAACCAGTGGATTTGATAGCGCCGGATGTATTTGAAACACCACTGATGACGATATTTTCCCACATCATAGCCGTATTAGTGTTTGCGATTAAATCCATAAGCTTTTGCGCGGTTTCAAGAGCGCTGCTTACGGTTGAGCTTGGCGAGTTTGAACCTTCTGTTGTGGTGCATCCGGATAAAGCGCAAAGATTGTTGCCTTTAGTGGTAGCGTTTTGTTGGGCTGCTTGGAGGCTTTCAGCGAGTTTTTTCATCTCATTATAAGTGGTTTGATTCATAGCGCAATTTTCAATTCCTGAGCAGTTTTTGACAATCGTTTTAAAAGGAGGGTTACCCTGAACATTAGCGGGTTGTTGAGCATTCTTATTGACCACAAAGAAAGTGAAATAGTTCCCCGCATAAAAGACTCCAAAAACCCAATACCGAAGTGATAACGGCTTGCACGGCGTTGAATATGGGCGATTGGGTGGTGCTGTTGTAGTTGTTGTTGGTAAAGCTTTTTAAATAGTTTAAAGAGCTATTGACCAGCTCAATGTTGTTGGCGTTTTGAATGCTTTGCTTCAACGAAGCCACCTGATTTAAATACTGGTTTAATTGCTCGTATTTTTCGTTCAAGTTTTTCAATTCACCGGTGTTTTTGACCATTTGCACCGCTTCGCCGATTTGATAGCCCGCGCTCACAAAAAAGCCGTTGTCTTCAGCATAAAGTAATGACGCTGCAAGGGATAGAGAAAGTAAAAATCGTTTTTTCATAAAAGTGTTCCTTAAAGTAATTTTTTTGTTGTAAGAATATCATGAAGTGATAATATATTTACAATGAACCTAATTTTACTATAAATTGATTGGATTTCAAAAAAAAAAAAGATTTTGGAGTATTTTAACCTATTTATCTTTGAAGCGTTGATTTTTGTAACGATAAAATGATCTTTTGAATTTTATCATCAGTGTTTAATGGGAGTGAAGCCACACTAAAACAAGAACGCGTAGCTGACAAAAACTTCTTTATTCCTAAAAACGCTGAAGTTTTGTCGGATCGTTTGTTGCTGCCACACATTGCTAGAGCCAAAATTTTTCCAACTTTGCGCGCTCAAGCTGTAATAAGGGATTTTTAGCCCCACATTGAAGCGGTTGTGCTTGCCTATATACAAAGAACCCCCAAAATTCACAAAAAACCCCCCACCCGCTGCAAAAAATTTATCGTCTTGTTTCGTGTTTTGGTTTTGATAGTTAGGACTCCACAATATCGCGTATTCCACCCCACCCCCACCAAACACGCCTATTTTAAAAAACAGCATTTTTTCCGTTTTTAAAGCGAGTTTTAAAAGGGTGTCTATAGGGAGATTAACAAACACATTCACATTCAAACCAAACGCCATGAAATGCCCGTTATTGAAGAGAAAATCTTGAGGGCTTGGGGTTTTTTGCAAAACTAAAGGGCCTTGAGTGTTTGAAGCAGGATCGTAGGTTTTAATCGCGCTTGGGTCATAATTCGCTTGGGATAAAAGGGTGTTACCCCCCACTTTTTGGCCTAATTGCGCTTTAGCGTATTCTACATCCCCCCACACCCTTAAGCCTAAAATATGGTATTTATCAATAGCTATTTCATCGCCTATTTGCCCGGTATAAGATAAGTTTTTACCCCCCTGATAATGGGCTTCTAATTTCTCGCCATAACACACGCTGCTAGGGCAAGTGGGGTTGTCTTTATAGGCTTGTTGCCACATGCTTGTGCGCGTATTAGTCCCTGTGCCTAGCCTAAAACCTAGATAAATGTGGTTTTTCGTTTTAAAAAAAGGCGTTTTTTCAGTGCTATTGCCCCACAAAACCCCCAAACTGGCTAAAAAAATGAACGCTTTCAAACGCTTTTTTGATTCAATTCTACCCATAATGGCACTTCACTTTGTAGCATCTCTTGATTAAAAAATTCCTCTATACTCTCTCGCATGCTCTTTATTTCTGTAAGGGTATTGACACAATTACGAAACGCGCTCGCTTGCATTTCGCCCTTAGCGTAAGCATGCAAGTTCTTCCTAAACATGATTACCCCCCTATCCCCATAAAACTCCACCATTTTATCAAAATGTTCTAAAACCAGGTCTTTTTTCACGACTGCGGGCAATTTTGTGGTGTTGTTTCTGATTTGCCAAAATATCCATGGGGCTCTTAAGGCCGCTCGCCCTATCATTAGCCCATCCGCTTGAGTGATTTGCAAGACTTCAAAAGCTTTTTTCACGCTGTCAATTTCGCCATTGGCTATCACAGGCTTTTTTAAAATCCCTTTCATTAAAGCGATGCTTTCATAATCTATTTTGTCTTTTTGGTATTTGTCGCTTCGTGTCCTCCCATGCACCACCACATAATCCACCGGCGCATCATTCAAGGCATGAGCGATTTCTTTAGGGATTTTCTTTTCAAAGCCTAAACGCACTTTCACGCTTGTGATTTTTTTATTGGTGTTTTCTCTAATCACTTTTAAAATCTCCACCAAGTGGTTTAAATCCTTTAACAGCCCGCTCCCATTACCATGATTAGCCACTTTAGGAGCAGGACAACCGCAATTAAAATCAATCCCACTCACATGATCTAAAGCGTTGATTTTCTCCACCGCTTCTTTGACGACGCTTTCTTTAGAGCCTGAAATTTGTGCCATGAAATGATCTTCTAAAGGGGATTTTTCTAACATTTTAGAAGTTTTATCAAACGCATACACTAACGAATGCGAGCTCACCATTTCGCTTGTGGTAACGTCCACGCCAAATTTTTTTACCACGCTCCTAAAAGGCAAGTCCGTATAGCCTGCTAGAGGGGCTAGAAAAAGCCATTTTTTATTTTTAAAGTCCATCCGCTCTCATATCAAAGTTTTTTGCTGTATTTTGACACAATCAAGGTTAAAAAGCGCTTTAAAATTAGTGTTTGATTAAAATCAAGCTTTTTATAGATCCATTAAACCCTGTTTGAAACGGGTTAAAAAATCATGCGTTGGTTGTTTTAAAAACTCTGCGTATAAAACAGGCCGTAAGCGTTTGGGGATATTCAACCTCCTAGCCCTGTCTTTAAAATCCTTTGGCATGCTTAAAGTTTTTGGGGGTTTAAGAGCGATAAATACATGCTCTTTATCGCTTTCAATGATGAATTTTTGAGCGATTTCTAAGCTAAAAAAATAGCGTTTGATTTCTTCTTTTTGAGAAAAACTCAACACATACCCCTTTTGCTTTAAGATTTTATCCACCATAAACAGCGCGTTTTGCGAATGCTTAAAAAAAGTGATCCCATGCATTTGTGAAACAATCGTCAAAGGATAAAGCCGCTCTTTTTCTTGATCCAAAAATTTAAAACTTTGGATAATGCCCTTAGAATAATGTTGCATCAAGGCGTTAGCGTAATGTTTCCTGAAAAAATTGCGTTTGAATTTTAAAGAAGAATTAGAATCATCTTCAAAAAATTCCCGATCTTTAGCGAGCGTTTTAAGGGTGTCTTTAGGGGTGTAGAGCAAGGGGCGAACAATCGCATAAGATTCTCTTTTTTCATAAGCTTGAAAGCTTAAAAGCGTGTTTAATCCGGCTCCTTTGCTTAGTTGCATCAAAAACCATTCCAGTCTGTCATTCAAGTGGTGCGCTAAAATCAAATGCTTGTAAGAATGCTCTTTGATTAGGGTTTCAAAAAAATCATAACGGATCTTTCTCGCTTGCATTTCAAAATTGCGCTCAATCTTTGGAGCGTAATGGATATGGCATTTTTTATGGTGTGTTTGGGCGAGTTTTTGAGCGTGCTGGATGATTTCAAGGCGTTGTTTTTGCGTGTTATAATCCACTAAAGCGATGTCAAAAGCGATGTTTTCTCCAACTAAAAGATGAAACAAACAAGTGGAATCCAACCCACCCGAAAAACCCAATAAATTTTTCCCCTCTCTTAAAGGCTCTAAATAATTTTTAAAATCTCGCGCTGTCAAATCGGTGTTAAATGCATGCTGAATAGATTGTGCTTTTATGAAGTTTCCTTGTGGGTTAAAACGCCTTTGAGTAAGCTCGCGCCTTCTATGCCTAAAATTTCATTCCTGAGTTTTTCCACTTCATTCAAACCTGGAGCTTTTTGATGAACGGCTTCATTGCGGATGTTTTGAATAAGGCTTAGGCTTCTTGAAAAAGGATAATTGATGAATCTATTTAAATTTTCTTCTAAATGGTCTTGGACTTTTTCGTGTCTGAGTAAAAATTTAACGCTCCCAAGATTGGGCTTTTTAGTGAAAAAATCTTTAAGCGTAAGAGATTTTCCTTGGACTTTATAAGCTAAATCATAAAGGCTGGGATCGTTTTTGCAAGCCTTTAAAAGAACTTGTTTAGCAAAAGTATAAATTTCGTATTCTAAGGTTTTGGAGTATTTGACGATGATACTGGTAAAATCATTCAAAAGATCGTTTTCGCTTTGTAAAAGCTCTAATTCTGCATGAATGATGTTATTGATGCTATCAGGGTGTAAGAGGTAAAAAAGCCTTTTGCCAAAAACAAAACGCATGAAATTTTCTTGCATGGTTAAATATTCTTTGCTTTTATACACGCTCAGATAGTGCTTTTCATCGCCTAAAAAATAAGAACGCTCTTCTTTCAATTTCACCGGCAAAGGATAGACATAATTATTCCCATAAATGGCGTAAGTGTAGTTATTGGGCGCGATGAAATTGGCTAAAAATTGATCCCTTAAAAGGCTGAAGTCTTCCCTGACTAATTCCCTTAAATCGCTGATAATAAAAAAGTCTTCCACTTCCAGATTTTTTTCTTTATAATAGCTAGGGATCAAACCCCCATCAATCTCTTTAGAAACCTTTATCACCTTAGCGGCAAATAAATTAGCGTAATCGGTCAAAAAAAGCTGCAAAAAATTTTCTTCATTGGTGGCTTTGTAAACCTCTTCTAAAGAGTCTTGCTTTTCTTGATCGTTGAGCTTTGATCGGATTTTACCAAAGCCCACTTGGGATTTTTCCTGTAAAACGCTTAAATGTTGTTGGATCACATCTTTTTGATAGTAAGGGTTATAAAGGATTAAAAGGTGGTTCATGCCTTGTCTTATTTTAGGATTTCTTTGAGGTTTTGCTTGATCTCGTCAGGATTTTGTTCGTATTCTTGAATGAGATCTTTTAAAATTTCAAACAATTCGTTAAAATCTTGCGGGTGCTCTTTTTTAAACTTCACTACTAAATCCAAAGCTTCACAAGCGTTATTCAATGGGTCTTTATCGTCATTGAAAGCGTCTTTGATACCCAAAACCATCTTGGTAATGCGAGTGCTTTGCCCAGGGCTTGAAATGCGTTTGAATAAAGAGCCTTTAAACGCGTTTAAAAGCTTAAGAGTTGGGCAAATTTTAGAAAACATCGCCTTTCCTTATTGAAAGATTTAAAATGCCGCTTGTTGGCTTAGCCCGTTTCAAGCCTAGCCAAAAAGCCTTTTTGATGCGTTTTTGAAATTTTAACACAATTTTAGTTCATTCCTATTCAGGCTCAACATCTATAAAATCTTCGCCCTTGATAAAATCTTCGCCAGCTTGAATCCATTTTTCCAAACCTTGAGCGCACTCTTGCGTTTTTTTAACGCTTTCTTCGCATGCTTGAATGCATTCTTCCAGTTTCAACGCCATTGGGAAACATGTTTGTTTGAATCTGGTTTCATCGTTGATGAGAGCTAATATTTCTTGTTTTTGTCCGTCAAAATGGGATTTCATTTCTTCTTTAGCTTTTTCAAGTTTTTCTATTTTTTGGCTTTCTTTCCAAGAATCCCACACTTCAAAAGCAAGACCGATAAGCGGTAAACCTTTGTTTATGCTGCCTGCCAAGTTTACAGCGCCCCAAGGTTTGAATTTAAAAGCCAAATCCATGCCCACAAATTTTCCCACAGCCGCTATCGTGTCTCTAGCCAGTTTGATGTTAGTCGCATTGATAAAACCGCTTTGTTTTAAAAGATCGATTCCAATTTTCCCCAATGTTCCGGCATGCTTTTCAAAAAGACCCATATCGGCATTAAAACCGGTTTCAATTTTAGCGATTTCATTTACAATCCCTTGCGTTTGTCTTTCAAATTCATTTTGGACTTTTGTTTCTATATTGATACCTTTATCGCCTATTTCTCTAATAACAAAATCATTAAAGGTTTCTAGGCTGGTGCCAGAAAGTTGAAGGATGAGATCGCTAAAATACCTTATTATAAATTCTCTTAAATGAATGCGGACTTGAGAAATTTCTTTATTTAAATCTTGAATATCCTTTCGCCTTTTTTCAAGCGTTTTATTCAAATATTCCATTTCTCTATTAATATCTTGCAACGCTTGTTTTGCGGGTGGCATTTGCCTATAGACCATATCTTGAATGACGCTTTTTTTGGCTTCTTCTATGATGGTTAATTTCCCGCCATTTTCTTTAATCTTTTTTTGCGTCGCGTCTTGCAAGGCTTTGATGTGTGAGAGTTTTTGGAATTCTTCTTGATGCTTTAGCCAGTGTTCCACCCCCAAATCAAAAGGGTTTGCCGCAACAGCGACAATAATCAAACTTTCTTTTTCTTCTTCACTTAAAGAAATCAGCTCATTCAGTCGGTTTTGAATGTTTTCTTTTTTGATCTTAAATCTTTTGTTGTAATCTTCTTCATCTTCAATATCCGCTTCTTCATCAAAACGGCTGATGACAAAAATCGTCCTGGATAAAAGATTGAGCGTCCTAAATAACCAGTTCAAATCGTCCTTATGGCTTTCTTTGATGGGGTTTGACGGGTTGAGCGCGTATAAAATGAGATGGGCTTCGCTGATATATTTTTTTGTAATATCTTTATAGCGTTCTATTTCGCCGCTATCGTGTGTTTTTTCTTTAAACCCGAATAGTCCCGGGGTGTCAACCAGCTCAATTTCATTGTCTATGTCATAGATTTTAACTTCATCGCTGGATTCTTGATGGTCTATATTCATGCTCTTGTCCAGCCGCTCGATCCAAGCTGCCGCTATGGAGGTTTTCCCGCAAGAAAAACCTCCCACCAAAGCCACTTTCAGTTTTTGACCAGAAACATCTTTCATCGCATTACGGATCTTGTCTTTGAGAGACTCTTCAACCTTGATGCCGTATTCTTCCCCAGTATGGACAAAATCAAGTAATTTTTTAAGAATTTCTTGATTCCTCTCTTGATTTCTTTTAAATTGTTCTAGCGTTTCATTCTTCATTGCGCGATCCTTTGTTTTAATGTGGTTTTGATGCAATCAGCTAAGTGTGATAAGTCTTCACCGGCTTCTATTAGCCATTCCCTCATGCACTCGTAACAAACAATGAGATCGTTAAGCCCGGCTTTTAAATTCTCAATCATTTCAGATGCGCCTTTTTTGCCACTTTCAATTTGGTTTCTCACATCTTCTGTAATTATTTCACAAGCTTTATCTAAATTTTTATCCACTTCTTTTTTTTGTTGGGATTTTTTATAGTCTGAATCAAAAAAACTCCACACTGATTTAACTATCCCGATTGCTCCTAAAACCAATCCTCCAAATAGTGCAATCACCTACTATAGGTGCCGCTAAAAGTAGAACCAAACCTCCTATTGAAGCGAATAAGCCTATTTTATTAATACCGCTATCAATATTGAAACTAAAATCAAAACCACTATCAATGTTGATGCGATTTAACATTATTAGAGAATCTTTAAGCCTCTCTTGAAATTGTTCAATATCTTTTTTATCTCTTCAATGAATCGTTCCTTGCATTCATTAGAACGCCGTTCTATGCTTTCACCCGATTTTTCCATGCCTTTTTGGAGTTCATGTTTAAACATTGTTTTAAGTTCATCATTTTCAATGTCTCTTTCAATATGTGCATGCATTTCTTCTCTAAAATCAGATCTGAATCGCTGTTTCTGTGAATACTGAATTTGTTAAATTGGATATATATTTTTCTTTAGAACGATCCAAATTATCACAAACTTCTTGGTGGTGGTTCTTTATTTCTCTGATGATTGGATCTATCTGTCTGTCAATCGTGGTTTTGATCGCTTCTTGTAATTTTTCTATCGCTTTTAAGGCTTTGTTGCAGTTGGATTCTATGATTTTGTTGCGTGAGTTTTTAAGAAGCGCTTCGGTTATAAATTCTCTTAATTGTTGGAAACGGGATTTATACAATAATTCTTCTACTTTAAAAATTTCTAGAAATTTTTGTTTGTTTTTGTAAAAATCGCTCTCTGGCAGCAACGCCGATGAAAGGCCATAGAAAGCCATTTGGGCGCTCACTGCTTTATAGCCCTTGTAGTGCTCGCCTAAAATGTTTTTCATTTCTTTATTTAAAATTTTTAAGCTTTCTTTTTCGCTTCCATCAATAAGATCATCTTTAAAAGCTCTTGGGCTAGTAATCGGTTTGTTGTAAATCGTCCATACCTCTGTTTGCGAATCAAGCTGTTTTTGGATTTTTTCAATCGTCCCTTCTTTCCTCTCTTCTCCTTTTTGCGGAGGAGTGGGCTTTTTGGTAACATAAAAAATAGCATGGGCTTTTTGTGTGGCGTTAGAAATCTGATCAATCACTTTTTTTCGTCGCCTTCTATCCCTGGCACATCCAGCAAAATAAAGTTTTGATGATTGTATTGGAAAGGATAAGATCGCATTTTTAAAGTGAAATCGCTCCTCCCATCGCCTATAGTCGCTCCATCTTGCAATGAATGAAGTTCGTTTAAAATAGCTTGTTTTTTGCGTTCATCATTTTGATAGTTGTTTTGGTAATTGGAATAAAGCCGCTTGAATCGTTCTTGTTGAACTACTTTGCTTTGTTCTTTAAAAAACAGCCTCAAACATTCAATAAGGGTTGATTTCCCCGCACCGGTTTCCCCATAAAAGGCAATGGTAAAATTTTCCCATTCTTCATTATTTTTTAAACTTTCAAGCTCTTTTAAACTTTTAAGTTCTAATTGTTGGAATACTTTTAACGCTTCTTGGTTGAATCGCTTTAGTTTTTCATCTTTATCATCAGTGTTTTTAAAAATACTCTGAAGTTCTTTAATACTCTTTTCTACGCCAAGATAAATGTTTTTCATTTTTGCCCTCATGCCGAACTTTTCTGACGCATTTTAACAAAAAAAAAAAAACGCAAATCCCCACGCTCTAGCCGCGCTTTTAGCCCTAACTTTTAAAAAGGGCTTAAAACCTTAGCGAGTAAGATATTGTCTTTAAAGGCGCTAGGCATAATCGTGTAATGCCCGGGTTGTAAAGGGGTGGTTAAGGTGCTGTCATTGATTAAAATTTCCCCATCCACTTCAGGCGCCCATCTCAAATCCCTTGCTTTGTAAAAATACTCGCCCTCTTTATGTTCCACTAACGCCTTAATGGGCTTATTTAACAAAGCCTTAAAAGAATGGTTTTGGTGTTTTAAAGCGATTTTATTCAAGGCTTTAATGCGGGCGTTGATGATTTTTTTAGGCACTTTCTCTAAAGAATAGGCATGCGTGTTTTCTTCAGTGCTGAAAGCAAAAATATTCAACCGGTCAAAGCAAAACTCGTCTAAAAACGCGCTCAATTCCTCAAATTCGCCCTCATTTTCTTCCGGATGCCCTACAATGATCGTGCTTCTTATAAAGCTTTCTTTAACCTGTTTCATGGCATCTAAAAGCTTTAAATGGTGCGCTTGGCTGGAGTTACGGCGCATTTTTTTAAGCATGGAGTCGCTGATATGCTGGATGGGCATGTCAAAATAATTTTGAAAAATAAGCGAGTCTTCAATCGCGCTAATCAAATCTAAAGTGGTGCTAGAAGGGTAGAGGTATAAAATGCGAGCGCTCTTTAAGGCTTGTTGTTTGTCAATCGCCCTAATGAGCTGAATCAAGCCGTCTTTTTGCCCCTTATCGTATAAAAACGAGCTAGAGTCTTGAGCGATAAAAGTCATATCCTTATAACCTTTAAGAGCCAGATCTTCCACTTCTTTTAAAATGGAGTCTAATTCCCTGCTTTGCAATTTCCCCTTAAAGCTAGGGATAGCGCAAAAAGAGCATTTTTGGTTACAGCCCTCAGAAATTTTAACGTAAGCATGCACGCTCGATCCGGTGATGATGCGCGCGTTATAATGCTCGCTTAAAAACACTTGCTCGCTGAACTGGTTTTGTTTTTTAGCGATCAAAATATCAATCTTGTCATAATCCCCCACGCCGGTAAAAATATCCACTTCAGGGATCAATTCTTTGATTTCATCTTTATAGCGTTCGCTCAAGCACCCACTCGCAATCAAAATCGCCCCCTCTTTTTTGTCTTTGGCGGCGTTGAGAATGGTTTGGATACTCTCTTGTTTAGCGCTTTCAATAAACCCGCAAGTGTTGATCAAAATCACATCGGCTTTTTTAGCGTCATTAGTGAGCGTGTAGTTATAAAGCTTGCCTAGCATCACCTCTGAATCCACCAAATTTTTAGAGCAACCTAATGAGATCAGGCAGAGTTGTTTGTTTTCTTTAATTTGCATGTTAATGGCTTTTTAAGTTTTTCAAATCCACTTCCCAAAAGAAATCAATCCATTCAGGAGCGTCTTTTAAAAACGCATCGGCTTTGTATTTCGCGCTTGTCTTTTGGAACAAACTCGCGCTATAAAACTTTTTATCAGGGTGTTTGTCTTGCAACACTTTAAGCACCGCCTCTAAAGAATTACCGCTATCTACGATTTCATCTACCACTAAAATGGTTTTTAAATGATCTTTGATCGTGGGGATATTTTCAATTTTTAGGGCGTTTTGTCGGTGGGTGGTGTCATAAGAAATCGCATTGATGCCATAAACTTCCCTTAAATCCCAGTGCAAACTCAAAAAATGCGCTAAAGTCATGCCCCCTCGCATCACGCACACAAGGGCTTCTGGGACATTGCAAATTTGCTCCACTTGTTTGACTAATTCCAGGCTGTCTTTCAAAAAGGCTTCATAAGAATAATGCATTGTGATCCTTAAATTTCGTAATATTGCTTCAAAAAGGTTGTATTCGCCGCGCCGTCAAATTCCCTTAAATTCAAATCGTTTAGGGCTAACTCTAGGGCGTTTAAGGCGTAAGCGCTTTTATAAACAGGAATGATCCCCATGTGGTTGATGCGAATGAACGCATCTTTATAAGGCTCTTGACCGCCCGCAAATTGCACCTGATATTTTTCTTTCAAAAGGTTTCTCAATTCTTTGGCATGCTCGCTAAAAATCGTTGTCATGCTCAAGCTCGGGCTTTTAGGGAAAATCTTTAAACCGAGCGCTAAAACGGCTTTTTGAGTGGCTAAAGCGGCTTTTTTAGTTTCTCTATAGAGCGCTTCAAAGCCCCCTAAATTCTGCACTAATTCAAAATAGCGTTGCAACCCTAAAGTGTGTAAAATAGGAGCGGTGTAGCTCGTGGTGTTGTTTTTTTGGTTTTTCAATTCGCTCTTTAAATTGAAATAAAACCCCACATTGCGTTCTTCTATGCGTTCAATCGCCTTTTGGCTCAATGCGATTAAGCTCATCGCAGGGGGTAGCATGAACGCTTTTTGACTCCCCCCAATGAGCGCATCAACATGCGTTATTTCTAAAGGCTCAACCCCTAAAGCGGTGATCGCATCTACTATCACAAAAACATTCGGGTTAGTTTCTTTAATCGCTTGAGCGATTTTTTCTACAGGGTGTCGTAACCCCCCACTAGACTCGCATGCTTGAATGCAAAACGCATCAATGTTAGGGTTGGCTTCAAGCGCGTTTAATATTTCATCCACTTGAGCCGGTGTGTCCCATTCATAGACTAATTCATGGGCTTTGAGTGAATGGGCTTTAGCGATCTTGCCAAACCTTTCGCCAAACTTACCCGCATTAACAAAAAGCAACTCTTTTTGGCACAAGGAAATCACGCTCGCTTCCATAGCCCCTGTCCCGCTGCTGCTTAAAAGCAAAACTTCTTCTAAACCGGTCATTTTTTTCAAATTTTCTCGCACGCTTTGGAAAATCTTTTCAAAATCTTTGGTGCGGTGGTGGGGCATTGGCTGAGAAAAGCTTGAGCGCATCTCTTCATTAATGGCTACAGGGCCTGGAGTGAAAAGCAACATTAAAATTAACCTTTAATTTTTGAGAGAATTTAAAAGTTATCATACTAAAACGCGCTTAAAATTAAGCCTTATTGTTTAAGAAAATCGCTTTTTAATGCAAATAAAATGCTAAAATGCCATGGTTTAAAAAGAATTTAAGGCAATGATTGGATAAATTTAGTCTTCGCGCGTGTTTTTTAACCCTTTTTTTTAGCGGGTATTCTAAAAAAGCTCCAGGAACGATAGGGAGTTTAGTAGCGTTGTTACTAGGCTTACCCGTTTTAGCTTTTTCGGCTAACACTTTGTTTTTAGGGGCGATTTTCATTGGGCTTATCGCTATCGCTCAAATAGATAAGGAAGAAGAAGAGACTAAGAGGCATGACAGCTCTTACATTGTGATAGACGAATTAGTGGGCATGTGGTTGGCGATGGCGGTTAGCGGGTTATCGTTAGCGGGCGTGGTTTTGAGTTTTATCTTTTTTAGGATCTATGATATCACTAAGCCCTCACTCATTGGTAGAATAGACAAAGAAGTTAAAGGGGGCTTAGGGGTTGTGGCTGATGACGCTTTAGCGGGTGTTTTAGCCGGCTTGAGCGTGTTATTAGTCATCAATGTTTTAGGATTTTTTAACATTAAACTTTAATTTTAAGAAAATTCAAAAGCCTTTTTTTAGGTAAAATAGATAGACTTGATTGCAATCGTTTTTAGGGAGTTTGATCGTGGAGTTTTGCGTTTTATTTGGTGGGGCGAGTTTTGAGCATGAAATCAGCATTGTGAGCGCGATCGCGCTTAAAGGAGTGTTAAAGGATAGGATTAAATATTTTATTTTTTTAGACGAAAACCATCATTTTTATTTGATTGAAGAATCCAACATGCATTCAAAATACTTCGCTCAAATCAAAGAAAAAAAATTATCCCCCCTAATCCTTACGCACAATGGCTTGCTTAAGAACTCGTTTTTAGGCACTAAGATAATAGAATTGCCTTTAGTGATCAATCTTGTGCATGGGGGCGATGGCGAAGACGGGAAATTAGCGAGCTTGTTAGAATTTTATCGTATCGCTTTTATAGGCCCTAGGATTGAAGCGAGCGTGCTGAGTTACAACAAATATTTAACCAAACTTTACGCCAAAGATTTAGGGGTAAAGACTTTAGATTATGTGCTTTTGAATGAAAAAAACCGCGCTAACGCCCTGGATTTGATTGGGTTTAATTTCCCTTTCATTGTCAAGCCCAGTAACGCCGGAAGCTCCTTAGGGGTGAGCGTTGTGAAAGAAGAAAAAGAATTGATTTACGCTTTAGACAGCGCGTTTGAATATTCTAAAGAGGTCTTAATAGAGCCTTTCATTCAGGGCGTGAAAGAATACAATTTGGCCGGCTGTAAGATCAAAAAGGATTTTTGTTTTTCTTATGTGGAAGAGCCTAACAAACAGGAATTTTTAGATTTCAAACAAAAATATTTGGATTTTTCACGCAATAAAGCCCCTAAAGCGAACCTTTCTAACGCTTTAGAAGAACAATTAAAAGAAAATTTTAAAAAACTCTATAACGATTTGTTTGATGGCGCGATCATCCGTTGCGATTTTTTTGTCATAGAAAATGAAGTGTATCTTAATGAGATCAACCCCATTCCTGGCAGTTTGGCCAATTATTTGTTTGATGATTTTAAAATAACGCTAGAAAATTTAGTGCAATCATTACCCAAACCCCCTAAAATCCAAATCAAAAACTCTTATTTGTTGCAAATCCAAAAGAATAAATAAATGGCCAAACGCAGTATCGTTTATTTGGATAGCGTTTTTGACATTTCCTACACTTTTATAGACCACAATAGCCCTTTAAACGCCTTGTTTTTGCATGGTTGGGGGAGTTCTAAGGAAATCATGCAGCAAGCGTTTCAAAGCTGTTTTTTGAATTACAACCATTTATATGTGGATTTGCCCGGTTTCAATCAAAGCCCTAACGATGAAAAAGTCTTAGAGACCAAAGATTATGCTAATATCATTAATTTATTCTTAAAAAGCGTGGGTAAAAAAGCGCATGTCGTTTTTGGGCATAGTTTTGGAGGGAAAGTGGCGATTTTGTGTGAAAACGAACGGATGGTTTTATTGAGTAGCGCCGGGATTTTAGAGCCAAAACCCTTAAAAGTGCGTTGTAAAATCCTTTTAGCTAAAATCTTTAAAAAATTAGGCTTGAATTTAGGGTTTTTGAGGAGTAAGGACGCTATGGGGCTTAATCAAGCGATGTATGAAACCTTTAAAAAAGTAATTAGCGAAGACTTTAGCGAGCATTTCAAACGATGCGAGAAAGAAGTTTTATTATTTTGGGGTAAAGATGATAAAGCAACCCCCTTAAGCTCCGCTCAAACAATGCAAACCTTATTGAAAAGAAGCGAATTATTCGTTTTAGAAGGGGATCATTTCTTTTTTTTAAACCAAGCAAAAGAGATTGAAAAACTAGTGGAGAAATATCATCATGCAAAGTCTTAGTTGGCTGAATTTAGCGTTTCGTTGGCTCTTTATAACAGGGCTTGGCTATTATATGATGACTTTATTGCAATGGTATCATTACAGCGTGCTTAGGATTTTAACCAAGCACCACAAAATGCGTTGGCATGGGATTTATTTTCTCTTGCCTTTAGGGGTGTTTATCCTATCGTATGCTTTCAAAATGCCGTTTGTTTTTGATTTCTTTTGCGGCGTGATTCAAATGCCCATGCTCATTATCTGGGCCAAACGCAACGACAAGCCTTTAGTTTTCACGCCAAGGGTGAAGCGCTTTTTTATTTTCTTATTGCTATTTTTAATCTTGCATGAAATCTTAAATACAGAATTAGTCCCTTTGGATGGGATTTCGCTCGCGCTAGGCTATTGGTGTTTATTTATATTCGTTTTAAGCGCTTCTTTAATCTTTGAAAAAGTCTTATCCAAGCAGTATTTGCAAACCGCTAAAGATAAAATCGCCTCTTTAAATAATTTAAAAGTCATCGCCATTACCGGAAGCTTTGGGAAAACCAGCACCAAAAATTTCTTGCTTCAAATCTTACAAACCACATTCAACGCGCATGCAAGCCCCAAAAGCGTCAACACCCTTTTAGGGCTTGCGAATGATATTAACCAGAATTTAGATGATAAGAGTGAAATCTATATCGCTGAAGCCGGGGCAAGGAATAAGGGTGATATTAAAGAAATCACCCGCCTTATTGAACCGCACCTTGTTGTGGTCGCAGAAGTGGGCGAACAGCATTTAGAATATTTTAAAACTTTAGAAAATATTTGCGAAACTAAAGCGGAATTATTGGATTCCAAGCGCTTAGAAAAAGCCTTTTGTTACTCTGTGGAAAAAATCAAGCCCTACGCCCCTAAAGATAGCCCTTTAATAGATGTTTCTAGCCTAGTTAAAAACATCCAATCCACTTTAAAAGGCACTTCTTTTGAAATGCTTATAGGTAGCGTTTGGGAAAGATTTGAAACGAAGGTTTTAGGGGAGTTTAGCGCTTACAATATCGCTTCAGCCATTTTAATCGCTAAGCATTTAGGCTTAGAGACAGAAAGCATCAAACGGCTTGTTTTTGAGCTTAAGCCTATTAACCATCGTTTGCAACTGTTGGAAGTGAATCAAAAAATCATCATAGACGATAGCTTTAACGGGAATTTAAAGGGCATGTTAGAGAGCATTCGTTTAGCGAGCTTGCATCAAGGGCGTAAGGTTATTGTAACACCGGGTTTAGTGGAAAGCAATACAGAAAGCAATGAAGCTTTAGCGCAAAAAATAGACGGGGTTTTTGATGTCGCTATCATCACAGGGGAGTTGAATTCCAAAACGATTGCTTCACAATTGAAAACCCCCCAAAAAATCTTACTCAAGGATAAGGCGCAATTGGAAAATATCTTACAAGCCACCACGATTCAAGGCGATTTGATTTTATTTGCTAATGACGCCCCTAATTACATTTAGGAAATGAACATGCAACATTTATACGCTCCTTGGCGCGAAAGTTATTTGAAAGAGAAAAATAAGAGTTGTGTCTTTTGTGAAATTTCTCAAAACCCTACAAAAGATTCAGAAAACAGAGTGCTTTATAGAAATAGCGATCTCTTTGTGGTGATGAACGCCTACCCTTATAACCCGGGGCATTTATTGATCGTTCCTCATGCGCATCAAGCTAGCGTGGAACTTTTAGAAATGAATACTTGGCTGAACATGAATAAATTAGCGCCTAAAGTGTTAAAAGCGTTGTATGCTTATGGCGCTCAAGGGATTAATTTAGGTTTGAACTTGCACAGAAACGCCGGAGCAGGGATTCCTGAGCATTTGCACATGCATTTAGTGCCTAGGTTTTTAGGCGATAGCAATTTTATAAGCGTTATCGCTCAAACTAGGGTGTGCGGGATTGATTTAAATGAAACCTATCTTACCTTAAAAAACTTATTAGAAAAGGAGCTTCATTGAAAACAAACGCTTTTAATTTGGGTGCGCTACAATTATTTTTAATTCATTTTAGGGAGTGTCAGCGATGAAGGCTCGTGGTTTTAAGACAAAGATGCGTGGTTTTAAGATTTTTTCAGGGAGCGCTCACCCTGCATTTGGTAAAGAAGTGTCAAAGCATTTAGGCTTTCCCTTATCCAAAGCGGTGATAGGCAAATTCAGCGATGGCGAAATCAATATCCAAATCAGCGAATCGGTGCGCGGTAAAGATATTTTTATCATCCAGCCCACTTGCGTGCCGGTCAATGACAATTTAATGGAGTTGTTAGTCATGGTAGATGCTTTAAGGCGCAGTTCGGCCAATTCTATCACAGCGGTGTTGCCGTATTTTGGCTATGCCAGACAGGACAGAAAAGCGGCTCCACGAGTGCCTATCACGGCTAAAATGGTCGCTAATTTGATGCAAGAAGTGGGGATTGAAAGGATCATTACGATGGATTTGCATGCCGGGCAAATCCAAGGCTTTTTTGATGTGCCGGTGGATAATCTATACGGATCTATCGTTTTTAGAGACTATATCCGCTCTAAAGCGTTAAAAAACCCTATAATCGCCAGCCCTGATGTGGGTGGGGTTACAAGAGCCAGGTATTTCGCTAATCAAATGGGGTTGGATTTGATCATCGTGGATAAGCGCCGTGAAAAAGCTAATGAAAGCGAAGTGATGAATATTATCGGCTCAGCCAAGGAGCGCGATGTGATTTTAGTGGATGACATGATTGATACCGCAGGCACGATCTGTAAAGCCGCTTTGGCTTTAAAAGAGCAAGGGGCGACTTCTGTCATGGCGTTAGGCACGCATGCGGTTTTGAGCGGGAATGCGATCAAGCACATTAAAGAAAGTGCGTTAGATGAAGTGGTGGTAACTAACTCTATCCCTTTAGTTCAAAAATGCGATAAAATCACCACCTTAAGCGTAGCGCCCTTATTTGCGGAAGTGATCAGAAGGATTTATCATAACGAAAGCGTCCAATCGCTTTTCACTTAAAAAAAGCGGGAGTGGTGGATTCTGTAGGACTTGAACCTACGACCAATCGGTTATGAGCCGAGCGCTCTGACCAGCTGAGCTAAGAATCCAAAATTCCCAAAGGATGGTTTGCTATTGTATCCAAAAATATAGCGAAAAGCAAGCAGGTTTTCTAGGATTGCAAACAGGATCATAAAAGTGATAAAACTGCTCCCCCCGTAGCTGAATAAGGGTAAGGGAATCCCCACCACAGGGGCTAACCCTAAAGTCATGGCGATATTCACGCTAGAATAAACAAAGATTAAAATAGAAATCCCAAGGGCTACAATCTTTAAAAACCAATCGCTGTTGCTCTCAAACAGATAAAAAAATAAATGCAAACTCAAGCCTATATAAATCGCAAAAAGCAACATAGCCCCTAAAAACCCGAAACGCTCCACGAAGTAAGCAAAGATAAAATCGCTCGTTGCAATAGGCAAGAATTTGAATTTGGTTTGGGTGGAGGCTTCTTTGGATTTGCCTAAAAACCCGCCCGATCCTATAGCGATAATGGATTGCATGACATGGTAATTAGGCTTTTCAGAAAGAAAGTCTGCGATGCGCTTTTTTTGGTAATCATGCAAAAAATGATAAGCGATAGGCGAAGCCACTAAAAGAGCGATAAAAAGAGGGAGCCACACCCTAGTCCTTAAACCCACGATAAGTAAAATCCCAAAACCCATGATGAGTACAATAAGAGCCGTGCCTAAATCGGGCTGTTTTAAAATCAAAGCCGCCGGTAAGCAAATGTAAAAACTGAGCTTTAAAAACATGCCCCAATCATAGCCCTTAAAAGGGGGTGGGTTTATTTTAATCAAATGCGCTAATAACAAAAGGATAGCGATTTTCACAGGTTCGCTAGGCTGTAGAGTGATAGAAGTAAAGGGAATGACTAGCCATCGTTGCGCCCCAAGCTTGCTAGATCCCATAAAATCCACTAACGCTAATAAAATCACGCACGCCCAATAAAACACAAAGAGCCACCGATCGAGCTTCCTGAAAGGGATAAAAAACACGATCCAAAAGAGAAGAAACCCTATCGCATAATAAACCCCTTGCTTTAAGCTCAAAACCGCGCTGCTCTCAAAAATCAATAAAAAAGAAACCACCAACAAGGGGATAATAAACACAAAAGGCAAAAGATCAAAATGCATCCAAATCCTTTTGTCTAATGCCATGCGTTTTTCATAACCCCTAATCTTATTGCGTTAATTTTTTGATTGTATCCAAGTTGAGATAATTCTCCTTAAAGAGAGAAGTTATCATGCCAACTTCACCAGGCAAATTGACTTCGCCCGTCTCATCATTAAAGCACTTTTCTAGCACTTTCAAATACGCAAACCCAAGAGCTTCAGTGATAACAACAGCGGTTATGCCAGAAATTGCACCCCCTACAACACTCCCCACAACAGGAATGAATTTAAGGAAACCATTAACGAGCGTTCTCCCCACTTGCGCGACAGCGGTTACGCCTAACAATCCTGTGATCAAACTCGCGCCCACAGATTTATCCAAATCCATTCCAAAAGCGTCATTCATTTTATAAATCATCCCTGCTTGAATGGGCGCGATAGCGAGCGCATCACTAAAGGGTATGGGGATAAGCCCAGCCCCTCCTGCAGCGCCTGATGCAACATGGATAATGGTTTTACATTCCTCTATCATAGCCTGTTTTCTTTTTTGAATATTAGCTTTTTGAATACTCAAGAAATGCTTTTTCTTATTTTCTTTAGCGTCTGAAAGACATTTTTCTGTTTCAGCTACCAACTCTTCTAAACCTTCAACGGGGACTTCAATACCTCTAAATGAAAATGCAACGGAATTGACCCTCACATAATCTCTGACAAAACCTTTAAACCCCCATTCTTCGTCTATGATCGCTTTAGATTCTTGGACAAACATCTCGCCGGCTTCGGCTTAAGTGTGTGTGAAAACGACAATCGTTGGGATATTCCAATCTTTAGCGAAGCTTAATAACTCTCTCTCTCTTGAACCCTACCAGAAGTCTCTTTAACGCACAAATACGCCACATCAATGGCTTCTTTTTCATCAAGCGTTTTAAAAGAATCTTCCATTTCTTTTTTAATGCTTTGCATGGTGTCGTGGTAATCTTTATCTTCAATGCCTTTAGTGTCCCACAAAATTAAGCCTTTTTCTTCATCAATGTATTTTTCAAGATGCTGAGTGATGGGCTTTCCTACGCCTGCTTTAGCGATTTCTTTACCAAAGAGAGCGTTAATGAGCGAGCTTTTACCCACCCCAGTAGCCCCCATGAGCAAAACATTCATTTTGCTCTCTTTAATGCCTTTGAGATTTTTAAAGTGTTTAAGAAGTTTATCCGTATTTAATTCGCCCGTTTCTTTATTGAACGCACCGCCTAAAGAGTTATCGTGTTCCATTAGAACCCCTTTTAAAATGATTTGAGCCACAAAATGTTGTCGCACCGATTATAGCGTATTCAAATAATGAAATAGGATTTTTTTAAGGTTTTGAGTAGAATAATGGTTTTTAAAAATGCAAAAAAGAGTTTGAATGCAAAAAGTTTTCATCGCCCCTACCCATTACAAACGCATTGATGAATTTTTAGCCAAAGAATTGCAAATTTCTAAAAACCAGGTATTGAATTTGATTAAAGAGGGGTTAGTGTTTTGTCAAAAAAAGGAGGTCAAAAAAGGGGGGCTAGCCTTAAAAGAGGGCGATGCAATCACGCTTTTAACGCCCAAAATCGCACCCAAACCCTTAAAAAAAGAGCTTGATTTAGAAATAGAAGTCATTTTTGAAGATGAAGATTTGTTGGTATTAAATAAGCCCCCTAATCTAGTCGTTCATAAAGCCCCAAGCGTGAAAGAGCCTACTTTAGTGGATTGGTTAAAATCTCAAAATTACGAGCTTTCTAATCTGGGATTAAAAGAGCGCTATGGGATTGTGCATCGTTTGGATAAGGACACGAGCGGAGGGATTGTCATCGCTAAAAACAATTTTACCCATGTTCATTTGAGCGAGCAACTCAAAACTAAAATGATGGGGCGCTATTATATCGCCTTGCTTTCAACGCCCTTAAAAGAAGAAAAAATGAGCGTGGAATGCTATTTGACAAGAAACCCCAATAACCGCTTAAAAATGATAGCGCTCAAAGCGGCCAAAAAAGAAAAAAGCCGCTATTCTAAAAGCGAATTTATCAGTTTGCTGACTTCTCAAAATGGCATGGATTTGATAGGGGCTAAACTATTCACCGGGCGCACGCACCAGATCAGAGCGCATTTAGAATATTTGAACAGACACATCATAGGCGATAATCTTTACGGGCTTAATGGAGCGCTTCCTAAAGAAGAAATAAGAATCATGCTGCATGCCTATTTGATAGAGTTCAAACACCCTAGAAGTGAGCAAAAACTGCGCTTTAAAGTTCCCCTATTAAAGGATATGTTAGAATACCTTAAAAAAGTTTTTGACAAGGAGAATTTAGATGAGGTCTTGGATGAAGAAAAAATACTTCACGCTTTTATTGCAAAGTAGTGTGGTATTAGCGGTTTTTATAGGGTGCTCTTCTACCAGGAATCATACTTTTTCAGCCCTTAATAATCAAGAAAATATAGACACAAAGCTTCCGGTAGTCCATTCTGTTAAAACCATTAACGATGTGAGTTCAGTGGGTTTTGAATGGCCTAAAATCGCTGACGCTTATGACATTGACGGGTTTATTTTGTATCGTTTGAAAAAAGACTCCAAGCTTAAAAGAATCGCCACGATTAAAAACCCTTATGCGACCCACTATTATGATGAGGGGCTAGAAACAGAGAGTTCTTACACTTACCAGCTCGCTACTTACAAGGGCGATAAAATTTCTAAACTTTCAGAACCCATTTTAGTAAAAACCTCTTTTATCAATCCTGTAGAAAGCGTGTTTGCAAGCCTTGAATACCCTAAAAGCGTGAAAGTCTTTTGGAGTCCGCACCCAAATCCCAGCGTTTCTAAATACATCATTCAAAGGCAGAATAAAGACGGCAAATTTTTAAATGTAGGGGCTGTAAAAAACCGCTTGTTCGTGGAGTTTTTTGATAAAGATTTAGAAGATGGGCAAAAATACCGCTACCAAGTCGTCGCCGAAAATTTCATGGGGGATAAATCCAGGCCTAGCGTCATAGTGGAGGGAAAAACCAAAGACTTACCCAAAGAAATCACTAACGTTAGAGTGAGCCAAAACCTCACACGACAAATTGAATTGAGCTGGGATAAATCCTCTCAAGCGGATGTGGTGGCTTATCGTATTTACGCTTCCAATAACCGCAACGATAAATACAAATTCATCGCTCAAACCACCAACACTTCCTATGTGGATAAGATAGAAAAAGACAACCTCACTCGTTATTATAAAGTCGTCGCCCTTGATAAAACGCATCTTGAAGGGGCGTTACCCAAAGAGCCTGCCATGGGTGAGACCTCTGATAGGCCTGAAGCCCCTATCATCACTAAAGGGACTATTCAAGACTCTTCGGCCTTGATCCAGTGGGAAAATAACCCGAGCGCTAAGATAGCCACTTATGCGGTGTATCGCTTTGAAGCCAATTCTAAAACCCCTTTGCGCTTTGGGAATATCACCAAAAACCAATTCGTGGATAAGGACATGAAAGTGGGTGTGGCTTATCGCTATCAAGTGGTGAGCGTGGATAAAGATGGATTAGAGTCGCACCCAAGCAAAGAAGTGCGTTTGTTTTTAGAGCGCTAAAAGGGTTTTAATGCCCCATTTTTTAGCCAAGCTGGATTTTAAACCTTTAGAATACCCCTTAATTGAGGGGGATTTTTGTTTTCATAAGGAATTTTTAAGCTTAAAACACCCCACTAAAAGCTGTGTGTATGCGAGTTTTAAGGATCATATTTTTTTATTGCAAAAAATCAGGCGATCGAATGATTTTTTAATCAAAAGCGAAAAAGCGACGCCCTTAAAAAGAGAGGTTTTAAAACAAGCTTTAAGGATTTATTCGCAATCTTTTGAAGTCATTTCGCATAATTTGCAAGAAAATTCTAAACATGCGAGCCAAAAAAAAGCCCTTGATTTAGGAACTTTTGAAGACTTTATTCAAAAAAATCAAGCCCCTATTTTAGCCGAAATTGGTTTTGGGAGCGGGAGGCATTTGATAGAATTAGCCAAAAACAACCCCACTAAAACATGCTTAGGGATAGAGATTCACACCCCCTCTATCGCGCAAGCGTTAAAGCAAATTGAATTGTTGGATTTAAAAAATCTGCACATCTTGCAAGGCGATGGCCGTTTGATTTTAGAGAGCATGCCAAATTATAAGTGCGAGAAAATTTTTGTGCATTTCCCTGTGCCATGGAATGAGAAAAAACACCGCCGGGTGCTAAGCGAAAAATTTTTAAACGAAGCTTTAAGGGTTTTAAAGCCTAGAGGGTTTTTGGAATTACGAACCGATGATAGCCTTTATTTTGAAGACAGCCTAAAATTAGCCCTAAAAAACCTTCAATGCGAGATAGAAATCAAAAAAAACGCTCAAATCCCGGTGGTCAGCAAGTATGAAGCGCGTTGGAATAAACTCAAAAAAGATATTTATGATTTAAGGATTTATTCTTTAGAATTAAATGAAACCCCTTTTGATAACCATGCATTTGATTTTTCTTTTGATACAATAACAATGAGTAAAAAGAGCGTTAAAACGATTTTAAAAACCCCAAAAATCATCCAAGAGGGGTATTTTGTGCATGTTTGTAATATTTATGAGAATAAGGGGGATTTTTTAGTGGAATTGAGCATGGGGGATTTTGATTGGCCTGTGCGTTTGTTTGTTTTATTAACAGAAAATCAGATTTTTTACCTCAATAAAAGCCCCTTAAAAACCTTAAACAACCACAAAGCGCATCTTTTGCTTCAAAATATCCTAAGCCAAAAGGGAATTGGATGAGTGTGATCATCGTAGCGAATAATCTATGCTTACAATACCAGCAAAACGAACCGGTTATCAAGCATGCTAATTTACGCATCAAACGGAAGGATTTTGTGTTCATTTCAGGGCCTAGCGGGAGCGGTAAAAGCACGCTTTTGCGATCGTTTTATGGGGATTTAAAACTTTTTAGCGGTAAATTAGAAGTTTGCAATATCAACATGAACAACGCTTCAAAAACGACAATTTTGGATTTGCGTAAAAATATTGGCGTGGTTTTCCAAGATTATAAATTGATCCAAGATTACACGATTGAGCAAAACATCAAACTACCGATGATTATTTGTGGCGTTAAAAAAGAAGAATGCCACTTGCAGCTGGAAAAACTTTTAGGGCATATTGATTTACGCCATAAGGCTAACCGCTACCCCAAAGAGCTCAGTGGGGGCGAACAACAGCGAGTGGCTATGGCTAGGGCTATGGCGAACTGCCCTGAACTCATTTTAGCCGATGAGCCTACCGGGAATTTAGACGATTATTCTAGCGATAAAATCTGGAGCTTGTTAAGGGGCATGAACACGCAATTAAACGCTACGATCGTGGTGGTTACGCACAAATTCCCTAAAAATTTTAGCGCTTATCACCGAAAATTTTACATAGAAGATGGGGAAGTTTATGAATACTCTTAAAAAGCATTTAGCCTTTATCATTCCCCTAGTGGCGTTATTGTTTAGCTTGGAGTGCGTGTTATTTATCAATCAAGCGATCGAACAGAAAGAAAAAAAATTGATTGAAGATTATTCAGTCGTGTTGGCCAGCACGCAAAAATTAGGCTTGGAATTGTTGCGTCAAAATTTTAGTGAAATCACGGCTTTAAAAGAGATTGATCCTAATTATTCTTTAGAGCCTCTTCAAAAAACTTTAGGCACAGACGGGCTTAAGGAATTAAGAAAGAATTTACCCTTTTTTTATTCTTTACAACTTTCCACATTCCCCACTCAAGAGCGTTTAGAAAACATTAAAGAAAAATTGCTCAAAATCCCTGGCGTTCAAAAAGTTGAAGTCTTTGCTAAAACTTACATGCAAGTGTATGATCTCTTGAGTTTTATTAAAGCAGCGGTCTATATCTTTGCGTTAGTGGTCTTTGTTTTATCGGTTTTATTGATGTTTAAGCAAGTCCGCATCTGGATCTATCAATACCATGAGAGGTTGGAGATCATGGATTTATTAGGGGCTTCGGTGTCTTTTAAAAACGGGTTTTTGTATAAAATAGCTTTAATGGATTCTTTAATCGCTAGTTTTTTAGCCCCCATGCTCATGCTTTATATCACTTCGCAAAAAGGTTTTGAAAAAACGATGGATACTTTGGGTATTATAGGAGGCGTGTTTGTTTTAAACCATTTTTTATGGGGACTGCTTTTTAGCCTTGTGGTCTCATTTGTTTCTGTTTTACTTGTAGCTTGGAGGACTAGACATGTATAAATTAGGAATATTTTTGTTAGCCATCTTACTATCAGCTAACACGCAAAAAGTGAGCGATATTGCTAAAGACATTCAGCACAAAGAAACCCTTTTAAAAAAAACCCATGAAGAAAAAAACCAACTAAACAGCCGTTTGAGTTCTTTAGGTGAAGCGATCCGATCTAAAGAGCTTCAAAAAGCTGAGATGGAGCGCCAAATGGTTGCCTTAAAAAAGAGTCTTGAAAAAAATCGTAACGAAAGTTTGGCGCAAGAAAAAGTCCTAACCAACTACCGCAAGTCTTTAGATCATTTGCAAAAACAACGATCGTTTTTACAAAAGAGGGTGTTTGATACGCTTTTAGAGGATTTTCTTTTTTCACAAGCCCTAAAGGGGCAGAATTTAGCCTCTTCTAATGATGTGATTTTGCAAGTGGCGTTTGAAAACTTGCACCAAAGCACTCTGTCTAAAATGTCGCAATTGAGCCAAGAAGAAAAAGATCTCAATACGCAAGCTTTAAAAGTCAAAAGCAGTATTCAAAAAATCTCATCTGTCATAGATGAGCAAAAAACTCGTGAAATAACCTTAAAATCCTTGCAAACCGAACAAAATAAGCTCATTTTGAGCATGCAAAAAGACTATGCGATCTATAACCAACGATTAACCCTTTTAGAAAAAGAGCGCCAAAATTTAAACGCTCTTTTAAAACGCTTGAATATCATCAAACAAAATAGGGAAAATGAAGAGAGGGTCAGTTTGAAAAAATCTTCTCAAGCCTTAGAAGTCAAACAAGTGGCTAGCTCTTATCAAAATATCAACACCACGAGCTATAACGGACCAAAAACGATCGCTCCTTTGAACGATTATGAAGTGGTGCAAAAATTTGGCCCCTATATTGACCCAGTTTATAATTTAAAAATTTTTAGCGAGTCTATTACGCTAGTGTCAAAAACCCCAAACGCTTTGGTGCGTAATGTTTTAGACGGAAAAATCGTGTTCGCTAAAGAAATCAACATGCTTAAAAAAGTCGTTATCATTGAGCATAAAAACGGCATCCGCACGATTTATTCTCAATTGGATAAAATCGCCCCCACCATTAAAAGCGGCATGCGGATCCAAAAAGGCTATGTTTTAGGGCGCATTGATCAACGCTTGGGCTTTGAAGTTACCATGAGAGAAAAGCACATTAACCCCTTAGAACTCATCGCACGCAATTAAACAAATCATTTTTATTGCCGATATTGGCTAAAGAGCTTATGCAAACAAATAAATCATTATACTTGTAGGCATGGAAAAATTTGGAGGTTTTTATGGTCAATGAAGTTCAAGGGATTGGGATTCCCACATCTCACACAAGCGTTCAAACAACCCCCACAAAAGAGATCAGTCGCACAAATACGATAAACACTATTGATGAATCTAAGACAACAATAGACCCTGATCAATACAAACCCAAGCTAGAATTATTGAGCGAGCGTCTGAATGAAGAAATGAAACGCATTGGCACGGATATTAATTTTAGTTATAACGATACGATCAAAGGGTTAGTGGTTTCAGTCAAAGACGCTAATGGGGATAAAGTGATAAGAGAAATACCCTCTAAAGAAGCCGTGGAGCTTATGCAAAGAATGCGCGATGTGATAGGCATTATCTTTGATAAGAGAGGCTAAACATTAGAGGTAAAACATGGCAATAGGTTCATTAAGCTCATTAGGGCTTGGCAGTAAGGTTTTGAATTACGATGTGATTGACAAGCTTAAGGATGCTGATGAAAAAGCGTTAATCGCCCCTTTAGACAAGAAAATGGAGCAAAATGTTGAAAAACAAAAAGCCCTTGTAGAAATTAAAACGCTCCTTTCATCTCTAAAAGGCCCGGTTAAAACGCTTTCAGATTATTCCACTTATATCAGCCGAAAAAGCAATGTTACAGGCGATGCGTTGAGCGCGAGCGTGGGGGCTGGCGTGCCTATTCAAGATATTAAAGTGGATGTGCAAAATTTAGCGCAAGGCGATATTAACGAATTAGGGGCGAAATTTTCTTCAAGAGATGATATTTTTAGCCAAGTGGATACCACGCTCAAATTTTACACGCAAAACAAGGACTACGCCGTTGATATTAAAGCAGGAATGACTTTAGGCGATGTGGCTCAAAGCATCACGGACGCTACCAATGGCGAAGTGATGGGCATTGTGATGAAAACAGGAGGGAATGACCCCTACCAATTAATGGTGAATACCAAAAACACCGGCGAAGACAACCGAGTCTATTTTGGCTCACATCTCCAATCCACGCTCACTAACAAAAACGCCCTTTCTTTGGGGGTTGATGGAAGCGGGAAAAGTGAAGTGAGTTTGAATTTAAAGGGGGCTGATGGGAGCATGCATGAAGTCCCTATCATGCTAGAGCTCCCTGAAAGCACTTCTATCAAGCAAAAAAACGCGGCGATCCAAAAGGCTATGGAGCAGGCTTTAGAAAACGACCCTAATTTTAAAGACTTGATCGCTAATGGGGATATTTCCATAGACACTCTTCATGGGGGGGAATCTTTAATCATTAATGACAGGCGTGGGGGAAACATTGAAATTAAAGGGAGTAAGGCTAAAGAGCTTGGGTTTTTGCAAACCACCACCCAAGAAAGCGATTTGTTAAAAAGCGCTCGCACGATAAAAGAGGGTAAATTAGAAGGGGTGGTTAGCTTGAATGGCCAAAAACTGGATTTAAAAGCCTTAACCAAAGAGAGCAACACCAGCGAAGAAAACACAGACGCTATCATTCAGGCGATCAACACTAAAGAAGGCTTGAATGCGTTTAAAAACGCCGAAGGCAAGCTTGTGATCAATTCTAAAACCGGAATGCTCACCATTAAGGGCGAAGACGCTTTAGGCAAGAATAGTTTGAAGGATTTGGGTTTGAGCGCTGGCATGGTGCAATCTTATGAAGCTTCACAAAACACGCTTTTTATGTCTAAGAATTTGCAAAAAGCGAGCGATTCAGAATTCACTTATAATGGGGTGAGCATCACGCGCCCCACTAATGAGGTCAATGATGTGATTAGCGGGGTTAATATCACTTTAGAGCAAACCACAGAGCCTAATAAACCTGCTATTATCAGCGTGAGCAGAGACAATCAAGCCATTATAGACAGCCTTAAGGAATTTGTCAAAGCTTATAATGAGCTTATCCCTAAATTAGACGAAGACACGCGTTATGACGCTGACACTAAAATCGCTGGGATTTTTAACGGCGTGGGCGATATTCGCACCATTAGATCCTCTCTTAATAATGTGTTTTCTTATAGCGTGCATACGGATAATGGGGTAGAAAGCTTGATGAAATACGGGCTTAGTTTAGACGATAAGGGCGTGATGAGTTTGGATGAAGCTAAATTATCAAGTGCGCTAAATTCTAACCCTAAAGCGACTCAAGATTTTTTCTATGGGAGCGATAGCAAGGATATGGGGGGCAGAGAAATCCACCAAGAGGGCATTTTTTCTAAATTCAATCAAGTCATCGCCAATCTCATAGATGGAGGGAACGCTAAATTAAAAATTTATGAAGATTCCCTAGACAGAGACGCTAAAAGCCTGACCAAAGACAAAGAAAACGCTCAAGAGCTTTTAAAAACCCGCTACAACATCATGGCGGAGCGCTTCGCGGCTTATGATAGTCAAATCTCTAAAGCGAATCAAAAATTCAATTCCGTGCAAATGATGATCGATCAAGCGGCGGCTAAAAAGAATTAAAAAACAGAGAGTTATCAATTTTAAAGGATAAAGGAACATTATGCAATACGCTAACGCTTATCAAGCCTACCAGCATAACAGAGTGAGTGTGGAATCTCCGGCAAAACTCATTGAAATGCTTTATGAAGGGATTTTGAGATTTTCTTCGCAAGCCAAACGCTGTATTGAAAATGAAGACATTGAAAAAAAAATCTATTATATTAATAGGGTTACGGATATTTTCACGGAGTTGTTGAATATTTTAGATTATGAAAAAGGGGGGGAAGTGGCGGTGTATCTTACAGGCTTATACACCCATCAAATCAAAGTTTTAACGCAGGCCAATGTGGAAAATGATGCGAGTAAGATTGATTCGGTGTTGAATGTGGCTAGGGGGTTGTTAGAGGCATGGAGGGAAATCCATTCAGATGAACTCGCCTGATGCGTTATTAGATTCCTTTAAAATCGCTCTTGTTAAAAAGGATTCCAAACTCGCCTTTTCATTGATAGAGCGCCTTTCTTTAGAGCAAATAAAAAGCTCAGATTTAAACACGCTTTTAAGCCTTAAGGAAATGATAGCCCAAAGCATTGAACTATTAGAAAAAGAAAAAGAAGAACTGCAATCGCAAATGCATAAGGCTAAGAAGATTCAAAAATTTTTGTCTTAGATTTTTTAAACTACGATACAATAAAAGCACTATTTTTATTGAAGGCTAAAGATTGTCTGAACCCATAGATAGATTCACGCGCATAAGGTGGTTGTTTAAAAACGATTTTGAAAAAATCCGCCAACAAAGGGTTTTAATCTGTGGTGTGGGGGGCGTTGGGGGCTTTGCACTAGACGCTTTGTATCGTGTGGGGATAGGGCAAATCACTATTATTGATAAGGACGTGTTTGATGTTACCAATCAAAACCGCCAGATTGGCTCAGAAAGGATAGGAGAATCTAAAGTGTTGGTGTTGCAGGATCTCTATAAGGGCATTCAAGCTTTGAATTATCGCATAGATGAAGCGTTTTTAAATTCATTTAATTTTAGAGATTATGATTACATTTTAGATTGCATGGACGATTTGCCTATTAAAACAAGCTTGGCGATAAAATGCCAGAATTTCGCTTACGGGAAATTTATCAGCTCTATGGGGAGTGCGAAGCGTTTGAACCCTAAACACATCCAAGTAAGGAGCGTGTGGGAAAGCTATGGCGATAAATTCGGGCGTAAATTTAGGGATTTTTTAAAAAAACGCCGTTTTAAAGGGGATTTTAAAGTGGTTTTTAGCCCTGAAGTCCCGCATTGCATAGAGCTTGGGAGTTTTAATGCAGTTACGGCGAGTTTTGGTTTGCAAATAGCGAGTGAAGTCGTGCAAGATATTATCAAATAAGATATTAACAACGAAAGGCAGTGGAATGAAAGATTACGAAGACGAATTGGAAGATTTTGAAGAAGAAGATGAAGAGTATGGGGATTATAAGAATGTCTATGATGATGACGATTATGAAGACTATAACTCTGATTATGAAGAAGAGTGAAAAATGATTTGTGCGAGCATCCTCCAGCATGCTTATTGCGGCTCTAGAAAAAAAACCATAGAGCATACAGCGAACTTGCTTGAACAAGCGCTAAAAAAACACCCTAAAACCAATTTAGTGGTGTTGCAAGAATTGAACCCTTATAGTTATTTTTGTCAAAGCGAAAACCCTAAATTTTTTGATTTGGGCGAGTATTTTGAAGAAGATAAGGCTTTTTTTAGCGCTTTAGCTCAAAAATTTCAAGTGGTGCTTGTCGCTTCTTTATTTGAAAAACGCGCTAAAGGGTTGTATCACAACAGCGCGGTTGTGTTTGAAAAAGATGGCTCAATCGCTGGAGTGTATCGCAAAATGCACATTCCTGATGACCCAGGGTTTTATGAAAAATTTTATTTCACGCCGGGGGATTTGGGCTTTGAGCCTATTATTACAAGCGTGGGGAAATTAGGGCTTATGGTGTGCTGGGATCAGTGGTATCCTGAAGCAGCAAGGATCATGGCTTTAAAAGGGGCAGAAATTTTAATCTATCCTAGCGCGATAGGGTTTTTAGAAGAAGATTCTAATGAAGAAAAAAAGCGTCAGCAAAACGCATGGGAGACCATCCAAAGAGGGCATGCGATCGCTAATGGCTTGCCTTTGATTGCGACTAACAGAGTGGGCGTAGAGTTAGATCCTAGTGGCGCGATTAAGGGGGGCATTACTTTTTTTGGCTCTAGTTTTGTGGTGGGGGCTTTGGGCGAGTTTTTAGCTAAAGCGAGCGATAAAGAAGAGATTTTGTATGCGGAAATTGATTTAGAACGCACCGAAGAAGTGCGCCGAATGTGGCCGTTTTTAAGAGACAGGCGCATTGATTTTTATAACGATTTGTTGAAACGCTATATTTAATCAGTCAATCAATTTAAGATTTAAAGTTAGAAAGGGTTAAACATGGTAGATGCAATTTTTTGCGCTAAACAAGCGCAAAAATTCTATCATTTTTGCGCGGTATTTTCATTTTAACAAGGAGCAAAAATGCTAGAAAATAGCTCTGTATGGAGCAATCCTGCCTTTGTGGCCATCATTTGCATGTGCGTTCTTAGCCTTTTAAGGCTCAATGTCATGCTTTCTATGATTAGCGCGACTCTCATAGCAGGGCTTATGGGAGGGCTTGGAATCACAGAGAGTTTTAATGCGATGATAGACGGTATGAAAGGCAATTTAAACATCGCTTTAAGCTACATCCTTTTAGGGGCTTTAGCGGTAGCGATCGCTAAAAGCAACCTCATTAAAGTCGCTTTGAATAAATTAATAGGCTTAATGGATTACAAGCGATCCACTTTTTGCTTTTTGATCGCTTTCATCGCATGCTTTTCGCAGAATTTAGTGCCGGTGCATATCGCTTTTATCCCTATTTTAATCCCCTCTCTTTTGCATTTGATGAACCGGCTAGAATTGGATAGAAGAGCGGTCGCTTGTGCTTTAACCTTTGGCTTGCAAGCCCCCTACTTGGTGCTTCCTGTAGGGTTTGGCTTGATTTTTCAAACCACCATTTTAGAGCAATTGAAAGCCAATGGCGTTAGCACCACCATAGCGCAAATCACGGGAGTGATGTGGATAGCGGGATTAGCGATGGTCGTTGGGCTATTTTTAGCCGTATTAACGCTATACAAAAAACCCAGACACTACCAAGAAAAATCTTTTAATATAGAAGATTACGCCTCGCTTCAATTAAACTACCATGACTATTTGACTTTTATAGGGATTGTCGTGGCGTTTGTGATCCAATTAGCCACCGATTCGATGCCCTTAGCCGCCTTTTTAGCGTTAGCGATCATCTTACTAGGGCGTGGTATTAAGTTTAAAGAAACCGACTCGCTTATGGATGATAGTGTGAAAATGATGGCGTTTATCGCTTTTGTGATGCTAGTGGCTAGCGGGTTTGGAGAAGTGTTGCAAAAAGTGCATGCGATAGATGGCTTAGTGAATGCGATCACAAGCGTGATCCAAGGGAAGTTTTTAGGGGCTTTTTTAATGCTTGTTGTAGGGCTTTTTATCACTATGGGGATAGGGACTTCTTTTGGCACTATTCCTATTATCGCTGTGTTTTATGTCCCTTTATGCGCGAAATTAGGTTTTAGCATAGAATCTATGATTTTACTCATCGGCATAGCCGCAGCCTTAGGCGATGCAGGCTCACCGGCTAGCGATAGCACCATGGGGCCTACTTGCGGGCTTAACGCAGACAACCAACACAATCATATCTATGACACATGCGTGCCGACTTTTTTAGTCTATAATCTCCCTTTGATTGTTTTTGGGGTGGTTGGAGCGTTACTATTAGGCTAATCTATCAAGTTAAGAAAATCTTTTCTTTAGCCTTACCCTCTGGGGTCAATGCTTTTTTAGATGTGCTGGTGGTCGCGCTCTCGGTTTTTTTTGTGGGTAAGATTTCGCACCATCACATTGTGGCTTTAGGGGTAGGCTTGCAATTTTTGATGCTTTTTTATGGGATCAATACGATTTTATACACCGGCACTAACGCTATTCTTTCTAGGCTTGTGGGGGCTAGGGATTTTGCTCAAATCAATCACGCCTTTTCAAGTATTTTCATAGGGGCGTTTATGATCTGTTTGGGCGTGCTGTTGGTTTCTTATTTTTTGATTGAGCCTTTTTTGAATTGGATGCAATTACAAGATCCTTCACGCCAATTGACGCAAGATTATTTAGAAATCTTAGTTATCGCGCTACCGAGTATTTTTTTAAAAAATGTTTTAGTTTCAGCGCTCGCTAGTTTTTCAGACACCCTAACCCCCTTTATTGTCAAAATCATCATGGTCATCGCATGCATTTTTTTGAATCAAGCCTTGATTTTTGGGGATTTTGGTTTTAAAGAAATGGGGATTGTAGGCTCTGCTTTAGCGAATGTGGTTGTCTCTTATTGGGAATTACTCGCGCTTAGTCTTTGGATACAAATCAAAAAAATCCCTTTAAAATTCAAAATAACCTTTCATTTTTCTTTTTTAAAAACCATGTTTAGAGTGGGTTGGCCAGCCGGGTTTGAGCGTTTATTGAGCTTATTTTCTTTAATACTCTTGTCTAAATTTGTAGCGAGCTATGGGGATAAGGTGTTAGCGGGCATGCAAATAGGCATTAGGGTGGAAACCTTTTCGTTCATGCCCGGATTTGGATTTATGATCGCAGCGATGGTTTTAACAGGGCAAAATTTAGGGGCGAACAAGCCAAAGATCGCCACAGAATACGCGCATTTGATTTTAAAAATCTCTATGGGTTTAATGGGGGTTTTAGGGATTGTTTTAGTCTTATTCGCTAAAGAATTTGCGAGCCTTTTTTCTCAAGATGAAGAAGTCTTAGAAGTGGCGCGATCTTATTTGATCGCTGTGGGTCTCTCTCAAGCCCCCTTAATTGGGTATTTTGTGCTAGATGGAGTTTTTAGGGGGGCTGGCATTTCTAAAGTCTCACTGTATATTAACACCCTAAGCTTATGGGGGTTAAGGATCATGCCCATTTACTTGCTTTTAATTCATCATTTTAAGGTGGAATTTATTTTTGTAGTGATCGCATCAGAAACTTTTTTGCGCTCATTCATCTATTATAAAGTTTTTTCTAAAGGCATATGGAAAAGGTGCGGGAAAAAGGCTTAATCATTGCTTGAGCGTAGCGGTCGTTTTGAAACGGCTTTCTCGCACCACTTGCACACCCACTTCGCCCACATACTGAGCGCTCTCTTCTATCTTTTTAGCGATCTTTCTGGCAATAATAGGCACTTGATTGTCCCTAACTTGGTTGGATTTGACAATCACTCTTAATTCTCGCCCGCTCTCCATCGCATACGCCTTTTCCACCCCATCAAATTCTAGCGCGATCTCTTCTAAAGCTTGCATGCGTTTAGCGTATTCTTCATCGCTCTTTCTTCTAGCCCCAGGACGCCCTGCTGAAAGTGCATCAGCCGCGCACACGCTCGCGCACTCCACGCTCAAAATCTCTTCATGCCCATGGTGGGCATAAATCGCATTGATCACAACCGGATCTTCTTTATGGCGCTTGCACACCTCAACGCCTAAATTCACATGGTCTCTCCCAAGCTCTTGGGTGAGCGCTTTACCAATATCATGCAAAATACCCGCTCTTCTAGCGAGCTTTTTATCCCCCCCAAGCTGTTCTGCAATCAAGCCGGCTAAAAGAGCGACTTCCTTAGAATGCTGTAAGGCGTTTTGCCCAAAACTGGAGCGGTAACGCATTTTGCCTATTAAAATTTTAAGCTCATCTTCCATAGCCCCAAGCTCTAATTCTAGCACCACGCTCTCTCCTTCAAAAAGCAGTTCTTTTTCCATGTTGCGTGCGACTCTGTGATAAACCTCTTCAATCCTGTTAGGCTGGATACGGCCGTCTTCTATTAAAATTTTAATCGTCTCGCTCGCCACTTCACGCCGATAAATATTGAAACTGGACAAGCACAATTCGCTGCTATCTTCGCTAAATTCTATATCCACCCCACTAATCTTTTTAAACGCTTCAATGTTTTTCCCGTCTTTTCCTATCACACGACCCACATAATCTGAGCAAGGCAAAGCGATACGGCTTGTTAAATTCTCTGTCGCATAATCGCCCGCAAAACGGGCTGTCGCTTCCGCTAAAATGGCATACGATTTTTTCTTGCCCTCTTCTTTGGCTTCTTTTTCATAACGCCTAATTAAGGCGCTTTTTTGCGCTTCTAATTCTTCTTCTAATTGCTCTAAGATCATGCTTTTAATTTCATCTTTGGTATAAGCCATGTAATTGAGCATTGCGTCTAGCGCTTTGGCTTGAGCTTCTTTACAAATAGCGCGCTGTTTTTTAAAATTTTCTTTTTCTTGTTCTAAAATTTGGCGTTCTTTTTCAAGCTCTTTTTTTTCCTTTTCCAAATAGCGTTTTTCATCTCTTACAAATTCTTTGTGTTGCGCTTCTAAATGCTTCAAATGCGCTTCTTTTTTATCAAAATGGGTTTGGAGTTGCAAATTCTTATTTTCATATTGCTGTTGCAACTTGCATTCTTGGCTTTTCATGCGCATCTCTTCAGCTTCCACAAAAGATTTCGCTTGAAACTCCATTAATTTGGCTTTAGCTGAAGCGCCTTTTAAAATGGCTTGCCCTCTAGCATAATAGATCTTTTTCATCACATAATACATGACTAGAGCGGTGATCAAACACGCTACCAAAACTTCTAATGAAATGTAAATTAACCCGCTGCTCATAATGTTTCCTTTTATCATTCTTCATAACGATACGAGCATTCATGTAAAGATTCGCTTCAATGTCATAAGCGTCTGTAAGGATACCATTAGCGATCGCTAACTCCCTACTCACAAACACGATTAAGGGGCGTTTTAGTTGCTTTTTGAGCAATTTTGGCAAACTCCTATCATACATGCCTAGCCCAAAACCCACGCGCCTAAAGCTTGTATCCATTCCTAAAATCGGCACGACAATGCAATCTAATTCCCGCTTATAACAACGCGATAAACTCGGCTCATCAAACCACCCCAAACGCTTTAAGGGCAACCTAAAGGGCGAGATAGTAAAACCCTCTTTAGAAAAATCAGTGCCTTTTTTGATGCTTTTAGGCAACCACACGCGCTTATTTTTTTGTCTTAACTTCAAAATCAAAGGCCTAATGTCAAGCTCATGCCCTAATGGGCTATACAATAAAATATTTTGATAATCTTTGAGTTTCCAAAACAAAAGCTTGCAAGCCAATTTATCCCTGACTTTATTTTTTGCTTTAGCCCTTTTCAAGCGTTCTTTACAAAAATCTCTAAAAATCGTTTTAATGGTTATAATCCTTAAATTTTAGACTTACATTATAGTATAATTTTAGGTTATTAGTTACCATTTTATTATTCTTAAGGATGTGTTTATAATGAGAATTAAGGCTTATTTTTTGCGTTTTATCGCGCTGGTTTTTATCGTTTTGTTGGGTTTTAGCGCTTGTAAAAATTCTCAAAAATCTCAAGATTCTCAAAACAATACCACCCAACAAGATAGCCCTAAAACCTACACCGCTATGGATTTGAATAACCAAGAATACACGATTACAGGCGATTTAGATTCCCTAAACATCAGCCCGGATTCCAACACCCCTACCCTATTAGTTTTAAGCGCTTTAGACGATTTTTTAAAAAATTACTCTCCCACCTTTAACATCTTAAAAAAAACTTTTAAAGATCGTTTGAGGGTGCTTATTTTACTCAATAAACCCTATTCAAGCGATGCAATCAAAGACTTTATTGCGCCTTCTCAAACTGATTTGATGATTTTAAACCCTAAAGATACCGCTCTTTTTGATCATTTAAACCATGACGCTTTAAACCATTCTTTTAACATGCTCTTATATGACAAACACCAATTGATTAAAATGTATCAGGGGATTGTGCCAGCAGAAATGCTCCAATTTGATATTTCCCATTTAAAGGATTAAAAAACCATGTTTAATTTTTTCAAAAAAATTGTCAATAAGATTAAGGGCGAAGAGAAAGAAAAAAAGCGTGAAAGTATCCCTAAAGAGGAATTAGAAGAAATTTTGATTGGCTTTGACATCCAATACGATTTGATAGAGAGCCTATTAAAGCATTTAGGCGATTTAATTACGCCCAAGCAATTAGAAGTCGCTTTGTTGCGTTTTGTGCGAGGGGAAAGCTATTATGATAAAACCCGCCTAAAAACTATCACCACAAAACCCTTAGTGCACTTAATCGTGGGGGTTAATGGGGCGGGTAAAACCACAACGATCGCTAAATTAGCCAAACTCTCTTTAAAACAGCATAAAAAAGCGCTTTTAGGGGCAGGCGATACTTTTAGAGCGGCCGCAGTCAAACAGCTGCAATTATGGGGTGAAAAGCTTAACATTCAAGTCATTAGCGCTAAAGAAGGGAGCGATCCAAGCTCTCTAGCTTACAACACCATAGAAAGCGCGATTGCTAAAAATATAGATGAAGTTTTTATAGACACCGCCGGGAGGCTGCACAACCAAACCAACCTTAAAAACGAGCTTTCTAAAATCGCTCGCACCTGCTCTAAAGTTTTAAAAGACGCCCCCTTTTATAAATTCCTTATTTTAGACGGTACGCAAGGGAGTTCTGGGCTAACGCAAGCCAAGATTTTCCATGAGACTTTGGCGTTAGACGGCGTGATCATGACTAAGCTTGATGGCACTTCTAAGGGCGGAGCGATTTTAAGCGTGCTGTATGAGTTGAAATTACCCATTCTTTATTTAGGAATGGGCGAAAAAGAAGACGATTTGATCGCTTTTGATGAAGAACGCTTTATAGCAGACTTGGTTGATGCGGTGTTTGTGGAACAATAAAAAATACAACCATGCCAGGAACATGGAGTATAACATAAACAGTATGGTCAAGTAACTTTATGATGAGTTCAATGTTTTCTATAAGAGCGATGATAAAGCACCTTTTGAAAGATTTATTCGAAGAATTAAGATTAAAACATTGCAAAAATAATATAGAAGTTATTACCAATATAGTAAAATAGGAGTTTTAAACTCCTATAACCTTATTCTGAACACCTATTAATTAATATTGTCGTTTTTAATGCCTAATTTATTATATATATTTTCTATTCTTACTTTTTTGATAAAATCACAATGTTTAGTAAGGCTACTTTCTATTTTTTGTTCGAGATCTTCAAAAAGGATAATTTCTGTTTGAATTCCATTTGTTCTAGCCAATTTTAAAGCCGGAGACATATCAGAGTCATATCCTATTAAAACTACTTTTTCTACAAAATGTTTTAAGGAAATTTCTAGCATGTCTATCCCAAGGAGCATATCTACTTGTTTTTGAACTTCCACATCACCACGCTTAACAAGTTTCCCAAGTCTCAAAGCAGTATGATTTAAACATTCTAGTGTTGACAAAAAATTCAGTATATCTTTCTTTTTAGAATGGCTATCTAGTGGTTTTGCTGTGTAAAAGAATATTCTATATAGATTTAACAAGTCTTTATCATGGTAACTGTCAAAAACACATAAATTACAAAAATCTACAACTTTCTGTGGATTATTGTTGTAATCAAAAAAGAGTCTTTTCTTTTTCCATGTTTTGTTAAAAACACCTACTCTCAAATTTTCAAAATCAACGAAAATTGCTGTTTTTTGTGTATGGTTCATAATTTTTATCCTTTTTATGTGGACAACTAGGGTTACAGGATTAAAGAAAGAATGCCCTAGTTGAGTAATATGCTGTCTATTATAATAAATTTTTTGTAAGAAGTCAAACTTATAGATTTTTTATGCTTCAATTAATTATTGCTTATAATCTATAGAACACATTGGTGAAATAGGGTTTGTTTTTATAGGGTATCAATAACCAAATTTAAAAAGTTATTAGCATTTTTTACAATCAATAGTAAAGAGCTTGATGCTAGTCAAGTGATAGCTCTAAAAAGCGGTCTTCTTGAATTAGGGGTTTTTAGTTGGGGGTTGTAGGGGGAATTATTTCAAAATACCCCTATCCCCTTAAGAGAATGAGTTTTATCATAAAATAGAATAACTAAAACCCCTTTTTTTAATAATAAGACTTTGTGCGGCGTTCATTCCTGCTTGATGCGAGATGCTGCGTGAGCGTGCCAGGAATGACATTCCCCTTTTCATCCACACTGATATAATCCACGATTTCGTGGTTCTTACTGGGCGTGGCATAGTTTGGGCAAAGATTCTTAATCTGAGCCTTTTGCCCACTAGAAAGATTGTCATACTGCACTATCCTTTCTCTTTTTCCTGCAAGGATATTATGCGCATTAACATGGGCTTGCTCTTTGATTTCAGCAGAATACCCCGCCTGTTGGTTGATATTTTGTTTAATATAGTTAGGGTTTACCTTCCTTTTTGAGATCTCTTCTAATCTATCAAAGGCAGAAAAATGCTCTCTATTGGCACTAGCATGAAGTGCACTTTCTTCGCCAGTTGAACCCATGATGGTTGCGTCTGTAATGTTGTTGTATTTTTGTTTTTTTTCTCTATCTTTTTTCATGACCTAACTCCAAAAAAGAGGGATTTAAAAAAAGCGAGAGATTTTGGGGATTTTAAAAGGTTTAGGGTAGGCTTATAAGTAACCCCCCCCCCAGAAAAGCTAGAAATAAAAGACTAGGACTAAAAAACGCTAGGATTTTTTCCATAAAGACCTCCTTATTGTTTGATCCTAGCCACTATAACCAAAAATCCTAAGCAAACCGCTTTATTTTTAATAAAAAGGTTTAAAATGATAAATATTTTACTCCCCTACCCCCCTGTGTAGTAAAACGCCCTTGTGGGAGTTTCGCTGTTTTTATCATTCCACATGTTTTTTTCTGGTTTATTGATGACAGATTGTTTTAAAAGCCTTTTCATCATTTTTGTATCTTTATTTATGATCGCTTCTTTAGCGTCTATGGCGTCTTGATAGTATAAACATGGGCAAATCTTGCCATCAGAAGCCAAGCGGATACGATTGCAAGATTGGCAAAAATCATCGCTATGCGGAGCGATAATGCCAAATTGATAGCCATTTTCTAGCGTGTAGATTTTAGAAGACCCTTGTTTGGGTTTTTCTGTCTCCATTATTTTGTATTTTTGAGCGATCAAATCTAAAATTTCTTCCTCTTTCAAGCCTTTAACCAAACTTTTAGCATGCGTATTTTCCATAAATTCAATGTAGCGGATTTGTATATGCCTGTTTTTCGCGTATTCTAAAAGCTCTAAGATTTCATCATCATTAACGCCTTTCATCACAACCGTGTTTAATTTGAGTTTTAAACCCGCTTTTAAGGACTCTTCAATCCCTTCTAGCGTGTTTTTAAGAGCGTCTTTTTGAGAGATTTTTAAAACCCTATCGCTTTTTAAAGAATCCAATGAAACATTCACTCGCGATAACCCGGCATTTTTTAAATCCTTAGCCATTTTTTTGAGTAAAAAACCATTAGTGCTTAAAACTAACGCCACTTCTTTATTGTAAGCGTGCAATTTAGCGATAAACTCGTCTAAACCCTTGCGTAATAGCGGCTCCCCACCCGTGATTCTAATTTTTTTAACGCCTTCATCAATGGCGATTTTAAGAAATTCTAAAACATTATCCAAAGGCAATAATTCTTCATCATCAAAAAAATTTAATGGCGTAGCAGGCATGCAATACTGACACCTGAAATTACATTGCTTGGTTACAGAAACCCTAATATAGTCAATAACCCTATTAAAACTATCTACTAACACTCCCTTTTCCCTTATGCCCTTTATTTAAGCTTTTAGTGTAACATAATAAACAATGACTTAACAATACTAAACATGGATAGATCTTTTGAAAAACCCTATCATTGATAACATTCCTTGCGTTTTATTAGCTGGGGGCAAAAGCTCTCGTTTTACCATCAATAACATTCAAATCAATAAGGCTCTCATGCCTTTAAAATCGTATTCTAGCCTTTTAGAATACCAATACTCGCGCCTTTTAAAACTTTTCAAACAAGTCATTATCAGTGCTAAGAAATCGTATGAATTAAACGCTCCCTATCTTTTAGAAAGAGAAAGCGGTCTTTTTTCACCCCTTTTTGGCATTCATAACGCTTTTTTAACGTTGCAAACCCCTTATATTTTTTTTATCCCTATAGATACGCCTTTAGTGTCCTTTGAGAGCATCAAGGCTCTTTGTGGGGTTAAAAATTTTAGCGTAGTCTATGCTAAAAGCCCCACAAAAGAACATTATTTGATTTCTTTTTGGCATCAAAGTATCCTTAACGCCCTTAGTTACGCTCTTAAAACACAAAATTATCGCCTTAGCGATCTTGTGAAAAATACCCTTTCTGTCGCTATCAATTTTAATCAAGAAGAAGAATTTTTAAACCTCAACACCCTAAAAGACTATGAATTAGCCGTTCAAATTTTAAAAGAGGGATCAAATGGCTGAAGAAGAAAAAAACCGAACTCCCTAGTGCGAAAAAAATCCAAAAAGCCAGAGAAGAAGGCAATGTGCCTAAGAGCATGGAAGTGGTGGGGGTTTTAGGGTTATTGGCCGGGCTAATGAGTATTTTTGTTTTTTTTATATGGTGGGTGGATGGCTTTAGCGAAATGTATCGCCATGTGTTGAAAGATTTTTCCCTAGATTTTAGCAAAGAAAGCGTTCAAGAGCTGTTTAACCAGCTGGCTAAAGACACTTTTTTATTGCTTTTGCCTGTTTTAATCATTTTAATGGTGGTGGCGTTTTTATCCAATGTCTTGCAATTTGGCTGGCTCTTTGCCCCTAAAGTCATTGAGCCTAAATTTTCTAAAATCAACCCTATCAATGGCGTCAAAAACCTTTTTTCTTTAAAAAAGCTCCTTGATGGGAGTTTGATCACTTTGAAAGTTTTTTTAGCTTTTTTTCTGGGGTTTTTCATCTTTTCCTTATTTTTAGGGGAATTAAACCATGCGGCTCTTTTGAATTTGCAAGGCCAGTTATTGTGGTTTAAAAGCAAGGCGTTAGCGCTCATTTCTTCGCTTTTATTTTTATTTTTTGTTTTGGCTTTTATAGATTTAATAATCAAACGCCGCCAATACACCAACTCTTTAAAAATGACTAAACAAGAAGTTAAGGACGAATACAAACAGCAAGAAGGGAACCCAGAAATCAAAGCCAAAATCCGCCAAATGATGGTAAAAAACGCCACGAATAAAATGATGCAAGAAATCCCTAAAGCCAATGTCGTGGTTACTAACCCTACCCATTACGCTGTCGCTCTCAAATTTGATGAAGAACACCCTGTGCCTGTGGTAGTGGCTAAAGGCACGGATTATTTAGCCATTAGGATTAAGGGAATCGCCAGAGAGCATGACATAGAAATTATAGAAAATAAAACGCTCGCTAGAGAGCTTTATAGGGATGTGAAATTAAACGCTACCATACCAGAAGAATTGTTTGAAGCCGTGGCGATAGTCTTTGCTCAAGTAGCTAAATTAGAGCAAGAACGCCAAAAACAAAAGATCATCAAACCTCTTTAAGATTTTTGTAAAACCGCTTTTAAGCCCCAAAAAGACACTCAATCAAGGACACCCAATCAAAAGGCTTTAAGTTATCCCTACTTGAGCTTTAAATTTGATGTTCCAAGCGCCTTAAAGTGTTATGCACATATTCTAAAAGCCACCCTAACAAGCCTAAAAAATAAAAACCCAATCGCATGCCATAATATTCTTTAGTTTGAATGAACATGCTAGAGCATAGCACCACCACGCTAAGCCCCACGATCAAAATAAGCGTGTTAGCGTATTCATACAACCCAAAAAGGCGTTTGCAATAGATTAAAACCAGTATCAATAAAATAAGAGCGAGTATAAAAAGGGAAAAATCCACGCAATCAGACACACTTAAAAACCTAAAACTCTGTAAAGAAGAAGCAAAAACCCACACGATGCAAATATTCATAGAGGGCAAGAAAGATTGCTTCATGCTAGCCCCTAAAAAACGCCACAATAAAGTCGCTAACAGCGCAAAGTAGAAAAGATAAAGCACGATTAAAGAATGTTTAATAGGAAAATTCCAAGCGTAGAAAGAAAGGCATAATATCCCTACGCAAGCGCATTTTTGGCGCGTGAGAGTGAAAGGCTTTAGAATAAGCACAAGCAGATAAATCAAAGAAACGCTTATTAGCCCCAAGTAATCTAATTTGACAATGAAATCATAAACATGGTTTTCAAACAAAAAAAACAATTGCGAAAAATCATCGCTGAAATGCGAAAACAACAAAGTTTCCACATTGAACAAAAACAACAAAAAAAACAATGAAGAAAAAACGACTTTATGCGTGTATATCTTTTGATAAAAATTCATCTATAGCCTAATCATTGCCTAATCATTCTTGCTGAAGAAACTATCAATGCCATCAGCAATGCCCTTAGCCAAGATTTTTTGATACGGTTTGCTTTGGATGCGTTTAGATTCTATCGCATGGGAATTATAACCAATTTCTATTAAAATTGAAGGCATTAAAGCCCCGGCCAACACCCAAAAAGGCCCCTCTCTCACGCCCCCATCCACCACATCAGGGTAATTTTTGCGGACACTTTGGAGCATGCCGTATTGCACATCAATCGCCAGTTTGTTAGAAACAATCAATCGTTGCGTGTTCAATGAATTTAAAAGCAAACTTTTAGAAAAATGATCCATTAAATTCACATCGTCTTTATTTTCTTGCTCAGCCACTTTCCTAGCCCTTTCACTCCTTGCGGTGGATAAAAAATAAGTCTCTATGCCATGAGCGTTAGAGGTGGAGTGTTTAGGGATGGAATTGGCATGCACTGAGATGAATAAATCCGCGCTTTTTTTATTGGCTAATTCCGTGCGAGCCACTAAATCAATATAAATATCCTTATCCCTTGTCAATAAAACGCTATAGCCTCTCTTTTTAAGCTCTTTATGTAAAAACTTCACCACTTCTAAAACAATGTCTTTTTCACACACCAAATTCGCGCTCATCGCCCCGCAATCTTTCCCCCCATGCCCAGCGTCTAAAACGATCTTTTTGTGTTTTTTGCGCTTGGTTTTGATGAAAGCGTCATTTTTTTCTGTTATAAAAACTTGGTTCTTACTCTCATTTTCTAATTCTTTTTTAGGAATTTCTTTTTTAGCGCTCCTTTCGTTCAATGGAGGATGCACATGTTTTGAATGCACATGCTTAGTTGGCGTTTTCTCTTTAGACTTTTTAGCCTCTTTTTTAATGGGCTTAGGGGTGGGTTTTGGCACTTGGTGTTTGAGTGCATGGTGTTTGGGTGGTTTTAACGCCATTTGATGCCTAATTAAGGGCTTTTTCTCCACGATAGAAACATAGAGCTTGTCTTTAAGGATTTTAATCTCATAAGTCATCTTAGGAGCATAGCCGATAACCACTCGTGCTAATTTAGGGCTGAATTGCGCAATCGTGATGAAAGATTGCTTGGAAAATTGGTAATGCTTTTTAGGAATGGTTAAAACGGCTTCTAATTCCAAATAACTCTTGAAATTTTTAAGCGGAACTTCTTTGAATTTCTTAATTTTTTGATTGAACAGAATTTTAACGCTACTAGAGCCAAAAGGCACAATGTTGGTAATTTTAAGGGTTGTAGCATAAGCAAAATGCAACCAAAAAAGACATGCAACAACCCCTAACCTCACAAGCACTACAAATTAACCCTCTGTAAGCTCTTTAATCAATTCATGCACGCTGATAATCTTATCCACTCTATAGCCATTAGCCCCGGTAAAATAAAGCCCCTCTTCTCTGTTTCCTAAATAACTGCGCCCCAAGCCATCAGCGATACAATAGCCCACCTTTTTAGCCTCTTCACCCCTGTTACAAGGCGTTACACAATTGCTCACGCATGCGATTTTGGGTGCGTTACCCTCTTCAATGCGTTTGATCACCCCCGTATTAATAGCTCTAGCCGGATAACCTACAGGCGATTTAATGAGTAAAATATCTTCTTTTTTGAGCGTGGGCAAAAGATCGGCATACGCTTTAGCGTCGCATTCTTTCGTGCCTAAAAAACGAGTCGCCATCTGCACCCCACTCGCTCCAAGACTCAACATGGTGTCTATATCTTTCCTGTCCCAAATCCCCCCCGCAGCGATGATAGGGATATTCCCCCATTCCTTAGAAGCTTCCACGACTTTAGGCACTAAGTTTTCTAATCGGAATTCTTCTTTGAAACAATCTTCGTATTTAAAGCCCTGATGCCCCCCACTCAAAGGCCCTTCCACAATGAACGCGTCCGGGATTCTTTTATAGCGATCGCTCCATCTTTTACAAAGGATTTTTAAAGCCTTCGCTGAAGAAATAATAGGGATGAGCGCCACATCGCTAAAATCCTTAGCGAATTCAGGCATGTTAGTGGGCAAACCAGCCCCTGTAATAATGATATTCGCTCCCGCTTCACAAGAGTCCCTTAAAACACGGCCATAGTCATTGATAGCGTATAAAATATTAGCCCCTAAAGGGTTGTTCCCGCAAATCTTCCTAGCGTTTGCAAAAATCTCATTCAACGCTTTTTTGGAGTAAAAATTCAAGGCTTCAAAGGGTTTTTTAGCCACAATCCTTTCTACAAAGTGCATGTTTTTATAATAACCAGTCCCTACGGCTGAAATCACTCCTAAAGCCCCTTCTTTGGCAACATTTCCAGCTAGTTCATCCCAGCTAATCCCCACACCCATGCCCCCTTGAAAGATAGGGAATTTTATGGTGTGCTTACCGATTTTTAGCGGTTTGAGTGTTGATACCATAGCTCTTTCCTTAATATTAGTTAATATTTAATTTCATAAATCTTTTCTTACCAAGCTGTATAACATAATTTCCTTTAACAAAACGATAACTCTCATCTTTTACCACTTCTTGATTAATCTTTACCCCTCCTCCTTGAATATCGCGCCTGGCTTGTGAAGTGGATGGGCAAAAGCCAATCTGTTTTAAAACATCTAAAATCCCCACCCCCTCATCAAAATCGCTCTCTGATAAAATTTCGGGCAAAAGGTTTGCGCTAAACACTTTAGAAAATTGCTCTTTAGCCTTGATAGCTTGTTCATTATCATAATAACGAGCCACGATTTCACCAGCGAGTTCTTCTTTAACGGCTTTAGGGTGCAGGGTTTGGTTTAAAATACCATGTTTTAAGTCTTCAATTTCTTCTAAAGTCTTAGCGCTCAAAAGGGTGTAGTAGCGCCACATGAGATCATCGCTCACGCTCATGATCTTCCCAAACATCGCATTAGGCTCTTCAGTGATCCCCACATAATTCCCCAAGCTTTTACTCATTTTTTGCACCCCATCAAGCCCCTCTAATAAAGGCATGGTAATGATAGACTGCTCTTTATTCAAGCCATAAGCCCGTTGCAAAAAGCGCCCTACCAGCAAATTAAACTTTTGATCATTGCCCCCAAGCTCAATATCCGCATCCATCGCCACTGAATCATAGCCTTGCAATAAAGGGTATAAAAATTCCACGATGCTAATGGGGCGGTTTTCTTTATAACGTTTGGTAAAATCATCTCTTTCTAGCATTCTAGCGACTGAAAACTTTGCACACAATTCTATCATGCCCTTTGCGCCTAAAGCATCCAACCAAGTGGAATTAAAGCACACTTCGGTGTGTTGTTGATCTAAAATTTTATAGATCTGCTCTTCATAAGTTTTAGCGTTTTCTAAGACTTGCTCCCGGTTTAAGGGCTTTCTGGTTTCATTTTTACCTGTAGGATCGCCTATCATAGCGGTAAAATCCCCAATCAAAAACTTAACCCTAGCCCCATATCGCTGCAATAAAGCCAGTTTTTGGATCAATACCGTATGCCCTAAATGCAAATCGGGAGCGGTAGGATCAAAACCGGCCTTAACGATAAAGCGTTCATTGGTTTCATAATATTTCCTCACCAGCTTTTCAATGTATTCTAATCCAATGATTTCATTAGCGCCTCTTTTGATCTCTTTTAAGGCGGTACTGATTTTTTGTTCCATGTTCATTCCTTAATTAGGCTTATTGTAGCTCATAAGCGTCATCCAGACTGGATAACTCTACAATCCTATCCTGATATTTGCGATTGATTAAGGCTCTGATCCAATCCGCCTTATCCGTGGCTATTTCAAAACTCACTTCACAATGGCTAGAATATTTGTCTTTATAGCCTAAGTAAGACACGCCCACAATATTGCATTCATTCCTGTTTAAAAAAGTTAATAAACCCGCTAAAACCGACTTTTTTTCGCCTAAATAAAACATCATTTTATAAATCGTTCGATCGCGCTTGTGCCATTCTATATAAACCATAGGCGCTTTAGCGTCCACTTCCGCTATCGCTTTTTTGCAAAATTTATGGTGCGCAATCGCCTTTGGATCTTTTAAATCCGTTACAATCGCAATGATTTCATCGCCGTATTTAGGGTAACAACAATCATTCAATAACACCTGTTTGATTTCTAAAGCGTTACTTGAACAAACGCTAAAATGCTCCAATTCCTTACACTGCCATTGCCGGTTGGGGGTTAAAAAATTCAAGACATTGGTTTTAAAACCCAAATACCTTAAACCTCGAGTCCATAAACTCATCTCTTGGTATTCTAAAATCGCATCTTCTTTTAAAGAAAACACCTTATTTTCAATTTCTTCAGTGAGTTTGGCTAAATTCTCAAAGCTTTTCATCGCTTCTGTTAAAGTGGTCTCCACCCCGCAATCTGTTAATTTTTCTTCAAAGTTTTTATAATCTTTTAAATCCACATCTTCAAAAACAGAACGCCCAAAAAAAGTCGCTAAAATATTAATCATGCTTTTAGTGTCAATTTCTTTCAAGCGGTTTCTTCTTTGGATGCGCAAATGGTTTTTAGCCTTAGAAGTTTTAAGCTGATCCATCCAAATGAAACGAGGTATTATTTTATCGCCTTTAATAATTTTAACCACATCCCCGCTTCTTAATTCCTGATTGAGTAAGGCTTTTTTACTATTGATATAAGCGTCCGTGGCTTTATCGCCCAAATCGCTATGCACCATGTAAGCAAAATCTAACGCAATCGCTCCTACCGGTAAGGTGTAAGTGTCCCCATGAGGCGAAAAAACGACAATATCTTCACGATACAAATCGTTCTTAGCGAGTTCGTAAAATTCCTTAGGGTCGTTTTTTAGATCGCTGTCATGGTATTTAAAATTTTGCAACCATCTCATGCCCTCATGATGATCTTCATTATCCACGCCCCCAGCTTTATACTTCCAGTGGGCTGAATTACCATACTCCGCCCCCATATGCATATCAAAGGTGCGAATCTGCACTTCATAAACAGAAGATTCATCAAAAATGGTCGTGTGTATCGTCTTATAGCCATTTTCTTTCGGTAAAGCGATGTAATCTTTAAAACGAGAGACAATGGGTTTGAAATTCAAATGGATAATCCCTAAAACTTTATAGCAATCAATCGGGTTTTTCAATAAAATTCTAATGGCTAACAAGTCCAAAATTTCATCAATATTAACCGCGCCCTTTCGTTGCATCTTAAGATAGATAGAATAGGGGCGTTTCACCCTTGTAACGAGTTTAAAATCCGAATGGCTAAACCCGCTGTCAAAAAGTTTTTTTTCTAACTTGCTCGCAAAAGCGTTGAGTTTTAAGAGTAAAGACTGCTTGTTTTTGTGCAAATACTCCTTGATATTTTTATACTCTTCTGGATAAATATAATAAAAGCTCTTGTCTTCTAATTCATTTTTGATTGAAGACATGCCCAATCGGCTCGCTATGGGAGCATACACCGCTAGAGTTTCTTTAGAAATACGCACTTGCTTGTCATGAGGCAAAGCGTCTAAGGTGAGCATGTTGTGCAACCTGTCGCTAATCTTTACCACTAAGGCTCTTGGATCTTGTATCGCACTAATGAGAATCTTTCTAAAAGTGAGCGCTGAAACCACCATTCTGGGATCTTGAGAGCTCACGCCTAATTCTTCTTTCCTGATTTCAGTGATTTTAGTGAGCGCATCCACTAAATTAGCCACATCTTGCCCAAATTCTTGCTCAATCGTTTCAATCTTACAAGGCGTGTCTTCTACCACATCATGCAAAAGCGCAGCGCACACCATCGCCTCATCGCCCCCACAAAACGCTACCAAGCTTGCCACACAAATAGGATGGACGATATAAGGCTCGCCGCTCTTTCTGTATTGCCCCTTATGGCTTTTGGTCGCTAAATTTAGGGCGTTTTCAATTTTGGGCGTGGAATCAATTAAAGTCCTTAAGATTTCAATGCCACCCTTTGGGGTCGTAACTTTTTTAATAACATCCAAAATCCGTAAGAATCCGATATCAACGGATTTGTCAATTTCGTTCATCTATCCTGTCTATATCAATTTTCCCTTCAGCGATTTCTCTAATGGCAATATCCACTAATTTATGACGCTTAGGGTCCATATTCACTAAAGTTTTGGCTCCGGCGTTTAATTGTTTCACCCGAGCGAAAACTAAATTATCTAGCATGTAGCGATCGTTCCCAATATTTTTTAAAGCTTGAGCGACTAAACTCTCTGTTCTCTCTTTTTTCAAAATGATCCTTTTATTTTGAGTTCTATCCAATGTTAAAGGGCTTATTTTACCATAGAAAACACGCCTTGTTGGTGCTTAATCACTTGCAACAAATTCCCTTTTTTGAACATGTTACACACCACAATGGGGAGCTTATTGTCTTTAGCTAAAGAAATAGCGGTATCATCCATCACTTCAATATCCCCTATCAAGGCATCGTTATAACTTAAAGTGTCTAATTTTTTAGCGTCTTTGAATTTGTTAGGGTCTTTATCGTAAATGCCATCCACTTTAGTCGCTTTAATGATTAAATCCGATCCAATTTCAATCGCTCTTAAAGTGGCCGCTGTATCCGTAGTGAAAAACGGGTTTCCCGTGCCAGCGCCAAAAATCACCACCCTACCCTTTTCTAAATGCCTGATCGCTTTCCTATAAATATAACTTTCACAAATCTCTTTGATTTCAATCGCGCTCTGCACTCTTGTGTCTAAGCCGATATGCTCTAAAGCTTCTTGCATCGCTACCGCATTAATCACGGTGGCTAACATGCCCATATAATCCCCACTGGTGCGCCTAATAATCCCTCCTTGAGCCGCGCTAACCCCCCTAATGATATTGCCTCCACCAATCACAATACCCACTTCAATATCGTTTTCCACTAAGCTTCTGATCTCTTTAGCGATGTGATCTAACACATGAATGTCAATCCCAAACTGGTTGTCCCCAGCTAACGCTTCCCCAGAAAATTTCACCAAAACCCGCTTGTTTTTTATTTTTGCTTGCATGATCCCTTCTTAATTAATTAATAAAATTTTAATAAGACTTGTGATTGTAACCTAATCTTGCTTAAAAACACCCTTTCTGAATTTTAAGCCTACATTCTCAGCGAATCACTAAAAACGCTTGGGTTTTTGGATGCGTTTGAACAACAATTCACGATAGAACGCTTTAAGGCCTGATTGTTCCTTTTTGCCTAAAGTGTAGTAAATTTTTTGCAAGTAATTTAGAATGTCTTGGCGTTTTAGGTTGGTTTTTAAAGCGGCTTCTTTAAGGATGTAGTAAGGGATTTTTGTTTTTTGATGTTTGAAGGCTAAAGACAGGCGTTTGTAAAAATCCTTGTTTTTATAGTAACACAAACGCCCAAAAACAAACGGCAAGCGTTTTTTTTCATACCACAGAGCGGCTAAATCTATAAAATCTTTTTTGGGGTTGGAATAATAAAATTGCAACGCTTTATTGCCGATTAAAACTTCGCCCTTTAACCCTAGCGCTTGAGAGAGGGCGTTTGAAGAAGCGCTTTCTTTGTCAAAAGCGTTTTTTGTATTTACAACCAACACGCTTAAAACTTCCTTATAAGCGACAATGCCTAAAGAATAAGAATGGAGAGCGAATTGATAGCCAGCGATAGAAGAAATAAACCCCGCATCAATGCGCCTGAATAAAAAACTCTCATTGAGTTTGGAGGGGTAGGTTTTTTTAAGCCGCAAGAATTGTTTGAAATAACAAGGGGTGGGGTAGGATTTGATAAACACATCAAAAGGGAGCATGTTCAAATAATCAATTTTACCAAAACGCACTTAAAATCCTTTTTTGTATCGCATGGTAGCTAAAGTTTCTTACAACTTAACTAAAAGTAAAAAGAGTTTTGTTATCATGGAGTAGTTTGCAATGCATTAGTGAGTAATACTATTTAAAAAGGAGAAATGATGAAAGATTTTTTAGAAGATTATAAAAAAAGCGTTTCAGAAAGAGAAAGTGAGGGTATTCCGCCACTCCCCTTAAGCGCTAAACAAGTGGAAGCGGTTGTTGAGATTTTGATGAAAGATCCCACAAACGCCGCTTTTACTAAAGAATTACTCATTCATAGAGTAAGCCCTGGGGTTGATGAGGGGGCGAAAGTCAAAGCGGAATTTTTAGCCCAATTGTCTCAAAAAAAACTGGAATGCGTGCACATTAGCGCTTTAGAAGCGACCACTCTTTTAGGCACGATGCTTGGGGGGTATAATGTAGAGCCTTTGATTGTGGGCTTAGAAAGTCAAGACAAAAACATCGCTAAAGAGAGCGCGAAAGCGTTAAAAACCACTCTTTTAGTCTATGGATCGTTTGATAAAATTGCGGCAATGAGCAAAACTAACGCTCTGGCTAAAGAAGTGCTAGAGTCTTGGGCGAATGCCGAATGGTTTTTAAATAAAGAGCCTTTGAATGAATGCATTGAAGCATGCGTGTTTAAGATTGATGGCGAAACCAATACCGATGATTTAAGCCCAGCGAGCGACGCTTTCACACGAAGCGATATTCCTTTACACGCCAAAGCCATGCTAAAAAACCGGATTGAAAATTACGAACAACGCATAAAAGCCATTAAAACTAAAGGCGTTCCTGTAGCGTATGTGGGCGATGTGGTTGGTACAGGAAGCTCCAGAAAAAGCGCGACAAACTCTATCATGTGGCATTTTGGTAAGGACATTCCTTTTGTGCCTAATAAAAGGAGTGGGGGCATTGTGATTGGGGGGGTGATCGCTCCGATTTTCTTTGCGACTTGTGAAGATAGCGGGGCATTACCCATTGTGGCTGATGTTAAGGATTTAAAAGAGGGCGATTTGATTAAAATCTATCCTTATAAAGGCGAAATCACGCTGAACGATAAAGTGGTTAGCACTTTTAAACTAGAGCCTGAAACTTTGTTAGATGAAGTTAGGGCTTCTGGGCGTATCCCTTTAATCATTGGCAGGGGTTTGACGAATAAAGCGCGTAAATTTTTAGGGCTAGGCGAATCGGAAGCGTTTAAAAAACCATCCGCTCCTAAAAGCGACGCTAAAGGCTACACTTTAGCCCAAAAAATTGTAGGGCATGCTTGTGGGGTGAAAGGGATCTTGCCTGGGACTTATTGTGAGCCAAAGGTTACCACCGTAGGCAGTCAAGACACCACAGGGGCGATGACCAGAGATGAAGTTAAAGAATTAGCGAGTTTGAAGTTTGATGCGCCTTTTGTGTTGCAAAGTTTTTGTCATACCGCCGCTTACCCAAAGCCTAGCGATGTGAGTTTGCATGCAACCTTGCCTGGCTTTATCACTCAAAGAGGCGGTGTGGCGTTGCATCCGGGCGATGGCGTGATCCATACATGGCTGAACCGCATGGGATTGCCTGACACTTTAGGCACAGGGGGGGATAGCCACACTCGTTTCCCTTTAGGCATTAGTTTCCCGGCAGGAAGTGGGTTAGTCGCTTTTGCAGCGGTTACAGGCACGATGCCCTTGAACATGCCAGAATCCGTATTAGTGCGTTTTAAAGGGGAAATGAATCCTGGGATCACCTTAAGGGATTTAGTGAATGCGATCCCTTATTATGCCATTAAAAAAGGGTTACTCACGGTGGAGAAAAAGGGTAAAATCAATGTCTTTAACGGGCGTATTTTAGAGATTGAAGGCTTGCCTGATATTAAAATGGAGCAGGCTTTTGAACTAAGCGATGCGAGTGCAGAAAGGAGTGCGGCGGCTTGCGTGGTGCATTTGAATAAAGAGCCGATGATTGAATACTTGAAATCCAATATCAAGCTGATTAATGAAATGATTGCAAGCGGTTATGAAGATAAAGAGACTTTGAAAAAACGCAGAGATGCGATGCAAGCTTGGGTGGATAATCCGGTATTGTTAGAGCCAGATAGTAACGCCCAATACGCCGCTGTCATTGAAATTGATGTGGCAGAAATCACTGAGCCTATTTTGGCATGCCCTAATGACCCTGATGATGTCGCTACTTTGAGCGAAGTTTTAGCGGATACGACCGGCAAAAGACCGCACGCTATTGATGAAGTGTTTATTGGATCTTGCATGACGAATATTGGGCATTTTAGAGCCTTTGGCGAAATCGTTAAAAACGCTCCTCCCAGTCAAGCGCGTCTTTGGGTAGTGCCACCCAGTAAAATGGATGAGCAAGAGCTTATTAATGAGGGCTATTATGCGATTTTTGGGGCTGCCGGGGCAAGGACTGAAGTCCCAGGCTGTAGCTTGTGCATGGGCAATCAAGCGAGGGTTAGGGATAATGCGGTCGTCTTTTCCACTTCCACGCGCAATTTTGATAATCGTATGGGTAGAGGGGCTAAAGTGTATTTAGGCAGCGCGGAGCTTGGGGCGGCGTGCGCTTTACTAGGGAGAATCCCCACTAAAGAGGAATACATGAATTTAGTGAGCGAAAAGCTAGAGAGCCAAAAAGACAAGATCTATCGCTACATGAACTTTAACTTAATGGAGAATTTCAGGCTCTAGTTTTGTTTTCATTAAAAGGGAATGATCCCTTTTATTTGGCTATGGCTGAGTAGAGGATAAAAGAGGAGAGCGGTGATGAAAAAAGTCGTTGTGAGTTTATGCGTGGCGTTAGGTTTTTTAAGCGCGGATCCAGTGCAAGCCAATAAAGCGATCAGTAATGCGGATTTGATTAAAGAGATAAGGGACTTGAAAAAAATCATCAGCGCGCAAAACACTGAGATCAACAATTTAAGAAAAGTGCAAGAAGTCTTATCTGGGCAATTAGTGGACATGCGTAAGGATATATTAAGCACTAGAGATTATTGCATTAGCTTAAGGCCTTATATTTATAATTGGCGCTAGGGGATAATCAAAAACATGAAAGCATGCGCCATTCAATGATGCAATCCTTTAATGATTGAAAAAATTAAAGTTGGTGGGATTTGGTTCTCGCTCTGTATCCCTATGATAGGGATTTTATAGGGTTTGAGTGTCCAATGCGTTCGATCCCAACACGCCTTAGAAAAATCCTCTTTAATTGGATTATAGGGGTAAAATTAATCCCCTTGTTAGGGCTAAATGTCCTATAATAAGGTTTTAGGAAATTCAGTTTAAAAGATATTAAAAAATGCCATACGCCTTAAAAAAAAGATTTTTCAAACGCTTTGCGCTGATTATTTCCACTTTTTGCGCGATAAGCTTGAACGCTAAAAGCTATCTGTTTTCCCCCTTGCTCCCAGCGCACCAGCAAATCATTAAGACAGAACCTTGCTCTTTGGAATGCTTGAAAGACTTGATGCTGCAAAATCAAATCTTTTCTTTTGTTTCTCAATACGATAACAACAACCAAGATGAGAGCCTTAAAACTTATTACAAAGACATCTTAAACAAACTCAACCCTGCATTCATCGCTTCTCAAACTCCAGCTAAAGAAAGCTATGAGCCTAAGATTGAATTAGCGGTTTTACTGCCTAAAAAGGTGGTGGGCCGTTACGCGATTTCAGTGATGAACACCCTTTTAGCGTATTTGAACACCAGAAACAACGATTTCAATATCCAAGTCTTTGACAGCGATGAAGAAAGCCCTGAAAAATTAGAGCAAACCTATAAAGAAATTGAAAAAGAAAAATTCCCTTTTGTGATAGCCTTATTGACTAAAGAGGGCGTGGAAAATTTGCTCCAAAACACCACCATTAGCACCCCTACTTATGTGCCTACGGTGAATAAAGCACAATTAGCAAATCATACCGAGCTTTCTTTAAGCGAGCGCTTGTATTTTGGGGGGATTGATTATAAAGAGCAATTAGGCATGCTCACGGCTTTCATTAACCCTAATTCACCCGTGATTGAATACGATGATGATGGCTTAATAGGCGAACGCTTGAGGCAAATCACGGAGTCTTTAAACATTGAAGTCAAACACCAAGAAAATATTTCTTACAAGCAAGCCACGAGTTTTTCAAAAAATTTTAGAAAACATGATGCGTTTTTTAAAAATTCTACTTTGATTTTAAACACCCCTACCACTAAAAGCGGCCTGATCCTTTCTCAAATAGGGCTTTTAGAGTATAAGCCCCTTAAAATCCTTTCCACACAAATCAATTTCAACCCCTCTCTACTCTTACTCACCCAGCCTAAAGACAGAAAGAATTTATTCATTGTCAATGCCTTACAAAACAGCGATGAAACGCTAATAGAATACGCCTCCTTATTGGAAAGCGATTTAAGGCATGATTGGGTGAATTATTCCAGCGCGATAGGGCTAGAGGTGTTTTTAAACACGCTAGATCCGCATTTTAAAAAGTCTTTTCAAGAGAGTTTAGAAGACAATCAAGTCCGTTACCACAATCAAATTTATCAGGCTTTAGGGTATTCTTTTGAGCCGATAAAAAATGGAAGCGAAACAAAAAAAGAATAATATTTAGATAATTATTTGAATACTCTCATTTTTAATAGGTTTTTAATAAAATTGGAATATGATACGAGCGAAAATTAAACAAAGGTTATTCTGTGTTAAAATTTCAAAAATTACCCTTATTGTTTGTTTCCATTCTTTACAATCAAAGCCCTTTGTTGGCTTTTGATTATAAATTTAGTGGGGTAGCGGAATCTTTTTCTAAAGTGGGGTTTAACCATTCCAAACTCAATTCCAAAGAAGGCATTTTCCCTACAGCCACTTTTGTAACCGCCACGATCAAGCTTCAAGTGGATTCCAATCTGCTCCCTAAAAACATAGAAAAACACAGCTTAAAAATAGGCGTTGGCGGGATTTTAGGAGTGCTCGCTTACGATTCTACCAAAACGCTCATAGACCAAGCTACGCACCAAGTCTATGGCTCAGAACTTTTTTACTTCATAGGGCGTTGGTGGGGGTATTTAGGCGACGCTCCTTGGAAAGACTCCCGCATAGAATCTGACGCTCACACTCGTAATTATGTGCTGTATAATTCCTATTTGTTTTATTCTTACGGCGATAAATTCCACATCAAATTAGGGCGTTACCTTTCTAACATGGATTTTATGAGCGGTTATACACAGGGTTTTGAACTGGATTATAAAATCAACTCTAAAATAGCGTTAAAATGGTTCAGCTCTTTTGGGAGGGCTTTAGCTGCGGGGCAATGGATACGAGATTGGTATGCCCCTATTGTAACTGAAGATGGCAGAAAAAAAGTTGATGATGGCATCCATGCCGCACAACTCTATTTTTCTAGCAAACATGTTCAAGCCACGCCCTTTTTTTATTTTTCACCTAAAACTTACGAAGCGCCCGGGATTAAAATCCATATTGATAGCAACCCGAAATTTATAGGTGTAGGGTTACGATCTCAAACCCTTATCAATGTGATTTTCCCTGTTTATGCTAAAGATTTATACGATGTGTATTGGCGTAACTCTAAGATTGGCGAATGGGGTGCATCGCTTTTGATCCACCAACGCTTTGACTACAACGAATTTAACTTTGGCTTTGGTTATTACCAAAATTTTGGCAACGCTAACGCAAGGATTGGCTGGTATGGTAACCCGATCCCTTTTGACATAAGAAGCAACAGCATTTATGGTTTGGTTTTTAGTAACGCTGTTACCGCAGACTCTGTTAGCGGATATGTCTTTGGTGGGGGGGTGTATAGAGGGTTTTTATGGGGGATTTTAGGCAGATACACTTACGCCACCAGGGCGAGCGAAAGATCCATTAACTTGCACTTGGGCTATAAATGGGGTTCTTTTGCTAGCGTTGATGTGAATTTACAATACTATGCGGTGAGCATGCACAACGGCTATAAGGTTAATGATCTCACTAGCCCTTTTGATAAAGCCTTTAAGGCGAACACACAAGACAGAAGCAATCTCTTGGTGAGTTTGAAATTCTTTTTTTAAACCCTATCAATTAGGCTTGGTAGAATTGAGCCATTGTTTTTGGAAATTAACGGCTTTTCTCAATTCGGCTTCTAGTTGGGCTAAAGCATCTTTTAAGGGCTTAACATCAATCAAATTGTCTTGCTTGAAAGAATCTAGCTGTTTGTCAATTTGCAAAGCGGCGTCTAGCGCGTCTTGGGGGAATACCGGCTCGCCTAAAGCCTTTTTAATCGTTTCACCGATTTCAATCGTTTCAGAGCCTTGATGATCTTTTAAGTTAGGATTATTTTCTTTGTCCTTAGGCTTAGGCTCTAAAATCAAGCGCAAATGTTTGATTTTTTCATGCAAATCGTTAAGATCTTTTAAGTGATCGGTGTTTCGCCCCCTATCCACCGCTTTTTCTAAAAGCTTATCGCTCAGGCTCACTAGCTGATCGCTTAATTTCACGCTGTTAGCTTGAGCTTCTGTTACTTCATCAATATCAATCGCTGCTAAAGCGCTCACAAAATAAAAGGGCAACGCCCACCTTCTAAAACGAGAGAAAAACTTCTGCATTTACCTTCCTTAAATACGCTATAAAAATGATACTTTTTAATATGGTGGAGCTGTGGGGAATCGAACCCCAGTCCAAAAATCTTGCCCTAAACACAAACTTCTACAATGCTTAGAAAATTGGTTAGTTTTTAGCCTTAAAACTAGCTCTGGTCCAACTTTCTAAAACCTTGAGATAGTTTCAAGAGTTCTTGTTTCTTAGTTTAAAAGGCGAACCACCTTTTAAAAGCGTCTAGCTTAAGGTTATGGAGTGATTAAAACGCTAGAAATTCTAATCAGTCCAGCTCCAAAAGGAGATTAACTCACGCAGCTTTAGCGTAAGCTGGAGCGTAATCTGCGTTGTTTACAGTTATTTTTGTTGCTGTTTTACAAGCAGCACTTGGCATGCTATCTGTGCGACAAGAAATCTGTCGAAATCCAAGTCAGCCCCATGATTTCTAAAAGCTTGTCTATTTTAGCTAACTTTTGCTAACAAAATGCAATGAATCATCAAAAATCACTGACGCACAATATCAATATTTTCATCTTTAGGCTTAAAAACAAAGATTTCATCAGCAATGGTGGGGTTAATTTCTGCTTGAGAAAAAGTGATCGTAACAAGATTATTCATTTCATCTTTAAATTCCAGTGAAAAAGGCTTGCCGTCTTTAAAAACCAAACGATAAGTGGTTTTGTTGATAGTCGTTTGAAACGATCCGTCAGTTTGCTTTTTTAATTGCTTGAGAATGGTGAAAAAATCCGTCTTGTCTTTTAAGGGCGTGATGGTCGCTTGAAACAAATTAGGCTCATAAACCACCACTTCTTTATCGTTCATGTAAATTTCTTTTTTTAAAGGCTTTTCATAAACCCATAAAGCCCAATTAGGGGCTTTAGCCTTTAAAACCCCATAATAAACTAAGGGCTTTTCGTTTTTTAACACTTGCTTGAAATGCGCGCTAAAACTTTGCAAATGCTGCAAAACCTCTTCTTCTTTAGAAAGGGTTGGAGGACTTTTAGCATAAGCAACGCTCATAAAAATCAAAACCATTAAAATCTTTAAAAAAGCTTTCATTATTCAAACCTTAAAACAATCTCTCATCTTTAATAAAACCCTTTATTTTACAAGACTTTTATTTTATCCATGCTAAAATGGGATTAAAAACTGACGCTTTAATCAAATAAATAGGATTGAAGCACTCTTAAAAGGTTACTACTACCATGATAAAAGCAATCATTGGAAAAATCATTGGCACCAGAAACGATCGCTGGATCAAACAATACAAAAAAAAAGTCCTAGCCATCAACGCCTTAGAGCCTACTTATGAAAAAATGAGCGATGTTGAATTACAAAACGCTTTTGAAGAGTTAAAAAATCGTGTGCGATCCACAGAAAAAGATTTGCAAGAAAAAACCCTTTTAGAAGTCCTACCTGAAAGTTTTGCTATCACCAGAGAAGCGAGCAAAAGGATCTTAAAGATGCGCCATTTTGACGTGCAACTCATTGGGGGCATGGTCTTAAACGATGGCAAAATCGCTGAAATGAAAACCGGAGAGGGTAAAACTTTAGTCGCTACTTTAGCGGTGGCTTTGAACGCTTTAAAGGGCGAGAGCGTGTATGTGGTAACCGTTAATGATTACCTAGCCCATAGGGATTCTAAAGAAATGGAGCCGTTGTATCATTTTTTAGGTTATAGCGTAGGCACGATCACTGCAAGCGTGCGAGACGATGATGAGCGCTTAGAAATTTATTCTAAAGACATTGTTTATGGCACTAATAATGAATTTGGCTTTGATTATCTAAGGGATAACATGAAATATTCTTTAGAGCATAAAGTGCAAAAATCGCATGCGTTCGCCATTGTTGATGAGGTGGATTCCATTTTAATTGATGAAGCGAGAACCCCTTTAATCATTTCAGGGCCTGTGGATAGGCGCATGGAAAATTACAACAAGGCTGATGAAGTCGCTAAAAGCATGCAGGTGGAAGTGGATTTCACCATAGATGAAAAAAACCGCGCGATTTTAATCACTGAAGAGGGGATTAAAAAAGCTGAAAACCTCTTTGGCGTGGATAATTTATACAAGATTGAAAACGCCGCCTTATCGCACCATTTAGACCAGGCTTTGAAAGCGAATTACCTCTTTTTTATTGATAAAGATTATATTGTAGCCAATAATGAAGTGGTGATTGTAGATGAATTTACCGGCCGCTTGTCTGAGGGGAGGCGCTTTAGTGAGGGCTTACACCAGGCTTTAGAGGCCAAAGAGGGCGTGAGCATTAAAGAAGAGAGCCAAACCTTAGCCGATATTACCTTCCAAAATTATTTCAGGATGTTTTCTAAACTTTCAGGCATGACAGGCACGGCTCAAACCGAAGCCACAGAATTTTTAGAAATCTACAATTTAGAAGTGGTGTCTATCCCTACTAATCTAGCGATCAAGCGAAAAGATTTGAACGATCTCATCTATAAGAGTGAAAAAGAAAAATTTGACGCTGTGATCCTTAAAATTAAAGAATTGCACGATAAGGGTCAGCCCGTTCTAGTTGGCACGGCTAGCATTGAAAAGAGTGAAACCTTGCACGCTTTACTCAAAAAAGAACGCATCCCTCACACCGTTTTAAACGCCAAGCAGCACACCAAAGAAGCTGAAATCATCAAAGACGCCGGGCTTAAAGGGGCGGTTACGATTGCGACTAACATGGCAGGCAGGGGCGTTGATATTAAACTCACTGATGAAATTAAAGAGCTTGGGGGGTTGTATATCATTGGCACTGAAAGGCATGAGAGCCGCAGGATTGACAACCAATTAAGGGGGCGAAGCGGGCGCCAAGGCGATCCGGGAACAAGCCAATTTTATTTGAGTTTAGAAGACAATCTGTTACGCATTTTTGGGAGCGATAGGATTAAGGGGGTGATGGAAAAATTAGGGCTTAAAGACGGCGAACACATTGAATCCAAGCTTGTTACAAGAGCGGTGGAAAACGCACAAAAAAAAGTGGAAAACTTGCATTTTGAAAGCCGTAAGCATTTGTTAGAATACGATGATGTGGCTAATGAGCAACGAAAAAGCGTGTATAAATTTAGAGATGAATTATTAGATGCCAATTACGATATTGGCGCTAAAATCGCTGAAAACAGAGAATACGCGCTCAATCAAATCTTTTCTAAACTCAAAGCCTTTGACCATCAAAACCTGTCTGAAGAGGAACTTTTAGGGCTTAAAAACATCTTAAAAGAAGATTTTAACGCTCATGTTGCATTAGAAGATTTAAAAAAAGCCTCCCCTATTGAAAAATTTGTAGCTGAAAAACTAAAAAGCGATTATGAAAACAAAATGAAAGTTTTGGATAGCGAACAAAGAAGCCGGATCGAACGCATCGTGTATTTGCAGATTTTAGACAACGCATGGCGAGAGCATCTTTACACCATGGATAATCTCAAAACCGGTATTAATTTGAGAGGCTATAACCAAAAAGACCCCCTTGTAGAATATAAAAAAGAGAGTTACAACCTTTTCTTAGAACTCATTGAAGACATTAAAATAGAAGCGATCAAAACCTTTTCTAAGATCCAATTTGAAAATGAGCAGGATTCTAGCGATGCCGAGCATTATTTGGATAATTTTAGCGAAGAAAGAGAGCATGAGAGCGTAACTTACCGCCATGAAGAAGCTTTAGATGAAGATTTGAATGTGGCCATGAAAGCTTTTTCTAAAACCCCTAAAAGAAACGAGCCTTGCCCTTGCGGGAGCGGCAAAAAATACAAAGATTGTTGCGCTAAAAGCGGGCCTAAAAAGGGCTTATTTGCCAAATAGATCCTTAATCTTTTTCCTTATCAAGCGTTATTTGCGTTTTGATAAAAGCCAGCCATTTATTAGCATCACCGCTTTGTTAGCCTTTTTTGGCGTGGCGGTTGGCGTGATGGTTTTGATTGTGGCTATGGCGATCATGAACGGCATGAGTAAGGAATTTGAAAAAAAGCTTTTTGTGATGAACTACCCCTTAACGCTCTATACCACAAGCCCTTATGGGATCAGCGAAGAAGTGGTTCAAGCTTTAGAAAAAAAGTTCCCTAATTTGCTTTTTAGCCCCTATTTGCAAACCCAAAGCCTGATTAAAAGTGCGCATTCCATGAATGGCGGCGTGGTGTTTGGGGTTGATTTTTCTAAAGAAAAACGCATCAATGAGGTTTTAAACGACGCCTTAAAAAACATTAATGAAAACGATCTCTTCAAAAACCCTTTTAATTTGATCGTGGGGAAAAGCTTGAGATACAGCTTGAATTTGGATCTCAATCAAAAAGCCGATTTGTTTTTCACCGAATTAGAGCCAACAGGCCTAACCCTCTCCCCTATCATGAAGCGTTTTACTATCAAAGGCGATTTTGATTCAGGGCTAAAATCTTATGACATGAGTTACATGTATGCGAGCCTTCAAGCTATAAGCGCGATCAGGAGGTTACCTTTAGGGCTTTATGATGGGGTGCATGTCTATTCTAAAACGCCCATGAAGGATATTGAAAATTTACGCAACGCTTTAAAAACGATCAACCACCATGGCATAGGCATTGAAGGGTGGTGGCAGCAAAACGGGAATTTTTTCTCGGCTATGGAATTAGAAAAAAGAGCGTTATTCATTGTGCTCATGCTCATTATTTTAATGGCGTCTTTGAATATCATCAGTTCGCTTTTAATGGTGGTGATGAACAGGCGTAAAGAAATCGCCCTACTCTTTAGCATGGGGAGCAGTCAAAAAGAAATCCAAAAAACCTTTTTTTATTTGGGTAATATCATTGGTTTAGGCGGTGTGATTCTTGGGGTGGTTTTAGCGTTTATAAGCATGTATCTTTTAAGCGTGTTCCCTATCATCTCGCTCCCGGCAGATGTCTATGGCATCAACACCTTACCTTTAGATTTGTCTTTAATGGATTTTACGCTCACTCTCATAGGCTCTGTGATTATCGTAGGGCTTTCTTCTTATTACCCGTCTAAAAAAGCTTCTACTATTGACGCTTTAAGCGTGTTAAGGAATGAATAAATTAAAAAAATAAATAATATTGAGATGAAATAAGACTTTGAGTGTCTGTATTTGACTAACAAAGAAAAATTTTATTCTCAAAATTAAAAAAAACCATAATATTATGCTAGTATTAACGCACGACTTAGTTAAGAATTAACTTTGCAAGTCGGACTTCGTAGAAAAAAGGACGGAAGATGAACAGACTGATTAGATGTTTAAGATCTGTAAGAAAAAATTTTCTTTGAATGGTGTTGGCTTACTCTATTTAGAATTTTTGGTTTATACTAAAGGTTAAACATGAACTACAAAGTTGCATCTGCTAAAAATATCGCAACGCTTCTTTTCTTATTCTCTTCTCAAAGTGAAGCTCTTGATTTGGGTAAAATCGCTAAAATTAAAGCGGGTGCTGAAAGTTTCTCTAAAGTCGGTTTCAATAACAAACCTATCAACACTAATAAAGGGCTTTACCCTACCGAAACCTTTATGACGATCATGGCTTACATGCAAGTGGATTTTACGGAGCTTTTGCCCAAAAGCGCTACGGCTAATGGGCATCATTTAGACGGGAGTCTTGGGGGTTGGGGGGGTGCTGTAATTTATGATACCACTAAGGATTTTATTAACGAAGTTACAGGGAAAACCTATGGGGCTATGACTTGGAACTATGTGGGCTATTGGGGCGGTCTTGTGGGGCAAAAACCATGGGCTAGTTGCGGGTTAGCCACAGGGAATTTGACTCAAGGCCAATACGATAAGATGACTCAAGCTGAAATGACGCAGTTGTCTAATCAAGAAGCTTTAGAGGCTTCCACTTGCGCAAAAACTTATGCCGATCACACCAGAAACTATGTGATTTATAACGCTTACTTGCGCTACAACTACAAGGACATTTTTGAAATTAGGGGTGGGAGATACGAATCCCCGGCGGATTATATGAGTGGTTACAACCAAGGCTTGGACATGACCTTAAATTTAGGGAATTTCAAATTCTGGTGGTTTAGCTCTTTTGGTCGTGGCTTTGCCTATAACGAGTGGCTTTATAATTTCTATTCGCCTAAAACCTACACTCTTAAAAACGGGCAAACCATAAACCCTGGGGTGCATGCCTTTTATATCATTTGGAATTACAAGGGTTTTAGCATTCAGCCTTTTGTCTATTTTTCACCCTTTAACGAATACGACCCCAACTTTACGATCACTTATGATAGCAACCCCACTTTTACCGGATTAGGGTTTCGCTCTCAAACCGATGTTACCGTGCTTAATCCTTTTTACGCTAAAAGATTTTGGGACACCTATCAATTTGGCATGCCAGCCGGTAAGAACGCACACAGCTTGATGATCAAACAAAAGTTTGAATGGAATGAATACAATTTTGGTTTTGGGATTTATAAATCCTTTGGGAACGCTAACTGGATGATAGGCTACCATGGTAACCGCTTGGGCTTTGACTTTTGGACGAACACCGTTTATGCAAACACCCTTAACTCTTTGTCTTACATGATGGACGCGAACGCTTTTACTGTGTTTGCCTTTGGCGGTGGGGTGCATAGGAAATTCCTTTGGGGTTTATTAGGGCGTTTGACTTATGGGCCTAGGGCGAACGAACAAGTCCTATCGCTCAACTTGGGCTATAAATTCACTAAAAATTTCTCAGCCGACATTAAATTTGAATATTATAATGTGTTGATGCATCAAGGCTATAAAATGGGGTGGAACGGGCCAAAATTAGACAGCCAACCCGCCACCGATCAAGACAGGAGCCACATTTTTACCGAGATCGTGTGGAAGCTTTAAACCCCTTTTAAAATAACAACCCTTATTTAAAGGGGTTGTTAAAACGCCTAGCCATAAAACAGCCATTAAAAAACGCTTTATCGCCTATTTTAGGGCTTGTTTTTAAAAAGCGTTAGGATTTTAAACTTTTTTATTTCATTGTGCTATGGGTATTTTTGGCTCTGTGATACTAAAACTTTTATTTTTAAAAATAGGATTTTTTATTTATCGTAAAAATTTTCTTTAGTTTCTAATTCCATTAAGTTAGGATTTAATTCCATAAAAATTAGTTATTTAAAAATCAATATTTTAATTCTTACCAACCAAACTTTCAATAAATTTCAACCTATTTTTATATTCCTGTTTCATATTATTATCAAAATAAATAACTTTAATGCGTGATTTCTTTTCTTCTAAACACTCAAAATCAGCACATTTAACAAAATGAAATCTAGCTTTATCTAAATTCTTGCCCGCTTTTAACACCCTTGTGCCATAGTGTTTAGCCAATAATCCATTTGGCATGCACATTAAATTGATATTTAAAATATTTAAATTCTCATCTTCATATAAAATAGTAATAAAATAAGTCAAACATATTTTTTCATTAACCTTACCTTGATTATAAAAATAAGGTAAAGCAGGCTTATACATTCTGGGTTCTTCAAAAGATTCTCCATTGGTTTTAATAATTTCAGATTGATAACTATTTTGGTTAGTGCCTACAAAAATGCTCTCACAAAAATCTCCTATATTTCTAGTTTGAACCGTTTTTAAATCAATATGGATAAAAGCATCTTCTACCTCAAAAAACATATCAGCTCCCACAGGACAAGAATTGGGTTGCCCCACTCCCTTACCATTAAAGAGTGCATAAATAATGCGTTCAGCCCCTACAGCAAAATCAGAGATTTTAGAATCGTATTTGCCTATCCAATCGTCTTTAATTTTTTCTTTAGTTAAAAATCCTTGCATCATTTCATCTTCACAATACTTAAGAAAATGATAAAATTTCTCCAGATATTTATTTTCCATTTCTTCAATTTCTCTAAGATTTATCATATTTTTTTAACTCCTTAAAAATCTCTTTTGCAATCTTTTGAGCCAATAATACTGGCACAGCATTGCCAATTTGCTTATACATATTCCCTAAACTTCCATAAAAAATAAAATCGTTAGGAAAGGTTTGAATAATGGCGCATTCTCTTACTGACATACGCCTTTGTCTATTAGGGTGAATCTCAGGACCCGTTGCAGTAATAGTATCGCTTGGCAACTCCCAATTATTGATTCTTAAAGATTGCTCAAATTTGATTTCTTTTAGTTCAAATTCTGTAACCGCCTTGTCATAGGTATCATCAAATTTTAAAAGTTTTTTTAACTCCCACCAATCTTGTGCTTTTGGGATACTCCCTGAATTGTTATCCTTTCTAAACCAATGTCCAGCAGTATGAGCATATCCAAAATATTCATCAATTTGTTTGGTGCTATAAGAACTACAAGAACGCCAAAACTTCAAATAATCACAAATTTCATGCTGATTAATAGGATACTTTCTCCCCCAAAATGTATCATAAACATTAGTGCGCGCTACATGATTATGTATCATCACACCATCTAGCATAAAACTAGCGTCTCTTGTTCTTACATTAGCTAAATGCCCCACTACATCTTTAACGCACACATAAGGTTTTAATTTTTCATTAAATAAGTCATTGCATAACCCATGAGTTTTTTTAGGAAAAGGATTTTTAAGCCCCAACCTATTGCCAATAATAATAACTCTTTCTCTGTGTTGAGGCACGCCATAATCAGAAGCTTTTAATAGCTTATAATCCACACAATAACCAAGCGATTTAAAATCTTGCACGATCATTTCAATCACTTGCCCTTTTTGGATAGACAACAATCCCTTAACATTTTCAGCCACAAAAAATTTAGGTTGTTTGTCTTTTAAAAGTCGCAATAATTCTTTGTATAAAAAATTTCTTTCATCTTCCATAGATCGTTTGGTGTTAGCTACTGAAAAACCCTGACAAGGAAAACCTCCAAGTAAAACATCGCATTCGTTTGGAATATCACCACTAGGAATTTTTGTTATATCACCATAAATAATATGAGAGCCAATATTTTTTTGATAAGTTTCTACAGCTTCTTTAAAAAAATCATTGGCCCAAATAACTTCAAAGCCCTCTTTAATAAAGCCTAAATCTAGCCCACCACACCCAGAAAATAAACTGATAATCTTGTATTGATTACTTTTCAAAATAAATTCCAATTTTATACAGGGTCAAGATAGCTTAAGCCCTCATCGCGCGCATGGAATTGGCTAAGGCTAAAAGCGTAACCCCCACATCGCCAAAGACCGCCTCCCACAAGCTGGCTACCCCCATAAGCCCTAGCACGATAAAAACCGCCTTAATCCCCAAAGCGAACAAGATATTTTGCCAAATAATGCTTTTAGTTTTTTTAGCGATCGCTAAAACTTTCACCAAAGAGCTTAAGGAGTCATTAGTGATCACAATGTCCGCGCTTTGCTTGCTCAATTCTGAGCCTTTCCCCATGCCAATCCCCACATCAGCGCTCGCTAGAGTTGGAGCGTCATTGATGCCATCGCCTACAAAAATCGCCGAGGCTTTATAGCGTTCTTTAAAAGTTTTAAACACGCTCGTTTTTTCTTCAGGCAACAAACTCGCATGATATTCACAGCCTAGAGTTTGAGCGATGCTTTCAGTCGCGCTTTTCCTGTCCCCACTCAAAATGCAAAAATTTTCTATCCCTTGCGCTTTTAAATCCCTTAAACACTCTATGGCGTCATCTTTAATCTCATCGCTAATGACGATATAGCCCACATAAGTTTGGTTAAAAGCCACATGCACGATCGTGCCGTTTTCTTTTGAAGGGCTGTGCGCGATATGGAATTGATCGAGCATTTTTTCATTCCCTGCGATGATTAGATCCGTATGGCATTGCGCTTTAACCCCCATTCCGCTCAATTCTTCGTAATTTTTAATGTCATGCTGGTGCTTATCGTCTTTTAACATTTCTTCGCATGCTTTTTGAATGGATAAGGCGATAGGGTGCGTGGATAAAAGCTGCGAACAAGAAGCGTAATACAAAACTTCTTCTTTAGAATGCCCGTTTTGTGGCACAATATCCGTTACTTTAAAAACGCCTTTGGTCAAAGTGCCGGTTTTATCAAAGGCGATGCTTTTAGCTTGAGTAAGCACCTCTAAAACATGCACGCCTTTCATTAAAATGCCCTTTCGGCTCGCCGCTCCCACGCCCCCAAAATACCCTAAAGGCACAGAAATCACTAACGCGCAAGGGCAGCTCACCATTAAAGCCACAAGCCCCCTATAAATCCACTCATCAAAGCTCCCCATAGAAAACAAGGGCGGTAATATGGCGATCATTAAGGCGATGAATAAAACGCTTGGGGTGTAGTAGCGTGAAAATTTAGTGATAAATTTCTCGGTTTCGCTCTTTTCATTCGTGGCTTGTTGGACCAAATCCACCACTTTAGCGATAGAAGAATCTTTATAAAGTTTTTCTACTTTAATTTCAAGGACCGCTTTTAAATTCAAGCTCCCCCCTAAAACTTTAGAATTTTCGCTGACATTAACAGGCATAGACTCCCCACTCAACGCCCTTTCATCTAGAAAACTTTCGCCCTTAACTACCACGCCATCCACAGGCACTTTTTCGCCGACTTTCACCACCACAATGTCATTAACTCTTAAATCTTCAGGTGCGACACTCACTAATGCATCGCCCTTTTTCAAATAAGCCAGATTAGGAGCGACATCCACCAAAGCCTTAAGGGATTTTTTAGAGCGAGCGATAGCGAGTTTTTGCAAAAATTCGCCCGCTGAATAAAACACCATGATAGAGACGCTCTCTTCATAAGCCCCCACGCAAAAAGCCGCAATAGTCGCAATGAACATCAAAGCGTTTTCATCAAAAAATTGCCCCTTTTTAAGCCCACGAAACGCCCCCAAAATCACATCTTTACCGCTCACTAGATACACTAAGGCTAATACCACGAACACCGCTTTTTCAATGAAAGGGCTAGGGTTTAGGTGTAAGATTAAAATCGCGCCTAAAAAGACAGCGATCGTAATGATGAGTGGGGTAAAACTCAAGGGCTTTTCTGCGGCCTCTTTAAAAGACAGGCTCAAATGCGGTTCGTTTTGCTTGATGAAAGCCTTAACTTTTTCAAAATCGCTCGTATCCAAAAACAGCTTACTGGTGCTGAAATTGATTTGAGCCTTTTTCACATAGTCTAGTTTGTTTAAATCCCTTTCTAATTTAGCCGCGCAATCAGGGCAATCCAAATTGTGAATGTGGTATTCTTGCATTTTCTCTCCCTTATAAAAATCCTTTTAAGAAATCTTTCTAAAACTCAGCGCTTTAAGCATGTGAGATCTTTCTATATTCTCGCAAGCGTTTAAATCCGCAATCGTCCTAGCGACTTTTTTGACCTTATTCACAGAGCGCATGGACAGATTAAACCTTTCAACCGCCTGCTCTAACAACTTTTTTGCTTCAGCGTTTAAAGGGCAAAATCGTTCGATCTGCTCTTCATTAAGCTTACCATTAAAAGAGCTCTGTTTCCTTAACTTTTGCTGTTTGAAAGCTAATAACACCAATTCATGCATCTCTTTTGAAGTCCAAGAATGCGACGGCGTGTCTTTATAATTCCCCTCTTCCATTTGCACGAACAAATCAATCCTGTCTAAAAAAGGCTCGCTCAAGCGGTTTTTATACTGCACAATTTCTCTATCTTGGCAACGGCATGCTTTGGTAGCGCTGAGTAAATTCCCGCACAAGCAAGGGTTTTGAGCCCCCACGAATAAAAAAGAGGTTTCGTATTCAATTTTGCTATGCACTCGTGAGATCACTAATTTATTGTTTTCTAAAGGCTCTCTCAAAGCTTCCAAAATATCCTTTTTAAAATGAGGCAATTCATCAAAAAAAAGCATGCCGTTATGCGCTAGCGCGATTTCGCCAGGTTTTGGCTCTCTTAGAGAGCTTGAGCCTAAAATGCTGGATTTTGAAGCGCTTTGGTGAGGGTTTCTAAAACTCCTTAAGGGGTAATAGGCGCTGTCTTGCTCGCTTAAAATGCGTAATTTTGTCGCTTCTAAGATTTCATTCAGGCTTAATGGAGGCAAGATATAACGCATGCGATTAATGATCATGCTTTTCCCACACCCTGGGCTTCCCTCTAAAATCAAATTATGAAACCCAGCGCTAGCGATCAAAGCGGCTTCTTTAGCGACAGCTTGCCCCTTAACTTCTTTGAAATCTAAGGCATAGGCGTCTGAAAAATAATACTCTTTATCGTTCAATTCTATCGTTTTAAAGGGTAGTTTTTTCGTGTGGGTGTCTGCTTTGATTTCAGGGTTTTGCAAGATTTCTAACGCTTCTTTAAAATGCCCCACAAAAAAGCATTGCAAATTAGGGATAAGCGAAAAAAGCTCTTCATTCGCCTTAGGCACAATGACTTTAGCATGGGGGCGCTTAATGGCAATGTCTAAAAGCATGGGGAAAATGTTAGAATTGGGTTTGATCTTGCCATCAAGCCCTAACTCCCCAAAAGCAAACCACTCTTTAAAAGCCAACTCTTGTTTTTGCAAAGCGATTAAAAGAGCGATAGGCAAATCAAAATGACTCCCGGATTTAGGCAAATCTGAGGGGGAAAGGTTGATGGTGATTTTTAAAGGCGGGAAAGTGAAATCGTTATTTTGTAAAGCCGATTGGACCCGTTGCTTGGCTTCTTGGATAGAATTATTAGCCAATCCTGAAATCACAAACGCCGGCAAAGCCCTTGTGAAAGTCGCTTCCACAGCTACGATTTCTGCCACCCCCCTTTGCATGGTCGCGCAAAATATCGTGTTAATCATGGTGGTTACTTGTGTTTTTGTTTTTTTTGCAGCTCTTTGAGTTCTTTTTCAAATTTCTTACGCTTCAAAATGGATAATTTATCCACGAATAACACGCCATTGAGGTGATCGATCTCATGCTGAATGGCTACGGCTAAAAGCTCGCTCGCTTCTAAAACTTTCACTTCAGCGAAGCGGTTTTGATACTCTATCTTAACCTTTTCAAAACGCTCCACCTCCTCATAAAATCCCGGCACAGACAAGCACCCTTCTCTATACATCATTGATCCCCCAGTTTCTATAAACTTAGGGTTAATGATTTCCAAGCAGTCTTCTTTGTGTTGCACGCCGTCTTCTTTCGGGAGATTGATAATGAGCATTCTTAAAGGCAAGCCCACTTGAATAGCGGCTAACCCTATCCCCTCACTAGCGATCATGGTTTCATGCATGTCATCTAGCTGTTGGTGGAGTTTCGCATCAAAAGAGACGACCTCTTTAGAAATCGTTCTTAAAATTTTAGAAGGGTAATGGATAATCTCTAATAACGCCATGCAATCACTTCACATTTTTCTGTAACACTTTATCAATCAAGCCATACTCTTTAGCTTCTTTAGCGCTCATATAAAAATCCCTGTCCGTGTCTTTAGCGATTTGCTCCAAACTCTGCCCTGAGTTTTGAGCCAAAATAGAATTCATCAAACCCTTAAGCCTAAGGATCTCGTTAGAAATGATTTCAATATCGCTCGCTTGCCCTTGAGCCCCCCCTAAAGGCTGGTGGATCATAATCCTTGAATGAGGCAATGAAAAACGCTTGCCCTTAGCCCCACAGCTTAATAAAAACGCCCCCATAGAAGCCGCTTGACCGATGCAAATCGTGGAAACATCAGGGCGGATAAAATTCATCGTATCATAAATGCTAAGACCGCTTGTTATCACCCCACCGGGAGAATTGATATACAAGCCAATGTCTTTTTCAGGGTCTTCGGCTTCCAAAAACAAGAGTTGGGCCACGATAGAAGACGCCACGCTGTCATTAATTTCACCGCTCAATAAAACGATGCGATCCTTTAAAAGGCGCGAGTAAATATCATAACTGCGTTCGCCACGCTCTGTATTTTCTATTACATAAGGAATGTATCCCATCATCTCTCCTTTTTAGCCGTTCAACCCGCTTGAGTTTTTTGAGCGTTGGGTCTCATTTTTTCCAAAATTTCTTGTTGTTCTTTAGGCAGGTTTTTATCCAACAAATAAGCTAACACCCTATCTTCAATCATCGCCATTTTCACCGCCGCTAACATGTTATTTTTGCGGTATTGTTCAATGAGGCTTTCTGGGTTTTGCCCTGTCATCATCGCTTCATAATACAGAGTTTGAAAGACTTCATTGTCATGCACGCCAATTTTTTCTTCCTTCGCTAAAGCGTCAATGATAAAAGTGATTTTCACGCTTTTTGTCGCATCGTTCCTAAAGCTCTCACGCTTTTCTTTGGCTTTTTCTTGACTTTCTTGTAAGGATTTGACTTCCTCAGCTTGCATGGAATAAAGAGTGTTCCTGAACAACAAATCCATTTCTTGCTCTATGATCGTTTTAGGCAAATCAAAAACAATCTTTTCATCTAAATTTTCAATCAATTTTTCTTTCAACTCTTCATTATAGAGCCTGGCCTTATTTTCTAAAAACAACTGCCCCTCAACCCTTTCTTTTAAAAGCTCTAAAGTCGCATTCTCTTCATTGGCTAAGACGATTTTAGCGAGTTCGTCATTGATTTCTAACGCTTCACGCGCTTGAATCTGGTGCAATTTCACTTTAAAAAGGGCTTCTTTGCCGGCTAAATGCTCTGTGTGGTATTTGCTAGGGAAAGTCAAAGGGAATTCTTTTTCCTCGCTAGCTTGCATGCCTAAAAGAGCCTTTTCAAAATCTTCTAGCATTTGTTTATTGCCTAAAATCAAAGTGAAATTCTCAGCCTTACCCCCTTCAAAAGGCGCATTATCTATAAAACCTTCAAAATCAATTATCAATTTATCGTCGTTTTGAGCCTTTCTTTGAGCGTCAGTATCCACAAATTTCGCGTAATCTTTAGCGAGCTGTTTCAAACGCTCATTAATTTTTTCCTCATTGGGGATTTCCACTCCCACACCAGGCACACACTCTTTGATCTTGTCTAAAACAATCGTGGGTTTTAAGCCGATGTCCGCTTCTATTTCAAAATGCGTGTCTTTTTTTTCAAATTTAGTGAGATTGGGGCTGCCGATTAAATCCTTATTTTCAATCCCCAATTCCTTAAAAGCGTTTTTCAAAATCTCTTGAATCATCTCTTCTTGAGCGTCTTGTTCAATTTGGGCTTGATAACGGGTTTTCACTAAACTAAGGGGGACTTTACCTCTTCTAAAGCCATCAATTTTAACTTTTTGGGCGATTTTTTGAGCGATTTTATCATAACGCTTTTCTAAATTCTCAATGGAAGGTTTAGCGCTCAAACGGGCGTTAGCGGTGTCAATCTTTTTCACTTCAAGATTCATTATTTTTCCTTAATGGCTAAAAAATTAAATTTTTGTATCATTATAGCTTAATTTGTTTTAATTCCGGTTGATAAAAAGCGGTTAATTCTGGTTTTCAAAAATTTAAAAAACTAAAAGTCATAAGTTGAAGTGAGATAGACAGAAATATTGCGCTTGAAATGAAGGGTGTATAAAGGGGTTTTAAAATAATCATTGGTTAAAAAAGGGATGCGCGCACCAAATTCTATCGCCCAATTCTTATACCTTGAAAAGCGGTAACGATACCCCACATTCAACATCACTTGAAACATGTAAGGGTGATAAACGCTTGAAGGATCTTTGGCCCACTTTTTAAAAATCTTTGTTTCATAAAACCAGGTTTCGCCCACGAAATTCATCCCTAAAATCAGCGTCCCAAAAGCGCGTTTGTATAAAAAGTCAGCCCCCACGCCATAAAAAATAGCGTTAATAAAAGTCTCTTTTCTTTGTAATTTTTCTCTATAGCTTTTAGGGATCTGCGAACTCGCCCTCAAACTATCGCCTAATGCGCCTTTATTTTTAAGAAAAAAGCCATAAGCATAATCCAAAGAAATATAAAAACGGAAACCATAGCGCTCTTTTTTAGGAAAAAATTGTTTATAGCCATAAATCAAACTGACTTCAGCAAAAGGAATGTCTCGGTATTTTGAATGGTTTTCAAATTTTTCCCTGCTCTGTAGCCATGACATTTGCACCACGCTTGTGCCATAATAATGGGAGCTTTTGTCTATGTTAAAAAGTTTTTTTTTGGGTTTTTTAGGCTCAGCAAAACACGGAGGGTGGGCCTTGCCCCTTAAACACTTCTTGGCTAAAAACCGCTGGTATCCTAGATCTTCTTTTTTGATGATGGTGTAAGTAACCAAATCATCAGCCCTTAAATACACGCTCAAAAAGAACGCTAAAAACCCCTTTTTAAGCAATCTATCCAAGCGCTCTTTGACTTACTTTTTTGATCGGTTTTTTATCGGTTTCTTTTGCCTTTTAATTCCTTTGCGTCTTTTTGATAAGATTCTAAATTCTTTTGAGTGAGTTTTTTGTCTATTTCTTGCATGATACTTGCAAAAATCTTGTTCAAAGCGCTCTTGATCGCGTCATTAGAATTATCCGTTCCCTTAACCATAGTGCTAACTAACCCTCCGCTATGGCTTGAATGGGTGGTTTTTAAGAATTTTTCTTGAATGTCCAACTCGCTCAAATCCATCGTAAAGGAATCTAAAGATTCCCCACTCATAGGCTCTAGTATGGTAACCTTGACAAACCCAGCCGGGATTAAAACCCCTTCCATTTTGTCCAAACCAGTGGAGAATAACAACCCGGGTTCTGATTTTTTCTGTATGGTTCTTTTAGGATCGGGGCGTAAAACAATTTCGCCATTCATAGCGACGGCCAAATACCCTTCTTTTTTTTGTGAAAAAGAAAGATCGTCTTTATCGCTGCTATCCACATTGATAACCTTGTAGCCCTGATTTTGCAAGATCTCTTCAACCTTGATCGTGGTTTGATTCTTGAATTTGTTTTCATACTCTTTAGCGATATTATCGCTGTATTGGAAAGCTGGCTTTAAAAGTAAAATCTTTTCATCTAACGCTTGAACTTTCTCGCTAGCTGGATGGTAATTCAATTTCAAAGCGACTTCATTGGTTTCAATAATATGCGGGCTACACCCCACTAATAAAGCCACCACGCTCGCGCCTAAAAGGCATTTTTTCCATGCAAAATCTTTAAAATGATTATTTGCTTTCATCGTTCTATCCTTGATTGTAATATTTTAGACTTCTATAACAACAAACCCGAAGCAACCAACACGCTTTTGTTGTCAAAATGTTATTTTACCCTAACATCTTTAGATTATCAGTCTTTTTCTATTTTTTAGCGTTATAATCCCCACTTTTACCTCCACTTTTATGCTCCAACATCACACCGCTAATTGTCATGCTCTTATCAATGGCTTTCACCATGTCATAAATGGTTAAAAGCCCTATGCTCACACTCATTAGCGCTTCCATTTCTACGCCCGTTTTAGCTTGAGTTTTGACTCTCGCATAGAGTTTAAAACTGCAAGTCTCTTTTTCTTCTAAAATATCAATATCCACCCCATTGAGCATGATTGGATGGCACATGGGAATGAGATCGCTTGTCTTTTTAGCCCCCATAATCCCAGCAATAATAGCAGTCTGTAACACCGGACCCTTTTTAACGCCATGATTGATAATAGCGTCATAAGCCTCTTTATTCATGCTGATACGACCGCTTGCTAGAGCGATTCTTTCAGTGGTTTCCTTATCCCCTATATCCACCATTTTAGGCTGATTTTCTTCATTCAAATGAGTGAGCGGCATTTTTTACCTTATTGTTTGGGACGAAACGCTTGAATGTTTTTTTCATTCACTTGCATATAATTCCCTAAAATCAAATCCACGCAATAAGGAATCGCTGGAAAAACCGCTTCTAAACACTCTCTAATACTTTTTGGCTTACCAGGAAGATTGATGATCAAACTCTTATTCCTGATGCCAGCGCTCTGGCGCGACAGAATCGCTGTAGGCACGTATTTTAAACTAGTCATTCGCATAAGCTCTCCAAAACCAGGAAGCATTTTTTGGCACACTTTTTCTGTGGCTTCTGGGGTTATGTCTCTTAAAGCAGGGCCTGTGCCTCCTGTAGTAACGACTAGATCGCATTGGTATTCATCGCACATTTTAATCAGCAATTTTTCAATCAAATCCCTTTCATCAGCGACAATTTCATAATGAAATTCTAAAGGATTGAGCAGATATTCGCTCATCACTTCTTGTATCGCTTTCCCGCTTAAATCTTCATAAATCCCTTTTGACGCTCTATCGCTCGCGCTCAAAACGCCTATATGAATCGTTTGCATTTGAACTCCTTTTTAAGCTAAAAGCCCACTCCCTTTTAAAGGGTGGCTTCTTTCTTTAGCGTAAATGCGTTTATTATCAATCAAATCGTATTTCCAAATAGGAGCGTTACGCTTAAAATCTTCAATAAAATCTTCGTATAGTTCTAAGGCATTTTTTCTATTCTTTCCCATTAAAACGCATAAAAATGAGCTTTGTCCTATCAAAACATCGCCCAAGCTGTGCGCCATTTTTAGCACCACACCCAAATCTTTGGCTTTATGGCGCCATTTTTCAAACCAAGTCTTTAATAGCGCTTCATAAATATCAAAACTCAAGCCTTGAATGTTATCCTCTCCTCTCACAATCCCAACAAACACACAAAACGCTCCAAAGTTTTTCGCGCAAGCTTCCTCTTGATAGGCTTTCAAAAGCTTCTCCGTATCTAATGCCCCTTGAATGATTTTTAACACCTAGCCCCCACAAACCGGTGGCAACAAACTGATCACATCGCCATCTTTTAAAGGCGCATCTAAATTGTCTATCAAATGATCATTAAGGGCTATCGCGCAAACGCCCAACCACTCTTTTAAGCCCTCTTTTTCTTGTAAAATCGCTCTTAATTCTTTCAAATCATTCGCTTTGATGAAAAAATTTTCTTCTTTTATGGGTCCAAAGAATCGCACTTCTATCATTATCTTACCCCTATATTGCGCCTTTTAAAGCATGATTTTAAAAGGTTTTTAAAGCTTATTTTAAAAGAGTTTTCACAATAAATGCCCCATTTTGAGCTTTTTGACTTCCAAATACCCTTGATTATGCTCATTAGCGCACACGATCAAGCTCTCTCTTGTTACCTCAGCGTATTTTTCTAAAGCGGCGATTTTTTTAGGGTTATTCGTGAGCAAGCGCATTTTTTTAATGCGGTAATATTCTAAAATCTCACCCGCAACACTATAATCCCTTTCATCATCTTTAAACCCTATCATTTCATTGGCTTGAATGGTATCATAGCCCTTATCTTGCAAAGCGTAGGCATTGACTTTGTTAAATAGCCCTATCCCACGCCCTTCTTGGCGCAAATAAATCACTAGCCCCCCTTCTTTAGAAATCCTTTCTAACGCCATTTGCAACGCCCCTCCGCAATCGCATTTTTGAGAGCCTAGAGCATCACCGGTTAAACATTCTGAATGCAAACGCACTAAGGGGTTTTGAGGAAAATTAGGGGTGAAGATCACTAAATGATCTTTAGAGCCATTAGAACCCTTTTCTCTAAAACACTGGATACAAAACTCCCCAAATTGAGTGGGTAATTTGGCTTGGTTAGAAACTTCTAATCGTTTCAAGGATACTCCTAAAATTAGTTTTAAAACGCGTCTTTTAAAAAAAGGTATTCTATCAAAACTCTTTATAATTTTCTTAAAAAGTTACTAAGCGAATAACCCTATCTTTTAAAAACCGCACCGGTGAAAATGTTTTTGAAATCGCTTGACATAGGGTCTCCTTTTTAAAATTTGTAGGTTAAATTCAAACCATTGGGGCTTAAGCTGGAACGGATTTCATGTTTATTATAAATCCCTAAAGCTTCCCCAAGCCCTAAATCCCTAATGATAAAGCCTATAGGATCCATAAGAGCGATAACCAAACGCCCTAAAAATAAAGAGCCAAAAAGCTTGCCTTCGTTGCGTTGGATATAGCGCGTGAGCTGGTAAAACCCTTCCCCTAAAATGGAGCCTAATAAAGGGGTGATCACTAAATCCTGCCAGCTAGGCACTTCCACAAACGCTTCCAAGCCATATTCCCAAAAAAGCGTAGAAGTGATAAAAGAAAAAAACGCTGAGGCCATCCAGCTAAACCCAGCCATGCGCGGTTGCATGTAATACATAGCCCCAAAATAAGGGTGCAAGATTTCATTAAAAATAAAACTATCATTGTCTAGTTTTGGCCCCATGCGGACATTTTCAAACCAGCTTTTGACGCCAAACTTTTCTTTATCCCAATTCGTTACGCTCTCTGGCATGAGATACAACCCCACAATCCCTATCACCAAAGACACGCCCAAAATCCCTATACTTGCGCCTAAATATTTCCAACGGCTATTAGGGGCATAAGGGATCGTGTTGCTCTTTTTAAACTTCTTTTTAAAGTGTTGCCAAATAAGATTTTTAGGATTTCGTCTCAGCGTTTCTTCTAATTGAACGCTATTAGCGTTTAAAAAACTACAGCCTAACCCCCAAATAATAACGCAAACTATCCAAATCTTTTGGAAGGTTTTTAGGAATATTTTCAATAATATTTTTAGGAATGTTTTTAATGAAATCAGCATAAACTTTATTATTACTCTCATCAGGTTGCAAACTTTATTGCTTGACTTAAAAAGAGTTTATTATACCTTAAAAACATTACAACACATTCAACGAAGCTTAACAAGCCTTAAAGGCTAATCGTTTCTACAAGCTTAAGCCCAAACCCGCTCAAAGCCTTATACTGCCTGTCTTCACAAGAGCTTAACAGCCTGAAATCCTTTATCCCTAAATTTTTTAACACCAACGCCCCGATCCCAAAATCTTTAACGATATTGTTTTCTTTAGAATGCGTGTTCATAAAGATCAAATAACCCCCTTCGCGCTTTAAATATTCTAACGCTTTAAAAAACACTTCAAACGCATCAGTCGTTAAAAAATCAAAATCCTCTTTGATAGGGTGGAAACGCACTAAAGGGGCTAAATAGTTGGTTTTTGCTCCCTTAAACTTAAAAGCGTAATGGTTTTTTTGCTGGTGGTCTAAAAAAGTGTAGCATTGCGTTTGGTGTTTTAAAAATTCCCTTTCTTCTTGGCAAAACATTTTCAGCAAACTTTCATTTTCCAAACGATAGCTAATCAAATCAGAGACATAGAGGGTTTTAAGGTTATGTTTGAGAGCGAAATCGCTCAAAAATTTATCCCCTCTCCTCGCCATAGAGCCGTCTTCTTTCATGATTTCACAAATCACGCTCACGGGCTTTAATCCAGCTAATTTGCACAAATCCACGCTCGCTTCCGTATGGCCCGTGCGCGCTAACACGCCTCCATCTTTTGCAATCAAAGGGAAAATATGCCCTGGGCGCACAAAATCGCTCGGTTTGGTGGTGTCTTTACACAATAATTCAATCGTTAAATGCCTTTCAAAAGCAGAAATCCCGGTTTTGGCTTCTTTAGCGTCAATGGAAACCGTGAAAGCGGTCTCATGGTTAGAATCATTCACGCTAACCATAGGGGGTAATTCAAATTTTTTCGCTAAATCTTTGGTTAAAGACACGCAAATCAACCCCCTAGCATGCGTGGCCATGAAATTGATTTTCTCAGGGGTGGAAAAAATCCCAGCTAAAACCAAATCCCCCTCATTTTCTCTGTCTTCATCGTCCATGACAATGAGCATTTCACCATTTTTATACGCTTCTAAAGCTTCAGTAACTCGTTTTAAGATCATTCTAACTCCCTAGTTTTATTCAATAATATTTAGTTTTATAGAAAAAAGAAATATAGCATGTTTAATAACGATTATTACTTTATTGTTTTATTTAGATACAAATCGCTAAAATCTTTAAATCAATTGAATGAAACTTCCCCTATCATGCAAGAAATGCTCAAAGACTTATTCTAATGTTTGCAAAGCCTAATGATTAGTTTTTTCTAATGATTAATTTTGGGCTATACCTAAAAACTTTATCCAAGATTTTAACCGCACTTTTATGCAAAAAACGGCCAATCCTAATGCTTAAAGGTAATTTTTTAGGCCTTTGTTTTTCTGTGTTGGAGTTTTGAGCGTTCATCTCATCGCAAGCAATCGCAAATTCTTCTAACACATAGTTTTTGACCCCATGCCAATAATGCCTATCCATCACGCAATCTATGGGCATCACCCATTCTTTCGCGCTGTATTTCAATAATTTTTGCGCGGCTTTGGGGGCTAAAACATACCCTTGAGTGCCAATGCCATCTTTAAAATTTAAGATTTGAGAAACCCCTTTAACGGGAGTTTTTTGTTTAGCCACATTTTCTTCTAAATGCATCAAACGGATATAGCCTAATTCGTTGATGTGTTTATCACAAAACTCTAGGCTCTCTTTAAAACGCTCTTTTAAAACAATATCATCTTCTAAAATACAGATCGCTTCATTGAGTTCTATGCATTTTTGCCACAATGAATAATGGCTCGCATAGCACCCAAGCTCCCCAAACCCCATCCTCTTCCCGCAATGCTTGAGCGCGTAAAAGAAATTTTTGAACGTGCAAGGGGGGTGTTTTTTATCTTTACAAAAAGCCAATAAATCTTCAATTATAAAAGAAGGGTGCAAATGCTCTAAAATCAAGGGGTGTAATTGAGTGGGAGAGATTTTAGAATAGATCGCATCAAAGATTTCATAAGAGATCCCTTGAAGTTTAAGGCTCTCTAAAAGGGGGGTTATATGAGTTTCTTTTAAAGAAAAATTTTGACAGGTTTTGGGGCTTAAATGAATAATAAAAACACGCATGTTAGCCTTAATTCTTAATACAAATAAAATCAATATTAAACAGACTTACATTCTAGCGCAAATTTTAGTAAAATACGCATCATGTTAGATGATATTCCTATTACCATTCAAAAAAGTAAAAAAATCAAAACCCTGAGCTTGAATATCACGCCTTCTTTAGAAGTGATTCTAAAAATGCCTGATTCTTGCCCTCAAGCTAGGGCGAGTGCTTTTTTAAAAGAACAAGAATCTTGGCTAAAAAAAACCTTTTTAAGCATGCAAGAAAAACACTCGCTCTTGCACACTAACCTAGAAAAATATAAAAACAAAATCCTCATCTTTGATGAGGTTAAAAACGCCAACGATTACACCCTAACAGAGCTTAAAAAAATCTTAAAAACTTATTTGGAGCGAAAACTCCCCTTAATCGCTCAAAAAATGCAAACTTCATACACCCATTTCAGCATTAGAAATAACGCTAAAGTTTTAGGGAGCTGCTCTTATCATAACCGCTTGAGTTTCGCCCTTTTATTGGTTTGCGCCCAAAAAGAAGCGATTGATTATGTCATCATCCATGAGCTCGCCCACACGATCCACAAAAACCATTCCAAAAATTTCTGGCGTTGCGTAAAAACCTTTTGCCCTAATTACCGCACTCTAAGAGATCATTTAAAACAAAGGGTTGTTTTTTATACCCAACTGCTTAAGCAACTACAGCCCTAAAGATCAAACCTTAAAAATTATAGCTCACATACGCTGTTATGCTTCTGGGAGGCGCGGCTTCTTTCCCATTAGGGCTAGTACCTATCCCGCTAAACCAATATTTCATGTTAAAAATGTTATTGATTTGCAAGCTCGCACTAACGCTTTGATTTTTGCGTTCCCACAAAGTGGTAGAAATTTGCAAATTCCACACCCAATACCACGGTGTCATGCCCGCTGTTTTGGTAGTGATAGCCCCATTTTTAATCGTGGGCGCGTATTGAATGAAAGGCACGGTGTTTAACACATCTGTATAAGCGCGGCTATAAAAGAAAGAGCTCAACCCAATCGTAGTTTTGGCGTAAGTGTAACTCGCGTCTAAAATGAATTGGTGTGGGCTGACAAAAGGGAGTTTTTTGCCAAAAATATCTTTTTTAGGCCCTTTAGGATTAGCAGGGTTAGTAACCATTGTGTGGCTGGTGATATTAGCGTCTATGAAAGTGTAAGCCGCATGGAAATTAAGCCCTCTAATAGGCGTGTAGTAGAGTTCTAGCTCCACTCCTTGCGATCTCGCATTGACCGGCTCTTTATTATCCCCATAGCGCCCAGTAAAATAGTTATTCGCAAAAATCACAAAATAATTCGCGTTAAAACTCACTTGATTGTTGAAATAATATCTTGAGCCGCCTTCCATGACATTAAAGATTTGAAAATAATCCGTGCTTGTGCCTACAAAATTACCGATATTGCTGAATTGGGGCGGGATGTAGCTTCTTTGGTAATTGAAATAAAACAACCAATCCCTAATGGGTTTATAGCCGACATTCAGCGCTGGATTCCATTGGTTATAACGATCTTTAATGGTTTTTCCTGTTTGACCTTCTTTAAAAGGGGGAGCGTCTTTTTTTTCATAATTTAAAAAAGTGTATCTCAAGCCCGGCGTGATCGTTAGCATGCCGTCATTGAAATTGATTTCATCGCTGACATACACAGCGGTATAATTGTTGAAATTATTGAGTGAAGTTCCTGCATCAAAACCACTCCCATTATTAGGCACGCTAGGGTTTTTCCTGGTGGTGGATCGGCGGTATAAATCTTCAGTTAAAAAGCGCATTCCCATATTAAAAGTTTGTTTGACTTTACCGGTATTGATTATAAGATTGAGTTTTGGCTCAAAGGCATTCACCACGAAGCGGCGGATATTGTCAAAAAATTGCCAACAAGGGCTGTTCGTGTCGCTATAAGAATACAAACCGCAATTAGGGTTTTTCGCGCTAATTTCTCCCTTTCCTTTAAAGGGTAAGATCTTGTTTTGACTGCTCATATACACGCTTTGGTATTGGTTAGAAAACCCAAAATCCCTACTCATGTCATGCGTGAAATAAGTGAATTTAAAATCGCCCCCCACTTTCCTATCCGGGTCGCCAAAATAATTTTGATACACAATCCCAAAGCGCTTGGCTCGCCCTCCATCTTGATTGTCAGGGCGTTCGTTGATGAAGCGGTTATAGGCGTAATCTTGCGCGCTCAAAGTGCCTGGATGGTAAGAATTGTATTGATAATACTGGTAATAAGCTTTAAAAGTATTGGTCGCATTAATCTTATAAACCGCATCCAACAAGTAGTTTTGCACCTTTGTAGGGCTGTTTTGCCTAAAACCTTGCCCATTAATCCAATTGCCTTGAGCGCTAATGCCTATATGTTTGCCTAGCATCCCAGCCGTTCGCCCATAAGTGTTAAACAGCATTTGGTTTCCTAAAGTTTGGGCTAAAGGCTTGCCTTTTTCCTCGGGATCGACAAAATTCCCATTAGAGGATCGCCCCCAAAAAGTGATCCTTTCAGCCGCTTGATTTTCCCACTCTTTAGGGATTTCTTTAGTGATGACATTCACCACGCCTCCAAAAGTGTTAGGGCCGTATTGAACGCTCGTTCCCCCCTTAATCACATCAATCCTATCCACTGACTGGAAAGTTACAGGGAAAATCGCCAGTTCAATATTGGAATACGGCGCGCCATAAATGGGGATACCATTGACTAAAATCATGCCCGTATTGCTATGCCCGTTACCGCCCCCACCAAAACCGCGCACCGAAATTTTAGGCAGCACGCCTGTGCCTGTAGCGTCTCTGATTTGAATCCCAGGCACGTTTTGCAAGGCGTTTTCAATATTCAAATTCCCCGTTTTTTTGAGTTCCTTGTTGGAAATCACCGTGCGAGAGCTTGTGGAATTGCGCACCTCTTCGCTTTGCCATGAAAGCGGCGCGCTAGAACTGAATTTTTGCTCGGTGGTTGTAACTTTTTTTAAAAAATGGTGCTTATCTTTCGCGCTCATAAAAGAATTAAAAGTCCAAAAAGTCAAAGCACCCAACGCTAAAAAATACGGGGTTTTTACCCTCAAATAACCATTCATTATGATAACCTTTCTTATTTAATTCAAACCGATGCATATTATAAAAATAATTCTTAATAATTAGCTTAAATTTTGAAGTTTGATTTTATTTATTTAGAATTTGTTATCAAAACGATTTGAAAAAGGTTTTTTGCGTTTTTTATTTTTTTTGCAAACAGCCACTAAGCGTTTTTTAAAACAGAATGTTATGGGGTTTTAGAATGCGTTATTTATCAATTGAACGAAGAAACCATCACAACCGCTATCGCAAAACCAGCGTCATGGCTGATGCTCGCGCTCAAGCTTTGGATGTTAAAATAATCCATTTTTTCTTTAGAAAGGGTGATTAAGGGGGCGTTTTTAGGGCTTTTAGAGATTCGTATATCTAAAAAACTCAATTCCTTACCAATACCCACTTGAAGGGCTTTAGAGCAAGCCTCTTTAAGCGCGAAAAACCCGGCGATACTGCTAAATTTATCCTTACATAAAACAATCTCACTTGGGGATAAAAAACGCTCTAAAAACCTCATTTTAAAGCGTTTCACGCACTTTTCTACCCTAGCAATAGAGACAATATCTATGCCAATCATTTAAAATTATTGGATGATAAAATCAGTGAAAAAGACATTTTTAATAAAGCCATCAATCAAAAACGAATTCAAATGGCTCTTAATTTCGTCTTTAAGCTTGTTTTTACCCTTATTGGTAACCACTTCTTCCACGCTTTTAGACGATAGAATTTCTATAATCGTGTCTTTAATCGCCGTGTCTTTAACCTTGACTTCATTCAAAAGCTTTTCATTACTCAATTCTAACGAAATAGAAGCCTTAAGGTAGCGTCTGCCATTTTGAGAGACCAGATTCACCGCAAAAGGCGCATCAATCGCATACAAAGGCCCAAGCACCAAATATTGCTGGATATTAGAGCCTTCTTTAGCCTCTTGATTCTTGTTCGCCATAGGATTGGCTTGAACTTCTTGGGTGTTTTTAGAAGCGTTTTCTTTAGATTCTTCCTTATTCCCCATAAGCAGCATGATAATCACCCCTACCAATAAAAGCATCACTAGCACGCTTCCAATGATGACAAATAAAAGGGCTTTGCTTTTTTTTTGGGGTTGTTGCGCGGTATTTTCTTGTTCTTCTGCCATGCCTATTCCTATTGAAAATAAGTTAAAGTGGTTTTCCCAAATTTTTTCTGTTTGATTATAGCTAAAGTTGCGAGACTTTTAGGCATTTCATGCGTGTTTTCATGCTCAAAAGCCACTAAAAGATTTTCTGGATCAAAGCGTTTCAATAACCTTTCTAAAGCTTGAAAACATTTTTCATAAATCCCTAAAAACCCGCTTGTTTCAAAAGGAGGATCTAAATAAAGAATATTCAAAACGCCATTTTTTAAACACAGCGTGGGCAAAAGCTTGAAAGCGTCATCTAAAAAGGTTTGGATTTCAATTTCCTTTTTCAAGCGGTTTTTAAAGAGGGAAATATTTTCTAAGAGCGTCTTATAAGCGCTTTTATTTTGCTCAAAAAACACCGCGCTTTTAGCCCCCCTACTCAAAGCCTCTAAACCCATAGAAGCGCTACCTGAAAACACTTCTATAAAATGCGCCCCCCTAATTTCTGCTTGCAAGGTGTTAAAAAACGACTCTCTTACGATCGCTTTCGTGGGGCGCGTGCTAGAAACGTTAGGCAAATTCAAGCCTAATCCCTTACAAGTCCCCCCAATAATCTTAAATTTTTTTACTGGCTGATGATCTGGCATAGTTTTTGGGTGTATTCTTCTAGCAATTGCTGGATCTTTTGCTCTTTAGAAATTTTGATTTCTTCGCAAGGTTTTTCGCTCTCTTTTAAAGCGTGGTAATAATTTTTGATATCTTCTTTCACGCTTTGTTTGGTGAAAGGCTTTCTTAAACGATCTTCTATAAAGCATAGGGGCTTATCGGTTTCTAGCGTTTCATCATCGCTTAAAACAAAGTCGCAAACTCCCATAGGAGAGAGGCAATCGCTCAAATAAAATTCCAAACTCCTTTGAATCAACAAAGACTTGCAAGAAAGAAAAATTTTCAAAAAACCCCCTTTATCCCATCAATAGGCTTAAATTATTTCAAATTATAGCAATTCTTTCTTTTAAACACCAATATTAAATAAATAAATAAACTCAAAAAGTGTTTCATTTTATAAAAAAGAAAAACAGAATGTTAAAAATAAAGCTCAAATAACATCTTTTTTTTTTTTTTTTTTGGTATAATGCCGCTTAAGGTAAGAGCGAAAGGCGTATTATATTCCTTCCTTCTTTACTATAACTTAGCATTTTAATCAACTTTTTCATTAAAATGTCCTGACGCTCTTACCTTTCCCCCTTTAAAAATACGCAAGCTCTTTATTATTATTATTAATTATTATTAGATTGTAAAAACGCTTTTAATTTACATTTTATTTTTTTTTCACGAACTCTAACGCTTTGAAACGCTCCCCTAAACCCCCAGGGCTAATTAGGGGCTTGATTTTAGCCGCTTCTTTTAAATACCTTTCATAACCCACGCTCTTTGAAAATGTTTCTAACAATCCCATAAGCCCCATATCCAATAAAGCGTTAGCCTGCGATTTAAAGAATGAAAATTGCGCGTGGTGTTTTTCAAACAAAAAGCGCACCAGAGAAAAATTGACATCATAGGTCAAATCGCTTTGCTGATACAAAGAAGCCAGATTGTTTAAAATATCCTTAAAATCTAATACTTGGTGGTTTTTAAAAGCCCTTAAATGCATGTCTTTTCTCTCTGTTTCATCGCCATAATCAAAGCTCAAAAACACCCAAGAAGAAGCCTCATTCAATTTTGCTAACAAATCCTTAATAAAAGCCTCTAAAAATAACGGCGCGCACCCTTGTTTTAAATCCAAATTTTTAAGAAGTTCTTTAGTGGGTTCATCAATATTGCCCCAAACGCCCTGATGATCATGGGTAATAAAAAGCATTTTGTTATCTTTAATGATCTCGCAAGCGAACGCGTCAAACAATTCATTAGAGACAACAAACGCACTTTCATGTCCCTTGAAATCTAGATCTTTCAGATCGCAGATCATCAAATCCAATTGCGTGGCTTGCTTGAAAATAGTTCGTTGGAGTTTTTGCAATTCCTTTAAAGGCTCGCAGCTGATAAACGCGCATTTTTCCATTACGCCCACGCTCAAAGCGTTTAAAAAACTGGCTATATCGCTCAAAAAATGCCCATGATGAGAGCCAATTTCTACAATTTTTAAAGGCAAAAATAATTTTTCTTCTTCTAAAAGCTTGATGATATAAAACGCAACAGCGCCCCCAAAAAACTTGCTCAAAGACACCGAAGTGTAAAAATCCCCTTTTTGACCGATTAGCACCTTTCTGTAATACCCTTTTTCTCCATAAAGCCATTCTTGCATGTAATTCCCAAACGATCGCACGATTTTCCTTTTATTCAAACTCATCTCAACCAACAATATATAGAGTGCTATTCTAGTCAAAATCGCCTTATTTTTGCGCTATGATATTCAATCATAATGACTTTTTAAAACTAGTTTGAAGGGAGTTTAGAGTTTGGAAATTTTAAGGCGAGAATGCGGGGCGGTGGAAGAAAACGCTTATATTGTGAAGCTTTCTAGTGGGATAGATTTTATTATCGATCCCGGATTTTCTAGCAGCGAATGGGTGTTAGAAAACGCCAAAAACCCTAAGGCGATTTTAATCACGCATGGGCATTATGATCATGTGTGGGATAGCGCTCAATTGTCAAAACTCCTTAAAAACACCCCCATTTACGCCCCCAAAGATGATGTGTTCATGCTAGAAAATGATATTTTCCATTTAGGCATGCCGGTTTTTAGCCCCAATTTTAGCGTGCCTTGCAATAAGGGTTGCACCACTTTAGAGATAGAAAACACTGCCATTAAATACTGGCATTTTCCCGGACACACGCCCGGTTGTTCTATCATAGAAATAGAAGGGGTGATTTTTAGTGGGGATTTTATTTTTTATCGCAGTATTGGCCGCTATGATTTCCCTTATTCTAATGAAAAAGACATGAAAGAGTCCCTGTTAAGGTTTCAAAATTTAGATTTCCCTAAAGACATAGAGATTTATCCAGGGCATGGGGATAAGACGAGTTTTTTTGCCGAAAGAGAGCATTCTAAAATTTGGGTTTCAAGGATGGCTTAATTGTTAAGCCGGCTAGACAAAGAGCGTTATTTGCGCCATATCATGCTAGAAGATGTGGGCGAAGAAGGCCAATTGAAGCTTTTACAATCTAGCGTTTTAGTCATTGGAGCTGGGGGGCTTGGATCAGCGGTTTTGATGTATCTGTGTGCTGCTGGGATAGGAAAAATAGGTATTGTAGATTTTGATGTGGTGGATATGAGTAATTTGCAACGCCAAATCATCCATTCACAGGATTTTTTAAACCAACCTAAAGCCTCTAGCGCGAAAGCGCGCTTAAAACAACTCAATGCTAGCATTGAAATAGAGGCTTTTGAAGAACGCTTTAAGGCTCATAACGCTCTTTCTCTCATAGAACCTTACGATTTTATCATAGACGCTACAGACAATTTCAACGCTAAATTTTTGATCAATGACGCTTGCGTGTTAGCCCAAAAACCCTATTCGCATGCCGGGGTTTTAAAATACAGGGGGCAAAGCATGAGCGTTTTACCCCATAGTGCATGCTTAGCGTGTGTTTTTGATAAGCCCCCTAAAAAGGGATTAAATCCTACTTCAGGGCTTTTTGGGGTTTTGCCTGGAGTTTTAGGGTGTATCCAAGCGAGCGAATGCCTTAAATATTTTTTAGGGTTTGAAACTTTACTTATAAATACTTTACTTATAGCCGATATTAAAACGATGGATTTTAAAAAAATTCAAGCACCCAAAAACCCTGATTGTAGGGTTTGTGGCACGCATAAAATCACGCATTTACAAGATTATGAAATTTAGATTAAGGGGTAAGTTTTGGATTTATCAACCATACTAGGCTTGGTATTGGCGGTCGCTTCTATTTCGTTAGGCGATATTTTAGAAGATGGCAACCCGTTACACATTATCCATTTGAGTTCAGTCATTATCATTGTGCCTACTTCGCTTTTTGCCGCCATGACAGGCACGCATGCTCGTTACGTGAAAGCCGCTTACAAAGAGATAAAAATTGTTTTTTTAAACCCTAAAATCAATTTGAACGAAACCATTAAAAATTTAGTGGAATTAGCCACTCTGGCTAGAAAAGATGGGGTGTTGAGTTTAGAGGGGCGAGTGGCGCAAATTGAAGACGATTTCACCCGTAACGGCTTGTCTATGATCATAGATGGCAAGGATTTGAAATCCGTTAAGGAAAGCTTAGAAATCAGCATTGAAGAAATGGAAGAGTATTACCACGGCGCCGCTCATTATTGGGAGACGGCCGGTGAGACCGCTCCTACTATGGGGTTAGTGGGGGCGGTTATGGGGCTTATGCTAGCCTTGCAAAAACTAGACAACCCGGCTGAAATGGCAGCAGGGATCGCTGGGGCTTTTACGGCTACTGTTACAGGGATTATGTGTGCTTATGCGATTTTTGGCCCTTTTGGGCATAAGCTCAAAGCTAAATCTAAAGACATTATCAAAGAAAAAACCGTTCTTTTAGAGGGGATTTTAGGCATCGCTAATGGGGAAAATCCAAGGGATTTAGAAAACAAACTCTTAAACTACATCGCTCCCGGTGAGCCTAAAAAATCTCAATTTGAGGGCTAAAGATGGCTAAGAAAAACAAACCCACCGAATGCCCCGCCGGCGAAAAATGGGCGGTTCCTTATGCGGACTTTTTGTCGTTGTTGCTCGCGCTTTTTATCGCTCTTTATGCCATTTCAGCGGTCAATAAATCCAAAGTGGAAGCCTTAAAAACCGAATTTATTAAGATTTTTAATTACGCCCCTAAGCCAGAGGCGATGCAGCCGGTTGTAGTGATCCCCCCTGATTCAGGGAAAGAAGAAGAGCAAATGGCAAGCGAAAGCTCCAAACCGGCTTCGCAAAATACCGAAACAAAAGCCACTATCGCTCGCAAAGGCGAAGGCAGTGTTTTAGAGCAAATTGATCAAGGCTCTATCTTAAAGCTCCCCTCTAGTTTGCTGTTTGAAAACGCCACATCAGACGCCATCAATCAAGACATGATGCTTTATCTTGAACGGATCGCTAAAATCATTCAAAAACTCCCTAAAAGGGTGCATATTAATGTGAGAGGTTTTACAGATAATACGCCTTTAACTAAAACCCGTTTTAAAAGCCACTATGAATTAGCCGCCAATCGCGCTTATAGGGTGATGAAAGTCCTTATGCAATACGGCGTGGATCCTAACCAATTGTCTTTTTCTTCTTACGGCTCTACCAACCCTATCGCGCCTAATGATTCCCTAGAAAACAGAATGAAAAACAATCGCGTGGAAATCTTTTTTTCAACCGATGCGAACGATTTGAGCAAGATCCATTCTATTTTAGATGAAGAATTCAATCCCCACAAACAGCAAGAATGAATCGCATGAAACGAATTTTTTTGTCAATCTTTTTGTTGTTAGCGAGCCTTGTTGCTAGAGAAAAGGACGCTTCTTCAAACCTTTTTGATTTGATTGATAAAGGGATCAACAGAGAACAAGAATTAAAAGAGCAGGAGCAAAAAACGCGCTTGAAACTGGCTCAAAGCCCTTTGGTGGCGTTAGAGATTGTCCCCCAAGAAACGCCCTATTTAGAATGGCAAGGGGCTAGGGAGTCGTATTATTTAAAGGTGAGCGCTGTGGTGGAGAGCGTGGTTATCTTAAAAATTGACATCAATCAAGGGCGTTCTTGCTCGCTCTACCCCACGCCTAAAAGCGTTTCTTTAGTGAGGAATCAAAGCGTAGCCTATGAAATTTTATGCGAAAACCAGCCCCTATGGATAGAAGTGAGCACCAATTTAGGCAAACGCACCTTTCAGTTTTAACCTACAACCAATATTAAAAAATGCCTTTAGCGTTTTAAAACCCCTTTATTCAAATAAGTTTGGTTATAATTGCCAAACATGGGCGTTTTTAAACAATTGATCAAAGAATTGTATGAATGGTTGCTCCATTTTGTAGATGTGGCTACGCAGCATTTAGTTGCCATAGTATTAAAAATAAGCGTGGTAAAATATTTGATAAAAGAATTTCATGATCGCTTCATTTACTTTATAGACTTGCTCGCGCAGCATTTTATCATCGTTGCGCTTTCTAGTCTTCTCGTTCTGGTGTTTGGGGTTTTGATTGGGGTTTTTGTGTTTTATAACTCAAAGGCCAGGGCGTTTTTGCTCCCTGTGGTGAATTTCCTCTACACCATCCCATCGCTGGCGTTATTCGCGTTATTCATTCCTGTGATTGGGGTGGGGTTAAAAAACGCGCTTTTAGTGTTGGTCTTATACGGCTTGTTACCCATTGTCCATAGTACTTATAACGCTTTAAAAGAGGTGAGAGAAGAGGTGATTAAGGCTGCTATTGGGCTAGGGTGTAACCCCAAAGAGTTGTTTTTTAGGGTGTACTTCTTGCTCGCTGTCCCCCAAATTTTAGTGGGCTTAAGGATTGCAGTGGTGATGTTAGTGGCGATGGCTGGGATCGGGGCGCTCATTGGGGCTGGAGGCTTAGGGCAGGCGATTTTTAGAGGGCTAAACACGCAAAACACCACGCTTTTAGTGGCTGGCAGTTTGATCATAGCTCTTTTTAGTGTTTTAGCGGATAAATTTGTGAGCGTCTTTCAGCATGAAAACGCTTTGCAACGCCTATTTTCTCAAAACGCCACCCAAAAACAAAAAAGAAGAGTTTATCTTAATTTAGCGGTGTTTCTTTTTTTATTGCTAGCGAGCGCTTTATGGCTCATTCCTAGAAACGCCATAGAAGAAAAACCCTTAGTCGTAGCGACAAAACCTAGCAGTGAGCAGTATATTTTGGGCGAGATTTTAAGCCTTTTGTTAGAAAAACACCATATCCCTATCAAGCGGGCGTTTGGCATTGGTGGGGGGACGATGAATATCCATCCGGCATTAATTAGGGGCGATTTTGATTTGTATGTGGAATATACCGGCACCGCTTGGGTGAATACGCTCAAAAACCCTTTGACGCAAAAAGTGGATTTTGAAACGATTAAAAAGCGTTATGAGAAGGAATTTAATCTTTTATGGGTGGGACTTTTGGGCTTTAACAACACCTATTCCTTAGCGATTTCTAAAGAAGACGCTCAAAAATACGCGATTGAAACTTTCAGCGATTTAGCCCTTCATAGCCCAAATTTTGATTTTGGAGCGGAGTTTGACTTTTTTGAAAGAGAGGACGCTTTTAAGGGCTTAGTGAAAGCTTATCGCTTTCATTTTAGAAGTTTGCATGAAATGGATATTAATTTACGTTATAAGAGTTTTGAATCCCATAAGATCAACGCTTTAGATGTCTTCACTACAGACGCTCAAATCAAAGAGCTGGATTTAAAGGTGCTTAAGGACGATAAAGGGTTTTTCCCCAATTATCAGGCCGGTATTGTTATGAGAAAAGAAATTATCAAAAAGTATCCTAAAGCCTTAGAAATCTTAGAAAAATTGAATGCAAAAATTAGCGATGAGAAAATGCAGGATTTAAACTATCAGGTGGAAGCGTTGAAAAAAAGCCCCCAAATAGTGGCTAAAGATTTTTTAGAAAGCTTAGGGTTATAGCATGAAAGAAATCGTTACGATAGAGAATGTGTCTTTTAACTACCACAATCGCGCTGTTTTTAAGGATTTTAATTTAAGCATTGAAAAAGGGGATTTTTTATGCGTTTTAGGGGAGAGCGGGAGCGGTAAAAGCACGCTTTTAGGCTTGATTTTAGGGCTTTTAAAACCTAATCTTGGGAGCGTTAAAATCTTTAATGAGACCCTTTCAAACAACGCTTTTTTACGCCAAAAAATAGGCTATATCGCTCAAGGCAATTCCTTATTTTCTCATTTAAACGCCATGCAAAACATGACCTTTTGCCTTAATTTACAAGGAATAAACAAACAAGCCGCTCAAAAAGAAGCCAAAGCCTTAGCGTTAAAAATGGGGTTAGATGAGAGCCTTATGGATAAATTCCCTAATGAATTGAGCGGGGGGCAAGCCCAAAGAGTGGGCATTATTAGGGGGATTATCCACAAGCCAGAACTCATTTTATTAGATGAGCCTTTTAGCGCTTTAGATAGTTTTAATCGTAAGAATTTGCAGGATCTCATCAAAGAGATACACCAAAATTCTTGCGCTACTTTCATTATGGTAACGCATGATGATGAAGAGGCGCAAAAGTTAGCCACAAAAACCCTAGAAATCAAAGCCCTTAAACAAGAGCAATGATTTTAAGGCTCGTTTAAAAATTCTGGCGTTGTGTTATTGGTGGGCGTTTGCATAGAAGAATTAGAGCTGTTTGAAGTTTTTTTAGCAGGTTTTTCATTGAATGGGGGGGCTTTATAGCCACAAGCTTGAATCGTTAGCGCCACAAGCGTTAAAAAGCATGTTAAGATCAGTTTATGGAACAAAATATTTTCTCCTTACTCATTCAAAAAAAGTCTTATAAAAAGCTTGAAACTCTTTTGAAACTCAAAAAGCTTAAGGTTTTTATGCCCTTAAGTTTACAAGAAAATTTGCTTTTTATCTTCATAAAAGACTCGAAATTGCTTTTTGCGTTTAAAGATCTTTGGGCTTCTAAGGAATTTAACCAACGATTCGCTAAAGAAATCAGCCATTTTTTAAACACGCAAGGGCATGCTTATGGGTTTGACGGGTTGAATGGGTTAGAAATTTTAGGTTATGTGCCTAAAGATTCCTTAGAAAAAGCCAATTTTTATGCCCCCATTAAAAAACAAGCCCGTTTTTTTCGCCCTAGCGCTTTAGGGTTGTTCCATAACCCCATTAAAGACGCTCGTTTGCATGAATGTTTTGAAAAAGCGCGCGCTTTGATCCACTACCAACGCAGTTTTTTTGAGGAATGAATGGCTGATTTATTGTCCAGTTTGAAAAACCTTTCTAATAGCAGTGGCGTGTATCAATATTTTGATAAAAACCGCCAATTACTCTATATCGGTAAAGCAAAAAACTTAAAAAAGCGCATCAAAAGCTATTTTTCTATCCATAATAATGAAATCACGCCCAATCATCGCGCAAGCTTACGCATCCAAATGATGGTCAAACAAATCGCTTTTTTAGAAACCATTTTAGTGGAAAACGAGCAAGACGCTTTGATTTTAGAAAATTCTTTAATCAAGCAGCTCAAGCCCAAATACAACATTCTTTTAAGAGACGATAAAACTTACCCTTATATTTACATGGATTTTTCCACTGATTTCCCTATCCCTTTAATCACACGAAAAATTTTAAAACAGCCTGGCGTTAAATATTTTGGCCCTTTTACGAGCGGGGCTAAGGATATTTTGGACAGCTTGTATGAGTTGCTCCCGTTGGTTCAAAAGAAAAATTGCATCAAGGATAAAAAGGCATGCATGTTTTATCAAATAGAGCGTTGTAAAGCCCCATGCGAGGATAAAATCACTAAAGAAGAGTATTTAAAAATCGCTAAAGAATGTTTAGAAATGATTGAAAATAAAGACAGACTCATCAAAGAGCTTGAATTGAAAATGGAGCGCCTTTCTAGCAATTTGCGTTTTGAAGAAGCCCTAATTTACAGGGATAGGATTGCAAAAATCCAAAAAATCGCCCCTTTCACTTGCATGGATTTGGCCAAACTCTACGATTTGGATATTTTTGCTTTTTATGGTAGGAACAATAAGGCGGTGTTAGTGAAAATGTTTATGCGTGGGGGTAAAATCATTTCTTCAGCGTTTGAAAAAATCCACTCCCTCAATGGGTTTGACACCGATGAAGCGATGAAACAAGCCATTATCAACCATTACCAATTGCATTTGCCTTTGATGCCTGAACAGATCTTATTGAGCGCTTGCTCTAATGAGGTGCTTAAAGAATTGCAAGAGTTTATCTCTCACCAATACTCTAAAAAAATCGCTCTTAGCATTCCTAAAAAAGGCGATAAGCTCGCTTTAATAGAAATCGCTATGAAAAACGCTCAAGAGATTTTTAGCCAAGAAAAAACCTCTAATGAAGATTGGATTTTAGAAGAAGTGCGATCGCTTTTCAATTTAGAGTGCGTGCCTTATAGGGTGGAAATTTTTGACACAAGCCACCATTCAAACAGCCAATGCGTGGGGGGAATGGTCGTGTATGAAAATAACGCCTTCCAAAAAAACTCTTACCGGCGCTACCATCTAAAAGGCTCTAACGAATACGCTCAAATGAGCGAATTGCTCACCAGAAGGGCTTTAGATTTTGCTAAAGAGCCACCGCCTAATTTGTGGGTGATTGATGGAGGGAGGGCGCAATTAAACATCGCTTTAGAAATTTTAAAAAGCAGCGGGAGTTTTGTAGAAGTGATCGCTATTTCTAAAGAAAAAAGGGATTCTAAAGCTTATCGTTCTAAAGGGGGCGCTAAAGACATTATCCATACGCCTAGCAATACTTTTAAATTGCTCCCTAGCGACAAACGCTTGCAATGGGTGCAAAAATTGCGCGATGAAAGCCACCGGTATGCGATAAACTTCCACAGATCCACTAAACTTAAAAACATGAAACAAATCGCTCTTTTAAAAGAAAAGGGCATAGGAGAAGCCAGCGTGAAAAAATTATTGGATTATTTTGGGAGTTTTGAAGCGATAGAAAAAGCGAGCGAGCAGGAAAAAAACGCCGTTTTGAAAAAACGAATCTAAAGGAAAAGGCATGAAAAAAAGATTGAATGTAGGGCTTGTGGGTTTAGGGTGTGTGGGGAGTGCGGTCGCTAAAATCTTACAAGAAAATCAAGAAATCATCAAAGACAGAGCCGGCGTGGAAATTAAAATTAAAAAAGCGGTGGTGCGAGACGTGAAAAAGCACAAGGGCTATGCTTTTGAAATCAGTGATGATTTAGAAAGCTTGATAGAAGATAAAGAAATTGATATTATCGTGGAGCTTATGGGTGGGGTGGAAGCGCCTTATCTTTTAGCTAAAAAAACTTTAGCCAAACAAAAAGCCTTCGTTACAGCCAATAAAGCCATGTTAGCGTATCACCGCTATGAATTAGAACAAACCGCTAAAAACACCCCCATAGGCTTTGAAGCGAGCGTGTGTGGGGGTATCCCCATTATCAAGGCTTTAAAAGACGGCTTGAGCGCTAATCATATCCTTTCTTTTAAAGGGATTTTAAACGGCACCAGCAATTACATTTTAAGCCAGATGTTTAAAAATCAAGCGAGCTTTAAGGACGCTTTGAAAGACGCGCAACGTTTAGGCTATGCGGAATTGAACCCTGAATTTGACATTAAAGGCATTGATGCGGCGCACAAATTATTGATTTTAGCGTCTTTAGCGTATGGCATTGATGCGAAATTAGAAGAAATCTTAATTGAAGGCATTGAAAAAATAGAGCCAGACGACATGGAATTTGCAAAAGAGTTTGGTTATAGCATCAAACTTTTAGGCATCGCTAAAAAACACCCAGATTGCATTGAATTAAGAGTGCATCCAAGCATGATTAAAAACGAATGCATGCTCTCTAAAGTGGATGGGGTGATGAACGCTATCAGCGTCATAGGGGATAAGGTGGGCGAGACTTTGTATTATGGGGCTGGGGCTGGGGGAGAGCCTACCGCAAGCGCGGTCATTAGCGATATTATAGAAATCGCAAGGAAAAAAAGCTCTCTAATGCTAGGCTTTGAAACCCCTCAAAAACTCCCCCTAAAACCTAAAGAAGAAATCCAATGCGCTTATTATACGCGCTTGTTAGTGAGCGATGAAAAAGGGGTTTTTTCTCAAATCAGCGCGATTTTAGCTCAAAATGATATTTCACTCAACAATGTTTTGCAAAAAGAAATCCCGCATTCCAACAAGGCTAAAATCTTATTTTCCACGCACACCACCAACGAAAAATCTATGCTGAACGCTCTTAAAGAGCTTGAAAATTTACAAAGCGTGTTGGATACCCCTAAAATGATCCGTTTGGAAAATTGAATGCGATTTTTGAACAACAAACATAGAGAAAAGGGCTTAAAGGCTGAAGAAGAAGCTTGCGGATTTTTAAAAACGCTGGGTTTTGAAATGGTGGAGAGGAACTTTTTTTCACAATTTGGCGAAATTGATATTATCGCTTTGAAAAAAGGGGTTTTGCATTTCATTGAAGTCAAAAGCGGGGAAAATTTTGATCCCATTTATGCGATCACGCCGAGTAAATTAAGAAAGATGATTAAAACGATCCGCTGTTATTTGTCTCAAAAAGATCCTAACAGCGATTTTTGCATTGACGCTCTCATTGTGAAAAATGGTAAATTTGAGCTTTTAGAAAATATCACTTTTTAGATTTTTACAGAAAGTAAATGCGATTTCATTAACATTCTTAAGCTAATATAATTCTCGTTAATCAAAATCATATATTTAGGAGTAACCAATGAGTCACTATATTGAATTAACTGAAGAAAATTTTGAAAGCACCATTAAAAAAGGGGTTGCGTTAGTGGATTTTTGGGCACCATGGTGTGGGCCTTGTAAGATGCTATCCCCTGTGATTGATGAATTAGCTAGCGAATATGAAGGTAAGGCTAAGATTTGTAAAGTCAATACCGATGAGCAAGAAGAATTGAGCGCGAAATTTGGGATTAGAAGCATTCCTACGCTTTTATTCACAAAAGATGGCGAAGTCGTCCATCAGTTGGTGGGCGTGCAAACTAAAGTTGCTTTAAAAGAGCAATTGAACAAACTTCTAGGCTAGTAGTCATGATAGATTGTGCGATTATTGGAGGTGGTCCTGCAGGTTTGAGTGCGGGGCTTTATGCCACTAGAGGCGGTGTTAAAAACGCCGTTTTATTTGAAAAAGGAATGCCTGGGGGGCAAATCACTGGCAGTAGTGAGATTGAAAACTATCCGGGCGTTAAGGAAGTGGTGAGCGGGTTGGATTTCATGCAACCATGGCAGGAGCAGTGTTTCCGCTTTGGCTTAAAGCATGAGATGACCGCTGTTCAAAGAGTTTCTAAAAAAGACTCTCATTTTGTTATTTTGGCAGAAGATGGCAAGACTTTTGAAGCTAAAAGCGTGATTATCGCTACCGGTGGTAGCCCTAAACACACAGGCATCAAAGGCGAGTCAGAATATTGGGGTAAAGGCGTTAGCACTTGTGCGACATGCGATGGCTTCTTTTACAAAAATAAAGAAGTAGCGGTGCTTGGTGGGGGCGATACCGCCGTAGAAGAGGCGATTTATCTGGCCAACATCTGCAAAAAAGTCTATCTCATCCACAGAAGAGATGGTTTTAGGTGTGCGCCTATCACTTTAGAACATGCCAAAAACAATGATAAGATTGAGTTTTTAACCCCTTATGTGGTGGAAGAAATCAAGGGCGATGCTTCTGGCGTGTCTTCTTTAAGCATTAAAAACACAGCCACTAACGAAAAAAGAGAATTAGTTGTGCCGGGGTTTTTTATTTTTGTGGGTTATGATGTGAATAACGCTGTGTTAAAACAAGAAGACGGCTCTATGCTGTGCAAATGTGATGAATACGGCTCTATAGTCGTGGATTTTTCCATGAAGACGGATGTTCAAGGCTTGTTTGCGGCAGGAGATATTCGCATTTTTGCCCCTAAGCAAGTGGTTTGTGCTGCAAGCGATGGTGCTACGGCGGCTTTAAGCGTGATTTCTTATTTAGAACACCATTAAATCAAGCTCATAGCCCTAGATTTTAGGGTTATGAGTTCTCGCTTCAAACATTCATTGGATTTTCAAAGCTTGTAAGGTATTTTAGTTTTTTGTTTAGTTGCAATGCGATTTCGTTCTCTTGCTTTGTTTTAATTAAATATTGATCACAAAATTTAAAAACGCTCAAAACATTTTTTACAATCAATATAATAAAAGAACTTGTTTAATCAAAAAAGCGCTCCTTAGGGGGTTGTGGGGATTTAGTTGGGGGTTGTAGGGGGGAGAACTATTTTAATACCCCCTATTCTCTTAAGAGTTTTATTGTAAAACAGAGCCTAAAAACGATATACTCTATTAAAAATTATGGGAGTCTAAGCTTTGCGTGTTTTTATCATTTCTTTAAATCAAAAAGTGTGCGATAAATTTGGTTTGGTTTTTAGAGACACCACGACTTTACTCAATAGCATCAATGCCACCCACCACCAAGCACAAATTTTTGATGCGATTTATTCTAAAACTTTTGAAGGCGGGTTGCACCCCTTAGTGAAAAAGCATTTACACCCTTATTTCATCACGCAAAACATCAAAGACATGGGGATTACAACCAATCTCATCAGTGAGGTTTCTAAGTTTTATTACGCTTTAAAATACCATGCGAAGTTTATGAGCTTGGGGGAGCTTGGGTGCTATGCGAGTCATTATTCCTTGTGGCAAAAATGCATAGAGCTCAATGAAGCGATCTGTATTTTAGAAGACGATATAACCTTGAAAGAGGATTTTAAAGAGGGCTTGGATTTTTTAGAAAAACACATCCAAGAGTTAGGCTATATCCGTTTGATGCATTTATTGTATGATGCCAGTGTGAAAAGTGAGCCATTGAGCCATAAAAACCACGAGATACAAGAGCGTGTGGGGATCATTAAAGCTTATAGTCATGGGGTGGGGACTCAAGGCTATGTGATCACGCCCAAGATTGCCAAAGTTTTTAAAAAACACAGCCGAAAATGGGTTGTTCCTGTGGATACGATAATGGACGCTATTTTTATCCATGGCGTGAAAAATCTGGTGTTACAACCTTTTGTGATCGCTGATGATGAGCAAATCTCTACGATAGCGCGAAAAGAAGAACCCTACAGCCCTAAAATCGCTCTAATGAGAGAGCTCCATTTTAAATTTTTGAAATGGTGGCAGTTTGTATAAATAAAAATTGTAAAAAATACCAACGAGCGTTTTAAAGCTTTAGTTGTCCCTGTTTGATTAAAATAAAGCTCATTTTTAACCGCTTTTAAGAATGGATTACAATCTTTAAATGGATTTTAAAAGGGCTTTAACCCCTTTTAGCTTCTATAAGCAATCTAAATAAGACGCATTAAGAGAATGAAGTGCATTAGAAAATTATTTTCTAATTTTCTAATGCTTTAAGATTAAGACTTTTTAGGATTGGCTTCGGTTACCCTAATCGTTCTGCCCATAAAATCCGTATTGTCTAATTTAGCAATCGCTTCGCTAACGCTCTCTTCTTGCATTTCTACAAAGCCAAAACCTTTAGGTTTTTTCGTTTCTCTGTCATAAATCAGTTTGACATTAAAAACTTTGCCAAATTGACTGAAAAGCTCCTTGACTTGCTCACTGGTAGCGCTATAAACCAAATTCCCTACATAAATGTTTTTCAAGATAAAATTCTCCGGTAAAAAAATGACGACATACCCATAAGAATATGAAAAAGTTATAAAAAAGTAACACTTCTAAAACCCAAACACATCCAAAACAGAAGTATGGTGGATTTTATCTAATGATTGCTTAAAAAATTATAAAAGCTATTAAAATTGGGTATTGATAATAAAATAGAACTTACACAAGCAAGCGGTAATTTTAAAAAGCGTTATTAAAGGATAAAGGGGAGCATGGTTTCAAAACCACCCCCCTATCTTTTTAAAAACTTTACCATGAAGCAAAGTTTAAAAACACCATATCAAAGCCAAACAAGAATGTTTTGTTTAATGCCCCTCATCGGTCAAAACAGCCCCTGCCAGATACACATAAGTGAGGATCATAAAAACAAAAGCTTGTAAAATCCCCATAAAAAACAACACCATAAAAGGCGCTACAGGAACCGCCCAAGGCACTAATAAAAGCATGATGAGCAAGAACATGTCATCGCCCTTGATATTCCCAAACAAACGAAACGATAAAGACACGATCCTAGAAAAATGCGAGATGATCTCAATAGGGAACATGAAAGGGGCGAGCCATTTCACAGGGCCTGCAAAATGAGCGAAATACTTAAAAAAGCCCTGCACTCTAATGCCTTCAAAATGGTAATAAAAAAACACAATCAGCGCTAAAACCAGCGTAAAGCTCCAACTAGCCGTAGGGGATTCAAAACCAGGAATGATGCCTATCATGTTAGAAAAAAAGACATACAAAGCGATCGTGCCTGCTAGGGGGAAGTATTTGCGGGCCAATTCTTCGCCTATAATATCCTTAGCCACGCTCAAAATCGCGCTAATGATGCTCTCATACACATTCTGCAAACCCATAGGCACCATCTGCATTTTGCGCGACGCGCCAAGCGAGATTAAAAACATCAAAACCGCTGTCAAAACGACAAAAAACCCGGTGATAAAATCATGATTGGAGCTAAAAAAATTAGCAATAGTAAATACTCTGTGTTCCATGAAAAAGTTTCTCTAAGCCTTATTGAAAATTTCCTTAATTGTAGCAATTAAGTTTTAAAAACTCATTAAATCAAGCTTTTTAACGAGTTTTTTAACGATTTGTCTTGTTTTCTTTTAAAATTCACCCATAATAATTAGGGGCTTCTTTAGTAATATCCACGCCATGCACATGGCTTTCTTTTAATCCTGCGCTAGTGATTTCTACAAATTCAGCGTTTTGATACAATTCCAAAATATTTTTCGCCCCCTGATACCCCATAGAAGAACGCACGCCCCCTACTAATTGGAAAATCATATCCGAAACTTTACCACGATAAGGCACACGCCCTTCAATGCCTTCTGGGACTAATTTTTCACTCGCCACGCCCTCTTGAAAATACCTATCAGAGCTCCCTTTAGTCATAGCCCCAATGCTGCCCATGCCCCTATAGCTTTTATATTGCCTCCCTTGGTAAATCATAAAATCCCCTGGAGATTCTTCTGTGCCAGCGAGTAAAGAGCCTATCATCACGCTTGATGCCCCTAAAGCCAAAGCCTTAGCCACATCGCCTGAATAGCGGATCCCTCCATCTGCAATCACAGGAATATCAAATTTAGACGCTACTTCTACGCAATTATCGATCGCGCTCACTTGGGGCATTCCCACTCCAGCCACAATCCTAGTGGTGCAAATGCTTCCTGGCCCAATACCCACTTTAACAGCGTCCGCTCCCGCGCTAATCAAATCGCTTGTGGCCTCTTTAGTAACCACATTCCCCACAATCACATCCACTACCAAGCTTTTTTTAATCTCTTCTAAAGTGTGTAAGATATTGGCTGAATGCCCATGCGCGCTGTCTAACACCAACGCATCCACCCCCGCTTTAACTAACATTTCAGCCCTATCCAACTGCCCCACTCCAATAGCCGCCCCCACTCTCAACCTCCCAAAATCATCTTTATTGGCCTCAGGGTATTCAATGCGTTTTTGAATGTCTTTAATCGTGATCAAGCCTTTTAAAACATTATCTTTATCCACAATGGGCAATTTTTCAATCTTATGCTTGTGCATCAAATCCCTAGCCTCTTCCAAACTAATGCCCACATGAGCGGTAACTAAAGGCATTTTAGTCATCACATCGCCCACTTTTTTACTCAAATCCGTTTCAAAGCGCACATCTCTGTTGGTTAAAATCCCAATCAACAACCCCCTATCATCTACCACAGGCACGCCTGAAATCTTGTAATTATCCGTTATGACTTTAGCGTCCGCTAGCGTCCTGTGCGCATGGATAAAAATAGGATCATTGATCACCCCGCTCTCACTCTTTTTCACCTTAGTGATTTCTTTGACTTGCGTTTGAATATCCATGTTTTTATGCACGATGCCAATACCCCCAAGGCGCGCCATAGCGATAGCGGTTTTATGCTCTGTAACCGTATCCATAGCCGCGCTAATAAAAGGGATATTCAAACCAATATTTTTGGTTAGGCGAGACTTTAAGCTCACATCTTTAGGTAAAACGCTGGATTTTCTAGGCACCATCAACACGTCTTCAAAAGTCAAAGCCCTTTGTACAATTCTCATTTTCTATCCTTAATCTAGTTTTAAATCCAATTCTTGCTCTAAAGCGTAAGAAACATCTAAAAGGCTTTGTTCATCAAAAGCCTTAGCAATGAATTGCATCCCTATGGGCAAGCCTAAAGGATCTTTAGCGACCGGCAAAGAAAGCGCCGGCAAACCGCTCAAATTCGCCCCAATCGTGTAAATATCGCTCAAATACATTTCTAAGGGGCTTGCATGGTAGTTGAATAAATGAGCGCTCGTAGGGGCTACAGGGGTGAAAATCAAATCCACTTCTTCAAAAATCTTGTTGTATTGCTCTTTGATCATCAAACGCATTTGCTGGGCTTTCAAATAATAAGCGTCATAATACCCGCTGCTTAAGACAAAATTCCCTAACATGATGCGCCGTTTCACCTCATCGCCAAAACCTTCACTGCGGCTTTTGAGATACAATTCTTTCAAATCTTTAATATTTTGAGCCCTCCTCCCATAACGAACCCCATCAAATCTAGCCAGATTCGAACTCGCTTCAGCCATGCTGATAATATAATAAATAGAGATTTGATAATGCGAATCCAACATCTTTTTTTCCACAATCTCATGCCCCATTTCTTTCAAGGCTTTAAGGGTGTTTTCATAAGCGAGTTGCACTTCATTGCTCGCGTCTTTAATGTGATCCCTTAAGATAGCGATTTTAAAGCGTTTGTCTCTGTTAAGGTTTTTAAAGGTTTGCGTGGGTTTGAGATTCGCGCTCGTGGAGTCCTTGCTATCATACCCACTAATTGCGTCAAATAAAATAGAAGCGTCCTCTACATTTTGTGTGATAGGCCCGATTTGATCAAAACTAGAACAATACGCAATCAAACCATAACGGCTCACCCTCCCATAAGTGGGCTTTAACCCCACGCACCCGCAATAGCTCGCCGGCTGCCTGATAGACCCGCCCGTATCGCTCCCTAAAGCCGCCACCGCTAAGCCGCCAGCGACTGCTGCTGCGCTTCCTCCGCTACTCCCTCCAGGCACTCTGTTTTTATCTCGTGGGTTTTTAGTGATCCCATAGCAACTAGACTCTGTGGTGCTTCCCATCGCAAACTCGTCCATGTTAGAAAGCCCAAACCCTGCCATGCTGTTTTGGTGCAAGTTTTCCATCACGCTCGCATGATAAGGAGCGACATAGCCTTCTAAAATCTTGCTGGAGCAAGTGATTTCCCACCCCTTAACGCTGATATTGTCTTTAATAAGGATAGGCACCCCCTTAGCGCTAGCGCCATTAAGACTAGGGGCTTTAATATAAGCGTTCAAATCCGAAGCTCTAACCTTAGCGTCAATTTCGTTTTTAAGGGTTTCTAATTCATCTTGAGATAAAGAAAGGGCTTGTTTTAAAGTGATCATGTTTTTAGCCTTACAAAAAATTTAATGGTAGTTTAACATGCTTATAGACAAAACGAGCTTATAAGAGCGTTTTTAAAAAGCGTTCAACTTGCTTATTTAAATCTTTTAAACTGGAGCTGTTGTCTATAATGTAATCGCTCATGGCGCGTTTTTGCTCTATATCCATTTGGCAAGCTAAGCGCTGCAAAATCTCAGATTCTTTGAGTGTGTCTCGCTCTAAAAGGCGCTCAATTTGTAAGGCCCTGGGTGCATAGATTAAAACTACCTTACTTACAGGATAGCGTTTTTTACCCCCCACTTCAAAAAACAAAGGGATGTCTAAAAAATACGCTTGATGATTCTTCTCTAATTCACAGGCTTTTTTAAGCATGCGTTCACGGATTAAGGGGTGTAAAAAATCTTCTAGCCATTTTAATTCATTAGCGTTTTGAAACACGATCGCGCCAAGTTTTTTTCTGTTTAAAATATCTTTTTCTAAAATATCTGATCCAAAATGTTGGGCGATTTCTAGCCGATGCTCTTGCAATAATTGGTGGGCGATCTTATCCGCATCTAAAATTTTATAACCTTGCGATTCTAATATTTTAAGGGTGGTGCTTTTACCGGTGCCTATCCCCCCTGTGAGAGCGATAGCGTTTTTTAAGATCATTTTAAGATTTGATATTGTCTTTAAAGACTTCTTGTAAATTTTTAGGCAAAGCGAATGCGGCCCTATGAATGTCTTCGTTATAGTATCTCACGCTTTTTAGCGCTTCTATTTTTGGCGTCATGAGATCTTTTAAGGGGTGGGTTTTAAAAGAAGCGTAAATATAACCCTTATTGCTCAAAATCCTTAAGGGCGCTACAAAAGGCATGGCAATAGGAAAAAACCCGCCCATGTTTTTAAGGGCGTTTTGCATGCTCACATGCTCTAATAACGGGTGTTTGGCTACCGAAATAAACACCCCATCTTCTTTAAGCATTCTTTTTAAACCATCTATTTTATGAATATCCGGCTCTTGCAAGCAAAGAATCAAATCGTATTTTTTAATGTCTAAATCTAAGAGTTGTTTAGCGTGCGTGAAATTCTTATTATTTTTCACTTCATGGAAATGGGGGAAAAAACTAATGAAGCTATCCAAAATCTTTTCATCCGCTTGCACAAAATCTATATGCGTGTCGTATTTAAAAAGCTGGTAGGCTAATTCCAAATCAAACCCATCCACAATCAAAACTTCTTTAAGCTCTTTCTTGGTGCAACCCCCCAAATGAGCGAGCAACTCGCTTTCAATATGAAGAAAGTTTTTAAACAGCAATTGGCGGTTAAGCATCGCAATTTCACCAAAATCCTTAGATTTAAAAATCTCTAAGATATTATGCTCGCTTCTAACATCTAATAATTTCGCTTCTATGGTGTATTCTTTACGCAAATACGGCGTGATTTCTTGGGTGATCCACATAAACATTCCTTACTTTTTAACAATATCCATGCCTTATGAAATGCTAACATGCTACCCAAAAAAATCTAAATTGTCGTAATAAACGCCCTAACTTTGGCATTCTAAAAAAAGTTCCGTATCGCTCTTAAAGCGCTCTTTTTTAAAATCCAAATCAATACTGATGGCTTTATGCTGGCTGTCTAGTTTATCGGTTGAATGCTTTTTTAACACCATTTGACACTTTGAAATCTCAATGGCGCCTAAAGCCTTATCCCCTATCGTATAAAAATCATCGCTCTTTTTTTCTAATAAAAAGGATTCATAAAAGGGCCTTAAACTCAAATCGCTGTCATTGGTGGTATAAACATACGAAGAAATTTTGCCCTTAAATTGCGCGATTTGCGTTTTAGTGTCATTAAAAGTGAAAGTTTGGATCTGGCGATCTTTATCGTTTTGATCTTTTAAAAAACGCTTCAAGGCTTTGGATTTGATTTCTATCAACCATTGATCCCCTTCTTTACTCATGATAATATCCCCATTTTTTAGGGGGTAGAAATTTTGTTGGGAGTATTCAATGAGCTTTGGATTTTTGGCTTTTCTTTTCGGTTTGTAAAGGAACGGGTTTTTTGTATCGTTATTGGCAGTGTTGTTATGGGGATCATTTGGGTATAGGGGCGGGTTTTTTTCATTATTATCGCTTGGCTCATTCAACAAAATCACAGAAGTTTCAAGGTTAAAAGAATTGTCTTCATCTTTAGTCAGTTGAGCTAAAGCGTTTCTTTCCTCTATAGGCTGATATACCATGTTTTGTAAAAAAATCGTTTCGCTAAAGACTTCATAATCCGAATCCACATAGCTAGGGCGTTTAGAGCCGTCATTTTCTTGCTCTTGGGCTTTTTTTTGCAACTTAATAAACCTCTCTTGCGAGCAAGCTAAAAAGCATACTAAAACCATTATTACCACGCTTATTTTTTTGACTAAAAACAATACTAGACCCTTATTTAAGCTTTAAATAACTATAATATTGTAATCTAATTTTGATTAAATTGAAGCGATAAAAAAGATGAATACAAGCCATAAAACTTTAAAAACCATTGCGATTTTAGGCCAGCCTAATGTGGGGAAAAGCTCACTATTTAACCGCCTGGCTAAAGAAAGGATCGCTATCACTTCAGATTTTGCAGGCACTACACGAGACATTAACAAACGAAAAATCGCATTGAATGGCCATGAAGTGGAATTGCTAGATACAGGGGGCATGGCTAAAGACACTCTTTTGTCCAAAGAAATCAAAGCCCTTAATTTAAAAGCCGCTCAAATGAGCGATTTGATTTTATACGTTGTGGATGGCAAGTCTATCCCTAGCGATGAAGATCTTAAGCTTTTTAGAGAGGTTTTTAAGATCAACCCTAACTGCTTTTTAGTGATCAATAAGATTGATAACGACAAAGAAAAAGAGCGAGCTTATGCGTTTTCTTCTTTTGGCATTCCCAAGAGTTTTAACATCTCCGTTTCGCACAATAGGGGCATTAGCGCATTAATTGATGCGGTATTGAACGCATTGAATTTAAACCAAATCATAGAGCAAGATTTGGATGCGGATATTTTAGAAAGCCTAGAAACCCCTAATAATGCTTTAGAAGAAAATAAAGAAGAAGAGATCATTCAAGTAGGCATCATTGGGAGAGTGAATGTGGGCAAAAGCTCGCTCTTAAACGCGCTCACGAAAAAAGAAAGGAGCCTTGTTTCTAGCGTGGCTGGCACGACCATTGACCCCATAGATGAAACCATTCTCATAGGCGATCAAAAAATCTGCTTTGTGGATACCGCTGGCATCAGGCATAGGGGTAAGATTTTAGGCATTGAAAAATACGCACTAGAACGCACGCAAAAAGCCTTAGAAAAATCCCACATTGCGCTTTTAGTTTTAGATGTGAGCGCTCCTTTTGTGGAATTGGATGAAAAGATCAGCTCTTTAGCAGATAAACACTCTTTAGGCATCATTCTCATTTTAAACAAATGGGACATCCGCTACGCCCCTTATGAAGAGATCATGGCAACCTTAAAAAGGAAATTCCGCTTTTTGGAATACGCCCCTGTGATCACAACCAGCTGCTTAAAAACGCGCCATATAGATGAGATCAAGCATAAAATCATAGAAGTCTATGAGTGTTTTTCCAAACGCATTCCCACAAGCTTGCTCAATAGCGTGATTTCTCAAGCCACCCAAAAACACCCCTTGCCAAGCGATGGAGGGAAATTAGTGAAAGTGTATTACGCCACGCAATTTGCCACCAAACCCCCTCAAATCTCTCTTATAATGAATCGTCCTAAAGCCTTGCATTTCAGTTACAAACGCTATTTGATTAACACCTTAAGGAAAGAATTTAATTTTTTAGGCACGCCTTTAATTCTTAACGCTAAAGATAAAAAAAGCACCCAACAAAATTAAATTTTTTATGCGTTAAACCCCCTTAAAAAAGCGTTTTTGCTTGATTTATCTTTAGGATTTGATTATAATTACCGCTCAATCAGTCAGGCTAAGCACTAAATCGCTTGGTTTTGGCATCTATTAGAAAAGGGGTTATCCACATGAACAAAGCGGAATTTATTGATTTGGTTAAAGAAGCGGGTAAATACAACAGCAAAAGAGAAGCCGAAGAAGCGATCAGTGCCTTTACTCTAGCGGTAGAAACAGCTTTAAGCAAGGGTGAGAGCGTGGAGTTGATTGGTTTTGGCAAATTTGAAACCGCAGAGCAAAAAGGCAAAGAGGGTAAAGTTCCAGGAAGCGATAAAACTTATAAAACCGAAGACAAACGAGTACCTAAATTCAAACCCGGCAAAATCCTTAAACAAAAAGTTGAAGAAGGCAAGTAAATTTGATCCACTCAGCAAGGGGCTTATCAATAAAGTTTCTTGCTTTCTTATAAAATGTCCTTGTAGCTCAGCTGGATAGAGCGTATGATTCCTAATCGTAAGGTCGTGGGTTCGAATCCCGCCAAGGACACCATTCGCATTATTTTCACTATCATAGGGATTTAAAATAGTCGTTGTTTGTGTTGTTGATGAAAAAGGTAATTAAAAGAAATTAAAAATTTAACCTTAATCCTTAAAAAGCACTCAAAAAAATATTTTATTTTTCATCTTATTTAAAAAATATTCAAAGCATTTTTTACAATTAAAAAGATCTTTCAAAAAACAAGCGATAACCTCTTAAAAAGCACTCTTTAAGGGGTTTTTAGTTGTGGGTTGTAGGGGAGAATTTTTCAAAATGCCCCCTACTCTCTTAAAAAATGAATTTAAAAATCAAACTTAAAAAATGAGTTTTATCATAAAATAAAACCTCAAAACGATACAATCAAGCCATTAAAATCCCTTTTTTAAAAAATTGAGTGATCCCTATTAAAAATTTTAGGAAAGCCAAAAAATAAATCATAACCCCCTAGACTTTAAACTTAAAGCTCACTAGCCTTATAAGATTAGTTAAGAATATACGCATGACAAATCCCTTCAAAAATGATATAATAGACTTGATAAACTCATTTTAAGGAAAATGCCCATGCGTTTGCACACTGCCTTTTTTGGTATTAATTCATTGCTTGTTGCCTCTCTTTTGATAAGTGGTTGCAGTCTTTTTAAAAAGCGTAACACTAACGCTCAGTTAATCCCCCCTTCAGCTAATGGCTTGCAAGCCCCCATTTATCCTCCAACCAATTTCACCCCCAGAAAGAGCATTCAGCCTCTCCCAAGCCCACGCTTTGAGAATAACAATCAGCCCATCATTAGCTCTAACCCCACTAACGCTATCCCTAACACCCCCATTCTCACGCCTAATAATGTCATTGAATTGAACGCAGTGGGCATGGGTGTGGCTCCAGAATCCACCATTTCGCCCTCTCAAGCCTTGGCTTTGGCCAAGCGGGCGGCTATTGTTGATGGCTACCGCCAATTGGGTGAAAAAATGTATGGTATTAGGGTGAATGCTCAAGACACCGTCAAAGACATGGTTTTACAAAATTCCGTGATTAAAACGAGAGTGAATGCTCTCATTCGTAACGCTGAAATCACTGAGACCATCTATAAAGACGGCTTGTGTCAAGTGAGCATGGAGCTTAAATTAGACGGCAGGATTTGGTATCGTATTTTGAGCGGAGCGAGAGGATGAACCATCTTACTCTATAATCATGCGGTATTTTAAAAACGCTTTTTTATTATTTTTCATGACGCTTTTTTTTGTCTCTTGCTCCAAGCACCCTTTTTCTAAGCAAACCCCCAAAACTAGGGAGCAAATCAGACAAGAAGAAGCCAATAAAAAAAGAGAAGAGACTTTGAATGCCTTGCGCCAATTCAGGCTCATTTATATTAACACGCCGGTTTTTCGCTTTTATGATTACGGCACGATTAAAACCGATAAAGACCATAATATTGAAGTAACCCTTTACAAGCTCAGCCAAAGAGTGGGCGATATTTACATGACTAAACGGAACATTTGTTTTAGCCAAAAATGTTCGGCTAAATGGATTGCTGCAAGGGATTTGTTTGGTAAGGTGAGCTATGGGGATTTGTTTGATGACATTGTTTTAGGGAGGGATATTTTTAAGGGCTTAGGCAAGCGCCACCTAACCCCTGAATACGTGATCCAAAGGTTTCAAAAAAGCGGGGAAATTATCCTTTATGAAAGAAAAAATGGCCTGATTTCTTTCCAGAATTTGACGCAAAAAATTGCTATTAGGATTGAACCCTATGAGCCTTCTTTGCAAGATTTAGAAGACAATGAAAACGCTGATAGCGAGCTTCAATGAAAAACTTTTCCCCACTCTATTGTCTTAAAAAGCTCAAAAAACGCCATTTAATCGCTTTGAGCCTGCCCTTGCTTTCTTATGCCAATGGCTTTAAAATCCAAGAGCAAAGCCTAAATGGCACGGCTTTAGGCTCGGCGTATGTCGCTGGGGCTAGGGGGGCTGATGCTTCCTTTTACAACCCGGCGAATATGGGCTTTACTAACGATTGGGGTGAAAACAGAAGCGAATTTGAAATGACCACCACCGTGATTAACATTCCAGCCTTTAGCTTTAAAGTCCCTACGACCAATCAAGGCCTGTATTCGGTAACGAGTTTAGAAATTGATAAAAGCCAACAAAATATTTTAGGCATCATCAACACTATAGGGCTTGGCAATATCCTTAAAGCGCTTGGCAATACGGCCGCTACCAATGGCTTATCACAAGCAATCAATCGGGTTCAAGGGCTTATGAATCTAACCAATCAAAAAGTCGTAACCCTCGCTTCAAAGCCTGATTCTCAAATCGTGAATGGCTGGACGGGCACGACTAATTTTGTTTTACCCAAATTCTTTTATAAAACGCGCACGCATAACGGCTTCACTTTTGGGGGGAGTTTTACCGCTCCTAGCGGGTTGGGTATGAAATGGAATGGTAAGGGGGGGGAATTCTTGCATGATGTGTTTATCATGATGGTAGAGCTCGCTCCTAGCATGAGTTATACTATCAATAAGCGCTTTTCAGTGGGCGTGGGCTTAAGGGGGCTTTATGCGACCGGGAGCTTTAATAACACCGTTTATGTGCCTTTAGAGGGCGCTTCGGTTTTGAGCGCGGAGCAAATCTTAAATTTACCCAACAATGTTTTTGCCGATCAAGTGCCAAGTAATATGATGACTTTATTAGGCAATATTGGCTATCAGCCGGCACTTAATTGCCAAAAAGCCGGTGGGGATATGAGCGATCAAAGCTGTCAAGAGTTTTACAACGGCTTGAAAAAAATCATGGGTTATAGCGGTTTAATCAAAGCGAGCGCGAATCTTTATGGTACGACTGAAGTCGTGCAAAAGTCTAACGGGCAAGGCGTATCAGGGGGGTATAGAGTGGGTTCGAGTTTGCGTGTGTTTGATCATGGCATGTTTTCGGTGGTGTATAATTCTTCAGTTACATTCAACATGAAAGGCGGTTTAGTGGCTATCACAGAGCTTGGCCCTTCTTTAGGGAGCGTTTTGACTAAAGGCAGCTTGAATATCAATGTTTCACTCCCCCAAACTTTAAGCTTAGCCTACGCCCATCAATTTTTTAAAGATCGCCTAAGGGTTGAAGGGGTGTTTGAGCGCACTTTTTGGAGTCAAGGGAATAAATTTTTAGTAACCCCTGATTTTGCGAACGCCACTTACAAGGGCTTGAGCGGAACAGTGGCTTCACTAGACTCTGAAACGCTTAAAAAAATGGTAGGCCTAGCGAATTTTAAAAGCGTGATGAACATGGGGGCTGGCTGGAGGGACACCAACACCTTTAGATTAGGGGTAACTTACATGGGTAAAAGCTTGCGTTTGATGGGCGCTATTGATTATGACCAAGCCCCAAGCCCCCAAGACGCGATAGGCATTCCGGATTCTAATGGCTATACCGTGGCTTTTGGGACGAAATACAATTTTAGGGGCTTTGATTTGGGCGTGGCGGGGAGTTTCACTTTTAAGAGCAACCGTTCTAGTTTGTATCAATCCCCAAGTATTGGGCAATTGAGAATCTTTAGTGCTTCTTTAGGCTATCGCTGGTAAAACATGCTAGACAACAAAACGATTTTAATCACCGGTGGCACTGGGAGTTTTGGCAAGCGCTTTGTGCGTAAGGTTTTAGACACCACCAACGCTAAAAAAATCATCGTTTATAGCCGAGATGAATTGAAACAAAGCGAAATGGCCATGGAATTTAATGATCCCAGAATGCGTTTTTTTATTGGCGATGTCAGGGATTTAGAACGCTTGAATTACGCTTTAGAGGGCGTGGATATTTGTATCCATGCGGCCGCGCTCAAGCATGTGCCTATCGCTGAATACAACCCCCTAGAATGCATTAAAACCAATATCATGGGAGCGAGCAATGTGATTAACGCATGCTTAAAAAATGAAGTGAGCCAGGTCATCGCTCTAAGCACCGATAAAGCCGCTAACCCCATTAACCTCTACGGTGCGACGAAATTGTGCAGCGATAAGCTCTTTGTGAGCGCGAATAACTTTAAAGGCTCTTCTCAAACGCAATTTAGCGTGGTGCGTTATGGTAATGTGGTGGGGAGTCGTGGGAGCGTGGTGCCGTTTTTTAAAAAATTAGTCCAAAACAAAGCGAGTGAAATCCCTATTACCGATATCCGCATGACACGATTTTGGATCACTTTAGATGAGGGAGTTTCTTTTGTGCTTAAAAGCTTGAAAAGAATGCATGGGGGTGAAATTTTTGTGCCTAAAATCCCTAGCATGAAAATGACTGATCTCGCTAAAGCCCTAGCCCCCAATACCCCTACTAAGATCATAGGGATTCGTCCGGGCGAAAAACTCCATGAAGTGATGATCCCTAAAGATGAAAGCCATTTAGCCCTAGAATTTGAAGACTTTTTCATCATTCAGCCTACTATAAGCTTCCAAACGCCTAAAGATTACACGCTCACCAAACTCCACGAAAAAGGCCAAAAAGTCGCCCCCGATTTTGAATACAGCAGCCATAATAACAGCAAATGGCTAGAGCCTGATGATTTGTTAAAATTACTATGAATTTTTTAGAAGATTTGTTTTACCCCTTAAGATTGTTAGAAAACAAGCGCGTTTTATTGCTCGTGAGTGGCTCTATTGCGGCGTATAAATCCCTAGAATTAGTGCGTTTGTTGTTTAAAAGCGGGGCCAGTATTCAAGTGGTGATGAGTGAGAGTGCAAAAAAATTCATCAAGCCCTTAAGTTTTGAAGCTTTGAGCCACCATAAAGTCTTGCATGATCATAATGAAAAATGGTATTACAACCACCAAAACGCCTTGCACCATAACCACATCGCATGCGCTGCTAGCGCTGATTTACTCATCTTTGCCCCTTTAAGCGCTAACAGCCTGTCTAAAATCGCTCACGCTTTAGCGGATAATATCGTAAGCGCGACTTTTTTAGCTTGCGCTTCCCCTAAAATCCTAGCCCCCAGCATGAACACTAACATGCTCAATTCCCCTATCATTCAAAGTAATTTAAAACGCTTGAAAGATTCCAACCACATTATTTTAGACACCAAAAACGCGCTTTTAGCATGCGATACTAAAGGCGACGGGGCGATGGCTGAGCCTTTAGAAATCCTTTTTAAAGCCGCTCAAACGCTCCTAAAAGACGCTTATTTTGAAAACAGAGAAGTCATAATCATGGGCGGTGCAAGTATAGAAAAGATTGACAGCGTTAGAGTCATTAGCAATCTTTCTAGCGGGATTCAAGCGAGCGCATTAGCCCTAGCGTTATATTTTAAGGGAGCGAAAGTAACTTTGATCGCATCAAGCTTCCCCACTCCCTTGCCTAAAGAAATCACAAGCGTTCCCGTCAGCGATACTAAATCTTATGAAAACGCCCTGAATAACGCCGCTAAAAACTTGCAAAAGCATGCCTTAAAACCCCTACTCTTCAATTTAGCCGCCATTAGCGATTATGTGCCTAAAACTTCTTTTAATTATAAGCTTAAAAAAAGCAAAATCGGCGAAACCCTAAACATTGAATGCGTTCAAAATAAGGATTTACTGGCTTCTGTCAATCCTAACCAATTCGTTAAAATCGGCTTTAAAGCTGAAGACGACCAACAAAACGCTATCAAAAACGCGCAAAATCTTTTAAAACCTTCTCAAAATAACGGTAAGGATTGCTCTGTGGTTGCTTTGAATCTCATTAAAGATTCACGCCCTTTTGGCTCATTAGAGAATGAATTGTGGCTTTTTAGCCATAAAAAAACCCAAAAAATCCCTTCTATGAACAAATTAGAAACGAGCTTTAAAATCCTTGATTTTATCAAAGACAACGCCCTTTAATGTTAGAAGCCCTAAACGCCCTAAACCAGCTTAACGCCCTTCATTCCAAAAACGCCGCACACCATTTTAACGCCACTTTACCCATTCTTTTAAAGGTTTTAGAAAAACAAGATAAAGATCTTTTTCTTTTGCAAGTGGGTAATAAAATTATCCCCACCAGAAGCGAACAGGAATTAAAAATCAATCAGCCTTATTTTGCGACTATGCAAAGAAATCAGCTGGGCGATATTGTGCTTAAAAATTTAGTGCCTGCCCCAAAAATCTTAGACGCATTAAACGATTTGCCCGCTCTTGAAATGAAACAAATCAAAGAAATCTTAAGTGCCAAAGACAATACCCCTTTAAAAGAATACAAAGAGTTTTTGAGCGAAAAATTAGTCCATGCTAAAAATTCGCAAGAGTTTTTGAATACAGCCAACATGCTTTTAAGCTTGCAATCGCAGGTTTTAAGCTTCGTGATTGAAAACGAGCACAAAAAAGCCTTTTTACAGATGAAAACCAAAAAACAAAGCGTTGATTTTTACGCTCTGTATCCTAACTTGGGCGAAATTGGCGGCGTTATTTATTTGAAAGAAAAAGAAAAACAGCTTTTTTTAAAAACCACCCTCCAAAGGACTCAAGAGGTTTTAAAAGAGGCTCAAAACACCCTTTTAGGCTTTTCTTGCGTGGAAATCGTGTGCGAAAAAACCCCCATGCTTTTTGCCTTTGAAGAGCGCTTATTGGACACGCTGGGGTAGAAAAATGTTCATTTTTTTAAAAGTTTTTCAATTGCTAAGGCTTTATCTTTGGCTTGCGTGATCGCGCTAATGACTGCGATACCCCCATATTCGTGCAATTTTGAAGCGTTATCTGTTGTGATGCCTCCAATCGCTATGAGAGGTTTTTTTACCCCGCTATCGTGTATTTTTTTTAAAAGATTGACGCCTACAACTTCTTTAGCGTCTTTTTTAGATGGTGTGGGGAAAATAGGGCCTACCCCTAAATAGGCTACGCCGTCTAAATGGCGCGCTTTTAGGGCTTGCTCTAAAGTGTTAACGCTCAAACCGATAAAAAGGCGCTTTTTGCATAAAGTTATTACCTCTTCTATAGCCATGTCTTCTTGCCCCACATGCACGCCATCAGCCTTTAATTCTAGCGCGAGTTGCACCTCATCATTGACAATAAAAGGCGTGCCGTATTTTTGGCATAATTTTTGACACTCTAGGGCTAATTGCTTGATTTCAACAGGATCTTGTAAGGCTAAATCGCCTTTTTGGCGGAATTGAAACACTGTGATTTGAGATTGTAAAGCTAATTCTAAAGTCTCTAAAAGCGCGTTTATCCTATCGTTTTTGCCGCCCTTTATGTGGTAGAAGTCTTGCGAGCCAGCCACAAACATGAGTTTCAAACAATTCGCATCAAACAAGCTTTTTGATACTCCACAAATTCAAAGGCCCATGCCCATGCCCAATATTTAAGGGGTTTTGAATAATGATGGTTAAAAGCTCTTTAGCCTTTGAAATAGCGTTTTTCAAATCCAACCCTTGAGCGAGTAAGCCCACAATCAAGCTAGATAGAGTGCAACCCGTGCCATGCGTGTTTTTGGTGTTAAAGCGCTTGGCGTTTAGGATAAATTCAATATCTTCTAAAAACACCCAATCGTTGCTAAATTCCCCTTGAAAATGCTCTGTATGCCCCCCTTTAATCACAGCGTTTTTAACGCCTAAATCCCTTAAAACGCCCATCGCTTTTGAAGCGCTTTTATCGTCTCGCACTTGAACGCCTGTGAGCGCATAGACTTCAGGGAGGTTAGGGGTTAGTAAATTGGCTTTAGGTAAAAGGCGTTTTTTTAAGCTTAAAATCGCCTCTTCTTCTAAAAGCAAAGCCCCATTTTTTGCCACCATGACCGGATCTAAAACGCACAACCCAAAATCACAAGTTTCTAAAGTGTCCGCCACGCATTCAATGATTTGATTATTGCATAACGCTCCCATTTTGAACGCCTTGATAGAAAAATCATCTCTAATGGCTAAGATTTGCGCTTTCACGCTCTCTACACTCAATGGATAAACCCCATGCACGCCCTGTGTGTTTTGCGCGGTGATGCAAGTGATCACGCTTGTCCCAAACACGCCCAAAGTTTGAAACGCTTTCAAATCAGCCTGTATCCCAGCGCCCCCACCGCTATCGCTACCAGCAATGCTTAAAACTTGCGGATAAATTTTCACAACTCTTCCTTAATAAGGCTGTTTTCTAACTCTATGGGCAAGCTTAGAGCGTCTAAAAAATAAAACAAGAACGAACCATTGGAGCCGTTATTTTCTAACACTTTTTTTTGCGCACTAAAAGCGGCTTGTTTATAGAGCGCGCAAAGTTGCGCCATAGAATCTAGGGGGTCTTTTTTCAAACCTAAAAAGCTCGCGCACGCTGCACTATGCAAACACCCAGCCCCAGTAATGAGCGCTAAATACTCGCTCCCCCCAGTAATACTCAAAACTTTTTCCCCATCGCTCACGTAATCTGTTTTACCCGTCATTACCGCTATCACAGAATACTTTTGAGCCGCTCGTTTGATTATTTCTACAGGCGTGGTGGCATCATGAGAGTCTAACCCCTTACTTTCGCAAGAAATTCCCACCAAAGAGCCTAATTCGGCAGCATTACCCCTAAGTGCGCTAACCCCTTCGCTTTCTAAAAGCTCTAAGCTTGTATCATAGCGCAAAGCGCTCGCTGAACACCCCACAGGATCTAACACAATGGGTTTATTCAAAGCCTTGTAATGTTTGATAGCCTCTTTAGCGCATAAAATAGTGCGTTCATTGAGGGTGCCAATATTGATAGCGAGCGCGTCAGAAATTTTTGCTAAATCTTGCATTTCATCAATCGCATCGCTCATCAAAGGCGATGCCCCTAAGGCTAATAAGCCATTAGCCACAAATTGTGCCGCCACATAATTGGTGATATTATGCACTAAAGGGCGTTTTTGGCGTAATTCTTTTAACACCACAAGCCTCCTTAAATTTTCTTTTATTTTACAAAAAAATCCATTAAGCGGCGCTTGTCTTGAAATTGAGTGTAAAAGCGTTCATGAACTATTTTTCATCAACCTCATTTTTTTTAACCCCATCTTTCTTAAATATAGAACTAGTGAGATCAAAAAAGCGGTGGAAAAAACGAGAAAGGCTTGCAGCGACTTTTTCTTTCACCTCTTGATAGCGCGAATTTTTGTCAAATCTGGAGGGTTTTTCTTCAATGATTTCAGGGAATTTTGTCCCGCTGAAATTGATTTCACCCCCCTTAAAGGCATGCTGCATGAACGAATAGGCTTTTTCTTCATTCAAGCGGTTTTCTTCTATGATATTTTGGAATTCCTCTTCTCTTTTTTGGTGGATATAATCTTGAAAATACGCATGGACTTCTTGGTCTTTGTTGTATTTGTCAATGAAATCCATGATCAAATCTTTTTTATTCCTTAGCTCTATGCTGGAGTTGATGATCGGCTCTATTTGGGTTTTAACGCCTTGAATTTCCACCCCATGCTCTTTAGCGAATTTTTCAATCAAATTCAAAATATAGTCAATATTGACTTCCACTTGCTTAATGAGTTCAATTTCAAAAATCAAATCATCATTAATCTCTTCTTTATCCCTCCCTTTTTCTGACCTCATTGCATCGTAAAAATCAAGGTATTTGCTTTGATAGTCTTGAAAATCCCTGGGATTGATGTGATCGTCTTTTTTAAAATTTTCAAAGCTGTTTAAAATATTTTCCAATTTCAAAATCTTACCAAAAAGCTTGATGAAATCCTTTTTCTGGCTTTCTGAAATGATCGGCTCTTTTAAAGGGAATTCGCTTAAGAGCCTTCCAATCAAACCCTCATAGCCCTCGTATTCTTTATTATTATCGGTATAGCCTTTCAAATAATCTTCATATTTTCTTAATAGCGCAATAGATTGAGCGTCCTTGTTGCCAAAAAGCATGAGAGCGTCATTCAAATCCTGCTCTAAATCCCTAAAACACACGATATTCCCATGCGTTTTAACGCTATCTAGAATGCGGTTTGCGCGTGAAAAAGCTTGAATTAGCCCATGGTATTTGAGATTTTTATCCACCCAAAGGGTATTAAGCCTTGTAGCGTCAAACCCGGTCAAAAACATATTAACCACCATTAAAAGATCGATTTCACGATTTTTCATTTTTTGAGAAAGATCCTTATAATAGCTTTGGAATTTTTGATCCGAAGTGTCAAAAGAAGTTTTAAACATCCCGTTATAATCCGCAATCGCGCCCTCTAAAAAATCCCTTGAGCTTTTGTCTAGCCCATTAGCGCTTTCATTGTTTTCATCTTCTAGCACTTCAATTTCTTCATTAGCGCTATAACTGAAAATGGTAGCGATTTTAAGGTCGTGTTTTTCTTCTTTAAAGGCTTGGTAGTATTTTTTCAGCGCTTCTATACCAGAGCATGCCAGAATGGAATTGAATTTTTTATTTTTAGTGGCTTGATGGAAACGCTCTAAAATGCATTTAGTAATTTCTTTGATCCTCCTAGTATCTAAAAGCGCGTTTTTTTCATCAACCGCTCTAACCTCTTTATCCTTAATGCCCTCTTTAGCCTTAATGGTGTTATGGTATTCCACTCTAAAGGGCAAAACATTCTTATCCCTGATCGCATCAATAATGGTGTATTGGTGGAGGCATTTCCCAAATTTTTGCTCCGTCGTGCCTAAAGGGTTGTTTTTATCGCAATTAGCTGCAAAAATGGGCGTGCCAGTAAAGCCAAAAAGGTGGTATTTTTTAAACGCTTTAGTGATCGCTTGATGCATTGAGCCTAACTGACTCCTGTGGCATTCATCAAAAATCATCACCACTTCTTCATTAAAAATCGCATGCCCTTTAGAGTGGGCTTTAACGAATTTGTCTAATTTTTGGATCGTGGTGATAATGATTTTAGCACTAGGGTTTTCAAGCTGTTGTTTTAGAATCTTGGTGCTTGTGTTGGAATTAGCGCAATCTTTTTGGAATTTATCGTATTCTTTCATGGTTTGATAGTCTAAATCCTTCCTGTCCACCACAAACAAAACCTTTGAAACGCCTTCTAATTCTTTAGCTAAAGTCGCACTTTTAAAGCTCGTTAAGGTTTTACCGCTCCCTGTCGTGTGCCAGATATAGCCTCCGTTTTCACTTTTCCCATAAGTTTTACTATTTTGCGCGGCTTTGATTTTTTCTAAAATCCTTTCTGCCGCCACGATTTGATAAGGCCGCATCACCAACAAAACCTCTTCGCTTGTGAAAACGCAATAGCGCGTTAAAACATTCAAAAGGCTGCGCTTTGCAAAAAACGCCTTAGCAAAATCCATTAAATTCTCAATATTGTTATTCTTGCTGTCCGCCCAATAATTCGTGAATTCAAAAGTATCGGCTTTATGGTTTTTTTCCAGTTGGGCTATTCTGGTGGTGTTTGAATAGTATTTAGAGCTCGTGCCGTTACTGATGACAAAAATCTGCACAAAATCAAAAAGCCCGTCTTCAGTGCTAAAACTATCCCTTTTATAGCGCTTGATCTGATTGAACGCCTCTCTGATCGCCACGCCTCTTTTTTTCAATTCCACATGCACTAAAGGCAAGCCATTCACAAGGATACTCACGTCATAGCGGTTTTGATACTTCCCCCCTTTATTGCTGTATTGGTGGATCACTTGCAAGGCGTTTCTATGGATATTTTTCTTATCAATGATTTTAATGTTTTTGGTTTTCCCGTTCTCTAGCGTGAGATTAAAAATCGGATCTTCTTGGATTTTTCTCGTTTTAGCCTTATAGTCATCGTTTTTATTAGCGATGAATTGAGAATAAAGAGCGTCCCATTCTTTGGGCGTGAAATAATGATTATTAAGCTTTTCTAACTGCTCTTTTAAATTATCTTTTAATCCTTCTTCTTTGTAGATTTTTTTGAATTCATAGCCTTGTTTTTCTAAAAGCTTAATAAACGCCCTTTCTAGCTCTGCTTCGCTCTCATAAGCGCTTTTCCTTTCATTATCGCTATGAAATTCCGCTACTACCGTGCTTTCATTGCTTTCTGCGATAGTCTCATAACTCATGTTATTCCTTGTTTTGGAGGGGTTTGAAGGCCAGTAGTTTTTCTCGGTAATATTCGTATTGCTTTTTCCTGGCTTTTATTTCAGCGGGGATACCGGCTAATAAATCGGTGGTTAAAATTGAAAATTGATCCAAAATCTTAACGATCTCTTGTTGGATCTCTAGGGGTGGGATGGGGACTTCCAATTGTGAATAGCGAGAAATCCACTGCCTTGTATGTTCCCCACCGATATTATAAGGAATAGTTTGCATATAAAAAAAGATAAATCTAATGTTAATTGTAGGATTTTTTGAGAATAAGATTTTCATAGCGCTTGATTTTACTTTAAAAGGGAAATCAACCCATTGGGTCGCTGTTGTGAAATCGTCAAAGATGATAACCGGAGAGCTTTTACTCGCTTGATAAATATTGTCTTTTTCGTTTGTATAACCTAAAATAAAGGTTTTTCCTGCGGTTAAAACGGGGGTAGGATAACTTTTATCAAATTCTTTACTCGTTACGCAATATTTATTGGGTTGATCGTATTCTAGCACCTCCCCCAACTTCCTAAACTCCACCCCCTTAGGCACTAAAGTGTGGAGCAGTCGCTCTATTTTATGCATTTGGCCCCCTTTAAATTTCTAACTCTTTGATGATGGATTCAAGGCTGTTTCTTAAAGCGCTCTGTTTTTCCACGATTTGAGAAATCTCACTATTAAGCGCTTTAATGTCAATGATTTCTTTCGTGTCTTCTTGCTCCACATAGCGGTTCACGGAAAGATTGTAATCGTTTTCTTGGATTTTCTCTATATTGGCTAGAGCACAAAAATGCTTGATGGCTTTCCTTTCAATATAGGTTTGCAAAATCTTTTCTCGGTTGCGCTCTTTGAGCTTGTTTTTCTTGCCTTCTTTGACAAATTCCCTACTCGCATCAATAAAAAGCGTGGTGTCGTCTTTTTTGTTTTTCTTAAGCACTAAAATGCAAGTAGCGATATTCGTTCCAAAAAAGAGGTTATCCGGTAAAGCGATCACGCAGTCAATGAAATTCTCTTTCACTAAATACTCTCTGATTTTCTTTTCGGCACCGCCTCTATAAAGCACCCCGGGAAATTCCACGATCGCAGCAGTGCCTTGATTGGATAAATAAGAAAGCATGTGCATGGTGAAGGCGAGATCGGCGGCGTTTTTGGGCGCTAACACACCGGCTTTGCTAAAGCGCTCGTCGTTCATTAAAAGGGGGTTGTTATCGCCCACCCATTTAGTGGAATAGGGAGGGTTGGAAACGATCGCATCAAAAGGCTCATCGTCTTCATGCTTTGGGTCTAAAAGCGTGTCCCCTAGCGCGATGTGGAATTTAGAGTAATTGATGTCATGCAAAAACATGTTGATGCGGCAAAGGTTGTAAGTGGTCAAATTGATTTCTTGCCCAAAATACCCTTTTGAAACGTTTTTATCGCCTAGCACTTTAGAAAATTGTAAGAGTAACGATCCACTCCCACAGCATGGGTCATAAACTTTATTGATGCTCTCTTGGTTGTGCAAGGCGATTTTAGCGAGCAGTTCGCTCACTTCTTGAGGGGTGAAAAATTCCCCTCCGCTTTTGCCGGCATTGCTCGCATACATCGCCATTAAATATTCATAAGCGTCGCCAAAAACATCGATCCCGCTTTGTTGGTAGTCGCCTAATTGCATGCCCCCTATGGCTTGAAGGATTTTAGTCAATTTTTCCACCCTATTTGAATGAGAGCTCCCTAATTTGTTGCTATTGACGTCTAAGTCCGCAAACAAGCCTTTGACATTTTCTTCTGATGGAGTGCTAAGGCTGGATTTTTCTATTTCGTTAAAAATATTTTGCAGGGTTACATTGAGATCTTCGTTATGGGGCGCGTTTTTTAACACGTTACAAAATAAAGCGCTTGGCGGGATGAAAAAGCCTTTTTCTTCAATAAGCCCTTCTCTTGCACGCTCGGCCTTTTCATCGCTTAATGAAGCGTAATCAAAACTCGGATCGCTTTCTCGCTGATTGATGTAACGAGTCATGTTTTCTGAAATGTAGCGGTAAAAAAGAATGCCTAAAACGTATTGCTTAAAATCCCAGCCATCCACTGAGCCTCTCAATTCGTTCGCCACTTTCCAAATGGTGTTGTGCAATTCGTTGCGTTCTAAAAACGCTTGGTTATTGTTTGGGTTGTTTTCCATGATATAAGCCCCTTTTTGGTGTTTTTTTGATTGGCGGTTTTGTTTGGCGTTGGGCGCGCACCCTTTAGAGGTTCATTATAGCAAAGAATATTATTTTTTTATTCCTTGCGTTTTCTGTGCGTTTGTGGGGTAAATAAGCTATAATCGCCTTTTTTAAAGTCATTTTTTAAAAGGGGTTTGAATGGTATTTGACAGAACAATCAGCGTAAGAGAAAAAAAAGCGGCCAAAACGCTTGGGATTATTGGGGTGGTCTTTTTTATATTGTTTGGCATCGTAATAAGCGGGGTGGCTTTTCAAAAAGAGTGGGTGCAACAATTGGATTTATTTTTTATAGACTTGATCCGTAACCCTGCCCCCATTCAAAAAAGCGCGTGGCTTTCTTTCGTGTTTTTTAGCACATGGTTTGCGCAAAGCAAGCTCACCACCCCTATAGCCTTACTCATTGGCTTGTGGTTTGGGTTTCAAAAACGCATCGCTTTGGGGGTGTGGTTTTTCTTTAGCATCTTATTAGGTGAATTCACCTTAAAATCCCTTAAGCTTTTAGTGGCGCGCCCACGGCCTGTAACCAATGGCGAATTGGTTTTTGCGCATGGCTTTAGTTTCCCTAGCGGGCATGCTTTGGCTTCAGCGCTTTTTTACGGCTCTTTGGCGTTGTTGTTATGCTATTCTAACGCAAACAATCGCATTAAAACGATTATTGCTGTGGTTTTACTTTTTTGGATTGTTTTAATGTCGTATGATAGGGTTTATTTGGGGGTGCATTACCCTAGCGATGTTTTAGGAGGGTTTTTGTTAGGGATTGCTTGGTCGTGCTGCTCCTTAGCGCTTTATTTAGGGTTTTTGAAACGCCCTTATAATCAATAAAGGCTTTATTTAACCAAACACTGACAACTAAAATTTTTAAAATTCTATTTTTTGATAAAACTCATTCTCTTTAAGGGGATAGGGGGTATTTTGCGATAATACCCCCTTAACCCCCTTAAGAAACCCCCTAACCCCCAAGACCGCTTTTTCAATAAGCTATCGCTTGATTAAAATCAAGATCTTTGCTATTTTTTACAAAAACGCTTAAAGCGTTTTTTAAAAAGAAAGTGATGGGTTAGGGTATAACTCCTCTTTCTTTTTAACCTCATCAAATTCATCTTTATAGCGGTGTTGGTGGTTTGGGTCATAATCCACAACGCTTTTTAAAAAAACGCTGAATTTTTCATTTTTCGCGCTAAGCTCTGAAGCCACAGTGTAATCAATTTTTTCTTTGTATTTAGCGTTCAATAAAATAACGCTTTTATCCTCATCCGTTCTTAAATCAATCACGCCAATCCCAAAACTCGCATGCAAACGCTTCAATAAATCCATGAGTTTAGAATTATGCGTATCAATATGACGGCCCACTAAATACCCTTCATTAGCCCACGAGCTGTTAGAAATCGCTTGAAAATAACACTCCCTGCAATTATTCACGCTGATTTCTTTTTTCAATTCAAAGCTCACCAACTTAACGGGCAAAGTGTCAAATTTCTTAGAAAAAGCGATTAAATTTTCATTAGACCATTCAGCGTGCAAAAACCTAACCCCCACCATGTCCGGATAAAGCCACCTGTCCATGCCTTTTGGCGATTTTGAACTCTCTTCATGAAAAATGGTTTTCGTGTAGCATTTCAAATTTTCATTATGAAAAGCCATGTAAGTTAAAAAGGGGTGCAAATCCCTTTCATGCGCGATTTTATTATGCGCGATTTTAACGCTTGGAGCGCTTATTTTTTCAGCGCTTAAAACCGGCTCTTTAGCCGCACTGTTTAAAGCGATTAAAACCGGTTTTTCTTGCACTTTCAAAAAAGGCAGCTCTTCGCCCTTTTTTAAGGCTGTATAAATAAAGGCGCTAACGCTTTGTTGTGGAGTGTAACCCCCACAATCAAACATGCTTTCAATCTCGCCTTTTTCAAAAAGCTCTTTAGCTTTATCATAAACTTCAGTAGGCTTAATCGGTCCTGTGATCTCTAAAACGCTTTGAATGATTTCAATGTCTTGCGGTTTCATTTTTTGCTCGCTAAATACTCTTCATAACTGCCTTTAAAATCAATGATTGAAGCGCCTTTAGGGCTTGGGACTAATTCAATGATCCTATTAGCATACGCATCAATAAGCTCTCTGTCATGGCTTATACAAATCACTGCCCCATCAAATTTAAAAAGCGCTTCGCCTAAAGCAATAATCGCTTCTAAATCCAAATGGTTGGTTGGCTCATCTAAGACTAAAAAATTCCCCCCCTCTAACATGAGCTTGGATAAAACCATTCTATGTTTTTCGCCTCCGCTTAAAGCGTTCACGCATTTTTCTTGCTCTTCGCCATTAAAAAGCATTCTCCCTAAAGCGTTCCTAACCTCTGCGCTTTCAATCTTTTTATTGAAATTAAAGAGCCATTGATACAAGGTCTCTTCCCCGCTAATTTCTTCGCTCACGTTTTGAGGGAAATAGCCTTTTGAAACGGTCGCGCCCCATTTCACCACGCCCTTATCAGGCTTTAATTCTTCTACTAAAATTTTACAAAGCGTGGATTTACCCACGCCGTTTGGCCCTATGAGAGCGATTTTATCTTTAGGCATCACTTTCAAGCTCACTTGATTTAAAACCATTTGCCCATCATAACTTTTAGAGACGTTTTCGCATTCTAAAGCTTCATTACCAATGGTGCGTTTGGGTTTAAAAATAATGCTAGGATCCCTCCTGCTAGATACCGCTAAGCTTTGAATGTCTAATTTATCCAGTTGTTTTTGGCGGCTGGTGGCTTGCTTGGCTTTAGAAGCGTTAGCGCTAAAACGCGCGATAAACTTTTCCAGCTCTTCTTTTTCTTTGAGTTTTTTATTGCGTTCGGCCTCTTGCTGTTTAGCGATCAGAGTGGAAGCGATATACCAATCGTCATAATTCCCGCTGAATTCGCGCACGCTGTGGAAATCCAAATCCAAAATGTGCGTGCATACCGCATTTAAAAAATGCCTGTCATGGCTGATGACTACCATCGTGCCTTCATGGCGTTTGAGGTTGTTTTCTAGCCATTCAATGGCGTTTAAATCCAGGTTGTTAGTCGGCTCATCTAAAAGCAAAATATCCGGTTTAGGGAATAAAACTTGAGCGAGAAGGATTTTAAATTTATCGCTGCTTGGCAAGGTTTTCATCAAATCGTTGTGTTTAGAACTAGGAATGCCTAAATCTTCTAGGATTTTTTCAATCACCACTTCGCATTCATACATGGGATCTTCTTCCACGCAAATGGTTTCTAACTCCCCTAATCTCGCATTCACTTTATCATCGCTCAAATCGCCTTCGGTGTATAAGCGCTCTTTTTCTTTGATAGCGTCATACAAACGCTTATTGCCTATCAAAACCGCATCTTTAAGGCTCAAATCTTCAAAAGCGTATTGATCCTGCCCTAAAACCCCCATTCTCATCCCGCTCGTGATAATGACTTCCCCACTGCTACAATCAATGCTCTTGCTTAAAATCTTTAAAAAAGTGGACTTTCCTGCGCCATTAGCCCCAATCAGCCCGTAGCGTTTGTTTTTATCCAGCTTGATATTCACATTCTCAAACAATTTTTTAGTCGCATAGCGTTGCGTTAAGTTGATGGTTTGTAGCATCTTATGATTTCCTTATTTTTTGTGATTAGAGAAAGTTTATTGTAGCGTTTTCTTTGCAATATTGTAACCCTTGCTTATTATGGTTATTCATAAGGCCTTTGACGCCCAAAATTTGATCGAGCCTATATCATTTCCTCTTGATTTTTTATTCAATTTAAGGTAAAAATAATGTTTTTAAAGCAAAAAAGGATCAAGTCATTGAAAGTATTTGATTACGAAGATGTCCAACTCATTCCTAATAAATGCATTGTGAATAGCCGTTCAGAGTGCGATACGACCGTTATTCTAGGCAAACACGCATTTAAAATGCCCATAGTCCCGGCCAACATGCAAACAATCATCAACGAATCGATCGCAGAATTTCTAGCAGAAAATGGCTATTTCTACATCATGCACCGCTTTAACGGATCGGCAAGAATCCCGTTTGTCAAAAAAATGAAAGAACGCCAATTAATTAGTTCGATCAGCGTTGGGGTGAAAAAGGAAGAATATCTTTTGATAGAAGAGTTAGCCAAGCAAGGATTAGCACCAGACTACATCACGATCGATATTGCGCATGGCCATTCAAATTCTGTCATTGAAATGATCCAACGCATCAAAACGCGTTTGCCAGAAACTTTTGTGATTGCCGGGAATGTTGGCACGCCAGAAGCAGTCCGTGAATTAGAGAACGCCGGTGCTGACGCTACGAAAGTTGGCATCGGGCCTGGGAAAGTGTGTATCACTAAAATCAAAACAGGCTTTGGCACGGGTGGTTGGCAACTAGCGGCTCTTAGGTGGTGTGCTAAAGCAGCAAGAAAGCCCATTATTGCAGATGGCGGCATTCGCACGCATGGCGATATTGCAAAATCCATACGCTTTGGCGCGACAATGGTGATGATTGGCTCGCTTTTTGCAGGGCATGAAGAATCATCTGGAGAGACAAAAATAGAAAATGGTATCGCATATAAGGAATATTTCGGTTCGGCATCAGAGTTCCAAAAAGGTGAAAAGAAAAATATTGAAGGCAAGAAAATTTGGATTCAACATAAAGGCTCGTTAAAAGACACGCTGATTGAAATGCATCAAGATTTGCAATCTTCAATCTCCTATGCAGGCGGGAGAGACCTTGAAGCGATTCGAAAAGTGGATTATGTGATTGTGAAAAATTCAATTTTCAATGGGGACGCCATCTAAAAAAGATCGTTGGAACGAAAGCAAAGGCAGAAAAAATGGTCTTCAATCTGTTTTTCAAACGATTTGCTCTGACTTGGGTTTTTTGTTATTTTTTGATCCTTTCTTTGATTTCACTGCATTTTGTGGGATCATTTTTTTAAATTCAAGCACATAGCCTTTAGGGCTAATTTTTATGAGCGAAATGCCTTTCAATGCAATCGCATAAGATGTGGATCATAAGAATGTGCATTTCTTGGATTCGTGGGGTATCATCGCTAGGGACAATCAAAGCCATATCGCTTAAAGGCTTCATTTTCCCCCCATCATGCCCCGCTAAACTAAGCGTTTTTACCCCTAAATCTTTGGCTTTTTCATAAGCTTTTAGGACATTTTTGGAATTACCGCTTGTAGAAATCCCTATCAAAACATCGTTTTTTACCCCTAGTGCTTCCACTTGTCTGGCAAACACTTCTTCATAACCATAATCGTTCGCAATGGCGGTGAGAGCTGAGGTATCCGTGCTTAAACTTATCGCACTCAAGCCTTTCCTTTCTAATTTATAGCGCCCGGTCAATTCAGCGGCAAAATGCTGCGCGTCGCTCGCGCTCCCCCCGTTACCGCAAATAAGGATTTTCCCTTGATTTTCTAAAGTTTCTGTCAAAAGATGAACGCTTTGTTTTAACGCTTCTTGCAAACCCTCTAAACTTTTTTCTAACGCTTCCTTATGGGCTAAAAATTCTTTTTTAATTAAACCATCAATCATTGCATGTCCTTTTAATTTTTTCTATGATAGCGCTTGTGGAATAACCTTCTCCAAACTCCATCAAGCGGGTTTCTTTAGCAAACTCGCTCCCTATGACTTCTTTATTGAGATAGTCCGCTCCCTTGACTAAAATATCAGGCTTTAGGGCTTGAATTAATTTGATGGGCGTGTCTTCTTCAAACACCACGACATAATCCACGCAAGACAGACTCGCTAAAAGAAACGCTCTGTCTTTTTCGCTCACTATGGGGCGTTTATCCCCCTTGAGCCTTTTAACGGAAGCGTCGCTATTTAACCCCACAACAAGAATATCCCCCAAAGCTTTAGCCTTTTGCAAATAACTCGCATGCCCTTTATGGAGGAGGTCAAAACAGCCATTGGTGAAAACGATTTTTTGCTGGTTATGTTCTAAAGTTTCTAACAGCTTTTCTAAAGGGAGGATTTTAGGGTGCGTTTGGTTCAAGATCAAAGCGATTTCTTCTAAACTCGCTGACGCGCTCCCCATTTTACCCACCACCACCGCCGCAGCCGCATTGGCAAACTCGCAAGCATCTTTCAGGCTCTTTGATTCTAATAAAGAAAGCGTTAAAGACGCTATCACCGTATCGCCAGCTCCCGTGACATCATAAACTTCTTTAGCGATAGTGGGGCAATTGACTAACTCGCCTTTTTCTAAAAAAGCGATGCCCTGTTCGCTCAAAGTGACTAAAGGCATGGCGATTTGATAAGTTTCTTTTAAGATTTGGAGCGCTTTTGATAAATTCGCATGGCTATCTAACTTCAAATGGAGCGCTTGCTCTAATTCAGCGCGATTAGGCGTGATCAAACTCGCATAAGAATATTTGTTATAATCCTTTCCTTTAGGGTCGCATAAAATGAGCTTGTGGTGTTGGTTGGCTAGAGCGATCATTGTTTGAGTGAGTTCAAAATCCAACACGCCCTTATTGTAATCTGAAAGGATAACGCCATCTATTTCTTGGATCTTTTCTGTGAAAAAATCTAAAAGTCTTTTTCTTAAATCAGCACTTAAGGGGTCTTTGATTTCCTTATCCACGCGCGCGATTTGCTGGTTTTGCGCGATGATGCGCGTTTTAAGCGTGGTGCAACGGGTTTTATCTATCAAAATACCTGAAGCGTCAATCCCTCTTGTTTTTAAAGCGCTAATGAAATGCTTGCCTTCTAAATCATCGCCCACTACCCCACATAAAAAGACTTTAGCTTTTAAAGAGATAAGATTATTAGCCACATTGGCCGCTCCGCCTAAATTCTTGCTCTCTTTTTTGACTTCTAAAACAGGCACAGGGGCTTCAGGCGAAAGGCGTTCGCTCTTCCCCCACAAATAATAATCAGCGATCAGATCGCCTACGACTAGGATTTTTTTCATGCGTGCTGTCCTTTAAAAATCGCATGGATATGGGGCAAATAATCTTTAATGCCGCTTTCTAAATCGTATAAAGGGGTGTAATCTAAATCCAAAATAGTAGGCTCAATGTGTGCTTGGGTGTGCTTTTGGAAAAAAGCGTAAGGGTTTTTAATATAACTCACTTTAAAATCCCCTAAATGCTCTTTTAAAATGCTAACGATTTCATTATAACTTCTGGCTTGGGAATAACCCACATTATAAACCCCGCTTTTTTGAGCCTTCATCGCTTTCACGTTCGCTTGGATCACATCTTCAATATAGACAAAATCCCTTAATTGCTCGCCAAATTCAAAAAGCTTGACTTCCTTAAACGCCATCGCACCTAAAGCAAGCTGCAAAACCATAGAAGCGGTTTTTTCTTTATAAAATTCCCTAGGCCCATAGACATTGAAATACCTTAAGCCCACTTGAATATTATCGCTTGAATGCGAAAGAACAAATTCATCCATGCAAAGCTTGGAAAAGCCATAAACGTTTTCAGGGCTTTCGTTTTTGCCCACCACATTGGGGGCTTTGGTGTTGCCATAAACGCCCGCTGAAGAAGCGTAAATCACTTTAGCCTTTTTTGAGCGAGCGATTTCTAAAAGGTTTAAAAAAGCCTGATAATTGGTTTTCATCACTAATTCTTGATCCAGCATGGTCGTATCAGAAACAGCCGCTTGGTGGAACAAATAATCAAAATGCAATTTTTCTAAATGCCTTAAATCTAAGGGGTTGTTAATATCAGCTACAATCACTTCACCCTTAAAACCGATTAAATTCTTAAAATGCCCTAAAGAACTCGGGCGGTTATTACTAGAGAGCGTGTTACTGCGGAATTTATCCAAAACCACTACTTTAGCTTTAGGGTGGTTCTCTTGAAAATAAAAGGCCAAATTACTGCCTACAAAGCCAGCCCCACCGGTGATTAAAATCGTTTGATTTTCTAATCCATCATCAATATAACGCATTCTTATCCTTATTTGATTAGATCTATCATCTCTTTAAGATCTTTACATTGTATCCAAGAATGAGAAGTTTTTAAAAAATTTGTGGTCAATAAAAGGTTATTTTTAACTTTAGCGTTCAAGCCGGCTAACATGTCGCTCTCCTTATCGCCTATCATAAAAGATTGATCCAAGCAAATTTGATGCTCTTTAGCAGCTTGTAAAATCAAAGAGGGTTTTGGCTTTCTGCAAGCGCAATTTTCTTCTGGGGCGTGCCTGCAAAAATAAATACCATCCAAATTAAAACCTAATTCTTTAAGCAAGCTTTCTTGGAGGTATTCGGTGAGGTTTTCAAAATCTTTAAGGGTGTAATAGCCTCGGTTGATCCCGGATTGGTTAGTGATTAAAAGCAGTTTGTAGCCTAAAGATTTCGCATGCTTTAGCAATTCAAAAATCCCTTTTTGAAACTCAAAATCTTCTTTTTGACTCACATAGCCTTTATCAATATTGATAATGCCGTCTCTGTCCAAAAAAAGGGCTTTGTTAGTGGTCATGGTGGCTTTCTTGGTGCGGTGTGGCGTTGTTTTGATGGTGCATCATATCGCTTTGGTAATGCATTGCATGGGGTGTTTTGTGGCTAATGAGCATGATCCCCATATAAAGGACATAAAGCCCAAAAACCCCCATTAAGCCTTTAGACAAAAGATTGAAAAATTTCCTGTAAGAAATGGAAATCTTGCTTAAAAAAATCCCCATTAAAAACAACGGCACGCTGGTGCCAAGCCCAAAAGAAAGGCCTAGCATCGCTCCCATAAACGCGCTATGACTGAGAATCACGCTCGCTAAAAACGAATACACCATCATGCAAGGTAAAAACCCGTTCAGCACGCCCAAGAAATACAGCCCCAGAATGTTTTGAGATTGCAAGGTTTTTTTCATCAAAAAAGAGATGAAAGGGATTTGAAAGCTTAATTTTTCCGCTTTAGCTCCCAAGAGCGCTAAAAGGATTAAAACAACTCCCATGCTCATCAATAAAACACCCCTAAAACCCATGCCCACGCTAAGACTATGCCCTAAACCTGCCGTTATAGCCCCTAAGAGCATGTAGGTGCTGATCCTCCCTACATTATAAAGGGCATGGCAAGTGAGCTGGTAAGAAAAGCTTGTAATTTTAGAAAATCTTATTTGACTGAACGCGCTCACAATCCCCCCACACATGCCCACACAATGCCCTAAAGACATGCTCAAAGCGGCTAAAAACATGCCCAAAAAACTCAAATTCTGCATCATTTGCATTCTAGTATCCCTGCTTTTTTAAGAGCGATCTCCATCCCGTCAAAAACCAAACTCTCCTTGCAAACAGAATGGGGTAAAAACGCGCTCAAATACTTCGCATCGCCCCCACAAAGATAGATTTTTTGGTTTTTGGCTAAATGCTGGATACAAGAAATGACGCTCAAAATCATGCCGTAATTCACAGCGTCTCTAGTGTTTTTAGGTAAAACTTCTAAAGAATCTAAGGCTTTGAAAGGTTGCTCTAAAATTTTAGCGCTTTTTTTATACGCATGAATATATTGGGCTAAACCGGGTAAAATACACCCTCCTAAATGCTTGCCCTCTTTGACTAAATCTATCGTAATCGCGCTCCCCGCATCCACTATAACCCCATTAGCCACCGCTAAACACGCCATTTGCCGGTCTATCCCAAGCCCTATATAGTCGGTTTCTAAATGAAAAAACCCTGCAATATTTTTAGCGTTAGGGTAACAATCCAAAAGGGCTTTTTCATTTTCTTCATTCACGCTAATGTAAAAAATTTCCTTTTGAATACCCAAACGCTTTAAATCTTCTTTAGCGCTTGAAAAGAGCTGATAATTTTGCACGAAATGGATGCGCGTATTGCCTATATCGCATAAAACCAGGTTTTTCAAATCTTTAAAAGATTGCCTAGCTGGCATAGGCCTACTTCTTATTCATTTCTAAAGCTTTTCTTCTTTCTTCAAGCTCTTTTTCATCTCTTTCTTGATGCTCTCTCGCTCTTTGTTCAAATTCTCTCGCTCTTTGTTCGGCTTTGGCTTTTTTCTTTTCTTCTTTCAAGCGGCGTTTTTCTTCTTTAGAGCTTGGTTTTGGCGCTTCTTTTTTAGCGGCACTCTCTTTTGAAGCAGGAGCGTTTTCTGCACCTTTTTCGTTACTCTCTTTTGAAGCAGGAGCGTTTTTACTTCCATTATTTTTTGTTTCGCCTTGTTGGGTGGCGTTATTTTGATCCCTAATAGGCTCAGGCCTTCTGGTTTTAATCTCTTCTTCTTCAAACCCGCTATTTCTTGGCTTAACTTTGTTTTCTTCTAAAGGCTTTTCTTTAGCTTTATGCCTTTCTTGCAAATAAATAGGAGCGTTCCCTTTTTCACCTTTTTGAGATTTTTTAGATGCCGATTTTTCCACAACGGGATAAAGTTTTGGTTTAAAATCATTATAATCTAAATAGTAGCGATCATAATACACCCGATTTTTGTCATAAAACACCCCTTTATCCAAACGATTGGATGAAAAAAACTTAAAACTGCCTATAGTTGGCGTTTTATAGACATTATACGAATCAAAATCATTCAAATCCACCTCTATCACATACCCACGCTTTTCTAAAGAATACAATTTATTATGGTTTAATACAATGGTATTGAGCGAAGCAAAGGGCAGTTTCACGCTGTTTAATTCCCTCAAACTCTTATCCATTTGCAAAATCTGCCCGTCTAAAGTCAGCACATATAAAGTCCCCTTATCATAGAGCAAATCCACAATATCCCCATCATAGTTGAACTCTTGACCGCTCACGACTGAGAGTATCCTTTTCCCTGTAGAAGCGATCATGTTATTGCCATCTACAATAAGGTAGGTGATATTGTTAAAAAACTTATCGCTGCTGATAACAATGTTTCTAATAGGCGTAGGGTTTCCATGCACATAATCCACGACCAACAAGCGCCCATCTAGCATGGGGAACACCACGACCGTATCCATAAAAATAGGCATCGCCATTAAAGAATTGATCGTGGTGCTTGGGGAACCTTTCTCACTAAAAAGCAATTTTTGAGAAGTGATGTCGTATAAATTCGCTGAATTGTCCGCTAACACCACCGCTAAAAGATTCCCTTTAACGCTTGCGCTCAAGGCAAAAGTCTCCAAAGGAATAACAATAGATTGTTGGCTGGCGTTAGGGTTATTGCTAATCAATTCCACTTGATGACAGATTTTATCTTGGACTTCCGCTTCAACGCCCTTTAATTTCAATTCCGTTTCTTCAGTCTTAGCCGCCTTGCTTTTGCTTGTTTTTTTATCAATCTTGTTCAAACAATCTTGCGCAAGGATGAAAAACCCTTGACTCTCATTTAAAAAACTGCTTTCATAATTGAAATTCTTACCGATTCTTAGCTGCGTTAAACCTTTATCGCCTATAACCGCTCCATTTTTCAAAATGGCTCCATAACGATTAGACGAGACGATACTTTCTTGCAAATGGTTAGGGAAATACGCTTCGCCTTTAACCTGGTGTTTAGCGGGTTTGAAATATTTCCTCATGTTACAGCCGCTAAAGACAATTAGGGCTATGAGTAAGATTAAAAATGGTTTATTCATCAAATCAATGCGTTCCTTGAATAGTTTCTTTTTTTAGATTAGTTGGTTTGGAAAGGTTTTGCTGAATATCTTCTAACATTCCATAGTGTTTTGAAACAGAGATTATAGCATAGAGTGAAGAACTTAGAGGGATAGTGGATAAACTTTGATGCGCTTTTTTGATTGCGTCTTTAGAATTTTCTTCATACAACAAGTTCACTTCTTGTAAAGCGCTCATTTCTTTAAGAATGGGGCTTTTTTCAAGTAGGTTTTTATCTCTAGAGAGCGATGCGTAAGAATATTGTGCAAAAGTTTTAACGATTTCATTAGAAGATTGCGAAAGTTTTTTAAACTCGTTTGCATCGTTTCTTTCACTCGCTCTGGCGAACTGATACAAGTCATACAGCTCTGGGGCGACTTCTTTCAATCTTTTTTGCAAGGCTATATTATTAGGACTCTCTAGCACTTCATTATAAATTTGAGTGATCCGCTCTCTGGTTTGCTCGTGCTTATAATCTTGTAATTTTGTATCCCCTAAATAAGCGATAAAAGCCACCACGATAAACAACAACACCCACTTGTAGCGTTTGAAAAACTTTTCTAATCTAAACGCCCCCTCTAAAAGCTTTTCATCGCTTTTGAATTCGTTTTTAACTTGCTCTAAATTTTCCTTAATATTCATGCCTTGCTCACTCCTGTGCTGCCAAACCCCCCGCTACCCCTTGAAGTTTCATCTAATTGTTCGCATTCTATAAATTCGGCTTTATAAGTTTTTTGAACCACCCCTTGAGCGATCCTATCCCCTACTTGAACTTTAAAATCTTTATCGCTCAAATTCGCTAAGATGACCTTAATTTCGCCCCTATAATCATTATCCACCGTGCCAGGAGAATTTAACACCATCACCTGATGATTCAAAGCCAAACCGCTACGGGTGCGCACTTGCAATTCATACCCCACTTCTAAAGACAAACAAATCCCTATTTTCACCAACCCCACGCTATGAGGTTTGATCGTTACTTCTTCTACCGCATGCAAATCAAAGCCTGAAGAACCCTCGGTTTGGTATTCAGGGATAAGGGCGTTTGGGTGGATTTTTTGGATTTTAATTTTCATCAAAACAAATCTCTTTATAGTAAATGTCTAAAATTTCAAAATCGCTCTCGCCATTGGGCAATTGAATGCTCACCGCATCGCCCTTGCTCTTACCGATCAAACTCTTAGCGATCGGCGAACCAAAAGAGATCAACCCTTTAGCCGGATCGCTCTCCACGCTCCCTACTATCGTGTAAGAAAACTCTTTATCGTTGTCTAAATTAAGGATTTTAATCGTGCTCCCAAAACTCACTTTATTATGGGCTAAAACGCTCGGATCAATCACTTGAGCGTTAGCGACAATTTCGCTTAAATCCACGATTCTCGCTTCAATGAAGCGTTGTTTTTCTTTAGCGGCATGGTATTCAGCGTTTTCTTTCAAATCACCATGCCCTCTAGCAATATCAATTTCTTTCACAATATTAGGCCGTTCCACCTCTTTTAATTGCTTCAATTCCGCACAAATCTTATTGTATCCATGCATACTCATAGGTTCTTTATTCATTTAATCTCCTAAGCTTATTCAGTAGAGATTATAGTAAAAATTAAGTTAAATTCAGCAAAAAAGCCATTTCATTAGCGATTTTTCTCGCACTCCCACTGGCTAAATATTCCCTTAATCTCAAACTTTCTTTAAAATAGCGCTCTCTGTCCATTTCTTCATACGCTTTTAACAAACCCTCTACGCTCAAAAAATGCTGGATCAATTCCGGATGCAATTGACTCTCCCCAAGCCCTGGAGTTTCATCATTTAAGGCGTTATAAAAAATATTAGCGAGTCCTATATAATGCAAATTGACCAACATTCTAGCGATCAAAAAATCCATCGTTTTAGCCCTATACGCTAACACAAAAGGCGTGCCAATCAAAGAGGCCTCTAAAGTCGCTGTGCCGCTGCAAATGAACGCAAACTCCGCTTCAAACAAACTTTTATGCGCATCATAAGAAATTTCAAATAATTGAATGTCTTCTCCATAAAGAGCTTTCAAATCCAACCCCTTAAAGAAACTCGGCACCACTAACACACGCCTTTTAAACCCTTCGTTTTGTTCTAAAATTTGAGCTACTTTGACAAATAAAGGGAACATTTTAGCGATTTCGCTTTTTCGGCTTCCTGGCATAAACACTAGAGTTTCGCCTTTAATATCTTTTTTATAATATTTAATTTCATCTAATAAAGGGTGTCCTACATATTGGGCTTTTTTTTGGTAATAACTCACTTCAAAAGGCAAAATCGCTCCCAAAAAATCGCAGTATTTTTCAAGACTTTTAGCGCGCCATTTTTTCCATGCCCAAACTTGCGGTAAAATATAATACATGATTTTTTTATGCGGATCTTGTTTTTTGATTTTTTTGGCTAGGGGGATATTGAAAGAAGAAGAATCCATTAAAAGCACCATATCCGCTTGTTTGGCTAATTGGACCATTTCTTTATGGGCTTTGAGTAAAAACCCTAAACGGCCTATCACGTCTCTAAAACCCATGACAGAAAATTCCCTAGGGCTATAGAGCGCGTTTTTCCCTTCAAACACCCCAATAAAACGATAATCTTTGGGCAAATTGTGCCGTAATTCCTCTAAATGAATATTAGAGCTCGCTTCTAAAGCACTCACTAAAATCGTGGGCATTATTTGTCTTTCAAAAGGTTTTGGACTTGATAGAGCTTGATTTCTTTATGCAAATCCCTCAGTTCAATTTTAAGCAACGAATTTTCAAAATCTTTTTTAGAGAGATGGTTTTTTAAAAGCCTGTTTTCGCGCAAAACGCTGCGGTATTGCAAGTAAAGCCCTTCACCAAACACGCGCTTGCTTGGTTTTGCCATGATAACCTGATTATCACTAGTGAAAACCTCCACTTCTTCAAGGGCTTTAGGGAAAATCCATTCTTCTCCTGTGTTTTGTGTTTCTTTGTTTGAGCGGGAATTTTCTTTTTCTGATTTTTTTTGATAGATTTCTTGCTTCAAACCTTTTAAGGCGCTTTTTTTCTTACGCAAGATTTCTTGGACTTTCTTCAATTCCAAACGGATTTTTTTTAAAACTTCTCTAGTATCTTTAATTTCTTGCTGGTAAGCGTTCAATTCTTCTTGCATGGGTTTTTATTCCGCTAACATTTCTAAAGACAACAAACGCATTTCATTGCCTTGAGTGATAATGACATTCTTGCTGTGGCATTTCTCACACACCCCATAATCTAGCGCGTTAGGCTTAAAAACATGCGAACAATCCTTGCATTCTAATTCAACCTTTTCATCTACAATGTCTAAAATAGCGTCTTTACACACCAAAGATTCTTCTCTAAAAGTCTCAAACGCGCTCACAAACAAGCTCTTATCCATAGCGCTTCTTTCGCCAATACCGACCACCACTCTTTCAATCTTATGGGCTTGATTTTTCTTCGCATGCTCTTCGCAAAGAGCGATTAAAGAAGAAACGACCGAGTATTCATGCATACTAAACCTTAATCTTTAAATTAGCCCCTATTATATTGTATTAGAGTAATCTTTTAGTTTATTGCTTAAGATTCAATAGGGTGTTAAGGATTTGATCGGATGTGGTTACCGCTTTAGAGTTCGCTTGAAACCCCCTTTGAACCACAATCAAATTCGTTAAACTCCGGCTCAAATCCACATTACTAGACTCCAGTTTAGATCCTGAAATTGAACCCCTGCGCCCCGTATTAGCCGCACCGATTAAGGCTTGCCCTGAGTTTCCGGTTTGAGAAAAGACATTCCCTCCCAAAGCCTGTAAGCCCGCATCGTTAGCGAAATTCGCTAAAGCCACTTGAGCGAGCGCTAAAGTCCTGCCATTACTGAACGCTCCTAAAAGCACCCCGTCTGAATCAAAACGAACATCCATCAAATCGCCCGCTTGATAGCCGTTTTGCTCAATCGCATAAGTTTCAGAAATCTTATCCACGCTTGTTAGCCCATCAAAACTCCCTGAGGAACCAAAGGCTAAATTGATGCGTTGGGGGGCATCAGCACCATTTTTAGGATCAAATTGCAAAAGAGGCGGGTTCATGCCTGCAAGCGATCCGTCGTTATTAAAATGCAAACGGCCTCCCTCAAACACATTAGGCCTAGCCGCTGACCCCCCTACTAATTCCCCAGGCTCAGGCACGATCACCCTAAAATTCCATTCCGCTCCCCCACTCCTATAAAACTCAATGCGCATGGCGTGTTTGGTGCCTAAACTGTCTATCACATCAATGCTTGTCGCATGGGTAGCGTGGGTGAATTTAGAACTGCTCGCTGACGCTCCCCCTTCAATTAAAGAAGCGGTATTAAGCCCTTTCATCGCGTTTTTAAACAAAACATTGTTCGTTACGCTGTCTGAAGAATACCCGCTCACAAAGATATTAAGATTTTCTTTAATGACATTTTTATTGTCTTTATTATTGATTTCAAACATGCCGTATTGGTTGATTGTAACCCCTATAGAAGCCGCTGAGTCCTGGTAATTGTCCGCTAAGCTAGGATCTTTAACGATATTAGCGTCATGCTGGATTAATGCGCGCAAGTCTTCAGTGGTCCTAAACTGCCCAATATCCGCATTAGGGCTAATAGAATGTGTGTAGCTGTATTTGAAAGCCGTTACATCTTTATCGCCGTCTAAAAAGTTAGCGAACGCTCCGGTCCCGGCTTGAGTAACCACAATATTTTTAAGCTTTTCATCGCCATCTAATTCATTGGTGTTTTCCAAACGCAATTGCTTGCCGTCCAAATAAGCTTCAATGCCCGTTTGGCTTTTGACCGCATTGATCGCATTTTTCGCTGCTACTAAGCTTGAAGTCCGGCTCACCGCTGAATCGTTTGTGAAAGAAATCTTAACCCCATTCAACTCAAGCGTGCTGTTTTCTGCAGAAGGGAGGATGTCTTTGACCATTTTCGCGCTTTTATAGCTCACCCAAATCCCTTGGTTTTCATTCAATAAAAGAGCGTCGCCATCTTCATTGTATAAAGATCCCATGTCTTCGGCGACTTGAGCTAAATTCGTGCCTGAATCATACACCGGATTAATGCCATCTGAAGGGGTTTTGGCTGAAGAATCCAAAGCAAATATCGCTGCTGTTTGATCGGCATGCCTTCCGGCGTTTAAATTCGCCCTCATAGAAATGCGGTTACTCGCTCTGGCTGGCATCACCATTCCAGGATCAATCCTAATGTTTTCTAAAGGACCGGTGTTATCCACTTTTAAAGCGTCCGTATCGCTCCCTTTATTGCCGGTATCGCTCCCGTTTCTCACCCACCCTTGCACCACAAGCCCGCCGGTGGTAACCAAACTCCCTTGCGAGTCAAAAAGAAACTCCCCATCTCTAGTGAAATTGCGAGTGATCCCCCTATCAGGGCTAATGATAAAAAAGCCATCGCCTTGAATCGCTAGATCGGTTTTGACATCTGTGTTTTGGATATTGCCTTGTGAAAAGATTTTAGTCGTCGCATCCACGCCTACCCCAAGCCCTACGGAAAAGTCATTCTGCCCTGCTAATCCGTTTTTATAGGGCGCGGTAGCGATGAGTTTGACTTGAGAGAGCATATCCACAAAAGAAGCCCTAGAATATTTAAACCCAGTGGTATTCACATTCGCAATATTGTTACTCTCAATATCCAAAGCGATTTGGTGGGCTTGCATCCCATTGACACCAGACCATAAAGACCTAAGCATGGTTATCCTTTAATTTAAAGAAATTCAATCTATGCTAAATAAAGCAAAAGTTGTTCCTAAATAGCTTTTTAGAATGATTGGTTGCGGATTTTAAAGGTTTGTTAATCAAAAAGATCGGTCAAATTCATAAGGGGATAGGGAGTTTTGTAACACTACCCCTATACGATTTTTAAAGGTTATCGCTCAAATTTAAAACTTAACTCGCTTTAGTGCAAAATCGCGCATTCATGATCTTGAATCTCTTCGGCTGAAGCGCGATTTAAAGTCAATGGGTTAAATTGCGTCGCTAACAAGACAAAGGAGTTATCGCTCTGTTGCACCACCGCTAAGCCATAGTCCCCCATGCGTTTGTGCACATTAGGCACTTCTTTATTAAGCATGACAAACGGGCTTTTTTGTGCCAATTCGCTCTCTGTTACCCGACGCGCCAGATATTTATGCCCGTTCAAGCCCCCTGATAATGGCGACCAACGGCTGTTGATTTTTTTTAGATTATTGTCCAGCTGTTTGCGCGCATCAAGGCTAATGCACGAGATATGGATGTGAAAATGGTTTTGCGATCGCCCTTTTTTAGAGTTGATCGTCAAAGAGATTGCGCTATCAGGAATGGGTTTGCCGTATTTTTTACTCATAAAATCACGCGCTTGCCAGGATAAATAAAAAAAGTTAGGCGTAGAAGAATCAAGCAACAAAGGGCTTTCAATACCGCTAATGTGAGTTGTTGGCATCAACAAATATTGCAACGGGCCGTTAATATCTTTTAAAACCACATAGCCGGCATCGGGTTTGACTTCTATGCATGGCGAAGGATTCTGATTTTTTTCATAATTGGGCAAACATTTCTCAAAAACAATCTTACGCAACACATTTGGATCTTTAGCGTTTAAACTCATAACAGCGATAGCTACCACCGCTAAAAAAAGAAAGCCCGCTTTTTTCATCTTTTTTGCTCCTTGTTTTTAATGAGAGTTTTTACAAACCCTCTCGTTATTTTTCTATAATAGCGGTTAAAATCTTTAATCATTATGATTATTTTAATGAATTTTAACTTATTAGTAACATTTAGTAACCTATTTTTAAAAAGAGATTTTTGAATACCAACGAGAAAAACTTAAATTGATAACATTAAAAAAAGCTAAAAGAATTTTTTAAAAAATTAAATAGCTTGCACTAAGCAGGCGGTAATTTTTCGTCATGCGATCTTAGGGGGTTGATACTTATCAAAATAAAGCGTTTTATAACCTTGATTTAGGTAATATCATCAACCTAATACCACAATAAGGACGATTATCATGCAAGATTTACCCCCATGCCCTAAATGCAACGACGCTTACACCTACCATGATGGCGCACAACTGGTTTGCTCTAGTTGTTTGTATGAGTGGAATGAAAATGAAGCTAATGATGAAGAATTGATCGTTAAAGATTGCTACAATAATCTTTTACAAAATGGGGACTCGGTCATTCTCATTAAGGATTTAAAGGTTAAAGGCTCATCTTTGGTGCTTAAAAAAGGCACCAAAATCAAAAATATCAAGCTTGTCAATAGCGATCACAATGTGGATTGTAAAGTGGAAGGGCAGAGCTTGTCTTTAAAATCTGAATTTCTCAAAAAAGCTTAGGAAAATACAAAAGCTTAAGAAAAAACTTAGTGGCTTTTTAGGCTTGTAAAAATCATTTTTTAGAAAAAATCAACTTATCCAACTTGAAAAAAATCACCGCTCCAATGGTTTGCCCCAAGAAAAGATTGAGCCACAACGGAAAATTGAAATAATAAAAAATCTCCATAAAAGGTAGCATCACCAACGCGCTCAACATCCATCTAAGCCAATAAACCAAAAACAGCTTAGAAGCGTATTCTGTGCCAAGTTTCTTAAAAAATTCTCGCATAAAGACAACCCTTTAAACCCTTTTTGCAAACTCTCCCTAAAAAGGAAAGCCCGCTATCAAGGAATATTCCTAGATTTCATACCTTTAGACAATCGTATAGGACACTCTTTTTTCAAAAAGTTTGCTCTCGTAATTGCCTAAATCCCTACCATCCACAAGGGCAAAAGCATCGCCAAAAGTCGCCAATAAGGCAGAATCTAACTGCATGTCTTTATGGCGATTCAATGGGATAAAGACTTCCTTGTGATTATTTTGAAAATCAAACGCTAGAAATGAATCTTTCAAATACACTTCTACCCTAGAAGCGTTTTTCACCACGCTGTTTTGACCCAGTTTCAAGCCTTGCACTTCAGCGCTTTTAATCCCACACGCATGGCATAAGGACACAAACATGCTCTCTTTTGAAATGGTTGCAAACCAAGGCAAACTCTCACGCTTGGGTAAATTTTCTTTACCCTCTAAAGCCTTCTGTCTTTTAGGCATCTCATGCTTGATGAACGCATAAAAATTGCGAACGCTTTCTTTAGGGGTTGTTCCCTTGAGCTGGTTGGCAATGTTAGCCACGCTCGCATCGTCTCTTTCATAACGCCCCATTGCTACAAAATCGCTCGTTTCAAACAAACGCTCATTCAATTGATAGCTAGCGATCTCATAAGACAAATGGACTTGCTTTTTTTGAGCACTTTTTAAAAAATCCACTTGCAAATAAGGCACTCCAAAATTGAGCATGTTTTTATAGCTAGCATGATTGCCTTGTAAATGCACATTGCTCGCTACAACGCTCGGCATGGGAATGAAAAGTGAAGTGTGTTCTGCAGAATCAAAATCAATGCTGTATTGAGCTTCTATTTTATATTTTGCAGCACTCCCTTTGCTTTCTTCTGCCTGCAAAATCTGTGCTCCTAAAACAGCACCTGTAGCGCCTAAAGCAGTCGTTTTAATAAAATCCCTTCGTTTCATAACTATAACTCTTTATTGTAATTTTTAAATTCGTTGAATGAATGAAAAAATAGGACACACCACCAAAGGACTGATGAGTATCCAAAAACCTAAATTTTGAAAGACAAAGCGTCCCTAAAAAATAAGAACGCTTAAAGAAAAGGGTTACTTTTTCTTTTTTGTGTGGTGCATGTCTTTTCCATGCATGTCTTTCATCATTTTTTGGTGTTTTTCAAGAGCTTTTTTAACTCCCTCAGCGTATTTGGGGTCAGCTTTCTTGAAATGCTCCAATTGTTTATCCACAATTTCCTTATGGGTAACATGAGCTAAAGACTCTCCAATAGTGTCATGCAACCTTTCTTTTTCATCAGCTGGCAATGAGCGGTAGTAATCACCTGGTTGGGTGTAGTAATCGCTATCCTCAGCTCTGTAATCCCAATTCCACACTTCAAACTCTTTCTCAATATGAGCTAAGTTGAACTTAGGATCTCTCGCGCTCTTATCTTCTTTATAGCCAGGCAACGAGCTAGGCGTATAGTTTTGTAAAGAGCCGTAATACCCGTTTTGCATGTAACCATCTCTGCTAGAAGAGTGGAACGGGCATCTTGGTTTATTAACCGGTATTTGAGGGTAATTAACCCCTAAGCGGTAGCGGTGTGTGTCTCCATAAGAGAACAAGCGCCCTTGTAACATCCTATCAGGGCTATAGCCAATTCCAGGAACGACATTAGCCGGACTGAACGCCGCTTGCTCCACTTCTGCGAAGTAGTTTTCAGGATTTTTATTCAACTCTACAATGCCCACTTCCATCAACGGATAATCTTGGAGATACCAAATTTTAGTTACATCAAACGGATGGAATCGATACTTCTTAGCATCCTCTTCTGGCATCACTTGAATGCTTAATTTCCATTTTGGGAAATCCCCTCTAGCGATCGCATTGAATAAATCCCTTTGATTGGAATCTGGATCGTATTTTCTGATTTCTGCGGCTTCTTCGTTAGTCAAGTGCTTAACGCCTTGCATGGTTTCAAAGTGGAATTTCACCCAAAAGCGTTCGCCTTTAGCGTTGATAAGACTAAAAGTGTGGCTGCCAAAACCATCCATATGGCGGAAAGATTTAGGGATCCCTCTATCGCTCATAACCCATGTTACTTGGTATAAGCTTTCAGGAACATTACTCCAAAAATCCCATACCATGTCATGGTTAGGCAAATTGGTTTGAGGATCTCGTTTTTGAGTGTGGATGAAATCAGGGAATTTGATCGCATCACGGATAAAGAAAACAGGCGTGTTGTTCCCTACTAAATCCCAGTTACCTTCTTCAGTGTAATACTTCATCGCAAAACCTCTTGGGTCTCTCACCGCATCCGCACTGCCTCTTTCACCAGCCACAGTGGAAAATCTGAAAAAGCATTCGGTTTTTTTGCCCACTTTAGAGAAAATTTTCGCTTTAGTGTATTTAGTGATGTCTTTAGTCACGGTGAAAGTGCCATAAGCCCCACTTCCTTTAGCATGCACCACCCTTTCAGGGATTCTTTCTCTGTCAAACGCCGCTAACTTTTCCAAAAACCAAGTGCTTTGCAATAAAACAGGACCTCTAGGGCCGGCCGTAATCACATTGTTGTCATCCCAAACGGGAGCGCCAAAAGCAGTGGTTTGTTTCATATCCTTATTAACCATCTTTTTTCCTTATATTTGATCTTAAATCTTCGTAATATGACACTAAGCCAATTACTTGTGGTGATTATTACATAATTTGTTATACAAAGACTAACAAGATTCAATTTCCTTAAAAAATCTTTTTTTTTAAGAATAAAAACCCCCTTAAGTATTTCTATTCGTAACAATTAATGAAAATAAGAAAGATTAAAAACAAAATTTTATTTTTAATCTAGTTTTAATAATAATTATCATACTATTCTATCTCAATGTTTTAGCGGATTTTGTTTTTTTTTTTTTTGATTTTTATTTTTTGAATTTTTAAATTTAAGGAGAGTTGTTGGATGTTTTTAAGATCATACCCAAAGCTTAGATACGCTTTATGTTTACCCCTACTCACTGAGACTTGCTATAGCGAGGAGCGCACTTTAAATAAGGTTACCACCCAAGCTAAAAGGATTTTCACTTACAACAATGAGTTTAAAGTAACTTCTAAAGAATTGGATCAACGCCAAAGCAATGAAGTCAAAGACCTGTTTAGGACTAACCCTGATGTGAATGTGGGCGGAGGGAGCGTGATGGGGCAGAAAATCTATGTGAGAGGCATTGAAGACAGGCTTTTAAGGGTTACGGTGGATGGGGCTGCGCAAAATGGCAATATCTACCACCACCAAGGCAACACCGTGATTGACCCTGGCATGCTCAAAAGCGTGGAAGTTACTAAAGGCGCGGCGAATGCGAGCGCGGGGCCAGGAGCGATTGCGGGAGTGATTAAAATGGAGACTAAAGGCGCGGCTGATTTTATCCCAAAAGGGCGCAGTTATGCAGCGAGCGGGGCGGTGAGTTTTTATACCAATTTTGGCGATCGAGAGACTTTCAGATCGGCCTATCAAAGCGCGCATTTTGATATTATCGCTTACTACACGCACCAAAATATTTTCTATTATAGAAGCGGTGCCACAGCGATGAAAAACCTTTTTCATCCCACACAAGCCGATAAAGAGCCAGGAACTCCTAGCGAGCAAAACAACGCTTTGATTAAAATGAATGGCTATTTGAGCGACAGAGACACGCTCACTTTCAGTTGGAACATGACACGAGATAACGCCACACGCCCTTTAAGGAGTAACGCTATAGGGTTAGCCTATCCTTGTGAAGCCCCTTTTAGTCCTGATGGCGCTCAAGGGTGTCCTAATGTGCTAGATAGTTTCACTAGATATATGTATCACTCTATTAATAGCGCTAACAATCTTTCCTTACAATACAAAAGGGAAGCGGGAAATTCTTTTGGCGACCCACGATTAGATTTTACCCTTTATACAAGCATTAGAAACGCTCAGTTTGATCCCCTATTTGATCCTAATGGCGTTTATGCTAAATTCCCCACTTCTTTAGCGAGCGCATGGGAAAAAGAAAATTACCCATGCGTGGAAGGCGGGTATTGCACCCCAAGCTTTTCTGATGTGGATAAACCAAGCTCACAGCCTAGGGATTTGTTTTTAAACAACACCGGCTTAAACCTTAAAGTCGCGCATGTGATTGATGAAGCCACAGACAGCCTTTTTGAATACGGATTCAACTACCAAAATTTAAGCGTTTTTGACGCTCGCATCCCCAAATCAGAATTATACAGGCCTAATCAAGTCTATACTGACGATAAAGGGCAAAAACAAATCGCTTGCTCTCTTGTGGATAATAACCCCAATGACCCTACGCTATGCCAAAGAGGGAAAGCCAATGGGAATATTTATGGAGGCTATGTGCAAGCGAATTACTCGCCTCATAAAATCATCACTTTTGGAGCCGGGGTAAGGTGGGATGCTTACACGCTTTATGATAAAGACTGGAACCACCGCTACACTCAAGGCTTTAGCCCTAGCGCGGCTCTTGTGCTAAGCCCCATTGAGCCTTTATCTTTAAAAATCACTTATTCTCAAGTTACAAGGGGGGTTATGCCAGGAGATGGCGTGTATATGCGCCAAAACGATTTACGATACGCTAAAAATATCAAGCCTGAAGTGGGCTCTAACGCTGAATTTAATATTGATTATTCAAGCCAGTATTTTAGCGGGAGGGCTGCGGCGTTTTATCAGGCTTTGGATAATTTCATCTCCCAATACGCGCAAAATTTGATTGTAACCAATTTAAATCAAGCGATTAGGATTTATGGCTATGAAGTGGGTGGGACTTTTAGATATAAAGGCGTGAGTTTGAATGTAGGGATCTCGCGCACTTGGCCCACCACTAGGGGGTATTTAATGGCGGATAGCTATGAGCTTGCCGCAAGCACCGGTAATGTTTTTATCATCAAATTGGATTACACCATTCCCAAAACAGGGATCAATCTTGCATGGCTTAGCCGCTTTGTTACCGGTTTGGATTATTGCGGGTTTGATATTTACTTGCCTGATTATGGGACGGCTGAGAAACCCAAAACCCCTACCGATTTAGCCAAATGCGGATCCCAATTAGGGTTAGTGCATATGCATAAACCAGGCTATGGCGTGAGTAATTTTTATATCAATTGGAGTCCTAAAACCAAAAGCCGCTGGAAGGGTTTGTTGCTTTCAGCCGTGTTTAATAACGTTTTCAACAAATTTTATGTGGATCAAACAAGCCCCTATGTTATGAGCCCGGATATGCCAGGCACTGACGCTATTAAAAGAGCGATCGCCGAGCCTGGTTTTAACGCGCGTTTTGAAGTGGCTTACAAATGGTAGTTAGTGGGGCTTTAAGCGTTGCGCATGCGTGATAGCAACGGCTATCGCATCGCTAATATCCAAAGGCTTGATTTCGCTTGTGATATTAAGCAAGCGTTTGACCATAAAGGCTACTTGCTCTTTAGCGGCTTTCCCGTTACCAGTTAGGGCTTTTTTGACTTGCAAGGGCGTGTATTCGCTGAAATTACCAATCCTTTCTAAAATCTTTAAGGACAACGCCCCCCTGAATTGCGCGAGCTTGATCACGCTTTTTGGGTTATACCCAAAGAAAATATCTTCAATCGCCACTTCATTAACTTCGTAACGATCCAATAAACAATCTAAAGCTTCTATCAAATCTAAGATTTGTTCTTGCAAGCGTGTCGTGGTGATATTGATGAACCCGGCCGTGATTAAAGAAAGCTTGTTAGAAGTGTGAGAAATGATAGCATACCCGCATTTCCTGCTGCCTGGGTCTATTCCTAAAATACGCATCAATCATTCCTATTATTTAATTGCAAGGTTTAAAAAACGCTATTATTATATCCATGTTTCTTGTTGGTGCAAAATACAAGATTGCATTAAGAATTTTAAAAAATTTAGCGTATAAATAAGGGAGCAATAAATGAAAGCAAACACAATCATACTAGTGGATTGGGAGAATTTCAGGCGCGATATTAAACAAACAAAATGCGTTAATTATAATATCGCTTTAGACGTGATCGTTACTATCAGAGCTTTTTTACTGGATGATGAATGGATCAGCCGTATTTACTTTTATACCACCCCACCCTTTGATTTTGAACATGCGTTATGGGATAAAAGGAACGACACTCTCCAAAATGAAAAAAATCCGGGAACAGAAATGAAAATCTTCACCAGCAGCGACATTGAAGAAATCTTACAAAGCAGTGAAGCGACTAAGTGGGAGAAGATTTATAGCGATGTGGAAAATTTCCAACACGATCTGGCTTCATTGGATCAAGTGGAATTGAGGTTAGGGAGGACTAAGTTAAACGCAATAAGAGTGGAGTTTGATGGGAGTTATAGGGCGTTATTAGAGCAAAAGCAGGTGGATATGCTCATGGGTCTTGACATTCAAAGGATAGCCTTTAAAAAAATAGCTGATAGGATTTTGATATTTTCAAAAGATACGGATCTAATCCCTGCTCTCAAATTAGCCAGAGATGAGGGGCTAAGGGTGGATATTGCCGATTTGTCTAACAGATTATCTCTTCTTAGCCAGGATTTGAAATACAGTTCTGATAAAGTGAGGAAATTGAGCAGTAACGAAGTCAAAGACAAGCTTTTTTCAATCAGAGAAAATCTCACTAAAACCAATTGGGCTTTAAACTAAACCATAAAAAGGCTTACTTCATTTTTATAGAGTTTTAAAAATCATTTTTTAAAAACTCAATTATTGGCATTTGATCAGAACAAGGCCAGAATTTTTAAAGGGGTTTTTAGGCTTATCTTTCTCATACTGACTGGGTAGGTTTGGGTAGTTTATTGCCTTGCTTATTCTTTTGTGGTAGGATTGGGGTTATTAGAGTTTAAAGAAGAAGCTAAACGCTCTCCATCTTTTGTAATTAAGCTAGGGTCTATAAACTTAGCTTGCTCTCTAAGATTTCCTACTTTTTTTCAAACCTTGTAATAACCCACTCACTCTTTAATCATTCGGCCTTATCCATTATCGTTCTCGCTTTTTCTAGGATTTGGTTATAGCTTTCGCTCGTTTTCATTTCTTGACTTCCTTGATTTTTCCTTGATTTATTAAAGCTTTTGTTTTATAGTTTCAATGGTAGCCCACTCATTGCTTTTTAGCATTTTCAGCTATCCTGCGGAATGAAAGAGTGGATAATGTCCGCCTTGTCAATCTCTGCTTTAACATCGTTTTTTGTTTTTCATTCATTCTCCTTGCGTTCTCCTTGAAAAGATTTAAGCCGTTATTTGGCTTTGTTGGGGTTTTTATGGTAGCATTCTTACAGACATCGCTATAGGAACTCAACCTATGGTTGCCCCTTAGAGGGTTTGGTGTCTTGTATTAAAGCTTTGATTGATGCATCATTTTTAAGATTAATTCATTTTTTACCTCTTGACTATTTAGTGGTTTTTATATAATATTTTCTGTAGCACCACTATGACTATGGGAACTCAACCCATGGGGCACCTTCGCGTTAGCGTCGAGTGAGGTGCTTGAAAATTCTTTATAAACATCATTATTCTTATAATCTCCGTTACTTTTGAACATCGTTTTTAAAACTAATTCATTTTTCTTATTGACCGCTTGCTCTACCACTACCGCATAGCCGTTGATTTGTTTAAACGCTGTTATATTTTCTTTATTTCCTTTTCCTATGGCTCTAATAATTTCATCAGCGTTATTAACAATATCTCTATAATTAGCTATATCTTCGTAAGTGATAGGGCTTTCACCATTTCTAACATTAACAGAATTAACGCCATGCCTTTTGAGTATGTGAGCGATAGCATCATGATCTAAACTCGCTCTTATGTTTTGCTTAAAGTTAGCGTCTTTTAAAAGTTCTAATTCTTTGTTAGAGGCTTTTTCTATAATCATTTTTTTGTTGTTTTTGTGTAAAAATTCAACCATTTCAGGGTTTAGGTTATTCACTCCAAAAGTGATCGCATCTCTCCCGCTTGTAGGGATTTCTGCGTTATTTAGTATCTCTTTGATTTGTTCGTTAGTGAGTTTTTCATTAGAAAAATCAAACGCTTTCTCTTTGATTTCTTCACTGGCTTGCTTGATTCCGTTAGTAAGCTCTTCAATGATTTTAAGCGTGTTGTTGGAAAATTTAGCGTTTTTGGCGCTCAAGTTTAAATTTTTACTAAATTCGCTTATGCTGTGGCTTCTCTCTAGCGCTCTTTTAATGTGATACTTTAAAGCCGCTCCTGCGGTGGCTTCGTTTAAGGCTTTGGGTAACTTCACGCCTAAAATGCGATCGGGCGCGTTGCGGTATAAAGTCCCTAGCGTGAATTTAGTCCATTGGTATTTTAACGCTCCGCTTAAAGTGGTCGCTAAACCTTGGCTTAAGTTTTTCGTAATGGCTGGCTTTAGGCTTTCGGCGATCTTAGCGTCGTTTTTAAAAAGCTTGTGAAAACCGCTCGCTATGTCAATGTATTCTTTAGCTTTGGGTGTGGTAAAAACATCGTCTTTAAACTCGTTTAGCTTGTTGAAAAACTGCGCGGAGTGTGGTGTTTTGTTCTAGTATATTAAATATTTAATAATAAAGTTAAATAAAACTTTTTGAGTATTAATATTTGATTGGAGCAGAGCCTTTCAATATTTTAAAAAGGCTAATCAAAAATATCCATTAAGGATAAAATGCTAGTACATCCTAAAACCATAAGTAATGTTAAACATTATATGGCTCCTGTCAGAATACACATTGTGCGTTAAAGGCTGTGTCCCAGGCCCGTTAGGATCGACTGGAACATACATGCCACAATACCCAATGCAATAGCCTTTTTTGGTGATATTGCCATAATATTCTAGTTTCAAATCCATTCTAGTATTATACTTATTAGAAAAATAACTCAAAAAGAGCGCGAGACTCCTTTCATCAGCCCTTGGGCTATCCGTCCAACGGCCTAAAATTTTCCAACTAAACCCTCTATATTGTGAGCCTACATATAAAAACCCGTTAATAACATCAGCGCCAACAATATTGTTAATTTCTGCGTCATAAATACTATTCGTCCAAATGTTATACCCCAAAGGATCCCCATAAATACCTATATCACCATTAGCGTTACCGATATTTTTATAGACACTACCCCCAAATTGCCACTTATTATAATAAAAACGAGTGCGGAAGAAATAAGTTTGCCCGCTCTTTCCTAGCGGCACTTGTTGGAATAGGATAATATCATTTTGATTAGCTGGAGTGGCAAAAATGGGGAAAAAACCCACGAAAGTGCCTACAAAACGAAAGCCCTTATTGTTGAAATTAGGGTTGGTGTCATAAGTGATATTAATGCCTGGCGCATACATTCTTTGAAAGATCGCATAAAAATAAGGGTTGATTTTTAGGTTGTCTTTTTCATATTTCAAATCAGCTACCATTAGAGCCTTACCGCTTGTATAGTAGCGCCCAAAATACCAAAACCAATCGCTTGACGCTGAAGCCCTAGCGTCTGAATACATCACCCTTAACCTGGTGTCTTTGTATTTGACAAAGCCTTCAACCCCTTGAGTGTAAGAAGTGAACCAATCATACTCTTCAGCATCATAGCGCCCCCCTTTCACGCCAAAACTGAATTTGTCTTTTTTGTAGTTGTAGCTCAAAAAAGCGTTATGCACCATGGCTAAACGAGGTTTTTGCACATTTAAACCGCTATGCCCTGCATACCAACCAATATATTGCCAAAAGATACCCGCCCCAAAAGGATCGGTCCTAGAGCCAGGCTGGCCATTAGGGATATTGTTGCCTTGATAAGCGGTAGAGTCATAGGGGAGTGCTGCCATCATCGCCCCCACTTCTGCCCTCAAACCCTTGTATAAACCCATGCTCAAATTCAATTCGCCGAGTAAAGAAGTGTAGCTACCTGTAGGATAAATGTCTTTGGAAGGCTGGTATCTTTGGTTGTTAAAGCCAAACTTGGTATAGCTGCTCACCTTTCCAACAATACTCATGTTGAATTTATAAGCTTGAAGTTTGGATAAAAAAAGACTAGAAAAAAGCAAAAAAAATAGAGAGTAAGAAAAATATTTCTTAATTTCCAAAACCCTAACTCCCAAAGATATTAAAATAAAAATACAAAAAAGGCATATCTAAGAGATAGGGGGAGAACTCTCTTAGAAACTATAACTGATGTGTGTCATCAAATGGCTTCTATCTTGGGTAATACTCTTTTTAATGCCACCTATGTCTTGAGGACCTTGCGCGAATGCAGAAGATTCAAACAAACCATTATTCAAGTTAAGCGGCTGACCGTTTGGCCCAAGGAAACCAGTTCCAGGGTTGTAACCCGCACGAATTTGGAACTCTAACCACACGAGTTTGAGACCCGCTTTAACATGTTTGCTGAACTGATAGTCTAGATACATACCAATACCATATTCCAATGCCCTTGGAGCGGTGGTGAAGCGTTGATAGAGACTCCAACTGAACTTACCATGCTTACCTCCACCTTTAACATACTCAGTGAACGCGTCAGCATCGGTAATGTTGTCAATCCCTGCAAACCCTAAGCTGTAGATACTGCCAACCCATTGTTCGATACCATCCACAGCGATGATGTTACCCCAAGTACCTAAGTTCATGTTAGGGTTACCAATGTTGAGATAAGCACCACCAACCACAAAGTAGTTGTTAATGTCTATATGGTGGCGTAAAAAGAGCGTCGCACCACCAGGACCTTGCAAGCCGCGCCACTTACCATTATCCAAGAACGGATCCCAAGTGTTATAACGAGCGGGTGCGTAACGGCCGTATTCAGCGTTATTCCAACGATAGTCATATAACACATAAAAAGTCGTTCTGTTCCTAATACCCATACCGCTAAACTCAGGATTGGTATCGTATTCTATTTTAGCACCGGGCAATGTACCTACCATTGGGATGAGATACACATAAGGGTGAATCATTAGATTCTTTGTAGGGCGATAAATAATACCCGCCTTATGAATACCCCAAGGCTTTTCACGATAAATGGGGAACAACCATTGACCATCAGCGATACCACGACCCCAAGAGCTAAAGAGCAAGAATTTCATCTTATTCGTAAGCTTGAAAGTCCCATAAAAACCTTGGAACAATTGGTAAACCCAATCCATTTGCTCCTGCTCTGTAACGTCAAAACGCCCCATGACCATATGGACTCTGTCGCTGTCATAGGTGAGATTCGCTTTATAAACTTCATAGCGCCTTGAACCACCGGGCAAGTAGGCGTTAGCCGGATAGTAGTTAGGGAACAAGCCGTTCCACTCACCCATATATTCCCAACCAAGACCTCTAGGGTTAATAATACCACCTGGCCCTGATTGCTGCCACATTTTAGTAGCGTTCATACAAAGACTCATAGAATCGGTGCCGCAAGAAGTTTTATCCCAATAGCTTGGGGGAGTAAAATCCTTTGCCCACCTATCATACCTAGTGCTATCATAAACTTGTCCACCCAAAACACCGCCTAAATTCACGGTCCATCCCCTACCTAAATGCACAGACCCCTCTAGCTTACCTGTAAGGTTAACAAAAGTCTCTGTAGGATAGATACCTTTAACAGGGTTAATAGGCGAATGGTTAAAACCCACTTTAGCAAAATTGATAAAATCTCCATGCACTTCATAAGTAACCGCCCCTAATGAACCCGTAGTGAACAATAGTGGCAAGGTAAAACGCTTTAGCAATGCAGCCGCAACTTTTCGTTTCTTTAATTTCATTCCTCTTCCTTACTTTACCTGAGAATAGATAAATTACTCTGTAGAAATAATTGTAGCATAAAAGAATATAGATTTAGTTTAAAATCAAGCTAGTTTTTCTTAAAATTTACAAAATTTAAATTTTCAAACGCCAGTTTGCTAGTGAAAAAGCTTCTATTTTACATAGTCGCTTTAAAAACTATCTGCATTGATAGTATATAGCATGATAATATTTTAAAGCTAAAAATGGTTTTTACACCAAATACATAGATTAAAAAAATGACAATAAGGAGCAAAAATGAAAAAAATTGGTTTGAGCTTGTGTTTGGTTTTGAGTTTGGGTTTTTTAAAAGCCCATGAAGTGAGCGCTGAAGAGATTGCGGATATTTTTTACAAACTCAACGCCAAAGAGCCTAAAATGAAAATCAACCACACGAAAGGATTTTGCGCTAAAGGCGTGTTCCTCCCTAATTTGCAAGCAAAAAAAGATTTAGATGTGCCATTACTCAGTGAAAAAGAAATCCCTGCGTCTGTAAGGTATTCTTTAGGGGGTGCGATGATGGACGATAAAAGCAAGGTTAGGGGAATGGCGTTAAAACTAGAAAATCAAAACGCTAGTTGGACAATGGTGATGCTCAATACAGAAATCAATTTTGCCAAAAACCCTGAAGAGTTCGCCCAATTTTTTGAGATGAGGATTCCTAAAAATGGCAAGGTGGATGAAGCAAGAATCAAAAAGCTTTATGAAGAAGTCCCCTCTTATAGGAATTTTGCCGCCTATATGAAAACGATAGGGATTAGCTCAAGCGTGGCTAACACGCCTTATTATAGCGTGCATGCGTTCAGGTTTAAAGATAAGAAAGAGGAATTATTGCCTGCGAGATGGAAATTTGTGCCTAAAGATGGCGTTAAGTATCTTAACCCCCAAGAATTAAAGCAAAAAGATTCAAATTATCTGCTTTCTTCATTCCAACAACACCTTAAAACTAAGCCCATAGAATACCAAATGTATCTGGTGTTTGCGAATCAAAATGATGCCACTAACGACACGACCGCGCTTTGGAAAGGCAAGCATAAGGAATTATTAGTGGGGACATTGAAAGTTGAAAAATACGAAGGAACGGGTTGCAATAAAGATGTGTATTTCCCAGCCGATCTCCCTAAAGGCGTAGAAGCCCCTACTGATCCTTTATTCCAAATCAGGAATGAAGTTTATGGGATCACTTTTAGCAGAAGGCAATAAAAAGGCTAAGGCGAATCAAAATATAAGGGGGGAGTGGGATTTTTGTTTAAAGCGTTTAAGCGCGCCCACTAAAATCACTCGCTCTCTTATTTGAGGCACACACACTCACGCTGAATATTGGGCAAAAAATAACAAACATTCAATCCACCTACCACATTTTTAATACTCTTATCTTGTATTTTATTTAGGCCGTATTATGGGTTTTTATGAAAGCGGCTTATTAGGTACTTCTGTAATTTTGTGATCAAAAAAGTTTTGCGAAACATTAAAAACGCTCTGCCCTTCCATTTGTTGGCGGGTTATCCAATTCAAATCATTGTCTTTGATTTGAGAAATTTCTACGCACGCCACTTGCCTGTTAAACAGGTCAAAATGCACCACAATAGTAGGAATTTTATCCGTTATCAAACGCCTTTTAGCCTCTAAAACTTTATGTTCTTTAATATCATTGATCCCTTGAAACCCGCTTTGAACTTCTAGCAATAAATGATTGTCCAATAAAAAAATCGGCTTTAGGACTTCTTTATAAAGCTTTCTATGTTCTCAAAATTATCGCCACCAAAAAATTTGATGGTTTCTTTTTGCGTGTTAAAAAGACAAGCGATAAAATCCTTAAAAAATTCCGCTACCAAAAACCCACGCATCCACGAAAAACAAACTTCTTCAACTCTTCTGCCTTGATTATTCAGCTTATAAATAATATGAGTGTCCACTATCTTTGAAAACACTCGCTCTATAGAGTTTTTAAAAAAGCATTCCAATCCATACTCATTATATTTAAAACAATAAATACTATTGATAGCGCTAAAAATTTCAATAAGCCTTTTTTTGAGTGCGTTTAAATAATTGAAATCAACGCAAGGTTGTATGTCTTTAGCGCCTAAAAATTCCTTAAACGCATTTTGAGAATTAAAACCCAATAAATTTCTATAACCTTTAAAATCGTTATTATCAAACATTTTTACCCCTTAAAAAATCAAAGACAGCATGAGCGAGCGCTACACTCAATAAAGGCGGCACGGCATTGCCAATTTGCAATCTTTTAGCGCTACCACTCCCATAGAATTTATAATTATCAGGAAAGCTTTGCAATCTTGCCCCCTCTCTAATGCTTAACGCTCTAGAGTCTCTTGGATGGATACACCTAGAACTGCTTGGGGTAGAAAAATTTCTCGTAATGGTGGGGGCTGGTTTTTCCCACCACATTTTGGCATAGGTATTAATATAACCGCTTTTGGGGCGTAAACTTTCTGGCAAATCGTCTTTACTCTGTCCGTCTTTTAGCGTTTGCATGATCTTTATCAGTTTTTCATTGTTTTTAGGACTGCTATGCTCGCTTAATTCTTTAGAATTTCGCACAAATTCCAAAAAAACGTTATCCGCATTTTTAAGATAACCTAAAGCATCGCCATTTTCACCGCTTTGAATGGGCGGTAAATCCCCTAAAGCGTCTTTTAGAGAAAAATGCGTTTTTATGGGTTTAGGGAAGTAAAATTTTTGTTCAAAACTTTTAAGCGCGCCCACTAAAATCACTCGCTCTCTCATTTGAGGCACACCATAATCTAGGGCGTTTAAAATGGCATGCTCTAAAATATAACCTCTCTCTTTAAAAGCGTTACAAATTCGTTGGAACAATTGCCCTTTTTGCATAGACATTAAACCCACCACATTTTCAAAAACAAATATTTTTGGTTTCACTAAATCTAAAAGCCGCAAATATTCTTTAAACAGATTCGCTTTTTCATCCATTTTTCTTTTGCCAAGCGTAGAATAGCTCTGGCATGGTGGTCCGCCTAATAGAATGTCAATTGGAACGCATGGCAAGTTGTGGCAATGAAGTTGTGCAATATCGCATAAAATGGTTTGTGCCTCTTTATGATTGGCTTGATAGCTTAAAATGGCGTCCTTGTCTATATCGTTAGCCCATACTAATTCAAAATGGGGATGCACAGAAAAGCCATAGCTCAATCCTCCAGCACCACAAAAAATATCGGCTACTTTATACAAATTTTATTTTTTCCTTTCATCTAAACCCATGCTTTTAAAATGGAGTAAAACTTAAAGCCCTTTTTTTGAGATTGGGTTAAAACCTTTATTCAATCTTTTAAGTTTTGCTAGGTTTGTCAATCGCTTTTCTATGAACAGCTTTTTCTCTGTTTTGAGCTTTTTGAGTGGTATTGGCATGCTCATCTTTAATATCGTTTGGCCAATCTTTACCTTGCTCTTGTACATTCCATTTGGGCAATGCGTCATTATTATTGTTTCTATAATCCGTCAGGCAAGCTTGCTCTAAAAGTTTATAGCTGATGCTTGCGTCTTTGATTGCATGAAAACCAAACAAGCCTTTCACTTGAGTTTCAAAATTAGGCTGATAAATCATGTAAAATTCTATTTTAGCCCCTGTGAGTATCGTATGGTAAAGAAAATACCACACGCCAAAACTTCTAATACTAGGCCTCCCTTTGACTCCCCCATCTTTGTAAATATTGAGCGTGCTTTTAATCCCGCCATCTGCTTGAGAACCACCGATTTTTTTAATCTCACCATCCACTACAATTAAATACACTCTAGCCACATTTTGAGTCAAAATATTTTGAGATAAAGATTGATTGTTTTCATCTTTTAAATCCTTAAGATAGTTGAAATTCAACTTTGTGCTGTCTTTCACGTATTCTACATCAGCGATTTTAAAGGCAGTTTTGACTCCGCTAATATGCATTTTTACTCCTTGATGATCAACAACTCATGAGATTGTTTGACATGGTTATTATCGCCTCTTTCTAAGCGGTTTTTACCCATTCTGGTTTCGCCTTGTCCCATAGTGTATTGCCAAGATGGTTCTAAAATTTTAAAATCTTTATAAGCATTCCTTACAAATTCGCAGTCATTATAGCTTAAAATAAATGGCCCTTTATGCCTTTTTAGCATGTGAGCTAATACTTCATGTTTAAAACCATTATGGTGGATAGGGAAATTACGCATAGGATAAATCCCCTTAAACATTTTAGAATTTTCTAACACATAAGGGGGGTCAAGATAGAAAAAATCATTAGGATAAGCGATCAACACTTCTTCAAAACTAAAGCATTCCACTTTTAAACTAGGGGCGTTAAAATCTTTAATTTTTAAAAGGGTGTTTAGATAGCGTTGTTTATCGGTATAAATTTTACTCATCCACCCCAAAAATCCCGGCCCATAGCTTAAATTAAAGTTAAAGTAATAATCTCTAGCCAAAACTAAAGGGTCTAAAACGCATTCTTTTTTGTAATGGGCTTTTAACTCTTGTTTGATGGTATTGTAAGTTTCTTGATTAGGTTCTAAAGAAAGCAAGCTGTTATAAAGAGCTTGTTTGTCTTTGAGTAGCACTTGATAAAAATTCACTAAAATGTCAAAAATATCAAAGCCTAACACTTCTAAACCCAACTCTGTCGTGCATGCAATTTCTACGCTCCCCCCACCTATAAAAGGGCTAATAACCCTACGCACACCATTAGGTATACACTCCACTATTAACCCTACAGCTAAAGATTTGCCTCCACCATATCTTAAAGGGGCTTTTACATAGCGTTTGTAACGCCCATTATTAGAACGCAAATTGTGCAAAAAAACATCTTTTTTACTAGCGTTTTGGTTGAATAAATTCGCATGCATTCCAAAAAGTTTTATTTATTTTTTCGCCCTTTTCCTCATGTTGGGGTCTAAAATCTTTTTCCTGATCCTTAAATTCAAGGGGGTAACCTCCAAAATCTCATCTTCTTCAATCCATTCTAACGCCCTTTCTAACACCATAGTCCTAGGCGGGGTGAGTTTGATCGCATCATCGCTCCCGCTCGCTCTCATGTTGGTTAAGTGCTTGGATTTGATAGGGTTGACATCTAAATCATTATCCCGGCTGTGCTCGCCAATAACCATGCCCACATAAACCTTCGTTTGGGGGTTGATAAAAAGCGTGCCTCTTTCTTGGATATTGAAAAGGGAAAAAGCGGTCGCTTCGCCATTTTCCATGCTAATGAGCGCCCCATTTTTGCGCGATTCCACGCTCCCGCTAAAAGGGCGGAATTCCAAAAAGCTATGATTCATCACGCCTTCGCCTTTAGTGTCGGTTAAAAACTCGCTCCTATAACCGATAAGCCCTCTTGCAGGAATTTCAAATTCTAATCTTGTATAGCCATCACTCATGGGATTCATCGCTTTCATCTCGGCTTTTCTTTTGCCTAATCTCTCAATGATAGCCCCGCTAAAATCTTGGGGCGTGTCAATCACCAAATGCTCAAAAGGCTCGCATTTAACGCCATTTTCTTCTTTAATGATGACTTCAGGGCGTGAAATGCTAAACTCAAACCCTTCACGGCGCAAGTTTTCAGCTAAAATGGTGATTTGCAATTCCCCACGCCCGCTCACTTTAAACTTGCCCTCGCCCATTTCTTCGCATTTCATAGCGATATTGGTTTGCATTTCTTTTAAGAGCCTGTCTTTCAACTTATTAGCAGTAACATGCTTTCCTTCTAACCCGGCTAAGGGCGAATCATTGACAGCAAAATACACGCTCATCGTAGGCTCTTCTAAATGCATGGGGTCTAAAGGCATGGGGTTAGCAGGATCAACGACGCTATCGCCCACATCCATCGCATTAAACCCAGCAATCGCTACAATATCGCCCGCATAAGCGTTTTCAATCTCCGTCCTAGCCAGCCCTAAAAAACCTATAAGCTTAGTGATACGGCCATTTTCTTTACTCCCATCGCTTTTCATCAACAGCACGCTTTCGTTCTTTTTAACCGAGCCATTAAACACTCTAGCGATACCGATTTTGCCCACATAATTGTCATAATCAAGCGTAAAAATTTGCATTTGCAAAGGCTCATCAACGCTCCCGCTAGGGCTTGGCACATGCTCTAAAATCGTTTCAAACAAAGGCTCTAAATTTTTCTTTTCATCGTCTAAACTTTTCATCGCATAGCCATCTCGTGCGGCGGCATACACGACAGGAAAATCCAATTGCTTATCGCTAGCCCCCATCGCTACGAACAAGTCAAAAACTTCATCCACCACTCTGTCCGGTTCAGCGGCAGGCTTATCAATTTTATTCACCACCACAATAGGGCAAATCCCAAAACTCAAAGCCTTTTTAACCACGAATTTAGTTTGAGGCATGACCCCTTCTTGAGCGTCCACTAAAAGCAACACCCCATCCACCATTTTCAAAACGCGCTCCACTTCGCCCCCAAAATCAGCATGCCCGGGAGTGTCAATGATATTGATTTTAGTGTCTTTGTAATAAATAGCGGTGTTTTTAGACAGGATAGTGATCCCTCTTTCTCTTTCTAAATCATTGCTATCCATCACCCTTTCATCCACTTTTTCCCTCTCACTAAATGTGCCAGATTGAGAAAGTAAGCCATCTACTAGAGTGGTTTTCCCATGATCAACATGCGCGATTACAGCGATATTTCTAATATTTTTCATGAATGTCCTAACAAGCAAAATTGAAATTAGAAGTATAACACAATATTATAATAGCCCCAAATGGCGGAATTTTTTGGCTAAATCCTGTTCTATGAAATGGCTTTTATGGGCTTTTAGAAAATTTTCATTCCCACCATTAGGCGGCATGAAATCGTCATTATCCCTATAAAAAAAGATAAAATAATTTTTCTTTAAATAGTAAGCCAAATGGATCAAAAACGAATCCCCCCCTATATACAAATCGCTTTCTAAAATCAGGTTTTTAACTTCTTCTAGATTGGTTTTAGTGCGATAATGAGCGGCTTCATTTTGTAAAAAAGCGTATCGTTCTTCAAAATCTAAAAGCGTAACACAAAAGGGTTTTAAGAGTTTTAAAACGATTTGCAAATGCTCTAAAGGGATACTTCGGTCTATGGATCTTGTGAAAGGGTTGATCAAAATCTTTTTGGGGTTTTTTACACTCATGGAATATTGACTATTATCAAAAACATGCCCATAAATTTGAGAAAACAACTCCTGGCGGTTTTGATAAACGTTTTTAATTTCTTTATTTGGAGTGGTTATGGGAATGAATTGGGATAAAAGAGCGCTTCTAAAGTCTTGTTTTTCTAAAATCAAATGTTTGATTTTGTGCTTTTTAATCGCTTTTAACAACCATAAAAAATCCTTCATCGCCAAAAAAACGCCTTGTTTTTTAAGATCATAAAAAGCAGGGACATTTTCAAAAAGAGGAATGATCTCAAAATGTTTTTTGCACTCTAAAAGCTTGGCGATTTTTAAAGTCAAATGAGTGCCTAGGATTTTAAGGGGCCGTTGCTGTTTGGAAGCGATTTCTTTTAAAAGGCTAAGCGTGATGAGGTTATCCCCTAAAGCCAAAAGACAAGCAACATGCATGGTTTTTCCTGATGGTGAAATGTTTAGGGTCTTTTTTTTCTATCCCTAAATTTTTTAAATAAAATTTTTCATCAAAACTATTGTTAATAAATTGCGCAAATAGGGGCAAACATTCCAAATCTTTTCTTAAGATTTTATGCGTTTTAAAAAGCGATTCAAAAATGAATTGCATTAAATCGCTGTTTAACAATTCTTTTAACGCATGAGCGTTGATAGGAAAATTTTCTTTTAAAACAAACATGTTCGTGCTGTTTAAAAAAAGGTGTTGCTTATTGTCATAAAAAAAGACCAGTTTTGAAGAAATGAATTTGTACACGATTTTTTCTCTAGCCTGATAAAGGCTTAAGGGAGCGACTTGCTGGCAGTCTTTTAAATCAGCGTTAATGAATTGGCTAGTGGCTTTTAATCTGTCTTTTAAAATATCTGAACCCCTGAAAATAGGAATGGTATTTTTTTCTTGTTTGGAGTGTAATCTTTCTTTATTGTTGCCTGTAACAATCCCTAAAGCAAAATGAGCGTTATTTTTTAAAGTCATATGGGGAATGGAAAAAAGGTGGTCTAAAATTTTATTTTCTTTGCTAGAGCAATGGATATTAAAAATCTTTTTAGGGTTGTTGAAAAAAGAAGAAGGCGATCGTTTGAACTCACTATTTTGATAAAAGCATGAGATTTTTTGATCCTTATTAGGGGTTTTTTTAAGCACCAAACCCACAGCCTTAGTCATTAGATTTTTAAAGGGTTTGTCAAAATCAATCAGGCTTCTAATGTGAAACTTTAAAGCCATTTCTCGCATTTTGCTAAACGCATCAATATTCAAACAACTTTCTGGTAATAATAGCCCCAAATGAGCGTTTTCTTTTAAGCAATTCAAACTCGCTACAAAAAAGAGCGACGCGCTGTCTAGGCTTTGAGAGAGGTTGAATTGCTGTTTGAAATTTTCTTTTTGGTTTTGGTTGTATTTCTTACCCCATGGCGGGTTAGTGAAAATACAATCAAATTGCGGGGTGTGTTTTAAATTTAAAAAATCTTTTTGCACAATATTAGGGCAATCTAAATGATAACGCTCTTTAATACGCTTTTTAGTCAAAGCGACAGCAAAAGCGTCTGTATCATAGCCATAGATATTTTCAACCTTAAAACCCAGTTTTAAAGCATGCATGACAAAATTCCCACTCCCCACAGCCGGATCGCAAAAAATCGCTTGGGAGGTATCAAAATCTTTAGGGAGAGTGAAAAGTTGTTCTACTATCCTATTAGGGGTGTAGTAAATGCCTTCTAAATTTCTGGTGGTATTGGAAAGCTCTTTTTCATAATAAGAGCCTAGATTTTCTAAATCAGAGCTATTTTCTAACATTTCTAGGTATTTTAAAATCAATTCTTGATGGTTATGCGCGCTTTTTAAGGATTTGTTAGCGTATTTGTTAAGCTTGTTTTTCCCTAAATGGTTGCGGCAAAAATCTAAAAAAGAGCTTGTTTTCACATAAATTTTATGATCAATCTCTAATTTTTCTAAAAGATTGGTTTTGATCCAATTACGCACGCTGCTATGAGAAACGTTGATTAAATGAGCGATTTCTTCAACAGAAAGAGCGTTTGAAGGCATTTACCCCCCTAAAAACTATAAACATAACTCACATTAAACACCACGAGGCGTTTGAAAAAGAGCGAGGTGTTTAGCCCTTTGCCATGCGTTTCATAAAAGGAATTGACCGCTAAAGGGATTTTCAAGCCCATTTCAAAGCCATTGTGCCTATTGACATTCACACGAACCCCAAAATTCAAAGGGATCTGGAAAAAACTCGTGTGCATTTTAGCGTGATAATTGGTCAAGTAATTGTTGATAAAATCCGTTTGACTCACCCACATGCCTAAACCACTCCCTACCCACGAACTCCCCGCTAAAGCAAAGCCTACATAAAAACCCACGCTCGAATGTTTTTTTGCATTATCAATGAAATTATAAAGATAGTCTATGCCAAGCCCATAAAGGTGGTTATTCATTTTGCCTAAACCATCAAAGCCATTGCCCACAAAACCAAAATTACTATAACCATAGTCATAGAATAAATAATAGCGCAACCCTTGATTTTTTTTCTTAGTAAAGAAATGCTTATAGCCCACATTCAAACCTACCCCATACATGCTTGAAACGTTTTTAGAATAAGAGCTAGGATCAAGTGCATTCAAAGAATTTGAAATTTGAGCGATCTGAGAAGATAAAGAAGAGAGCATGTTGTTTTGAGATTGGCTGAATTGCGTTTCTAAATTTCTTAAGTTTTCTACTAATTCTAAAGGGTTAGTGGTGGGTTCTTGCATTTTTTCTAACGCTTGGGCTAATTTAGGTTGAGATGCAACGCCACCGCTAAGCATCATTATTTTTTCAATATTTTCAAAGGTGGATTGGAGGTAGTATTTCTCAGCTTGGATTTCAGTGGGGGTTAATTTGGAGTGGTTTTTTAAAGCGTTATTGATATATGCAAAGGTTTTAGGCATGTTGGTGATTTCATCTTTGACTTGATGGAGTTTGTAGATCTTATTTTGAGCGTTAGAAATGATTTGGATGCGTTCTTGATTTGAAAAAGGGTTATTGTGTTCAACGGCATGACTGATGGAATATTCAAAACCCACGCTCGCATACGCCCCATTTTCTTCAGCGATACCAAAAGATAAAAATAATAAAGATAAAGATAAAGAAGATAAGGTTTTTTGAAATTGCATGGGTGATCCTAATTAAAAATAATCTCAATGATACACTAATTTTAATAGAAAAAAGTGAAACAATTTTTAAGCCATTTTTGAATACAATAAGAGCATTTTATTTTTAAGGTTAGAATAATGAGTTTGATCGTTACGCGCTTCGCTCCATCGCCCACCGGCTACCTCCACATAGGAGGCTTAAGGACAGCCATTTTTAATTATCTTTTTGCACGAGCCAATCAAGGAAAGTTTTTTTTACGCATTGAAGACACGGATTTGAGCCGTAACTCCATAGAAGCGGCTAACGCCATTGTAGAAGCTTTCAAATGGGTGGGGCTAGAACACGACGGAGAAATCCTCTACCAATCCAAACGCTTTGAAATTTATAAAGAATATATCCAAAAACTCTTAGACGAAGACAAAGCCTATTATTGCTACATGAGTAAAGATGAATTAGACGCTTTGAGAGAAGAGCAAAAGGCCAGGAAAGAAACCCCACGCTATGACAATCGTTATCGCGATTTTAAAGGCACGCCCCCTAAAGGCATAGAGCCTGTGGTAAGGATTAAAGTCCCGCAAAATGAAATCATTAGTTTTAATGACGGGGTTAAAGGCGAAGTGAGAGTGAACACTAACGAAATAGACGATTTTATTATCGTCAGGAGCGATGGGACGCCCACTTATAACTTTGTGGTTACCATTGATGACGCTTTAATGGGGATTACTGATGTGATTAGAGGCGATGATCACCTTTCTAACACCCCTAAACAAATCGTTCTCTATAAGGCTTTGAATTTTAAAATCCCTAATTTTTTCCATGTGCCGATGATTTTGAACGAAGAAGGACAAAAATTAAGCAAACGCCATGGGGCCACTAATGTGATGGACTACCAAGAAAGGGGCTATCTTAAGGAAGCTTTAGTGAATTTTTTAGCGCGTTTGGGGTGGAGCTATCAAGATAAAGAAATTTTTAGCATGCAAGAATTGCTAGAATGGTTTGACCCTAAAGATTTAAATTCTTCGCCCAGTTGCTTTAGCTGGCACAAACTTAATTGGCTCAACGCTCATTATTTAAAAAACCAAAGCGCACAGGAATTATTAAAACTTTTAAAACCTTTTAGTTTTAGCGATCTTTCTCATTTAAACCCCGCTCAATTGGATCGCTTGTTGGACGCTCTCAAAGAAAGATCTCAAACCTTAAAAGAATTGGCCCTTAAAATAGATGAGGTTTTAACCGCTCCTATGGAGTATGAAGAAAAGGTTTTGAAAAAACTCAATCAAGCGCTCGTTATGCCTTTGTTAGAAAAGTTTAAATTGGAATTAAATACAACCAATTTCAACGATGAAAGCGCGCTAGAAAACGCCATGCACCAAATCATTGAAGAAGAAAAGATTAAAGCGGGTAATTTTATGCAGCCTTTAAGATTAGCCCTTTTGGGCAAGGGGGGCGGGATAGGCCTTAAAGAAGCGCTTTTTATTTTAGGCAAAACAGAGAGCGTCAAAAGAATAGAAAAGTTTTTGAAAAGCTAAAAAATTGGCTCTATTTTCATTGAACGCTAATCATAAAAGAGTTTGATTTTAGCGGTTGTTCTAAACAACTCCTTTTGAAAAATAAGAGGGTTTTAAGAGGAAAATGAAAAAAATATTTCTAAAATTTTTTACCTTGATTGAAATCAAGCTTAAAAGTTGGGTTCAGACAATCTTTGGGCAAACTAATCGTTTGAGGAATGACCTCATAATGGCAATAATTTTCATCTTCAAAGAGAGGTTTTACCCATAAGCGGTTTGAAAAAAGCCGATTTTCTTGATTAGGATTGATAACGCCATTGTTTAAAAAGAGGAAAGTTTGCGCGAGTTTGATCATTTCGTTTGGGTTATGACTGACTAATAGCACGCTTAAATTTTCACGCTTGATAAAATCAAGCAAACCTTGTTGCACCTCGTTTTTTAAGGCGTTATCTAGGGCGTTTAAAGGCTCATCTAAAAGCAATAAATTCTTGGCTGCGATCAAAGCTCTTGCTAAAGCGACTCGTTGGGCTTGTCCGCCAGAGAGTTGAGAAATTTTTTGCTGGCTTAGATTTTCTAAACGCATTAAGCGTAACACTTCGTGGATTTTATTTGTATCTTTAGGGTGAGCAAAGGCGATGTTTTGATACACATTTAAATGAGGGAATAGGGCGTAATCTTGAAACACAAAGCCGATTTTTCGTTGTTGTGGTTTTAAAAAAATTTTTTTTTGAGTGTCTAGCCATACTGAATGATTGACTTCAATATAGCCGCTATCCACCGCTTCAAGCCCCGCTAAAATGCGTAAAATCGTGCTTTTACCCGCTCCCGATTCTCCTAATAAAGCGACAACTTCTGCTTCTTTAATTTCTAAGTCTATATTCAAATCAAACGCGCCCCTAGATCCTAAAAGGCGTTTTTTAAACCGCGCTTTTATCATAAAAACGAGCTTTGTTTTTTATTCAAAAATAGGGTAACAAACAAGAGGCTAAAACTGATAAGCGTGAGCGTTAAGGCGTATTGGTGGGCTTTAGAATAATTGAGCGCTTCAGCTTCGTTAAAAATCGCAATGCTAGCCACTCTTGTTTCCCCTAATATATCACCCCCAAGCATCATCACCACGCCAAATTCGCCTATAGTGTGCGTAAAAGTTGTAATGATAGCCATCAACACACTGGGTTTGATGTTAGGGAGCAGGACAAAAAAAAGGGTGTAATATTCCCCTTTTCCCAAGCTATAACTGGCTTCTTTTAAAGAAGCGGGCAAGGAAATTAACGCGCTTTTAATGGGGCTTACCATAAAGGGTAAAGAAAAAATCACGCTCCCTAAAATAAGCCCTTGAAAACTAAAAACAAGTTTCACATTTAATACATCTTGTAAAAACGCTCCCAAAAAAGAAGAAGGCGAAAAGATTAAAAGGAGATAAAACCCTAGCACGCTTGGGGGTAAAACTAAAGGCATATACACAAGCGTTTCTGTTAAGCTCGTTAAAAGATTGCGTTTAAGGCTTAAAAAATAGCCTAAAAAAATCCCTATAGGGAGTAAAATAAGGGTGGTAATCAAAGCTAAAGAAAAGCTCAAACGCATGGTAATCAAAAACTCATGATCCATTGTTCGCCTTTTTTATGCGTTTCAATCCACAATATAGCCGTATTCTTTAAAGACAGCTCTAGCTTTAGGGCTGAATAAAAAATCTTTAAAAACTTTGGCTAAAGGGTTATTAGCCCCATTTTTAGTGATGATCAAGGCTTGTTCAATAGGGTTATAAAGGGCTTTATCAATGATGAAATAAGAGAGGTTTTTGTCTTTTTTATCCATCAAGGATAACGCTCCAAAGCCTATTTGAGCGTTTTTAGTGGCGATGAATTGATGGGCTTGAGAAATAGAAGCGCCATAAATGATTTTAGATTTAAGACTAGAAGTGAGTTTTAAATTCTCTAAGACTTCCATACTGGCTTTTCCATAGGGGGCTAGTTTAGGATTAGCCATAGCGATATATTTAATTTTAGGGTCTTTAAGAATCTCTAAAGAATCCATTTTTAGATCTTCACTCCATAAAACCAACACACCTTTAGCATAGACTTCTTCTTTAAAAGGGGTTATTTTTTCATCATAAAGCTTTTTAGGTCTAATCATATCTGCTGAAATGAATAAATCAAAAGGGGCGTTTTGAGCGATTTGAGCGTAGAGTTTGCCTGAAGAATTAAAACTAATTTTAACAGCGTCTTTTGGGTGTTCTTTTTGAAATTCTTTAACAAGGGCTTTTAAAGCGTGCGTGAGGTTAGCAGCAGCAGCGATTTTTAAATCCTGTGCCAACAGAGCGCTTGAAAAAAATACGATTAAAAAGACAAACGCTTTGAAAGTATTTTTCATAGAACTCCCTTTGATTAAATGATTGAAGTTATTGATTATACCTATTTGTATCTTAAAAATTTGTATTTTAAAAGTTTGAGGCGGTTTGTTTTGTGGGTATATCCCACTTACTAGTATTTAACCAATATTTTCACTCTAAAAACCCTCATCTTTGATAAAAAATTAAATCTTTTAGAAAAATAACCGATTTTAGGGTGTAACTTTAATTCAACAAGAAGGATTTATTATGATTAAAAGAATTGCTTGTATTTTAAGCTTGAGCACGAGTTTAGCGTTGGCTGGCGAAGTGAATGGGTTTTTCATGGGTGCGGGTTATCAGCAAGGTCGTTATGGTCCTTATAACAGCAATTACTCTGATTGGCGCCATGGCAATGATCTTTATGGTTTGAATTTCAAATTAGGTTTTGTAGGCTTTGCCAATAAATGGTTTGGGGCTAGGGTGTATGGCTTTTTAGATTGGTTTAACACTTCAGGGACTGAACACACCAAAACCAATTTGCTCACCTATGGTGGCGGTGGCGATTTGATTGTCAATCTCATTCCTTTGGATAAATTCGCTCTAGGTCTCATCGGTGGCGTTCAATTAGCCGGAAACACTTGGATGTTCCCTTATGATGTTAATCAAACGAGATTCCAATTCTTATGGAATTTAGGCGGAAGAATGCGTATTGGGGATCGCAGTGCGTTTGAAGCAGGCGTGAAATTCCCTATGGTTAATCAGGGCAGCAAAGATGTAGGGCTTATCCGCTACTATTCTTGGTATGTGGATTATGTCTTCACTTTCTAATTTATTCTTTCGTTCGCTCTTCTTCATCAAATCAAACCCTAGCCGACTCTTAAAAGGTTGGGGTTCAAAAATCTTTTTCATAAATAGAAAGTTTGTTTTAGTGCAGTATAATCCTAGCGTTTCAATTTTTATTTTACTCAATAGGGTGTTTGGTGTTGGCGTTTGAAAGCGGGTTTAGTAAGATCTAAATAATTAAATAATAAATTACTTATACATATTTGATAGATATTATTTTATTTAATAGTGTTATTTAATGGCTCAATTTAATAGGATAGTTTCGCTTTTATTTCTTTAAAACAAATTGATTCTACTGGGGAAAGGTTTTTATGGAAAACAGCACACTTTATATTGTTATTGCTGGCTTATGGCTTGCTGTAGGCTTTGGAATCTTTTTAAAGAAATTAGACATGCCGGTTATCATTGGTTACATTTGCACAGGAACGGTCTTAGCGGCTTTTTTTAAAATTAATGATTTTAATTTGTTGTCTGATATTGGTGAATTTGGCATCGTCTTTTTAATGTTTATGATAGGCATTGAGTTTAATTTTGACAAGCTCAAATCCATCAAACAAGAAGTGCTGGTTTTTGGGCTTTTACAAGTCATTTTGTGCGCTTTAATCGCTTTTTTAGTGGGGTATTTTATTTTGGGTCTTTCACCCATTTTTTCCCTTGTTTTAGGCATGGGGCTTTCGCTCTCTTCAACCGCTATTGTGCTGAAATTCTTTGAAGATTCCAAACAGCTTAGCACGCCCATGGGAAAGAGCGCGGTGGGGATTTTGATTTTCCAAGATATTGCCGCCATTCCCATGCTTTTAATTTTGACGATTCTAGGCAGCAAAGATTCTAATGTTAATTTACTCATTCTTAAAACCTTTATTTCAGCAGGGATTATTTTAGTTCTTTTGTTATTGCCTGGAAAAAAAGGGGCTAATCTCATCTTAGAGCAAGCAAAAGACACGCGCTTGCCTGAAATTTTTATAGGCACGATTTTAGTGATCGTTTGCAGCGCGGCAGGGTTGAGCCATTTTTTTGGGTTTTCTATGTCTTTAGGAGCGTTCATTGTGGGCATGGCGATTTCTAAATCGCGCTATAAAATCAATGTTCAAGAAGAATTCGCGCAATTAAAAAACCTCTTCTTAGCCCTTTTTTTCATTACGATAGGGATGCAAATCAATATTAGTTTTTTTATAGACAAGATCTTTGCAGTCATTTTCTCGCTCATTTTAGTGATGGGTTTTAAGACGGCTATCATTTATGCGCTTTTGCGTTTTTTTAGAGACTCTAAAACTGCCATAAAAACCGCCCTTTCTTTGGCGCAAATCGGGGAGTTTTCTTTTGTCATTTTTTTAAATTCAGGCTCGCACCAGCTCTTTAATTTGCAAGAAAAAAAAGGGATTCTTGGTTTTTTGCACCAAAAAAATATCTTAAGTATCGCTCAAAATGACATCCACCAATTCCTTATCCTTATGGTGGTCTTTTCTATGTTGGCAACCCCTTTTATTTTAAAATACCTAGAATCTATCGCTCAATTTATTTTGCACCAAAAGAGCCAAGAAAATGAGCCGGCTAAAAAATAATGGTGCAAAAACCAAATGATAAGTTTGCTTGTATTGTGAGTGTTATGTTAAAATACAAGCGTATTGAACTCAAACTATTAAATAAAGGGGGCTTTTATGAAAGAGCAAGAATGGGATTTAAGCGCTTTATTTGAAAATAAAGAAAGCGCAGAAGAATTTTTAAAAACCTTACAAACAGAAGCACAAGAATTTGAGAGCGTTTATCAAAATAACCTTAAGAATTTAGACGCTGCAAAATTTGCCAACACTCTTAAACATTACGAAAATTTGTCAGAAAAAATCTCTAGAGTGATGACTTACGCTCAATTGCTTTTTGCTAAGAACACCAAAGAAGCGAAGTTTTATTCGCAGTGCGAAATGGCTTGTGCAAATATCCAACAACACCTTTTATTCTTTGAAATTGAATTCAAGAATTTAGACGCCAAAAAACAGCTTGCTTTCATTAAAAAATGCAAAGACCATGCTTTTTATCTAAACAACCTCATAGAAAAGAAAAAGCACACCTTAAATTTAGATGAAGAAAAGATCGCTCTAGCCCTTTCACCTGTGGGAGTGGGCGCGTTTAGCCGTCTTTTTGATGAGCATTTTTCTTCTTTGAAAATCCCTTTTGAAGAGCAAAATTTAAGCGAAGAAGAAATTTTAGCCCTCTTGCACAACCCCAAACGCAAGATTCGTAAAAAATCTCAAAAAGCTTTCAGCAAAGCGTTAGAAAAATCCCGCCCTTTACTCACTTACATTTTAAACATGGTGCGTAAAGACTTGCTTATTGAAACCAAGCTGAGAAAATACGACAAAAAAGAGAGTTTCCGCCACATTGACAACCAGATCTCGCAAGAGAGTGTGGATAGCATGATAGAGATTGTGAACGCTAATTTTTCTTTAGTGCATCGTTACTACCATCAAAAAGCACAAATTTTAGGGCATAAACTCAAAGATTACGATCGCTACGCCCCTTTAAACGATGAGAGCATCACCATGACTTACTCTCAAGCTTTAGAAGAAGTGCTTAAAACCCTTAAAGCCTTTAGCCCTGAATTTCATAAAATCGCTTCTAAAGCGATCAAAGAGGGCTGGGTGGATTCACACCCTAAAGACTTTAAGCAAGGTGGGGCTTTTAGCCATGGCGGGGTGCCTAGCGCTCACCCTTATGTGTTGTTAAACTACACAGGAAACCGCCGAGACGCTTTCACTATCGCTCATGAATTTGGGCATATGATCCACCAAGAATTGTCCAAAAAACAAGGCGTATTGAACATGGATACGCCCTTAACCACCGCAGAAACCGCTTCTGTCTTTTCTGAAATGCTGTTTTTTGAGCATTTGAAAAAGGGTTTGAAATCTGATGAGCTTCTTTTCATGCTGGCAGGCAAGTTAGAGGATATTTTTTCTACGCTTTTTAGGCAAGTGGTGATGACTAATTTTGAAAGAAGAATCCACGAAATGGATGAAGAATTAGACACCAAAGATTTTGATCAGATCTGGTTTGAAGAAAATCAAAGAATGTTTGAAAAAAGCGTGAAACTCACTAAAAACTACCATTTGTGGTGGAGCTATATCCCCCATTTTATCCATTCGCCTTTTTATTGCTACGCTTATAGTTACGGGCAGCTTTTAACTTTGGCACTTTATGGGCTTTATAAAAAAAGCGACGCTAAAGAGTTTGTTAAAACTTACACGGAATTTTTGAGCTTAGGAGGGTCAAAAAGCCCTAAAGAATTAGTGTCCATGTTTGGCTTTGACATTGATAGCAAAGAATTTTGGGAAATTGGCATGCAAGAGGTGCGTCATTTGTTAGAAGAATTTGAAAGGTTGCTCGCATGCAAAGAGAATTAAGGCTTTTAAACAACAAGCATTGCGTTGAATACTTGCAATTTCTGTCCAAAAACCATTTGAGTTTCAACCTTTTGTGCGAAAGAGATGCGATTGATTTTTCCCCCAAGCTCCCTAAAGAAATCCATGAAAAATTCGGTGCGTTAGTGTTGTTTGTTTTAGCCGGATACACCTTAGAAAGCTTGATGATTGATGCACAAAGCGTGCAATTTGAAGCCGGGTTTGGCCCTAACAATATTGGTAGCGTGGTTCAAGTAAAACTTCCTGGCATCATTCAAATCCTTGTCAAAGAAAAAAATGAAAATGCCGTTTTATTCAATCGTTGCGATTCGCTTGAATTGTTTCAAAAAGAAGAGCCAATCACACAAGAGCCAAAAAAAGACGAGCGAGAGTCTAAAGAATGGTTGGACTCTAAAGAGGCTCTTTTTTCCAATTCCAAAAACCGCGCGATTTTAGAAAATTTACACAAAAGCTAAAGGACTAATTGATGAGCGTTTTGAAATTGCATGTAAAAGTCTTTCGTTTTGAAACCAACAAGGACTATAACCCTGCTTATGAGTCTTATTTTTTAGAATACCAAGAAGATCAATACCTTTTGGATCTTTTAAAACAACTCAAAGGCGTGAGCTACAATGAAAATATCGCGCTTAAAATCAACCAAATTGCGGTGTTTGAAGACGCTAAAGTGAGCGATTTGGTGGCGTTTTTTTCTAAAGAGTGGGTGCTAGATCCCCTATCCAAACGATACGCTTTAAAAGACTTGATGATTGATGAAAAGGCGGTTTTAAAAAACTATGAAGATTTTTTCAAACAAATCCCCTACATCACTAAAGGCGAAAAAGAAGAATTAGAAAAGTTTATCCAAATCAATTTTATCAACCCCCAAACCAACCCTAAATATCTGGGCGATGGCTTTTTCTTGTATGTTAAATGGCTGATGAAACGCTACCCCACAGAGCGCAACCGGTTATTAGAGATGATTTCTCAGCCTGAAAGCGGCGTGATGAATTTTTTAAGCGTGGCGCATTATCTCTATAAAAACGATGACAATATTGACCATGAAATCTATGAATTGCAAGAAATCCTAACCAATTCCAAAATCAAGCCATGGAAAGATTTTTCTAAAAACCTTTTAAGCCTTTTTCAATACCATTCTAACCCCCCTAAAACGCCTAACCCCCCTAAAACTTGCGCGCTCTTTAACGCTTATGCGAAACATTTAGACGCGCAATCGCTTCTCAAAAGCGCTAAGCTCTATTTAGAAAAAATGGGGCAAAAAATCATTGATCTGCCTTTTTGTTATGATGGGGGCTATTATGGGAAGATTATCAGCACGCATGATTTTCTTACCGCTTCTGCGTATAATCTGGCTCTAGCCAAAGCCAATGGCGTTTCGCTCATTTTTTGCGAAGAAGATGCGTATTTGAATATCTTGCATGCTAAAGAAGTTTTAGACAACAACCCTGAAATCATCAACTCCGTCAATGAAAAATTGAAAAAATACCAACTCGTTTATGAAAAAGGCGTTGAGGTCGTCTATCTTAATGAATGGGTTAATAAATTTTTGGCATGGGAATTGAAAAGCCCTTTTGATGCGTTTTTAGGGGCTGAATTTTCTCGCATTAAACAAAGCGATCATTTTTTCAATAAAATCCGTTTAAAAGCCCCCCATTTTTTAGAGTCCTTTCAAAATTACGCCCCCCTTTTAGAAGTCAATGAAGCAAGCGGCTTACTCCAGTGCGCGCATTTACGCTATTTAGGGATTGATTTAGGGGCGGATTTTTTAATCGCACATTCTTTAGGGCTTTTTCACGCTTTTGAAAATTTAAGCTTAAAAGCTTCAAAAGTTTATAAAAGAGATAATGACAACACCCCCACTTTATTTTTACCTCAAATCGCGCTAATGGCTATGGGGGAAAAAGACAAGCAAGCTCTAGGGCTTGATGCGCATTATCATAAAGTTACTTTCATTTAAAATGAACGCTTTTTTAAAACTCGCTTTTGCTTCTTTCATGGGAGGGCTTTGGTATGCTTTCAATGGAGAAGGCTCTGAAATTGTCGCTATAGGGATTTTTTTATTGATCTTGTTTGTTTTTTTTATCCGCCCTGTGAGTTTCCAAGACCCAGAAAAACGAGAAGAATACATAGAACGGCTTAAAAAAAACCATGAGAGGAAAATGATCTTACAAGACAAGCAAAAAGAAGAACAAATGCGCCTTTATCAAGCCAAAAAAGAGCGAGAGAGCAGGCAAAAACAAGACCTCAAAGAACAAATGAAAAAATACTCATAAAGGAAAATCATGGAAATCATTTTATTAATTGTTGCGGCGGTTGTGTTGTTTTATTTTTACAACACCCTCAAAGAATATTTGAAAAACCCCCTAAACCCTAAAACCAAAACCGAAGAATACGACTTGAAAAATGACCCCTATTTGTTGGTGCAATCTAGCCCCCTAGACAAATTCAAGCAAACCCAAACAGGTGCGTATATGCGTCTTTTAAAATTTTTAGACATTCAAAAAAACGCTTTGGATAACGCCTTAAGGACGCTTTTTATCCATGAATTAGAGCAGCCCTTAAACAGCGAACAACAAAATTTAGCCAAAGAACTTCTCAATGAGCCTGTGGATCAAAAAGAAAATTTTGAATCCTTATGCCAAGAAATCGCTGATCACACGCATGGGGAATACACCAAACGCCTGAAATTAGTGGAATTTCTTATGTTATTGGCCTATGCTGATGGGATACTAGACAGCAAGGAAAAAGAATTGTTTTTAGATGTGGGGGCGTTTTTGCAGATAGACAATCAAGATTTTAACGAGCTTTATGACAATTTTGAACGCTTCAATGCAATAGAAATCCCTATGTCTTTAGAAGAAGCAAAAAGTCTTTTTGAAATCCAAACCCACACCACCAAGCAAGATTTAGAGGAAAAAGCCCTGAATTTAAGCGCCCCCTATTACCATAAAATGAATGACAACAAACGCTACAGCGAACAAGATTTTATCTCGTTGAAAAAGATCGCTCTCGCTTCCCAACTCTTAGAAAATGATTTAAAAGACTCATAGGGGTGTGATGAAAAAGGCTATTGAATGCCCTTTTTAAAAGCCCTAGAATCTTTTGATGCGCCCTTTTTAGAAAAAGAAATTTCAAAGCGTTTTAGGGATAATTTAATTTTTTTCAAATCCTATCACCCCAATCTGTTTAACGCTCTCAATATGCCTTTTAAAAATTACCAATTGCTTTTTGAAAAAAACCACTTCAATCTCTTACACACGCCCACGAACGCTTTAAGCTACCCTAAAAATCAAATGATAGAAACCGCTTTTAACATGGCTTCTAACCCCTTGAATAATCCCAGATGGTCATTAGACAATAACCGCCTCTCTTTACATTATTTAAAATCTCAAAACAACCCCAAACTCCCCCTAACCCTTAAAGCCACGCATGCGATCTCAAACTTTTTAAATAACCATCAAACGCCTTGCTCTTTAAAGAAATTCTTACCCCCTACCATGATTTATGGCGTTTTAGATGGCTTGTTTTTGGCTATTTTACAGGCTCAAAATTACCGCTTCCATTCGCTTTATTTGTTTGAAGAAAATTTAGATTTGTTTAAAATCAGTTGTTATTTCGCGCGTTATGAAGATTTGATTAAAAAAGGGGCTAAACTCTTTATTCAAGGGTTTTTTAACCCTAATGAATTGAAAATGGATTTTTTGAAACGCCCTGTTACGCATTCTTTTTTAAAATTAGAAATCATGCCCTATAAAAGCGCTTTCAATTCGCGCATGCGAGAAAACATTCAAAGCTATTACAAACAAGCTTTAAGGGGTTGGGGGAGTTTTGAAGATGAATTACTAGGATTAAAAAACACGCTCAAAAACTTACCCCTATACCAAACCCTAAAAACCAAACCCAAAAAGATTAACGCCCCCATTTGCGTGGTGGGTAACGGGCCAAGCCTGGATTTGTTGCTAGATTTTTTAAAAGAAAACGAAAAAAAATTCATCATCTTTTCATGCGGAACCGCTTTAAAGCCTTTAAAAGCGCACGGCGTTAAAGTGGATTTTCAAATAGAAGTGGAGCGCATAGATTATCTTAAAGAGGTTTTAGAAAACGCCCCCCTAGAAGACACCCCCTTAATGGGGGCTAACATGCTCAATCCTAACGCTTTTAATTTAGCCAAAGAAGCGTTGATGTTCATGCGTGGGGGGAGCGCTTGCGCGTATATAAGCCCTTTAAATATAGAATACGCAGCGCCTTTTGTGGGCAATGCCGGGGTGGCTTTAGCGGGTTTGATGAGCGATGAAATCTATTTGTGCGCTTTAGATTGCGCTTATATTAAAGGGTTTAAAAAGCACGCTAAAAATTCCTATTATGGAAATGAAAAAGAGATTGATACATCATCTTTAATCAGCATAGAGGGCAATTTTAAAGGTTATGAAACTTTTAGCGACTCGTTCTTTTTGCTCTCTAAAGAAAGGATTGAAGAAGCCCTTCATTATTACCAGCCTAAAAAAGTCTATAATTTAAGCTATGGGGCGAAAATCAAGCACGCTGTTAGCCTTAATTACTCTCAAGTGAAATTGAAACAAATCAATAAACAAGACGCTACCGCTCGCATTAAAAGCATGTTTAGCCCTAAAAATAATCATGCTAAGGATTTAAACAATTTACAAAAAAATCTGATGAATTTTAAAGAGGATTTTTTAAAATATTTAAACACGCCTTGTAAAACCAAGCAAGAAATATTTGAATGGGTGGATAATTTGAACGGGTTTTGCCAAACAGCCAGCGCTAAAACCCCCACTATCGGCATTTTATTTGAAGGGAGTATCGCTCATATCTTACAAAGCGTTTTAATCGTTTCATTGCACCTCAAAGAAAATGAGCTGACAAATTTTATCAACCACTCTCAAAACACCTTAAAACAATTCCTTAAAAAAGCTTATTTGTTATTGCAAAGGCAACTCAAACAACCATGATTTTTATTTTTACACTATAATAACAACCTTAAATCAAAGGGATGTGCATGCCATACAATGAAATCACAAGGGTTCAAGTCCCTGCCTTAATGCATTTAGCCAAGTTGGGCTATAACTTTATTTCTCAAAAAAATAAGCCTAACCTAGACACCGCCACCAATATTTTAATAGATAGTTTCACTCAAGCCTTTGAGCGATTGAACCCCACTAAAAACGCAAAAGAAACGCTTGCTGAAATGAAAAAACGCTTGAATTATGATGATTTGGGCAAAAGCTTTTATGAATACTTGCTCAAAAGCGAGAATCAAATCATAGACTTTGATAACCCTAACAACAATCTTTATGAAATGATGCCTGAATTACCCTACAAATCCCTAAGAACTGATATAACCCTTTTTATTAATGGCTTGCCTTTGGTGGATATAGAAGTTAAACAGCCTTACGCCGGACAAGGCATTAAAGAAGAAAAAGATCGCCATATCAAACGCTACAAAAACCCCGAAAACAAAGTTTTTTATAACCTCGCGCAAATCTGGCTCTTTAGCGATAACTTGCCCTATGATGAAAAAAACCCCGATCAAGGCGCGTTTTATAGCGCTTCTTATTCGCCCATTTTCCAACGCTTTGTTGAAGCCAATAAGCTAGATATTACCCCCCCCCCGAAAATGAGCAAAATGAACAAAACCATCAAAACCACAGATCGCTTGAAGAAATTCAAAAACGCATCTTAAACGAATTTAACCTTAAAGACACCGACTGCCCAAAAAGCCCTAAAGACACCCCCACAAACTCCCTTTTAACTTCGTTTTGCTCTCACAAAAGGCTTTGCTTTATCCTAAAATACGGCATTAGTTTCTTAAAAGAAAAATCAGAATTTAAAAAACACGTTTGGCGTTACGTGCAGATGTTTGCGAGCTTGAACGTTTTAAAAGAATTGCAAAAGCATTATGAAACGAACCCAAAAGATCCCCTAAAAGGCATCATTTGGCACACGCAAGGCAGCGGTAAAACCGCTTTAACCTATCATTTAACCAAACTCATCAGAGACTTTTTTAGCCAATCCAACCTAAACAAAAAGACTAAATTTTATTTTATTGTGGACAGACTGGATTTATTAGAACAAGCCAAAAACGAGTTTTTAAAAAGAGGCCTTTGTGTGCATGAGGCAGAAAATAAAGAGGATTTGAGCCAAAAATTAAAAAGCTCTAGCGTGTTTGAAGGCCCTCAAGGGAATGATGAAATCATCGTTGTGAATATCCAAAAATTCAAAGCCCCCAATGAAGACCCCTCTAATAGCGCTCCTAAAGAAATTGTTTCTAAAACAGAATTACAAGAAGCGACAAAAGATAACCATGATTTACAAAGGGTGTTTATCATAGATGAAGCCCACAGGAGCTATGACCCTAAAGGTTGCTTTTACGCCAATTTGATAGAATGCGACAAGACAGCCATCAAAATCGCCCTCACAGGCACGCCCCTATTAGAAGACAACGTGCAAGATAAAGCCACTAAAAACACTTTTGGCAACTACTTGCACACCTATTCTTATACAGAATCCATTAAAGACAGACACACCCTAAAACTCCAGCTAGAAAGCATTGAAACGAGTTATAAAGAAAAACTACAAGCAATCTATCGCCTTTTACAAGAAAGCATCACTATTGAAGACATAGAGGTTAAAAAAGAAAGGATTTTTAATCATGAAAGATACATTAAAGAAATGCTCTCTTATATCATCAGAGATTTATTGAATTTCAGGCGTGTAAATAATGATGAAAATTTAAAGGCTATGGTAATTTGTTTTTCAAGTGCACAAGCCAAGTCAGCTAATTCATTTTTTAATGAAGTCCAAGAAAAAGTCTTACAAGAAAACCCCAACCTAAGGATTTTAAAAAAACTCCAATCCAGTCTGATTTTGCATGATAAACAAGAAGTCAAAGAAAAGATTCATTCTTTTAAACATGAAGATACGGATATAGTCTTTGTGTTTAACATGCTTTTAACCGGCTTTGATTTACCCAATCTCAAACGCCTTTATATCCACAGAGAATTAAAAGATCACAATTTGCTCCAAGCCCTAGCCAGAGTGAATCGCTCCTATAACGACATGTCTTTTGGCTACCTTATAGATTTTGTAGGCATTAAAGAAAATTATGACAAAACGACTGATGATTATTTGAAAGAGTTAAACCAATTCAATCAAAGCGATTCTAATATCAAAGATAATCTCAAAGACATGTTTGCGGATCGCAAGGTTTTAGAAAAAGACATTAAAAACGCTTATGATGATCTTTTTAATTACCCCATTGATGATGTAGAGGCCATGACTAGCGCCATTGTTAGCATCAGCGAAATGAACGAGCTTTTAAAAGTCTCACATGCCATTAACACGCTCAAAGAGCGCTACAATTTAATCCGCACTTCTAACGATGAAAAAATCCTTTCCTTAAAAGAAAAAATGGATATTGAAAAGATCAGCAAAATCTCTTCAATGCTTCATAAAAAAGCCAAACACCTCCATGCGTTAAAAAATATCAATGAGCCTAAAAACCCAAACGATTTAATGATTTTAGAAGACCTCATCGCTCTTTTAGACTTTAAAATAGAGTTTAAGGAAAGCAAAGAATTGCACTTCAAAGAAAAAGAAGAAATTAGCGCTAAATACAAGCAAGCTAAAGAGATGTTAGAAAAAATCCCAGACAAACAAGACAAAGAAGTTCAAAAGATTTCTAAAGAGCTTTCAAAACTGATCCAAGAACCCCTAACCAATCATAATTTTGATGGAATTTCTCATTCTTATAGCGCGATCATTTCACAACTCAAACAACATAAGGAGCAAACCACCAACCTATTAAATAAATACGATAATGATTTATCGTATGCGATCACGCATAAACGCCTTCATGATCGCCTTATGGAAGAAAACATTTCTAAGGGGATTTTCACGCTTTTAAGCGCACTCAAAAAAGCTCTTGATGCGCGCATTTTTAAGCGTCAAGAAATCTTAAACGAAGAAACCACCCTAAAAAATGCCATAAAAGTAGAATTAAGGGACGCTTTCAACAAAGACCTCTCCTTAAAAGATTTAGAAAAAGAAACAGAATTTATTACTCAAACCCTTTTTAACGAACTCACGCAAAACCACCATCAAGGAAATTTGAATGCCTAATAACGCTTTATTGCAAATCAAACAAGACACCCTAAGCCTCATTGACGATTTAAAAGTCATTTGCACGAGTTTTGGTTTAGGGAATGATGGCAACGAATACAAAATCATCACGCAATGCTTTTTGTATAAATTCTTATGCGATAAGTTTGAATTCTTTTTTGAACAAGAATTCCCTAACCAAACGATACGAGATTACAAAGATTTTAAAAAGGAAGAAAGAGAAGATTTTTTCCTTACATTAAGCGATAAACAACTCCCTAAACTCGCTTACGATGAGCTTTTAAGCTATCTTTTTGAAAAACATTTTAACGATAACGATTTACACCTTAAGCTAGACGCTATTTTCAATCGCATTTCTAGCAATAACGCCGAACTTTTCAACACCAAAAGCACGGATAAAACCACTATCGCCTTATTTGAAAGCGTCTCACCATACATTAATGAAGAATCCAAAAGGGCTAATTTTACAAGAGCTTTATTAGACAAACTCAAAAATTTTAATTTCAAACAAGCTTTTTTAAATTTACAAAACCAACAAGGCTATGACTTTTTCGCCCCCATTTTTGAATACTTACTCAAAGATTACAATAACGCCGGCGGAGGGAAATACGCCGAATACTACACCCCTTTAAGCATCGCTAGCATCATTGCTAAGCTTTTAATTAATGAGCCGACTCAAAGCGTCAAAATCTATGACCCAAGCGCTGGCACAGGAACGCTTTTAATGGCGCTAGCCCACCAAATAGGCACCGATTCTTGCACCCTTTATGCCCAAGACATTTCGCAAAAATCCTTAAGAATGCTCAAACTCAACCTGATTTTAAACGACTTGACCCACTCTTTAAGATACGCCATTGAGGGAAACACCTTGACTAACCCTTACCATTCTAAAGATTATCATGGGAAAATGGATTACATCGTGAGTAACCCCCCTTTCAAATTGGATTTTTCCAACGAGCATGCCGAGATTTCGCAAAACAAAAACGATTTTTTCTTAGGCGTGCCTAATATCCCTAAAAACGATAAAAGCAAAATGCCCATTTACACGCTCTTTTTCCAGCATTGCCTAAACATGCTCAGTCCAAAAGGTAAGGGGGCTATTATCGTGCCAACCGGATTCATCAGCGCTAAAAGCGGGGTAGAAAATAAGATTATCCGGCATTTAGTGGATGAAAGGCTCGTTTGTGGGGTAATTTGCATGCCCAGTCAGGTTTTTGCCAACACCGGCACTAACGTGAGCATCATCTTTTTTCAAAAAACGCCAAGCGCAAAGGAAGTCATTTTGATTGACGCTTCCAAACTCGGCGAAGAATACACTGAAAACAAAAACAAAAAAACGCGCTTAAGAACAAGCGATATGGATTTGATTTTAGAAACTTTTCAAAATAAAACCCCAAAATCGGATTTTTGCGCTCTGGTTTCTTTTGATGAAATCACAGAAAAAAATTATTCTCTAAACCCCGGGCAGTATTTCACTATAGAAGACACGAGCGAGAAAATCAGCCAAGCGGAGTTTGAAAACTTGATGCAACAATATTCAAGCGAACTAGCGAGCCTTTTTGATGAAAGCCAGAGCTTGCAACAAGAAATTTTAGAAACTTTAGGAAATCTTAATCATGACTAAACTTTTAGATTTAAAAAATAATTCAGTAATTGCTATCAATCAAAACAACTACACTAAAGAAGACAATTACAAAAAAGTTTATTATTTAGATACTGATAACATCACAAACAATAGAATAAATGCTTTTCTAAAAATTGATTTAACAAAAGAAAAATTGCCTTCAAGAGCTAAACGAAAATGCTCCATTAATAGCATTATTTATTCTAGTGTAAGACCTAACCAACGCCACTTTGGGATTATCAAAGAAATTCCAAAAAATTTTTTAGTTTCTACCGCTTTTATCGTAATAGATATTATAGACTTAGAAAAATTAGACCCTAATTATTTGTATTATTATATTACTCAAGATAAAATTATTCATTACTTGCAACGCATTGCAGAATGTGGGACTTCTAGCTACCCCTCTATCACGCCCTTAGATTTTCTTAATGTTAAAATCAAACTTTACCCACTAGAAACACAACAAAAAATCGCCAGCACGCTTTCTGTCTTAGATCAAAAAATAGAGAACAACCATAAAATCAATGAGCTTTTACACACCCTCGCTCATAAAGTCTATGAATATTATTTCAAATACAAACCTAAAAATGCAAAGCTAGAACAAATTATTATTGAAAATCCTAAATCTAGTATTATGGTTAAAAACGCCCAAAAAACCCAAGATAAATACCCCTTTTTTACAAGCGGAGATAATATCTTATCCTATCCTAAAGCGATCATTGATGGCAGAAATTGCTTTTTAAACACTGGGGGTAATGCTGGTATCAAATTTTATGTAAGCAAAGCTTCTTATTCAACGGATACTTGGTGTATTTGCGCTAACGAATTTAGCGACTATTTATATTTACTGCTTTCAAGCATAAAAACCCATATCAATCAAAGCTTTTTTCAAGGAACTAGCCTTAAACACTTACAAAAAAATTTGCTTAAAAAATATCCTATTTACATGCCGTCCGCGCATGAAATTAAAAGATTTAATCAAATTATTATACCCCTATTCACGCTTATATCCATTAACACAAGAACTTCTAAAAAATTAGAACAAATCAGAGACTTTTTACTCCCCCTACTCTTAAAACAACAAGTCAAACCTAAATAAAAAACCTTATAGTAAAACTCATTTCTTTAAGGGGATAGGGGGTATTTTGCGATAATACCCCCTTAACCCCCTTAATAAACCCCCTAACCCGAGAAGACCGCTTTTCAATAAGCTATCATTTGACTAGCGTCAAGCTCTTTTATATTTTTATTTTAAAAAATGCCTTTGAGCATTTTTTAGGTTTTTGTGTCTAACCTACAACAAACAAAAACCAAACATAAGCAACAACTAAGCAAACTTGCGCTACAATCTCCCTTTTTGATTGCGGAGTATGGCGCAGCCTGATTAGCGCGCACCCTTGGGGTGGGTGAGGTCGTGGGTTTGAATCCCGCTACTCCGACCATGACTTTTTAAAAAAGCTTCAATGATTATCATTTCATTATATAATCACACTAAATAAAACTGATTTTTAAACATGATGATTGAAAGGATTTCTATTGAATCGTTTCTTTAACCGAGAGCTTTCATGGTTAGCTTTTAACACAAGGGTTTTAAACGAAGCCAAAGATGAGAGCTTGCCTTTATTAGAGCGCTTGAAATTTTTAGCCATTTATGACACGAATTTAGACGAATTTTACATGATAAGAGTGGCAGGGCTTAAACAACTCTATGAACATAAAATCGCCTCTAAAGGCATTGATGGTGCAAGCCCTGAAGAACAATTAGAAAAAATCAAGCACTATTTAGCGCATGAAATTGAAGAAAGGGAGTTGGAATTCCAAAAAATCCAAGCCCTACTCTTCAAAAAAGGGCTTTGTATCACCCCCTATAATGAATTGAATTTAGAGCAAAAAGCGAAGGCTAAAACCTATTTTAAAGAGCAGCTTTATGCGTTAGTTTTGCCTTTTAAGTTGGATTCTTCGCACACTTTCCCGCCTTTAGCGAATTTGACTTTCGCGCTTTTTGCCCACATCAAAGACAAAGAAACCCAAAACGCCTCCTATGCACTCATCAAACTCCCCTCTTTTATTTTCCGTTTTGTGGAGCTAGAAAAAGGCTTGTTTGTGTTGGCTGAAGAAATCGTAGAAGCGCATTTAGAAGAATTGTTTTTAGAGCATGAGATTTTAGACTGCATGGCGTTTAGGGTAACTTGCGATGCGGATATTGCCATCACTGAAGACGAAGCGCATGATTATGCGGATTTGATGAGTAAGAGTTTGAGAAAACGAAACCAAGGCGAAATCGTGCGCTTGCAAACCCAAAAAGGGAGTCAAGAGCTTTTAAAAACCCTTTTAGCGTCTTTAAGGAGTTTTCAAACCCACTCTTACAAAAAGCACAAACTCACCGGCATGCATATTTATAAAAGCGCGATCATGCTCAATTTAGGGGATTTGTGGGAATTAGTCAATCATAGCGATTTTAAAACGCTCAAATCGCCCAATTTCACGCCCAAAATCCACCCTCATTTCAATGAAAACGATCTTTTCAAATCCATAGAAAAACAGGATCTGTTGCTGTTCCATCCTTATGAAAGTTTTGAGCCTGTGATCGATTTAATAGAGCAAGCCGCTAGCGATCCGACCACCCTTTCTATCAAAATGACGCTTTATCGTGTGGGCAAGCATTCCCCCATTGTCAAAGCCTTAATTGAAGCGGCGAGCAAGATTCAAGTGAGCGTTTTAGTGGAATTAAAAGCGCGTTTTGATGAAGAAAGCAATCTGCACTGGGCAAAAGCTTTAGAAAGGGCGGGCGCGTTAGTCGTTTATGGCGTTTTCAAACTCAAAGTGCATGCTAAAATACTAGTGATCACTAAAAAAACAGACAACCAATTACGCCATTTCACCCATTTAAGCACGGGCAATTACAACCCTTTGAGCGCTAGAATCTATACTGATGTGAGTTTTTTTAGCGCTAAAAATGAAATCGCTAACGACATTATCAAGCTTTTCCATTCCTTGCTTACGAGTAGTGCGACTAATAGCGCATTAGAAACGCTTTTTATGGCGCCCAAACAGATCAAGCCTAAAATCATTGAACTCATTCAAAATGAAATGAATCACAAACAAGAAGGCTATATCATTTTAAAAGCCAACGCCCTAGTGGATAGCGAAATCATTGAATGGCTCTATCAAGCCTCTCAAAAAGGGGTTAAAATTGATCTCATTATTAGAGGGATTTGCTGTTTAAAGCCCCAAGTCAAGGGGTTGAGCGAAAATATCAGGGTGTATTCTATCGTGGGGAAATATTTAGAACATGCACGCATTTATTATTTTAAACATGAGAATATCTATTTTTCTAGTGCGGATTTAATGCCCAGGAATTTAGAAAGGCGCGTGGAATTGCTTGTTCCCGCCACAAACCCAAAGATCGCTCATAAATTGTTGCATATTTTAGAAATCCAATTAAAAGACACCTTGAAACGCTACGAGTTAAATTCTAAAGGCCGTTATACTAAAGTTTCAAACCCTAACGATCCTTTAAATTCACAGGATTATCTTGAAAAACAAGCCCTTAAAACCTTTTAAAGGTTATCGTTCAAATCATAAAAGATAAGGATTTAAATGCTTTATTCATTAGTAAAAAAATATCTTTTTAGCCTGGACGCTGAAGACACGCATGAAAAAGTTTGTCAAATTTTAAAAATGCTTTCTAGATCGAGCTTTTTGTGTAGTTTAATCCATTCTCAATGGGGTTATAAAAACCCAAAGCTTGAAAATGAAATTTTAGGCTTAAACTTCCCTAACCCCTTAGGTTTAGCCGCCGGTTTTGATAAAAACGCTTCCATGCTCAGGGCGTTAATTGCTTTTGGGTTTGGCTATTTAGAAGCAGGCACTCTCACCAATGAAGCACAAATGGGGAATGAAAGACCAAGGCTTTTCAGGCACATTGAAGAAGAATCCTTACAAAATGCGATGGGGTTTAATAATTACGGGGCGATTTTAGGAGTGAGATCGTTTAAGCGCTTCGCCCCTTATAAAACCCCCATTGGCATCAATTTAGGCAAAAACAAACACATAGAACAAGCGCATGCCCTAGAAGATTACAAGGCGGTTTTAAATAAATGTTTAAACATTGGCGATTATTACACCTTCAACCTTTCTTCGCCCAACACCCCTAATTTAAGGGATTTACAAAATAAAGCGTTTGTGAATGAGCTTTTTTGCATGGCTAAAGAAATGACCCATAAGCCTTTATTTTTAAAGATCGCCCCGGATTTAGAAACAGATGACATGCTAGAAATTGTCAATAGCGCTATTGAAGCAGGAGTGCATGGGATTATTGCGACTAACACGACCATTGATAAAAGCTTGGTGTTCGCTCCTAAAGAAATGGGGGGCTTGAGCGGGAAATGCCTGACTAAAAAAAGCCGTGAAGTCTTTAAAGAATTGGCTAAATCCTTTTTTAATAAAAGCGTTCTTGTTTCTGTGGGGGGGATTAGCGACGCTAAAGAAGCTTATGAAAGGATTAAAATGGGAGCGAGTCTGTTACAAATTTATAGCGCTTTTATTTACAATGGGCCAAATTTATGCCAAAATATTCTTAAAGATTTGGTAAAATTACTCCAAAAAGATGGATTTTTGAGCGTTAAAGAGGCTATAGGAGCGGATTTAAGATGAGATATTTTTCTGTTAAAAGACTTTTAGGGCTTAGTTCTGTCTTGTTAGTCACTTTAGGAGCGAGCATGCACGCACAATCTTACTTACCCAAACATGAGAGCGTTACCTTAAAAAACGGGTTGCAAGTCGTAAGCGTCCCCTTAGAAAATAAAACCGGGGTTATAGAAGTGGATGTGCTTTATAAAGTCGGCTCTAGAAACGAAGTCATGGGCAAGAGCGGGATCGCTCACATGTTAGAGCATTTGAATTTTAAAAGCACCAAAAACCTTAAAGCTGGCGAGTTTGATAAGATTGTGAAGCGTTTTGGGGGCGTGAGTAACGCTTCTACGAGCTTTGATATTACGCGCTATTTCATTAAAACCAGTCAAGCTAACTTGGATAAGTCTTTAGAATTGTTCGCTGAAACCATGGGTTCTTTGAATTTAAAAGAAGATGAGTTTTTGCCTGAGCGTCAAGTGGTCGCTGAAGAAAGGCGATGGCGCACCGATAATTCCCCTATCGGCATGCTTTATTTCCGTTTTTTTAACACCGCTTATGTCTATCACCCCTACCATTGGACGCCCATTGGTTTTATGGACGATATTCAAAACTGGACTTTAAAAGACATTAAAAAATTCCATTCGCTCTATTATCAGCCTAAAAACGCTATCGTTTTAGTGGTGGGCGATGTCAATTCCCAAAAGGTTTTTGAATTGAGTAAAAAGCATTTTGAATCCTTAAAAAATCTTGATGAAAAAGCTATCCCCACCCCTTACATGAAAGAGCCTAAACAAGATGGAGCCAGAACGGCAGTCGTGCATAAAGATGGGGTCCATTTAGAATGGGTAGCCCTTGGGTATAAAGTGCCTGCTTTCAAGCATAAAGATCAAGTCGCCCTGGATGCGTTAAGCAAGCTTTTAGGCGAAGGTAAAAGCTCATGGTTACAAAGCGAATTGGTGGATAAAAAACGCCTGGCTTCTCAAGCTTTCTCACACAACATGCAATTGCAAGATGAAAGCGTGTTTTTATTCATTGCGGGGGGTAATCCTAATGTCAAAGCCGAAGCCTTACAAAAAGAAATCGTAGCGCTTTTAGAAAAGCTTAAAAAAGGCGAAATCACTCAAGCGGAATTAGATAAAATCAAAATCAATCAAAAAGCTGACTTTATTTCTAATTTAGAAAGTTCTAGCGATGTTGCGGGGCTTTTTGCGGACTATTTAGTGCAAAACGATATTCAAGGCTTGACGGATTACCAGCGACAATTTTTGGATTTAAAAGTGAGCGATTTGGTGCGTGTGGCCAATGAATATTTTAAAGACACCCAATCAACCACCGTGTTTTTGAAACCTTAAAAGAGCCTTATAACATGCAATTTCATTCATCTAGCGCGTTAATTACGCCTTTTAAAAAAGATTTGAGCGTTGATGAGGTCGCTTATGAATCCTTGATCAAGCGCCAAATTTTTCAGGGCATGGACGCATGCGTGCCTGTTGGCACGACAGGAGAATCCGCCACGCTCACCCATAAAGAGCACATGCGTTGCATTGAAATCGCCATAGAAACTTGCAAAAGCACTAAAACGCCTTCCAATTCACGCATGAAAGTGTTAGCCGGCGTGGGCAGTAACGCCACAAGCGAGTCCCTTTCTTTAGCAAAGTTCGCTCAAAAAATCGGTGCGGATGCGATTTTATGCGTAAGCCCTTATTATAACCGCCCCACCCAACAAGGCTTGTTTGAACATTATAAAACTATCGCTCAATCAGTGGAAATCCCTGTCATGCTTTATGATGTGCCAAGCCGCACAGGCGTGTCTATTGAAGTCCCAACCGCCCTCAAACTCTTTAGGGAAGTCCCTAACATTAAAGCCATTAAAGAAGCGTCTGGCTCTTTGAAAAGAGTAACAGAATTGCATTATTATGAAAAAGATTTTAAAATTTTTAGCGGGGAAGATTCACTCAACCACTCTATCATGTTTTCAGGGGGGTGCGGCGTGATTTCAGTGACCGGTAATTTAATGCCTAATTTGATTTCACAAATGGTCAATTGCGCGCTCAAATTTGAATACCAACAAGCCCTAGAAATCCAAGATAAGCTTTTTCATTTGCATCAAGCCCTTTTTGTAGAAACGAACCCTATCCCTATTAAAATGGCCATGCATTTAGCCGGCTTGATTGAAAACCCAAGTTACAGACTGCCTTTAGTAGCCCCAAGCAAAGAAACGATTCAACTTTTAGAAAAAACTTTACAACAATATGAGGTAATTGCATGAATGGTTCCAATCACATGAAAAATAAAACCCTAGTGATCAGCGGCGCGACGAGAGGGATTGGCAAGGCGATATTGTATCGCTTCGCTCAAAGCGGCGTGAATATCGCTTTCACTTACAATAAAAATGTTGAAGAAGCGAATAAAATTATAGAAGATGTGGAGCAAAAATATTCCATTAAAGCCAAAGCCTACCCCCTTAATGTTTTAGAGCCTGAGCAATACACAGAGCTTTTCAAGCAAATTGACGCGGATTTTGACAGAGTGGATTTTTTTATTTCTAACGCTATTATTTATGGGCGCTCTGTCGTGGGGGGATTTGCGCCGTTTATGCGATTAAAACCTAAGGGGTTAAACAACATTTACACAGCCACCGTGTTAGCGTTTGTGGTAGGGGCTCAAGAAGCGGCAAAACGCATGCAAAAAATAGGCGGCGGAGCGATCGTGAGCTTAAGCTCTACTGGGAATTTGGTCTATATGCCTAATTACGCTGGGCATGGCAATTCTAAAAATGCCGTAGAAACCATGGTCAAATACGCTGCTGTGGATTTAGGCGAATTTAACATTAGAGTAAATGCGGTTAGTGGCGGGCCTATTGATACGGACGCTTTGAAAGCTTTCCCTGATTATGTGGAGATTAAAGAAAAAGTAGAAGAGCAATCGCCCCTAAAACGCATGGGTAATCCTAACGATTTAGCCGGAGCGGCTTATTTTTTATGCGATGAAACCCAAAGCGGTTGGCTTACAGGGCAAACGATCGTTGTAGATGGCGGGACTACTTTTAAATAAAGATTTTTTTTGAAAAACATTATCCACATCCACCAAAACAAAGAGTTGCAATTCATTAAAAAATGCTTGTTGTGCTATTTTTTCGCCCCTTTGTGTGGGGCTATCCTTTTGGTTTTTTCTATCGCTTTAAGCGGTGCGAAACCGCTCCAAGTTTCTAATCTCTTTAATAGTCAATCGGCTTATATCGTCTTACTATCTCTTTTTTTATGCGCGCTTGGGTTTATTGCCGGAGCGATTGGTTTTTACAGGCTTTCTAAAATCACACGCCATCTGAGTTTTTTTGAAAACTTCGCTTTCAGTTTTTTAGCGCTGATTTTATGCGCCCTTTTAAGCTATCTTGTCCCTAACGCCAGTAACGCTCTTTCGCTAATCGGTAATGGCGTTTCTGTTTTTTACTTGTATAAACTTTATAGAGAATTGAGCCTTTATGCGCAAGAAAGATTTTTTTTAAGCGGGTTTAGGTTATTGCTTTTTAGTTTCATGTTGGCTCTTTTAGGGGTTTTAGTGCAAGCGTTAGTTATCATTTTTTTAACGATCGCTGTGATTTTAATGTGTGTGGCGCTCAGCTTTTTAGGGCGTGCGTTTTTGAATTTTTCACAAGTCTTTTTGAAAGCATGAAAGTTTTAAAACTCCTGCCTAATTTTTTGACGATTTTACGCATCGTCTTATCCTTATTTTTATTATTTTTATTGTTAAACACGCGCACTTATTTTAGTTTTTTAACTCCCTTTCAAACCAACATGATCTCTTCATTGGTTTTTTTGTTTGCCGCGCTCACGGATTTATTGGACGGCTATATCGCTAGAAGCTATAAAGCCAAATCGCGCTTTGGGGAAATCTTTGATCCTTTAGCGGATAAAATCCTTATTTTGAGCGCGTTTTTAGGGTTAGTCCATTTGGATCGCGTGAATGCGTGGATCCCGTTTGTGATTTTAGGGCGTGAATTTTTTATTTCAGGGCTTAGAGTCTTAGCCGCTAATGAAAAAAAGGATATTCCTGTCAATGCGTTAGGCAAGTATAAAACCGTTTCTCAAGTCGTAGCGATTGGCACTTTATTAGCCAATTTAACTTACTCTTATGTGCTTGTGGCCATAGCGGTTTTTTTAACCCTTTATTCGGGGATAGATTACACCATTAAATATTATAAATCTTAATTTTTTAGAATAAGTTTTTAGCGTTCTTTAAGAAAATACCTTAAAAATCCGCTCTCATCAAATATTGATAAGCATTAACTTTAGTATTCTTTCGTTTTTTTTTTAAATTTTATTTTCAATATTCAATTAAAAAAAATCATTTTATTTTATTTTTGTTACAATTCAAGCTATTTTTATTTTCAATCTAAGGAGGTGTCGCATGGACAATCAAAAGATAACGCATCAAAATACCACGCAAAAACAAGGCGAGCTTAAAAGAGACATGAAAATGCGCCATCTCTTAATGATTGCATTTGGGGGAGCGATTGGCACAGGGCTTTTTGTAGGCACTGGGGGTAATATTGCGAGCGCTGGTCCTTTAGGGACCTTGATCGCTTATGGTTTTGGAGGGCTTGTGGTTTATTGCATCATGCTCTCTTTAGGCGAATTGGCTAGCGTTTATCCCACTACGGGCAGTTTTGGGGATTATGCGGCTAAATTCATAGGCCCTGGCACGGGCTATATGGTTTTTTGGATGTATTGGCTTGGCTGGGTGATCACGGTGGCGTTAGAATACATCGCTATAGGCATGCTCATGCAACGCTGGTTTGTAAATATTCCCATCCATTATTGGGTTATTTTATGCATTGCGTTAGTTTTTTTATTGAACTTTTTTTCGGTTAAAATTTTTGCCGAGGGCGAGTTTTTCTTTAGCCTGATTAAAGTTTTAGCGGTGATCGCTTTTATAGGGATTGGTGTGATTGGGATTATTTATCAAATCTATTCGCATGGGTTTAGTTCTATTTTTGATAACTTCCATTTTGGCGATAAAGGGTTTTTCCCTAACGGGAGCGCAGCGGTTTTTAGCGCAATGCTCGCTGTCATTTTTGCTTTCACTGGCACAGAGGTGATTGGGGTGGCTGTGGGAGAGACTAAAAACGCTAGTGAAGTGATGCCCAAAGCGATTAAGGCGACCTTGTGGCGGATTGTCTTTTTCTTTTTAGGCTCTGTGTTTGTCATTTCTGTTTTTTTACCCATGAACGATTCTTCTATCACGCAAAGCCCTTTTGTGAGCGTTTTAGAACGCATCAATTTGCCCTTTATTGGCATGGGTATCCCTTATGTGGCTGATATAATGAACGCTGTTATCATTACAGCGATGTTTTCTACCGCTAATTCAGGGCTTTATGGAGCGAGCCGCATGATTTATGGGCTGTCCAAACAAAAGATGTTTTTTAAGGTTTTTTCCCAACTCAACCGACAAGGCACACCCACTTATGCGATGCTTTTTTCCCTTTCTTTTTCTCTCATAGGGCTTTTAGTCCAAATTTATGCCAAAGAAAATGTCGTGGAAGCTTTGATTAATGTGATCAGTTTCACGGTGATTATTGTGTGGGTTAGCGTGTCTGTTTCGCAATATTCTTTCCGCAAGCAATACTTAAAGGCTGGGCATTCTTTAGAGGATTTGCCTTATAAAGCCCCCTTTCTACCCTTTTTGCAACTCATAGGGATCACTGGGTGTGCCATCGGCGTGATTGGTTCGGCTATGGATAAGGATCAACGCATTGGGATGATTTTAACGATTGTTTTTGCTGTTATTTGTTACATTGGATACTATTTTACACAAAAAGCTAATGAAAATAACAAAAAAGATTTGATATAATCTTTTCTTAATTTTGAAGTTTAGCAAATTTTAAGGAAGTAACCATGATGAAAAAAACCCTTTTTATCTCTTTGGCTTTAGCGTTAAGTTTGAATGCGGGCAATATCCAAATCCAAAACATGCCCAAAGTGAAAGAGCGAATAAGCGTCCCTTCTAAAGACGATACGATCTATTCTTACCACGATTCCATTAAGGACTCTATTAAAGCGGTGGTGAATATCTCCACTGAAAAGAAGATTAAAAACAATTTTATAGGTGGCGGTGTGTTTAATGACCCCTTTTTCCAACAATTTTTTGGGGATTTGGGCGGTATGATTCCTAAAGAAAGAATGGAAAGGGCTTTAGGCAGTGGCGTCATCATCTCTAAAGATGGTTATATTGTTACGAATAACCATGTGATTGATGGCGCGGATAAGATTAAAGTGACCATTCCAGGGAGCAATAAAGAATATTCCGCCACTTTAGTAGGCACGGATTCTGAAAGCGATTTAGCGGTGATTCGCATCACTAAAGACAACTTACCCACGATCAAATTCTCTGATTCTAATGATATTTTAGTGGGCGATTTGGTTTTTGCGATTGGTAACCCTTTTGGCGTGGGTGAAAGCGTTACTCAAGGCATTGTTTCAGCGCTCAATAAAAGCGGGATTGGGATCAACAGCTATGAAAATTTCATTCAAACAGACGCTTCCATTAATCCTGGAAATTCCGGCGGCGCTTTGATTGACAGCCGTGGAGGGTTAGTGGGGATTAATACCGCTATTATCTCTAAAACCGGGGGCAACCACGGCATTGGCTTTGCCATCCCCTCTAACATGGTTAAAGATATTGTAACCCAGCTCATCAAAACCGGTAAAATTGAAAGAGGTTACTTGGGCGTGGGCTTGCAAGATTTGAGCGGCGATTTGCAAAATTCTTACGACAACAAAGAAGGGGCGGTGGTCATTAGCGTAGAAAAAGACTCTCCGGCTAAAAAAGCAGGGATTTTGGTGTGGGATTTGATCACTGAAGTCAATGGGAAAAAGGTTAAAAACACGAACGAGTTAAGAAATCTAATCGGCTCTATGCTACCCAATCAAAGAGTAACCTTAAAAGTCATTAGAGACAAAAAAGAACGCACTTTCACCCTCACTCTAGCTGAAAGGAAAAACCCTAACAAAAAAGAAACCATTTCTGCTCAAAACGGCGCGCAAGGCCAATTGAACGGGCTTCAAGTAGAAGATTTAACCCAAAAAACCAAAAGGTCTATGCGTTTGAGCGATGACGTTCAAGGGGTTTTAGTCTCTCAAGTGAATGAAAATTCCCCAGCGGAGCAAGCTGGCTTCAGGCAAGGCAATATCATCACAAAAATTGAAGAGATTGAAGTGAAAAGCGTTGCGGATTTTAACCATGCTTTAGAAAAATATAAAGGCAAACCCAAACGATTCTTAGTTTTAGACTTGAATCAAGGTTATAGGATCATTTTGGTGAAATGATAGGGGTGGGTCGTTAGTCGCATGTCTTTGATTAGAGTGAATGGGGAAGCTTTTAAACTCTCTTTAGAAAGTTTAGAAGAAGACCCTTTTGAAACTAAAGAAACGCTAGAAACGCTTATCAAACAAACGAGCATTGTTTTATTGGCCGCTGGGGAATCTAAGCGTTTTTCTCAAACCATCAAAAAACAATGGTTGCGCTCTAATCATACCCCCTTATGGCTCAGCGTTTATGAAAGCTTTAAAAAAGCCCTAGACTTTAAAGAAATCATTCTGGTTGTAAGCGGATTGGATTATATTTATATCCAACGCCATTACCCTGAAATCAAGCTTATAAAAGGCGGGGCATCAAGGCAAGAATCCGTGCGTAACGCCTTGAAAGTAATTGATAGCGCTTACACGCTCACCAGCGATGTGGCTAGGGGTTTAGCCAATATGGAAGCACTTAAAAGTTTGTTTTTAACCCTCCAACAAACGAGCCATTATTGCATCGCTCCTTACTTGCCTTGCTATGACACAGCGATCTATTATAACGAAGCTTTAGATAGAGAAGCGATCAAACTCATTCAAACCCCGCAATTAAGCCACACCAAAGCGCTCCAATCAGCCCTAAATCAAGGGGATTTTAAAGATGAAAGCAGCGCGATTTTACAAGCTTTCCCTGATCGTGTGAGTTATATTGAAGGCAGTAAAAATTTGCACAAACTCACCACAAGCGGCGATTTAAAGTTTTTTACGCCTTTTTTTAACCCAGCAAAGGACACTTTTATCGGCATGGGTTTTGATACGCATGCGTTCATTAAAAATAAGCCTATGGTTTTAGGGGGGGTTGTTTTGGATTGCGAGTTTGGGTTAAAGGCTCACAGCGATGGCGATGCTTTGTTGCATGCGGTTATTGATGCGATTTTAGGAGCGATTAAAGGGGGGGATATTGGCGAATGGTTCCCTGATAATGACCCCAAATACAAAAACGCCTCTTCTAAAGAGCTTTTAAAAATCGTGTTGGATTTTTCTCAAAGCATTGGGTTTGAATTGTTTGAAATGGGGGCGACCATCTTTAGCGAAATCCCTAAAATCACTCCTTACAAACCGGCGATTTTAGAGAATTTGAGCCAACTTTTGGGTTTAGAAAAATCTCAAGTCAGCTTGAAAGCCACTACAATGGAAAAAATGGGGTTCATTGGCAAACAAGAAGGGCTGTTAGTCCAAGCGCATGTGAGCATGCGTTATAAACAAAAACTTTAAACGCGATAAAAGGAAGAATGGATGAAAATCTTAATCATTGAAGACGATTTAGCGCTAGCTAGGAGTATCTCTCATAATTTGCATGATTTGGGGCATTTTTGCGAGATCATCTCTAGCATTTCAGAAGAAAATAAAGAGCCTTATGATGTGATTTTGGTTTCTTCTAAAGTTTGCACTCAAGGGCGTTGCGAACATTTTGTGCGTTATAATTCCAAGCAAATCATTATCATGATGGCTTCGCATGTCAATGAAGATGGCGTGAATAAGCCCATTCAAGCGGGAGCGAGAGATTATATTCTAAAACCTTTTAAAATGGATGAATTGTTGCGCAAGATCCAATACCACAAAGCCTACCAAGAAATGACCGCTCGCTTGGGATTTTATGAAAATTACTTAGACTTTATCCATGCGGAATTGCCCTTGCCTAAAGATTTTTCTTACCGGCCGCCCTTTATCATCCACACGCCCTCTCAAGAGCTTGCGAACGCTTATTTATTGCAATACGCTAAAGAAAGGCAAATGGATTTTTCTTTTTTCTCTTTAAAAGACACCACTTGGAAAGAGCTATACAAAAATAAAGACAAATTAGAACGCCCTTTTTACATCATGCATTTAGAAGAGCTTAAAAAAGATGAGCAATTGAAATTGTTAGAATTGGCCCGTTCATGCCCTATTGTTTTGTCCTATACCCATAAAGAACCCTTGGAATTTCCTAAAATTGTGAGCATTGAATGCGGCAATAGACCCCTATCTTTGTTTAGCGATAACACGACTTTCCTTTCCATTCAAGAATATGAAAAAGAAGCGATCAGGCATTTTTCTTCTACTTGCACCGATACAGAATTGGCTAACAAGCTTGGCATTAGCCGCAAAAGCCTTTGGGAAAAACGCCGGAAGTATAACTTACCGCGCAAATAACAAAAAAATCCTTAAGCCCTGTTTTTTGTGGGGCGTTGATCATAAAATGCAAGAATGCCAAAAGCATTTTTGCAATCAAAAGAGCTAAAACAAGCGGTGATCTCTTAAAATTTAGCGTATTGAATGAGAATAGAGCTAATTATTATTAAAATAACTTATTATTTGCTATATATTTACTATAATAGTTTAACTTTTAAAAAAGTGAAATTCAACTTAAGGATTAACCATCAGACAAGCGTTTAACAAAACAAGATCCACGCATTCAAAAACCCTTTTACTAGACATTGATTGCGTTATCCCTAATATTGTTAGGCGTTTGCTCTCTAATAAAACGCTCCCTAAAAGATTCGCTGCTTATAGCTTGCAAGAAGTAGGCGTTATTTTCCTTACCACTCAGATTTTATCTATCATGCGCAAAACCCGTTGCTCTAAAACGCTTTTTTTTATCACTAGGGGCAGAGAGAGTTTCCGCTACCAGCTGTGCGATCATTACAAACAAAAACGCCACCAATTTGATGAAGATTTTAAAGCCCTTTTAAAAGCTCTAAAGATCGCTTTAGTGGAAAAATACCCCCTAAAAAAAGGGGCTAAAATCCAGGGCGAACATTGTTTTGAATATGAAGCCGATGATATTATCTCTTTTTACAAAAAGAAAGACCCCAACAATTATGTGATAGCCAGCATGGATAAGGATATTTTGTATTCCAATAGAGGTTCTCATTTCAACTTGAAAACAAACGCTTTTTTTAATGTGAGTCAAAAAGAGGCTCATTTTTTTGCTTATTACCAGTGCGTTGTGGGGGATAAGGGGGATAATATTAAGGGGGTCAAAGGGATTGGCGGCTTCAACTATAAAGATTTTTTAAACGAAGACGCTAAAGAGCATGAATTGTGGGAGCAAATCATTCAAGCGTTCAAAATTAAAGAAGATTTGAGCGACAGCGAAGCTAAAGAAAAGGCTCTTTTAAACATGCGTTTAGTCAATATGCACCAGATGACCCACCATGGCGTGATCAAACTATGGGAGCCTGAATTTAAAAAAGCTTTTTTCCCTAAAAAAACACAAAGACCTGATTTCAAAAGAATTTCTTGAAACAAAAACTTCTTTTAATATTGATTTTTTAAAAAAAGAAATTATCGCTTGCTTTATCGCTTACTTTTGGCAAATTCTTCACTATTGATTGTAAAAACGGCATTTTTTTAAAACAAAAACTTCCCAAAAAAGACAAAAGAACTATCTCCAAGACTTTTTCTCGTGGCTTTAGAATTATAAGCATACACATACCCCCCACCCATATCAAAAGACAAACTCCTATAAGTCCAAACCCTAAAACTGCTCATCAAAGAATATTCTTGATAATCCCCAAAAGCCACCATCGCGTCTAAACGCACCCTTTTAGTCTTAAGCCCTAAAAAAACATAGCCTGAAATGCTAGAATTTGCAAAATAAATCGCTGGCACGCCGGGCGCGTTGATCCCACGGCCATAGAATTTAGTCCTGTCGTTAAAAGTCCATAGATAGCCCTTATTGTTTCTTGCCGGAACGATATAAAAACCCGTTCCAAAATTAAAAATTTGGTATTTAAAAGTTTGATCGATCAAAAACAAGCCGGCATCTTTAGCGTCTGTAGCAATATCAGTGTTGCCGTATTGATACATGCCATGCACTAGAGTGTGCGAAGTGAAACCCTTAGCTAAAGAAGCGTCATATTCCAACTTACCCCCCACTTGCACTAAAACATTTTGAGTGGGCAAAGGCAAGCGGGTGTCCGTTAAAATAAAAGGAACCACTTTAAGATTTTCATGCCTGTATTCTGCACCCAAAACAAACACTTCCCCCCCTACATACAAGCGTTTAGACACGGGATCATAAGACGCTAGAGCGTTTAGAGAAGTAGCGATCCGATTCCCTTGCTCTTTATTGATCTGATGCCCATTATAAAGCATGCTATCCATAAAAATCCCAAAATAACGCATGGAATTTTGCTTAAAAGCCGCAGAGACCCCTTGAATATTGCCCCCTATCCAATCAAAATCCACAAAATCGGTATTGAAACGCCCTAAAGCGATTTTAAAACGCTGGTTAGTGTATTGGAGATACGCATCAGAAACATCGCCAGCGCTCAAATAAGGTTTAACATTGTTAGGGTTACCAAAAAAATTCCCTAGACTGATGTAAAGGTTAGCCAAACGCTGTTTGTTATAAATATTCCAAGCCCCAATCGCTCCAATGCCAAAAGACCACCCATTGCTATAAGAAAAATCCACCCCAAGACGCGCTAAAGCCCCCACGTAGCTGTGAGGGTTTTTTTGCGCCCCTTGATTATACAATAGCCCCAGATAGCCAAAAGGTTTGACGGCGATTTCTAAAGCTTTCAAAGACAAGCCATTACAAAAAAGGATCCCTAACGCTAAATGATAATATCTTTTCTTATTTTTCTTATATTGCATTAAAAACTCATCGTGGATTTAAACCTAGTATTTTAATGAAAATTCCTTTTAATTGCGCTGAAACGGGTTTAAAATCTCAATGACCACTAAACATTATCAATAAACTTGATTGACTAACACTAAAGATTTATGATAGTATTCTAATAAAACTATTTTAAAGGTGATTCATGAGCAAGAGTTTATACCAAACTTTAAACGTGAGCGAAAACGCCAGCCAAGATGAAATCAAAAAATCCTACCGCCGTTTAGCCAGACAATACCACCCGGATTTGAATAAAACCAAAGAAGCCGAAGAAAAATTCAAAGAAATCAACGCCGCTTATGAAATTTTGAGTGACGAAGAAAAACGCCGCCAATACGATCAGTTTGGCGATAACATGTTTGGGGGGCAGAATTTCAGCGATTTTGCCCGAAGCCGTGGTCCTAGTGAAGATTTAGACGATATTTTAAGCTCTATTTTTGGGAGAGGAGGCTTTTCGCAAAGATTTTCTCAAAACTCGCAAGGCTTTTCTGGCTTTAATTTTTCCAATTTCGCCCCTGAAAATTTAGACATGACCGCCACTTTAAATGTCTCTGTTTTAGACACCCTTTTAGGCAATAAAAAACAAGTGAGCGTCAATAATGAGACTTTTAGCCTTAAAATCCCTATCGGCGTGGAAGAGGGCGAAAAAATCAGGGTTCGCAACAAAGGGAAAACGGGGCGAATGGGTAGGGGCGATTTGCTCTTGCAGATCCATATTGAAGAAGATGAAATGTATAGGCGCGAGAAAGACGATATTATCCAAATCTTTGATTTACCCTTAAAGACGGCTCTTTTTGGAGGAAAAATTGAAATCGCTACTTGGCATAAAACCTTAACCCTAACCATTCCCCCTAACACCAAAGCGATGCAAAAATTCCGCATTAAAGAAAAAGGGATCAAAAACAGAAAAACTTCGCATGTGGGGGATTTGTATTTGCAAGCTCGTTTGATCTTGCCTAAAACGGAGACGCTTTCTAATGAGTTAAAAGCGTTATTAGAAAAAGAATTGTAAGGAGGAATCGTGTGCGATTATGATGAACCGCTTTATTTAATCAGCGTTGTGGCTAAAATCTTAGGCGTGCACCCTCAAACCTTGCGCCAATACGAAAAAGAGGGTTTGATAGAGCCTAGCAGGACTGATGGGAAAATGCGCTTGTATTCCCAACGAGACATGGACAAAATCAAAACGATTTTACGCCTTACAAGGGATATGGGGGTTAATCTAGCGGGCGTGGATATTATCTTGCGTTTAAAAGAAAAGCTTGATGAATTAGACAATCTCAATAAAGAATTGCAAGACGCTCTGCACAAACACTCTAAAAACAACAAAACCCCAACGAAAAATTTAAACACCCCTACGAATTTTTATGAATTGATTTTATTTAAAAAATGAGCCTGACTTCGCTTTTAAACCCAAAAAGCCTAGAAGATTTTTTAGGCCAAGAGCATTTAATAGGGAAAGACGCCCCCTTATTTAAAGCCCTACAATCCAAACACTTCCCCCATGCCTTTTTCTATGGCCCTCCTGGCGTGGGTAAAACAAGTCTGGCTCAAATCATCGCTCACTCCCTAGAGCGCCCCATTCTTTTATTCAATGCGACAGATTTCAAATTAGAGGATTTACGCCTTAAGCTTAAAAATTACCAAAACACCCTTTTAAAGCCCGTTGTTTTTATTGATGAAACCCACAGATTGAATAAAACCCAACAAGAATTTTTACTCCCCATTATGGAAAAAGATCACGCTTTAATCTTAGGGGCTAGCACGCAAGATCCTAATTACAGCCTAAGCCATGCGATCCGCTCAAGAAGTTTTATTTTTGAATTAACCCCCCTAAACAAGAGCGATTTAGACAGGCTTTGCGCTAAAGCTTTAGTATTGTTAAAAAAACAAATAGAGCCTAGCGCTAAAACCTATCTTTTAAACAACAGCGCTGGCGATGCTAGAGCGTTATTAAACCTTTTAGATTTGAGCGCTAAAATAGAAAATCCTATCACTTTAAAAACCCTACAATCCTTACGGCCCCATAGCCTAAATGACGGATCTTATAGCGATGATACGCATTATAACCTCACTAGCGCGTTAATCAAGTCTTTAAGAGGGAGCGATGAAAACGCTTCCATCTATTATCTGGCGCGCTTGATTGCTGGCGGGGAAAACCCGGAATTTATCGCCAGAAGGCTGGTGATTTTTGCGAGCGAAGATATTGGTAACGCTAACCCAAACGCCCTTAATTTAGCCGCTTCTTGCTTGTTTTCAGTCAAACAAATCGGCTACCCTGAAGCGCGCATTATTTTAAGTCAGTGCGTGATTTATCTGGCTTGTTCGCCCAAGTCTAACACGGCTTATAGAGCGATCAATCAGGCCTTAGATTGCGTTCAAAAAGGCTCACTCTACCCTATTCCTAAACACCTGCTGCCTAACGCTAAAGATTACCTTTACCCGCATGATTATAACGGCTATGTCAAACAAGATTATTTGGAAAAACCCCTAGATTTGGTTTCTTCTCAAGGCATAGGGTTTGAAAAAACCCTTTTAGAATGGCTTGATAAAATAAGAAATTGATCTTATAAGTTACATTAAAATGCGACAATGGTAATAAAAAATCAATATTTTTTGATTAAATTAAAATAATAATGAGTTTTATCTATGGTTTATCGCATTATTATTGTATAATAATATTCTAGTTATAAAAATCATTTTACGGATAAGGGAAATATCAGCATGAAAAGATTAGAAACTTTAGAATCCATTTTAGAGCGCTTGAGGATGTCTATCAAAAAAAACGGACTCAAAAATTCAAAACAGAGAGAAGAAGTGGTGAGCGTTTTGTATCGCAGCGGCACACACCTAAGCCCTGAAGAAATCACGCATTCTATCCGCCAAAAGGACAAAAACACCAGCATTTCTTCAGTCTATCGCATTTTGAATTTCTTAGAAAAAGAAAATTTTATCTGTGTTTTAGAGACTTCAAAAAGCGGTCGGCGCTATGAAATTGCAGCTAAAGAACACCATGATCACATCATTTGTTTGCATTGCGGTAAGATCATTGAATTTGCAGACCCTGAAATTGAAAACCGCCAGAACGAAGTCGTTAAAAAATATCAAGCCAAGCTGATTAGCCATGACATGAAAATGTTTGTGTGGTGTAAAGAATGCCAAGAGAGTGAATGTTAAAAAATTTTAAAGGAGAAGCTTAGATAGGGCTATCTTTAATGGTTTTAAGGACTTCATCCAGGTTAAAACGCTTGAGTTTTAGATTTTTGATTTCTTCATCGCTCAGGCGTTTCCAAGTGAAAGTCTTGCCGACATACCCCCATTTGTCATAGCTTGAAGTGAATTCTAAATCCCCGTTTGAATTTTGAGTAACCCTTACATAGTAGGTCTTGCCGTCATAAAAATTATACGCTTTACCGCCTTTATAAGATCGTTTTCCAACCTTAATCAAATCGCTTAAAAACACCACGCCTTTATCGCTGCGATTCCTTAGTTTTGGGTTAGGATTGAGTTTGTCTTTTTTGGCTTTAGAGCCATCCACATCAGAAATACCATAAGCATAGAACTTCCCATTATGCTCAAAAAACTCCACAAAAGAGCTTTTTATGTATAAAAATTCCTGAGTTTGATAAATTCCAGGCAACTCTACAGCCCCTAAAAAACAACAAAAAACTATAACAAGACTCACCAATTTCATAATTTTAATTTGATCAATCCTTTAGGCGCTTTAACGACCGCTTTAAAAATCAGCTCTTCCCTATATTTTTCAAAAGACTCTCCATAGAACCTCAACGCATGCGCATCGCTTTCAAAAAAAATAGCCAGCATGCCCGCATCTAAACGCAAAAAAGAAGCTTCTTTGACCGGCTCATAAACGATCAAGTCTCTTTTTTCATCATAAGGGTTTTTAATGACAGCTTGATTGATACCCACCACTTTAGCCCCCTCAACGCCTTTGACAATCAGCTGGAAATCCACATATTGTTTGTGGCTTTCAAAAAAGCCTTTCTCGCTTTCTTTGGCATGCTCTAAACAATAACTCTGCTCTATGCTAAAGATGCCATGCCCTAAAGGCGTTTGAAATTCTGTATTAGGATCGAGGTTTAAAACCCTTTGATTAGCTTCACTACCCTTTTGCATGACATCTTGTAAATACCCATGCAAAATTTCTAATTCTTGCGTTTTTTTAAACAAATGCCCAAGCGAGCCTAATTCCCCAAAAATAGCCATAATCCTTCCTTTTTTACTCTAAAATGGTTTAATTTTTCAGTTGCTCTAAGCGTTCCTTTTTAGTGCCAATATCCGTGATCTGAATGCCAAAATTCCCATCCACGATCACCACTTCGCCCTTAGCGATCACCTTGTCATCCACAAGGATTTCTAAAGGGTCATTCACCAATTGATCCAACTCCACCACGCTCCCTATATCCATAGAAACCACATCTTTTAAAATCATCTTTTTTTGCCCGATTCGCACCTTAACATTCAATTTCACGTCTAAAAGCATGCTGATATTGCGGATTTCTATGTTTTCTAAAGACGCATCGTGGGTTTTAATCTCTTCAGTAGCGCTCTGTGTCGTTTCTTCTTTTTCTTCTTTATGCGTTTTTTCAAATTGGCGTTCAAAAGCTGCCGTAGTCAATAAAATGATTTGGCTTTCTTTGATGGCTTCCATTTTAAAAGAAAACACCATCGCTTTAGCGTAATCTTCTTTTTTAGGAAGCTCTTTAGCGATTTCAGCGTTCGTGGTAGTGAAATTGAGTTTGGGGAGCAATTCTTGAGACTTCAAGCTCGTAGCGATCGCGCCAAAAATATTAGAAGCCATTTCTTTAAAAGCGTCTAAATCGTCATTATCCATTTCTTCCTTACTCGCCCCCTCACCTCCTAGCATCAAATCGCTTAAAGCGGTAACTAAATCTACCGGAGCCAATAATTCAATAGGGCTCTCTTCTTTTTCAATCGCGCTAATTTTAACCCTTGCATAAGGCGTGCTGACTAATTTCAAAAAAGATTCGTCGCTACTAGAAATTTCTTTTTCTAATCCCACGCTCGGAGCCTTACCCACTAACCCTTCTAAAGTAGAGACAACCTCTTGAATAAAAATCTTAATAAAATCTTGCATTTCTCACTCTTCTTCTATTTTCATAATATCGCCCACTTTGCCTCTGCGCTGTTCTTCTAACATTTCTAAAATTTCTTTAGTGCGTTCTTTTTCGCTATAGATCACTTCTTTAATTTGAATGGTTTTCCTATACCCTTGAAACCCTACGCTCGCTAAATAACGCTTTTTTTTATGCACATACACGCTCACTTCATCATTAGCGATCTTGTTCAACCGGATAGTATCCCCCACATCTAAATCCAGCATTTCTTTCAGGCTCAATTCCACCGCGCCCAAAAACACGATCATATCCACGCTCACCCCACTCAATAGCGCTTGCAATTCCTTATTACGGCTCTTTTTAGAGTTCGTTTCTGAAAGCATCAAATCCCTACTCCCCATTTTAGAAAGAATGCTTTCAATGGAAATCACCGGGTAACAAATATTCATCATCCCACGGCTATGCCCAATGATGATCTCTAAAACCACCATGATAGAAATTTCATTTTGAGCGACGATTTGGACCACATTCGCGCTGGATTCTTTAGCATCAATGGTAGGAAACATCTCCACCACGGGCGACCACACTTCTTTTAAAATTTGCATCACTTGGCGTAAAATCGTATCCAATAAATTCAATTCAATATCGCTAAACTCCCTGTTTTGATCATACGCGCTCCCCTTACCCCCTAATAGCCTGTCAATCATAGGGAAAGCGATGCTAGGATTAATCTCTAAAACCCCCGTTCCTCCCATAGGCTTCATGGAAAAGACATTAAAACTCGTAGGGCTAGGCAAACTCATCAAAAATTCGCCATAAGTCATTTGATCCACGCTGTGGAGCTGAATCTCTACAATGGAACGCATGATAGAAGAGACTTGGCTAGAAAGATTCCTAGCCATTTTATCATGGATACTCCTAAAAGAACGCAATTGCTCCTTACTCACACGATTAGGGCGTTTGAAATCATAGAGGGTTACGCTGCGCTGCGGGATAATATCCTTTTTTTGGACATTTTGAATGTCCACATTTTCATCAACGACTTCTAAAAGCGCATCAATTTCTTCTTGGCTTAAAATATCAGCCATGATCCACTCCTAAGGATTTACGCACCTTTTTAATCACTTCTTTAATGATTTGAGAAATGCGCGATTCAGTGATGCCTAAAATCTCTTTAATCTCGCTCAGATTCAACTCTTCAAAGTAATAAAGCTGGATAAGGATTTGCTCTCGTTCGCTCATTTGATTCAATACTTTTTGGACATGCTCTAACAACTCTTCTGCTTCAATTTTTTTAGTGATTTCATCTTGCTCAATCGCATTGAATTGTTCATCTATTGGCACTAACGCATAAATATCTGAGGCCGTTTTGGCTTCTCTAATCTTTTCAATATTCTCGCCTAAAACTTCCGCTAGATACGCATCGCTAGGCTCTTTCCCATGCTCATTAAGGTATTTGGTAATTTCAATATCAATGCTTTTAATCAGCTTCCTATTAGAGCGAGAAATCACATCTAAAGAACGCAAATAATCTAGCATCGCCCCATTGACACGAGTTTTAGCATACCCCCAAAAAGAATCGTTTAACGCGCTCTCATAACGCCTGGCTAATTTAATCAATTCTTCAGTGCCAATAGAAACCAGATCGTTAAAATCAATAGAGCTAGGCAAGCGCTCTTTTAAACGAAACGCCATAGCACGCACGGCTGGTAAATACTGGATAGCGAGATCGTCTTGATGGTGGTGTTGTTGCTTGTCATAGGCGTTCAAAACCTTTTCTATACTTTTTTCGCTCGCTTCAGTTTTTTGAATTCCTTTGGGCATTCTATTTTCCATCATCAAAATCATAATTTCTAATGTAATTTAAAATACTAGCCACTTCTTTTTCTCTGTTTTTAAACTCATGGTTGAAACGGAGCAAACTCTCTTCAGTGCCTTTTTTGTCAAAAAGACAAATATCTAAATCCGTGCAAGCGATAAAAATAGACGCAAATAACAACGCGATCAAGTATCCCCCAAGCGTGGATAACACCGTCCATAATAAAATGCTCTCTGGCTCATTGAATTTCAACACCGAAAACACTAACCCCAAAAAAAACCCTACCACAACAGAAAAATGGATAAAATTTTGAACTCTCATCAGCCTACCCCAAATAATTCAAAAGCCTTTTAAAAAAGCTTTTCAAACCTTCTTTTGGTATTTCTAAAGCGCCGGTTTCTAGTTTAGAAACTAAAAGGCTCGCTATCTGGTCAATGGATTGCGAAAACAAATCATTAGGGGCTATTTTTCTCAAAATTTTTCGCTCCCTCACATAGCGTTTCAATAAGGAGCTGTTTTCAATCGCCCCTAAATAGTGCAATTCTAATGAAGCGATATTATTTTTAGCCACTTTAAACAGCCTTTCATAAGTCGCCCTGCCCTCTTTAGGTTGGGCTACCATGTTAGTAATAAGAAACAATTCATCTTTATTTTTGGAGTTGATTTTAATGCATGCATACGCATCGGTAATCGCTGATGGATCGGGTGTGGTAACAATCACCACGCAATCGCTCGCGTTCAAAAACGCTTGCGTAGTGACTCCAATCCCAGCACCCGTATCAATCACAATATAATCTAAAGAGCTTAAAACCCCCTCTTCATCCACGAATTGATCTAAAGCTTCTGCACCGCTAATGTATTTTAAAATTTCTTCGCCGCTATCCCCGGGAATTAAGCAAAGCCCGGGTTCAATCTCGCAAATGATTTCTTGCAATTTGGCTTCACCTTTTAAGGCATGCAAGATATTTTTATGGGTTTTCACCCCAAAAATCACATCTAAATTCGCTAAACCAATATCCGCATCAAACACCCCTACCTTATAACCTTTCTTGTATAGAGAGTAGGCTAAATTAGCACTAATGTTGGATTTCCCCACGCCTCCCTTACCGCTTGTGATAGCGATGAATTTGGTATTCCCTTTATTATCAAAAAAACTTTTAGGGTTTTTAATATTCATCAAATTATCTAAGCGGCTCGCTTGATTGTTCATGCTTGTTCCTTATTAGGGTTACTAAAGCCATCTAGCATGCAATCCACTAAATATTCATTAGTAGCCACTTTCAAATCCATAGGCACTTCTTGGCCGACAGAAAGATAGCTGATAGGCTTTTGGCTTTCATGCACTAAAGAAAACAAATTCCCTAACCCCCTACTCTCATCTAATTTCGTGAAGATTAAAGTATCAATCCCTAACACCCCAAAAGAATCATAAATATCTTTCATGTCTTCATACTTAGTGGTAACCGAAAGCACTAAGGACACATCAATATTATAACCCCCATCTATAAACTCTTTCAAACCGGCAATTTTTTCTTTATCGTATTGCGAATGCCCTGTCGTATCCACTAAAATAAAATCGCAGTATTCCAACGCTTCAATTTCTTTAGCAAAATCTTTAGCGTCAATCACCGCTTCTATACTCATTTTCATTTTATTAGCATACCAGCTTAATTGCTCCAAAGCCCCAATACGATAATTGTCTAAAGTGATAATGCCCACCTTGTATTTTTTCGCTAGCATTCTAGAATAGCGCGCGGCTAATTTGGCTAGAGTCGTCGTTTTCCCCACGCCTGTTGGCCCTACAAGCATTAAGATGCGTTTTTGCCTCAAATTCAAATCTTCAGGGCGGCACAAAATCATTTTGCGCAACACTTCTCTAAAATAGCGCTTGATCGTTACGGAATTTTCCCGCATGCGTAAAGGCATCAATTCCAGGCTCAATTGCATGATTTCATCTAAATGGCTGGATTTCATCCCGCTTTGTTTGGCCAGTTTGTAAATTTCTGCAAATTCTTGAGGGATATTGACAGAGTTGGGGTTTTTCTCATCCCAAAACATGTTTTGAATGAGTTTTAAGCTGTCTCTGATTTTGCTTAATTGTAGATTGATGTCTTTAATCTCTTCTTCTTGTTTAACTTCTCTTTTTTCTCTTTCTTTTTTATGGTTGGCTTCATCTTTTAAAGCTTGCAATAAAGCGTCCTGCTTATTAGCCTCTAAAGGCGCATTCTCTAACGGGGTGTCTTTTTCTAAAAGGGTCTTATTTTTTGAAAAACTATAGTTGCACTGATTAGATGAAACCCCGGCGAGTTTGCGCATTTCTTCTACAGTGCTTGAAAGCTGCATGACCACATCTTCTTCATTCAATTCTTCATTATACAAACTTTCAGGAATAAGGGGGGCTTTAGGGGGTTTGTTTTCGCTCTCTTCTTCAACCGCCACAACGATTTCATAAAGCCCAGAAGAAGTGAGCGTTTTTTTACGGATTTCTTGGGTTTTAAACACCAGCGTATCCACCCCATGGTGGCTTTGAGCGATCTTTAAAGCTTCAGCGGCCGTCTCCCCACTATAGGTATAGAATTTCACCACTCCCCTTTTTTAAAAAGAATTTGTTGCAAAGTTAAAGGCACTAACACCGAGTCTCTTTCGCTCCATTTAGGGTGAGGTAAAGTCAAATCATTCTGCCTCAAAATGACTTGATTGAAAGCGATAATATCAATATCCAAAGTTCTTGGAGCGTCTTTAAAATCGCGCTTCCTTGCACGCCCAAAACGCCTTTCTATATAAAAAACCAGAGCAAAAAAATGGCACAAACTTAAAGATGTTTTAAGAATGATCGTAGCGTTATAAAAGTTGGGTTGATTAGTGTAACCAAAAGGCGGATTGATATAAATGGGCGAAGAAAAAATTTTCCCGATTTTACTATGATTTTTAAAATACAAAAAACAATTTTTTAATATTTTTAAAGGATTTTTAAGATTAGATCCCAACCCTAAAACCACCCTGTTAGAAAAATCAAGCTTTTTTTTAAAAAGGCTGGGGAAAAAGCGGTTAGTAAGGATCTCTCGCATCACAAAAGCTCAGCCCTAGAATTTTTGATCACCACTAAATCTTCAATGCGCACCCCAAAAAATCCAGGGATATAAATCCCAGGCTCTATGGAAAACACCATGCCCTCTTCTAAAATGGTTCCACTGCGCGATGAAATATAAGGAAGCTCATGAATGTCTAAGCCAATGCCATGCCCGGTGCTGTGAGTGAAATACTGCCCATAACCATAATCGCTAATCACCCCCCTAGCCAAGCTGTCCGCTTCTTTACCGGTCATGCCCGCTCTAATGCCTGAAATAGCCTTTTCTTGCGCTTCTTTCACAATGTCATAAATCTTTTGACGCTCTTTATCCTTGAAACTCTGCTCCCTTTTGAAGACAAAATCTTTAGGGTCAAAAAAAGCCGTGCGAGTCCTATCAGAGCAATAGCGTTCGTATTTGATCCCCATATCCAAAAGAATGCTATGCTCCGCTTTTAAAAAATCCTTCGCACTAGGCAAAGCATGGGGCTTGCTCGCGTTCGCATTCAAGGCTAAAATAGGCTCAAAACTCAGATCATAAACCCCCTCTTTAGTCAAAAAGTCCTTAACCTTATGCTGCAAATACCGCTCACTCAAGGACTCTTTTTCATCAAAAATCTTTTTCACATACTCGGCAAAATTTTCAAAAGCTTCAACATTCAACGCTTGAGATTTTTTGAGGAGTTGGATCTCATAATCGTTTTTAATGATGCGTTTTTGGCGGTGGTAACTAGGCACGCCCTCTAAAACAACCTTATTCCCAAGTGCTGAATTTAAACGCTTGTAGGTTTGTAAATTCACTTGATTGGGGTCAAAAAAGAGCTTTTTAACCGAACGTTTAGCGATCAAATCAATCGCGCTTTGGACTAAATCGCTAGACTCTATCACTTCCGCTAAAACGCCATTTTTAGGCTGAATGCTTTCTTTAGCTTCTTGGGTGTAGCGAGAATCAGTGATAAAGAACGAGCGATCCTCTAATTGCAAAAACAAAGCGTTATCGCAACTATAAGCGCATTCAAAAAACATCGCGTTCTCATTGAGCGTGAAATGCGATTCTCTTTCTAATCCTTTCATTGGGTAGCCCCCTTTTATTTTTGATTGTTAATGGGGTTATTAGGGTTGTTTTTTTGGGCTTCTTGGAACGCTTTCATTTCGGCTAAAATATTGACCATCGCCATTAAAGCCATGTTGTAGCCAAGCGGGCCAAATCCCATGATCACGCCTCCACAAGCCGCTCCAGTGTAAGAATTTTTCCTGAATTCCTCTCTGGCTTGAATGTTAGTGAGATGCACTTCAATAACGGGTTTGCCCGCTAGCATGATCGCATCCGCAATCGCAATAGAAGTGTGCGAAAACGCTCCAGGGTTAATAATAATCCCTTCATAATCGCTGCCCACGCTCTCTTGGATTTTGTCAATGATTTCGCCCTCAAAATTGGTTTGAAAAAACTCTAATTCCACATCCAAATTGCCTTGTTTCACGAAAGTTTGCATGATTTCATGGATTTGGTCTAAGGTTACCATGCCATAAAGTCTTGGGTCTCTGTGTCCTAACATGTTTAAATTAGGCCCTTGAATCACTAAAATTTTCATTATTTATTCTCCTTGTTTTAATATGGAATGAAGCCACATTATAGCATAAGTTTTTATCTTACCCCTTAAATCCCCCTAAGAACGCACCACAAGAAACTACCGCTTGACTAACATCAAACCCTTTGATGCTAAAAAGCGCTTTTATCCTTTTTTAAAAAAACAGCCATCATGGTCATTCCTACAAAAAAACTTCCCGTAATGAAGAAATCAAAGGGGTCAAACCCGATGCCAAAAATGAGGTAAAAAGTGAGTGTCGTTAATATAAAAAACGATATTAAAGAGTTTTGCTTGATCCCACTCCAAAAAATCTTTACAACCGCTAGTAAAAAAAAGAGCCAGATCAAAAAGCCTATGATCCCCCTAGTGGCTAGAACATGAATGATTTGATTGTCGTATCTTTCATAACAAAGAATCAAATCTTTGGCTCTATAAGACTTTGATAAGGATAAAATCTCTTCTAACCTCTGGCATTTCTCGCTAGCGGCCATACCAAAAAAGGGCCTTAAACGCAAAACCGTTAGGGCTTCTTTCCAACGCTCCAAACGCCACCCGATACTGCTATCAGCGTCCTTTTTAGCGTAGCGTTTCAGATCTTCTTCAAAGGTTTGATTTTGAACCCTAGATTGCTCTATTGCCCCCCTTTTTTCTAAAGCGTTACTCCCCACATACAAAGCGCTCAAAATAAGACTCACAACCACCATATAACCCAATGGTTTGAGCGATTTTTTGGCGTATAAAATAAAGCAAGAAAGGATTAAAAAAGTAGCTACAAAAGCGATTGTCGCACTCCTTGTGGCGCTTAAAATAACGACTAAAAACCCCACAAAAACAGAAAGCGTGAAAAAAAGTTTTTCTTTTTGACTTTGCGAATAGAGCGCATAAATATAACAGCCTAAAATGGAAACGCTCACTAAAACCACATACTCCTTAACCGTGCTAAACCCTTGCGCTCTGGGCATGTTAAAATAAATTTTTTGCACCAATGAAAGCAAGCCGTTGATGAAATTTGCAACAGCCATGCTATAAAAAAGGATTTTTTGATTCAATTTGATTCTTAAACGGCTGGCAAAAAGCAAGCATAACGCCCCGCAAGCGTAAGTTAAGGACATGTTTAGAGCGAACAAATTGTAGCGGAAAGTTTGGCTATCATACATGTTAAACATGTTAGGGAAGATGCTTAAAAACATGCCTAAAAAAGCCAGAGTGAGCCATTTAAAAGACATGGTTTTTAAATGATTAATTGCGAAAGTTTCTTTCAAAGACGCTTGGAAATAACACCTAAGAAACAAAAAAACCATTAAAACAATCAATAAGACTTGCGTTAAAGGTTTTTTAAACGAAGTGAGAAAAAAAAGGGCAAAAATTAAAGTGAAAATAGAGTCCGCACTAAAAAAGGCTTTCAAACGCTCTTTCAACACAAACTCGCCATACCCTAAAACCGATAAAATTATCTGTCTTTAATGCCTAACTTTTCAATCAAAACCACATAACGTGCATGAGCGGTGCGTTTGATGTATTTCAACAAGTTGCGTCTTTGAGCGACTAATTTTAAAAGCCCTAAACGACTGGAATGATCTTTGGGGTTAGTTTTTAAATGCTCGGTTAAAAGCTTGATCCTTTCATTCAACAACGCCACTTGCACTTCACAAGAACCTGTATCGTTTTCCTTAGTAGCAAACGCCTTAATGATTTCTTGTTTTTTCTCCAGATTCAAAGCCATAACGACCTCCTAATTGGTAATTTAATAAAGATCGCATTATAGCGTAAAATAAGCTTTTTTGTGCCATACTTTTAAACTTTATATTATAATAAGAGACAAACACACCTACCAAAATTAAGGCATTGATTTTAGATTATGGCAAACGAACGCTCCAAATTAGCTTTTAAAAAGACTTTCCCTGTCTTTAAACGCTTTTTGCAATCCAAAGACTTAGCCCTTGTGGTCTTTGTGATAGCGATTTTAGCGATCATTATCGTGCCGTTACCGCCTTTTGTGTTGGATTTTTTACTCACGATTTCTATCGCGCTATCGGTGTTGATTATTTTAATCGGGCTTTATATTGACAAGCCCACTGATTTTAGCGCTTTCCCCACTTTATTACTTATTGTAACCTTATACCGCTTGGCTTTAAATGTCGCCACCACTAGAATGATTTTAACTCAAGGTTATAAAGGGCCTAGCGCGGTGAGCGATATTATCACAGCGTTTGGGGAATTTAGCGTGAGCGGGAATTATGTGATTGGGGCGATTATCTTTAGTATTTTAGTGTTAGTGAATTTATTAGTGGTTACTAATGGCTCTACTAGGGTTACTGAAGTTAGGGCGCGATTCGCTCTAGACGCTATGCCAGGAAAGCAAATGGCGATTGATGCGGATTTAAACTCAGGGCTTATTGATGATAAGGAAGCTAAAAAACGGCGCGCCGCTCTAAGCCAAGAAGCGGATTTTTATGGCGCGATGGATGGCGCGTCTAAATTTGTCAAAGGCGATGCGATCGCTTCTATCATCATCACGCTTATCAATATCATTGGGGGGTTTTTAGTGGGCGTGTTCCAAAGGGATATGAGCTTGAGCTTTAGCGCTAGCACTTTCACTATCCTAACCATTGGCGATGGGCTTGTAGGGCAAATCCCTGCTTTAATCATTGCGACAGCGACCGGTATTGTCGCCACTCGCACCACGCAAAACGAAGAAGAGGACTTCGCTTCTAAACTCATCACACAGCTCACGAATAAAAGCAAAACTCTAGTGATTGTGGGAGCGATTTTATTGCTTTTTGCAACCATTCCTGGACTCCCTACCTTTTCTTTAGCGTTTGTAGGGACTCTCTTTTTATTCATCGCATGGCTGATTAGCAGGGAGGGAAAAGACGGGTTGCTCACTAAATTAGAAAATTATTTGAGTCAAAAATTCGGCTTGGATTTGAGCGAAAAACCCCACAGCTCCAAAATCAAACCCCACACCCCCACCACAAGGGCTAAAACCCAAGAAGAGCTCAAAAGAGAAGAAGAACAAGCGATTGATGAAGTGTTAAAAATTGAATTTTTAGAATTGGCTTTAGGCTATCAGCTCATCAGCTTAGCGGACATGAAACAAGGGGGCGATTTGTTAGAAAGGATTAGGGGCATTAGAAAAAAGATAGCGAGCGATTATGGTTTTTTGATGCCTCAAATTAGGATCAGGGATAATTTACAGCTCCCCCCAACGCATTATGAAATCAAGCTTAAGGGCATTGTGATTGGTGAGGGCATGGTGATGCCAGACAAGTTTTTAGCCATGAATACCGGTTTTGTGAATAAAGAAATTGAAGGCATTCCTACTAAAGAGCCGGCTTTTGGAATGGACGCTTTATGGATTGAAACCAAAAATAAAGAAGAAGCCATCATTCAAGGCTATACCATTATTGATCCAAGCACCGTTATTGCGACGCACACCAGCGAATTAGTGAAAAAATACGCTGAAGATTTTATCACTAAAGATGAAGTGAAATCCCTTTTAGAGCGCTTGGCTAAAGACTATCCTACGATTGTAGAAGAGAGTAAAAAAATCCCCACCGGTGCGATCCGATCAGTCTTGCAAGCCTTGTTGCATGAAAAAATCCCTATTAAGGACATGCTCACTATTTTAGAAACGATTACCGATATTGCCCCATTGGTTCAAAACGATGTGAATATCTTAACCGAACAAGTGAGGGCGAGACTTTCTAGGGTGATCACTAACGCTTTTAAATCTGAAGACGGGCGTTTGAAATTTTTAACCTTTTCTACCGATAGCGAACAATTTTTGCTTAATAAATTGCGAGAAAATGGCACTTCTAAGAGCCTGTTGCTCAATGTGAGCGAATTGCAAAAACTCATTGAAGTGGTCTCTGAAGAGGCCATGAAAGTCTTGCAAAAAGGGATCGCTCCGGTGATTTTGATCGTAGAGCCTAATTTAAGAAAAGCCCTTTCCAATCAAATGGAGCAGGCTAGGATTGATGTGGTCGTGCTAAGCCATGCTGAATTAGATCCTAACTCTAATTTTGAAGCCTTAGGCACGATCCATATTAACTTTTAATGGATAAATAATTGATAAAAAAGGAGAATGATGCAAGTTTACCACCTTTCACACATTGATTTAGACGGCTATGCATGCCAGCTTGTTTCAAAACAATTTTTTAAAAATACCCAATGCTATAACGCTAATTACGGGCGTGAAGTTTCAGCGAGAATTTATGAGATTCTAAACGCGATCGCTCAATCTAAAGAGAGTGAATTCCTTATTTTGGTTAGCGATTTGAATTTGAACTTAAACGAAGCAAAGTATCTGCAAGATAAAATCCAAGAACACCGCTTGCAAAACAAAAACATTCAAATCCAGCTTTTGGATCACCATATCAGCGGTAAAGAAGTGGCTGAGAGTTTCCATTGGTATTTTTTAGACATTAACCGTTGCGCGACTAAAATCGTGTATGAATTTTTGAAAAAGCATTACGCTATTTTAGAGCCAAAAAACACAACATGGCTAGAGCCTTTGGTGGAAATGGTCAATTCTGTGGATATTTGGGACACGCAGGGTTATGGCTTTGAATTAGGCAAGGTGTGTATGCGCATGATTAACCAAAGCTCTGAATTGAATCGTTTCATGTTTGATGATGAAAACCGCGATTATAAATTAAAGCTTTTAGAAGAAGTTAAAAACTATTTGTTTTTAGAAAATGCCCCTGTAGCCTATGATAACGATTTGTTCAAGCTTAAAAAAATCGCTTTAGGGGGCGACCCTGATGCAGAAACGATGGACAATATCTCTTCAAACGCACAAACGCATTTGCTCTCTTTAAAAAAGCATGATTGCAGCGTTTATTACCAGGATAAGAAAGGGTTTTTAAGTTATTCTATGGGGGGTATTAGCGTGTTGGCTAACCTTTTTTTAACGCAAAATCCGGATTTTGATTTTTATATAGATGTGAACGCTAAAGGGAATGTGAGCTTAAGAGCGAATGGGAATTGCGATGTGTGTGAACTCAGTCAAATGTGTTTTAATGGGGGCGGGCATAGGAATGCGAGCGGAGGCAAGATTGATGGCTTTAGGGAGAGTTTCAATTATAGGGATATTAAAGAACAAATTGAAGAAATCTTCAACAACGCTTAAAACTAAGCTGTTTGTAACAAGCTAACAAAAACTGAAAAGAGTTTAAAAACTCTTTTTGATAAGGTTTAAAAATTTTCATTCTATCATTTTGTATAAACTCATTTCTTTAAGGGAATAAGGGATATTTTAAAAACTATTCCCCTACAAACCTCCAACTAAATCCCCCTAACCCCCAAAAGGTCGCTTAAAAATTCATCGCTTATTTTTCGCAAGCTCTCTTAATAATTTGATTGTAAAAAACGCTTTTTTAGTATTTTTAGGTTTTTTAAATTATCATCACGCCAACGCAAATAATCATTTTAAGTTATCTCTCTATTTTATTGTTTTTTGTTGCGGGTATTTGGAGCATGTTAGGGTTTGGGGTATAGTGAGCGGCTATCTTAAAAAGGAAATAACCAACCATGAAACTACTATTAGCAATCATAGTTTTAATGGTTCTCACAACGCCACTATACTAAAATTTTAGTGCAAGCTAGGGTTTAGCTAGCGTTTTCTTTGTGTATTTTTCTTGTATCCCATAAAAATCCCACAAAAATAAGACTTTGTCAATATCCAATGAAAACGGAGCCAAAGTTTGTATTTTGTGTTTTGATAGATATTTAACTCCATGAATTGATACGAATTTATTTGAGTGTTTTTTTAACCAAAATACCCTACTAATCGCAGATAAAACGATTATGCTCCTAGCTAGACACTAGCATGATATGAGTGTCTCTATTATCGCTATTCAAATATTTGACTTTACCCGCTCCACACCCTCATTCTGACCTATTTTTTAGCAAACCACGGAATTTACTCTTCACACGCCGGTTTGGGGTAGCAAAAACGATAGCCTCTGCGTCTCACGGTTTCAACCGTGGAAATCCCTAAGGGTTTATCCATTTTTTGGCGGATTTGATTAATAGCCACTTCAATGACATTAGGGGTAACCATCTCAGGCTCTTCCCAAATAGCGTCTAAAAGCTGTTCTTTGGAGACGATTTGATCCCTATGTCTGGCAAGATGGGTAAGCACTTCAAAAGGCTTCCCTTTAACCTCAACTTCACGCCCCTTGTAAATAATCTTTTCTTCATCAGGGCTAATGGTCAAATCCCCAATTTCAATCACATTAGAACCCCAAAACCTCAAACGAGCCTCAATCCTTGCGACTAAAGCCTTAATGCTGCGATAAGGTTTAGCGATATAATCGTCCGCACCTTGCTCAAACGAATGGACTTCTTCCTCGCTTGTAGGGTTATCCGAAGAAACTAAAACAACAATAGAAGAATGCTTTTCCTTGATTCTAGAAACAAAACTTAAAGCGTTTTTATCGCTAACCATAACCAAGTCATAATTCCTAATATCCATGAGATATTCCCCATCCTCTAAACTCTCTGTTACATCAGCCATAAAGCCTTTAACATTTAAGCCCTTTTCAATTTCTCCACCCAAAACAGAATTTTTTTCAATCAGTAGAACGCGCATGGTGTATGACTCCTGCATTTAAGAGTAATTCGAACACTGATTATATCATAATTTTAAATTAGTTTAAGAAAATTTTAATAAAAGCTTTAGTTAAAATCAAGCTCTTTTGTATTTGGTTGTTGGTTGTAAAAAATGCCTTTAAGCGTTTTTTATGGATAATTTTTAAAATCATTTGCTAAAAATCACCATTTTATTGTATAATCACAATCCAACCATTCCTTATGGTTTGGTTGGCACCGCTAAGATTGAAGGGTCACCTCCCCCTCCTTTCCCTTTGTCTTGGCGGTTGTTTTTAACTCCTTGTTTTAATTCTTATTTTTAACCGCTTGATTACGATTTTAAGATTTTGTTTGACTAAGCTTGATTTTTAGGTAAAAGCCTAAGGTATGCGATCTCGCTAGGGGCTAAAAACCTTAAAGGAATCCCCCAATACCCTGCCCCACTGCTCACATAAATTTGAGTGGTGGGGCTGTGCTTGTATAAACCATGTAAATAGGTTTGCGCCAACTTGACTAAAAGGCTAAAGGGAAAGATTTGCCCTGCATGGGTATGCCCTGAAAGCACTAGATCTACAGAGTGGCTTTCTTTGAGGCTTCTAATTTGTTTAGGTTGGTGGGCTAAAAGGATCGTGGGCTTACTCTCATTGCGCTTTTTTAACGCTTTGTCAATATTGGGGGCAAAATTTTGACGCTTCCTTGCGAAATAATCATACACGCCGCACAAATTGATCCCCCCTAAATGCACGCACTCATTCCCTAAAATCGTCAAATTAAGCGTGTCAAGAAACGATAAAATCGGCTCTATGCCATGATAATACTCATGGTTTCCTGGCACATAAAAAGTGCCATGCGTGCTTTTAAGGTTGTTTAAAGGCAGTAAAAAGGATTTGACTTTTTCAATGTTTTCATCCACTAAATCCCCTCCAATCAGCACCATATCCACTTCTTTTTGATTGACTTCTTCTACAATGTAATCAACAAAATCTTTTTGCAACAAACTCCCCACATGCATGTCTGTGAGTAAAATAATCTTTAATTCTTTATCCAGCTTGTCTAAATAAATAGGGGTTTCTTTGATTTTAGGGCGGGCTAACCCTTCATAAAAGCCACGCCAAAAATACCCTAATAACGCCAGATAAAACCCTAATTTTAAAAAGTTTTTTAAACTTTTACGCCTTGAATATAAAAAATCTATTTTTTCTACAGAGTAGGAAAACCCGTAAAAACTTAAAGAAAAAACAAACACAATAAAGGATACAAACGAACACGCTGAAGTCAAAACAAACAAATGGCTAGGCATAGCATTTCTATAAAAAACAAAAGCCGCCTCGCCCATGCTCAAAAGGATGAAAAACCCCAAATAAGCGTATCGAGAGATTTTCTTTAGGGTTAAAAACGATTTTAACATCCTAAAAGAACTATAATTCAAAAGACATAAAACCAATAAAAACGCTATGGAAATCAGCATACCACCCTTTTATTATCATAAAGTGTTCTGTCATTCTATCATATTAACGCTAATACACCCTTTAGGTTTCATCGTGCTATTTCCTTTTTTATCAGTCTCAATCCACACAGAAAGAGAAAAGTATCCCTCCCTTTAAAAGAGTGTGAATTTGGATATAATAATTAAAAATGCGCTTAAAACCATGAAAAAGGAGATGCGATGCAATTAGACGAAGATTTAGAATTCGCTAAAAAAATCTTTAACCCTAACAGAGCGTTTGCCAAGCAAGCCAGGATTAAAAACATGTGCGAATATAAAGATTTAGTGCATGAAGCCAATGAAGATTATGAACATTTTTGGGGCGAGTTAGCCAAGCAAAAACTCACATGGTTTAAACCTTTTGATAAGGTTTTAAACAGCGATAACGCCCCTTTTTTCAAATGGTTTGAAAACGGCAAAATCAATGTTTCTTACAATTGCATAGACAGGCATTTAAAAGACAAAAAAAATAAAGTAGCGATCATTTTTGAAGGGGAAATGGGGGATTATAATGTCATCACTTACAGAAAACTCCACTCTGAAGTCAATAAAACAGCCAACCTTTTAAAAAACGAATTCAATGTCAAAAAAGGCGACAGAGTCATTATCTATATGCCCATGATTGTAGAAAGCGTTTATATGATGCTCGCATGCGCTAGGATTGGAGCGATCCATAGCATCGTTTTTGCTGGGTTTAGCCCTGAAGCCTTAAGGGATAGGATCAACGACGCTCAAGCCAAATTAGTTATCACAGCGGATGGGACTTTTAGAAAAGGCAAACCTTACATGCTCAAGCCAGCCCTTGACAAGGCTCTAGAAAATAACGCCTGCCCTAGCGTGGAAAAAGCGCTCATTGTGATACGAAACGCCAGAGAGATTGACTATGTGAGAGGGCGCGATTTTGTCTATAATGAAATGGTCCATTACCAATCCGATAAATGCGAACTTGAAATGATGGACTCTGAAGATCCTTTATTCTTGCTCTATACAAGCGGATCAACCGGGAAACCTAAAGGCGTTCAACACAGCAGTGCGGGGTATTTGCTATGGGCGCAAATGACGATGGAGTGGGTTTTTGATATTAGAGATAACGATAATTTTTGGTGCACCGCCGATATTGGCTGGATCACAGGGCACACTTATGTAGTTTATGGACCTTTAGCTTGCGGGGCAACGACTTTGATACTAGAAGGCACGATGTCTTATCCGGATTATGGGAGATGGTGGAGAATGATAGAAGAATACCGCGTGGATAAATTCTACACTTCCCCCACTGCTATAAGAATGTTGCATGCCAAAGGCGAAAACGAACCCTTAAAGTATAATTTAGAATCGCTCAAAGTTTTAGGAACGGTGGGAGAGCCCATTAACCCTACAGCATGGAAATGGTTTTATGAAAAAATCGGTAACTCAAAATGCAGTATCGTGGATACTTGGTGGCAAACAGAAACAGGCGGACATATCATCAGCCCTTTACCGGGAGCTACGCCTATAAGGGCCAGCTGCGCGACTTTGCCTTTGCCTGGCATCCATGCAGAAGTTTTAAACGAAGACGGCACCAAAACAAAGCCCGGAGAGCAAGGGTTTTTATGCATCACTAAGCCATGGCCTTCTATGGTAAGAAACATTTGGGGCGATGAAAAACGATACATTGATAGCTATTTTTCTCAGATCAAGTTGAATGGGGAATATGTCTACCTCTCTGGAGATGGCGCTATCGTGGATGAAAACGGATACATCACTATTATTGGGCGCACAGATGATATTGTGAATGTGAGCGGGCATAGGATTGGCACGGCTGAAGTGGAGAGTGCTATTTCTAAACATGAAATGGTGGCTGAATGCGCGGTAGTGGGTATCCCTGATACGATTAAAGGAGAGGGCTTGTTTGCGTTTGTGGTGCTGTGCGATGGGGCTAAATGCAATCTTGGCGAGAGTTTAGAATTGTTAAAAGAAATGAATCATATCTTATCCGTTGAAATTGGAAAGATCGCCAAATTAGACAATGTCATGTATGTGCCAGGTTTGCCTAAAACCAGGAGCGGGAAAATCATGAGAAGGCTTTTGAAATCTATCGCCAAAAAAGAGCCCATCACTCAAGATTTAAGCACGCTAGAAGATGTGAATGTGGTTAAAGAAATAATGAGTATCGTTCAAATGGAAGAGTGAAATCTCAAAAATGCTTTTTGGCGTTTTTTAGCCAAATAACAAGAGCCAATTTCAATCCAGCGATAATCTCTTACAAGGTGTAAAAACGCTACCGCTTCGCATTATTTCACCACTCAAAAAGCGTTTTAACTTTCTTTAAATCTTTATACTCCACGCTTTTGATAGCGTGATCCTCTAATTCAAAATCCGCGCTCAAATCGTTAGCGTCTTTAAGGACCGCTTGAAAGCTTTCTTTATTGATAAGTTTGACTTCCACTTTTTCGCCTAAAGAAAGCTTGAAGTGTTTGGGGGTTTTAAGCGTTCTTTCTAACCCCATAGAGCTCACTTCTAAAATATAAGCGTCTTGAATAAAATCGCACACATCTAATAAGGGCGAAATCACCTCGCTCACTTGTTGGCAAATGTCCAAACTAACCGCCCCATTAGGGTTTTTAAGGCTCACCCTTAAAACATGCTGCTCGTTTTCTTTAACCAAACTCACATCATAAAGCAAGTATCCCAAGCTTTCAATCACGCCCTCTATTTTCTCTTCTATTTTTTTAGTCATTATCTTTCCCTTTAGCGATTTCATTAAATAAGGCGTCTAGGCGGAGCTGCTTTTCCAAACTATTGTCTAAAACAAAACTGAGTTTTGGGCATTTAAACCACCCGCTCGCTTGCAAAACAAATTGCCTAATCAAACCCTCAGCTTTTTTCAATTTGGAAAGGATTTTATGATCTGATGAAAGCACAAACACCAAAGCGTGGTGTTTCCCTTTAGAGCATTCCACTTTAGTAACGCTTAAAGAATTCAACTCGCCATCATTCAAGCCCGCTAAAGCCTCTTGCAGTAATTCTAAAAGATTGGATTCTAAGCGTTCTTTATGAGCGTTCATTAGAGGGTTCTTTTTTTATGGATTTCTTTATAGGTTTCAAACACATCACCCACTTTAATCTCATTATAATTTTCTAGCATGATCCCACACTCATAGCCCTTAGAAACTTCTTTCACATCATCTTTAAAGCGTTTCAAAGAAAGGATTTCGCCGGTATGAACCACCACACCATCTCTAATCAAACGCGCCTTAATGCCACGAGCGATCACCCCATCGCTCACCACACACCCAGCTATCGTACCCACTTTAGGGATATTAAAGGTTTCTCTCACTTCCGCTTGCCCGGTATGCTCTTCTTCAATAATAGGACTCATCAAGCCTAATAGTAACGATCGCATTTCTTCAATCAAGGCGTAAATCACCGTGTAAGTTTTAATGCTCACATTGTATTCTTTAGCCTTATTTTTCACATTACCAGTGGGGCGGATATTAAAGCCTAAAATCACCGCATGCTCACTGCTAGAAACCAGGCTCAAATCATTCTCAGTAATGCCCCCCACCCCTGAGTGGATCACTTGAATCGCTACTTCTTCGTTATTAAGCTCTAACAAGCTGTTTTTAATGGCTTCTAAGCTTCCTTGCGTATCCGCTTTAATGACTACAGGAATATTTTTTAATTCCTTATTAGCGACCATTTCTGAAAGCTCATCAAAAGACACTTTAGTGCTTTTACTCAACGCTTTTTGGCGTAAATAAGTCGCCCTCTTTTGAGCTTGTAAGCGCGCGATAGAATCGTTTTCTACCCCTATTAAAACAGATCCCGCAGGCGGCACTTCGCTCAAGCCTGTGATGAGAGCCACCATAGAGGGTTTTAAATTTTGAATGCTCTTGCCTTGATCGTCAGTCATCGTTCTTACTTTACCAAACGCCGTTTCAGCAAAAAAACTATCCCCCACGCTCAAAGTCCCGCTTTGGACAATCACAGTGGCTACTGCCCCACGCCCTTTTTCCACGCTCCCTTCTAAAACAACCGCTCTAGCGCTGCCCTCTTCTATGGCTTTTAATTCCATAATATCCGCTTGGATAAGAATGGTTTCTAATAAATTGTCAATGCCATCGCCCGTTTTAGCTGAAACAGGGATAAATTCATATTCTCCGCCCCAATCCACAGGGTTATAACCAAGCTCAGCGCATTCGGCTTTGAGTTTGTCCGGATTCACATTAGGCTTATCCATTTTATTCATCGCAAAAATCACAGGCACATTAGCGGCCTTTGCATGCTCTAAAGCTTCAATAGTCTGTTGCTTCACGCCATCATCAGCCGCTATCACAATCACTGCAATATCTGTAACTTGAGCCCCACGATTACGCATCTGGCTGAAAGCTTCATGCCCTGGAGTGTCAATGAAAGACACCCATTTGTTATTCTTTTCTACCATGTAAGCGCCAATGTGCTGAGTGATCCCCCCAGCTTCAGTGTGAGCGACTCTTTTATCACGGATCTTATCCAGTAGTGAAGTTTTACCATGATCCACATGCCCCATGATAGTCACCACAGGCGGACGCTCTTTTTTCACCCCATCTAGCACTTCTTCTACTTCAAATTCTTCTAAGGTGTTTTGAACAGAGATTTCTAAATGAAACTCTTCGGCTAAAATTTCTATGCTATCCTTATCCAAAAAGTCGTTTTTAGTTACCATAAGCCCTAAATTAAAGAGGGTTTTAATCACATCAGCCAGATTCAAATTCGCTTTTTGTGCGAATTCATAGACGCGCACTTCTTCAGGGATTGCAATCGCGCTTTGGATCACTTTTTGGCTGTTATCGTTACGAAATGCACGCTTTTTCTTGGATTGTCGTTTGATCCCGCTTTCATTCATCCAAGGGTTTTTCCTTTGGACGCGCACCCTGTCGTTGATATTTTGGCGTGCTTCTTTTTCTTCTTCTTCCTTATTGAAATTATCTTGTTCATGCAAATCAAACAATAAGATTTCATCGGTTTCATCATCATAAATATCATTGCCCTTAAAATCCCTCGCATCGCTCAAATCAATTTTATGGGATTTGTTGTTTTTGGCTGTGGGGGTGGCTTTGGGCTTACTGGGTCTTTTAACTTTTTTAGCCTCTTGTTTGTCTTTTTCTTGCCATTCTTTTTTAATGTCTTCAAAAATAGCCACCGCGCTTTGAGTGGGTTTTTTGCTTTCTGTTACGCTGTTTTCAATTTCATTTTCTGTTTCATCGTTGCGTTTAATCACCCTAAAACCGGTGCGTCTTTTAATGTTTTCATGGCGTTTGATCTCTTGCTCTTGCTTTTTAACTTCGCTGATTTCTTTTTTAGCGTTATTAGCGTTATTGGTGCTGTTAGCGTTGCTTTGGGTGAGCTTGTTTAGGGCTTCTCGGCTTTTTTGGATTTCTTGGAGTTTTTGCTTGGCTTTTTCTATTTGAGAGTGGCTAACCACTTTAGGGGTGTTTTCTGTAGGGGGCGTTTGGTTTTCAAAAGTGTTGACAATCTCTATTCCTCCCTTCTTTTTAGCAATGGGCGTGGGAGCTTCTTTTTTCTTTTCTTTAGTTTTTTTGGGCTTTGGCTGGCTTTTTGTTTCTTCTTTTTTAGGCGTTTTAGAAGCCTTTTTAGCAAGCGGCTTAGGCGTTGCGGCTGTATTCAAATCGTCTTTATTGTCTTGTTCAAGATTCTTAGCGGGTTGATTAGCTTGTATTTGTTCTTTAATGCCATCCACAATGTATTTGTATAGCTTGCCTGCCTGCTCTGGGGTCATTTTAGAATTTGTCTTAAGCTCTAAACCAATATCTTTGGCTTGCTCGATCACATTTTTAAGCTCTTTTTGGGTCTTACCAAGCTCGGCTAAAAATTCCTTTAAATCAACCATACCACTCATGCTATGCTTCTCTCCTTAATCCAAGTAATGATATTTTTGGTATCTTTTGGGGCATTCTTCATTTTTGAAACCGCTTTCAACAACTTTTTTTCTCCATTTTTCAAACAATTTCCACACACATAAAAACTACGGCCTGTGCCATCAAACTCCATGATTTGATTGTCAAAGCTTTTCAAACGCAACAAATCCTTTTGGGGTTGGCGCATTCTGCACGCCACGCACATGCGGATTTTAATTTCAGTCTTTCTCAATAAGGACTCCATCATTGTCAAAATCTAAAACCGCTACCCTGAATTTAGGGAATTTCTTGCTCAAAACCTGCTTTAATTTAGGGGCGTCTTCTTCATAACACATGTTAAAAAACGACGAACCGCTCCCTGAAAGCGTGCTCATTAAGGCGTTATTTTCTAAAGCGAGCTTTTGGATCGCAAACAACACAGGATAAGTTTGCATGCGCTTGTATTGATGCATCCTATCTTTAGCACAACAACGCAACAAATCCCACTTCCCTTGCACAATCGCCATCGTCATCAAGCTCGCATGCGAAAGGTTAAACACGCTTTCTTGCACGCTGTAACGCTTGGGCAAGAGGTGGCGCGATTGCTTGGTAGAAATGGCCCTATTAGGGATCACCATCACCGCTTTTAAAAAAGAAGGGATTTTGGTTTTTAAACTTATCACTTTCTTTTTTTCCACAAACGCTGCATTATACCCCCCAAAGACCGCTGGGGTGATATTATCCGGGTGGTTTTCATAAATTAGAGCGGTATTGACAATATTTTCTCTATCAAAATCAAACCCTAAAAACGCAAACGCTGAAGCGACCGCCCCCACAATCATCGCCGAGCTAGACCCCATGCCCCTTGTAATAGGGACTTTATTATGCAATAAAAATTTAAACGATCCGTCATTCCCATGCTTTTTTAAAATCTCATAAAACACTTTAGTGAAAATATTGTTGGTTAAAAATTTAGGAATCCCTTCACCCTCCCCAACCAATTTCACCGCATGGAAACTGCTAGGCTCAATAAAAAAACGATTGCGTAAATTCAAGCTCAAACCCAAGCAATCAAAACCGGGGCCTAAATTCGCACTCGTTGCAGGAACACTCACTACCAAATTTTAAACCCCTATTGTTGATACCCTTTCATTTTTAAAACTAGCATTATACACTAAATAGGAGGCAAAATGTAAAACGGCGTGTTCAATTGAGTGAATTTGTCTTTCTCTAAAAAAGAGGGCAACATGAAATCTTTTGGTGCAATTTTCAAATCTTTAAAATCGGTTAAGCTTTCCCTTTCTTTTGAAACAAAGTATTTATTGGCATACGCCAAAATGGGCGTGTTGTCGTTAAAATCAAAGCCTGTAGTTGAATAGAGTTCAAAGTCATGGATTAAAGCCAAAGTGTGTAAGAAAACATGCGTGAGCTTTAGGCTAGTGAAACTCCCTGGTCCTTTAGCGTAATAAACCCCTTTAATCGCCGGTAAAGTAGGGTTTTTAAAATCTTTGAATAATTGTGAAAAAACTTCCACTAAAGCTTCGCTTGTTTTTGATTTGGAAGTGTAAGAAGTGCATAAAAAATTGTTTTGATACACTCCAAGCGAGACCCCATCGCCTAAAGAAATAAGTGCTAAATCCAATTCCAAAAAACAAACCCTAATTCAGGATTAAGCGAAAGCCTTTTGCAACGCAAATTCTTTAGCCGAATCTGTAGTGATCAGAACTTCGTAATTTTTAGCGTCCGCTAAAATGGCTTTAACCAGCATGGAATTGAGCTTGTGACTGCCTGAAAAAGAAGTGTATTTGCCCATCACAAGCATGCCTAAGACCATTAGATCCCCCATAGCGTCTAAAATCTTATGGCACACGAATTCTTTTTCGCACCTCAAGCCCTCTTTATTCAAAATGCTATTTTCATCTAGCACGATGCAATTGTTCAAACTCCCCCCTTTAGCCAAACCAATGGATCGCAAGTAATTCACTTCTTGCAAAAACCCAAAGGTGCGGGCTTTAGCGACTTGCTCTTTGTAAGCGGTTTTACTAAAGATGAAATGATGGGCTTGCTTAGCGATAACCGGATGGTTAAAATCAATCGTGAAATTCAAAGAAAGCTGGCTGTCTGGCTCAATTTTAACAAATTTATCGCCCTCTCTAATCTCAACGGCTTGCTTGATTTCCATCACCTTTTTAGGAGCGTCTAATTCTTTAATCCCTGCTTCATCTAAAAGCATGCAATAAGTCAAAGCACTCCCATCCATGATAGGGATCTCTTCGTTATCCACAGAGATTTTAAGATTATCAACACCATACGCATGGATAGCTGAAAGCAAATGCTCAATCGTAGAAATTCTAGCGTTATCCTTACCCAAAACGGTTGCCATTTTGGTATCCACGATGTTTTCAGGTTTTAAGGGGAGCTTCACGCCTAAATCAGAGCGGTAAAAAACAATGCCTTGATTTTCTTCTAATGGCTCTAAAACAAGCTTCACAGGAACGCCCTTGTGCAAGCCTATCCCTACTAATTCTACAGAGTGGTTAATGGTTGTTTGTTTCATAATACTTCCTTTATGTCTAGTATATCGTCATTTTTAGTGATTATTTTAATATTTTTATTTACCAAAAGCCGTTCAATCTCTTTTAAAGATAAAATTTTATTTTGAAAAACGATTTGAGCGCTCTTGACTTCTTTTAAGATCAAATACTCTCCAAAGCACACAATCGCCCCTTCGCAAACCCCATAAACCGACACACAGCCTTCTGAAATAATCTTGGCTCCATTGTGGATATTACCCAAAAAAATAAGATGATTAGCGCTATAAATCTCTTCCCCACTCCTGATATGGCGCTCATAAATCGTTGTTTTAGGTTCTATCGCATTAGGGCTATTTTGCTTTAAAAGGTTAGCGTCTTTTTCTGTGGTTTTGATATAGCGCCCGTTTAAAGCGCGATTCGTTTCTAAAAACAAAAGCTGGTGTTTGTGCAAAACGGCTTTGACTTCTGATTCAATATCGTATTTAAAAATAATAAGAAAATATTGCAAAAGGGCATGGTTTTTTTCTAAAAATTCCATGACCGCCTCAGGCTCTTGCTTTTCAATTTCAAACGCATGCACGTTTTTTTGATTCGTTTTTAACATGACTATCCTTTCATTAAAAGCCGTTTGGCTTGCTCTATGGGGGTGATGATATTGGTTTTTATCCATTGCTCATTAAGCCATTCATTGGGCCGGACAAAAACCCCTTGCAAAAGCATCCCTAAATGCAACCCGCTCCCTAATTTCAAACCACTACTCCCCACGCTTTCATCATCTTTTAAATGCGCTAAAAAAACGCACAAACCTAACCCATAGCAATTGATTAAACTATTACCATAAAAATCCAACTCCCCCTTAAAAACCCTCTTTACCGATGGATCAAACGCTAAAGATAAATCCTTACTGGGCATCAAATCCACCCCTAAATGCAAGAATTTAAACAACACCTGATTGTCCTTTAAAAACCGCCGATTTTCTAAAAAATTGCTTGTCATTTTAAAAGACCCATTCAAAGGTTTTAGCGCTTGAAAATGAGAAAAATCCTTATCAAAATCCCCTTGCTCTAAAGCGATCTTTTGGATTTTTTCTAAATCTTTTAAGCGCGCGTTGGAAAACATTTCTAATAAAGTTTGCTCAGTGTGATTTTGAAATTTTTCTTGCTTTGCAACCTTATCTTTTAAAGTGCTTAAGTTTATATCCCTTTCCCTCAAACGATGGGTTTTTCGCTTGAACAATAAAGGGGTGGTATTGGAGTTATAGGCTTTATCTTTAGCGACAATGAACGCCTTAAAATCCTTATTCTCATAAGACCAAGGCACTAAAGCGATAAAAACATTACGCTGTTTGAATTCTAAAAACCTGAACGCTTTAAAATCCTTTTTTTTGACGCGCACAAACGCTTGAGACAAATTCTTATCCAAAGCTTCAAAGATGACTATCGCACTCCCTCCATAAGCGATGCTTGGGGATCGAGATAAAACACTAATTAAAGGTTTTATCGTATCAACACACACTTCCTGTTTGAAAGACGCCTTATTGCCATTGAAAAAATTAGCATAGCTCCAATCGCTCGCCTGAAATTCATAATCAAGGCACTTGTCTTCTAATCCCATGATTTCAGGCCTAATCAAAGGCACTTCTAAAGACTTGGGTTTATCCAATACCAGACTTTCTTTTTCATATAAGATCAAATTGTCTTTTGTGGTTACTTTTATCTCATAGCGTTTGATGCCCTTTGGGGCTGTGATTTTAACCTTAATGGGTTTTTTCAAATCCCAAAAAAGCGCTTCATTGTTATTATCAAACGCATTTTCTTCGCTCTTTAGACTAAAACTTAAAGCTCTGGGTTTTGTGATAAAAGCGTTAAAAATCAAATAACCCCCCAAAATTAAAACGACTAACGCTAAAATTTTAAACCCTAACCCCAAAATCAAGCCTCAAAAAATGAACGCATAATTCACTAATAAAAAACTGGATCGCTTGAACTGGTTGTTAGCCGAAATCAACAATCGTTCATCATTTTCTTTATTTTGATAAATCGCTCCTTCTTCTACTCCCATTCTCAAATAGCTAATCGGTAATTTTGTGCCAATTTCTAAGCGGTGTTTCCTATAAAGCGTTAAACTCACGCCCACATTAAAAGTGTAATCCACTTCAATCAAAGATTTCCATAAAAAATTAGGGCTTGAATAACCCCCTACTACCAAATCCCTCCCGTTTTGATTAGGCTTGTCTTGATAAAGCATAAGCCCTATCCCAAAACCCGCATAAACGCCTAAAAAATGCTTTTTAGTTTTAAAATCTAAAGGCATATCAAACAACAAATCCGTATTCATAGCCCCTAAAACATAAAAAAACGAGCCTACAGATTGCTTGCTTGCATTCTCTTTTAACACCCCTCCCCCAAGCAATAAATCTCCATAAAATCGTGTCCCAAAATAAGGCACAAAGTATTTTTGATACCCGAATTTAGCGCTAATCATAGAAACAGGAGCGTTAATCTTAATATTGTTTTTAAACGCGCTAGGGGCATTCGCGCCATATCTGTCTAGCATCTCCCCTTGATAAGAAAGATTAAATCCCCCATAAGCATACCCGCCCCCTAAAAAAACCCCGCTCTTATCATCGGCTATGGAAAAAGATTTGAGTAATTTTTTTCTTTTCTTTGAAGAAATCTTTGGGTAAGTTCGCTCTAAATATTCTTCTTCAAACTTATCCTTATCCATCTCTTTGGGCAAAACCCCTTTTTCGGTGAGCTGTTGCTTTAAATGGTTTATTTTTTCGTCTAATTGTTGGTTTTCTTCTTCTAAATTGTCATAATCTGTCGCTTGAAGTCCTATAATGAGCGCGATATAAATCAAACCATATTTAAATTTCAACATTTTAGCCTTTACAATAAATAGTTGTAACTAATATAATAAATATTAGTGCTTTTAAAATAATATAAAAAGGTTTGCGAAGTTTCTTTTAAGGGAGGCATTTTTAAGGCTAATTCAAAGCGGTGTTTGAGGTTAAGCGTCATGCTCACCCCTAAATTTAGCACCAATCCAAAAGCGTTAGGCTGTGAATACCCTTTAACCTCTTTTAAATTTTGATACATCCCATTCCACCCCACTCCAACGCCTCCAAATATCCCTAACGCAAACCTTTTTTCTTTGTCAATAGGCTTATCCATCAATAGATCAATATTCAAGCTTGCGGTTTGATAAGAAGCTAAAGAATCGCTTTTAAACCCTTTCATCGCCCCCCCTAAATACTCCCCATAAAAGCGTAAGGCGCTAATCCCGTTAGCGAAATACTTTTGATACCCGCCCCTTAAACCATACAGCAAGGGAGAAGCCTGAATATTGCTTAAAAGTTCAAACTTCTCATAAGAATGAGCGCTAACCCCTATATCGCCAAGGATCACGCCTATAAAAAAACCGCTCTTACTTTTAGCCATTTGTTGGAATAAGATGGATTCATTCTTTTCATGCAATTCCCCTTTGAGCATGTAAAGCTGGCGTTTTTTCTTATGGATTTCTTCAAGCAGGCTTTTTTCATCAATCTTTTTTGCCACTTCATTTTCTTCTTTAATCTCTAGCGTTTGGGTGCGTTTTTCTTCCAAAAGAATGGGAGCGTCTTTAGGGGTATTTTCTTCAGTCGTGTTCGTTTCAGTCATGTTTTCTTTGGCAATATTCTCTTCAGCGTGCAAGCTTAAAATAAAACCAAAGCATAAAATGAGATTTCTTATTTTTTTAGAACACATATTGATACCCAATGCTTGCTATAGCTCCCCACCAAGTCTCTTTTGAAGAATTAGATTGCAAAAAAGGGAAATTATTCAAAATTTTAAATTCAAATTCAATGCGGTTTTTTTCTAATACCGTTAGAGCCAATCCTGCGTTAAAAGACATCCCCCATTCCGCCGTATAATTCACCCCATGCGCCACAACCCCTAAACCTAAACCCATATACCCTCCCATATAAAGGTATTTCCCCACAAAGGGCAAAGGAAAGTCTAATAAAAAATCCCCATTCAGCATGACCGATTGAAACCCCACGCTCCCAAAACCCGCTTTCTTAGGAGCTCCTCCATAATATTGGATATAAATGCGCCTGCCAATGATATTGGGCTTAACCAAGCGCGCAAAAAACGACGGCCTGAAGGTTTGATAGCCAAAACGCAAGCCATAGGCAAACAAATAATTTAAAATATTCCCGGTGATACTGGAGCTATTGGTTTTGACCATGATTTCATGGTTATAAAAAAACCCAGTATTGATCCCTAAAATAAGCCCGCTTTTAGCGTTCGCCCTTTTTAAGTCTCTGATCAATTCCTCAACTTCTTTATCTTCATAAGCTTTATAATACTTGATATATTTGTAGTATTTGGGGTCTAGGGTGTCATAATCAAGCGCACTCAATCCTGCATAAAACCCCATTAAAGACCATAAAATAGCTCGTTTCTTAAGACCCAAAATCGCTAAATCCCTTGAATTGTTTGTTAAAAGTTTCTTTCAATTATACTAAAATAATTAAAATGACCGGTTAAAATGGAGTAAAATTTTTACCCACCCCAATAAAGTCATGCTACAATGCCACTATATTTAACACTTAGGATTTTTAATGAGCATGCAAACCGCCCCAATTAAAAAAATCACTCTCAACCACCTCCAAGCTAAAAAAAATCAAGAAAAAATCATCGCCATTACCGCTTATGATGCGCTGTTCGCTCAAATATTTGATCCGCTAGTGGATGTGATTTTAGTGGGCGATAGTTTGAATATGAGTTTTTTCAACCAAAACGACACTTTAAGCGCAAGTGTAAAAATGATGCTCTATCACACTAAAGCCGTGTGCGCAGGCGCTAAGACTCCTTTTATCATCACGGACATGCCCTTTGGAAGTTATAAAGATGAAAAAACAGCCCTAAAAAACGCCATTAGAGTTTATAAAAAAACCCAAGCGAGCGCGATCAAACTAGAGGGGGGGAAAGAAAAAGCGAAACTGGTTAAAACGCTCACTAATGAGGGCGTTATTGTGGTAGGGCATATTGGCTTGATGCCTCAATTCGTGCGCCTTGATGGAGGTTATAAGATTAAGGGCAAAAATGAAGAACAGCAAAAAAAGCTTTTAGAAGACGCCTTGAGTTTGGAAGAAGCTGGGGTGGGTTTGTTGGTTTTAGAGGGTATAACCACCCCTATCGCTCAAACAATCACGCAAAAAATCAAAATCCCCACGATCGGCATAGGGAGCGGCAAGGATTGCGACGGGCAGATTTTAGTGTGGAGCGATATGTTAGGCTTTTTTGATAGTTTTAAGCCTAAATTCGTGCGAGAATACCTTAAGGGGAAAGAATTGGTTCAAAACGCGATTCAACAATACGCTGATGATGTGAAAAAGGGAAACTTCCCTAACGAATTAGAAAGTTATCATTAAATGAAAGAACGGATAGTCAATTTAGAAACTTTGGATTTTGAAACTTCTCAAGAAGTGAGTTTGCGCCCTAATCTTTGGGAAGATTTTATCGGTCAAGAAAAGATTAAAAGCAACTTGCAAATTTCTATTTGCGCGGCTAAAAAACGCCAAGAAAGTTTGGATCACATGCTCTTTTTTGGCCCACCCGGTTTGGGTAAAACTTCAATCAGCCATATCATCGCTAAAGAAATGGAAACCAATATCAAAATCACCGCCGCTCCCATGATAGAAAAAAGCGGTGATTTGGCCGCCATTTTGACGAATTTGCAAGCTAAAGACATTCTTTTTATTGATGAAATCCACCGACTTAGCCCGGCGATTGAAGAGGTTTTATACCCGGCTATGGAAGATTTTAGATTGGATATTATCATAGGCTCAGGCCCAGCCGCTCAAACCATTAAGATTGATTTACCCCCTTTCACCCTCATCGGCGCTACCACTAGAGCCGGAATGCTCTCTAACCCCTTAAGAGACAGATTTGGCATGAGTTTTAGGATGCAATTTTATAGCCCTAGCGAACTTTCTCTCATCATCAAAAAAGCCGCTGCCAAACTCAACCAAGACATCAAAGAAGAAAGCGCTGATGAAATCGCTAAAAGGAGTAGAGGCACGCCAAGGATCGCTTTAAGGCTTTTAAAAAGGGTGCGCGATTTTGCGCTAGTCAAAAATTCAAGCTTAATGGATTTAAACATCACTTTGCATGCTTTGAATGAATTAGGCGTGAATGAATTAGGCTTTGATGAAGCGGATTTGGCGTATTTATCTTTGTTGGCTAACGCTCAAGGACGACCGGTGGGTTTGAACACGATTGCAGCGTCTATGAGAGAAGATGAAGGTACGATTGAAGACGTGATTGAGCCTTTTTTACTCGCTAATGGTTATTTAGAGCGCACCGCTAAAGGCAGGATCGCCACGCCTAAAACCCATGCGCTTTTAAAAATCCCCACTTTAAAGTCTCAAACTTTATTTTAATCTTGTTTAGAAAGAAAATTACACTACAATAACGATAAAATTTAAAGGGTGTGAAAGTAGATTATTATGTTTGGCATGGGCTTTTTTGAAATCCTTGTGGTGTTGGTTGTAGCGATTATTTTTTTAGGGCCAGAAAAATTCCCTCAAGCTGTCGTGGATATAGTGAAATTTTTTCGCGCGGTTAAAAAAACGCTCAATGACGCTAAGGACACTTTAGATAAAGAAATCAATATTGAAGAAATCAAAAAAGAAACCCTAGAGTATCAAAAACTCTTTGAAAACAAAGTGGAGAGTCTTAAGGGCGTTAAGATTGAAGAATTAGAAGACGCTAAAGTAACTGCAGAAAATGAGATTAAAAGCATTCAGGATTTGATGCAAGATTATAAACGCAGTTTAGAAACCAACACAATCCCTAACCATTTAAATGAAGAAGTTTCCAATGAAGAAGCCTTAAATAAAGAAGTTTCAAGCGATGAATCTCTCAAAAAAGCAGAATTATTAACCAACAACCCTAAAGAACACGACAAAGAAAAAAAGCATGTTTGAAGATTTAAAACCGCATTTACAGGAATTAAGAAAGCGTTTGATGGTTTCTGTAGGAACGATTTTAGTGGCGTTTTTGGGGTGCTTTCATTTTTGGAAAAATATTTTTGAATTTGTTAAAAATTCTTATAAAGGCACGCTCATTCAGCTCTCCCCTATTGAAGGGGTCATGGTAGCGGTTAAAATCAGTTTTTCAGCCGCTATCGTCATTTCCATGCCCATTATTTTTTGGCAATTGTGGCTTTTTATCGCTCCAGGGCTTTATAAGAATGAAAAAAAAGTGATTTTGCCTTTTGTGTTTTTTGGGAGTGGGATGTTTTTGATTGGGGCAGCGTTTTCTTATTATGTGGTGTTCCCTTTCATCATTGAATACTTGGCCACTTTTGGGAGCGATGTCTTTGCGGCCAATATTTCTGCGTCCAGTTACGTGAGCTTTTTCACGCGCTTGATTTTAGGCTTTGGCGTGGCGTTTGAATTACCTGTTTTGGCGTATTTTTTAGCTAAAGTGGGCTTGATTACCAATGCGAGTTTGAAAGCGTATTTCAAATACGCTATTGTAGTGATTTTTATTGTAGCAGCCATTATCACTCCTCCTGATGTGGTGAGTCAAATCTTTATGGCATTGCCCTTAGTGGGGCTTTATGGGCTTTCTATTTTAATCGCCAAAATGGTCAATCCGGCTCCCAAAGATAACGAAAATAACAACGAAAATGACACCAAAGAGAATTAGTTGAAAGAATTTGATTTAGAAAGCTATGATTATTGTTTGCCTAAGGAATTGATCGCAAGCTACCCCGTTTTGCCCAAAGAAAAGGCTAAATTGCTCGTCTATGAAAGGCGTTCGCAAACAATCACGCACACCACTTTTGAGCATGTTTTAGATTTTTTCCCTAAAAACGCCCTTATTGTGTTGAACGACACTAAAGTGATGAAGGCCAGGCTTTTTGGATCTAAGCATGCCTTTTTGCCATCAAAAACGACCGAAGTGTTTTTCCACCGCTTTTTTAAAGACAATACCGCTTTAACTCAAATCAAGGGTAAGATCAAAGTGGGGGATAAGATCTTTTTTGATGCAAATTATTACGCTGAAGTTTTGGAATTGCTTCATAACGGCCAGCGCTTGATCGCTTTTTATGACAATCAAACCCCCTTAAATCAAGAAAATATCTTAAAGTTTTTAGAGCAATACGGGCATATGCCCTTACCTCCTTATATTAAAAGAGCCGATGAAAGTTTGGATGCGCATGAATACCAGAGCGTGTTCGCTAAACACATTGGCGCGGTGGCTGCCCCTACAGCGTCATTGCATTTTTCTCAAAATACCTTAGAAAAATTATTGAAAGATTTCAAGCACGCTTTTTTAACCTTGCATGTGGGGGCTGGGACTTTTCTTGGCATAGAAACTAAAGATATTAGAGAGCATCAAATCCATACAGAAGTTTTACGCATTCCCAAAAAGAGCCAAGAAATTTTGCAAGAATCCCAAGAGATTTTATGCATCGGCACGACCGCTTTAAGGAGCGTGGAATACTTCAAACGCTTAAAAAACCCTAATCAAGAATCGTTTGAATGCGACATATTCTTGCATCTTGCTAACCCTATTCAATATGTTAATCATTTGCTCACTAATTTCCATTTGCCCAAATCAAGCCTTTTAATGCTTGTGAGCGCAATGATAGGCTTAGAAAAAACCAAAGAAATCTACAAAATAGCCATAGAAAAGAAGTATCGTTTTTATTCTTATGGCGATGGGATGCTGATTTTATGAACCCCTTATTGCAAGATTATGTGCGCATCCTTTTAGAATGGAATCAAACGCACAACTTGAGCGGCGCGAGAAATTTAAGCGAGTTAGAACCCCAGATCACAGACGCTCTAAAGCCCTTAGAATTTATCAAAGATTTTAAAAGCTGCTTGGATATTGGGAGCGGGGCGGGACTTCCTGCTATCCCTTTAGCCCTTGAAAAACCGGAAACACAATTCATTCTTTTAGAGCCAAGAATAAAAAGAGCGGCTTTTTTAAATTACCTTAAAAGCGTTTTGCCTTTAAAAAACATTGAAATCATTAAAAAGCGTTTAGAAGATTATCAAAATCTTTTACAAGTGGATTTAATCACTTCTAGAGCGGTCGCTAGCTCTTCTTTTTTGATAGAAAAAAGCCAACGCTTCCTAAAAGATAAGGGGTATTTTTTATTCTATAAAGGCGAGCAGTTAAAAGATGAAATCGCTTGTAAAGACAATGAATGCTTTATGCATCAAAAGCGTGTTTATTTTTACAAATCAAAGGAAAGTTTATGTTAAGAATTTTAATCCCCCTACTCATTATCGTGTGGGTTTTATGGCGTTTGTTTTTGAGACAAAAACCCCTTAAAGACAACCACTCTTATGTGCAACAAACCCACAAAGAATTAGAAGATCACATGATTGTATGCTCTAAATGCCAAACCTATGTCTCTAGCAAAGATGCTATTTACAGCGGGGCGGTGGCGTATTGCAGTGAAACTTGTTTGAATAATAAGGGGTAAATATGCTTATTTTAGGACACCCTTTAATCCCTAGCGATCGTTTTATTTTCATTAAAAACACCGACGGCGTTCATTCTAGCACCAATAACGATATAGTGTGTTTTGAAGCAAACCCAAAAAATTTGGAATTGGCCCAATATTGCTGTAAAAATAGCGTCAATTTTAGCGTGATCTTTTTATCGCACAAGATAGAGACAAACACCTTTTTTTTATTCAACGCTTTCAAACCGCTCTATTGTATTTTTAAGGATATTAAGCAAGCCATACTCGCCCAACAACACGCCACTAATTACTTGTTAGATAGCAAAATCTTGTTTTCTATGGATTTTAACGATACAGAGTCATGGAAAATTTGCGCTAAAAATCAAATAGATGGCGTCATTTCTAAAGATTCACTCCTTTTAAAATAAGCCCTTTTTAAACAAACCTTAGTTATAATAAGCCCTTTTTAAGGGGAGATGTCCGAGTGGTTGAAGGAGCACGCCTGGAACGCGTGTAAGGTGCAAGCCTTCGAGGGTTCGAATCCCTCTCTCTCCGCCATTTAAAAATGCCACGAATGCGAAATAAAAAACAAAAAACTCCTTTCAAACAAGCTGTGCCTTTCAGGGGTTAGAAAGATTTTCATGCCAATTTCTACATCCACCTTATGATACAAAACGATCGTGCGAAACTGCACCCCAAATTTACCGATAGCCCTGAAATAAGTGTTGTGAAAATTGAAATCTTTTAATGAATCCCAAGTGTTCACCACCAAATCTTTGACTTTATTGTTGAGTATCCATGTGTTAGCCGCTAGTTGCAAACCAAAGAAAAAAGCCCAGCGGTTGATAGGGTTTTTAGCGTAGGCGACCATAAAATCCCCTCCCACCCCATAAGTGAACATGTTCGCTTGCAAAGTGGAATCATTATTGAAAAGCACATTACCATAATCTATAAAGAAATAATACCTAGAATAAGCCCAGTCGTTTTTAGGATTCACTTCATAGCCTTGAAGGATTGAAGCCCCTTGTAAAAGCTTGTTAGTGTTTAAAGGGCGCATAAACACCGTGCCTATTTGATAAGAAGAAGACATGTAACTCAAATTTTCAGCATTTAAAATATTTAAAAAACTTATACCCAGTATTAAAATTCTTAAATAATACACTTACTTGTAAAATCCTTGTCTTTCTTTTTTCAAACCATCCAATGACCCTTTATCGCACTCAAAAGTTATTTTATTACTTTTAAACTATTATGATAGCAAACAAACTGAATTTTTTTACAAATGAGAACGCTCATTAAACGCTCCATTTAGCCAATGATTATTGTCGGTCAAGGTAATTTTAATCAAAACATGCTATTATTTGGAACGATTTATTATTATAAGGCGTTAGAGACGCTTTGGCTGTTTAAAAAGAGCCTAATTTAAATGCAATCTTAAAGGAGAAGCGCTTTGAAACTACTGGTAGTAGATGATAGCTCAACTATGAGAAGAATTATTAAAAACACACTTTCACGCTTAGGCTATGAAGATGTTTTAGAAGCTGAGCATGGGGTGGAAGCTTGGGAGAAACTAGACGCTAATGCGGACACTAAGGTGCTTATCACAGATTGGAACATGCCTGAAATGAACGGCTTGGATCTCGTTAAAAAGGTACGCTCCGATAGCCGTTTTAAAGAAATCCCTATTATTATGATCACCACAGAGGGCGGTAAGGCTGAAGTCATTACGGCTTTGAAAGCGGGCGTGAACAACTACATTGTGAAGCCTTTTACCCCCCAGGTTTTGAAAGAAAAATTAGAGGTTGTTTTAGGGACAAACGATTGAGTGTTAAAGCCAATGTATTATGAGTTTTTCTTTATCTTCCCTAAGGAGCGAGAGCTTTTTGAGAGCTTTCTTTTAGACGCCACGCATCTAGCCTTAGAAGAATCTAGCTTAGAGAATTTAAAAGCGTTTGACGATAAAGAAACCATTGAGTTTATAAGCCAATCCAATTGGCATTATTTCGCCACTCATGACCCCCTAAAGAAAGATTTAAAAGAAAAACCCCCACATCTCAAAAATTTCGTTATTTTACGCTTTGAAGAGAATTTGAATAACTCGCTCATTCCAGCATTAGAAGCGTTTTGTTTGAGCTTACAACAAAACCTGCAAAGTGAGTTTGATTTTTTCTACCTTTCACGCAATCTAGCTTCAAAAGATTGGCTAGAAGCCTACAAACAAGCTATTTTACCGGTGCAATGCGCCAAATTTTACATACACCCTAGCTGGCATCAAAAACCAAGCCATGCCGCTATAGACGATTACATAATGATCGATCCGGCTTTGGCCTTTGGATCAGGCCATCATGAAAGCACTTCTATGTGTTTGGAATTGCTCTCTAACCTTGATTTAAAACGCAAAAACGCTTTAGATGTGGGCTGTGGGAGCGGGATTTTAAGCATTGCTTTAAAAAAACAAGGCGTTAGCACTTTAGTAGCTTGCGATACGGATAGTTTAGCCGTTGAAGAAACCCTAAAAAATTTTAGCTTGAATCAAATACCCCTATTAGCGCAAGATAAGGTCATTTGTGGCTCTACGCAAAAAATTGAAGGGCGTTTTGATGTTATTGTGGCGAACCTTGTCGCTGATGTGATTAAGAGTTTGTATAGTGAATTTGTGCGGCTTTGTAACCACACTCTTATTTTATCAGGGATTTTAGAAACCCATTTAAACTCTGTTTTACAGATCTATTATAATGGATTTGAGGTTTTAGAACAGCGACAGCGTAACGAATGGGTCGCTCTAAAATTGCTTAAAAAACAACCAATAAATTAAGGATTATAATGAAACCAACGAACGAACCTAAAAAACCTTTTTTTCAAAGTCCCATTATCCTTGCGGTTCTTGGAGGGATTTTACTCATTTTTTTTCTGCGCTCTTTCAATTCTGATGGCAGTTTTTCGGACAATTTCTTAGCTTCTAGCACTAAAAATGTGAGCTACCATGAAATCAAACAGCTCATCAGCAATAATGAAGTGGAAAATGTGAGTATCGGTCAAACTTTGATCAAAGCCAGCCATAAAGAGGGCAACAATCGTGTGATTTATATCGCTAAACGAGTGCCTGATCTAACCTTAGTGCCTTTGTTAGACGAGAAAAAAATCAATTATTCTGGTTTTAGCGAGTCTAACTTTTTTACGGACATGCTAGGGTGGCTCATGCCTATTTTAGTGATTTTAGGGCTATGGATGTTTATGGCAAACCGCATGCAAAAAAATATGGGTGGGGGTATTTTTGGTATGGGGAGCGCGAAAAAACTCATTAACGCTGAAAAACCCAATGTGCGTTTTAATGACATGGCGGGCAATGAAGAAGCCAAAGAAGAAGTGGTAGAAATCGTAGATTTCTTAAAATACCCTGAACGATACGCCAATTTAGGGGCTAAAATCCCTAAAGGCGTGTTATTAGTAGGGCCTCCAGGAACCGGTAAAACCCTTTTAGCCAAAGCGGTAGCCGGCGAAGCGCATGTGCCGTTTTTCTCTATGGGAGGGAGCAGTTTCATTGAAATGTTTGTGGGCTTAGGGGCAAGCAGGGTTAGGGATTTATTTGAAACCGCTAAAAAACAAGCCCCTAGCATCATTTTTATTGATGAAATTGATGCCATAGGTAAGAGCAGAGCGGCTGGAGGCGTGGTGAGCGGGAACGATGAAAGAGAGCAAACCTTAAACCAACTCTTAGCCGAAATGGATGGCTTTGGGAGCGAAAATGCACCTGTGATTGTCTTAGCCGCAACGAACCGCCCTGAAATCTTAGACCCGGCGTTAATGCGTCCAGGGCGCTTTGACAGGCAGGTTTTAGTGGATAAGCCTGATTTTAATGGCAGGGTGGAAATCTTAAAAGTGCATATTAAGGGCGTGAAACTCGCTAACGATGTGAATTTGCAAGAAGTCGCCAAACTCACCGCAGGGCTTGCGGGAGCGGATTTAGCGAATATCATCAATGAGGCTGCGCTTTTAGCAGGAAGAAACAACCAAAAAGAAGTCAGGCAACAGCATTTAAAAGAAGCGGTTGAAAGGGGGATTGCAGGGCTAGAAAAGAAAAGCAGGCGCATCAGCCCTAAGGAAAAGAAAATTGTCGCCTACCATGAAAGCGGGCATGCCGTGATTTCTGAAATGACTAAAGGGAGTGCGAGAGTGAATAAAGTCTCTATCATTCCAAGGGGTATGGCGGCTTTGGGCTACACCCTTAACACGCCTGAAGAAAACAAATACTTGATGCAAAAACACGAACTCATCGCTGAAATTGATGTGCTTTTAGGCGGGAGGGCGGCTGAAGAAGTCTTTTTGGAAGAAATTTCTACCGGTGCGAGCAACGATTTAGAAAGAGCGACTGATATTATTAAAGGCATGGTGAGCTACTACGGCATGAGTAGCGTCGGTGGGCTTATGGTGTTAGAAAAGCAACGGAACGCCTTTTTAGGAGGCGGTTATGGAAGCAGTAGGGAATTTAGCGAAAAAACCGCAGAAGAAATGGATCTTTTCATTAAAAACTTGCTAGAAGAACGATATAAACATGTCAAACAAACCTTGAGCGACTATAGAGAAGCGATTGAAATCATGGTCAAAGAATTGTTTGACAAAGAAGTCATTACAGGCGAGAGGGTGCGTGAAATCATCAGCGAATACGAGGCCGCCAATAATTTAGAAAGCCGTTTGATCCCTTTAGAAGAGCAAGCGAGTTAAAAGTGCGAGCTTACAAACAGATTTTTGATAAGGGTTTAAAGCCTTATGATAAATATTCTGTTTGTTTAAAGCTTTTTTCTAGGTTTTGTTTTCTCAAAATTCATGCTTACCAACAGCGTTATAAAGCGTTTGCTCTAACGCTCTTTTTTTGTGCGTTTTTTAGCACTTGTAAGATTTTTATTCCCATAATTGATTTTAAAATCGTTTTTATTCCTATTCTAAAAGCCAAGTTAAAAAGAATCTCTAATGCCTATTAACCCTCTCTATCTTTTCCCCAATCTTTTCACCGCTAGCAGTATTTTTTTAGGCATGATGAGTATTTTTTACGCTTCCAGTTACCAATTTGTCATGGCATGCTGGTTAGTGGTAGCGAGTCTTATTTTAGACGGACTTGATGGGCGTGTCGCAAGGCTTACCAACACCACCAGCAAGTTTGGTATTGAATTTGACTCCTTAGCTGATGTAATCGCTTTTGGAGTCGCCCCAAGCCTTATCACTTACTTTTATGTGGGGTATAATTTCGGGCGCATAGGCATGGCAGTGAGCGCGTTGTTTGTGATTTTTGGAGCGATACGATTAGCACGATTCAATATCAGCACCAACACAAGCGATCCCTATTCTTTTATCGGTATCCCCATTCCTGCGGCGGCGGTATTGGTGGTGCTTTGCGTGTTATTGGATAACAAATACCATTTTTTAGAAGGAAATACCGAAAAGTTATTTTTAAGCTTTATTGTCTTGTTGGGGGTGCTTATGGTGAGCAATATCCGCTACCCTAATTTTAAAAAAGTCAAATGGAATCTCAAGCTTTTCATCTTAGTGTTGATTTTTTTATCGTTAGTGTTTGTGCGCCCTTTAGAAGCTTTAAGCGTGTTTATGGGGCTGTATTTGATTTATGGCATCATTCGATGGTTCTTTTTAATGGTAAAAATTATTTTTAATAAAAATAAAAGCGCATGAAAGAATCTTTTTACATAGAGAGAATGACTTGCACGGCGTGTTCTAGTGGGATTGAACGCTCTTTAGGGCGTAAAAGTTTTGTGAAAAAAATAGAAGTGAACCTTTTAAATAAGAGCGCTAACATTGAATTTAACGAAAATGAAACCAATTTAGACGAGATTTTTAAACTCATTGAAAAATTGGGCTACAGCCCTAAAAAAACCCTCACAAAAGAAAAAAAAGAATTTTTTAGCCCTAATGTTAAATTAGCGTTGGCGGTTATTTTCACGCTTTTTGTGGTGTATCTTTCTATGGGAGCGATGCTTAGTCCTAGCCTTTTACCTGAAAGCTTGCTTACGATTAACAACCATAGTAATTTTTTAAACGCTTGCTTACAGCTTATAGGCACGCTCATTGTCATGCATTGGGGGAGGGATTTTTACATTCAAGGGTTTAAAGCCTTATGGCACAGACAACCCAACATGAGCAGCCTTATCGCCATAGGCACAAGCGCTGCTTTAATTTCAAGCCTGTGGCAATTGTATTTCGTTTATACGAATCAGTGGTCTTATGGGCATTATTATTTTGAAAGCGTGTGCGTGATTTTAACGTTTGTGATGGTAGGCAAACGCATTGAAAACGTTTCTAAAGACAAAGCCTTAGACGCCATGCAAGCTTTGATGAAAAACGCCCCAAAAACCGCCCTTAAAATGCACAATAACCAACAGATTGAAGTTTTAGTGGATAGCATTGTGGTGGGGGATATTCTAAAAGTCCTCCCTGGAAGCGCGATTGCAGTGGATGGTGAAATCATAGAGGGCGAAGGGGAATTAGATGAGAGCATGTTAAGCGGTGAAGCGTTGCCGGTTTATAAAAAAGTCGGCGATAAAGTCTTTTCAGGGACGCTCAATAGCAACACGAGTTTTTTAATGAAAGCCACGCAAAATAACAAAAACAGCACTTTGTCTCAAATTATAGAAATGATCCATAATGCTCAAAGCTCAAAGGCAGAGATTTCTCGCTTAGCGGATAAGGTTTCAAGCGTGTTTGTGCCAAGCGTGATCGCTATCGCTGTTTTAGCGTTTGTGGTGTGGCTCATCATCGTGCCTAAGCCTGATTTTTGGTGGAATTTTGGGATCGCTTTAGAAGTGTTTGTATCGGTTTTAGTGATTTCTTGCCCTTGCGCTTTGGGGTTGGCTACGCCTATGAGTATTTTAGTAGCGAACCAAAAAGCGAGTTCTTTGGGCTTATTTTTTAAAGACGCTAAAAGTTTAGAAAAAGCAAGGCTAGTTAATACGATCGTTTTTGATAAAACCGGCACGCTCACTAACGGCAAGCCTGTCGTTAAAAGCATCCATTCTAACATAGAATTATTAGAGCTATTGAGTTTGGCGAACAGCATTGAAAAGAGCAGCGAACATGTCATTGCTAAGGGGATTGTAGAATACGCCAAAGAGCATGATGCTCCCTTAAAAGAAATGAGTGGAGTTAAAGTGAAAACGGGTTTTGGCATCAGCGCTAAAGTAGATTATCAAGGCGCTAAAGAGATCATTAAAGTGGGTAACAGCGAGTTTTTTAACCCTATTAACACGCTAGAAATTAAAGAAAACGGGATTTTAGTGTTTGTGGGTAGAATGATCAATGAAAAAGAAGACGAGCTTTTAGGGGCGTTTGTTTTAGAAGATTTGCCCAAAAAAGGCGTGAAAGAGCATGTCGCTCAAATCAAAAATTTAGGCATTAACACTTTTCTTTTGAGTGGGGACAATAGAGAAAATGTCCAAAAATGCGCGCTTGAATTAGGGATAGATGGTTATATCAGCAACGCTAAACCACAAGACAAGCTCAACAAGATCAAAGAGCTTAAGGAAAAAGGGCAGATCGTTATGATGGTGGGCGATGGCTTGAATGACGCTCCTAGTCTTGCTATGAGCGATGTGGCGGTGGTGATGGCTAAAGGGAGCGATGTGAGCGTGCAAGCAGCGGATATTGTGAGCTTTAATAACGACATTAAATCGGTTTATAGCGCGATTAAATTAAGCCAGGCGACCATTAAGAATATCAAAGAAAATTTGTTTTGGGCTTTTTGTTATAATAGCGTGTTTATCCCTTTAGCTTGTGGGGTTCTTTATAAGGCTAATCTCATGTTAAGCCCGGCGATTGCGGGTTTAGCGATGAGTTTAAGCTCTGTGAGTGTGGTCTTAAACGCCCAAAGGCTAAGGAATTTTAAAATTAAGGATCATTGAATGAAAGTAACTTTTCAAGTGCCAAGCATTACTTGCAGCCATTGCGTGGATAAAATTGAAAAATTTGTGGGCGAAATTGAAGGCGTGAGCTTTATTGATGCGAGCGTGGAAAAAAAGAGCGTGGTTGTAGAATTTGACACTCCAGCGACACAGGATTTGATTAAGGAAGCTTTATTGGATGCGGGGCAAGAAGTAATATAATAAAGGTAGTGTGATATAGAAGTAGCGGGTTAAAAACCGCAACATTCAAAAGGGTTGTTGTCTTTTAATTCTTGGGTTTGCTTGGGTGTTTTTACGCCTTTCAATGGTGATTTATTATAACAATAAGGGAAAGAAATTATCGCATTTTCCTTTCGAATTTGCTTGTTCAAGCCGCTAATCACACCACCAATAAAAAAAAGGGAATTACGAGACAGATTGCTTCTGCATTGCGAACGAATAAGTTCACAGATTTTAACAAACAACATGCATAGCTCCATCAGGTTTCATATTGCCAACAAGGCATAAGCCCCTTATGTATTCAATAGGGACAAGAATACGGGAGTTACCATCTTTTAAGTCATTGTCTAATCGCTGTGTTAAGCTATCCATGCCCTTTTGGATTACCTCATGCATTGTTTCTAAAACACAATATTCCCTTGCTAAAAAAGAACAAGATGAACGCATGCTGTAAAGTCTGTTGCTTATTTTAAATAGCCTCTTTGTTAAGTCAGGTAATGATAAGTAAAGATTTCTAATGTATGGCATGACTATCCTTTATTGGCGATTATCATGTTATATCATGCGTTGCCTTAAAACGCTATGAGATCTTTTGGTAAGGCTTACCCATTCCTACACAAATTTCACTAAGATCATCCCGCTAAACGCGTTGTTTTTATAAAATTCTATGCGATAGATCCTTTCTTGCTTGTCCAGTGAAAAGCGTTTTTGAAAATCTTTAAATCTAATCGTATAACCCGCTTCATTAGGCTTATTTTCATTAGAAACGCTAAAGCCAATCACATTCGCGCGGATATTATCCATGCCATGGATATAAAAACTCTCTTTCACTTCAACTACGCTCCCTATCTTAACCATTTGATCCTTATTGTCAATTTGCATTTTCACTTCTTCTAAAGAATGATCAAACTCTATATAAAAGGGCGATAATCGTGTCATGAGCTTGTTGCCGTATTTTAAAAACACTTCTTGTTTATTTTTGACTAGCCCCACAATGTAAGCGTTGCTCTCTATGGGAATTTGTGGGATTTTAGTGTTATTAGGTAAAGGGAAATGATTGAGTTTAGGGCGTAAGTTAAAAAGGGGCATTTTAGGCAGAGAGCTGATTTTTGCCCACAAGCTTTTATCGTTGATTAAGGCATGCACGCTGTTAGGGTTAAGCTCAAAATCGCGCTTAAAAGGGATATTGAGTTGATTGAGTAAGCCCTCAATGGCTTGCAAATGGTAAAACACCCTTGATGCTAAAGGGAGTTCTTTGCTGGCTTCATTGGCAAAAGCGCTCTTTTTTTGATTGATCGCATAAAAAGTTAGGGCTTTTTGCATTTCTGTATCGCCTTGAGCGGTGCGCGTGTTTTTTAAATGGTATTTTTCAATAGGGTGCAATAAATGGGCGTTGATGCTCTCAATCGTATTGTTTGCAAAAGCAAGCAAATTAGGGAATTTCGCCCCTTTAACTTCATCTTGATCAATAATAAAGCAATTCCCCCAACGCTTAGGATTGAGCGTCGCATCAATATAAATAGGGCGATAATACCCACCGCCATCATGCAAATGCAAGACGGCATCCACGCTGGGTTTTGCAATCAAGGATTTGATTTCTTGGATAGTGGGGTATTCGGGGTCTTTTTTGTCTAAAGTGGCAAATTTGCGGTTCATATCCCCATACAAGCCCCTATGATTTCTTAACATGGAAGGCTTATTCAATACGGGAACCACTTCCACCAAGCCTTTTAAAACGCTATAATGCATTAAAAACAAATTAGTTGCATTAAACCCTCCAGGCTCATCGCCTTGAATCCCTGCTAAAAGCAACAAATGGGGGGCTTTGTCCCTATTCTCTACATTTGTAGGGGCTTTTTCTATCGTTTCTATCGCATGCAAAAACACCCAAGAATACAAGCCCCACACCAAAAGCCATATTTTTTTCATCCCATCTCTCTACTATTTAAAACTAAAAGATCGCTAATTATACCTAAAAACCTTTTTAAGGGTGTTTTTTAAAATTTCCATAAAAAAGGAACGAAAAATGCTTGTGATCGTTTAATTCTATTTAAAAGGTTTTTTATGGATATTTTAAAAACTCTTCAAAAGCATTTGGGCGATGTTGAAACAAGCGATTTTAAAACCAATGCGATAGAAAAATCCCAACAAATCGCTAAATTCAGTAGGGACATGAAAAATATAAACGAGAGCGTTGGAGCATTACAAGTCTTGCAAATCGCTTGCAAAAAGCTTTTCAATAAGAGCATGGGTTTAGAAGATAAAGACGCTTTGCAAGCTTCTATCATCAAACAAGAATTGCGAGAAATTGTAGAAAATTGCCAGTTTTTAGCCTCCCCTTTGTTTGACACCCAGCTCAACATTGCCATTAATGATGAAATTTTTTCCATGATTGTGGATAATCCTTTGAATTTATTGGAAAATATTGGCGGGTTTCAAGCTTATTTGGAAGAAAAATTAAATGAAATTAAGGAGTTATTAGGCTATTTGAGCGAAAGCCTTTCAAACTCTAAAGCTTTTATGTCAAGTTTTTCAAATCAAAGCCTTAAAGATTTGTTGAGCGATAACTTGAGGGCTTAAAATCTAGCCCTCTAATTTAGAAAATTTGATTTTCCATAAAAAGAATGAGCCTAAAAACGCTATCACGAATAAGCCCACCAAGTAATAGCCCAAGTCTGTAAATTCCAGGCTTTGTAGGGTGCTTAAAAGACGGTTTTCAAATTTTAAATGGAGTTTCTCGCTAACGACTTGAAAAAGCTCAATCAACCCGATAAAAAGCGCGATAAACACGCTTAAAGCGGTGATGGAGATGTTGTAGTAGATTTTCCTTAAAGGGGTTTTGAACGCCCAATCATACGCCTTGAGCATGAACGCCCCATCTAATGTGTCAAACAAACTCATGCCAGCGGCAAAAAGAATGGGTAAAGAGAGCATGCCCACCACACTCACTTTAATCGCACTGCTAGAAAGGGCTAAAAGCGCGATTTCACTAGCGGTATCAAAGCCTAGCCCAAAAAGAAAACCCACAGGATAAATGTGCCACGACTTGGAGATGAAATTAAACAAAGGCTTAAAAAAGCGATTAAGTAAGCCCCTACTCGTTAAAAGCCGTTCAATCTCTTCATTTTGTTGCTGGCTCAAGCTTTCGTTAGAATGCGATTTTTTGAATATTTTTAATAAATCTATTAAAATAATCGCATTCAATAGCCCTATAATGAGCAAGAAAAGCCCAGAAACTAAAGTCCCCACTACCCCCCCTATTTCTTCTAGCATCGGCGTGTGCTCTTTAGCCCAAGCGATCGCAAACGCGCTGATGATGGTCATTAAAATCACCACGCTTGAATGCCCCATAGAAAAGTAAAACCCCACGCCATAGGCGTTTTTGCCTTGTTGGGTGAGCTTTCTAATGGTGTTGTCTATGCAAGCGATGTGATCCGCATCAAACGCATGCTTTGCCCCTAGCATGTAAGCCATAGACGCCGCTGCATAAAACGAAGCGTTATTAGCCATAAAGAGCAACGCCAAACCTAACGCATGCAAGAACACAATCGCTAAAAAATAAGGAAACCACAATTTCACAGCACACCTTTTGTAAAAATAATATTTTTTGAGTGATTGTAATATATTTTGTTAAATTAGAAAATCTTAAGTTTTGTTTTTTGTTTATTTTCTGTAGATTTTTCTAAAAAATTTTTAAGGGGAATGAGAGATTTTGATTTAAAATCAATCACTTCTTTTAGTTTTTCATATTCTTCTTGGTGTTCTTCCTTTATTTTACCTTTATCATCAATAATAATGTTTTCTTCATTCTTCTTGTTATTTGTATCCCACTTGTATTGGAAAAATTTCTGTAGTTCAAACACTTCTAAATAGGCATATAGCATATTTTTTCTTATGTTTCTAATCGGTTTATAATGTTCTTTACTTTTAATGCATTCTAAGTATCCTTCAAAACATTTAAGAAATTCATCGTGTTTAGCAATTTCTAATAATAGGGTTTCTAAATCACCATCATCTTGATTGTTAGGGAATAAAAAGATTTGTTCTTCTGAAATAGTTTGTTTCGTTTTTGATACGACTTTTAAAATCTCTTTTTTATTACTCTCATAGTCTTTATCCGCATCAAAAATAATAAGTGTTTTATCGTATTTTTCAATTTCAAGCAATCGTTTAGATAGGTTATCTTTTCCTTTTATATTTTGCACCTTAAAATTTTTGATTGGAAGATCTTCTAGAAAATACAGATAAACTTCTAAAAACACCTTATCGCTTGGACCTTCTACAAAAATCAGTATTTCTTTATCTGCCATTGAATGATCCTAATCTTAGTATGATGCTTTAGCCAAAAAGATTCTCTTCATTTTCAAAATAATATTCTAAATTTTCTCCATAATAAGTTCTTGGAATAACATATTGATCGTCTTGCTTAAGACAAAACAACTTAGTTTGATGCGCAAAATCCTTTTCTCTGATAACTTGATCTAAGATTTCTATAAATTCTTGGCTGTGGGTAGTCATAAACACTTGCAAATTACCATCTTTGTTGTCGTTGATAAAATCAATAACACACCTTAATAATAATCTCATGCGAGAAAAGTGTAAGCCATTCTCCACTTCATCAATATAAATCGTTTTTGCGTTATTGGCAATAAAAGTGCTTACAATATACAAATATTTAATCAAACCATCGCCAAATACAGATAGTGGGACTTTTTCTTTGATATTTTTCACTTTTAATTTGAGTTGGTTGTTGATGTTAAAGCTAATAGATTGGATATTGTTATCAAATTGATTAAGATGTTTATTTAATTCTTCTTCTAATTGGTTGTCACTGCAAATTTTACTCACCGCTTGAATCATATGAGCTTGCCTGTAAGCAGCATCGCTAGGTATTATGACAGCGCTTTCAAAGGGTAAAAGTTTTTGCAATTGATTAGGATCAAAATTCTTAAATTGCCTCTTGTAGCCTAACTGATTAGGAATTTCAGCAATATTTAAGTGATCGTTATAGATTTCTTCATTATTTTTTTTAAGAGTGAAATTGAGCTGAGAGGGCATTTGAGTTTGTTCTGCTGTGGGTATTATTTGCGACTCTATTACCTTTTGGTCTTCACTGGCTATGAATTTTATTTGCAAATCCAAGGTCTGATTGTTGTCTAAAGTTATAACAATTTGTATTTCTTCCTTAGTGTCCAAACCATAAAACATCAAGTTCTTTGATTCTGTTTTTAAAGGCTCTTTGCGTATATTGTCATAAATTTCTGTTAGATTAGCGCATGGGTGCATGGATTTTCCCACTAAACAATACAACGCTTCTAACAAATTGGATTTACCCACATTGTTCCCACCAGTAATAATGTTGAGTTTGGTAAAACCATCAATTTGAGTGTCCTTAAAATTCTTAAAGTTTTTAATGCGAACAGACTGAATCATTGAACCCCTTTATCCAAACAAAAATTGATGCTAAATTTTCATATTATAACGCATGCGATTACGAAAAAATTTAATAAGAAATAAATAAGAAATCATAAAAATAAAAGCATTATATAAATTATCCTATTTGGATTAGTTTTTCCCACCCAAAAATTTGACCCATTCGTCTCTATCAATCAAAAGCACTCCGTTAGCTTGAGCCAGTTTTTGAGCGGCGTGCGTGAAATAGCTATTGGTGATCACGCAAGCTTTTTCGCAAGCGTAGTAAGCTTTAGAAGAGACCACCTCCTGAATAGCTTTGGGCGAAACTTTATGCGAGTAGCGTTTGGCTTGAACCGCCCATTTGACGCCATCTTTTTCTACAATCAAATCCGCTCCATAATCGCCGCTTTTTTGAGTGATTGTAACTTCAAAACCCTTTGAAGTGAAAAAGATTTTAGAATATTCTTCAAATTCAAAGCCGTTCATGGCATCTATTTTTTGCAAAATGCGTTTGAGTTGGTGCTTCTTATACGAAGAAATAATGCCCTGAAAAAGCACTAACATGGAAAAAACGCCAAGAAGCGCGAACAATTTTAAAAGCAAATCATTAGCCGATGCAGCTAATTTCAATTCTAAGGCTTTTTCCAATAAAACATTCCATGCTAAATAAATCCCTACCGAAAACAAAATGACAAAAATAAAGAATAAAATCTTTTTCATGCCTTAAAGCCACTCTGCATTTTCTATAGCGTTCAAACGCTTTTCTAAACCCTCCATAAGAGAATAGTAAGCCTTATTAAGGGCCTTGATTAAAGCGTTATGATAGGATTTGTCTTCTTGGGAAAAAAGAGAGGGATTATCGCCCAAACGATTAGCGTAATAAACAGGCACGCTGAAAGCAGTGGGAATCAAAAGGGTGTCAAACGGGCAAGCGGTTTGCGGGACGCATTCTAAAATCAAGCTCGCTTGAAGGTTTAAAAACCGCATGACGGCTTTTGGGTCAGCGTTAGGCTCAATCGTCTTTTTAAGCCTTTCTTTAATGGCTTTTAAATCCTTAGGACTCTCTTCAAAAGAAAAAAAAACATTGCCTGAAACATTGAAAGTGAGAGCGCTTTTATCTTTTAAAAAATAAGCGATTTGTTGGGTGAGTGCTTTTTTAAATTCTTTTTGGTAAAAGGGTGGCACAAAATGAGCGTTAAAAAAGATTTTAGGGGGGTTTAAAGTGGAAGCGGTTTTTAAAGGGCTGTTTTTGGGGTAATCTTTATATTTTAAATGGAGAGTCGTTTTGTTGAAAAACTGACACCCTAGTAAAATAAAAGCAATACCAACGCTTAAAACCCTTAGCATTCTATCAAACGCCCATGCTCTAATTTCACATGCTTAGTGGCTAATTTAAGCGTGCTTGGGTTGTGCGAGATGAGAATGATCAAGCGGTTTTGTTTCAATTCTAAAATGCTTTGCTTAACGCTCTCTTCTGTGTGATTGTCTAAAGCGGAAGTGGCTTCATCAAAGATTAAAACTTGAGCGTCTTTATACAAAGCTCTTGCAATGGCGATTCTTTGGCGTTGGCCGCCGCTAAGATTAGCGCCAAATTCATCTAAAACGCTCCCTATCCCATGAGGCATTTTTTCCACAAAATCTAAGGCTTGGGCTTTTTTTAGGCATTCTTTGATTTTTACCTCATCAATTTCTAAACCATACGCCACATTTTCAGCCACGCTCCCGTTAAAAATAAACACCCTTTGAGTGACAACGCTAATCTTTTCCCTCAAGGATTTTTGAGTGATGCTCTCTATTTTTTGATTATTGATGAAAATTTCGCCCTGGCTTGGCTCATAAAGGCGTAAGATCAGATTCACTAATGAGCTTTTACCGCTCCCGCTTTCGCCCTTTAAAGCGATGATTTCATTTTGTTGGAATTTCAAACTAATATCGCTTAAAACATAACGCTCTTGATTGTCTAGCGCATAAGCGAGCCATACTTTTTTAAATTCTATGGTGTGTATAGCGTTATCTAGCGTCAATTCCCCATCAACAATAGCCGGCTCTCTTTCTAAAATCTCATGGATCCTGTCGCTAGCGACTAAGGCTTCTTGAAAATTAGAAGCGATCCTAGTTAGGCGTTTGATCGGCGTATAGAGCATAAAAAGGGCCGTGATGAAAGAAAAAAACGCCCCCACGCTAATATGGCCCCTAATCACTTCATTCCCCCCTAAATAAATCACTAACGCTATGGCGATTGAGCCTAAAAACTCCATTAAAGGCGAAGAAATTTCAGCCACGGCGATGTTTTTGATACCGATTTTAAAAAACGCTTCATTTTCTTTCACAAAAGCCTTATGCTCTAATTTTTCGCCATTAGAGATTTTAATCGCTTCCACATTGTTAAAAACTTCACTCAAACGAGCGGTGATTTTGGCGTTACTCTCTTGATGGGATTTAGCGAGTTTTTTAACCTTACGAATGATTTTACTGATAGGAATGGCGGCTAGCGGCATGATGACTAGCCCCACTAACGCTAATTTAGGGCTTTGATAGATCACCACCCCCACTAACCCGACAATCGTTAGCCCCTCTCTTATACTCTCTGAAAGGTAATTGGACAAACTCGCTCTAATCAAACCTATATCATTGGTGATCCTTGCGATCAATTCGCCCTTTTTAGTCCTGTTAAAAAAATCCATTTCCATTTTGAGAAGGCTTTCTAACATAATATTGCGTATTTTTTTGACAATATCAAGCCCAATAAAGTTAGTGAAATAAGTGCCTAAATACATGCCCCCACTCTTACCCAAATACGCCAAAATCACTAAAAAAGGCAGGATTTTGAGCATGTGAGTGTCTTTATTGATAAAAATTTCATCTAAAGTGGGCTTGACTAAATAAGTCCCCCAAGCCGTGCTTAAAGCCACCACTAAAGAAGAAAATAAAACCACTATAAAACTTTTATAATGCTCTTTAAGATATTTAGAATAACGCCTAAAAAAGAGTTTCAAATGTTTAACCTTTGGATTTGATTAAACTCTTATTATAGTGTTTTTATTAAGGGATTTTTAACGCTTTAATAAACAGCTTAAAGCTATCTATTAGAATTTAGCACTAAGGGTTGTCATCAAATGGCTCCTGTCTGAATAAAGCGCTTTAGAGCCGGGCGTGGGTCTGTAACTCCCTACCGTAAAGCCTGAATGCGTCATCACGCCCAAATATTCTAATTTCACGCTCGCTGTCAAACTCTTACTGATCTTATAGCCCACATTAACAGCCGCGCTCGCTTCATTGGCTAAAGTGCCGCTAGTCCAACGCCATAAAGTCCCCCACAGCCATTTTTTATGCACGCCCCCACCAAAAACCCAACCAGAGACAGCATTAGCGGTTACCACATGGCTTAAGGCTTGCCCTATATCATAAACGCTATTGGTCCAAAAATCAATGCCTAAAGGGTTTCCTGTCGTGCCGATGTAAGCGTTTGCGTTTTTCCACACTTTATAAAACGCTCCCCCAAAATTAAATTCATTGTAATCAAATCGTTGCCTAATGAGCAAGCTTTGCCCGGCAGTGCCGGCCTTTATAGCGTAACGATAAGTATCTCTTCTTAAGGGGGCATGGACAGGGAGCAAAATATAAGCTTTTGTTTCGGATCTAAAGCCCACGCCATCAAAATTAGGGTTACTATCATAGCCTACAACCACCCCAGGGCTGTAATAAGTCCCGGGCGAAAATTGGAAAAAAGGGCTGACGCTAACCCCTTTTCTTTCATAAGTGTAATTCACTAAATGGATACCATAATTTAGAGTGCGCCCGTTTTTAATCACGGTTCTTGGAGAGTAAAAATCATAAATCCACTCCCCATAAGCGAACGCCCTACCCCATGAGCTAAACCACCATAATTTGTGGATTCCTTCATTTTTATCCTTGACTTTAGCGCTGATTTCAAAGCCTTGCGTATAGCCGCTCATATAAGGAGCGTTGGATTGATAACGCCCCCCTTTAGCCGCAAATATATCCTTATATCGGTATTCTAAAAAAGCGTTATTCATCAAGTAATTACGGCGGATTTTATTGGCCCTAGCGTTCCCGCATGCTATAGAATCAATCACCTTGCCATCAGAACCAAGCGCACACTCATGGATACTCGTGCCATCAAGCAAGGCTCTTTTACCCCCTAAATAGCCATCCCAATAACCGATGTAGTTATAAATAACCGATCCGCCTTGATTGAATTTCGTGCTATCATAAGCGACCCCACCGATTGTTCCGCCGACTTTTCCTTCTAAAACATGCCCTTGATCTTTAAGGCCTTTGGATAAAAAATCCGCATAGATATTGCCCTGACCTACAGCGGTTACAAAAGTCTCTGTAGGATAAATCCCCCTAGCTATGTCAATCTTTTTTTTATTAAAGCCAACTTTAGAAAAGGACTCCGCTGAAACTTCAATTTTATAATCAAACGCTTGCAAAGAAGCGCTCAAACTTAAAACATATAACCCACAAAAAACTTGATTCTTTAAAGGCGCGCTATTTTTCATTTTTTTCCTTTTAATAGCCAATACATCTTAAAGACTACAATTCTTAACTGATCTAAAAACAAAGAAGCATAATCAAGCTATTTATTTACTTTTAATTAACTCAACTATTTTAGATTATAACGAAATTTTTTTAGTTTCATCATAAAATGAGATAGAGTAAATCAAAATTTAATCAAAGTGGGGTTTTTGCACTGTTTTACAACCAAACCCACTTTTTTAATATGAAAGTTCTTATATTGATTTTAAACAATGCTAAAAGCCTTTTTTAAGTTTTTAAAACTTAATTTATTAGCAAAAACTCCAACACCGCCATGCGCATTGCCACGCCATTTTTAACTTGCTCTAAAACTTTGGATCGCTTGTCTTCTAACACCGCGCTTTCTATATCAATATCCCTATGCACCGGGCCTGGGTGTAAAATAATGACCTCTTTATTTTTAGCATGAGCCTTTAGGCGTTGTTGGGTGATGCAATAAGCGTTGCCGTAATCTTTCAAGCTCGCAAAAATGGGCGCGTTGTGCCGTTCGGTTTGGGTCCTCAAACTCATTAAGATGTCTGCAAATCCTATCGCTTCTTCAATGTTGTGTGTCGTTCTTAAAGGAGTGCTAGGGAGCATGGAGCTTGGGGCACACAGCATGATCTCAAGCCCTAGTCTTTGGAGCAATTTAATGTTGCTATTAGCTACTCTGGAATTTTTCACATCGCCTATAAAAGCGATTTTCTTCCCTTTTAAATTTTCCAAACTGCCAAAATGCTGATAAAGGGTGAGCAAATCTAATAACGCTTGGGTAGGATGAGCGCTTGTGCCGCTTCCTGCGTTAATCAAAGGGCATTGTGAAAATTCAGCTAATTTAAAAGGCGCGCTTGAAAAAGCATGCCGTGTGATGATAGCGTCAGGCTGCATGGCATGGATATTTTTAAAAGTGTCTGTTAGAGTTTCACCCTTTGAAGTGGAGCTTGTTTGCATGTTTAATTTCACTATTTTTGCCCCCAACCTTAGGCTTGCGATTTCAAAACTAGACACCGTTCTGGTGGAATTTTCAAAAAACAACGCCACGATGATTTTATTGTGCATTTTTTCTTTCGTTTCTAAAGATACGGCGTTAAAATCGTTCGCATAAACGCTCGCTTTTTCTAATAAAAGCTTGATTTCATCTAGGCTTAAATCGCTGGTTTGGAGCAAGTGTCGGCATTTTTTTGGCATAAAACCCCCTTTTAGTTATAATACAGATTTTATTTTAGCTAAAAATGGCATGGGTTTTAGCAAGGAATGGGCTTGAAAAATCTCTCAACACTTCTGGTGTTTTTATTCTTTTGTTTGGGGTGTGTGAGCAACTTCAATGAAGACACCTACACGCTAGACTTAGTTTTAGAAAAAAAGATCCAAGCCAGCAGGAAAGGCGAAATCACCAAAGATAATGTGCCTATCATCACGGCTATCGCTACGCATTTAAACGATGTGGATAGCGGCACTTACTATGATCATGAGTATTTTTTAGTGGAGATTTTCACGCAAAATAACGATTGGATAGATGATGGCTATATTTCTTATGAACTTTTTGGCACAAAACCTATAGGCTCAGAGCCTTTATGGGTGCGAGAAATCACAAAAGATGAATTTGATGGCATTTTAGAAACCACGAATCGGTGGAGCCGAGCCTTTTTACTCGCTTTTAACAAATTGGATTATTTAGCGGTGCAAGAAGCCAAACTAGAGCTTGATGCCTATAGTTTAGGCAAGATTGTTTTTAATTTCGCTTATCAAGTCCCCCTACCTCAATTTTAATGCGCTTAGATTACGCTTTATTCAACCAGCATTTAGCAAATAGCAGAGAAAAAGCTAAAGCGTTGGTTTTAAAAAATCAGGTTTTAGTCAATAAAATAGTGATCTCTAAACCCTCTTTTATCGTTAAAGAGGACGATAAGATTGAGCTCATCGCTGAAAAACTTTTCGTTAGCAGGGCTGGGGAAAAATTAGGGGCTTTTTTAGAAACCCATTTCGTGGATTTTAAGGGAAAGGTTGTTTTAGATGTGGGAGCGAGCAAGGGGGGCTTTAGTCAAGTGGCTCTTTTAAAAGGGGCTAAAAAGGTGCTTTGCGTGGATGTGGGGAAAATGCAATTAGATGAGGGCTTGAAACAAGACAAACGCATAGAATGTTATGAAGAATGCGATATTAGAGGGTTTAAAACGCCAGAAACAATTGATTTAGCGCTTTGTGATGTGAGCTTTATTTCTTTATATTGTATTTTAGAAGCGATTTTGCCTTTAAGCGGTGAATTTTTAGCGCTTTTCAAACCGCAATTTGAAGTGGGCAGAGCCATAAAACGCAATAAAAAGGGGGTGGTGATGGATAAAGAAGCCATTTTGAACGCTTTAGAAAACTTTAAAAACCATTTAAAAACAAAGGATTTTCAAATCTTAACGATCCAAGAAAGCTTAGTGAAAGGGAAAAACGGGAATGTTGAATTTTTTATCCATTTCAAGCGAGCCTGAGATTAAAAGCCTAGCTATCGGTAAATTTGATGGCTTGCATTTGGGGCATCAAGCCCTTTTTAAGGAATTAAAAGATCCCAAAGCCCTTTTAATCATAGAAAAAAAACATTACACTAAGGGCTATTTAACCCCCCTAAAATACCGCGCTAAACTCGTGGGCATGCCTTTATTTTTTGTGTATTTAGAAGAAATTTCGCAATTAAACGCCCTAGAATTTTTAGATCTTTTAAAAAAGAAATTCCCCAACTTAGAACGCTTGGTGGTGGGCTATGATTTCAGGTTTGGGCATGGGAGACAAAATGACGCTTTATTTTTAAAAGAGCGTTTTGAAAAAACCATTATTGTGCCTGAAGTGAAAGTCCAAGAGATTAGCGTGCATTCTAAAATCATCAAACTAGCCCTAAGTCATGGCGACTTATCTTTAGCTAACAAGCTCTTAGGCAGGCCTTATGAAGTGTGCGGAAAAGTCATTAGCGATCAAGGCTTAGGGCATAAAGAATTAGTGCCCACTTTAAATATCAAAACTAAAGATTTTATCCTCCCTAGTTTTGGGGTGTATGCGAGTTTAGTGAAAATAAAAGATCCAATTTATCAAAAAAGCGTGAGTTTTATAGGCAATCGCTTGAGCACGGATCAACATTTCGCCATAGAATGCCATGTGCTTGATGCCATCATAGAAAAACCGCCCAAAGAAATCGCTTTGCGTTGGGTTCAAAAAATACGAGACAACATGCGTTTTAATTCATTAAAAGAGCTTAAAAATCAGATCCAACAAGACATCTTATCAGCCAAAGAGATTTTGAGATAATTTGTGTTAAAATGGCTTTCAAAAACCTTAAAAATGGAAAAATTTGATGCAATTGAGTAACGCTGACTTAGAACGATTAAAAAGCATGGCGAACACGCTTCGTTTTTTATGTGCAGACATGATAGATAAGGCTAATAGCGGGCATCCGGGCGTGTGCTTGGGATTAGCCGATGTGATGGTGGTTTTAAGCTTGCACCTAAACCTTAACCCCACCAACCCTAAATGGCTCAATAGGGACAGGTTGGTTTTTAGCGGAGGGCATGCGAGCGCGTTGGCGTATAGTTTGTTGCATTTGTGGGGCTTTGATTTGAGTTTAGAAGATTTAAAGCGTTTCAGGCAATTACACTCTAAAACCCCAGGACACCCCGAATTGCACCACACCGAAGGCATTGAGATCACCACAGGCCCTTTGGGGCAAGGTTTTGCTAACGCTGTGGGCTTTAGCATGGCGAGTCAATACGCTCAAACCCTTTTAGATAAAGAAGCGATTTCTCATAAAGTCTATTGCTTGTGTGGGGATGGGGATTTGCAAGAAGGCATTAGTTATGAGAGCGCTTCTTTAGCCGGGCACCTTCGCCTTGATAACCTCATTGTGATTTATGATAGTAATCAGATAAGCATTGAAGGCGCTATTAATATTAGTTTTAGCGAACAGGTTAAAACGCGTTTTTTAGCACAAAATTGGGAAGTGCTAGAATGCGATGGGCATGACTATCAAGCGATTCACAACGCTTTAGAAGAAGCCAAAAAATCCCCTAAACCCACGCTTTTAATCGCTCATACGATCATTGGCAAGGGGGCTATTGGCTTAGAGGGGAGTGAAAAAACGCATGGCTCGCCTTTAAATAAAGAAGTGTTGAAACAATCCAAAGAAAACGCTCAAATCAATCCTAATGAAAGCTTTATAATCAGCCCAAAAAACAAAATGCATTTTGAAGAAGTGAAAGTTAGGGGCGTTAGTTTAGAAGCCTTATGGGAAAAATCCTTAAGCCCTAAAACAAAAGAAAAGATCCATGCGTTAAAGAATTTTGATTTTAACGCCATTAATTACCCCGCCTTTAAAAAAGGCGAATCTCTAGCCACGAGAGTGAGTAACGGCATGATTTTAAACGCTATCGCTAAAGAATGCGAGGGCTTTTTGGGAGGGAGTGCGGATTTAGCCCCATCCAATAACACGCATTTGAAACACTCTGGCGATTTCCCTTTAGGGCAAAACTTGCATTTTGGGATCAGAGAGCATGCCATGGGGGCTATCACTAACGCTTTAGCGGCGTATGGCTTGTTGGTGCCTTTTTGCGCGACCTTTTTTGTGTTTAGCGATTATTTAATGCCCAGCATTCGTTTGAGCGCTTTAATGAAATTAAAAGCCCTTTTTATCTTCACGCATGACAGCATTGGCGTGGGCGAAGATGGGGCGACGCACCAACCCATAGAACAATTGAGCCATTTACGCGCTTTGCCTAATTTCTATGCTTTCAGGCCTAGCGATGCCTTTGAAAATAAGGCTTGCATGCAAGTAGCGTTAAGTTTGAACGCTCCTAGCGCTTTTATTTTATCGCGCCAGAATTTGCCCGTGCTAGATGAGGTTTCTAAAGAGCAGGTTTTAAAAGGGGCGTATGTTAAACACCATTCTAAAGATCCCATTATCACGCTTGTTGCGAGCGGGAGCGAAGTGTCTTTAGCTTTAGAGAGCGCTAAAATTTTAGAGCGAGAAAATATCCCCACTCAAGTGGTGAGTGCACCTTGCTTTGATTTGTTGATAGAGCAAGATGAAAGCTATCTTAAAGAACTCTTTAAGGGTAAAGTCTTAGTCATTGAAGCGAGCCGTGCGATAGAGTGGTATCGTTTTGCGGATAAAATCATTGGCATGGATTCTTTTGGGAGCTCAGCAAAGGGCGATAAACTCTTTGAAAAATTTGGCTTTAGCGTTGAAAACATCACCACTCAAGCGAAAAGGTTGCTCAACGCATGAACTTAGAAAAACTTTTTTTAGAAAAATCCCCCTTGTTTGTTTTTAGCTCTACTAGGCGTTTAAAGCATTTCTATTTAGAGCAAGGCGAAGGGTTTTTGCCTAACGCAATGAGCATGGGGAATTTTTTTGAACAGGCTTTTTACATCCCTAATAAAAAGAAAATCCCTAAAAACGCACGCCAAATTTTAATGATAGACACCATTAAAGCTATCGCTAAAGAAAAAAAATCCATTCTTGAAGGGCTTTTGCTTTTTGAAAACAGCTTTTTAGGGTATTTGGAAAGCACTTCTTTTTTGTTTGATTTGTTTGATGAGTTAAGTTCTGCTTGCATCAAACTCAATGAACTTTCTTTTAAAGACATTTACTTGGATTATGAAAAGCATTTAGAAGTCTTAGAAATGATTTATGATCGCTACATTAAAAAGCTAGAAGAATTAGGCTTTTACGACAAAATCATGCAAAAAAAACCCACGATTTTAAAAGAATTTTTTGAGCATTTTTCCTCCATTGAATGGCATTTAGACGGCTTTATGAGCGTTTTTGAAAGGCAATGCTTATTAGAAGTGGCGGAGTTAGTGCCTATCACTTTACACCTGTCATGCGATAAATACAATCAAAAATTCTTGGAATTTCTCAATCTCAAATTAGAGACAGATTGCGATTATTCCATTGATTTTAAAACCCAAAAGATCCTTTCTCGAACTTTTAATGATCAAAAAATAGAACCAAAGCTTTATGCCAACTCCAGTTATTTAAAACAAGGTGCTTTAGTTTTACAAACCATAGAAGAATATTTGCAAAAAGATAACGACCCTAATAAAATGGCGATCATCACGCCTAATGCGGATTTTTTACCTTTTTTAAAACTTTTAGACCAAAACAACAATTTGAATTTTGCGATGGGTTTAGGGACTAAAAACAGCCCTTATTATACAGAGCTTGTCAAAATCTTAGAAGATTTACAAACAAGCGATCTTAATTTAAGCGGATCTGCGTTATTGGATTTAGAAAATATTACGCTCCCGCTTTTAGAACAACAAAGCTCTAAAGAAAAAGCGCCCTTGAAAGAAGCGCATTCTCAAATCATGCACCAGTATCATCTTTTAAAAGACACGCTTAAAAACTACAGCCTTAAAGATTTATTGCATTTGTATTTGCAAGAATTTGAAGCCAACTTCCGCTTAGACGATTCTAGTGGGGGCAAAATACGAGTCATGGACACTTTAGAGACAAGGGGCATGCAATTTGATAAAATCGTTATTGTGGATTTTAATGAAACTTGCGTGCCAAGCCTTAAAGATTGCGATTTGTTTTTAAACTCTGCCTTAAGGAAATCGCTCAACCTCCCCACTTTATTGGATAAGAAAAATTTGCAAAAACATTATTACTACCAGCTCTTTAAAAACTCTAAAGAAATGGTGCTTTCTTATATAGAGAGTGAAACTTCAAAAGCCTCTAACATGCTTTTAGAATTGGATTTACACACAGAGCCTATCAAAGACGCTTACACGCTTTTTGCACCAAGTCCTTTAAAAGACTACCAAGAAGAAGAAATCAAAGCCGCTATCCCTAAAGATTTTAGCTTTAGCGCTAGCTCATTGAACGCTTTTTTAACTTGCAAGCGCCGTTTTTACTACCACTACATGAAGCGTTTCAAAGAAAGCCCTAAAGATGAAAATAATAGCGCTGTGGGCAGTTTGCTCCATGAACTTTTAAAAGAAGCTTATGAAAAAGATAAAAACCCCTATGCGTTAGAAGAGAGGCTCATTTGGCTCTTAGAAACAAGAGAAAACATTACCCCTAAAGAGCGTTTAGACACTCTTATAGCGCTCAAAAAAATCCAGGCTTTTTATCTTAAAGAAAAAGAACGCTTTAAGGCAAAAATCAAAATCCTTGATCTTGAAAAAAGCTTTGAAACGATCATTCAAGGCGTTATTTTTAAGGGGCGTATAGACAGGATTGACAAAACGGCTGACAATGAAATTATTTTATTGGATTACAAATTCAAAAACGATTTGAAATTAGACAACATGAGCGAAAAACAACGAAAAAGATTAAGCCCCATAGAAATCGCTCAAATCAGCACCGATTACCAAATGGCCATCTATGCGTTTGCCCTTAAAAATCTGGGTTACAAAGAGCCTATAAAAGCCTTTTTTTATGATTTGAGAAAGGGCGAATTAGTGGAAGAAGACGAGCCTATTTTACAGGCTAAAATGGATCATTTAGAATTTTCTCTTATCCCCAAACTCAAGCAAGAAATTGATTTTGAAAAAACTTTAGAAGTTAAAGATTGTGAATATTGCTCTTTTAAAGACATGTGCAACCGATGAAATCTAAAAAACTTTATTTGGCTTTAATCATAGGGGTTTTATTAGCGTTTTTAACCCTATCTTCATGGTTGGGTAATAGCGGTTTAGTGGGGCGTTTTGGGGTGTGGTTTGCCGCAATCAATAAAAAATATTTTGGGTATCTTTCATTCATTAATTTACCCTATTTAGCGTGGGTTTTATTCCTTTTATACAAGACTAAAAACCCTTTTACAGAAATCGTTTTAGAAAAAACTTTAGGGCATCTATTAGGCATTTTATCTTTACTCTTTTTGCAATCTAGCCTATTAAATCAAGGGGAAATCGGCAACAGCGCGCGTTTGTTTTTACGCCCTTTTATAGGGGACTTTGGGCTTTATGCGCTGATAACGCTTATGGTAGTTATTTCTTATTTGATTTTATTCAAACTGCCCCCTAAAAGCGTTTTTTATCCTTATATAAACAAAACGCAAAGCCTTTTAAAAGAGATTTACAAACAATGCTTACAAGCCTTTAGCCCTAATTTTAGCCTGAAAAAAGAGGATTTTGAAAACACCCCATCAGATCTTCAAAAAAAAGAAACCAACAACGACAAAGAAAAAGAAAACCTTAAAGAAAACCTTAAAGAAAACCTTATTGATGAAAACCACAACACCCCTAACGAAGAATCGTTTTTAGCGATCCCTACCCCCTATAACACGACTTTAAACGATCTAGAGCCGCAAGAAGGCTTGGTTCAAATTTCCCCTCACCCCCCTACCCATTACACCATTTACCCTAAAAGAAACCGATTTGATGATTTGACTAACCCCACTAACCCCCCTTTAAAAGAACCTAAGCAAGAAACCAAAGAAAGAGAACCCATGCCCACAAAAGAAACTCTTACGCCCGCCACGCCCAAACCTGCCACACTCAAACCTATCATATCAGCACCCGTCATGCCCGCATCTGCACCCATAATAGAAAATGACAACAAAACACAAAACCACAAAGCCCCAAACCACCCAAAAAAAGAAGAAAGCCCACAAGAAAACACGCAAGAAGAAATGATAAAAGAAAATCTAAAAGAAGAAGAAAAAGAAACACAAGACGCTCCAAACTTTAGCCCAGTAACCCCCACAAGCACTAAAAAACCCGTTATGGTTAAAGAATTGAGCGAAAATAAAGAAATATTAGACGGATTGGATTATGGCGAAGTGCAAAAACCCAAAGATTATGAGCTTCCCACCACGCAATTATTGAATGCGGTTTGTTTGAAGGACACTTCTTTAGACGAAAACGAGATTGACCAAAAAATCCAAGATCTATTGAGCAAGCTGCGCACCTTTAAAATTGATGGCGATATTATCCGCACTTATTCAGGCCCTATTGTAACCACTTTTGAATTCCGCCCAGCCCCTAGCGTTAAGGTGAGCCGCATTTTAGGCTTGAGCGATGATTTAGCGATGACTTTATGCGCTGAATCCATCCGCATTCAAGCCCCCATTAAGGGTAAAGATGTCGTTGGCATTGAAATCCCTAACAGCCAAAGCCAAATTATTTATTTAAGAGAAATTTTAGAAAGCGAATTGTTTCAAAAATCCAGCTCGCCCTTAACTCTAGCTTTAGGCAAAGACATTGTGGGTAACCCTTTCATCACGGATTTAAAAAAGCTCCCTCACTTGCTCATCGCTGGCACGACAGGAAGCGGTAAGAGCGTGGGCGTGAATGCAATGATTTTATCCTTACTTTATAAAAACCCCCCCGATCAACTCAAATTAGTGATGATAGATCCCAAAATGGTGGAATTTAGCATTTATGCGGACATCCCCCATTTACTCACGCCCATTATCACTGACCCTAAAAAAGCTATCGGGGCTTTGCAAAGCGTGGCTAAAGAAATGGAACGCCGATACTCTTTAATGAGCGAATACAAGGTTAAAACCATTGATTCTTATAATGAACAAGCTAAAAACAATGGTGTTGAAGCGTTCCCCTATTTGATTGTGGTGATTGATGAATTAGCGGATCTGATGATGACAGGGGGCAAAGAAGCGGAGTTTCCTATCGCTAGGATCGCTCAAATGGGGCGCGCGAGCGGCTTACACCTCATTGTAGCGACCCAACGCCCGAGCGTGGATGTCGTAACCGGCCTGATTAAAACCAATTTGCCTTCAAGGGTGAGTTTTAGGGTAGGCACTAAGATTGATTCTAAAGTGATTTTAGACACCGATGGGGCGCAAAGCTTGTTAGGAAGAGGCGATATGCTCTTTACTCCCCCAGGAACAAACGGGTTAGTGCGCTTGCATGCCCCCTTTGCCACTGAAGATGAAATCAAAAAAATCGTGGATTTTATTAAAGCCCAAAAAGAGGTACAATACGACAAAGATTTCTTGCTAGAAGAATCACGCATGCCTTTAGACACCCCTAACTATCAAGGCGATGACATTCTAGAAAGGGCTAAAGCGGTGATTTTAGAAAAAAAGATCACTTCTACGAGTTTTTTACAACGGCAATTAAAAATCGGCTACAACCAAGCCGCCACCATTACTGACGAATTAGAAGCTCAAGGCTTTCTATCCCCAAGAAACGCCAAAGGCAACAGAGAGATTTTGCAAAACTTTTAGGCTTTGTTTTCATTGAATATTAGCAATAAAAACATTGTTTTTAATTTTTAAAATTCATTTTCTTTAAAAAACTTTTCTCAATAACACAAACACCATAATCCTTTAACCTATTAATCAAATATTATCTGTAGTTTCCCTAACTCCTAGTAAAATTACCTAAAAATTTCATGTTCAAGGATAGCCATGAACCCCCAGATCCAACCCGCCACCAAAAAACCCTTAAAATCCCTTTTAGCCGCTAGTTCAGGCAATTTAGTGGAATGGTATGACTTTTACGCTTATGCGTTCTTAGCACCTTATTTCGCCAAGGAATTTACCCACACCAATGACCCCACTTTAGCGCTCATCTCAGCTTTTTTGGTTTTTATGCTAGGGTTTTTCATGCGTCCTTTGGGGAGTTTGTTTTTTGGTAAATTGGGGGATAAAAAGGGGCGTAAAACTTCCATGGTGTATTCCATTATCCTTATGGCGCTAGGCTCTTTTTTGCTCGCATTGCTCCCCACTAAAGAAATCGTAGGGGAATGGGCGTTCTTGTTTTTATTATTAGCCAGGCTTTTACAGGGCTTTAGCGTGGGAGGAGAATATGGCGTGGTCGCTACTTACCTCTCTGAATTAGGCAAGAATGGCAAAAAAGGTTTTTATGGCTCTTTCCAATATGTAACTTTAGTTGGAGGGCAACTCTTAGCTATTTTTTCGCTCTTTATCGTTGAAAACATTTACACGCATGAGCAAATCAGCGCGTTTGCTTGGCGTTATTTATTCGCTTTAGGGGGTATATTAGCCTTACTCTCGCTCTTTTTGAGAAATATCATGGAAGAAACCATGGATAATGAAGCGACTCCCCAAAAAGAGACTAATGTAAATCATGTAAAAGAAACCCAAAGGGGCAGTTTAAAAGAATTGCTCCACCATAAAAAAGCCTTAATGATAGTTTTTGGACTCACTATGGGAGGGAGTTTGTGTTTTTATACTTTTACGGTGTATTTAAAAATCTTTTTAACCAACAGCTCATCATTCAGCCCTAAAGAAAGCAGTTTCATCATGCTTTTAGCGCTCTCTTATTTTATCTTCTTACAGCCCTTATGCGGGATGCTTGCGGATAAAATCAAACGCACCCAAATGCTGATGGTTTTTGCTATCACAGGGCTTATTGTAACGCCTGTTGTCTTTTATGGTATCAAGCATGCCACTAGCGTGTATGAAGCCCTATTTTACGAAATGCTTGCATTAAGCAGCATGAGTTTTTACACTTGCATTGCTGGGGTCATTAAAGCGGAATTATTCCCTGAACATGTGCGAGCGCTTGGCGTGGGTTTGGCCTATGCGATCGCCAATGCACTTTTTGGAGGGAGCGCGAGTTATGTAGCGTTAGAGTTCAAACAGCATGGTTTTGAAGTGGGGTTTGTGGGCTATGTCATGTTGAGTATTATTATCTTTATGGTTATGGTTATCATATTCCCTAAAAAAACCTATTTGGAATGAATCTGTTTTTATTTAATTTTTGCTATAATTTTTCCTTTTAAAAGGATTATTCGCATGCAAAATGGGTATTATGCGGCCACAGGCGCTATGGCGACACAATTTAACCGCTTGGATTTAACCTCTAATAATTTAGCTAATTTAAACACTAATGGCTTTAAAAGAGACGATGCGATTACAGGCGATTTTTTAAGGCTTTACCAACAATACCGAGAGCAACTGCCCTTAGAAGATCAAACCAAAGCGAGCGCGAAGTATTTAAACCGCAACCTCAATCGTGTGCCTATTTTATCAGAAATCTATACGGATAGGAGTCTTGGCGCGTTTGAAGGAACGCATAACCCCCTAGATTTTGCCCTAACAAGCCCTAACCTCTATTTTGCAATACAAACTAATGAGGGCGTCGCCTATACCAGAGACGGGCATTTCAGCGTGGATAAAGACGGCTTTTTAGTTACTCTTAATGGCTTTAAGGTGCTTTCACGCTCTGGCTTGAACGAAAAAGGAGGGATCATGCTCATGCCTGACGCTGAAATTGAAGTGGATCAAAATGGTGGAATCACTTTTAGGGATAATGAAGCCCAAATTCAAGCGGGCGCGTTAGCTTTAGTGAGTTTTAGCGAACCTAAAAACCTTAAAAAGATAGGGCAAAACCTTTATACTTATCAGGGCGAAGGCATCCATCAAGTCTCTGACTCTGGCGCGTTAAAACAATACATGCTAGAAAAAAGCAATGTCAATGCAGTGCGTGAGATGAGCGCTTTGATTGAAATCAACCGCTTTTTGGACATGTATTCTAAAGTGCTAAAAACCCATCAAGATGACATGAACGCTGAAGCGATCAACAAACTCGCTACAAAAGCTTAAACTTTTGGCGATTTTAAAATTCATAGGAGGGTTTTTGCGATACCCTAACTCCCTAATAACGCTTTTTTAAAAGCCTTGTTAATCTTTTTTGTATAGCATTAGTTTTAAAAGAGTTTAAAGAATTAAATGCCTTTTCTTTTGTAATCGCTTGCAAAGTAGACGGTAACGCAAGCTTCTCTTTATAGTTGCTAACTATTCAACAATAATTCAATTTTAATTATTTATTATTTCGTTTGTTGTTTAAAACGCTCTTTTTTGTGGTATTCTGTAAGCAAACGCCCCCATTTTTCTTGTTATGGTTCTTGTGTTTTAAGCTCGTTTGTGATAAGATCTAATCTCATTAAGGTTTGAGACGCTATAGTTGATGCCGTCTCTGTAATGGTTAGAGAGTGTCGGCTTGGTCTCTAATTCCCTTAATGTTTTTATTGCCCCAATCAAGCTTTTTGATTACCCACTTGACTATCAGCGTTCATTTTAAGATAGAGCCATTTTAAAAGCTTGTAAAAATTTTCTTTCTGCTTCCACTAAATTAGGGTTTAAGAGCAAGTCATTCTTTTCTAATTTGATTGTGCCTTTTTAGCATAACCAACACCCTATCTAAAGGGATCTTTTTTCTTATTTATAAATGTGATTTTATATTTTTACTCCAACGCCAAGTCAATCAAAATTTGCCAATTCTCTTTATAGTGTTAGAGTTGCGACAAGCTCTTTGTGTTGCCCCATTCTTGTGTGTCTTCAATAGGGATAATATAGCATTCGCTCGTGCGAGTGTCTATCCCTAAAATCAAATCGCAATCTTTTTTGGTGTATTTGTAAGTGCGTTTAGGGGCATTCCTATCAATTTGAACCCCACTCCTATAGCCTCCTGTAAAATTCAAAGTTATTTTATTTGCCCTACTAAGTGGTATTCTAAAATGCTTTTTTGCTTTCTCTCGCATGCCTTAAACTCTAAACGCTCTAAAGGATTAACAACAGATAAAAGATAGGGTTTCTCACTCAAATTCAATACCACTACAAGCACATAATCATGGCTATACGCTTGCACTTGATCGTATTCTTTTTGAGTCAATCTCAATGCCCCTTGCTTTTCTCTAATCCCCTTAACTTCCACTAAAAACGCCTGCTTGTTGGTTTGAATATAGAAATCATACCCATCGCCAAAAAGACGCATGTCTTTTAAACTCCCACAAGAAAACACTTCTATATTTTTATAGTGGTTTAAAAAATACAATTCGGCTTCTAAACCCGTTTCTTGCATGCTTTTATAGCGGGTTTTAAGGTAAGCGTTAGGGGTAATGCCTAAATCTTTGATTCCGTATTGTTCTTGCAAAAACCATTTCACAATATGGCTAAAACCTTTAGCGTCTTCATCTTTAAACAAGCTATCAATCCATAATTTTCTATGGATATATGTATCGCCTTTTTGCCACCAACCTTTGCGTTTGTTGGGAAAAAAATAATCAAATAAATCCATACGATTTTTGATAACACCAATCGTGTCAGCTAGGCCGATTTGGACACAATATTCAAAAAAAGCGTTTTTAGTAGAAAAACCAAATTCTTTAATAAAGTCATTATCAAATTTTGCCAAAGCATAGCCTATGAGATTTAAAATTTCATAATTTCTATGTTTTGCCATAGAAGCTAAACGCCCTAATCAATCTTTAATATCGCTAAAAACGCTTCTTGGGGAAGTTCCACTTTACCGATAGCCTTCATGCGTTTCTTGCCCTCTTTTTGCTTTTCTAAGAGTTTTCTTTTTCGTGTAATATCGCCCCCATAGCACTTAGCCGTTACATTCTTACCGACAGATTTGATCGTCTCTCTGGCGATGATTTTATTCCCCACGCTCGCTTGGATAGCGACTTCAAAAAGCTGTCTTGGGATAAGCTCTTTCATCGTTTCCACTAAAGCTCGCCCCTTTTCATACGCCTTATTTTTATCTATAATGATAGAAAGCGCATCCACCACATCGCCTGCCACCCTCACATCTAACTTCACTAAATGAGCCTCTCTGTTTTCTATAGGCTCATAATCAAAGCTCGCATACCCTTTCGTGCAAGATTTGAGCTTGTCATAAAAATCCATCACAATTTCATTGCTCGGCAAGGAATAAGTGAGTATGACACGAGACTGATTCAAATATTCCATTTTTTCTTGAATGCCTCTTTTATTGTTCAATAACTGCATTAAATTACCCAAAAATTCGCTCGGCGTGATAATCGTCGCTCTCACAAAAGGCTCTTTGATGCAAGCGATATGGTTTTCAGGGGGCAATTCGCTAGGGTTTTGAACGTATTTGATGCTATTATCCGTCAAATGCACTTCATACACCACCGTAGGAGCGGTAGCGATTAAGTTAAGGCCAAATTCCCTCTCCAGCCTTTCTTTAATCACTTCCATGTGCAATAACCCTAAAAAGCCCACCCTAAAGCCAAAGCCAAGCGCTACCGAGCTTTCAGGCTCAAAATTTAAAGCACAATCGTTAAGCTGGAGCTTCAATAGCGCTTCTCTTAAATCTTCAAACCTATCCGTTTCTATAGGGTAAAGCCCCGCAAAAACAAAGGGTTTGGCCGGTATAAAGCCCTCAATGGGTTTAGGGGTAGGGTTTTTAGCGTCTGTGAGCGTATCGCCCACCGCAATATCAGTAACGCTCTTTAGCCCCAAACTCACAATACCAATCTCGCCGCATTCTAAACTCTTGGTAGGGATTTTTTTCAAAGGGTTGGGGTAGTATAGCCCTAAAACGCCATGTTTTTTACCCGTCCCCATCACTAAAATTTCTTGCTCTGTGTTGATACTCCCATCCATGATACGCACCAACGCTAACGCCCCTAAATAATTGTCAAACCATGAATCATAAATGAGCGCTTTTAAAGGAGCGTTAGGATCACCGCTAGGGGCAGGAATGGTCGTAATGATCTTTTCTAACAAATCTTTAATGCCTAGCTTAGCTTTAGCACTCACTTCATTAGCGCTAGAGCAATCAATCCCTATCGTGTCTTCTATATCCTGTTTGACTTCCAAAACATTCGCATTAGGCAAATCAATTTTATTGATCACCGGTAAAATTTCTAAATTGTTATCTAAAGCGATATAAGTGTTTGCAATGGTTTGCGCTTCCACGCCTTGAGTGGCATCCACCACCAATAACGCCCCTTCGCACGAACACAAAGAGCGAGACACTTCATAGCTAAAATCCACATGCCCTGGGGTGTCAATGAGGTTTAAAACATAATCCTCCCCCTTAAAAGTGTAATTCAAGCGCACGCTTTGAGCCTTAATCGTAATACCCCTTTCTTTTTCAATATCCATAGTGTCCATCACCTGGCTCGTCATCTCTCTGTTGCTGATAGCGTTGCATTCAGAAATCAAACAATCCGCTAAAGTGCTTTTACCATGGTCAATGTGAGCGATAATGGAAAAATTGCGGATATTTTTCATCGGCGTAGGCGTCTTTTCTTTCATCTCTCTTGTCCTAAATCTTTTAAAATAGCGTCAGTCAAACTCTCTGTGTCTAAACCTAAGGATTTTTCCACTAAAGCGGTGTTCCCATGCATGATAAATTCATCCATGATTTCAAAGCTTTTAACAGGCTTTAAAATATTTTGTTCGCTCAAAAACTCTAAAATCGCGCTAGCCACCCCCCCAAGCTTGTAATTATCGCTAAAAACATAGAGCTTTTGATAAGGGGCAATAATCGCGCTTAAATTTGGATCCAAGGGCTTTAAAAACCTGAGATCCAAAAGCGCGCATTCTATGTTTTTTTCTTTTAAAGCCAGTTGGACCAAATGCGCCCGCCCCACGCCATTACCATAGCCTATGAGTAAAATTTCGCCCTCTTTTTTCAACAATTCGCTTTGGCCTAAAACAAAACCGCTAGGCTCAAAAACTCCCTCTTTTAGTGCAAACGACCCCCTAGGGTAGCGGAACGCGCAAGGGCTTGAATCATGCTCATTAGCAAAACGCACGGCGTTTTTTAAAGTCTCATTATCTCGTGGGGCAAAAATGACCATGTTAGGGATAGAGCGCAAATACGACACGTCTAAAAGTCCTTGGTGCGTCTCGCCATCTTCGCCCACAATCCCAGCCCTGTCAATGGCCAATTTAATCGGTAGGCTAGAAATGCAAGCGTCATGCACAATGGAATCATAAGCCCTTTGCAAAAAAGTAGAATAGATACTCACAAAAGGTTTAAACCCCTCTTTAGCCATAGCGCTGCTGGAAGTTAAGGCGTGTTGTTCAGCGATAGCGACATCAAAAAAGCGCAAAGGGTAAGCGTCAATGAGCTTGTCTAATCCTGTACCGCTAGGCATCGCCGCAGTTACGCCTACGATTTTTTCATCTTTCTTGGCTAATTCTAAAAGGGTGTTAGAATACGCTTCAGTGGGCGATAAAATCGCGCTTTTGGATTTTTTAGACAAGCCGGTATCCAAATCAAAAGGCCCTACCCCATGCCATTTTTCATAGCGCCCTTCAGCGATTTTATAGCCTTTGCCCTTTAAGGTTTGCGCATGGATTAGCACCGGCTCTTTAAGCTCTTTGGCTAATTTCAAGGTTTCAATAATCGCATTCAAATCATGCCCGTTAATAGGCCCTATATAGTTAATGCCTAGTTCTTCAAAAAACACGCCCGGGGTGATGAGTTTAAAAGATTCTTCAAAACGACTCGCTAAGTAATTCACGCTTTCAGGTAAGGTGCTTAAGATTTTTTTAACTTTAGAGCGGAAAGACTGGTAAAATGGGCCTTTCATCAGCTGGCTAAGGGCTTTGGATAAAGCGCCAATAGGCGTGCTGATACTCATTTCATTATCGTTCAAAATCATGATCATGGGGTATTTCCTATCGCCCAGTTCGTTTAAGGCTTCATAAAAAATCCCTGCGCTAATACTCCCATCGCCTAATAAAGCGATAGGCATGCCTAACGCTTGTTTCAGACAAAAAGCTTTAGCCACCCCCACGCCTATAGACACCGAAGTGGAGCTATGCCCAGCGATGAAATAATCGTATGCGCTCTCGCTGGGTTTAGTAAAGCCGCTCAAACCTTTAAATTGCCTTAAAGTGCTAAAGCTTTCAAAGCGCCCGGTTAAGAGCTTGTGAGCGTAAGCCTGGTGCGAAGTGTCAAAAATAAAAGGGTTTTTCTGGCAATCAAATAAGGCATGCATGCCCACAATCAGCTCCACAGCCCCCAAAGAAGAGCTTAAATGCCCCCCATTAGCACTCACCACTTCTAAAATACGATTCCTTAGCGTTTGACACACCAACTCCAAGCCTGCAATATCATTAGGGTTTAAATCAAAAGTTTTATTTTGCAAAATCACACCTTAAAATTTTCCAACACGCTTTCTTTGAGCGTTTTAAAGCGCTCCATTAAATTCCCATCAAGGCTCCCGTTAGAGCTAGTGATCATAACGCCTCCTTTAGAAATGGCCTCATTGCTCTCTAATTTGATTTTGGAAGCGTTTTGCAAACGCTCGTTTAAATAAGGGTAATCCAAAGGATTGACTTTTAAATGAATATCCGTTGCGTCTAAAACGTTTTTTAAAAGCTCTTCAGCCAAAGCAAGGGCCACTTTTTGGCTACTATCTTCCACTTCTTTAAGGATCACTTCTTTAGCGATATCTATCGCAATCGCACTCAACTCCTTTTCTAAAGCCATTAAATGATCTTCTGATTTTTTCATTTTTTCATCTAAAGCCGTGATCGCATGCAAAAGCTGGTTCTTTTCTTCATTCACGCTGTGAGTGAGTTCGTTACGCATTTTTTCTTCGCCCTCTTTAAAGCCGATTTTATAGCCGTCGTTTTTAGCGTTTTCAATCAAAGCTTTGCTCTCTTCTTGGGCTTTTTCAAATTGCATTTGCAATTTCACTAAATGGCTTGAAAGCTCATCGGTTTTTTTTAATAAGCAATCAATCAAATCGTTTTCTATCGCTTTTTTTTCCAAAGGCTCTTCTAGGTTAGGCGTTTCTAAAGACGCGCCATTAGGATTAGTTTTAGGAGGTAAATTTGCCATGCTCTTAAATTCGTATTTTTGAATGTCATGCTTATTCAAATGATCTTTTTGGATCAAGTTTTTACGGCTATTCAATGACATCTTCCTCTTCACCGGTTTGAATCACGCCTTTTTCTTGCAAGCTCTGCACGATTTCAATGATCTTTCTTTGGGCCACATCCACATCTTTGATTTTAACCGCCCCTAAATATTGCATTTCTTCTACAAATTGCTCTGCAGCCCTACTGCTCATGTTGTTTAAGAATTTATCGGTTAAATCTTTCGTGGAAGTTTTTAAGGCTAAAGACAAGTCTTTTTTGTCCGCTACTTTCAAAATCTCTCTGATGGCGAAATTATCCAATTTCACAATGTCTTCAAAAGTGAACATCATCTCTTTAATCGCGCCGGCGAGTTTGTTATCCACGCTTTCAATGCGAGCGAGCGTGGTTTTAGCGCTCTTTTGACCCAAGCGGTTAAAGATTTCAGCCACCGCTCTCAAGCCGCCCACTTCAATTTTATAGCTAGTGAGCGATTCTAGTTTGTTTTCTAACACCGTGGAAACCCTTTTAACCACTTGGGGCGATATTTCGCCTAAATTCGCCATTCTAATAGAAATCTCGGCTTTCATTTCATCAGGGAAATAGCTCAAAGTCTCAGCCGCATTAGGGGCTTCCATGTGGGCTAAAATCAAGGCAATGGTTTGAGGGTGTTCGTTAATGATGAAATCAGCGAGTTGTTGGGGCTTGATTTTGCCTAAATAAGCGAAGTTTTTTTGCGTTTGCAAGCTTTTAGTGAGTTTGTCCATCACTTTTTTAGCTTCTTCGCTCCCTAAAGTCCTGGTTAAAAGCTCTCTAGCATATTCTAAACCGCCGGTATTGATGTATTGGTTAGACTGAAAAATCGCAAAAAATTCCTCTAAAACCGCCGCGCCAATTTGCTTGTCTGTGCCGTTTAATTGCACGATTTGCTTAGAAATCTCTGTAATGGAGTCAATGTCTAAATGCCTTAAAATCTCACCTGTGGTGTCTTCGCCCACCTGAATGAGTAAAATAGCGATTTTTTCACTCATGGAAAGCTCGTCTAATTGAGCCTTTTGTTTGGGGGTAAGCTTGGTTGCCATTTTTAACCTTTTTTAACCTTTCGCACTGTCTGAAGAGATTTCATCTTTGATTAAGAGTTTAAAGAGCGTGGCGATTTCATCAGGGCGCTCTTTAAGGGTCCCTCTAATCTTTTCTAAGATAATTTCGTATCTTACTTCTTCTTCGCTAAAGGTTGCATTAAGCCCTAATTGATCTTCTACTTTTTTCCTCAAATCGCCCAGTTTGTTCAATTCATCTTCTTCTTCATCCATTTCTTCAAACATGGATTTCACTTCCTTATCTTCATCAGGCACTACTTCCAGCATGCGTTCGCTGAAAGGCACAATCACTTTTTTATAGAAAATAAATAGCACTATAAACACTAAAATATACTTGATTAAAGGCGTGAATGAACCTAATATTTTTTGAGTTTTGTGCATGATTTTTTCGCTCAAAGTAGCGTTATCAATCACAGGTGCCATAGGGTTAAATTCAAAATTACTCACCGCCACATCATCGCCTCTATTTTGGTTATAGCCAATGGCCTGTTTCACCAGAGCGTTGATTTTTTTAAGCGATTCATCGCTCAAAGGCTCGTATTCTAAAGCGTTTGCCCCGTCTTTAAGCGCGATTTTATACCTGCCATCCACCACAACCGCTGCATTCAAACGCACTAAAGTGCCAAACTCGCCCTTAATCTCGCTAATGGTTTTACCCACTTCATAATTGGTCGTGTTTTGAGATTTTTCGTATTTTTCTGGCTCTTTATTGTCCTTCAATCCTTGCACAGGCCCGATATTGCTCACAACTCCAGGCACACCGCCGACTTGTTTTTTAGGAGCGCCTTCTTTTTTTTCTTCTAAATTTTGCTCGCTCCTTACGACATTATTGGGATCAAAAGTCTCTTTGGTGCTTTTCTTTTGGCTGAAATCAAACTCCGCATTGACCCTTGCGACCACCTTGTTTTTACCCCCCACAATAGGGGCTAAAATATTGACGATCTTATTTTCTAAAATGTTTTCAAAATTTTGTTTGTAATGCAATTGCTCTAGGGCTAATTCTTTGGAGTTTTCTAGTATATCGCCCTCGCCTATTGATTCGCCGTTTTCATTCACGATTTTCACGTTTTCTATCGTGAGTTTAGGCACAGCTGCAGCGATTAAATTTTTAATCCCTAAAATTTGAGTGGGTGAAAGCTTCATGTCAGGCTTAAGCTTGAGCATCACTGAAGCGCTAGGAGGGACTTCTTTAGCCACAAACACGCTGTCTTTAGGGATTGCAATATGTACATTGGCTTTAAGAATGGGGTTTAAACTTTCAATCGTGCGCGACAATTCCCCCTCAATGGCGCGAATGAGTTTGATATTCTGATCAAAATCAGTCGCCCCAAAGTCTTTAGTGTCAAAGATTTCAAAGCCCACTTTACTCGTTTTAGGGATCCCTTGAGAAGCTAGAGTGATCCTTTCTTCATACACTTTATCTTTAGGGACAAGAATGGTGTCATCTTTTAAGACTTTATAAGGGATTTGGTTTTGCTGGAGGTGTTGTAAGATTAAGGCGTTATCGCTAGAATCCAATCTTTCAAATAAAACCCCATAGCCCCCTTGCGCGTAGTCTTTTTCTTTAAAAGGATAGAGCAATAAAAACACAAGCAAGGCGGTGATTAAAACCCCGGCTGCGATCAGGGCGATTTTTTGCTTTTTATTGAGTTTGATGAAAAAATCAACAATCCGTTGCAATAATACCTTTAAATCCAATATTAAAACCTTGATAAAATTTTCATTCTTTTAAGCCGTTCGCTTAGATCTTTTGGAACACGCTCAAATAAATCCCTATGGAAAAACAAGCCCCTAACGCCCCTAAACAAAACCCTCCTAAAACACTGCTAAAAGACACCCCTAAAACAATCAGCGCTAAGCCTATTAAAAGAATCAAACCAAGCAAACTATAAGAGAGGATGTTTTGAAATATTGGATGCGCGATGAAATGGGGTATCAATAAGATAAGCAACCCGTAAAATAGCGTCAAAGAAAACGCAATAGCACTAGGGAAATTAACGCTGTGCGAAAGCCATTGAAAAGAATGCAAAAAAAGGTGCTTTAAAAATTTTAAAAGGGCTTCAAATAAGATCACGCTTAGCACAAACCACACCCCAAGCGCTAAGTTTCTACGATACAGGCTTAAAAACACTCCCACTAACAAACTCAAAGGCAACACGAATTGAGAAGAGCCTAAACGGGCGGTATTTTGGAGGATTAGAGTTAAAATAGGGCTGGAATTAAAGGGAGTTGAACGCACGAAATTAAAAATGGCATTGTCCATTAAATGAGCGTAATCAAAAAAAACCAAGCCAGCAATAAGGATAAAAAACGCGCTAAAAACGCCTCCTAAAAGAAACAGGGTTTTAACTGGTAATAAGAAAAATACTTTGGGTTGTGTGGAAACATTTTTGAAAGAATTTTCAGCCATTATTTAAGACCCTTCTAGTAGTTAATTCAAAACTTATATTATACGCCAACGAACTTTAAAATCGCTCTTAAAAGTTTTAAGACAATGAAGTTTAAACACACAAAAGCCTTTTATTTTAATCAAACCTAGCTAATAAGAAACTGAAATTGTTTTTTTTTTTTTTTGAAATCGCTTTAATTTTTGCCCTCTTTTAAAGCTTTTTAACCCTTTTTAGACTACAATTTTAAGAAGTAAAAATCAAAGGAACGCAATAACTTATGGATAGAGCCAAATTTATATTCGTTACAGGGGGTGTGTTAAGCTCTCTAGGGAAAGGGATTTCATCTTCTTCAATCGCTACGCTTTTACAGCATTGCAATTACCAGGTTTCTATTTTGAAGATCGATCCTTATATTAATATTGATCCAGGCACCATGAGCCCTTTAGAGCATGGGGAAGTGTTTGTAACTAGCGATGGCGCTGAAACGGATTTAGACATAGGGCATTATGAACGCTTTTTGAACAGGAATTTAACAAGGTTGAATAATTTCACTACCGGGCAGATTTTTTCAAGCGTGATAGAAAATGAAAGGAAAGGGGAATATTTAGGCAAAACCATTCAAATCGTCCCCCATGTAACCGATGAAATCAAAAGGCGCATTAAAAGCGCGGCTAAAGGGTTGGATTTTTTAATCGTGGAAGTGGGCGGAACCGTGGGCGATATGGAGGGCATGTTTTATTTGGAAGCAATCCGCCAGCTTAAATTGGAATTAGGGAATGAAAAAGTCATTAATGTGCATGTAACCTTGATCCCCTATATCCAAACCACTAACGAACTAAAAACCAAACCCACGCAACATTCCGTCCAGGAATTACGGCGCCTTGGCGTAACCCCTCAAATCATTTTGGCGCGATCGCCTAAGCCTTTGGATAAAGAATTGAAAAAAAAGATCGCTTTGAGTTGCGATGTGGAGCAAGACAGTGTGATTGTCGCCACAGACACTAAAAGCATTTACGCATGCCCTATTCTTTTCTTGCAAGAAGGCATTTTAACCCCCATTGCCAGACGCTTTAACTTGAATAAACTACACCCCAAAATGGCGGCTTGGAACACTTTAGTAGAAAAGATTATCGCTCCTAAACACAAGGTCAAAATTGGTTTTGTAGGCAAGTATTTAAGCTTGAAAGAATCTTATAAATCCTTGATTGAAGCCCTAATCCATGCGGGCGCGCATTTGGACACGCAAGTCAATATTGAATGGCTGGATAGCGAGAATTTTAACGAAAAGACGGATTTAGAGGGCGTTGATGCGATTTTAGTGCCTGGGGGCTTTGGAGAAAGGGGGATTGAAGGAAAAATTTGCGCTATTCAAAGGGCTAGGCTAGAAAAACTCCCCTTTTTAGGGATTTGTTTGGGCATGCAATTAGCGATCGTGGAGTTTTGTCGCAATGTTTTAGGTTTAAAAGGGGCTAACTCTACGGAATTTAACCAACGCTGCGAATACCCTGTGGTGTATTTGATTGAAGATTTTATGGATCAAAACCACCAAAAACAGGTGCGCACCTATAATTCGCCTTTAGGAGGCACCATGCGATTAGGGGAATACGAATGCGAAATCATGCCCAACAGCTTGCTAGAAAAAGCTTATAAAAAGCCTAGCGTTAAAGAAAGACACCGCCATCGTTATGAAATCAACCCCAAATACCGCCAAGAGTGGGAAAATAAGGGCTTGAAAGTGGTGGGTTTTGGAGCGAATCATTTGATTGAAGCGATTGAATTAGAAGATCACCCGTTCTTTGTAGGGGTGCAATTCCACCCAGAATTCACCTCCAGGTTGCAAAGCCCTAACCCTATTATTTTGGATTTCATTAAGAGCACTCTTTCTAAATCCTAATCTAACAAATGAAACAAAAGCTTAAAGCTCAAATCAAAGAGCGCATGGCTTCTATCGCTTATAATGAAAAAGGGTTTCCTAGCCCCTTTTTATTTAAAGACTTGAAAAAAGCCGCGCTCAAAATCATAGAAGCCATGCGTGCAAACACAGAAATTTTAGTGGTGGGCGATTATGACGCTGACGGCGTGATTAGCTCTACTATCATGGCAAAATTCTTTGAAAGCCTGAACTATAAGCATGTCCGCATTGCAATCCCTAATCGCTTCATGGATGGCTATGGGATTTCTAAAAAATTTTTAGAAAAACACCACGCCCCTTTAATCATCACGGTGGATAATGGGATTAACGCCTTTGAAGCCGCACGATTTTGTAGAGAAAAAAACTACACCCTTATCATTACGGATCACCATTGCTTAAATAATGATGAAGTCCCAGACGCTTATGCAATAATCAACCCTAAGCAACCGGATTGTGATTTTATCCAAAAGGAAGTGTGCGGGGCGTTGGTAGCGTTTTATTTGTGCTATGGCATCCACCAGCTTCTAGGAAAAGAAAAAAGCCGTTCTAGTGAGTTATTATGCTTAGCGGGCGTGGCGACTATTGCTGACATGATGCCTTTGACTTTTTTTAACCGCTTTTTAGTTTCTAAAGCCTTGTATTTTTTGCAAAAAGAATCCTTAGGGGCGATGGGGTTTTTGCGCCAAAGAGAAGTTTTTAGAAAACGCTCTTTAAAAGCGAGCGATATTTCTTTTAATATCGCCCCTTTAATCAACTCCGCAGGGCGCATGCAAGACGCTAAAATGGCTTTAGATTTTTTAAGCGCGAATAATTTTCAAGATGGCTATTCTTTGTATGAACGCTTGAAAGCATGCAATTTGAAGCGCAAAATGATCCAACAGCAGGTTTTTGAAGAAGCCTTTAAGCATGCGATGGTTGGAGAAAAAATCATCGTCGCTTTTAAGGATAATTGGCATGAGGGAGTGTTAGGGATTGTGGCTTCAAAATTAGTGGAAGCCACTCAAAAGCCAAGCCTGGTTTTTACCTTTAAAGAAGGGGTGTATAAAGGGAGCGCTCGTAGCTCTCCAAACATTGACTTGATTGACGCTTTGAATGGGGTTTCTTCTTTACTGCTCGGCTATGGAGGGCATAGGCAAGCGTGCGGGTTGAGCGTTGGAAAAAACAATATCGTCTCGCTCTTTGAAACTTTAGAAAATTTTGATTTTAAAGTCTTGCCTTTTTGCGAAAAAGAACCCCCTTTAATGCTCAAATTGAAAGACATTGACAGAGAGCTTTTAGAGATTATAGAAATGGGCGAACCTTATGGGCAAGAAAACCCTGAGCCTTTATTCCAAGCAAAAAATTTAGAAGTCATAGAAGAAAAAATCATTAAAGAAAGCCACCAGGTTTTGCGTTTTAAGGATAAAGAATGCGTCAAAGAGGCTATTTATTTTAGCGCTGAGCGGTTTTTGAAAGCGGGCGAAAAGGTGAGCGTGCTTTTTAGCGTGGAATTAGATGAGTATTCTAATGAGCCTAAAATGTTTGTTAAAAGTTTGTTGTAGTGCCTTTTGTTGAAGAAGAATTTGAAATTTTAAAACCCACCAAAGCCTTGTTTTTTGTGCGCAATGTTTTAAAATGCTCTCTAAAAGAAGCCCAACGGCACCTTGACAAGCAACGCCTGAAACAAAACCAACAAGCCGTGCGTAAATCTCAAATCATTCAAGGGGTCGTTAGTTTGATTTATTTCAAGCCTAATGAAAAGCAAGAAAAGCTTGTTTTTGAGGCTAAGGATTTTGGCGTGTTTGACAAAACCACTCAAATTTATACCCACCCTAAAGGCTATTTTTACCATGAAAGCTTATTAGATTGCATCCAATCGCATTTGGGCAAAAACGCCCACCCAGCCCACAGGCTGGACTATGAAACGAGCGGGTTAGTTTTAGCGGGTAAAACCTTGCAAAGCGTTAAGGATTTAAAAGCGCTTTTCATGCAAAAAAAAGTGAAAAAAACTTATTTAGCGCTAGCACATGGGTTGGTGGATAAAAGTATCATCATAGACAAACCCATTCTAACGCCACAAAACATTCAAAAAGATTTGCGCATTAGATCTCAAATTTCTCCTTTAGGCAAGCCTTCAATTACCCTTGTTGAGCCTTTAAGCTATAATCCTTTTTTGGATATAAGCTTGCTTAAAATAACCCCGCTCACCGGGCGCACGCACCAGATCCGCTTGCATTTAAGCAGTATAAATCACAGGATCGTGGGCGAGGGGCTTTATGGGGTGGCAGATGAAAACGCCAGAGAATACCTTCAATTGAAGCGTGAAAATAACGCCCCATTACTCATGCTCCATGCCTCTAGTTTGGAATTTGAATTTAAAGGAGCGATCTACAAAATCGCTTCCCCAATGCCCGAACGCTTCATGCCGTTTTTGAAAGATTGACCCCCATTTTTTATTGATTATCCCCTGATTATTTTATTGATTATTTTTATTGGGGGGGTTTTTTTGATTAAGGTTTTCTGCACCCTTTAAATAAACCCTCTTGAATGTTTTCTTCGGTCAATAAGCTAAAGCGCTCCACACTCTTTTAATCCCCCTTATCCTTTCTAGCTTTCAATTCCTCTTGTTTTTTAAGAATCATTTCTTCGGTAACGTTAGAAAGCTTGTCTTTATGGTTTTTGTTATTAGAATCTTCTTTATGGTGGAACTCTTCTTGTTTTTTTGAAATGATTTCTTCAGCAGTGTCAGAGAGTTTTTCTGCATTTTTGGTGTCTTTGCGGTTGGAGCGGTTTTTTAAATTCTCTCTGATTTGCCTTTTTCTTTGAATGAGCGCAAACATTTTTTGGCTGAATTGGTAGCATTTACGCGCGCTTATGACAATCACGCCCCACTTGATCAGTAAAGCGATTAAAAGCCAAATAAAAGAGCTAGAAGTGTCCAATAAAAACTGGCGCACATCGCTATAAACCCAAATATCCACTAAAATAACCAACAAAGTGATCAAAATAGAAAACGCAATGCTTTTAAACCTAAAAAGCCATGCCACTATCACAAACCCTCTCGTGTGCCTGTGGGCTAACAGCCAGCGTTCATTCTTTTCGCTAAAAAAATTCATTAAACCAGAAATTACGCTATTTTTCTTGCTCATTTTCGCCCTTTTCCCAAACTTCTTTAAAATGCTTGGTGGTTTTTTCTTGTTTTTCTTTCAATTCTTTAGCATGGATTTGCTCTAACAATCTTTTTTCTTCGGCTTCAAACATGATTTTTAATTCTTCTTCATTAAAATCGCTCAGTTGCATGTTCTCTTTTATCAAGCGTTTTTCTACGATTTTAACCGCTTGCTCCCTGATTTTTTGAGATTTTTCTTTAAAAAGCACTCGTTTGGTTTTTTGAAACGCTTCATTAGAATTTTTTTGGATCGTTTGCTTGCAAAAATCTAAAAAATCCTTGACTTGATGCATAATTTTCATGGTTATCCGTTTTTAAAGAGTTTTTAAGACTAATGACCCCTAAAAGAATACCAAAAAAAGATTAAAACTCCCTAGTGGGGTTACAAAAACATGAAAGTCAGTTAAGAAACAGCGTTATTCATCTATATCAAATAAATCTAATAAGTTGTTCAAGTATACACATGTCACCTCATCTCCTAGTTGGCAACGCTCGTTCATAATCTCCGCTATGGTCGCTTTATATCCCATGCATGCCAACTTATTTTTTAATTCACAACCCTTTTTAAAGTTTTTCATCGCTTGTTCTCTATTTTTGACTACGCCTTCGCCAGAACGTTGCATCTCTCCTAGTCTGAGACACCCATCACCATCTTTTAAACCACACGCTTTAGCATACAAAGCAAAAGCCTTTTTTAAATCCTTTTTTACTCCATTCCCATTTTGATATAAAAACCCTAAAAGAGAACACGACACGCCAAGATTTAATTCACATGCTTTAGAGTAGTATTGAGTAGCTTTTCTTAAATCCTTTTTTACCATAGGTCCATTATTTGTATATAAATTCCCTAAAAAACCACACCCTAAAGCATAGTTTAATTCACACCCTTTAGTCATTAAAGCAAGAGCTTTTTTATAATTCTTTTCTCCAAAGTCTTTATTAGTATATAGAATTCCTAAAGAAAAACACCCCCCACCATAGTTTAAATTACAAGCTTTTTCAAAATACTTCCTAGCTTTAGAAAAATCTTGCTTGTCGTAACTCAGCATACCCAAATTGAAAAGCTCTTCAGGGTTTGGCTCTGCCATTAACCCCCCCCCCCCAATAAACACACAACACAAACACAAAGCCCTAAAAATCGCTTTTTTGAAATTCCCTAACATGACGCTCTCTCTTTATTAAAAAATTTAGACTTTATTATAATCAAATTGCAATCAGATCTAATGATTTTTTAAAACCTGCTGGCAATAGCGCTCTAAAATCCTGCAAGCGCTCAAAGAGTCTAACCGGCCGTCTTTGATAGCGAGCCGCTTGTTTTTCTTACCCAAATGCTCTAAATTTTCATAAGCTTCTATGCTGGAGCTGTCTTCATTAATAAAAACGATTTCGCCCTTAAAATCTACAAGCTTGATAAAATGCTCAATGCGGATATTCGTATCCGCATAATTTTCACTAGGCTTGCCAACCACTAGCACTTGAATGTTTTTTTCCCTCAATAAATCGCTCAAATCCCTAGAGGCCTGATTTCTGTTGTGGCGTAAAATCGCTTCTAAAGGCAAGATAACGCCGTTTAAAAGCATAGCGATGCCAATGCGTTTTAACCCCACATCGCATGCCAAAATCACGCTAACACCACAATGTGATTGATGCGCTTGATCTTACCTAACAGCTCGTATTCTAAAAGCTTATCCCCAAATTTGAGATACGCTTCTTCATAGCTAGGGTTTTTCGCACAATATTCTAAAAATTCATCTTTCATTTCAGGCATTTCTTTTAAATGGTAGTCTTTTAAAAGGGTGTTTATAAAATTTTGAATATTAAATATCCCTTGAGCCTGCCCTTTTTCTAAAAGCTCATTAGTGCCATCGCTTTCATTCAAGCGTTGGGGTAAAACAAATAAGGGTTTTTGGTATTTCTGGGCTAATCTCGCGCTGCTCATAGAGCCGCTTTGTAAATCCGCTTGAGGGATAATCACCGCATCGCTTAAAGCGATCACCAGGCGGTTTCTCGCTAAAAAAGAGCCTTTAATGGGCATGAAGTCTTTTTCATATTCGCTTAAAATCAAGCCGTTTTGCGCGATTTCTTGGATCACTTTATGATTGTTCGTAGGATAGATGAAATCCAAACTGCAAGGCGAAAGCATGATGGTTTTTGGTAGGGCGTTTTCTTGAGCGATAATATCCACGCCTAACGCTCCCCCGCTCACAATAACCGCGCCATTTTTAGCAAGCTCTCTAGCTAGAGTGATGGTGTGTTGCTTGCTGTAAGGGGTGGGTCTTCTTGTGCCGATGATAGCCACTTTTAAAGGCGCTTCTAAAAGCTTGGTATCGCCCACACAATAGAGTTTTTTAGGAGGGTCTTTGAGAATGTCAAAGGCTTTAGGGATATTTTCTAGCGCGCTGTATTGGAAATGGCTTTTCATTCGTTAGTTAACTATTTAGGCAATATAATTTCCACTTCAATCGTTTCCACGCTCTGGTTGCTGTCAAGGGTTTTGAAATGGATGTCTGAAGATTTAGTGTATTTTTGAATAACGGCAATGATTTCTTTACGCATCTCTTCCATGTAGGGTAAATTTAAGGTGCGCTCTTTGGCTAGAATCAATTTTAATCTATCGGTTGCAGTAGCCGCGCTCCCTTTGTTTTTAAAAAAATCAAACAAACTCATGAAAATATCCCTTTTAACGTGCTAAAAAAGCCTCTTTTAGCCTTAAATTCCACGTATTCCACTTCTTCGCCTAAAATCCGTCTGGTGATGCGTTGGTAAGCCTTCGCGCTCTCGCAATCCGTGCGAATCACCGGCTCGCCCTTATTGGTCGCTGAAATAATATGGTGATCTTCAGGAATGATCCCAATTAAAGGTAAGCATAAAATCTTAAGCACTTCTTCTATGGGAATCATCTCGCCATTTGCCACTAATTCAGGTTTTAAGCGATTGATTATCAAATGCTTATGCACTTCTTCGCCCCTTTTGGCCCGATTAGACTTCGCGTCAATAATGCCAATCACTCTGTCGCTATCTCTTAAGGAACTCACTTCGGGCGTTACCACCACTAACGCCATGTCCGCATGCAAAATCGCATGCTCAAAACCGCTTTCAATCCCAGCCGGTGAGTCAATCAAAATATAGTCAAAATCCGCCCTTAAAGCGTTGATTAAAATCGCTACTTTTTCCTTATCTAAAATATTTTTATCCTTACTTTGTGAGGCTGCTAAAAAAGAAAGGTTTTTAGTCTTTTTATCCGTGATTAAAGCCTGCGAAAGGTTGCAATTTTTTTCCATCACATCCACCACATCATAAACAATGCGATTTTCTAAGCCTAAAATCATATCCAAGTTCCTAAGGCCTATGTCAAAATCAACCGCTACGACTTTTTTACCGCTCTCAGCCAAGCCAATCGCTAAATTAGCCGTGGTGGTGCTTTTACCCACGCCCCCCTTACCTGAAGTGATAGTAACTACTATTGCCATATGATTCCTTTTAATTTAATGATTTATTTTTTATGATTGAATGGGGCGCGTAAAATTTCCCCAATTTGTTCTATTTTAGTCTCTTTAAGGGCTTTCCTCTCTGTGTTTAGCCTAGGGTAATTCAAGCTCTTTTCTAGTAAAAAATCCTTAGCGAATGCGCCGTTTTGAATCTTTTTTAAGATTTTTTGCATGCGTTTTTCCAACAGATTTCCCATAGGCTCTCTAGCTTTAATCGCCCCAAATTCAGCGGTGTTAGAAATGTGCTTCCTTAAGCCCTCTACCCCCTTATAATGCAATAAATCCGCCACCAATTTCACTTCATGCACGCATTCAAAATAGGCTAATTCTTCAGGGTATCCTGCCTTAATTAAAGTTTCAAACCCCATTCTCACAATCGCTTCTAACCCCCCGCACAAAACCGCTTGCTCGCCGAATAAATCGCTCTCGCATTCTTCTTTAAAGCTCGTTTCTAAAACCCCCATTCTCCCTCCGCCCATCGCTTTAGCATAGCTTAAAGCCACCGCTTTAGCGTTGTATTTTGAACTTTCTTGCTCTATGGCGATTAGATGGTATAAGCCCTTATTTTTAAGGTATTCTTCTCTTAAAGCGCTCCCTGGCCCCTTTGGTGCAACTAAAATCGCGCCCACGCCTTTTGGAATAACAACCTGATTGAAATGCACGCTAAAACCATGAGCAAAGCCCACAATTTGCCCCTCTTTTAAAAAAGGGATCACTTCTTTTTCTAACACTTCCTTATGCAATTCGTCCGGCAGAAGTGCCATGATCACATCAGAATTTTGGACTAGTTCTTTGACTTCTAACACTTCAAAACCCTCTGCCTTTGCTTTTGAAACGCTCAAACTCCCTTGATACAAGCCAATCCGCACTTTTACTTTAGAGTCCCTCAAATTGAGCGCTTGGGCTTCTCCTTGCGCACCATAGCCAATAATGCCCACTTGTAAGGATTGGATAACGCCTAAATCAATGTCTTTATCATAATAAACGGGTAATGCCAAAATCAAATCTCCTAGCGTGTTTAAGCAAGTATTTATTTTACCATAATGGGAGCGATAATGTTTAAAAACATGCAGAATATTAAGAAATGGTGTGCTCGGAGGGATTCAAACCCCCGACCTACAGGACCGCAACCTGTTGCTCTATTCAGCTGAGCTACGAGCACTTTTAAAGAAGTGAAACGATGATTATAGCAAGAAAAGCTAATTTTTCACTTAAACGATGCGTTTTTTCTATTATAATTTAAAGCATGCAAAAAGATTACCAAAAACTCATCGTTTATTTATGCGATTTTTTAGAAAAAGAAGCGCAAAAACGCGGCTTTAAAAAAGTCGTTTACGGGCTGAGCGGGGGGCTAGATAGTGCGGTCGTTGGGGTGCTATGCCAAAAAGTTTTTAACGAAAACGCCCATGCCCTTTTAATGCCCTCTTCAGTCTCTATGCCAGAAAGTAAAACAGACGCTTTAATTTTGTGTGAAACGTTTTCTATCCCTTATACAGAATATTCTATCGCTCCCTATGACGCCATCTTTGGCTCTCATTTTAAAGACGCAAGCCTTACTAGGAAGGGGAATTTTTGCGCAAGATTGCGCATGGCTTTTTTATACGACTATTCTTTAAAAAGCGATTCTTTAGTCATTGGCACGAGCAATAAAAGCGAAAGAATGCTAGGCTATGGCACTTTATTTGGGGATTTGGCGTGCGCGATTAACCCGATTGGGGAATTATTTAAAACCGAAGTTTATGAACTCGCTTGCTATTTGAATATCCCTAAAAAGATTTTAAATAAGCCCCCTAGCGCGGATTTATTTTTAGGCCAAAGCGATGAAAAGGATTTAGGCTATCCTTATAGCGTGATCGATCCTTTATTAAAAGATATTGAAGCGTTGTTCAAAAACAAGCCCATTGATGCAGAAGCACTCACCCAACTAGGCCATGATGAAATTTTAGTAAAAAACATCATAAGCCGTATCCAAAAAAACGCTTTTAAATTAGAATTACCCACTATCGCCAAACGATTTAACCCTGAATGAAAAGCGATAAACCCTTTTTAGAGTGCTATTTTTATGACCCCACTCTTTTGCAAAAGGGGTTGATTTTCGCGCTCTATCCTTTTTCTTTAATTTATCAATGTATTGCCACAATTAAACGAAAAACCGCTAAAAAGCATGATTTTAAAATCCCCCTTATCAGCATAGGCAATTTGATCGCTGGGGGGAGCGGTAAAACGCCCTTTATTTTAGAGATCGCTCCAAGATACCAAGAAGTGGCGGTTGTCTCTAGGGGGTATCAACGAGATTCTAAAGGCTTGGTGGTGGTGAGCGTTAAAGGAAACATTTTAGTTTCTCAAAAAACAGCGGGCGATGAAGCCTATCTTTTAGCCTTAAATTTAAAACAAGCGAGCGTGATTGTGAGCGAAAAAAGAGAGCTAGGCGTTTTAAAAGCCCTTGAATTAGGGGCAAAAATCGTGTTCTTAGACGATGGTTTTAGGTTTAATTTCAACCAATTCAATTTGCTTTTAAAGCCTAAAATCCCCCCCTACTACCCTTTTTGTTTGCCTAGCGGGTTGTATAGAGAAAGTATTGAAAGCTATAAAGAAGCCCATTTAATCATTACCGAAGATAAGGATTATCAAAGAATCACCTCTATTTCTCGCCCCACCAAACGCATGCTTTTAGTAACGGCTATCGCTAACCCTAGCAGGCTTGATGCGTTTTTACCCAAAGAAGTGGTTAAAAAATTGTATTTTAGAGACCATGCCCCTTTTGATTTGAAGCTTTTAAAAAAAGAGTTTTATCAAAATAACGCCACTTCCTTATTGGTTACTTCAAAAGATCTCGTCAAATTACAAGATTGCAACTTGCCTTTAAGCGTATTGGATTTAAAACTAGAAATTTGCCCTAAAGTTTTAGAGGAGATTGATCGTTATATCCTTTCTTATCCTTATAATACAAAAGAATGTCTATAAATTCCTTATCTTTAGAGATAAAGCCTTTCAAACGCCCCTCTAACTCATAATGGTTTTTTTCATAAAAAGCGATCGCTTTGAAATTGTTTTCCATCACTTCCAAGTGCAAAGAATGCAATTGGAACTCTTCAAAAGCGATGCGTTCTAAAGCTTTTAAAATAATCCTCCCCTTATTTTTCAAAAAAGGGTTTTTATAAATCCCCAAATACCCATGCTTATGAAAAAAATTGATTTTAGTGATAGAACCAACCCCTAAATAAACGCCCTCTTCTTTAAACAAAAAATAGCGGTGGCTAGGCGAATTTTTGAGATCTTCTATGAATTGCAAATGCGTTTTTAAAGAAATAAAAGCGCTATACATCCATAAGGCAGTGTTTGGGTGGTTACGAAACTCTAAAACCAGCAACTTTTCTCCATCGTTTAAATGCACAAAATCAATCGCTTGGATATTTCCATAAGAATAATTTTTCTTCAAATTTCTAAAAACTCCCTTAATGCGCCCTCTAGCTCACTCCCAAAGGCCAGGTTTTTTGCCCAAGCTTGGTTTTTTTGAATTTGTAAATTTTCAAAATCTTTAGCTAGAGTTTTTAAACTCGTTTGTTTGAAGATGCCTGAATTTTCAAATTCTTGGCTTTGAATGATTTGATTAGAAGCGATGGGAAGGATAAGAGAGGGAGTTTGAGAAAGGGCTAATTCATAGAGGGTTTGGCCTGCAGCGCTAATGGCGCAAGCGCAAAATTTCATCAAAGAACTGAACTCTAAAGGGTTTAAAGGGCTGTAATAATGCGTGTTCTTGGGAGGATTTTTAGGAGTATAAGGTGAAATGATGTGCAAATTCACATTCTTATTTTCTAAAATTTTGACTATCTCTTTGAGCGTTTTTTGCTCGCTCCCCCCTAGAGTGATCAGCACTTCTTTATTTTCTGTATTGATAGGGCGCTCATAGACAAAGCGAATATCAACAGGGTAAAACCCCACTCCCAAATAATACTGATAATCTTTTGATAAATAATGGTAGTGTTTTAAAGCGTTCAGCGTGAAATTTAGGATCTTGGTGTTTTTAGGGTAAAACCCCTTAGCATGCTCTTTATCTTCTATGACCATAAGGCTTTTGGCTTTTTCTTTTAAAAGATAAAAATCTTTTGAATTTAAACGATAGCTGTCTGCAATCAAAAAATCTTCATTGCCAACGCCCTCTAAAAAAACGCTTATATTATTTTGCTTGTGCAAATAAAGATCCGCTTTAATCCCTAATTTTTCTATAAAAGAAAGGATTTTTTCACAACGCCTCACATGCCCTAAACCACTTGTTAAAAACGCATCGCACAAAATTTTTACTGGCATGCGTTTTTCAAACGGCTGTATTTGAGCTTGGCTAATTCTAAATCTTCTAAAGTGTCAATATCTTGGACTTCTAAGGGCGATAATTCTAAAGCGATAGAATTTTGACTAAAAATAGGCCGCATTTCTTTAAAGGCTTGAGCCTTCCCCATATAAAGCAACCCTGCGTCATGATAGAGCGTTTTTAAATCTTGCGTGCGCGTGTTGAAATGCTCTTTAAAAGCCATTTGAACGCCGTTTTCAAGGCTAAAAGAACGATAGGGCGAAGCGCTAAAGGGAGCGCATGTGAAAACATAATCCGTATTTTCTTTTAAAGTTTCAAAAGCGTTTTTCAAATGTTTTTCTTGTAAAAATACTGAAGCGCCATACAAACAACACGCAATATCTTCATCTTTTAACTCTAATTCTTTCATGTGATAAGCCATCACTTCTAAAGTCGTGGCCCTGTCGTCTGCTAAAACTTTAGGGCGTAAATTCAAAAAACTCGCCCCATAATTTTTAGCTAAATTCACATACTCCATGCTATCGCTAGAGATAAACACCTTTTCAAAAAGTTTGGAATTTAGCGCCGCTTCAATAGGGTAAGCGAGCATGGGTTTATTGAAAAAATCAATAATATTTTTATTCTTGATCCTTTTACTGGAACTTCTGGCTAAAACAATAGCGATCGCTCTCATGCTAGGCTTTGCTCTTTTTAATAAGGCATTTGGGTTTCCATCGCATCAGCAGCGAATTTCTTTTTATTGGAATCGCTCAAATGCCCTAAATTCGTGTATTCAATCTTAGCGTCGGCTAAAAACTTGGATTGGATAGTGTTATTCCTTTCAATATCATAAGGGCGGATCACCCCGCTCACCTTAAGGATTTGCTTTTCCCCATCCACTAGCACTTCCTTATTCCCATAGATGAAATAATTCCCGTTTTCTAGCACCTTAATGATTCGAGCGCTCAACACGATCTCTAAATCTTCGCTCTTTTTTTGCGAGCCACCGCCTTTAAAATTCGTGTTATTGCTGGATTTGGTGAAATTGTAATTATTCTTATCGTCTAAATACTGCGCTTCTTGTTTCTTTCTTTCATCTAGCCCGTTATAAGTGAGTCTTGGGGGCGTGGAATTACCCCCTGAAGTGCTTTTATAATCTTTAGAGCTAGAATAATTCGCGCTCGCTTTTTCAGAAACAATGATTGTGATTAAATCGTTAGGCTTCATCGCCCTCCTGTCCGCAAATAAAGGGCGCTCGCCCTGCCCAAACAAACTCCCCAACTTGTTCAATTCAGGGATAAATTCTTTAGAGGGGGTTTCTTCTACATAATTGGGAGGGTTAAAATCAATTTTTGGCTCATTGGCTGATGCCATGCTGAATGCAACGCTAAACGCAACAGCCCCTAAATAAAGCGCCTTTTTCATCCACTAGCCTTACTTTTGAGTTATTTTAAGCACTAAATTATACTCTCTTATAAAGAATAAATGCTTAATTTTGAGTAAGTTGTTGTAAAATTTAGATCTTTAAGATCTTTATAATGAAACTTAACTTGCAGGAGATACAATTGAGAACCTTGTTAAAAATGTTAGTTGGCGCAAGCTTGCTGACACACGCCTTAGTAGCTAAAGAAGAAAGCGCAGCGCCTTCTTGGACGAAAAATTTGTATATGGGAATCAATTACCAAACAGGTTCTATCAATTTAATGACTAATATCCATGAAGTTAGAGAAGTGACTAACTATCAAACTGGTTACACCAATATCATAACCAGCGTCAATAGCGTTAAAAAGCTCACCAACATGGGATCTAATGGGATTGGATTAGTCATGGGCTATAACCACTTTTTCCATCCGGATAAAATCTTGGGCTTGCGCTATTTCGCTTTTTTAGATTGGCAAGGCTATGGCATGAGATACCCTAAAGGCTATTATGGCGGCAATAACATGATCACTTATGGCGTGGGCGTGGATGCGGTGTGGAATTTCTTCCAAGGGAGTTTCTATCAAGATGATATTAGCGTGGATATTGGCGTTTTTGGGGGGATTGCGATTGCGGGGAATAGTTGGTATATTGGCAGTAAAGGGCAGGAATTATTAGGCATCACTAACAGCAGCGCGGTTGATAACACCTCTTTTCAATTCCTCTTTAACTTTGGCCTCAAGGCTTTATTTGTAGATGAACATGAATTTGAAATCGGCTTTAAATTCCCCACCATTAATACGAAATACTACACTACTGATGCGCTCAAGGTTCAAATGCGTAGGGTCTTTGCCTTTTATGTGGGGTATAATTACCACTTCTAAAGGGCTTTAAAACCCAACGCAACTCCCTAACATCTTTTGATAGTAACTCTTGGCTTTGAGGATTGTCTCTGTGTCATCGGTTTTTAAAAGCACTTCGTAATTGTTTTCAAAAGCGTTTTTGCTCCAATTCGCTGAGCCTAAAAACACGATCTTATCATCAATGATCGCTACTTTTTGGTGCATGATGCCGTAATAATTCCCGTTTTTAGCCTTAAGCCCTTTCAATAAGCACACTTTCGTGTTAGGGTATTTGTCCAGATAGCCAATAGTGGATTGCTTGTTATTATGATTGCTTTCATAATCATAAATGATTTGCACCTTAATCCCCCTACTCGCTACGCTTTTAATGGCTCTTGCAATATCTCTGTGCGTGAAACTATAAATAGCGATTTTCACGCTCTCTCTAGCGTTACTAATGCCAGAAACTAAAGCATTCAAAGCGTCTCTTTGTTCATAAGGCAAGACAAAGAGACTATTTTTAGCTTGTAAAACCCCTAAACAGCCCACTAACACACCCACGCCAACGATTTTTTTAAATTTGTTGAACATCAAATGATCCTTATTTTAAATTACACTCATGATAAAAACAACCAACCAAGTGGATTTTTGATTATAATAAAAGATTTAAAAAAAGCGATAAAAATTGATAGGCTTAAAGAAGCGTTTCTTAATCAATAAGGAGTCCCTAAAATGAAAATGATTCTATTCAACCAAAACCCCATGATTGAAAAGCTACTTGAGAGTGTTTCTAAGAAATTAGAATTATCCATAGAAAATTTTAACCACTACCAAGAGTTATCCGCGCGCCTTAAAAAAGATCCAGAATGGCTTTTGATAGCCGATGATGAATGTTTGGAAAAACTAGACCAAGTGGATTGGCTAGAATTAAAAGAAATCATCTCTCAAAATAAAAACAGCGTGTGCATGTATAAAAAGGGCAATGAAATGCAGCCCTTTTTAGAGGGCTTTGAGATGAAAATCAAAAAACCTTTTTTACCCACTGAAATGTTGAAAATCCTTCAAAAAAAGCTTGGTTCTAACATGAGCGAGCTAGAGCCTAGCCAGAATTTAGACCCAACTCAAGAAGTTTTAGAAACCAATTGGGACGAATTAGAAAATTTAGGCGATTTAGAAGCCCTAGCCAAAGAAGAGCCTAACAATGAAGAGCAACTACTCCCCACTTTAGATGTGCAAGAAGAAAAAGAAGAGATTAAAGAAACGCCCCAAAAAGAAAAACAAGAGGTTAAAGAAACGCCCCAAGAAGAAAAAGAAGAGGTTAAAGAAACGCCCCAAGAAGAAGAAAAGCCTAAAGATGATGAAACGCAAGAGAGTGAAACCCCTAAAGATGAAGAAGTTTCTAAAGAGTTGGAAATGCAAGAAAAATTAGAAATCCCTAAAGAAGAAACGCAAGAAGAAGTTAAGGAAGAGATGAAAGAAGAAACGCAAGATTCCCCAAGTGCACAAGAATTAGAGGCCATGCAAGAATTAGTCAAAGAAATCCAAGAAAACTCTAACGACCAAGAGGATAAAAAAGAAACGCAAGAAAGTGCAGAAGCTCTCCAAGAAACCCAAGCACACGAGTTAGAAAAACAAGAAATCGCAGAAACGCCCCAAGAAAAAGAAAAACAAGAAGATACAGAAACACCGCAAGATGTAGAAATCCCCCAATCACAAGAAAAAGAAACCCAAGAAACCCAAGAAGTTGTTACCGAAAAAACCCAAGTGCAAGAAAAAGAAACGCCCAAAACCCAAGAAGACCATTACGAAAATATTGAAGACATTCCTGAGCCGGTGATGGCTAAAGCGATGGGGGAAGAATTGCCCTTTTTGAATGAAGCCGTTGCAAAAACTCCTAATAATGAGAACGACACAGAAACCCCTAAAGAGAGTGTTACAGAAATCTCCAAGAATGAAAACGCCACAGAATTCCCGCAAGAAAAAGAAGAAAGCGATAAAACTTCCAGCCCCCTAGAATTGCGCTTGAATTTGCAGGATTTATTAAAAAGCCTCAATCAAGAGTCCTTAAAAAGCCTTTTAGAAAACAAAACCTTAAGCATTAAAATCACTTTAGAGGATAAAAAACCTAATGCATAATGATTTTAATTTACTCATCCTTTCAGGCCCTAGCGGAGCGGGTAAAAGCACCCTTACAAAGTATTTGCAAGAAAAAATCCCAAAAACCCATTTTTCCCTTTCCACCACCACACGAAAGCCTAGAGAGGGCGAAGTTGATGGCTTGCATTATAATTTTGTCAGCGAAGAAGAATTCAAACAAGGCATAGAAAAAGGGCAGTTTTTAGAATGGGCGATCGTGCATAACCACTACTATGGCACTTCTAAAATCCCTGTAGAAAAAGCCTTAAAAGAGGGCAAAATCGTCATTTTTGATATTGATGTGCAAGGGCATGAAATTCTTAAAAAGCATTACCCTAACGCATGCTCAGTGTTTATTAGCACCAAAAACCAAGAAATTTTAAAAGAGCGCTTGCTTTTAAGGGGGACGGATTCTAAAGAAACGATAGAAAAACGCTTGATCAACGCTTATAAAGAAATGCAGTGCTTGGAGAGCTTTGATTACCTCATCATCAATGAAGATTTAGAAAAATCCAAAGAAATCATCTTAAGCATCGCAAAAACTTTAGTCTATCGCTTAAAAGCGTTTAATTTTGAAAAAATCTGTAAGGCTTGGAAAAACGAATCCTTATAAAACCTATCAATTATTTTTTAAAAAAGCTATAATTCAAATAAAAACCAACCAATAGTTTAAGGAGTAAAATATGGGCGGATTCACAAGTATATGGCATTGGGTCATTGTTTTATTAGTGATTGTGTTGTTATTTGGGGCTAAAAAGATCCCAGAGTTGGCTAAAGGTTTAGGCAGTGGGATTAAGAATTTCAAAAAAGCCGTGAAAGACGATGAAGAAGAAGCTAAAAACGAGCCAAAAACCCTAGACGCTCAAGCAACGCAAACCAAAGTGCATGAGAGTAGCGAGATTAAAAGCAAACAAGAAAGTTGAACATGCACACTCTCATTAAGGGCGTTTTAGAAGAGATTTTAGAAGCTGAAGTCATTATTGAATACCCTAAAGACAGAGAGCATGGGCATTACGCTACGCCCATTGCTTTCAATCTCGCCAAAGTTTTTAAAAAATCGCCCTTAGCTATCGCTGAAGAGTTAGCCCTTAAAATCAGCACGCACGAAAAAACTCAAGGGTTTTTTGACAGCGTAGTGGCTTGTAAGGGCTATATCAATTTCACGCTTTCTTTAGATCTTTTAGAGCGTTTCACCCAAAAGGCTTTAGAATTAAAAGAACAATTTGGCTCTCAAATTAAAAGCGAACATTCTCAAAAAGTCTTTTTAGAATTTGTGAGCGCTAACCCTACAGGGCCTTTACACATAGGGCATGCTAGAGGGGCGGTGTTTGGCGATAGTTTGGCTAAAATCGCTCGCTTTTTAGGGCATGAAGTTTTGTGCGAATATTATGTCAATGACATGGGTTCTCAAATCCGCTTGTTAGGGCTTTCGGTATGGCTCGCCTACAGAGAGCATGTTTTAAAAGAGAGCGTAACTTACCCAGAAGTCTTTTACAAAGGCGAATACATCATTGAAATCGCTAAAAAGGCTAACAACGATTTAGAGCCAAGCCTTTTTAAAGAAAACGAAGAGACGATTATTGAAGTTTTGAGTGGCTATGCTAAGGATCTAATGCTTTTAGAAATTAAAGATAATTTAGACGCTTTAGGCATTCATTTTGATTCCTATGCGAGCGAAAAAGAAGTTTTTAAACATAAAGATGCGGTGTTTGAACGATTAAAAAAAGCGAATGCCCTTTATGAAAAGGACTCTAAAATCTGGCTCAAATCTTCCCTATACCAAGATGAAAGCGATCGGGTGCTTATCAAAGAAGATAAAAATTACACTTATTTAGCCGGCGATATTGTCTATCATGATGAAAAATTCCAACAAAATTACACCAAATATATCAACATTTGGGGGGCAGACCACCACGGCTATATCACTAGAGTGAAAGCCAGCCTTGAGTTTTTGGGCTATGATTCCAACAAGCTTGAAGTCTTACTCGCTCAAATGGTGCGCTTGCTCAAAGATAACGAGCCTTACAAGATGAGTAAAAGAGCGGGTAATTTTATTTTGATTAAAGATGTGATTGATGATGTGGGTAAGGACGCTTTGAGGTTTATTTTTTTGAGCAAACGGCTTGACACCCATTTAGAATTTGATGTCAATACTTTAAAAAAACAAGACAGCTCAAACCCCATTTACTATATCCATTACGCTAATTCGCGCATCCATACCATGCTAGAAAAATCCCCCTTTTCTAAAGAAGAGGTTTTGCAAACCCCTTTAAAAAATTTAAACGCTGAAGAAAAATACCTGCTTTTTAGCGCTTTAAGCTTGCCTAAAGCGGTTGAGTCTTCTTTTGAAGAATACGGCTTGCAAAAAATGTGCGAATACGCAAAAACTCTCGCTTCAGAATTCCACCGCTTCTATAACGCTGGAAAAATCTTAGACACCCCTAAAGCTAAGGAGCTTTTAAAAATTTGTTTAATGGTGAGTTTGAGTTTGACTAACGCTTTCAAACTTTTAGGCATAGAAATAAAAACCAAAATTTCCGCTAAAGATTAAGCTAATATTTAATTTTTTGTTATAACATTCCCCTTATTTTTTGAAACTAAGGAGAATATTTTGCTTAATCGTATTATAGAACACATGAACGCTCACCATGTTGAAGACATGAAAGGTTTATTGAAAAAATTCGGGCAAGTCCATCATGCTGAAAATATCGCCTTTAAAAGCGTGGATCCTCAAGGCATTGTGATTGGTTATAACCACAATCAAACCTTAAGGATTGAATTTAACCACGAAGTTAAAGACCCAAAAGACTACAAAAACGCTATCATTGAATTGTGTCAAAGCGTGGAAAAAACCCATGATTTAAAAGGCGTGGAAGAAGAAGTTAAGGCTTTTAAAGAAAGCTTTGATTCTGTTTGTTTAGCGACCTTACACCCTAATGGGCATGTGGTATGCTCTTATGCACCTTTAATGAGCGATGGCAAACAATACTACATTTATGTGAGCGAAGTGGCTGAGCATTTTGCCGGCCTTAAAAACAACCCCCACAATGTGGAAGTGATGTTTTTAGAAGACGAGAGCAAGGCTAAATCAGCTATTTTGAGGAAACGCTTGCGTTATAAAACCAACGCTCGTTTCATTGAAAGAGGGGCGGAGTTTGACAAAGCGTTTGATTCTTTCATTGAAAAAACCGGCGGCGCTGGGGGCATTAAAACCATTCGTGCCATGCAAGATTTCCATTTGATCGCACTGGATTTCAAAGAAGGGCGTTTTGTGAAAGGCTTTGGTCAAGCTTATGACATTTTAGGCGACAAAATCACTTATGTTGGGGATAAAGGCAACCCGCACAATTTCGCTCACAAGAAATAAATTTTCTCACCCATAAGGGGCAAACGCCCCAAAAGAGTGCTTTTTAAAGAGGTTACGGCAAAATCAAGCTCTTTACTATTTAACCTTAAAAAATACTAAAAGCCTTTTTATGGGCTAACACCACACAAAAAGCATCAAAAACAAAAAAATGACAAAATTTTTTCAAAATGACAAAAAAACGCTTTTATGCTATTCAGTGATGCTCTTTTTAAGCCTAGCCCATAGTTATTAATCTCTGTTTCAGCAATGAAAACCACCGCAAAGAAGTCTTATTCTAGTAGAAACCTTATTTTTATGAAGCGCTTTAGACACAAGCTCTATAACGCTAATAACCAACTCTCTTTTGCTCAATCGTGGGGCCTCTTTAACGATACGGGTATTGATAAAGGATAATCCTTAAATTTATTCTCATCTCGCTCCCATTATGCACTATCAATTAACAAGTTTCAATATAATATAAGATCTTGTTTTTTTATAACTTTGTTAAGGATCAAAATGCGCGTGTTTGTTTGCTTTTTAGGGGTTTTTGTGTCTAACGGCTTAGCTCGTTTTGGCTATGTGGTTTTAATCCCCCTACTCATTTTATCAGGGAGTTTAACCCCACACCAAAGCTTCCAATTAGGTATTGCGGTGCTAATGGGCTATGTTTTTGGGAGTTTTTTAATCCAATTTTTAAGCCCGTTAATGTCATTAGAAAGCATCGCTAAAATCAGTTTTGGCTTAATCGCTTTGAGTTTTTTAGTCTGTTATTTTGATAGTATCCCTTTCTTTTGGCTTTGGATCTGGCGTTTTATCGCCGGTGTGGCTAGCAGTGCGTTAATGATTTTAGTCGCCCCTCTCTCTTTACCTTATGTCAAAGAACATAAAAAAGCCTTAGTGGGGGGGCTTATTTTCAGCGCTGTAGGCATTGGATCTGTCTTTAGCGGGTTTGTTCTGCCTTGGATCAGCTCTTATAATATCAAATGGGCATGGATTTTTTTAGGGGGCAGTTGTTTGATAGCCTTTATCCTTTCCTTAGTGGGGTTAAAAACCCGTTCTTTAAGGAAAAAATCCGTTAAAAAAGAAGAAAGCGCGTTTAAAATCACCTTTCATTTGTGGTTATTGCTCATTTCTTGCGCGCTCAATGCGATTGGTTTTTTACCACACACGCTTTTTTGGGTGGATTATTTGATCCGTCATTTAAATATCTCCCCCACTATCGCTGGAACTTCATGGGCGTTTTTTGGCTTTGGAGCCACGCTTGGCTCTTTAATCAGTGGCCCCATGGCTCAAAAGCTAGGGGCTAAAAACGCCAACATCTTTATCCTTATTTTAAAATCTATCGCATGCTTTTTACCCATTTTTTTCCACCAAATCTCTTTACTCAATTTAAGCATTTTTGTAATGGGAGCGGCCACAACCGCCAATATCAATTTATTCAGCATGATGGCTTTAAAAATTGCAGGCGCGAAGCATTTCGCTAAAGCGTCTTCATGGGTGGTGTTTTCTTTTGGCATTTTCCAAGCGCTTTTTTCGTATCTTTTCACGATCTTTTTAGGGGATTTGGGCTATGTTTTGATTTTTGTTATTTGTGGGGTGTGTTTGGTTTTAAGCTTCATCGTTCTTTTCCCTATCAAAATGCAAACAGCTACCAATAAATAGAAAAATTATGGGGTTTCAAAACCCTTGATGCCGAGAAAATCCTTAAAACCCTTTAAGGAATTTAAGATTTTTTCACACCCTAAATGACGCACAATAAAAACGAGGTTAGAGCCGTTTTGATCCTTTAAAATGTGCTTGGGCGGGTAAATGACATGCATCACGCCGTTAATACTCACCAAAAGATCGCTTCCAATATCAATAATCCCCTTTATGCGTAAAATCTGCGTGCCGTATTGATGCAACAACAAACTCAGCCAAATCCCAAACGCGCTCCATTCCATCGTGCCTTCAAAACTAACGCTTAAAGTCTCAAAGCCTTGCGAGTGCGAATCTTTTGGCATTCTTGGCATGAAATTTCGCGCCCTATTTTTGCGTGAAAAGAGGCTCTCATAGTCTATCGCCCTCTTGTCAAAAATTTCTGTGCTAGGGTTAAGGGATTGTATCCGCTCTTTTAATTTGATTAAAGCCACGCTGTCATTTTGCAAATCCGTTTTGGTCAATAAAACGCTATCAGCAAAAACGATTTGCTCTTTAGCTTCGTTGTTTGTTAAATGTACTTTAGCGTTCAAAACATCCACGCAAGCCACCACGCTTTGGATCTCAAAATGCACCCCTAAAAAAACATCGCTCAAAATCGTCCATAAAATCGGCGCCGGGTTAGCTAAACCGGTGGTTTCAATGATGATGCGCTTTAAAATTTCGCCACGCCATTCATAGTTGTTGAGCGTGGCTTTTAGAGACTCCACTAAATCTAAGCGTTTGTTGCAACACACGCACCCTGCGTTAAGATAGAGCATTTTTTCACCGCAATATTGAACGCTTAAGATGCGCTGATCCAAAGCGGCTTGACCGATTTCATTGATGATAAGGGCAACGCCTTGGTGATCTGTTTGGTTTAAATATTCGCTTAAAAAACTCGTTTTACCGCTACCTAAAAAACCGGTGATGAGCGTGATAGGGATTTTAGGCATCAGCGAGTGGCGTGTGGGTTTTGATTTAAAAACGCTAACAGATGAGAATCTAGCGCGTCCATCTTTTTTTTGGCTAATTTTTGCGCCTTACCCCACAAATCGCCTAAATCATTCACGATCACGCTCTGCCCTTTTTTATCGCACAGCACAAATTTCGTGCCTTGCCAATCACCAATTTTTAGCCCATAAAACGCCAAAATTTGATTGAGCAATCCCACTCGTTTGAGCCGCGCTCTTTTGCGTTCTCTGGCGTTTTCATTCGCGCTAATAAGCGCATTTGGCTCTCTCAAATTTTCATCAATCTCATAACTATCGCTCCCATTGGTCCCATAATTTTCATCGGTCCAATGAAAAGAACTGATAAGCTCCCCGCATAAAACGCACATCTTTCAACCTTTTAATCAAACGCCAAAAATCTTTTGGCGTTATCGCTATTTTTTTCTAGGGTTTCGTTTTAAGAAATCATCAGCGATTTCATTGAATGTTACCCAACGCACGCCCTTATGCTTGTTGATATGCTCAATGATTTTTTCATGCATGAGCAACACTTGCGGACGGGCGCTCACATCAGGGTGGATTGTCATGCTAAACACCGCATAATCCATCTCACGATAAACCCAATCAAATTGATCGATCCACATTTGCCCTATATCATGCGGGCTTACAAAACCAAAACTATTGGGGGACTTTTTGATGAACATCATCGGCGGTAAATCGTCCAAATACCAGTTCGCAGGGATTTCCACCAGATCGGTTTCCACCCCACGGATTAAAGGCTTCATCCAATCCTTAGCTTCCAAACTATAATCAATCTTGCTCCAACTATCCCCCACGCGCACATAATAGGGCGTGAAATCATTGTGCATGAGCGAGTGGTCGTATTTGAAGCCGTGTTTTAAAAGCAATTCATTAGTGATATTAGAAAACTCCCACCACGGTGCCACATAGCCTGTGGGGGCTTTGCCGGTAAGATCTTTAATCAATTCAACGCTTTTTAACAAAACATCTTCTTCTTGCTTGGCGCTCATAGCGATAGGGTTTTCATGCGAATACCCATGCGCACCCACTTCATGCCCTGCATCCACGATCATTTTCATTTGCTCTGGAAAAGTTTCAATAGAATGCCCCGGTGCAAACCAAGTCGCAGGGAGATGGTATTTTTTAAACAATTTCAAAAGCCGTGGGATCCCCACTTCACCCGCAAAAAGCCCGCGCGAAATATCATCAGGCGAATCCTCTCCACCATAGCTCCCTAACCAACCAGCCACCGCATCAATATCCACGCCATAAGCCACTAAAATTTCTTTTGCCATAATCGCTCCTTTTTAAGTGAGTTTTCCAAACCCCTTTTTGGTGAGTTTGGTGTCAAAATCTTGTAAATAAGGGATTTTTTGGCGTTGCAACGCCACTTCGTTCAAATCCATTTCAGCGATAATGACCTCATTAAGCTTGGTGGCTTGCGCGATGATTTTCCCATTGGGTGCGATGATTCTTGAATCGCCGGCAAACTCTAGCGTTTGTTTTAATTTAGCGTTAGTTTCTTCCCCACTATGATTGCACGCGCACACAAAACAGCCATTTTCTAACGCTCTAGCCTTGCTCAATAAATCCCAATTATAAGCCCTGGCTTTGCCAAACGCGCTAGGATAGATTAAAACCTCTGCTCCTTGTAACGCAAGCAAATTCGCACCCACGCCAAAGCCGATTTCATAGCAAATTTGCAAACCCACTTTCGCGCTAAAATCCCCAAAATCCAGCGTAAAAACCTCGTATTTTTTGCCCCTTCTAAAGCGCGATTTTTCATCGCCCCACAAATAGATTTTACGATGCTTGCCAACGATCCCGACTTTTGGTGGAATGATATAAGCGCTGTCGTAGAGTTTTTTATTCGTTTTTTCAATGCTGCATGCCACAATATGCGTATCGCTAGATTTCGCAAAATCGCTTAACGCTCTCAAAGTCTCGCTTTTTAGCTCGCTATGCTCTATCGCTTTAAAATCCAACCCAAAATCCGCGTCTTTATCATTCACGAAATAACCGCTATCAAACAATTCCGGTAAAACAATGAGATTCGCGCCTTTGTCGTGGGCTTCTTTGGCTAGGTTGAGCACTAATTGCAGGTTTTCATTTAAGGCGTAGGGTTTGGATTGCATTTGAATCACGGCGGTTTTTAGGATTCTTTTAGCGGGATTTTTTGTTTTCAAGATCCACTCCCATTTTTGTTTTTATTGTATAGGATTAGAAATTAAAAGAGAATTAAAGGGGTTAAAATCCATGTGAGTTTGTGTCAAAACTTACCATTATTGTTTAAAAATCGTAATAACGCGCTAGAGAGCGAGCTCACAAACACGCCGATAAGAAAGATTAACCCATTAAAAAGATGCAAGAATAAAAGCGCTCCTAAAATGCCTAGTAAAACCCCATACCCCCCTAAACGCCACACATTGAAAGACATTTCCAAACCCAGGGCGAATTTTTGAAATTTTTGCTTTTCTTCTTTTTCTCCTGAATTTTGTTTCCTTAAATCCAAACGCTTTTTAACGCCGTAATACGAAGACAACGCCACGATAAAAAACCCCAAAAACCCCCCCTCAAAATTCAAAACCCCTTGAAATGCTTGGAAAAAATAAACGATGATCGCGCTAACTATATTGATAGAAAGCAAAACAAGCAAGCATTGGATTTGGCACATGGGCTTTTATGGTATTTATTTTGTTTTGTTTTGTGTGTATTTAGGGTCTTTGGCTAATTCTTCATAATCCTTTTGCATGTTTTTATAAGCTTTATAGACATTGAGAAAGCTCGCTAACACGCCCCAAATAACCCCAAGCCAAAAAAGCCACGGAATGTGAGTGAGCTTTTTAAGCCCATAGCCTATAGCCACACCCATAAGGATCGCTACCACCATAGACAGCCCTAAGCTCAAATAATTCGCCCCCTCTATGAATTTATAATACTTTGGCTTTTTCAAAAATTCACACGCCCTTTATGATTTCATCAAAACTTTCATCGGCTTTTGCGATCGTAAAATCAATCATCTCTTCAGTCATAGGCTCACAAATAAAGCCGGTTTCAAAGCTTGAACATGCCAAATACACGCCCTTAAAAAGCATTTTTTGGTGGAATTTCGCAAACATCTCCGTATCGCTTTTTAAAGCGTCATCAAAATCACGCACCGCATTTTCGTTAAAGAAAAAGCCAAACATGCTCCCCATATTGAGCGTTTGTAAGGCGATATTATAGCTTTGAGCGCTCTTTTTTAAACCTTGAGTCAAACGAACGGCTAGAGCGTTCAAGCGGGTATAAAGGGTTTTGTCTCTTTTGATTTTATAAAGCGCACTCAACCCTGCGCACACCGCTAGGGGGTTACCGCTCAAAGTGCCTGCTTGATACACGCTTCCAATGGGCGAAAGCAAGTCCATAATTTCTGCACGCCCTCCAAAACACGCCAAAGGAAGCCCCGCACCTATCACCTTACCAAAGGTTACCAAATCCGGCACGACGCCATAAAATTCTTGCGAACCGCTCAAACTCGCTCTAAACCCGCTCATCACTTCATCTAAAATCAGCACCGCTTGGTATTTTTCACACAAAGCCTTTAAGCCTAGTAAAAACTCTTTTTGAGCCGGCACTAACCCCATATTCCCGGCAATGGGTTCAATGATGACACAACCCACATTGCCTTTTTTAAAGCATTCTTCTGTGGAGTTCAAGTCGTTATAACGAGCCACTAGGGTGTGTTTGCTAAAATCGTTCGGCACGCCTAAAGAAGAAGGCGATCCAAAAGTAGCGCACCCACTACCCGCTTTCACCAATAAGGAGTCGCTATGCCCATGGTAGCACCCTTCAAACTTGATCAAATCGTCTTTCTGGCTATAAGCTCTAGCGAGTCGTATCGCGCTCATGGTCGCTTCCGTGCCGCTACTCACTAAACGCACCTTATCTAAGCCTTCATAACAAGAAATGATTTCCTTAGCTAAAGTGGTTTCTAATTCTGTGGGAGCGCCAAAAGAAGTGCCTTTTTTTAATGCATTAATAATATTTTTTTCAATCTCTTCATCAGCATGCCCAAAAATCAAAGGCCCCCAGCTTTGCACAAAATCTATATAATGGTTGTTATCCACATCATAAAGATACGCCCCCTTACCTTTTAAAATAAAGGGGGGAGTGCCTTTAACGCTCTTAAACGCCCTCACAGGCGAATTGACCCCCCCAGCGATCACCTGCTTAGCTTCATTAAAATCATTAATGCTGTGCAACAACTCCATGATTTTACATTATCCCTTAATCATGCTTTCAAATTGGATTTCCACTTGCGACCAAGTCAAGCCCTCATGAAAACTCTCGCATCGTTTAGCCAAGCTCGCTAATTCGTTTTTCAAGCCAAAATTCAATAGATCCAAGACCCCTTTAACCACGAGCTTATCCTCAGCAATCGTGTATTGCATAGGCACTTTTACCAGCTTTTCATTCATCCTCACATAAGCCGTAAGAGAACCTGCATGATCGCCTTCTATCACATTTCTAAAAGTTACTTTAATGTTAGTGTTTTTAAAAAGAGCGAAAAAAGCTTCTTGAACATTCTTATTTTTTAATTCATCGCCCAAATTGACTTTCAAGCTATCCATGCTCGCAGTTGCCCCTTCTAAAAGGGTTTTCAAACTATCTTGAGATTTACCCAGTTTATAAGTGATGCTTTCAAAACTCCCATTTACTGGTGTTTTAGCCTTAGTTTTAAAGGCTGTCCATGTTAGCTTAGCCGAAGATAAATCCAAATTCACCGCTTGCAAAAACCCTGCTAGTAAAACCGATACCAAAACCATTTTTTTCATTCATTATCCTTTAATGTGGTCTTATCAATAACGATCATTATTTTAGTGTAAATAAGCACGCTTACAACTAAAACGATTCATTTTGATAATCATTTGCACTCTAAAGACGACTCAAGAGATACAATTGCGTTTATTTTAAACTCTTTTTGTAAATAATGCTGACCGAAACAAACTTTCTGAACCATTCATCAAAAGATTAAAGCGCATGGCTATCGCTATCATCTTGAATACAAAACAATTCATGGCGATCGGAGTTTCAGCCTGAAACCATCTTCATGCAAATCGCCTTGTTTTAAAAGCTCATCCGCGCTAGGGCTAGAATAATGTTTGGCTAAAATAATGAAATAGGCGTTGTTATGCACCCCAATAAGGTTAGGCTGGAAATAGGGGAAAGTTTCAGGGTTTAAAATCCATGTTGCAACTTTGTTATACGCCACAGAGAGCCTTTTACCGGCCTCACTACCCCACAAATCATACCCGTTCTCAAAAAGCAATTCGCCTGATATAGTTAGCGCAAGAAGCGCGAAATTGGTATAAGCTATCCCCTTAATGCCCTTTGTAGGGCCACCATGATAATCGCTCGTATCGCTCCTAGTGATCGCACTAGCAATAACCCCATTCTCATCTATGGCTTTAAATATCCAATCCTGCCACCGATTAGCGCTATTGTGCAAAAGGGCATGATCGTCTAGCGCTAACGCAGAGCTCACATCAAAAAGAATCCCCCACGCCCCATGGTTAGTGTTAAGAGCCGATTGAGAATACTGACGCATCCGCCTAATGAAATCTTCATATTCTGGGCTAGGAAATTCTTTTTTGACAAACCAATAAGCCATGTTCATATAAGGCATGTAAAAATTGATATTGTCCTCGCTTTGATAAGTATCCACGCTTTGAAGCTCATTAGCCCAAGCGTTTAAAATCTCTATAGCTTTTAAGCCGTATGGTTTGTTTTGGCTCACTAAATAGCCTAGCGCTAAATCATAGGAAACCATAGCGGATTTTTTAAAACTCTTGGTGCAGGCATCAGGATCTCTAACCCCAGTAGCAGTGTAGTGTCTTGATGCGTTAAGTTGCGCGCATGGCTGTATTGTTTGGGAGAGCTTTTTATCAAGGTGGAGTTTTTGGGGCAAATCTCTAGATTTAAAATCCCTAAAAAAGTAATCTTGCTCAGCGTAAGCTTGAACGCAAACGCAAACACACATGAACAACAAGAATAAAACAAATCTTTTCATCTCTCGCCTTTGCTTGAATTGATTAAAAAACAGCGTTTTATGGCAACGCTTTTAACAACAGAAATTTCACGCCATTATACTCTATGCGTGTGTCTTTGTGCATCTTATGAAACACCCTCTATAATCCCACCCCACACGCTATAATTTAGTGGAGTGTATCTGGCTTGATTAAACTATTTTCAAATACAACATGGCTTCATTGTAACGCTTTCAACAACACAAATTTAAGTGCATGCGTGTTGAGAGTGCTAATTGCTGAAAGGGGTAAGACAAAGAGCGCTGATCTTTCATTAGGGTTATTTTCAAAATCGCTGGTTAAATTGGGGTGTAAAAACCCTAAATACGGCTCTAAATCAAATGCGTTTAATTTCTGCACTCCCAAATTTAAAAAGGTGCAAAAATCCTTAGTCATCTCATCAATGTTTTCTACAACATCGCATTTATTGAGCAACACCCCAAAAGGCTTGTTGGCCAGAGTGGGTGAAAATTTCTCTAACTCCAACCTCAAGCGTCGGTATTGCTCTTTAATGCCCAGATCCAGCCTGGAAGCGTCTAAAACAAAGGCTAGAACCTTAGTGCGTTCAATGTGCTTTAAAAAGCTAATCCCTAAGCCTTTTCCCTCACTAGCCCCTTCAATAATGCCAGGAATATCCGCCATTAGAAATTCGCTTTTTTCATCCACGCTCACAACCCCTAAATTAGGCACTAGAGTCGTAAATTCATAATTAGCGATTTTAGGCTTAGCGTTAGAGATGGTGGAAATGAGCGTGGATTTACCCGCATTAGGGAAGCCCACTAACCCTATATCAGCGATGAGCTTTAATTCCAAACGCACGCATTTTTCAGCCCCCTCTAAGCCTTTTTGCGCGTAAGTGGGTTGTTGTTTAGTCGCGCTTTTAAAATGCGCATTCCCTAACCCCCCCTTGCCTCCTTTTAAGGCTAACACCCTTTCTTTAGGCGTGATCAAATCAAGCCACAACTTGTCATCTACAAAAACTTGCGTTCCTGGCGGCACAACAATAATCTTGTCTTCGCCCTTTTTGCCCGCGCAATTTCGTGTGCCTCCTGGAGCCCCGTTTTTAGCCTTATGGTGTTTAGTGCCTCTAAAATTCGCTAAAGTATCGGTATTGTTATCCACTTCAAAATACACATCGCCTCCATCGCCTCCATCGCCTCCATCAGGGCCTCCTTTGATGACAAACTTTTCTCGCCTAAAACTCACCATTCCAGGCCCCCCCTTACCCGAAGCGATGATAATTTCCACGCTATCTACAAACACAGCTTAATACCCTTTCTTTTATTTGGCAAATCTTTGCATGGATTTTTCCAAATGCGGCACCGCATTGAGTAATTTCTGCGTATAAGGGTGCTTTGGAGCACTTATCACGCTATCCACATCCCCCGTTTCTACGATTTGCCCTTGATTCATCACGATGATTTTATCGCTAATATGCTCCACCACCCCTAAATCATGGCTGATAAAAATATAAGTCAGCCCCATTTCTTTTTGCAAATCCAAGAGCAAATTCAACACTTGCGCTTGAATGGACACGTCTAGCGCAGACACAGGCTCATCGCAAATCACCACGCTAGGATGCAAAATGAGCGCCCTAGCAATGCCGATTCGTTGCCTTTGACCGCCTGAAAATTGGTGGGGGTAACGATCGATCCATTCTAATTTCAAGCCCACTTTTTGCATGATCTCTAGCACTTTTGTTTTGATTTCTTTTTTTGAAAAATGAGAATTTAAAAGCAAGGGTTCAGCGATGATCTCGCCCACTTTCCAGCGAGGATTCAAGCTAGAATAAGGATCTTGAAAAATCATTTGCACCTTTTTGCGGTAATCAAACCAATCCTGTTTGCTAAAATGCAAATGGCGCTTACCATTGAAATAAATCGCCCCGCTATCTTGCCTTTCAATCCCGGCTAAAATTTTGGCTGTCGTGCTTTTCCCGCAACCGCTCTCCCCCACAATGCTTAAAACTTCATTTTGTTCCACTTCAAAACTGATCCCATTGAGAGCATGAATCACTCTTTTAGGCTTGAATAACCCCCTGTCTATCGCATAGGATTTTTTCAATTCTTTAACTTCTAAGAGCTTCATCGTAACTCCTTTTGAAAACTCAAATAATCCACGGTTTCATCCACGGTTTCTAAGCGTTTTTTGCGGTATTCTTTGCCCGGTTTAGGGATGGCGTTTAAAAGAGCTTTGGTATAGGGGTGTCTTGGATCAGCAAAAAGCTCTTTGGCACTCGCTTGCTCCACCACATGCCCTTTATACATCACCACCACTTCATCAGCGATCTGCGCCACCACGCCTAAATCGTGGGTGATAAACAAAATAGAAGTGCCTTTTTTTTGCTGCAATTCCTTCATCAATTCTAAAATCTGTGCTTGAATGGTTACATCTAATGCTGTCGTCGGCTCATCAGCGATCAAGATTTCAGGCTCACACACCATAGCCATAGCGATCATCACCCTTTGGCGCTGCCCTCCACTGAGATTGAAAGGGTATTCGTGGTATTTATCCCCTGCATGGGGAATGCCTACGCGCTCTAATTCATACACCACCCTTTCTAAGCGTTCTTTTTTATTGAGATTAGGGTGGTGGATTTTCAACACTTCATTGATTTGAAACCCCACCGTGTAGGAAGGGTTTAGGCTCGTCATAGGCTCTTGAAAGATCATGCCAATTTTCTTGCCTCTGATTTCTTTTTGCATCTGTTTTTCTTTGAGTTGCAACAAATCTTGCCCTAAAAATTGAATGCTCCCCCCTACAATTTTCCCGGGTTTTTCAATCAGCCCTAAAATAGAAAGCGAAGTGATGCTTTTCCCGCTCCCACTCTCCCCTACAATGCAAAGCGTTTGAGACTTTTTCAAGCCAAAACTCACGCCATCCACTGCTTTATTCACGCCCTTATCGGTGAAAAAATAAGTTTTTAAATCTTTAACTTCTAAAATCATGCAAGCTCCTTTTAAGAGGCGCGTTTAGGATCTAAAGCGTCCATGATGCCATCGCCTACCAGATTAAAACTCATGACCGTTAAAAAAATCATCACCCCAGGGAAAACAAGCATCCAAGGAGCGGTAGCGATGTATTGCATGGAGTTCATCAGCATCGCTCCCCATTCGGGTTTGGGAGGTTGGGCCCCAAGACCTAAGAAGCTCAGCGCGGCCGCTTCTAAAACCGTGGAAGCAAAACCCATTGTCGTTTGCACGATCAAAGGGATAATGCAATTAGGGAAGATCACCTTACACATTAAACGAAGATGCGAAGAGCCATTGATTTTAGAAGCGATCACGTATTCTTTTTCTTTTTCGCCTAGCACAGAACTGCGCACCAATCGTGCAAATCCAGGAATCCCCACAAACCCAATAGCGAGCATGGCGTTAGTGAGTGAGGGTCCTAACACCGCAACCACAATCACGATCAATAAAATAGAGGGCAAAGCGAACATGATGTCCATGATACGCATGATAATTGCATCTGTTTTCCCTCCAAAATACCCCGCTATTAGCCCTAATATCGTGCCAAAAAAGACCGCAATCCCCATAGAAACAATCCCTATGGTTAAAGAAATCCTAGCCCCATAGATCAAGCGGCTCAAAATATCGCGCCCCAAATCATCGGTGCCTAAAAGGTATTTAGCATTCCCCCCATGCTCCCATATAGGCTTTAAAAGGCGATCTTGAGCGTTTTGCACATAAGGGTCATGCGGGGCTAAAAGGGGCGCAAAAACAGCGCAAACCACCAACAAAAGCACAATCCATGCCCCAACGACCGCCGCCTTATTTTTTTTGAATTGTTGGATAAACTCTCTAAAAGACTCCATTATGACAACCTTATTCTAGGATCAATAAAAGCGTATAAAATATCCACCAAGAGATTAGCCCCAATATACATCATGGCAATAATCAAAGACATGGACTGGATAATCGGGAAATCGCGCTGGTTGAGCGCATTAACGATCCACTTACCAATCCCAGGCCATGAGAAAACCGTTTCAGTTATCATGCTCCCCCCTAAAAGCCCGGCCAACATCAAGCCTGCGATAGTCGTTACAGGGATTAAAGCGTTACGCAAAGTGTGCACAAAAATCACCCTAAAGGAGCTGCACCCCTTAGCTTTAGCGGTGCGCACATAATCTTCTTTAGACACTTCTGCCATGCTCGCGCGAGTCATCCTCGCAATAACAGCGGTAGAAACCGTGGCTAACACAATGCTAGGCAAAATCAAGTGCTTGATCGTATCCACAAACGCCCCATAATCCCTTGCGATCAGGCTGTCTATCAAATAAAGACCTGTGGGGCCATCTAAATAATACACATCGCTCAAACGCCCAAAAACAGGCAACCACCCCAATTGCACGCTGAAGATATAAATCAGCATAAGCCCTAGCCAAAACACCGGCATAGAAATCCCGGCTAAAGCGAAAGTCATGCTGGAATAATCAAACACGCTATAGCGTTTGATCGCGGCTAACACGCCAACGCTAATACCCAAAACAAGAGCCATAAACAAAGCGATCAAAGCCAATTCCACCGTAGCCGGGAAGCGTTGCCAAAACTCATGCATCACAGGCTCACCGGTCATGATAGAAGTGCCAAAATTGCCATGCAACACATTATTGATAAAGAAAAAATACTGCTCTATCAAAGGCTTATTCAAGCCAAATTGCTCCCTTAAAGCGTCAATAGCGGCTTGATTGGCCTTTTCGCCTAAAATCACTAACGCCGGATCTCCTGGCACTAAATGCACCATCATAAACACGATAATGCTCACTCCAAACAGCGTGGGGATCGCCCACAAAATACGCTTAATGATAAAACTCAGCATGCAACCCCTTTCATTTTTCTAAATACACCTTAAAGAAGCGATTCACATTCACTCCAGTCGTCTTATAACCCTTAACTTTAGACAAATGCGGCACCACCGAATAAGGATAAGCTAAAGGCACATAGGGCGCATCTTTATGGATAATTTCTTGCGCCTTTAAATAAAGGGCTTCCCTCTCCTTTTGATCCGAAACCCGTTTAGCCTTTATGAGCAGATCGGAAAAGGCGTCGCTCTTATAAAAGGAACCATTTTGAGTGGGTATAGCTGAGGCCGCTTGCTCGCTCCATAAGGTGTATAAGAAATTATCCGGATCCGCAATGTCTGCCATCCAGCCTGCAAACGCCATTTCATGCTCGCCCAGACCCGTTCTTTTCAAATAAGCCCCCCACTCATACACTTCAATTTTCACATCAATGCCAATTTTAGCCAGACTCGCTTGTATAAACACCGCTCCTTTTGGGTTACGAGTGGAAGTGGTAAAAATAGTGGTTTTAAAGCCGTTAGGATACCCCGCTTGTTTCAATAATTCCTTAGCCTTTTTCAAATCGTATTCATAGGGTTTGATGTTGTAGTTATAACCCCATATAGTGGGCGGGAAAGGATTGACCATCTTTTGAGCAAAGCCTTCATAAATCACCTTAATGTAATCATCCACATTAATCGCATGGTTGATAGCCAAACGCACCAAAGGGTTATTAAAATACTTTTTTTGCGTGTTCAATGAAAGCCAACTCGCCAACAACCCAGCGCTTTTATCCACCACGACATTAGGAAGTTTTTCTAACTGCTCCACTTCATTAAGGTTAGGCCCGGTCATTAGCATAATCTCACCGGTGCGTAGCGCCAAAGCGCGAGTGGAAGAATTAGGAATGGTGCGCACCACCACTTTGTCTAAATAAGCTTTAGGCCCCCAATAATCTTGATTTTTTAAAAGAATGATTTTCTCATCTTTATTCCACAAAAAGAATTTGAAAGGCCCTGTCCCAACAGGTTTTTTAGCCAACTCGTCTTTTTTATTGTTTTGTTCTAAATAATCAGCGTAATCCTTACTCAAAATGCTCAAAAAATCCATGCCTAAATTCGCTAAGAACGGAGCTTCTGGCCCATTAAGCGTGAATTTAATCGTGTAATCATCTAAAGCTTCAATGCTCTTAATAATATGAGACATGCCCATGCCTTCCCAATACTTATAGCTTTTAGCCCCTGGGCTGTAGTATCGTTTAGCCTTATCCATTTGGCGCTCAAACGAGAACAGCACGTCTTTAGCGCTAAACTCCACTTTTTTATTCCAATACTTCGTCTGGTGGAAATAAACCCCTTTGCGTAAATGAAAGGTATATACAAGACCATCTGGGGATATTTCCCAGCTTGTCGCTAAGGCGGGTTCAATTTCTGTGGTGCCGTATTTGAATTGCACGAGCGTGTCATAAATATTGCCCGTTGCCACATAGCTTTCGCCATCAGTTACTAAGGCCGGATCCATGCTCGAGCCATCAGCGCCTCTAGCAAAAACTAAAACGCCTCCAAAACGCTTTCGCTCTTCAACAGAAACATTTTCTTTAGATGGATTAAGAGTAGCGTTTGGGCTTTCTGAGGCTTTCAAAAAGAACCCAAACAACAAAAGAAAAAAAAACAAACCCTTAACAAAAACATTATTCATAAGCCAATCTCCACAACAAATTCTATAAAGGATAGAGATCTAAATTATAAATATTTTATGGCGTTTATAGGCGTTTAACAAACACCCAAAAGTTCAATTAACCTTTAAAGGTTACCCTACTCCCCAAAATTTTGACTAACCACAGAAACCTTTTTGCGGTTTCTGTCTTTATGCTCAAACTTCACAACGCCATCTACGAGCGCGTATAAGGTATGGTCTTTCCCCATGCCCACATTATTACCAGGATGCATTTTAGTGCCTCTTTGGCGCACGATAATATTCCCTGCTCTCACAAATTCTGAGCCAAATTTTTTCACGCCTAAGCGTCTTCCTGCAGAATCCCTGTTATTCTGCGTGCTCCCTTGACCTTTCTTGTGTGCCATTGTTTAATACTCCTTTATGCTACAATTTTAGTGATTCTCACGCGAGTGAAATCTCTTCTAAAACCACGCTTGGTTTTGCTGTCTTTTCGGCGGCGTTTTTTGAAAGTGATGACTTTTTTGCCGCGCCCTTCATTGATCACTTCCGCTTCAATTTTAGCCCCATTCACAAAGGGTTTCCCGCAAGAGAGTTTGCCCTCTTTGGATACGGCTAACACTTCCACTAATTCCACTAAAGCCTTAGGCTCTTTATTCATTTTATCCAATAAGACAATATCGCCTTCAACGACCTTATATTGCTTACCGCCATGCTTGAATATTGCGTATGACATTTCTATTCCTTAAAAATTGAACGCTCTTTTTAAAATAAACGCTTATTATAGTGAGTATTTGCTAAAATTTAACTTTAAATTGAGATTAAATCCACATTAAAAGAATTTTTTTACTCAAAAACACCCCATTTAACCCACCATTATTAACCCGCATTGCCCCACTCAAACCACTCGCAATTGTTACTAACTTGTTTTGGAATACTTTTAGCTTGTTTAATTAAAAAACCAATAAGGATTTGATCATGCGCGTTACCTTTGGCTCAAAATACAACCAAATGAATCACTACCAAAACGCTTTACAAAACAAAATCAACGACGCTAACACGCAGATCGCTTCAGGGCTAAAAATCCGTTATGGTTATCAAAACAGCGACATTAACAACCAGAATTTAAAATTCCAATACGAAGAAAACACCTTAGATCAAGGCATTGATGTGGCGCAAAACGCTCACACTTCAACGCTCAATACCGACAAAGCCTTGCAAGAATTTTCTAAAACGATGGAGGCTTTTAAAACCAAACTCATCCAATCCGCTAACGATGTGCATTCAGAGACTTCTCGTGCCGCTATCGCTAACGATTTAGAACGCTTGAGAGAGCATATGATGAATGTCGCTAACACCTCTATAGGGGGGGAATTTTTATTTGGGGGCAGTAAGGTGGATAGACCTCCCATTGATAGTAATGGGAAATACCATGGCAATGGCGAAGATTTAAACGCGCTTATTAGCTCTGATAACCTTGTGCCTTATAATATCAGTGGGCAAGATTTGTTTTTAGGCACCGATAAAGACAAACACAAGCTCATCACCACCAACATTAAATTATTCAATCAAAACAAGCTCCACCCTGATGTGATGGACGCTTTAGAGCATTCTTCATTACCTGAAGAAGTTTTTATTAAACCTAGCGATACCTTGCGAGAACTCATCGGCGATAACGATAAAGATCCCACCAATGACCCTAAAGAGTTTTTTTATTTGCAAGGCGTTAGGCCTGATGGCTCTAGTTTTAAAGAAAAATTCGCGCTCTCTAAAGCCTATCAAAACCAAGAAAGCGCGACTAAAGTGAGCGATTTGTTGGATAAAATCGGTCATGCTTACGGGAACACTTCGCAAAATAAAATCGTGGATGTGAGTTTGAACAATTGGGGGCAAATTGAGATCAAAAACCTAACGCCTGGCAGTGAAAATTTGGATTTTCATTTGATTTCTAGCGATGGGGATTTTGATGATTTAGACTCCTTACGATCCAGTGGTAAAAGGGTTACTGAATATGTCAAAAGCGCGTTTGTAACGGATAGGAGTTTGAGCCAAGTTAAAGCAGTGCCTAACATGTATAATCCCAAGGTGCTTGAAATCCCTAGCGTGTTTGTCACTAAAGATAATGTTTTAGCCAATAAAAACACCAAATTGAGCGAGATTTTTGGCGATAAGGTGGAAACTTTAAAAATCAATGCCAGCCGTTTGGACGAAACAAGCGCTATTAAAATCCCAAATCTCCCTATTAATTTGGATATTCCCATTCTTTTAGATGTGAAAAACTCTACGATTAAAGATTTGAAAGACGCGATTAAAGAACGCTTCAATAATGAAGTGGATGTGGAAATTGCAACGAACGGGCGTTTGAGGATCATTGACAATTCTTCTAAAGAATCGCCTATTTCTTTTGCCTTAAGCACACTAGATCAAAAAGGGCTAGAAGTGGCCGGTATCCCTACTAATAACGCGAGCGAATACCAAAAAACCTATTTCAATAAAGAAGGGGCAAAATTAGAAAGCAATGTCGCTCAAATCGCTCAAAATGGCGCGGCTAATGGCTCTACTAAACTGAGTGAAGCCGCTAAGGGGAGTTTAGAAAATAGCGTTTTTAACATGAAGTTAAACGATGTGAATGGCTTATTTTTGGAAGCGCAAATGAATTTGGATCCTAATGGGGCTTTTTTAAGTTTGCCTAATGGTATTAAAATCCCGCTTTATGACCCCACAACCGCTAACATTCAAGCTTCTAAACCCAATGAAGTCACTTACAGGCAGCTCATGGATGCGATGAGTATTGCGCTCAATTACAGCAATACTGACCCAGCCATCTACCAACAAATCAGCGATAACCCCACTTCAAAAGAAAGCAAGGAGCGATTTATTGGATTGTTAAAACAAGCTAAAGACAACCTTTCTGTCAATTTGAATGAAGAGGGAAAAGTCATTATCCAAGACAACATGCATTCAAACACCAAAATGCAGTTCATGCTTTTTGATAAGGACTCGAATGATTTTTCTCAAAACGCCTTGCACAGCGACAAACCAAGCCTTAAATTAAACGCTAATAACGCTTTAATTATTGACAAGCCCAGCGTGAATTTTTTTGATCAATTAGAAAATATTATCACTTCTGTAAGAAAAGGGATTTATCGCCCGGACGCTTTAGGGGATACTTATTCTAGCGATATGCGTAATTTAGGCATTCAAAACGGCATCACCCTTATAGATCACTTGAGCGATCACATAGAAAAAATGATCGCTAAAAACGGCGCTCATGGTAAAGCGTTTGAAAACATCATCAGGCGTAATGAAGTTTTAAAAACACAAGTTCAAAGCATTCGTGGGGAAACGACCGGCACGGATATGGCAGAAACTTATAACAAGTTTTCCAATCTCACTAACAATTATAACGCTGTTCTGGCTTCCACGAACAAAATCAATAATCTGTCTTTAACGAAATACTTGTAGTCTTTTGGTGGTTTTTAAGCGTTCTAAAAAGAGGTATCAAAATGGCTTTTAAGCTTCTATGAAGCCCCCCTCCTTTTGCCCCTTATTTCGTGGGCAAATCGCCTACAGGACAAGCGGCCACACCCACGCTTGGGCGAGTGATTTTTTCTACATTTTCTTGAGCTTTTTTGGGGTCATTCACCCAAGTTTTATAGAACTCAAAAGGGCATTCCGCCACACCCTTATCCCCATCGCCACTAGCAAAAACCCCACTATAACCTCTGTGCAAGAGTTTGAAGAGTTGGTTTTGGCTTTGGTCGTATTTTCTCGCATCACGGATTTGTTGCACGGAAAGTTGAGCGTATTGAAGACCATTTTCTTCTTCCCCGCATTCGCCCAAAGTATGCCCATCAAAACCAATAATGCTAGAATGCCCAAAATAGGAATACACCCCATCAAAGCCGGTCGCATTCGCTACCGCTACATAACATTGATTAGCCCACGCCATAGCTTTCACTATCGCAATTTGTTGCTCCTTAGCCGGATACATGTAACCTTGACAGCGCACAATGAGTTCTGCCCCACGCATCGCGCAATCGCGCCAAATTTCAGGGTAGTTTCCATCATCGCAAATGATCAAAGAAACTTTCAAGCCCTTAGGCCCATCAACCACATAAGTTTTATCCCCAGGATACCAGCATTCAATAGGACACCAAGGCAAGATTTTGCGGTATTTTTGCACGATCTCACCCTTATCATTGACAAGAATCAAAGTGTTATAGGGATTTTTTTTAGCTTGCTCATGTTTTTCCCCAGTCAAAGAGAACACTCCCCAAACCTTGTTTTTCTTACAAGCCTCAGCAAAGATCGCGGTTTCTTCTCCAGGAACGCTTGCGGCTGTGTCAAACATTTCTTGTCTGTCATACATAATCCCATGCGTGCTGTATTCGGGGAAGATAATCAGATCCAATCCGGGCAAACCTTGTTTGACCCCACCAATCACCTTAGCAATATTGCGACAATTTTCCAACACTTGCTCTTTAGTGTGGAGTCTAGGCATCTTATAATTAACTACCGCTACACCCACAGTATCAGGGCTGCTACTAATATCTCCATGTCTCATATTATGTTCCTTGTTTTTTGATGAGAGTTCCTACAAACCCTCTATTGAATTTATAAAATAATTGTGTAAACGGATTTATAATGAATATGAAAACTTTAATCATTATGATTATTGTGGGCGAGTTTTAACTTTTTTGCTCCATTGGGTAACCTATTTCTAAAAATGAGGTTTTAGGCGCTCTATCTTTATGGTTATTTGATTTTCACTTCCACTAAGCCATATAAAGCATTAATGCAATAAATTTTAGCCGCTCTTTGCAAATCTTGTAATTTCAAAGGGGCATGCCCAACAAGACCCTTTTTTAACAACCCCACAACACCCGTCCCGTTTAACGCGCCCGCGCTAAAATAAGGGGTTAAAAGCCTGTTATGGATTTCTAAAACAAGATTGCTCCTAGCGCCCTCAGTGAGTTCCAAATCCTGGTTATAAAAGATTTCATCAAACATAACGCCTTTTTTAATGAGCGCTCGAGCCTTTTGATAAAAAGGGGCGTAAGTGGTCTTGTGGTATAAAAAATCATTGTGTTTGTCAATGGGGGCTTCACTCAAACGGATTTCTAGGCTTTTTAAAGGCTCTAAGGTTTTGTATTCTTTAATGAGCTTGCCCTTTTTATTCAATAAAACCCTTAAAACCCCTTCTTTTTCTAATTCAAAGTCTAAAAGATTGTCATCGTATTTGAAGTTAAAATATTGGGCGCTATTCATTAAGCGTTCTTTATGGGCGTTTTTATTATTGATCTCTAGTTTTTGATCCTTTTTGATAACTTTCATCGTCTCTATAATCTCAAATTCTATTTTAGGCATCACAAAAAAGGATTTTAAAAAGCTCTCTTCATATTCCTTTGAGGCTTTACTTTTATAAGTTACCCCACTCCCTACCCCCAAATGCAAAAAATCTTCATGCGCTCTTTTTTCTAAAGTGCGGATAGGCACGCTAAAAAGGGCTTTTTTTCCTTCAACCATGCCTATCGCCCCGCAATACACCCCCCTAGGGCGTTTTTCTAAATCTTCAATGATTTGCATGGTTTTTATTTTAGGGCATCCGGTCACCGATCCGCAAGGGAACAACGCCTTAAAAATCTCAAACAAGCTTGTTTTTAGGGGCAATTTAGCTTCAATCTCGCTTATCATTTGATACACGCTCGGCAAGCTAATAATTTCAAACAATTGATTGACTTTCACGCTATTTTTTAAGGCCAAGCGGCTCAAATCGTTACGCAATAAATCCACAATCATCACATTTTCGCTTCTGTTTTTGTCATCATTTTGCAAAAACAATCGGTTTTTTTCATCTATTAAGGGGTTGTTTGAGCGAGTGATCGTGCCTTTCATGGGTTTTGTAATAATCTTAATCGCTGTGTCCAAAAACTCTAATTCAAAAAACAATTCCGGCGAAAAGCTTAAAACACTCCCAAACTCATTTTCTATCAAAGCCTTAAAAGGCGTGTTTTGGTTGTGTATCACTTCCTTAAAAACGCGCTTTGGTTTGGCTTTAGTGTCTAAAAATAAATCCATCGTGAGATTCACTTGATAGGTATCGCCATTTTTTAAATGCTCTTTAACGGCTTTAAACTGCTTGAAATAAGTTTCTTGATCTAAAGGGCTGTGGATTTTAGGGTAAAACGCATGCTCTTTTAAAGGCTCTAAAGAGTATTTTTTTCTTTCTAAGAATTGTTCAAAATACAAAAAAGGGGTTTGGCTTTGAAAAGTTTCATCTAAAAACGCTAAGCGCGCTTCATATAAAAGATACCCCACAAAATACCCATTCCCCCTATTTTGAGAGATGAAATCTAGGGTGCTTTTAAGCTCATTAAGATTAGTGGCGGTGAGTTTTTTAACGCTTTTTTGATATTTAAAATCCCCAAAAATCATTTAATTTCTAGCAACCGCTTCGTATTTGTCTATCAAGAACACCGGATTATAGCTCATTTTAGACCTTCTTAAGCCCTCTAATCCTAGATCTTCTTCTCTGTTAGCGTAAGTTAGATGGCTAAATTCATTCAAAAGCAATTGCTGGTTGATGATCTGATACGCGCCTGCAATATCTGCGCGGGCTTTTTCAATGTGGATGAGCGCGCTCTCTTCGTTTAAAACTTCTCCAAAACTAAACGAGACTATTTCCCCATTAACCCTAATAAGCCCCCCTTTCACATCCAAGCTTTCATAATTTTCTAACACGCTTTGAATGCCCTTATTTTCATTGATTAACCCTATATCATCGGTTTGGCTTTCTAAAAACCACTCTTTGGAGGCTTCTAAAACTTCCTTTTTATTTTGAGGAGAAATTTTTTCATAAACAAAATTCGCATAATTGGTTAAAAACTGGTTTAAGTGGTTTTTTTTCTTATGGTATTTTTTCCCTTTGAGCGCGATTAGTTCTTCAATAGAATAAACATAATCGCTCCTGTCTCGGTTGTAAGTGAAATCAAACACCCCTACAAAATTGTCTTTCAAATCGTCTTTTTGCTCTAAAGTCAGGGAGTGGAATCTTAAATTTTTTTCTAATTTCAAAAGCTCTTCCACACATTCAAACGCATTCTTACCGATAGGATAGAAATAAAAGGGTTTTTGATTTTCATAAGTGGTTTGAATCACCAAACAATCCCTAATCACCGCCACTTGAATGAGCCTTGCGTGCTGCCATAAAAAGCAATTGGTAAAACTCACATCTGATAAAACGATTTTTTGAGTTTGTAAAAACCTTGAAAACAAGTCCTTATGCGCTAGGGTAATTTTTTCAAACATAACAACTCTCTTTTATTTCTTTAACTCTTTCAGGGCGTTTTCTTGAAATTTTCTAGAAATCTTAAAAACCTCTGCATAAAAACCCGTAAGAATTTCTCCATTCAAATGCTTGAAATCCCTTTGGCTGAGTCGTTTTAAAATTTCTTGTTCTCTTTTAGGGCAATAAATGGGGCTTTCTTGTTTGATAAGCGCGATTTTTAAAGCGATTTCTAAGCGTTTGTCTAAAAGATCGCTTAATTCATTATCCAACGCATCAATTTCAGCCCTTAAATTTTCTAAAAGACTATCCAAATTCTTTTGCATCTAATCAAACCCCTTTTAAGCCTTCTTCCTCTAACCGCCATAAATCTTCTAAAGCCTCTCTTTTTCTTATCACTCTGATTTTGTGATCTTCTAGGGCTAATTCTAGGAGTTTGGGGCGCGAATTGTATTGACTGGCCATGCTAGAGCCATAAGCCCCAACCTTCTCAATCGCTATTTTATCGCCTGGCTCTAATTCTGGCAAATGGACATCTTTTAAAAAAGTGTCGCTGCTCTCACACACAGGCCCTACCACATCGCAAGGCGAGATCTTACGCCCCTTAGAGGGCGTTATGACCCTTATGGCATGCTTAGCATGATACAAACTGGGGCGTAAAAAATCATTCATACCCGCATCTACGATTACAAAGCGCTTGTTTTGAGCCTTTTTTTCATACAAAACCTGCGTGATCAATTCCCCACTCTCAGCCACGATGGATCGGCCCGGCTCACAAATAATAGTCAAATCCAAGCCTTGAAGCGCGTTTAAAATCCCTTGCGCGTAATCATAAAGCTTAATCGTTTCCTCATTTTCATAACTCACGCCAATGCCTCCACCCACATCAAAAAAACGCAAATCTATCCCTAGCGCGATCAAAGATTTAGCGATTTTAGCCACCTTTTGGCTCGCTTCTATAATCGGCTCTAAATCTAAGAGCTGTGAGCCGATATGAAAATGCACGCTAACAGGCTCTAAAAACGCGCTTTTTTTAGCCCAAAGAAACATTTCTAAAGCTTCTTTTTCTCCCACGCCAAACTTATTTTCTTTCAAACCGGTAGAAATATAGGGGTGCGTTTTAGCGTCAATGTTGGGGTTGATTCGAATGGAAATCCTAGCCTTTATCCCTAAAGACTGGGCGATTTTTTCAATCGTTGTTAATTCCATAAAACTTTCCACATTCAAAAATAAAATGTTGAGTTTTAGGGCTTGTTCTATTTCAAACGCGCTCTTACCCACCCCGCTAAACACGATTTTATAAGGCTTGATCCCAGCTTTTAAGGCCCTTTGTATCTCGCCTATGGAAACGCAATCCGCCCCGCTCCCTAAATGCGCCAATAAAGAGAGGATACTCAAATTGGAATTTGCCTTTAAAGCGTAGCAAATCAAAGATTTACGCCCCTTAAACGCTTCTTTATAATTCAAAAAAGCCTGTTTGATCTTGTCAAAATCATAGAGGTAAAAAGGGGTTTTATAAGTTTGAAACAGCTCTTCATAATTAAACATAGAAAAACCTAACCATAAAATTTGAACGAAGCATTATAGCAAAAAAGCTAAAACGCCACTCGCATGCCCACATTCCCGGTTATATTAATGTCTTGGTATTGCAAGCCCATCTTAAGCCCCACCCCCGCATTCACATACATCAAACGCCACAAATGCATTTCGCCTCCTGTGATCACGCTCGCAAAAGTGTTGAAAACTTCCCCCTTGCGATACAATAAAGTGTTTTCGCCCACAAAACGCACCATATTGCCGCCTTTAGATTTGATCAAAAGATCCCTACCCAATCTCGCCGTTACAAAATAATAGGAATTTTGACCAAAATATTTACGGCTCTCCAACCCCATGTTGAGCGTTAAAACCGATTCGTTAGAGGGGTTTGAATGCATGAGAAATTGTTTGTAAGCGGCATCATTCATTTTGCCCTTCATGCCACTCAAACCTATGAAATGATAGCTCAAGCCCACTTGAGGTTTTAGCACCACGCTTTTTTGTTTGAACATGAAATCATAGCCGTAATTCCCATTCACGCTCGTTGTCCAAGTGTTATAACTATAGCGTTGGTTCAACACAGAAAGCAAGGGATTAGAAGAATTGATATTATTTGCATTGCCTCCATAAGTTTCATTCGCGCTCAAAGTGAATTCGTTTCTTTTTAAAAAAGCCCTCGCATACATCCCCACATCCACATTATTACCCAAAGAACGCATGATGTTCCCATTAAAGCCGCTATAGCCATAAGCCACATAACCCCCAAGGATCACATTTTTAACTAACCTGTCATAGCCCGCATTCAAGCCATAAAGCGTGCCATTGCCCCCAGAAATAAAGCTCGCTCCCCCAATCCCTTGAACCCAAAGGTTATTGGGGTGTTTGTTGGGTTGCGAATATTTGACAAAAACCTCTCCAGGGTTAGGATCGCTAAAGCGCTTGTTTTTAAGCTCCAACAAGCGATTAGAAAAATCAGATTCTCCCTCTCTAGCCCTAAAATCAGAGAATTTCGTTAAACGGCTGGTTTGTTGGGTGTAACTCGCCAATTCTAAAAGGTTGGTAGCGTTGTCTCTAAAATTAGGGTTAGAAATCAAGCTTGCGGTGTTTTGAAGATCTTTAGCCACGCCTAAGACTTCATTCAAAGAGTGGTTTTCTAAATAAATCGGCGCAAAAAGCGGGTTTTCTTTCGTTTCCATCATCAATGTTGAAAGCCAATTGATAGCGTTATTCCCCCCTATCGCTTCAATTTGATTGAGCACGCTTTGCCCTTGAATGCCCACAATGTAATCTTGTAAAGTAGGGGGGGTAAAGTCCATGATTCTATCGCCATAAGACATTTTAATCTGGTCATAAAGAACAGAAAGGCTTAAAATGTTGTTTTGATGGGCGTTGTTTGAGTTAGGCAACGCTACGCTTAATAATAACCCCTTATCTTGTAATAAAACCCGTTGACCCAAATAAGTCAATACGCCGTTTTTTTCCTCTATGTGGTTTCCGTTGATATTGATTAAGGTATAGAGCTTCAAATACGATTGCAAGCTGTTGGGGTTGATATTGTAATCAATGTAACGGCTGCTTTTTAATAAAGTGTAAGTCGTGTTATTGGCCATGCTGTTATTGACATTGATAAAAGGCGTTTGGGTGGTGTTGAGATTAATGATCTCCTCTGCTTGAATGAGTGGCGTTGGCGTTTGGATATTTTCTAAATTAAAATGTATCGTTCCCAAATTATTCAAAACCCCCCCTACTTCTAACCCATAAATCCCGGTGCTTAAAGAAGCGTTTGAAGCGATCACTAAATTTTGAAGCACCTCTATTTTTTGCGTGGCGTTGTTGTTAAACGCCCCTTGAATGTTTAAATTATTCGTTACAAAGCTAGCGTTTTTCTCTAACACCGCTTGATTGGAAATAATAAGATTGTTGGCTTGGAATTGAGCGTTATTGTAAAGATACAGGTTTTTAATGTTTGCAGAGCCTTTAATCTTTGAAAAATCAACCACCCCGTTAGCGTAAATATTGCCTGAAAAATTGAAATCATTCGCCGTAACCATCAAGCTCTCATCGTTATTGTTCAAGGCGATTGGCGCGTTATTTGACGCGTTATTAGAAGAAGTGCCATTCGCGCTTTGGGCGCTAAGCGTGCAAGGGTTTGTAGCGTTAGTTGTAGTTGGATCGCTTTGTTGCGCGCAGCTAGCGTTGACAAACAGATTGCCTTGAGACACAGAAACATTGTTATTAGCGGCGTTAATCTTAAGGCCGTTGCTTGCATCAAGCGTGGTGATGTTAATGTTAGAAACTTGATCGGACAATAATTGAAGCGTTCCAAAATGGTTAGTGAACGAAATATGATTGTTTCCCGCAAAAATGAGCGAATTTCCTGCGTTAAAACTAAGCGTGCCTCCATTGGCGTTAGAGAAAGTGGAATTTTGCACAAAAACATTGCCTTGCGCGTTGAAACTAAAATCCCCTTTTTGCCACGCTTGACTCAAGCCATAGGGAGCGAAAAGCCCCTTGTTACCAAGACTAGGGATCAAATCCCCCAAACCTTGTTCATAAATAGGCCCTAAACCTTTAGCCGCTAGGACTTTGTCTAAAACGCTTCTAATCTGTTGGTTTTGCAACAGGCTTTCTAAAGAATTGAGCGTGTCTTGGCCTAAAAATTCGCCAATCATTTGTTTGCCTAAAGCCACTACATCGTTTTGTAAAGCGTCGCTCGGTTTGACAATATCTTGCAGCATCACGCTTATGATTTGCCCTATATCGTTAGCGGAAATAAAGCTAGTGATCTGATTGAACAACCCCTTTTTACTCAATAAATCATTGATGGACATGTTGCCTATAAGCTTTTCAGGGTTTTGCAAATCAATGCCCCCTAGTCCAGCTAATCCCCCCACTAGCCCGGTCCAAAAGCCTAATTTTTGCCTGATCAAATCCTTAATCGCCGTGTTCAAACCGCTATCGTTCATGAGGTTATCAAAATTATTCTGCCCTAAAAGCTGGCTTAGGGTTTGATTTTTTTGCTCAGGCGTTAAATACCCCCCAATCACACTACCACTCCCTAGCGTATTTACTATCAAATTCCCTAATCCCCCGGCTTTATTAATGGATTGCACCGCCACTTCGCCCAAAATATTAGCGAGCCCGGCTTGATTGAAAACCTTATTGATACCCTCTTGGCCTAGCATGCTAAAAATCCCATCGGTTTGCGAGCTTACGATATTAGCTTGGTTGAGAATGAGCGAAGTTTGGCTGTTAAAAGTTACGCTAGCGCTCCCCCCAGTCCCCCATGCGTTCCCGCTCCCTAAAGTGCCGGTAAGATAAATTTCTTTAGCGTTAAAAGTCGTGTCAATATAGCCCAAATCAGCCGAGCTGGACTCTAAAAGCTGCCCTAAATAAGTACCTCTGAATTTTTGGCACACAATGTCGGTGTAATCGCAAGGCTTTTGATAGCCCAAGCCCCCAAAAACCACCGTGCTATTAGTGTCTGTTTGCCCTATTTTAGTCGCTCCTATAATCAAAGCGCCGTTATTGAAATTTTGCACGACCGAATTGTTTGCGTTATCAATCAACTCGTTAATGTTTTTCCAGTCGTTAGGGGTGATGAGTTTGGTAAGCTGGTTTAGTGCATCGCCTTTTAAATCGCTCAAACTTGAAAGCGAAAAATCATTCCCCAATATCTTTTTGATTTCAGGGTAGAGTTTGAGCGCCATTTGGCCTAACGCTTTGATATTATTAAAATTATAGCCCTTGTTATAGATGTGTAACGCGCTAATAGGGTTGCCTTGCGCGTTATAGGTTTGCGAGATGACAGAAGACTCAGAGCTTAGATTGTTATTTTTCGTGGTGTTATTACTGCCGTTAGCTTGATAGGATTGGTTGGGGTTGTAATAGCCTTTCACGCTGCTAGTGAGATAAAACACGCCTTCTGCATCATCGCTATAAGAATACACACCATTAGCGTTGTTATAAACTTTTTGGTAGTTAAAAATTTCAGAGCCAATGTTATAGAGCGTGTTTTTAATGCCAGGGATTTGAGAGAGCGTAACGCTTAGTTGGTTGTCTTTAAAGCTCTCGGTGATTTTTAGGGCGTTATTAAGGGGGTTAGTGAAACTATAAGTTTGGTTTTTAGCATCATAGATCCCATCACTGATACGCATGCCAAAGAAGCTGATACGCTCATACCAATTACTATTCATGTCCGCTTGAATGATGTTATACACACGATTTTTATTATCGTTTAGATCGCTTAGTAAATCAATGTTAGCAATATTCAAACTCCCCTGATCGCTAAAAACAAGCTGGCTGTTTTTTAAATCCAACACGCTACTGCTGTTAGGGTTTAAGAGGTTGCCTCCCAAACTCAAGGGCGCTTTAACATCAAGGGCTTGATGGAAAGTGATGGGGCTTTGAGAAAAAGCGTTATCATAGAAATTAAACGCCGTGTTAGAGGTGATAGCGCTAGAGCCTTGAAAATCTAAAGAAGAATGATTGCTTAAATTAAACTGCCCTCCTAAAGAGACCGCTCCCTTAAACACGATAGAGGAATCACTCAAACTCGTAGTAATATTCGCTGAATTGAAATTAACCGCCCCGTTAAAATTAAGGTGAGAGCCATTGCTCGCGATCAAGCTCGCATAATCGTTGATCGTGGCGTTATTGGAAACATTAATGGTACTTTGGTTGAGGTTGAGCGAGCTGGTGTCGTTTAAATTCAAATCGCCTTGAAGCTCTAAGGTTGAATGGTTGCTCGCATTGATAGAGGCGTTTTGAGAAAGGTTGATCGCATTGGCTTTAATGCTGCTTGTCCCCACTGAAACGCTTAAATTGGAATTGTCAAACGACACGCTTTTAGCTTGCATTTGATACAAACCAGAGCTTAAATTCGTGCTGTTGGTGAAACTGATCGCATTAGTGGCATTGAATTTAAAAACAGATTGCGTTTGCCCCACATAGCCTCTAAAAGAGCTGTTAGAAAAATCCAGATTCAAAGCGTTGAAACTGAAATTAGGGTTACCTTTATTTTGTGCGGTATCGTCTATAAAATAGGAGTTTTGAGCCTGAATGTTCGCGCTGTTAGAGATAAAATTCATAGACGAGCTTTGCGTGCCAGCGACACGGTTATACAGAGTCGCGTTCGTTAAAAGAATGCCTTGAAGCCCGTTAAAATTAAGGCTCGCACCCCCACCGCTAGAAATGCGATTCCCGCTTTCAATGCTACCGGTGATGTAAATCTTTTGCGCTTCATAATGCCCTGTGATAAAGCCTATGCATTGCAAATTCCAACAATGCCCGCTCGCATCATTACTCCCTGCTCCCTTATTGTCCCCAAAGCGAATGATTACATTAGACTGCGGCGCATCGCTTAAGCTCGTCCATATATTTTTAGCCCCAAAAACGATCGCGCTGTTTTGCCCGGTGAATGTTTGAGAAAATTCCGCTTTAGTGAATAAAGTTTTCCCGCTCGCATAAAAATCAATGCTCTTGTCGTAATAGTAAATGGTGTTGTTTGCATTCCCTAAATTATTGTTATAGCTGTTAGGCATGTAGGTCATAAAACCGACAACATCTTTATAATACAAGTGATCCGATTTTTCCATATCCATATAATCAAACACCATGCCAACACCCAAACGCCGGATAGAAATGCTGTTTGGTGAAAAAACCTCTTGGAAATTGTAGGTTTGGTTATTGAAAGAATACACCACATCATAAACGCCATTACCCGCGCTAGAGACGAGCTTTTCACTGCTTGCCCCATGCCCTTGGTAGTTGATGAGCTGCCATAGATTTTTACTGAAAGCGTTGTTGTAATCAATCTCTTTAGAAGAGCTTACAAGGGTGATAGGGTTGCCATTAATGATAGCTTCACCAATATTGATAACCGAATGAGCGTTAAAAACAATCGTTCCATCGCCAAAAGACAAAGGGGCGTTCAGGTTTTTTAAAGTGATGTTATTTAAAGTAACCTGCCCTTTCACGCTCGTGTTCGTAGGGCTATTAAACACCACATTATCAAAGGTTGCATTCCCTGCAATATTCACAGAGCCGGTATTATTAAAATTAGCGTTATTTTGAGAGCCATTAGTAGAGTTCCCAAAAACAGCGTTCCCGGCGATTTGCAAATTTGAATGAGCGTTAGTGAAATCCCCCACAAACGAAGTGGTCGCACTAGAATTATTGAAATTAAAAGAAGCGCTGTTGTTAAAGTTAGCGTTATTAAACGAAGCGTTTTTTGCGTTAATTTCAAACGAACCGCTATTAAACTGGTTGTTATTTGAAAAATTCAAGCTATCGCCACTGAATTGGTAACTCCCTCCATTAAAGTTGGTGTTTTCAAAAGTCGCTTGCCCCGCATTGAAAATGAATTTCCCGTCTTTGGCTTGGTTAGTGAAAGTGGTGCCATACACGGAAAGTTTACCGTTAGCGTTTAGGCCATTCAAATTCTGCGAATTGTCCATGCTTTGCGTGGAAAAAGTCATGGAGCTTGAATAGATTCCGGCGTTATGCTGCGTGATGGTAGCGTTAGCGATATTGACACTATCTACCCCATTAAAGACTAGATTAGCTGCCCCACCGGTGCCTATACGATTGCCAGAACGCAGATTCGCTGTGATATACACATGATAGGCGCTATAAGCGCCATTAGTCGTGCCTGTGCATTGGTAATAGGGCCAAGGCCCGCAATGCCCATTAAGAGCGCTCCCTGAAGTGTCCCCAAAAGACACCGTGCCGCTAGAAGAGACATTATGATCAGTCCATGTTGAGTTATACCCGATCACCAGATTACTATTACTCGCGCTAAAGGTTTGTTTAAACGAGTTAGTGTAACTCCCCCATATTTGAACGCTCGGCAAGTAATAAGTCCCGCTCTCTGTAAAATTTTGAGATTTGGGGATGTAATATTTATGGTCATACCAAGGCATGTCAGCATTAATATAATTTGAAGCGGATAAGTCAAATTTGGAGCCGCTAATGACAGGGGGTGGCGTGTAAGTCCCGCTCTCTAAAGCTTGGATGATAATGGAATTAGGGCCAAAAGTTTCTTGCAGTTTGTAGATAGTATCCCCTATTTTGTAGCCCACTTGATAGACTTGCGTAGAGTTTGTAGAAGATTTAGGGGGCGAAGAGTCAGTGGTTTTAGAGGTTGCAGCGTTTTTGCTCAAAAGCTGCCCGGTAACCCCATTGTAAGTGATCATATCCCACAAACCTTGAGCGAAACTTTGTGGCCTTGAAGAGCTTTCGTTCGTTTTTAAGGTGCTTGTCAAGCTATTGAGCACATGGTTTAAAAGATTGTTATAAGTGATCCCACCGCTAGAATTTAAAATCGTTACGCTCTTCTCACTGCCTAAACTTGTGAGGTTGAAAGTCGTCCCTTGAGTGAGAGTGATTTTAGAACTCCCAAAATCAAGGGTTGAACCATTGTTCAAGTCATTCTTACCGCTTAAAGTAACGCTACCGGTAACACTCATGTTGTTTGTATTAATAGAAGTGTTGAATGTCGTGTCGTTAAAACTCGCGCTCTCATTAATGGTGATTTTACCGGTATTATTGAAAGTGGCGTTATTAAAGGAAGCGTTTTGGATCGTTAGTTGGTGGTTTGAATTGTTAAAGGCTTGTTGAAAGTTCACAAAGCCCTTAAGAGTGGTAGCGCTACCACTAAAAGAGCTGTTTTGAATTTGGGGGTGCTGAGCGCTTTGATTGGTCTGGTTATTAAAAGTAAAAGTCCCCCCATTAAAGGAGCTGTTTTGGAAAGTGGCTTGATTGTTGAAAGTGTATGTAGCGTTGTTGAAATTCGCGCCATTAAAGGAACTTGCACCCTTAAAATTAAAACTACCGCTATTAAAGGCGGTGTTATTGGTAGCGCTAAACTCTTTATTGAAAGTATAACTCCCCCCATTCCATTTCGCCCCGCTAAAAGTGGCGTTCTCTTCAAAAGTGAAACTGCCGTTTGCATTGCTAAAGGTCGTGTTAGTAGCGTTAGTCGTCCCCTTAAAAGAATAGCTAGGCCCTGAAGTGGAGCAATTAGCCCCTACGCCCACACTAGCTAAAGAACTGCAAGTATCCCCACTTAAAGAAACCGAACCGATAGTAATAACGCTGTTAGCATTACCCACATTCACTTGCGAAGTTTTATACGCACTGATATTGGAATTGATAGTAACTTTATTGGCGTTCAAGTTTAAAGTGGCTGTACCGGTGTGCGTGCCAGCTCCTGATCCCACACGATTGCCCACTTCTAAAGTGCCGTTTAAATTGATTGCGCCAACATTAAAGCTTACATCATCTTTGCCTTGATTATAACCTTGATACGAAGTGAAACTATTAGAACCGCTTAAATCTAAAACAACGCTATTGCCTAGATTGATCGTGAGATTGCCCCCAACATAATTGGTAAAACCGCTTAAACTATAAGTCCCCGTTTCATTCCCACTACCCACAGAAATGGCTTGATAGTTTTGAGAAGACAGGTAGTTAGCGGCATTTCCAGCATCATAGCCTTTATGATTTGCCCCCCATACATTCTTTAAACACCCTGCAAATTCCCACCATTCGCAATACTGACTGCCCTTAACCCAATGCACATACTCACCCCCCACTTTTGGGTTTAACAAATCCCACAGATTATTCGCATACGCCCCACTAGCAAACCCGCCAATCAGTAAAGGCATAAGCCATAAAGGACGCTTTAAGATTGTTTTTTGATTTTGATACGATCGTTTTATACTTTTTGGTTTCTTTTTAAACTTTTTCATTAAATGCTGCCCTCTCATTTCCTATATAGTAGCCAAAAACTCCATCATTTGATTAAATCAAAGGGACTAAAGCGCATTTTTCCCAAACAAACGCAAGAAAAACAAAGCGCACACCAGCACAAACAATTCCTTAAACAGCCATTCGCTTTGAGCGTGCGAGCGGGCAAATTCAGCGCTTTGAAGCGCAACTTCGCCCACTTTTTGAGCGTTTAAAATATAAGGCGTGTAATAAAAAACAAAGAGCAAACACAACGCCCCTATCGCCACGCCAAGGATCAAATACACTAACGATCTTTTATCATAAATAAACGAAACGATTTCATAAAGTAACACCACAAAACCGATCGCGCCTAAAAGGAAATTGAAACGAACAATGATTTGCGCCATGAGTTTCCCGCTCTCAAAGGGAGTTAGATTCAATTCAGGTAAAATGCTTGAAGCTTTGAAAACAATGGGTGCGACTATCGCTCCTAGAATGATCAAAGAGCCGCCCAAAATACCTAAAAGAAGCAAATACACCCCTAAACAAAATTTTTTCATCTTCCACCTTTTTTAAGATTTTTGCAACAAATGGTTACAATCCTTAAACTGCCACACTTGAACTAAAGGCGTAAAAAATTCTAAAAGGGCTTGAATGTCAGTGATTCTGTCCTTTAACCCGATAAACACTTCAATCTTCACGCCTTTTTCTAATAAAAGTCTAATTATAGAATCACTATACTTGTAATCCAATAAAAATTCTAATTCTTCTAAAGAACCCTCTTTTTTAAAACGCTCCAATTGAGCGCTCATGCCCACTTCCTTATAAAAGTTATCCATGTAGCCCTTCGGGTCTTTTTGAAACGAAGAAAGTTGCAAGCGTTTGAACGCCAAACTCTTATGCGCTAACATGCAAGGCGAAAACAATAACAAAGAATTGATGCGACACTGTTGTGAGACTTCATTATAAGCGTATTCTATCGCCTTAATCGCTCCCATAGAAAAGCCTGACACATCATAAGCCCCTTTTAAAAGCCACTCTTCAAACAAAACGCTTTCACTAATGAACCCAAAACCACTAAAAAAACGCATTTTCACCCGTTCAACAAATCATAGAAGTTTGCATGCTCTAAATATTCTTGCTCCAATAATAGAGCACTTAATCGCTTGCAAGCTGCAATTTGTGGCTTTAAAAACTCCAGTTGCTCTTCATAAAGAACGCTTAAAGACTCTTTTGTGGGGGCTAAAAGAAGCTCACTGGCCATAAATTCATTCAAAAATTTCGCTTTTTGCAAATCTTGTTTGGACAAACTATAACGCTCCTTATAGAGCAACTCTAAAATAATCGTCCCGCTCAAATACACTTTAATGTAATTTTTAATCTCACTCTCGCTATGGATTTTATTTTCATTAAAAGCGATAAATTCCCCTAATATTGGCGCTTTATCAAATTCAATTTCTAGCCAATACGCGCTTAAGGCTTTCGCGCTTTGATACAAAGCGACTAATTCCTTTTGGTTTTCATCTAAGGTTTGGGGCTTTTTCTTGCCGTAAGCGATCTTGTCTTTCACTTCTAAAATGTCGCTCTCAGTGATTTCGTTTCGTTGGTGTTTTAGGGCGTTTAGAGCGCTTTCATTGATCAAAGTCGCTAACATCGCCCCGCTAAAACCCACGCAAATTTTAGCGATCTTAAGATAATTGAGTGCGTGCTTTTTGTTTTCTAACAGCTTTTCTAAAATGCTCTGCCTTTCTAGTAAATCCGGTAAAGAAATGAAAATGCGCCGATCAAAACGCTTGCTCCTTAATAGCGCTTCATCCATCACTTCCATTTGGTTAGTCGCTCCTATCACCACCACCTCATCGTTTTGCAAAAACCCATCCATTTCGGTTAAAAGCTGATTGAGCGTGGCCTCTCTTTCATCGCTCCTATGCCCTCCCCTAGCCTTACCCAAAGCGTCAATTTCATCAATAAAAATAATAGAGGGGGCATGCCTTTTAGCATGCATGAAAAGTTCATGCACTTTTTTAGCCCCAGCCCCCACATAAATTTGAGAAAACGCGCTCCCGCTTTCGTAAAAAAACGGCACTCTGGCTTCACTCGCTAAGGCTTTAGCGATCATGGTTTTCCCCACTCCAGGAGGCCCGATTAAAAGCACGCCTTTAGGGAGAAAAATCCCTAAATCCTGGTATTTTTTAGGGTTTTTTAAATAATCTATCACTTCTAGTAATTCTTCTTTGACTTCATCCACTCCTGCAATATCTTCAAAACGCACCCCTAGCGCATCGTATCGCTGGAATGCATTTTCTAATTCGTTTTTAGTCGCGCTTTCTAAACTCATTTTAGTGTCCAATCGTTTGGGCAAGCGCCAAAAGATCCCAAAAAGCATGCTAGAGATGAAAAAAAGCAACGCTAAATTCATTTTAGAACCCTTGCTTAAATTTTCTCGTTTTTCTATGGGCATGCTTTCTGGGATTTTATAGGCTCTTAAAAAGGCTTCTTTGTTGGTTTTATAAAGACCCTTGCTAGCATAAAAATAATTTTCATCTTCAATTAGAGTTTGCTTAGGGTGGGATTGGATCACATAAAAAAAGTCCTTACCCGATATGAGCCTAGAAACATCGCTTAAAATTAAAAAAAGAAGCAAGCAAAAAGTAAGGATCAAAAACCCTAACGCCAAAACAAGCGAGCGGTTTTTGATGCGTTTAAAGGGAGCGGTGAGGTTTTCTAAAAATTTAGAAAACGGCATGGTTTTCCCTCTCCTTAATTTCATACTCTTTGATTTCTAAAAAACTAGCCCTTAAAGGCTTATCGCTTTTGATCTTAATGGGGTTGAAAAATTGATCTAAGGCTTTAAATTCGCCGTCTTTTTGCGCTTCCACTAAGGCTTTTAGGGGCGTATTAAGCTTGAGTTGCAATTGCCTGAACGCCTTATTTTTATGAAAAATCAGATCTTTAATCGCATTCAAACGCTTTTTAGAATCTTCCAAGCTCACGCTATCAGCCATCAAACTAGAGGGGGTGTCTTTTCGTTTGCTGTAAATAAAAGGGTGGATGTGCGTTAAAGGCAAGCTTTCTAAATTTTTAAACGCTTTTTCAAAAACGCTTCCGCTCTCGCCCGGATGCCCTACAATAAAATCCGTGCCAATAGCAAAATTCTTAGAAGCGATTGTTTCTAATAATTCCCTATCGCTCTTAGTGCGGTTTCTTCGATTCATCCTCTCTAGCATGAAATCATGGCTGTGCTGTAAAGCGATATGCAAATGTTTTTCTAAAAAATCCTCTTCTAAAAGCTCTAAAAATTCATCGTTGATTTGATTAGGTTCTAAGCTCCCAATCCTTATGCGTTTTAATCCAGCGATCTGGCTTAATTTTTTAATCAATCTTGCGATATTGCTTCCTTTGTCTTTCCCATAGCTCCCCACATTGGTGCCGGTTAAAACCACTTCTTGAACGCCTTTAGAGCATAAAAGGCCCACTTGCTCTAAAATTTTCCTCTCTTCAAAACTCCTAGCCCTCCCTCTCACGCTTGGGATAATGCAATAATTGCAATCAAAATCACAGCCTTCTTGGATCTTGATAAACGCCCTGGTTTTTCCCACAAACTCGCTCACCATCGTGGTGTCTAAGTGCTTGTTTTCTAAATTGTCATCTATGAAAAAACGCTTTTTTTCTTGTAAAAGCGCGTTAATCTTTTCTTTATTGTCATGCCCAAAAACGCCCTTTAAAAACCCTTTTTCAAAAAGCTCTTTGCCTTGAGTTTTCACCCCACAGCCGGTAAATAGCACTTCCTTATCCAATCGCGCCATTTTTTTAGCGTAACTCCTTACCGTGCTATCGGCCCCATTGGTTACGGTGCAAGAATTGATCACAATAATATCGGCTTCTTGTTCTTCTAAAGTCGCGCTAAAATCCTTTAAATTCTCGCCCATCACTTGCGTGTCAAAAAGATTCGTCCTGCACCCAAAAGTTTTAAAATAGACTTTTTTCATTTTTGTTCCCTTTTATTCCCAAAACCATCGCCTAAGGCGTCAGCATCCACTTTAAGCAACTTGCTGGTCGTATAAGCGATATGGATATTTTCTTCTTTCAAAAAAGCTTCAACGATTTCAGCCACAATCTTGCTCCTTAAAGACATGGTCGCATACGAATTGGTTTGATACCACACCGAGATTTTTATCCCGTTATTTTCAGGCATCAAAAAGCATCGAGGCTTCACACTCAAACTCCTTAAAGAATACCGGTCGCGCATTTTATTGAGCTGTTTATAGGTAATATCCGTGTATTCTTTAGACAATTCTGTAGCGATGTTGAGTGCAATTTTAGAAGCTTTTTTAAAATCAGAATCAAATGTAATGCAAAAATCCACCCCATCCCAAACCGTTTTCATCCCAAAATGGCTGTAATTAGCAAACATGGTGGTGAAAATATAATTATTAGGCACAAAAATAATCCGGCCCGCTCTCCTGTTGTTCGTATAAGTGGTAAAGGTTACGTCTTCTAAAATCGTAATGTGCAACATAGAAATATCCAACACATCGCCAATAAAAATATCCGTCCCCTTAGCGATACGCACCCTATCGCCCACATGCACGCTCCCTCCAATCAAAATAATAAACCACCCGAGCAAGCTCATGAACAAATCCTTCATCGCAATCGCTAAACCCGCGCTCGCAAAGCCTAAAACCGTGACCAAGTAAGTAACGTTTTCTAAATAAGAAAAAAGAAAGATTAAAACGATCATGCTCACATTCACGAAGTTAATGGCTTTATTCACGGTATAGACGCGCTCATTATTTTCAATGTATTTACTGGAAATGATTTTTAAAATCCAAGCAAACACCACGCTCAAAAGGGCCGCTAAAAACACATAAACCAATTTAAAAAGCTGGTTTTTAACTTGAGATTTAACAATGCTTATGGCTTCATCGCTGTCTTTTTGAAAAATCCCGATCGTGGTTTTTAGAATGTTTTGAGCCCCTTGCAATTCTAAGCGTTTGGCTTGAGTTTGATAAATCTCATCGCTTAGTTTCGCGCTTTTATCCAAAGCATGCCACTGATTTAAAAGCTGGTGTTTTTGATCTAAAAGCTTTAAAACTTCTCCTAAAGAAGTCTGGTTATTTTTAAGATTTTCATGCTTTAAACGCATGCTCTTGATGAAAGAAATGCCATCAATGATCGCAATAGGGTTAGCGATATTAGGGATATTGGGGATATTGGGGCGCTCTATCAAGTCCTTAAAAGGATTGACCCCATAGCTTTCAAACATTTTTTGCTGGGACTCTAAAGCCTTTAAGGTATGCTCCAAGGTGCTAATCTTTAATAAATCCTTGCTTTTTTTGTTTTTTAAGCGCCTTAATTCCTGCCTCACGCTCTCTTTTTCGGTATAAATTTGGTTGTAAATCTTGTAGTTTTCAAATTTTTTCAACCACACGTTATCGTCTTTGGCGAGTTTTTTATCCACCAAAGCCATTTGTTTTTGTATAGAGGATAATTCTTGGCTCTTATCTTCTGCTTGCAAAAACAAAAAACAAAAGAATAACAATACCCTTAATGCCATTTTTCTAACACCTTTAAAATCGTTTCTTTAGGGATATGAGAGGCAATCTCAAACGCTCCAACGCCTTTAGGCAGAATGAATTTGATTGTCTTATTCTCGCTTTTTTTATCCAAAAACAAGCGTTCGTAAAATTTTTGAATATCTGTGATTTGGTAATTAAATATCAAATCAAATTTTTTCAATAAATTTTCTATGCGTTCGTATTCTTTTAAAGTGAGCATGCCTAAAGAAAGGGATAAATCATTAGCCATGCGCATGCCAATAGCGATCGCTTCGCCATGCAAAAATCGCTCGTAATTGGTCTCGTTTTCTATCGCATGCCCAAAGGTATGCCCATAGTTCAACCCAGCTCTGATATTTTGCTCTTTTTCATCTTGAACAACGACTTGAGCTTTGATACTGACGCTTTGGAAAACCACTTCTTCTAAACAATCTTTTAAATCCTTCATTTCCAATATTTCTACCAAGTTTTTATCAAAACACACCGCCATTTTAATGATTTCAGCCACCCCTGCTTGAAATTCCCTTTTTTCAAGGGTTTTTAAAAAAGCTAAATCCATATAAACCGCTTTAGGCTGGTGGAACGATCCGATTAAATTCTTGCCATAAGGCGTGTTGATCCCTGTTTTCCCCCCCACGCTCGCATCCACTTGAGCGAGTAAAGTCGTAGGGATATTAATAAAATCAATCCCCCTGAAATAAATACTGCTCGCAAACCCCACCATATCGCTTATGACTCCCCCACCAAGGGCTATCATTAAAGAATGGCGGTTTAATTGCATTTCAAAGGCGTTGTTTAAAATCCGCTCTAACGAATGGAAGTTTTTGTATTTTTCCCCGGACTCTATCACGCACACTCTGACTTCTAAGGCTTTCAAGCGCTCTAATAAATACGATAAATGCAACCCGGCCACGATGCTATCGCTAATGATGAGCGCTTTTTGTTTCAATTCTATTTCAGGCAGTTCCCCTAAAAACACTTTATAGCTTTTTTCTTTTAAAGGGATTAAGATTTCTTGCATTCTTTCACTCCGCTACAGGGATAAAAATTTGAGGGTGATCATCGTTTAAAAACGCTAATTTTTCCACTTTAGTGGATAAAAACCACAAATAGCGCGTTTGCGTGATACACTCTTCAAAAGGCATGAAATGCAAAATGGGATTTCTTAAAGAATTGAGATACATGATAGGATTTCTAATATCGGTTTGGAAAATCTCAATCTTGCGGTTGAGCGTGTTGGCTAAATTTTCATAATGATTGACAATCTCGTTTTTATAGCGCTTGTTAGGGTCAAAATCATAGAGCAACAAGCCCAAATCCATTTGCATAGACACATCAAAGATCACTGAAGACATGTCCTCATTAATATCCAAGCTTTCATTCAACACCACCACGCTTTGAGAGGTTTTAGACAGGCCAGAAGTGTTGGTTTTATAAACCGGGGTGGCTGTTTTATACAAGGCTCTTCGGTGTTTTTTGGATAAAAAAAGCTCTCTGCCTACCACGATTAGGCCCATTTTTTTCTGGTGGTCTTCATGGAGTTTTTGGATAAAACTTTTCCCATAAAAATCAAAATTCACTTCAATGCTTTCGGTTTCTAGCGATAAAAATTTATGATAAAACTTAGGGCTAGTGGGGTGTAAAACCTGAATGTAGAGCTTGTAGCTCTTTAAATGTTTGTGCAAAAACAAGGCTTGATACACATCGCGCATCATCGCTTTTCTGTTCTGCAAACGCATATCAATGTATAAATAAATGCTCTTACCAAAGGGGGCTGGGAACTGCCCCACATTGCTTTTGACTTGATGGTACACCGCGTTTAAAATTTCCGGATTGCCCGCCACTAAAAGAATGTCTCGTGGCTGGATAACCAAAGATTTAGTGGAGAGCAACAAAACATCGTTGCGATAAAGCCCTACAATCCTGTATTCTTTTTGCCTGATAGAGCCAATATGCCTATAAGCAAAAATGCTCCCAAAAGGCACATCAATCTCCATGATCTCGCCCTTGCCTAACCCAAATTCTCTAGGGGTGCTAGGGATATTAGGCAAACGAGAAATGAATTTATTGGCTAAAACTTCAAATTCATCAATCAAAATAAGCTTTTCATCTTTATTTTCTTCATTATTCTCTAAAGTTTTTTCACCATCTTTTTTCACGCTCAAAACCACGCGCATGCGTTTGAAATGGGTTTGAATGATTTTATGAATGATGCGCTGTTCTTTAAAATCTTGTATGATTAAAAACGCATCGCTCACCTCATCATTTAACACCTGCAAAAGCCTGAAACTAGAAGTCGCATCAAAACAATGAAAAGCGAAAGTGCTCGGGTAGTTTTTAGGGATAAGGCTCTCATCTTTGACAACCACTATATAAAAATTATGATTAGAATAATGCCTTAGCACCAAGTCTAAAAAATTTTTTGCTACAATGCCATCTAAAATAAGGGCGATTTTCTTCAATTCCAAACTTCCTAAAAAATGATTACGCCATTATATCCAAGATTAAGGCTTAAACGATGGATTTTCAACTCCAAGCTGTTGATGATAACGCGCGAGCTGGCGTTTTGAATTTAGCTCATTCTCAAGTAGAGACACCCGTTTTCATGCCCGTAGGCACGCAAGGCTGCATCAAATCTTTAGACGCTACAGATGCGCAAGAAATTTTAGGCGCTAAACTCATTTTAGCCAACACCTATCACATGTATTTAAGGCCGGGCGAGAAAGTGGTTGAACAATTAGGGGGTTTGCATCGTTTCGCTCAATTTCATGGGAGTTTTTTAACCGATAGCGGAGGGTTTCAAGCCTTCAGTTTGAGCGATAATGTCAAATTGCAAGAAGACGGGATCATTTTTAAATCCCATATTGATGGGAGCAAGCATCTATTCACGCCCGCTAAAGTTTTGGACATTCAATATTCTTTGAATAGCGATATTATGATGGTTTTAGACGATTTAGTGGGCTTGCCCGCTCCCTTAAAACGCCTTGAAGAATCCATTAAAAGAAGCGCTAAATGGGCGAATCTCAGCCTAGAATACCACAAAGAAAAAAACCGCCCCAACAACAACCTTTTTGCCATTATCCAGGGCGGGACGCATCTGAAAATGCGCAGCCTTAGCGTGGGATTAACGCATGAGGGTTTTGATGGCTATGCTATAGGCGGTTTAGCGGTGGGGGAAAGCGCTGATGAAATGCTAGAAACCATCGCGCACACCGCCCCCTTGCTCCCCAAAGACAAGCCTCGCTACTTAATGGGCGTAGGCACGCCTGAAAATATCCTAGACGCTATCAGTTTAGGGGTGGATATGTTTGATTGCGTGATGCCCACTAGAAACGCCAGAAACGCCACCCTTTTCACGCATTCTGGCAAAATTTCTATCAAAAACGCGCCCTATAAATTGGATAATACCCCTATTGAAGAAAATTGTGCATGTTATGCTTGCAAGCGTTATTCTAAAGCCTATTTGCACCATCTCTTTAGGGCTAAAGAACTCATCTACGCTCGTTTAGCCAGCTTGCACAATTTGCATTTTTATTTAGAGCTGGTTAAAAACGCCAGAAATGCCATTTTAGAAAAGCGGTTTTTGAATTTTAAAAAAGAATTTTTAGAAAAATACCACTCTTGTTCGCATTGAGTGGTATAACTAAAACTTTTTAACTTTTTTAAAAAATGGGATTTTTAACTTTATTTTTATAGTAAAACTCATTTTCTTAAGGGGATAGGGGGGTATTTTGAAATAATTCTCCCCCTTAAAATCCCCCTAACCCAAGAATACCGCCTTAAGAAATTATCGTTTGATTAAAATCAAGCTCTTTACTATTTATTTTTAAAAAATGCATTTTAGCATTTTTTAATTTTTATCATTCCACTCAAAACCCTATCTTTGATAAATTTCAGGGTGGGTGCTTTTAAAACGCCTGTGGAACCAAAAATAACTTTCCGGATGGTTTCTAATCACCTCTTCGCACAAACTCGCTTGGGCTTGCGTGCATTCTAAAATATCGTTTTGCGCGTTGTCAGTGATTTGAGAGCGGATACTTGGGTAATAGGTCGCTGTGTAATGCGAATAATCGTCATTAAAATCAATGAATACCGGCTGGATGTCTATATTGTAGCGGCGCGATAAAATAGAGGCGATCGTGGTGTGCGTAGCGTCTTTATTAAAGAATTTCACCACCACCCCATCTTTAGGCACGACACTTTGATCCACTAAAATCCCCACAAGGCCATTGCCTTGATTATACATTTTAATGAGTTCTTTCATCGCTCCTATTTTATTGACAAAACGCACCCCAAACGCCTCTCGCCTGCTCATGATCATGTGATTGATAGGGGCAAATTTAGTCAAACGCCCCAAACACCCCCTACCATAATTTTCATAATATTGCGCTAAAGTCGTGCCTACCGCTTCCCAATAGCCAAAATGCATGCATAAAGTGATCGCTTGGCCTTCCTTGTTTAAAGATTTCCACACATTTTCTTCATTGATGAGCGTGAAACGAGCGTCGTATTCATCTTTAGGGATAAAGATCACTCTAATGGTTTCTAAAATAATGAAAGCAAAATTTTCATACCCCTTTTTAATGATTCGTTTTTTCTCTTCTTCGCTTTTAGAATCCCCAAACACAAAATCCAAATTGGCTTTAGCGTCAAAATAACGGCGCCTATCAAAGGTTTTCATCAGCCACGCTAAAGCCTTAATGCACCTCAAAAACCAAAAATGAGGCATTTTAGCCAACATAAACCCTAGAATATTCACTAAAGATTCCACGATAAGAATACTCAAAATGCATAATTCCGTTTTCAAACCCCTGTCGTCTTTGTTCAATATTTTTTCGTGTATGAGTCGTTCTTTATAAGTCATTCTTTTTCCTTTAAAACGTTTAAAACGCATTCTTTGATTTTTTTAGGATCTATGTTTTGGATAGAAAAATCCTTTTTATGATAGCTGGCGTTTGAATTACCGGTGAGCGAAACATTGATCGGGCTTTCTAATTTAAAACGCTCCATGGGCGTGTTGCCATAAAGGGTGATGCTGGCTTTTTGCAACGCCCATGCTAAATGCGTGATACCCGTATCGCCCCCAATAATCACATCCATTTTAAAGAGCAACGCCTTAACCTCGTTTAAGGTGAGTTTAGGGAGCAATAACACATCGCACTGGTGTTTTAAAGCATGATAAAGCGTAATGGCTTTCTCTTCATCAGCATGCCACAACAAGCAAATTTGAAAATTTTCTAACATTAACGCTAATTCTTTAAAACGCTCTGTGGGGTAAGTTTTATTGATTTTAGAAGTTTCTAAAACAAAAAGGATTTTTGGTTTATTTTCATTCAAGTTTAATGCGTTGATTTTTGGAGAAGGCTGGTAAGAAAACGCTTTAGCCCTAGAGCTTAAACCCTGTGAAATTTCTTTTGAAATTTCTTTTTTGGGCAAGTTTAGGGCTTGAGAAAGGAGCGTGAAATTGCGCTTTAAAATAGGCTCATCATAAGCGATAGAGACTTTTTGCGAGTAAAAAAACGCGCTCAAACCCTCCCTAGCCGAAGCGTAATCAAAGCCGACTTTTTTAGGGGCTTTTAACATTTGAGTGATGAGAGCGGATTTGACTAGGCCTTGCATGTCAATGATTATATCGTATTCATAAGCCCTTAAATTTTTAAAAAGTTTGAAAATCTTCAAAGGGTTAAAGGTTTTGAGCGTGCTTTTTAAAGCGATGGGGTGTAATTTATCAATATAAGGGGAATGCTCTAAAATCGCGCCAAATCTTTCATCCACGAACCATTCTATTTGAGCGTCAGTGAAACGCTCTTTAATCAGTGCTAAAAATACCGCGCTCACGATAATATCTCCGAGCGCTGAAAGCCTGACGATCGCTATTTTCAAGCAAACTCTATCGTCAAAGGAATGGGCTTAACGAGTTTGGGGAGCATCTCTTTAGCCAAGTAAAGCGTATCATTGGAATGGATCACAAGCTTGTTTTTTTCTAGCGTGTATTTTAGATGATGGCTGTCTGTTAAGCACAAATTTTCGGCTAAAGAAAGGATAAAGCTCAGCCATTGTAAGGTTAAAAGGCTTGGCATCATCGCGCTAATGTGGGCGATAGCGTTGTCTTTAGGGATTTTTTTATGGCTGAATTGCGCCAATAAGCAAATGACCGCTCTATCCTGGTGGCTAAAGCCATAACTCAAAGCGTTTAAAATGAAATACGCACTGTGCTTGTGGGCTAAATAGACGCTTAAAATCTTACCCATGCTCGCTAATTCCCCAGCAATCTTTAAATGGAAAAGGTATTTTTCATCTATTTTATGCAAAGGCGATAAGGCTTCAAACAATTTCACGCATTCTTTTTTGACTTTTTGGCTGTGCTTTTCATGGGGCAAAAAGCGATCTTTTAAAGAGATGAGAGAGGGGTTGATATTGGGGGGGAATTTATGGTAATGGTTTCGTAATAAATCGCTCAAAAACACGCCTTCTCTCACTCCTACCCCACTAGTGATCATCAAAGAAGTTTTTAAATGCTCCAAAACGACTGATAAAATCAACGCCCCACTCCTGATACTATCCAAACGCTCTTCATTCACCCCTAAAAGCCGTAATTGATCTTCTTTGAGCATGACGATTTTTTCAATGAACGCTAAATTTTTATGCGCATCTATTTCATAGCCATGCAAAGAATCAATAGGGTAACAAAAGCGTTTCATCAATACCTTACTCAACGCTCTAATCGTCCCCCCCACCCCAAAGGCATTTTTGTGCTTAAAGGGCAGTTTAGAGACTTCTTTTTGGATAAAGGCTTTAGCCAATTTGACATCTAAGGCTTTGTCTAAAAACATTTCTTTAATGCGGATCGTCCCAACATCAAGCGAGATTAAATCCTTAATCTTGCCTTTTTCAATCAACGCGCACTCGGTGCTACCCCCTCCAATATCTATCGTGATCCCTGAATTTTTATGCAACAAATTCGCACACGCGATCCCACCATAGAGCGCTTCTTTTTGCCCATCAATGATTTTGATTTGCAAACCACAAGCCTTTTTCACCCTCGCTACAAACTCTAACCGATTAGGGGCATCGCGCACCGCTGAGGTCGCTACGCACAAGATTTTTTTGCTTTTGTATTTGAGGGCGATTTCTTTAAATTCGCTCAAGGCTTTAGTGGCTCTTTGCATGGGGATTTCTTGTAAGATTCCATTAAACGCATAACAACCCTCTGAAATCCTAACCTTAGACTTAGTCTCAAAAAGCAAGTAAAACCCAAACTGGCTCGTCTTTTTAAAGACTGCCAAACGCACTGAATTAGAGCCTATATCAATCACGGTTGTGATTTTAGCCATTGCTAGCCTTTAATCTTGCTCTTTTAAGCTTTCATATTTGTATTTCAATTCCTCTTTGCTCTCTGCATTGTTAGGATCCGGTAAAATCGCATCTACAGGGCATACGCTCACGCAACGAGGCTCATCATCATCATACCCGTAACACTCTGTGCATCTGTCTGGATCAATATTATAAATGGGATCGCCCTCTTCAATCGCCTCACTAGGGCATTCTTCTCTGCAAGCATCGCACGCAATACATTCATCATTCACCAATAATGACATGACTAACTCCTTTTAAAAAGTTTGAATACGATTTTTACTCTAAATTAGCTTAAAATTCAATCTAAAAAGACTATTTTTTTTTTGATTATAAGAATAGGGGCTATTTTCTAGCACGCCTAAAACCCCTAAATCTTTTAAATGGGTGTAGTCTTGTTTGTGGGTTTCTACAAACACGCCTAAGCCCAAACGCCAAGAAAATTCTACCATGCCCTTTAAATCTTCTTTCAAAAGCTCTTCATCTAAAATGACCCCATCAGAGCCTTGAACAAGGGATTCTAAAAGCTGGTAATGGCTGATGAAAAGATCCTGATGGACAATCAAAGAGTTCGCATGGCGGCGCAATAACCCTAAAACTTCTAAATCAAACACGCTTGGCACACCTATTTCGTATAATCCTTTGAAATTGACAATGACGCAATCGGTGTGGGTGTTTTCTTTCAAAAGCTTTTCTAAAACCTCATCAGGGGTTACAAAAACACAATCTTTGGTTTGAGGAATGACTCTAGGCAAGTAAGGGTTATACGACAGGCTTTTACCCAGCATTTCATAAGAAAGCATGCCCTCTTTTAAGGCTAAGCTTTTTTGTAAATTTTCTAAAATCCCTATTTCTTGCATTCTTGAATGATCTTATTGTGTTCTTTCAATTCGGGTTCGGCTTGGATAGACTCTTTAGCGATGCTAGAAAAAATTTTTTTAGCCTCCAAGCAATTCCCTAACTTGTAATAACCCCATGCTAAAGAATCCAAATAAAGCACTGAGTTAGAATCCAACGCTAAGGCTTTCCTCACAAGATCCATACCCCTTTTAATGTCCATGTCATAATCTATTAAGGAATACCCTAAGAAATTATAGAAGAAAGCGTCTTGCGCGTCCTCTTTATCTTTAGTTTTAGCGAGGATTTGCTGGCGCTCTTTGGTGGCTTGCTCTAATTTTTGAATAATGGGCAGCATCTCTTCTTTGGTGAGTTTTTTCTTATTCGCGCTCAAGCTTTCATAATGATAAATCGCCTCTAAGCCTAAGAATTTAGGGTCTTTTCTTTCTTGATAGATTAAAGAAGCCTGTTTGGAAGCTTGATCGAATTTTTTTTGTGCGGTGTATAAGTCTAGCAATAAGCGCCTGTCAAAGGGGAATAATTCTGCGATTTTCTGGGCCTTATCAAACTCTTTTAACAAGATTAATACCCCTATGTAAAATTGGGCGTTTTGAACAATAGGGTTTTTTTCATACAAACGAGCGAAAGTTGTTTTAGCCAAATCAAGCTCGTTAAATTGCGTGAAGGTGTTGAGCGCTTTTTGGCACAATTGCTCTGAGCAACCATACCTGTCTATATGAGATTGCAACAAATCCAAGCCTTCTTTTTTGCGGTTTTGCAAAAAATAGATCGTAATGAGTTTTTCTAGGCTGTCTTCATCATGCACTTGGTTATAAAACTTATTCAACAACGGGAAAGCCTTATCCAAACGCTTTTGAGTCAAATACAAAGTCCCTAACACATTGTCTGTGGCTATGGTCTTTTCTTCTTTACGGATTTTGTGTAATAGTTCAATCGCCTTATCAATCTGCCCCATTTGCGCATAGCCATCCACTAAAATCTTATTGATAGAAACATCGTTACGATTATTGGTGATTTTTTGATAGAGCATGGCTAAATGCATAGCGGTTTTAATGTCCCCTAAACTCGCCGCTGAAATGGCCGCTTCTTTAGCATACACCACTTTATTGGTTTGCTTGTAAAGATTCATATACCCTTTTTGAGCGGCGGCAAAATCCCCTCTATGGAAAGCGTCTGAACTCAATAGGATTTGATGGTCTTCTGAAAGGGTTTCAGCCTTAAGGTAAAACAAGCTAAAAAGCAATATATTTGCTAAAAATCTTTTCTTTATTGGAATATCCATTATTTTATTTCCTTTTTGTGTCACTATAATGAATTTTAGCGCACTTTAGTTTCTTTGGTTTTTTGTGTGATGCCCGGACAGCTTTGGCAAAAAGCCTTTTTTTGCTCTTTAGAGAAAGTTTTCACGCTCTCCCAAAAAGGAAAAGTTTGGCATTGTTTAGGGCGCACACTATAAATCTGGCATTTTTTTGTCTCCAAATCCAAAAACACGCACGCCAAACCCAACTCTTTAGCGTCTTTTTCTAGTAAAGAGAACTTATACCCCACCTTTTTAACGTATTTTTGACTGAATTCTTCTAATTCTAATTTTAAAAAAGCGCTAATTTGTTGCATTTCTTGGATATTCAAAAAAATATACCCGCTTTCCCCCACGCAACACTTTGCCCCACAACCCTCGCATGCCTTAGAATTAAAACTGAAATCAAAATCTTGCATTAAACTACCCCTATCCTATTGGAGATCAATACTCACGCTAAATTGCACCAACAGCCCTTCATCATCTTTAGAAATTTTTAAGGGCAATTGGCTTTGAGCGCTCGGTAAATACTTGTTGATTAGGGTGAAAAAAAGATAGGTCTTTTCTAATTCGCTCGCTCTGGCCATGATAAAAAATTGGGTTTTTTGGGAGGGATTTTGAGAGAGCAAGGGTTTGATTTTATAGGCGTCAAAACATTTTTTTAAGATCTTTTCTAAGATCCGCCTGGACTCTTCATCATTAAAAATCTTTAACAAAGATTCGCTGGTCTCTTTTTGATTGCGATAGTTTGCTAGAGCTGTTTCAAAATGCCTTTGCGCGTATTCTAAAACGCTTTTTTTACGATTTTCTTCTAAAAGGATTTTTTTTAATTCTAACATGTTAGGCCATAGAAAATACTCGGTATTGAGCCAACCCAATAAGGAAAAAACCCCTAAAAAAATAAGGTTTTTAATGATAAAACCCACATCGCCTGATTGCTCTCTGTCCAGGTGTGAAAAATGCAATGGTTTCATTTAATAGACTCCGGGTTTTTTATCAGTAAGGAATTAGAAAAGTTGGTGGAAACAAAATTAAACCACCCGTCGCTTAAGGGGAAAAATTCCGCCCTAGAATAATCAAACATGGGGTTTAGTTTGTTTTGAAACAAAAAATAAAAGGCTTCTTTAGAAGGTGTTTTACCACTAACCACCACGCTTTGCTGGTCTATTTCAATGCTATTAATAGTGATGGAATCCGGCACAATATTCAAAAGCCCTTGCAAAACATCTCGTATATCATCGTTATAATTCAAACGCTTTTTAGCTTCTTTAATGAGTTTTAAGGTTTCATCAGTCTTTAACTGCAAGCGGCTGATTTCATGACGGTAAAGCTTTTCTTGGATCGTCAAACTGGATGCGTTGTCTTGAGCGCTTTTAATAGCGTTGTGCATAAACCACACTAACCCCACTATCACCACAAAAGATAAAAAAATGTAAAAAACCCAAATTTTAGAAAGCTTGCTGATAAGGTATTTCGCTCTTGGCTCAATATAGCTAAAACGCATGCTTTTCATTCTCCATGCGCGCTAAAATGTTCAAGCGCTCCACTAAAGAAAAATCAAGCCTATCCACTTCTATCATCAAAGTTTCTTGCAAATGCATTAACGCTTTGTGGTGGATTTGACAGCTGTCTAAAACAACCACTTTTTCTACAAAGTCTATCTCTCTAGAATGATAGACGCTGCGCAATCCCTCTTGCAAAACATCTGCAATTAAGGGGATATTCGTCATGCCTTCAATCAAACTATAAGCGTCCTCTGTTATTTTTTCGCTATTATCCTTACTGCTGTCTAGGCCTATCGCTTCTTCAAGGCTGTCAATATCTTCTTGGATTTCGCTCAAAAATAAATTCACAGCTTCATTATCCATTCCCATAGAATCTTCTTCTTTGCCCTCTATAAACTCTTCAGGTTGCTCTTCTAAAAACACGGATTTGGCTAAAAAAATCTCTTTTTTATCCGCAATCAAAAAATAAAACCTTGAACGCTCTAAAAGCAGATACAACAACGGCTTGTTTTCTAAATTATCGCGCACAAAATCATAAATAAGGCTAAAAGGCGAAAACAAAAAATCCACATCCTGGATTTTAAAACGCTTGAAATCCTTTAAAAAATCCTTAGATTCCACATAAACGCAATACTTTTGATTGACTTCACAAGCATGATAATCTTGATTTTCTTGTTTGATTTGTTCAAACGCCTGCTTTTCGCATAAAACCTCTTTAGCTTTACTCATCGCGCTAAAATAAGTGTAGGGGTATTTTTGGCTATAAGTTCTGGCGATTTTTAAGGCTTGAATGGGGACTTCGCCGTTTTTTGTTTCCACTTTAGTCTCAAAAGTTTTAAAAAAATTCTCTTTAATGCGGTGGTTTTTGACCCTTAAAATTTGAGTGGATAAAAGATTGTGATCCACATTAAAAGAGATATACACTTGAGAGCAAAACCTCTCTTTAAACGCTTTTTTTAACCCCTTAAGCACCCAAACCCCTTTGAGGTTCTTCAAACCCAACAGAATCCATGCGCGTCTTTAAATATTCTTTAGCCCTTGAAAGTTCCCATTCTTTAGGGATGATTACCGATTCTAGCATGTAATAATGCACTTCGCTAAAAGGCTTAGGGATTTCAAATTGATCCCAAGTGTTCAACCGCCATGCGTTTTTACAAACCACCCGACAAGTGCTAATCCCCACGCCTGATTTTTGAGCTAAAGCGATCACCCCATCCGCTATGCTGTGTCGTGGGCCTTTAGGGCCATCAGGAGTGATAGCGACATCGCAACCTTCTTTCAATCGTTTAAGCCCCTCTATCAAAACCTTAACCCCCCCTTTTTTGCTAGAGCCTCTAATGTTTTTAAAACCAAAGCTTTCAAACAAACCCGCCGCAATAGAGCCATCAAAATGCTGGCTTGCGATCACATAAACAGAAGGTTTTTGAAGCCTTAAATACGCAAACCCGATCATGCCAAGCTCCCCATGCCAACAGCTTACAATAAAGGGTTTTTCTTTTAAATTTTGAGCTAAAAAATAGCGGTTTTTACAAGTTTTATGCAACAACCAAAGGACTCCAAACGCCAAGCGTGGGACAACCTTTAAAATGATATTTTTCCTGAAAAATTTTAAGCTCAATTCTCGCCTTTAAACCCGCTCTTCATTGGTTATTTTGATTAGTTGCCTTTGATGGCCGCTATCAAGCGCCCTTTGGAATGAGAAACAATCTCCACTTTTACAAGCTCGCCCGGATTTCTTTTTTCCTTACAAGTTACTTCAATGAATTTCCCCGTATCGCTGCGCCCTTCAAAACCCACGATTTGATTATCCATTTCACGCCTATTTTCCACCAACACCACATGCGTTTTACCCACTTCCAACTTGGCTTTTTCTTCTAAAATTTCTTTGTGCCTGTTTTGCAACCTCTCTAACCTTGAAGATGAAACCTCTAATGGCACTCTCTCCTTCCAAGCTCCCGCTTCAGTGAAAGGGCGTGGGGAATAAATGAAACTATAGAGCGTGTCAAAGCGCACTTTTTCTAGCACCTCCATTGTGTCTTCAAAATCCTTATCGCTCTCATTAGGAAAGCCCACGATAATATCCGTGCTAATGCCCACTTCAGGCACTAAGGCTTTTAACCTCTCCACCCGATTTAAAAACCACTCTTTACTATAACCTCTTCGCATCATCTTTAACACCGCGCTAGATCCACTCTGTAAGGGCATGTGGATACTCTTACACACTTTAGGGTTTTTGGCAAAGCGTTCTAAAAATACATCATTCATGTGCAAGGGGTGAGGCGAAGTGAATCGTATCCTTTCAATGCCTGAAATTTCGCTCAATTTATCCAACAAATCGCTAAAATCCACTTTCGCATGCTCGCTACTGAAACGAACGCCGTAATTATTCACATTCTGCCCTAAAAGCATGAGCTCTTTAGTGCCGTTATTCGCCAATTTCTCAGCTTCTTTTAAAATCAAATCCATAGGGATAGAAATTTCTTTCCCCCTAGTGTGCGGGACAATGCAATAAGCGCATTTCTTATCGCAACCTATAGAGATGTTTAATAACGATCGGATTTGAGCCTTTTTTTCAAAAAATTCAAACGCATACATGCTTTCATCATAATCAATCGCCACTTCAACGGCCTTTTCTTTATGGATCACTTGAGAGATTTTAGACACATTCCTAGCCCCTAACACAAAGCTCACGCTTGGGGCTTTTTTCAAAATATCCGCTCCCATGTGGCTTGCGGTGCACCCGCAAACCCCGATTTTGGCGTTGGGTTTTTTGATTTTAGCGAATTGACCGATTTCTGAAAACAATTTCCGTTCAGGCTTTTCGCGCACGCTGCAAGTGTTGATTAAAATCAAATCCGCCATTTTAGGGTCGTCAGTCTCTTTGTAATCCAATTTGGATAGTTCGCTTAGTAAATGCTCGCTATCCCTAGAATTCATGGCACAACCCATGGTTTCAATATAAACTTTCAATACAAGCCTTTAAATAATGTGCAATTCATAAAGAAAATCTTTTTCATCAGTGCTGACCCTCACCTCATCTAAATAAGCCGTATGACCTTTTTCTTTGAAAAAATCCACCGCTTTGAGCATGTCTTTATGGGCGTTTGTGGGGGCAAAATAGAAAATAGAACGCTTGTCTTCACTAAATTTGCGGTACAAATCTTCTAATTCCACGCTCTTAGCGTCTGATTTTCTTGTATTCTTGGCTAAAACTAATTTCATTGACTCTTTCCTTAATTGATTTAGATTTCCCATTTTAACGCATTCTGTCTTTAAAACAAATTAGATCACCCTTTTCCCCCCTAAAAACAAGCGCTCCACTTCTTTAGCATGCAATAAAAATTGCAAGATCGCTTGCTCTTTAATGAATTTTTCATTAAAACTAAACACGCTCAAATCCGCCCTCTTATTGGCTTCTATCTCGCCATTATTTAAGGCTAAAGCTTTAGCCCCATGCCTAGTCGCTCCTAAAAGAGCGATCTTAGCTAATTCCAACAACGGCATGTTATGGGTGAGCAAGAACGCTCTTAATTCGTCTAAAAGGCTCAGCGAAATGTTAGAACTCAAGCCATCAGTGGCCACGCTCACGCTCAAACCGGCTTCTTTGGTTCTTTCTAAATCCAACGCTTTCCCACTCAACAAGCGGTTAGAAAAGGGACATGTGATTAAAAAAGCGTTTTTGACTTGAGATTTAATCCTTTTTAACGCTTCTAAAGAAGCGAACTGGTTATGCACAAATAAGGTGTGCGTGTCTTTAAACATGTCAATGTAATCGTTCGCGCCCTTATAGAGCGATTTAAAATGAGACTCTTTTAAAAAATGCTGGTAAAAATTTTCAAACCACCCTTTAGAATTTTCTACCCACTCTAATTCTTCAAGCGATTCTAAAAAATGCGTAGAAAGCAGGCTTTGTGAATCTTTGGCTAATTGGATCACGCTTAAAGCCATGTCTTTTTGGACCGAATAAGGGGCATGCACAGCGAGAGCCGCTTTAAGCTTTGCATCTTCCAAATCTTTTAACTCTTTAAATTTGGCCTCAAACGCCTTTAATTTTTCTAAAGAATAACTGCTCCCTAAAAACTCTAAAAACACGACAGCATTCAAAGGGCTTTCTTTTAACAAATTAACTTCTATCAGGTGGTTAGAAATCGCCCCCACGCTCCCCACCCCGCTTTTTAATTGCGTAATGATAGCGTTTTGGATAGCCCCTTGGCAATTTTCTAAAATCGCCCCCCCATTGTTCAACACGCTCCCTAACCAACTAGAAAAACTCCCGTAATCAAAACTCGCCTTGTTGTTGGAAAATTCAAAATGGGTGTGCGCGTTGATAAAAGCGGGCAACAGAACGGAATTTTCAAAAAACTGCGCCTTTAAGTGGGGGTATTTAAGCGTTAAGCTTTGATAATCGCCTATTTCAACAATCTTTTCATCAAAGACCACGCCACAATCTTCTAACACTTCGCATTTTTCATTACACAAAAAAACTAAAGACGCTCCTATGATTTGCATGCATTCTCCTTAATAAATGTGGTTTGCCCTTTTAAGATCATTCTTTGCACTTCGCCATACAATTCCAAACCATAAAAGGGCGAATTTTGATTACTCACTCTTGTTTGAGCGTTTAGATCTACAATCATCAAATTGGCTAATTGGTTTTCTTTAACCTCGCCTGCATTGAGTTTTAAAAACTTCGCTTGGTTAATCGCCATGACTTTAATGAGCTGTTGGAAACTGATAACCTTTTTTTGAACCAAAAATGTATAAGCCACGCTAAAAGCGTCCTCTATGCTCTCGCACCCAAATGCGCTTTCTTCAAAAAGCTGTGCGTTAGAATTTTTAGAAGCATGAAGGCTTGTGAGCATGGCGATTTCGTTATTTTTTAGAGCTTCTTTTAAGGCGTTTTGACCTTCCTTATCCCTTAAAGGAGGGGCGATTTTAAATCGTGGTTCATAATCTTCATACACGCTCTCATCTAAGATCAAATGGCTTAAGGGCGTTTGGGCTTGTAATTTCGCTCCCAAATCGTTAAAGGCTTTGATGAGTTTGAGTGTGGTGATACTATTCACTTTATCTAAAAGCATGGGGATTTGTAACGCTCTAGAAACTTCCATGAAACGCACCAAGCGCGTGTTTTCAAACGCATTGTCTACAAAATTCTGCCCCAATTCATAGGCTAATTCCCCACTATTTAGGGTTTCAAAAGAATTTTCTAAAGAAATTAAAAGAGGCAAGTTGTAGGATTTGGCGTAGTGGCTGATGAGTTCTAAAAAAGCGTCAGATGGCGCGATTAAAATTTCCCCTCCTTTATTTTTAAGCGTAGCGATGTCGGCTAGTTGGTTGTTTTTAATTGCCATAATATTTTTAATGCCGCTTTGATCGCCATTGAAAATGTTGAGTAACCCTACCCCCCCTTTAAAAGCCTTTTGTTTTAAATTTTCATAACCTTCCAAATTCATAACGCTCAAATCAATGAAGCTTGGCAGCACGAATAATTTTTCGCACTCAATCACTTCTTCGTTGTTGGTAGGGCTTAAGTTTTCTTCAATCTCTGTAATGAGAGAATCTTTTAAGCGGATGTCCGCTCTTTTTAAAACCCAATCATCATAAAACGAAGCATTTTTTAACAGCATCAAACCCTCCTAATTTTGCAAGAAGTTAGTCAGGCTTTCTAAAGAATTTGTCATGATCAATATTCCCATTAAAACAAGCACCAACCCTGAAACGATTTCAATCGCACGGTTGTATTTCTTTAAGGATCTTAAAAACAAAAGCGCTCTTTCTAGCATTAAAGCCACCAATAAAAAAGGGATCGCCAAGCCCATTACAAACACCACCATAAGGATTAAGCCATAAGCGTCCTTACTCGCGCTCATGATCACTATGGAAGTGAATATCGGCCCGATGCATGGCGTCCAACCCAAAGCGAAACTCATGCCCAAAAGAAAGGGGTAAAAGCGTTGCATGCTATTAGATTTGCTCGCCAAACGAACGCTTTGAGTTTTATACAAAAATGCAAAACGGAACACGCCCAAAAAATGCAAACCAAAAAGAATCACAATCCCCCCAGCGATATAATTCACCCAGGAAAACGAAAAGCTATGGATAAGCTTGGCCATAGACATGCCCACGCCCAAAAACACGAGCGAAAACCCTACCACAAACATCAAGGATTTTAAAAAAACCGAAACCCTTTTAGCCTTACCATCTTTAATATCCTCTAAAGAAATTTGAGAAATATAAGACATATACGCCGGGATCAAAGGCAACACGCAAGGGCTTAAAAAAGTTAAAATCCCGGCTAAAAGCGAAGTTAAAAGAGGTGCTGTGTCAAAGAGATTAACAAGCGTGTTATCAAACATCATTCAATCCTTTTTTAAAAATAATCATTTCTTATCTTTTTTTAGAATAACAAAACCTCACTTAATCTTAGGCACAATCTCGTTATTTTCTACCACAAACGCCACGCTGTCATTCTCTTTAATTTTATCTTCTAAAATGAGTTCAGCGAGCTTGTCTTCTACCATTTCATAGAGCGCGCGCTTTAAGGGCCTAGCACCATAAAATCTGTCAAATCCCGCTTCTGCGATCAATTCTTTTGCTTTTTCGTCTAGGGTTATATTAATGCCCCTTTCAAGCGCTTTTTTTTGAATGTTTTCAAAGAGTATCCCCACGATATTGATAATGGCATGACTATCTAGGGCGTTAAAGGAGATGATTTCATCTAGGCGGTTTAAAAATTCCGGCTTGAAAAATTGCCTCAAGCTCTCTTTAATCGCTTTTTGTTTATCGGCTTCACTCAAATCCTCTTCTAAAAGCGTGCCGCTAGCCACATTGCTGGTTAAAATCAAAATCGTGTTTTTGAAATCCACCCTCACGCCCTTACTATCGGTTAAATGCCCCTCATCTAAAACTTGCAACAAGAGGTTAAACACATCCGGATGGGCTTTTTCCACTTCATCTAACAGCACCACGCTATAAGGCTTTCTGCGCACCGCTTCGGTCAATTGCCCGCCTTCTTCATAGCCCACATACCCAGGAGCGGCCCCAATAAGACGGCTTATGGCGTGCTTTTCCATATATTCGCTCATGTCAATTCGTATAAGATTTTTATCGCTATCAAACAAGAATTGCGCCAAGGCTTTAGCGCTCTCGGTTTTACCCACGCCTGTTGGCCCTAAAAAGAGGAAACTCCCTATGGGTTTATTGCTATCGCTAAGCCCGGCCTTATTCCTTTTAATCGCTTTAGCGATCGCTTTGATTGCTTTTTCTTGCCCCACCACTCTTTTTTGCAATTCGCTTTCAATGTTTAAAACCCTATTTTTTTCGCTTTGGAGCATTTTTTGGACCGGGATATGCGTCCATTGGCTCACGATCTCAGCGATGTTGTTTTCGGTTAAAGCGTTTTGCAATAACGCCCCGTTTTGTTGCATCGCTTCCCATTTATGCTGCAATTCTTCTTCTTTCTTTTTGTTTTCAGGGATTTTAGAGTATTCAATTTCACCCGCTTGCTGGTAATCCCCATTGCGTTTAAACCTCTCAGCCTCTTTTTTCAAGCTTTCCATTTCCATTTTCAAGCGTGAAATTTCCTTAAACACTTCTTTCTCGTTTTCAAATTGCGCTTCTAATTGGATTTTTTCTTCTTTCAAATCGCTCAATTCTTTAAGGATTTCTTGCATGCGTTTATGGTTGCTCTCTTTGTTTTCCATTTCAAAGGCTTGTTTTTCCATTTCTAGTCTTTGAATGGAGCGCTTCACGCTAGAAAGTTTGGCCGGTTCTGATTCCATTTGCATTTTTAATTGGGCCGCCCCCTCATCAATCAAATCAATCGCTTTATCGGGTAAAAACCTATCGGTGATATAACGGCTAGAGAGTTTAGCGCTCGCTATGAGCGCGGAGTCATTGATGGTGATATTATGGTGCGTTTCTAAAGTTTCTTTTAACCCCCTTAAGATCTGTAAAGCTTCATTGATGCTAGGCTCATTGAGTAAAATGGGTTGGAAACGCCTTTGTAACGCCATGTCTTTTTCAAAATACTTGCGGTATTCTTTTAGAGTGGTCGCTCCAATCGTGTGCAATTCCCCCCTAGCGAGCGCAGGCTTTAAAATATTAGCCGCATCCATGCCCCCCTCACTAGCCCCAGCCCCCACAATCGTGTGGATTTCATCAATGAATAAAATCACATTCGCGCTTTTTTTAACTTCTTCAATCACCTTTTTCAGGCGCTCTTCAAACTCGCCTCTGTATTTCGCTCCAGCCACCAATAAGCTTAAATCTAAAGCGACAACCCGTTTGTTTAAAAGCGTTTTAGGCACTTCCTTATTCACAATGCGTTGGGCTAGCCCTTCCACAACCGCCGTTTTCCCCACTCCAGGCTCGCCCAGTAAAATAGGGTTATTTTTTGTTTTTCTGATCAAAATTTGCATCATGCGAATAATTTCTTCATCCCTCCCGATCACGGGATCCAGCTTATTTTCTAAGGCTTTTTGCGTCAAATCAATGCCAAATTTTTCTAAACTTTCCAAATTGGAATCATCGTTTTTATCCTGGATAGTCCTGCCTTTTCTCAAAGATTCTAAAGTTTTTTGCAATTCCTTAGTGTCTAAATAAGGCTTTAGAACGCTTTCAAAAAGGCTCATATTCGCCAAAAGATACACATCGGTAGCGATGAAAGAATCGCCCCTTTTAGCCATCAAACCTTGAGCGTTTTCTAAACTTTGGATTAGAGTTTGGTTTAATTGGATATTTTGCTTGCTGATTTGTGAAACTTTAGCGAACTTATTCAGCTCGCTTTGAACGCTAAGTTTTAAAGCTTCAATATCCACAGGCATTTTTTGTAAGGCTTGAATGAGGATGCCTTGGGAGTTATTGAGCATGACAAAAAGCATGTGCAAGGGCGTTACTTCAGCGTTTTTATGGTGTAAGGCTAAAGCGAGCGCGCTGTCTAAAGTCTCATGCAATTGGTCAGTCATTTTTTCAAATAAATTCATTATCAATCCTTTTTGAGTTTTAAAATTTTTACTATTTTACACTATTTTAACCCTCAAAGGTTTTTAAAACGCTCACACTAACGACAAACTCTCTAAAATACGCTTTTTAGACAACTCGCAATATTCTTTTTCAATCTCTAAACCCACGCTAAAACGCCCTAAGGCGTTGGCCTCTAAAATAGTCGTTCCAGATCCGCTAAAAGGATCAAAAATCGTGTCTTCCAAAAAAGAAAACAATTGGATGCAACACCTGGGTAATTCCCTTGGGAATGGGGCTGGGTGTTTTAAGCGTTTTTTAGACTTTCCGCTAAAATTCCATAGCCCATTAGTGTAGAGCAAAAATTCCTCTCTACTCATCGTAGAAGTTTGTTTTTTTCGTTTGTATTCGTTTTTATAAAAAACAACAATCAATTCCACAGGAGCAATCGCATAGGGAGCACTAGCTTGCAGCCAACTCCCCCAAGCGGTGCGTCTTGAGATATTGCTTTCATTCCAAATGATCGTATTTTGGTATTTCCAACCGCATTCTTTAGCCACTGCAATAATATCTGCCCCCAAACTTTGCTTGCCATGTTTATTCGTATCTAAAGGGACATTCAAGCACAATCTCGCCTGTTCCTTACCCCAAAAATAACAATTTTTAAGCCAATTTTTACACCAATTCAAATAATCATCATAAGCCCTAAAATCATCACTCCCTTGGTATTCAATACTCAAATTATAGGGCGGTGAAGTAACGCACAAATCATAAAAACCTTTTTCAAAAGTCTCTAAAACGCTCGCATCGCCATGGTATAAATCCAATTTTTCCAAACTGAAATAAGGTTTCATAAAAGCCTTTTTAAATCTTCTAACAAATTTTCTATGCCCTTAATTTTAGAGCTTTGATCAAAATGGCTTTTGGCTAAATAAAGGCCGTCTAATTCATGCTCCATAACGATCCTAGCCTTTTTAGGCTTGTCTTTAAAACTGATTTCATCATCGTTATCCGGTGTTATCATGAAAACTTTAATGTGAGAAGTTATAGGCGATTGCAAAAGCTTTAATTTCCAATAAGGCGTTTCTGTGAAACGCTCTCTAAACGAATTTTTTACCGATAAAATCGCTAGGATTTTGACATTATCCTTGTTGGTTTGATAAAGAATAATATCTGGCAAAACGCTATAGCCTCCAAAATGCACCAATAAAGCCCGTTTGACTCTATCCAGCTCGCCATTAATGCGCTTAGCCCTTAAGATTTTATCGTTCGTCATTTTGACATTGTTTTTAATACAGAAATCTTTTAATAAAAGTTCTATGATTTTTTCTAACGCTCTTCCCATAGTGCTCACAAAGCCTTGTCTGGCCAAAATACTAGCCTCTTCCTTGCTTTTATTTTGCTTGATATAATCGTTCATTTTATGGTTTAAGAAGCGTTCTTTTTCTTGCACATAAAAAACCTGTAAAAACTTGTAAGGCTCAGGTTGTTCTCTCATAAAATCTTTAAAACGCTCTAAAATAATATCGGCTAAACCCAATCCAAACACCTTAATCAACAGGAATCCATCAAATTATAATACAAAACTTTTTTATAATGGCTGGCGTTTGAAACAAGCTATAATAAAAATGAAATTTAAATTTTAGATATTCTGCTTAAAAGTATTGCTAATGAATCATATATTTTCACTAAAATAATATTGAAAGAATTTAATCAAAGGGCTAGACATGCAATTTTTAAATCAATCTTTAGGATTTTTTAATAAGGGGTGCTTTGAACCCATTGATAGAAACTTCATTACAGAAAGCTATCAAGCACTAAAGCCAATTGAAGAAATTCAAAATAAATACAATAAACATGACAACGATTCATTTTTGAATGAATTAAGAGACAGCATGGTGGCTTTATATTTAGATTATGAGCTCATCAATACCCAAAAGCATGGCCTTGATGCCAAAAGAAGTTCAAGCGATGAATTTTTAGAAATCAAACAAGTATCTTTTCAAAGTAAAACTTGGAGTGCGACTTTTAATGACACCACTTTAGAAAAAGCCAAAGTTTTTTGCGATATTAAAACGACTTTAGCCGTTGGCGTGTGGAATAATATTTCTAATCTTTTATTTATTGTTTATGGGAAGCACCCTGAAATGGGATTGTATTTAGAGCAAAAAGTGAAAGAGTGTCATAACGAAAGGAGACGTTCAACTCAAACGATAGGGGTTAGTCAATTAATCAAAGAATTTGATTTTAAAATGAAACCCATTGATTTAAAAGAACAAGAGCTTATCAATCTTTTTAATCTTAAATTTGGTCGTTTTTCTTGGGAAAATCATCTTGCATAAAGTTTTTATCATGGAAGCTTTGGAGTGTTTGAAAAGGATAGAAAAAGAAAGCATCCAAACGATCTATATAGACCCCCCTTATAACACCAAGAGTTTTAATTTTGAATATGAAGACGATCATGCTGACTATGAAAAATGGATTAAAGAACATTTGATTTTAGCAAAGGCTGTGTTAAAACAAAGTGGTTGTATTTTTATTTCTATAGATGATAATAAAATGGCTGAAGTTAAAATCATTGCCAATGAAATTTTTGGAACGCGCAATTTTTTAGGCACTTTTATCACTAAACAAGCCACAAGGTCTAACGCTAAACACATCAATATTACCCATGAGTATGTTTTAAGCTACGCCAAAAATAAAGCGTTCGCTCCTGGTTTTAAGATCTTACGAACGCTTTTGCCCATTTATGCTAAAGCATTAAAAGATTTAATGCGAACGATTAAAAATGTTTTTAGACAAAAAGGACAAGCTCAAGCCCAACTTGTCCTAAAAGAACAAATCAAAGAGTTATCTCAAAAAGAACATTTTAATTTTTTAAAAAATTATAATTTGGTGGATGAAAAAGGTGAAATTTATTTCGCTAAAGATTTATCCACGCCTTCAAACCCACGCAGCGTAGCGATAGAAGAAATCAATCTTTTTTTAGAACCCTTAAAAAGCAGAGGGTGGAGCAGCGATGAAAAGCTTAAGGATTTATATTATCAAAATAGACTTATTTTTAAGAATAATCGCCCTTATGAAAAATATTACCTAAAAGAATCGCAAGATAATTGTTTGAGCGTGTTGGATTTTTATAGCCGACAAGGCACAAAAGATTTAGAAAAATTAGGCTTAAAGGGGCTTTTTAAGACGCCAAAACCTGTAGCATTGATTAAATATTTATTGCTATGCTCCACCCCCAAAGATTCTATTATTTTAGATTTTTTTGCAGGTAGCGGGACAACAGCGCAAGCGGTTATAGAAGTTAATAAGGATTATGATTTGAACTGGTCTTTTTATTTGTGTCAAAAAGAAGAAAAAATTAAAAATAACCCGCAAGCTGTTAGCATTTTAAAAAACAAGGGGTATCAAAACACGATTTCAAACATCATGCTATTGCGTTTAGAAAAGATCATTAAAAGAAGTGAATACGAAATCTTAAAAACAAAATCTATTGTATTTTAAATCTTATTTTTCAAACCCCTACACCCTATCCACGCTCAAAATTTCAGCGCTCGCTCTGGCTTTTTCATTACTCAATTCAATTTTATCGCCCCTTTTTAATGCCTCTAATTCTATCGCTTGATGATTTTTGCTCACCAACGCCCCGAATTGGGGTAATTTCAAATTGGCATGAGCGAGTTTAAGGGCGTTTTCTAGTGCATTCAATCGCTCTGTTTTAGTTTGTAAAAAAGAGCTTGTCAATGTTTGAATAGAGATTTTTTCTAAAAGCGTTTTTTTAAAGCGTAAAAATTCTAAGGTTTTATTTTCTAGAGCGATTGTTAGTTTCTCTAGTTTTAAAGCGTTTAAATGGTGCTTGTTTTCAAAACTCAATCGTTTTAAAGAAGCCGCTAAATGCTCTAAATGCGCCTTTTTTTGATGGAGCAAAGTTTTAAAAGAGCGGTGCAATTTCACATTAAACCCATCAAGTCTTTGCAACCATTCATCGCTATTAGGGAGCAAAATCTCCATCGCGTTTGAAGGCGTAGAAGCCCTTAAATCCGCCACTAAATCGCTCAATAAAAAATCGCTCTCATGCCCAATAGCTGACATGCTGAAAGTTTTAGCCAAATACAGAGCATCAGCGATTTTTTCATCATTGAAAGAATACAAATCCTCCATGCTCCCCCCACCTCTAGCCATTACAATCGCATCAAAAGCGTTTTTTGTGTCATGAAAACTATCCGCATAAGCGATGCTCTCCACCACGCTTTGAACGCAGCCCTCCCCTTGCATTAGAGTATTGATGCAAACCAATTCGCACATCGGCCATCGTTTGGAAGCGATCTTTTGCATGTCCGCCCAAGCGGCTGAATTTTGAGAAGTGATGACTGCCACTCGTTTAGGAAAATGCGGTTTGGGCAATTTATTGGCTTCATCAAAATAGCCTTTAAGGCGTAATTTTTCTTTCAATTGCTCTAAAGCTAGGGTTAATGAACCTATGTCTTTAGGCTCTATTTCAAAGCAATTGATTTGATAATCCCCCCTTGGAACATACACGCTAATAGCCCCAAAAACAACCACTTCCTGCCCTTCTTTTAAAGCGAATTTGAGCCTGTTAGCGTTCCCTTTAAACAGCACGCATCTGATGACTGACTGGCTGTCTTTGAGCGAAAAATACGCATGACCGCTCACCTTATGGATAGTCAAATTACTCACTTCCCCTTGAACCCTAACTTGCAAAAAAGTCGTTTCTAAAAGGGCTTTGATCTGCGCATTGATTTCACTCACGCTCAATACATGCATCAACTCCCCCTTTTATAGCAAACGAGTGAGGTCATTGAAAAGCCCTAAAAACATGATAAAAACCAAAAACCCCACCCCCGCTAGCCACAACGCATTTTGCATAAACGCCGGCAAAGTGATCTTAAAAATGTTTTTAAAAACAACCCCTAACATTTGCGCCCCATCCAGCGCTGGAATGGGTAATAAATTTAAAATCCCTAAATTGATAGACAAAAACGCCCCAAACAACAAAAGCATGCTCAAACTATTGGCATGGCTTAACGCTCCCACAATGCCTATTACCCCGCTCAATTCCTTAACTGAAGCGCTCCCCATAATCAAACGCTTTAAAGAATCCACAATCAAAACAACGCTCTCTTTAAACCGACTCAAAGCCTGCTTGAACGCCTGAATTAAGGAATAAGAGACAACGCCCGTTTTTTGCATGTCCGGTTTGATGCCTATCGCTTTATACCGGATCATTTCATTAGGATCATTAGATTCGCTTATTACCGCCACGATTTTGGGGGTTAGGCGTTTTTCTAAAATCCGGTTGTTTCGCTCTATTTCTAAAATTAACTCGCCTTGAGAACGCGCCACTATGCCTCTAATCTCTCTAAAACTCGCTATTTTTTGATGGTTGATAGAAAGGATTTTATCCCCCTTTAACAGCCCGGCCTCTAGCGCGTTATTGTCTAAATTGCCAATGATTGGCAGTAAGACTTTTTCCCCGCTCAATGCCAGAAAAAAATACACTAAAACCGCAAAAAGAAAATTAAAAAACGCCCCCCCAAATAGTATCCATAGCTTTTGGAAAGGGCTTTTTTGCGCGTAGCTATCATCCGCTTGATTTTCCTCATTCGCTTCTTTTTCTTCTTTATCCATGCCCTTTAATTTCACATAGCCCCCAAGTGGGATCAAAGACAGAGCGAATTGCGTGCCAAAAAGCTTGAAAAACCAGAGCTTTTTACCAAAACCAATGCTAAAGACTTCTACCTTCACCCCACAAATCCTAGCGATAACAAAATGCCCTAGCTCATGGACAAAGATTAAAAACGCCAGCATTAAAACCGCTACAATGAACATCATACCCCCGTTGGCTCTTTGGTATTAGGATCTTTTATTATCGGCTCTTTTAAAGGCGTGGGTGGTGTAGGGGGCGTGGGATCTATGGTTTTTTGGCTTTCTTTATTTTCTTTATTTTCTTTTGGGGGTTTTTGCCACAACTCTGTCAAAGCCGCCGCTTTTTTAGGATCCATTTTGGCTAAAATTTTACCTAATTCTTGGGGTTTTAGCGCCATTAAAATTTCTAAGGCGTTTTGAGTGGGTAAATTTTCTAAAATCAGAGCCGATTTAGAATCTTTCATTTTAGAATAAGTCTCGCCAATCTTGCTGTCTTTAGCCTGCTTGATTTCTCTTAAAATTTCTTCATTTTCTTCTATCAAATTTTTAAGGCGTTTCTTTTCTTCTGTTTGTAAGGTTTTAAAGGCTTCTTCTTTAGCCGCTAAATTTTTCAGTTTTTCGTCTATTTCTTTTTCTTTCTTGTTTAATAGATCGCTTTTTTCATCTAAAAGGCGGGCGTTTTCGGTTTGCAAGATCCTTAAAGACTGCTCTTTTTCACTCAATTGGCGCAAATCGTCTTTCAATTCGGCTTTTTTAGATTCAAAAATCGCAGAGCATTGCAACAATTCTTGCACGGCTTCTTCGCCAAAGAACGCTTGTAAAATTAAGCCCATTAACAAGATTTTACGCATGCAAGCCCCCTTTTTGCCAGTGTAAAATCATGGCGTTTTCGTCTAAAAGAACCTGCTCTTTTTTTTCCAAAATTTCCTTTTCTTTTTGTTTTTCCTTTTCTAAAATGATTTTAGCTTTTTCTAATTCCTGGTTGGCCAAAAGATAATCTTTTTCTAAAACTTTTAAATCCTTAGTTAAATTCTCGCCCTCTTGTTGGCAATATTCTATCTCCATTCTTAGAGCGCTTTTTAATTGCTGGGTTTGTAAAAAAAGGCTCATTCCCCCCAATTCAGGGTTTTTAAACGCGCTCAATTGGGCTTGTTTGTCCAAAATTTCTCGCTCGTTTTGTTGCAATTCTAAACGCTTGCTTTCAAGCTTTCGCTCTATTTTTTCTAACGCAAGGGTTTTTAATTGCACCAACACAGAAGCGAATTTTTTCATAGAAAAATCGTGTCTTCTCTTTCAGGGCTTGTAGAAATAAGGCGGATTTTTACCCCCACTTCTTTTTCAATAAAACGGATATACTCTCTGGCGTTTGGCTCTAAATCCTCTAATTTTCTCACGCCCACGCTTTTTTCCCAGCCTTTAAAAGTTTGATAGACCGGCGTGCAATCTTTCAAATCGCTAGGGAAAGCCTCCAATCTTTCGCCCTTTCTTTCATAAGCCACGCACACCTTAATCGCATCAATCCCGTCCAAAACATCTAATTTCATTAAAGCTAATTGCGTGCAACCATTCAAAGCGCAAGCGTATTTTAAAGCCACCAAATCCAGCCATCCGCAACGCCTTGGGCGCTTGGTTGTCGTGCCAAACTCCGCGCCCTTAGTCCTTAAATGATCGCCCATGGGTGTAGAATCTTCGCTAGGGAAAGGCCCGTTCCCCACACGAGTACAATACGCTTTCGTGATGCCCATCACTTCATTGATCGCTTTAGGGTTTAAGCCAGTGCTCACGCAAGCGCTAGCGCTCGTGGTGTTAGAGCTTGTTACAAAAGGGTAAGTCCCTAAATCAATGTCTAAAAGCGTGCCTTGCGCCCCTTCTAATAGGATTTTTTCACCCTTTTGGTTCGCTTCTATCAGCATGCTTGTCGTGTCTTTGATAAAGGGGCGAATTTTTGGAGCGTAAGCTTTAAAATACCCTCTCAAATCTTTTTCGTAATCCTCGCCCAAATCATACGCTTCCTTAAAAGGCTCAATGGCTTTGAAATGCGCGTTTAGTTTCTCTTCTAATATGGTATCGTCTAATAAATCCCCCATTCTTATCCCGCTCCTGGCCATTTTATCCTCATAGCAAGGGCCTATGCCTTTTTTAGTCGTGCCGATGTTTTGAGATTTTTCTTTAAAAGCGTCTTTTTTGGCATGATAGGGCAAGATCACATGGGCTCTGTCGCTGACAAACAAACGATTTTCTAAATCCTCAAACGCGCTGATTTCTTCGCACAAATCCTTAACGCTCACGACCACCGCACTAGAAATGATGTTCTTGCATTTGGGGTATAAAACCCCTGAGGGCATTAAATGCAAAGAGTGCTTAACCCCCTTATGCACAATGGTATGCCCAGCATTATGCCCGCCTTGATAGCGCACCACAAAGTCATAATCTTTAGCGATCCTATCAACAATTTTTCCCTTCCCCTCATCTCCCCACTGGATCCCCACAACGACATCTGCCATAAAATATTATCCTTAAAACAAAGTAGATTGGATTGTTTAAAAGCTTGTTAGAATACCAAAAAAAAGTAAAGAGCCTCTTTATAAGCCCTAAAAAGAGCTTAAAAGCCTATCGTGTAATTGATATAGAACGCATACAAACGCCTGTAATCCACATCAGCCCCATTGGCCCTCAAATACCTTTGATTGATAGCCGGGATTTTCACGCCAAATTCCATCCCATGCTGAATGCTTTGAGACGTGCTCAAAAACCGGCGGTGCATGGTGCTGGCAAAATGAGCCCTTAAGCCCAAATTAAATAAAAATTGGAAATTCGTGGGAGTGGGGTATTCTTTAAACGAGTTTTCAATTTGACCTCTTAAAGAGCTATCCCAAGTGTTACCCGCTATTTGAATGCCCCCAAACACCCCCACATTCAAGGACTGATCGCTAAAAACCCTTCTAAAGATATTCCATAAAAAGTCCGTGCCAGCGCCATAAGTAAAGATATTCGCTTTAACAGCGCTGCTAAGACTGCCCAATTGCGTAAAGCCGTAATCAAAGAAAGCGTAATATCGTAAGCCTATATTCCGCTTGTTCCCAAAAAATTGCTTATAGCCCATTTGAATGCCAAAGCCATTAATAACCCCATGCTGAGAGCTTGTGCCTGGCCCAAATTGGGGCAAGTAAGGCTCATCGTAATTATTCAGCATTCCTCCTAGCTGTTTTAAATTCTCTTGGTAAGTAGCGATTCGATCCGAGATGGTTTTCACATCCTTTTGGAGCATGGCCCCTGCACCACCGCTCTTATTCAAGCTTTCTGCGATCTGGCCTAGCTTTGCTGCAGAAGTGTCATTAAAAAGCTGCATTTGGGCTAATAGCCCTTTTAAAAACACCGAATTGCTATCTAAATTCACCCTTGTGAGCGCGTTTAAAAGCGCCACGCTCTCGGTGGCTAAGAGACTGAATTCATTTTGAGAACCATAGAGAACTTTTATAATCCCCACATATTCAGGAACGACTCCATTGTTGCTGCCATTATTACTATTATTAACCAAGTTATACAGCACGTTACTCAAATACACTTGCAAGGCTTGAACGCTATAAGCGTTTTTATTCGCTTCAAAGCGTTGCTCAATTTGAGGGAGTATTTTTTTAAACTGGGTTAACTCTGCGTTGTTGTTGTCAACAGTTGTATTAGTATTGATAATTTGATTGCCTATCCCTAAAAGAGCGTCCATGGTCGTGTTTGTCGCTAAAGCTAAAAGCCCATTACCCCCTGCCATACCCACGCCCACTTGGCGGAAATCATCAATGACATTATTCCTTAAGGTGCTGCCTTTGTTATTGATATTTTGTTGCGCGCCGCCGATTTGATAGCCCACTCCCATATAAAAGCCATCGTCTTCAGCTAACGCCACGCTTAAAGGAAGGCTAAAAAGCAGAGCGGTTTTTAAAAGCCCCTTTTTGAGCGTGTGGTATTGACCTTTTTTCATTCTTGTATTCTTTATCTCTTTTGTATTGGTGTTTTTCATCAAGAGCCTTCCTTAAAAACCGACTGAATAGCCCACATAGAAGCTAAAATTCCTCATATAGCTCGCACTTGAGCCTTGGGTTGCGAAATATTTATGAGCGATAACAGGGATTTTCACCCCAAATTCTATCCCTTGGTCCAGCCTGTGCTTATTGAAATTGGTTTTTGCAAAGTTGGTGCGCACGCCCAAATCAAACAAGAATTGGAACGAACTGGACTTGACATCAGGCCTTTGCCCACTCAATAAGTTCGTTACATTCGTGCTCCAAGTTTGCCCTGCAATTTGAGCGCCAAAGAAAAGACCGATCGTAGTCCTTTCCCTCCTTCTAGAGCGTTCATACACATTGCATAAAAAATCCGTCCCTACCCCATAAGTAACGAGATTCGCCCCCACTTTTAAATTCGTATCGCCAAAATTCGCATAGCCATAATCCAAAAACCCGTAATACCTTAAGCCAATATTTTTCTTATGGGTGAAAAATTGTTTATAGCCCATCTTAGCCCCAAAGCCGTTCATGCTCGCTGACTGATAATCTTTGAGAGAAAAGAGGTTAGGGATATAAGAAATCTTATAAAGAGAACTAGCCGAAGATTCAAACTGACCTAAACTCGCGTTGATGATATTTATGACTCTATCTAGTCCTTTCTTATAAATAAGCTGACTCCCAGTAAAACAAGACGATGCACTGCTACAAATATTTTTTTCAATAAAACTCCCTAACCTCAAAGTCTCACGATCCAAAGAAATCCCGCTCTTAATCAAAGCATTGAGCTCGCTCACCGTAGAATCAGCCCCTATCAAGCCCGTTTGCGAAGAAAAATTTTGCATGCCTGTGGCAATATCGCCCACGCTCACGCCATTATACGCTCCATTAGTCCCGCCTGCGCCTAAAAGCATGACTTTCATGATGTTTTCGTATAGCTGTCCGTTATTGTTTTGTTGGATTTTACTCAAATCCACTTGCCCTAAAGCTAAAACGATGTTTTGAGCCACTAAGAGCATGCTATCGGTGATACCGATTTGTTTATTCCCCACATCCACCACCAAAGGCTTAATGACACCCTGATTAGCGTATTGTTGGGATAGATCCAATAGTTTTCCTAAAATCCCTAGAGATTGCTCTAAATTGGCTAAGGCTTGGTTTGATGGTCCGTTTTGCTGTGATGGTTGTGCATTGTTTTTCAGGCTTTCACTCAAAAGAGTTTTTGTTTTATTCCCTAAAATATCCAAGTAGTAGGATAAGGGGATAGCAGAAGTTTGCAACCTCACAGCCCCATCTCTAATGAGTTGCTTTAATTCTTGCGCTTGGGTGAAGCCTGGATTTTTCAATTCCTGTCTGGCCAAACTCGTTTGATAATCTATGACAAAAAACGCCCCATCTTCTTCAGCGTTACACAAAGACATGCTCGCTAGCAAGGAAAGAGCGATCGTTTTTTTAAAGGAGTGGTTTTTCAAAAATATCCTTTTTGCTTTGATAAGTGATTTTACTTAATCCATAAAAGAAACTTTCTAATTTTAAGATAATCATTCTTAATTTGCTATTAAGTGTTTCAAAAAAGCATCAAATTGACATCTTTTAAGCAAAATGTTATAATGCTCGCTTAATTTTATTTGGGGTGTTAGCTCAGTTGGGAGAGCGCAACGCTGGCAGCGTTGAGGTCAGGGGTTCGAACCCCCTACACTCCACCATTATTTATTACGCTTATCCTTTTTCTTTATTGATCAAACCCATTTTCTTGCTAGTATTACCTATAATTAATTATAATCTTAGGAATTGTTTTTCATCAAGGGAGTTTGAGCGTGAGCAGTTTGTTTAAAATGCGTATTCTTAGTTTTAAAAAGAATAAGCGGGCGGTGTTTTCACTCTATCTTTTTATCGCTTTATTAGCGCTTTCTCTTTTAGCCCCCTTGTGGGTCAATGATCGCCCCTTATTCATCTATAAAGACAATAAAGCGTATTTCCCTATGTTTAAAAACTATGCGGAAGTGGAGTTTGGAGGCGATTTTTTCACCCCTACGGACTATAACGATCCTTATGTGCAAAACACGCTCTTAAAAGACGCTTTCATCATCCATGCGCTCATTCCTTATAGCTACGATACGATCATTATGGATTTAGACTCGCCTGCCCCCACCCCCCCAAGCTTCAAACACCTTTTAGGCACAGACGATCAAGCCAGAGACGTGTTAGCCAGGCTGGTTTATGGCTATCGGGTTTCGTTAGTGTTTGGGATTTTACTCACCCTTTTTAGCGTTCTTATTGGCGTGAGTTTGGGAGCGTTTCAGGGGTATTATGGAGGGTTAGTGGATTTATTAGGGCAAAGGTTGAGCGAGATTTGGAGCGCCATTCCCATGCTTTTTTTACTCATTGTGATTTCTAGCGCGTTTAATTCCAATTTTTGGATCATTTTATTTTTAGTCTTGCTCTTTAGCTGGATGGGGCTTTCTCAAGTCGTGCGCACGGAGTTTTTAAAAGCAAGGAATATGGACTACACCAAAGCCGCTAGAGCGCTTGGGGTGAATGATTTAAAAATCATTTTCTACCATGTTTTACCCAACGCTTTAGTGGCGACGATCACTTATGTGCCGTTTTTAATGGCGGCTAGCATTTCCACTTTAGTGTCTTTGGATTTCTTGGGTTTTGGCATGCCTATAGGGAGCGCGAGCTTGGGCGAATTAGTCAATCAAGGCAAGGATAATCTCACTACGCCCCATTTAGCCATCGTTGCGTTTGTAGCCATTAGCTTGTTGCTTTCTGTTTTGGTGTTCATTGGCGAAGGGGTGCGCGATGCTTTCAACGCCAACATGCTCAAATAAGGGGGTTATATGCTAGAAATCAAAAACTTGAACTGCGTTTTAAACGCGCATTTTTCGCTCCAAAACATCAATATTTCGTTAAATCCTAGCGAAAGAGTGGCGATCGTGGGCGAGAGCGGGAGTGGGAAAAGCTCTATCGCTAATCTCATCATGCGTTTAAACCCTAGATTCAAGCCCCATAATGGCGAAGTGCTGTTTGAAACAACCAACCTTTTAAAAGAAAGCGAAGCGTTTATGCAGCATTTAAGGGGAAATATTATCGCTTACATCGCTCAAGACCCCCTATCCAGCCTAAACCCCTTGCATAAAATCGGCAAGCAAATGAGTGAAGCCTATTTTTTACACCATAAAAACGCTTCTAAAACGCTCCTTAAAGAAAAAGTTTTAAACGCCATGAAACAAGTCCAATTAGATGAAAAGTTTTTGGATCGTTACCCTTATGAATTGAGCGGAGGGCAACGCCAAAGAGTGTGTATCGCTATGGGCATTATTAATGCGCCCAAACTGCTCATTTGCGATGAGCCTACCACCGCGCTAGATGCGCAAATCCAAAACCAGATTTTAGACTTGCTCAAACAATTGAGTGTGGAAAAAAACATCGCTCTTTTATTCATTAGCCATGATTTAAAAGCGGTCAAACGCTTGGCCGATAGGGTTTATGTGCTAAAAAAAGGCGAGATAGTAGAAACCAATTTGACTAAAGAGCTTTTTAATGACCCCAAGCATGAATATTCAAAGCTCTTGATTCAAGCTTCAAACTTGCCCGCTAAAAATTTAAAAGCGCTAGATGAAACGCTTTTAGAGGTGGAAGATTTTAGCGTTTATTACTTGCAAAAACGCTTTTTTAGGCCTTCTTTAAAAAAGCCCCTTATCGCATCAGTCAATTTTTCCCTCAAAGCCAAAGAAAACATCGGCATCATTGGCGAAAGCGGGAGCGGGAAAAGCTCTTTGGCGTTAGGGCTTTTAAAACTCGCTTTAAACAGCGGAGAAGAAAAGATTTTAGGCCAAAGCGTGGGGCCTTTAAATTCTAAGGCGTTCAAACCCTACCGCAAGATCTTGCAAATGGTGTTTCAAGACCCTTACGCTTCATTAAATCCTCGCTTAAGCATTCAAAGCATTTTAATAGAAGCTTTGCGCTTTGCTTACCCTAAATCTTCCAAAGAAGAATGGCACCATTTAGCTGAACTTTGTTTAGAAGAAGTGTGTTTAAACCCTGAATTGCTTAACTTTTACGCTTATGAGCTCAGTGGAGGGGAACGCCAAAGAGTAGCGATCGCTAGAGCGATTGCCTTAAAACCTAAAATCATTCTTTTAGATGAGCCCACTTCTGCTTTAGACAAAAGCATTCAAAAAAGCGTGTTGGAATTGTTGTTGGATTTACAAGAAAAGCAGGATCTGAGCTATTTGTTTATCAGCCATGATTTAGACGTGATCAAAGCGTTTTGCGATAAGGTGTTAGTGGTGAGTGAGGGGAAAGTCGTAGAAATGGGCGCTATTGAAGAAGTGTTTGACAACCCTAAGCATGCTTATACGAAGCGTTTGTTGGAATCCAGGCTTTAAAGGGGCTAGCTCTTAAAAAATACTCAAACGCATGGGTGTTATCTTTTCATTTTCTATAAACAAAACAAAGAAACTTGATAGGGGGCTGTTTTTGAATAAGGGTAGTTGTCAATAAAGAATGAAAAAACCTTGGATTCTTCAGGCAAAATCTTTTCTTTAAAGGTTTTTTCATAGCTTTTTTTGACAAACCATTTAAACGCATGCTCTTCTACAAAATTGTGAGAGTTTTTAAGCACTTCTAGGCGTAAAACGCATTTGTTTAGACTGAATTTGGAATGGTTTTTGACTCCCACTTGCAAAGAAAAGGCGTTGCTATAACTTAAAGGGTTAGCATGTAAGATGCGTGTTTCTATGGGGTAAATCGCTTGAGTGAGTAAAACCTTCAAAACAAAAGGCATGCTCAAAAACGCGCCCAAAAAAGCTGTTGTTGCTATATAACTAGCTATGCGGTTTCTTAAAAGCAGAGCCAAAAGGAGCAAAATCGCGCAAAAAAGGATTAAAACGCTCGCTATTAAAACGCTAATTAAAGTCGCTTGATTTAAAAAGCCCTTAAAAGACTCCAAAAAAGCTTGGATAAAGGCAAGAGACGCCATGCGTTTTTAAGGCTCTTTAGTCTCGGCAATACTAGATTTAACCTTGCTTTTAGTGTCAATCCAAATATTAGGCACAGCCCCGCCTGGAGTGAGCATGATTTGAGCGTTGTTGTTCGTTTTTAACGCTTCATTAAACTGGCCTTGAACTTCAATTTGGCGCAGCCTTAAAAGCTTGTCGCTCAAGCTTTGCGAAATGCTTAAATTGGCTTGAGATTTCGCCTTAGCCTCAATCACGATCGCATCCGCCACGCCCTGAGCCTTAATCCTGTTAGCGTCCGCTTCCCCTTTAGCCAGAGCGGCTTGTTTTTGAGCTTCTTGTTTAGAGCGCTCCACCTCGTATTTCACCCTTTCTGATTCTTGGCGCGCGATTTGGACTTTTTCAATTTGCTCTTTAATCTTAGCGGGCAAGACGATTTCTCTCAATTGGATAGAGCTTAATTCCACAGGGGTGTTGGGGAGCTTAGAAACTTCTTTATTGATACCGCTATTAATAAGAGCGGCGATTTCATTGCGCTTAATGGGTAAATCTTCAGCCGGATAGCGCCCCACGACAGAGCGCACCACATCGCGCACCACAGGGTTGATGATTTTTTGCTCCCAAGACAAGCCATAAGTAGCGATCGTTTGGGGGGTGGTTTGGGGGTTTAGGCGGTATTGCACGGTGAGTTCAATAGAAACGGTCAAACCCCTGCTATCCATCACATTAATAGCGTCATTTCTAAAAATCCCTTGGTTTTTACCCGCCACGCCCATGTCTTCGGTGCGTGAAAAATTGATATTCCTGATCCTTGTATCTACAATGAGAATGTCTTGAATGATAGGCACAAAAAAGTGGATTCCCGGCTGTAAGGGGGTGGGTTCGTATTTCCCGGCGGTGATTTTAATGCCAATTTCTCCTGAGCTAATCACTTCAAAAGGCTTGGCCAAAAAAGCGATAACGCCCAAAAGGACAATAACGATTAAAACCGATAGTTTTTTGGAATTAAAAGAGTTAGACGGCGGAATGAAACGCCCCCCATTATTAGGCGTATTAGGCGTGGGGTTTTCTCTTTGAGGATTTTTCTTTTTTAAATGTTCGTTCAAATCAATGGGCATGAATTTCCTTTTTAAATATTTTAACGGCGTTTGGGTTTTTTAGAATAATGGTTCGTTTTAGGGTGTCTGTCTCTGTGCTGACCCTTTTTGAAAGAACGCGCTGGCTCATGCGGGTGCGTTTTTTTGTTAGAGGGTTTTGGCGTTTTCTCTTTAGGGTTTTGAATCGCATCAATTTCTTGCTGGTTCAAGCCGATTTTGCTGGTTTCAAACTGCAAACTCAAAAGTTTTAAAACCAATTGAGACGGCTCAAAAATTTCGGTAAGCTGTTCATAAAGGCTGATGATCCCTTCAGACACTTTAGCGTCATGCAAGGTTTTGATGATCTGATTTTCGTTAATGGTGGGGATTTCAAAAAGTTCAATCTCTGAATCAATTTCTTTTTGCATGCGTAAAAGCTCTTTGTATTCTAAGGGCGTTACTAAAGTGATCGCCATGCCTTTTTTGCCCGCTCTTCCGGTTCTCCCGATGCGATGGATATAGCTCTCGGTATTTAGGGGCAAATGGTAATTAAACACATGGCTTACACCGCTAATGTCTAGCCCACGGCTCGCTACATCTGTAGCCACTAACACATCAGCATCATTTTTTTTAAACGCCATGATAGAAGCACGCCGATCCCTTTGATCCATATCCCCATGCAAGGCGGTGCTTTTGTAATTTTTAGAAGCAAGGAATTGGTGCAATTCATCGGCTTCTTTTTTAGTGCGCGTGAAAACGATGCTTTTTTTGGGCGCTTGGGTGTCTAAAAGGCGCATGATCGCTTCGGCCCTCTCATGCTCATTGATCACATAAAAGCGTTGGGTGATGTCGGTGTTAGTGATATTAGAAGGAGCGATATGGATTTTAATAGGGTTTTCTAAAATCTTATCCGCTAGTCTTTTAATCGGCTCTGGCATCGTGGCTGAAAAAAGCAAAATCTGTGCTTCGCTAGGGAGGTAGTCAAAAATCTCTTCAATATCGTCTAAAAACCCCATATCCAGCATTTCATCGCTTTCATCTAAAACGACCACTTTAGGCACAAATTTATGGATGCGTTCGTTTTTTAAATGATCCAACAATCTTCCTGGTGTAGCGATCATCACTTGGGGGTTTTTCTTAATAAATTCGCATTGTTTTTTAACGCTCTGCCCTCCATACACGCACACGGTTTTAGTCCTGGTATGTTTGCCCAATTTAAAAATCTCATCGCTAATTTGCATGGCTAATTCTCTGGTGGGCGTGATCACTAAGGCCTCTATGGTGTGGTTGTTTTTAAGGTTGTTGATAATGGGCAGAGCGAAAGCGGCGGTTTTTCCTGTGCCTGTTTGGGCTTGCGCGATGACATCTCGGCCTTGCAAAACAGCCGGAATGGCCTTTTCTTGAATGGGGCTTGGGGAAGTGAAGCCGGCTTCATAAACGGATTTTAAAACCGATTCTTTTAAGCCCAAGTCATTAAAACTCGGCTTATGATAAGCGTCATCATCAATTTCTGTAGGGAGTGGTGGTTGATTCAATTCCATGGGAGATTCATACCTCAATTTAATTTGAAACTTTATAAAAAGTTAATAAAAGGCTAAAATTAAAATCTTTGATTTAAAGTTTATAAGATTTTTGAGTATAGCATAAAAATGCGCTCAATTAAGTTTAAAGTTTTTATAAAAGGCTTATGCTAAAATAATTAGAATTAAGGAATAAAGAAAGGGTTTGATTGAAACGGGTGTTTTTGTGGCTTATTTTTGTATTAGCTTTCCACAAGCTTTTGGCCGAAAAAATAGGCGATATAGCGAGCGTGGTGGGCGTAAGGGATAACCAGCTGATTGGCTATGGGCTTGTGATTGGCTTAAATGGCACAGGGGATAAATCCGGCTCAAAATTCACCATGCAATCCATTTCTAACATGCTAGAGAGTGTGAATGTTAAGATCTCTGCAGATGATATTAAATCTAAAAATGTCGCTGCAGTGATGATTACAGCCTCCTTGCCCCCCTTTGCAAGACAGGGCGATAAAATTGATATTCACATTTCTTCTATTGGGGATGCAAAATCCATTCAAGGAGGGACTTTGGTGATGACCCCTTTAAATGCGGTAGATGGGAATATTTACGCTCTCGCTCAAGGGGCTATCGTTTCGGGTAATTCCAATAACTTGCTCTCAGCCAATATCATCAACGGGGCGACTATTGAAAGGGAAGTTTCGTATGATTTGTTCCATAAAAACGCCATGGTTTTAAGCCTAAAAAGCCCCAATTTTAAAAACGCTATCCAAGTGCAAAACACCCTAAATAAGGTGTTTGGCAATAAAGTGGCCATAGCGCTAGATCCAAAAACCATTCAAATCACTCGCCCAGAGCGTCTTTCTATGGTGGAGTTTTTAGCTTTAGTGCAAGAAATCCCTATTAATTACAGCGCGAAAAATAAGATCATTGTAGATGAAAAATCAGGCACAATCGTTTCAGGAGTGGATATAATAGTGCATCCTATAGTGGTTACAAGCCAAGACATCACGCTTAAAATCACTAAAGAGCCTTTAAATGACTCTAAAAACACGCAGGATTTAGACAATAACATGTCCTTAGACACCGCTCACAACACGCTGAGTTCTAACGGGAAAAGCATCACCATTGCCGGGGTGGTGAAAGCCTTACAAAAAATTGGCGTGAGCGCTAAGGGGATGGTTTCAATCTTGCAAGCCCTAAAAAAAAGCGGTGCGATTAGCGCTGAAATGGAGATACTATGATAAACAACAATAAAGCCATGTTAGAGCAATACAACGTTTCTAAATTAGCGAGCGAAGAGAAATTAAAAACGCTAGCTCAAACTAAAAACGACAAGCTCCTCAAAGAACAAACCGATTCTTTTGAAGCGTTGCTTTTAAAATTCATGCTAGATACTGCTATGAAAATGGATAACCCTTTGTATCCTAAAGCCCCAGGCGATGAGATTTATGCATCCATGTATAAGGACACGCTTTCTAAAGAATTGAGCGGGAATTTTGGTTATAGTGAAATGCTGTTTAATTTCTTAAAAGAGCGAGAAAAACAAAAACCATGAAAAAATCCAAGCGCTTAAAACGCCCTTATTTAAAGCGTTCCCATTTGAAACACTCTAATAAGACTTCTTCTTTCAAGGAGTTGTTAAAAAAAGAGGATAATGTGATTTCATTAGAAAATTTTAAACCCAAAGAGAGCGAAGATTTATTAGAGAATTTTTCCAATAAAAAAGACATGCAAGAATTGCTAGGGCTTTTAAACCAATTTATTTTACAAAGCTACAAGGTGGAAAAGGAGTTTAAGGATTATAAAGCCCTTTATGAATGGGTCATAGAGATTTTACCGCAAGCCATTTGGGTGATGAATGAAAACGGGAGCTTTTTTTATAAAAATTCTTTAGCCAATCAAAGCCATGAGGTATTCAATAAGGCTAAATTAGAAAATTTTAACACTGAAATTGAACATGAAAATAAAAGCTATTTAGTCCAGCAAAACAGCATTCAAGGCAAGCAAATCATCACCGCAACCGATATTAGCGCTCAAAAACGCCAAGAGCGGCTCGCTTCTATGGGGAAAATCTCAGCGCATTTAGCCCATGAGATCAGAAACCCTGTAGGCTCTATCTCTCTTTTAGCTTCAGTGTTATTAAAGCATGCGAACGAAAAGACTAAGCCCATTGTTGTGGAATTGCAAAAAGCTTTATGGCGCGTAGAAAGGATCATTAAAGCCACCTTGCTTTTTTCTAAAGGCATTCAAGCCAACCGCACCAAGCAGAGTTTAAAAACGCTAGAGAGCGATCTCAAAGAAGCCCTAAATTGCTACACTTACTCTAAAGACATTGATTTTCTTTTTAATTTTAGCGATGAAGAAGGGTTTTTTGACTTTGATTTAATGGGGATTGTGTTACAAAATTTCTTGTATAACGCTATTGATGCGATTGAAGCCTTAGAAGAGAGCGAACAGGGGCAGGTGAAGATTGAAGCGTTCATTCAAAATGAATTTATCGTCTTCACCATTATTGATAATGGTAAGGAAGTGGAAAACAAAAGCGCTTTATTTGAGCCTTTTGAAACCACTAAATTGAAGGGTAACGGCCTAGGGTTAGCCCTGTCTTTACAAGTCGTTAAGGCCCATGAAGGGAGCATTGCGCTATTAGAAAATCAAGAAAAAACCTTTGAAATTAAGATTCTTAACGCTTCTTGAGTGATAATATCCCCCTTAAAAAATGAGTTTTACGATAAAATAAATTTTTAAAAAGATTAAAGAATATTAAATTGAATAGAGTTTATCAATATTTGACAAAAATAAGATCAAAACAATTTTTCATTAACTCTTTTGGTGTAGGATAGCGATCAGGGTTTTTATGAAAGTAAAAGCCTAAAACAATTTTAAAAAAAAGGACTTTTGATGAAAACATTTGAAATTTTAAAACATTTGCAAGCGGATGCGATCGTGTTATTTATGAAAGTGCATAACTTCCATTGGAATGTGAAAGGCACCGATTTTTTCAATGTGCATAAAGCCACTGAAGAAATTTATGAAGAGTTTGCGGACATGTTTGATGATCTCGCTGAAAGGATCGCTCAATTAGGACACCACCCCTTAGTCACTTTAAGCGAAGCACTTAAACTCACTCGCGTTAAAGAAGAAACTAAAACAAGCTTCCACTCTAAAGACATCTTTAAAGAAATTCTAGGCGATTACAAACACCTAGAAAAAGAATTTAAAGAGCTTTCTAACACCGCTGAAAAAGAAGGCGATAAAGTCACCGTAACTTATGCGGACGATCAATTGGCCAAGTTGCAAAAATCCATTTGGATGCTAGAAGCCCATTTGGCTTAAGCGACCAAAAAGAAGCCAGCATGAGAGATTACAGCGAGCTTGAAATCTTTGAGGGAAACCCCTTAGACAAGTGGAATGACATTATTTTTCATGCGAGTAAAAAGCTTTCTAAAAAAGAGCTAGAAAGGCTTTTAGAGCTTTTGGCTCTTTTGGAAACTTTTATAGAAAAGGAAGACTTGGAAGAAAAGTTTGAATCTTTCGCTAAAGCTTTAAGAATGGATGAAGAGTTGCAACAAAAAATAGAGAGCAGAAAAACAGACATTGTGATCCAATCCATGGCGAATATTCTCAGCGGGAATGAATGAGCTTATCCGCTATGGCTTGATATTCCTCTTTTTTTTAAAAGCGTTTGGGCTTGATTATGGGATAGATGAAATGCTAGAATTAAAAAAAGATGAAGCGTTTAGAGCCGTTATCAAAGACACTTCTAACGAACAAACCAAAGAAATCACGCTCTATTGGACGCTATATGCAAATAAAGGTTTAGTCATCAACATGCGTTTTAACCATTTCCCTTACCAGTTTATTTTATACACCGATCATGCGAGAAACACCTATAATCTCAAAGTTTTTGAAGAAAAATTTTCTTCTAACAGCACTCTGTCGCTTGTGTTTAAAGATTTTAAAGAAGATAAAGCCACTTTAAGATTTTTAGCCCTTATGCCCCTTGTTTTTTCCCCTAAAGAGCCTTAAGGAATTTGCATGCAAGAAAAACAACTTAAAACCATTCAAAATAAGATCGCTTCTTGGATCAAAGAAATTGAAAGCGACTTTATAGATGCATTGTTTTCTAAGATTGGCCCTTCAAAAATGTTGCGTTCCAAACTCATGCTCGCTTTGTTAGACGAAAAAACAGACGCTATTTTATTGGATAAAGCCTTCAATTTGTGCGCGATTGTAGAAATGATACAGACCGCTTCTTTATTGCATGATGATGTGATTGACAGAGCGACCATGCGCCGAAAACTCCCCAGCATTAACGCTCTTTTTGGCAATTTTAACGCCGTGATGCTTGGTGATGTGTTTTATTCTAAAGCCTTTTTTGAACTATCTAAAATGGGTGAATCCATCGCTCAAATCCTCTCTAATGCGGTTTTAAGGCTCTCTAGGGGCGAGATTGAAGATGTGTTTGTGGGGGAAAGTTTTAATAGCGACAAACAAAAATACTGGCGTATTTTAGAAGACAAGACCGCTCATTTCATGGAAGCGAGCTTAAAGAGCATGGCGATTCTTTTAAATAAAGACGCCAAAATGTATGCGGATTTTGGATTAAATTTTGGCATGGCGTTTCAAATCATTGATGATTTATTAGACATCACTCAAGACGCCAACACTCTAGGTAAGCCCAATTTTAGCGATTTTAAAGAGGGCAAGACCACTTTACCCTACTTGCTTTTATATGAAAAATTAAATCCGCATGAACAAGGGCTTTTAATTTCTTATTTTAAACAAGATAGCCATGAAATCATAGAATGGACTAAGGAAAAATTCAAGCAACATGGTATCATAGAAGAAACCCTTAAAATCGCTCAAGTTTATTCTAAAAAGGCCCTTGAAACCATTAAAGGGGAAAACAATTTGATTTTAGAAAAACTAGCGCAAGATGTCATTTATAGGACTTTTTAATGGAGTTAGAAACTCATTTGTCAAAATATTTCACCCTAGCCTTTACGCATAAAAGCATGAGCTTAGAAATGCGAGAAAAACTCGCTATCAATTCGCCTGCAACGCTTAAAGAATTTTTACAAACCATTAAAAACCATTGCCCTAACATCAAAGAGTGCATGGTATTATCCACATGCAATCGCTTTGAAATCTATGCGAGCCTGAAACACGGCGCTAATACTAATGAACAAAAAAGCGCACTATTAAAGATTTTGGCTCAAAATAAAAAAATGAGCGTGTCTGATTTGGAAAAATGCGTTTTAATGAACACTGATGAAAGCGCAGTCCATCATGTCTTTAGCGTGTGCAGCAGTTTGGATAGCTTGGTGGTTGGGGAAACTCAAATCACAGGGCAGATGAAAAACGCCTATAAATTCGCTTTTGAAGAGAAATTTTGCTCTAAAGATTTAACCCGATTGCTCCATTTTGCTTTCAAATGCGCCGCTAAAGTGCGCAATCTAACCGGCATTTCCAAGCAAGGGGTCTCCATCTCTTCAGTGGCGGTCAAAGAAGCGCTTAATATTTTTGAAAAAGAAAGGATTAAGGATAAAAAAGCCCTTGTGATAGGGCTTGGCGAGATGGCTCAATTGGTCATCAAGCACCTTTTAAACAAGCAATTTGAAGTGCTTATTTTAGGGCGTAATGCGGCTAAATTTGAAGATTTCATCAAAGAATTAGAAGAGCCTAAAAAAGTGGGCTTCCAAAATATAGAAAATTTAAACGCTCATATCAATGAATACGAACTGCTTTTTTGCGCCACTTCTTCGCCGCATTTTATCGTGCAAAATTCCATGCTAAAAGAAACGATTTTCAGGCGTTTTTGGTTTGATTTAGCCGTGCCACGGAATATTGAAAAGCCGGTATGCAATAATATTTTCTTATACAGCGTGGATGATTTAGAGCCTATGGTTAAGGAAAATGTGGGAAACAGGCAAGAAAGCAGAACAAAAGCTTATGAGATTGTAGGGCTTGCCACAATGGAATTTTACCAATGGATCCAGAGTTTAGAAGTAGAGCCTTTGATTAAGGATTTAAGGGAATTGGCTAGGATTTCAGCCCAAAAGGAATTGCAAAAGGCGCTCAAAAAACGCTATGTGCCTAAAGAATACGAAGGCAATATTGAAAAGATCTTGCACAACGCTTTCAATACCTTCTTACACCACCCTACTATCGCCTTAAAAAAGAACGCTCAAAAAGAAGAATCCGATGTGCTTGTGGGCGCGATTAAAAACTTGTTTAATTTAGACAAATCTACCACTTGTCATGCCCAGAATTTGAATCTCTATAAATGCGAATATTACGAGGAATAATGCATGCTGTTTTCAAAACTCTTTGCCCCCACTCTCAAAGAACCCCCAAAAGATGCCGTGTTAAAAAGCCATAAGCACTTAGCTCAAGCAGGATACATTTATCAAGTAGGCAGTGGGATCTATAATTTTTTGCCTTTAGCTAAAAAAGTGCTAGACAAAATAGAAAATATCACACACAAACGCATGCAAGAGCATGGGGCGCAAAATATTTTAATGAGTTTTGTGGTTTTGGCGAGTTTGTGGGAAAAATCAGGCCGTTTGGATAAATACGGCAAGGAATTATTGGTTTTTAAAGACCGAAAAGACAATGATTTTGTTTTAAGCCCCACTTTAGAAGAAAATATCACCGAAATTGCCGCTAATTTCATCAAAAGCTACAAGCAATTACCCGTGCATCTCTATCAAATTCACACGAAATTCCGTGATGAAATCCGCCCACGATTCGGGTTGGTGAGAGCGAGGGAATTTATCATGAAAGATGGTTATAGCTTTCATGAAGACGCTGAAAGCTTGGATAAGGAATTTTTAAACACGCAGAGCGCTTATAAAGAAATTTTAAGCGATTTGGGTTTGGATTTTCGCATCGTGGAAGCGGATAGCGGGGCGATTGGGGGGAGTAAAAGCAGGGAATTTGTCGTTTTAACAGAATGCGGGGAAGACACGATCGTGGTGTGTCAAAATTGCGATTATGCCGCCAACATTGAAATCGCTAAACGCTCTAAAAGGCCTGAGCCTTTAAATGTCCCCAAAGCGCAATTAGCGAAATTCCCTACCCCTAATACCACCAGTGCGCAAAGCGTGGCGGAGTTTTTTAAAACAGAGCCTTATTTTGTTTTAAAAGCGCTTGTTAAAAAAGTGATCCATAAAGATAAAGAAACCCTAGCGTGCTTTTTTGTTAGGGGCGATGACAATTTAGAGGAAGTTAAAGCTCTAAATGCTTTGAACATTATAGGAGCGAACGCTTTAGAATTAAGAGAGGCCAGCAAAGAAGATTTAAACCACACAGGGTTAATAGCGGGCTTTATAGGGCCTTATGGCTTGAAAAAGCATGTTTCTTATATCATTTTTGATGAAGATTTAAAAGAGGGCGATTGTTTGATCGTTGGGGCTAATGAAAAGGATTTTCATGCGGTGGGCGTGGATTTAAAAGGGTTTGAAAACCTTGTTTATGCGGATATTGTCCAGGTTAAAGAGAGCGATTGTTGCCCTAATTGTCAAGGGGCGTTGAAATACCATAAGAGTTTGGAAGTGGGGCATATTTTCAAACTCGGGCAAGGCTATGCTAAAAGCTTGAAGGCGAGTTTCTTGGATAAGAATGGCAAGGAGCAATTTTTTGAAATGGGGTGCTATGGGATAGGCATTAGCCGGTTGCTCAGCGCGATTTTAGAGCAAAAAAGCGATGATCTAGGCTGTGTGTGGACGAAAAATACCGCTCCTTTTGATGTGGTGATCGTGGTTTCTAATTGGAAAGATGAAGCGCAAAAAAAACTCGCTTTTGAAGTGTATGAAAGGCTGCTCCAAAAGGGCGTTGATGCGCTGTTAGATGACAGAGACGCGCGTTTTGGGGCGAAAATGAGGGATTTTGAATTGATTGGGGAGCGGTTAGCGCTGATTGTTGGGAAGCAAACTTTAGAGAGCAAGGAATTTGAATGCATCAAACGGGCTAATTTAGAAAAACAAACGATCAAAGACACCGAATTAGAAGAAAAAATTTTAGAAATGTTAGCGAGCGAATAAGGGGGAGGGAATGGAAAAATTAGTGATTGGCTCTAGGGGGAGCGAATTAGCCTTATGGCAAGCGAATCACATTAAAGAACGCCTGAAAAAAGAATGCTTTATAGAAAGCGAGATTCAAATCGTTAAGACTAGGGGCGATAAAATCTTAGACACCCCTTTAAATAAGATTGGCGGTAAGGGGCTATTCACTAAGGAATTAGAAGAATTGCTTTTAAAAGGCGAAATTGATTTGGCGGTGCATTCTTTAAAAGATGTGCCGGTCGTGTTTGAAAAGGGGTTGGACTTGGCATGCATCACTAAAAGGGCTGATGTGAGGGACACTTTTTTGAGCGTGAAATTCCCTGATTTGATGAGCTTGCCTAAAGGAGCCAAGGTTGGCACGACTTCTTTAAGGCGCTCCATGCAACTCAAACTGAAGCGCCAGGATCTAGACACAGAAAGCTTGAGGGGGAATGTCCAAACCCGTTTGAAAAAGCTTGAATGCGGTGAATTTGACGCTATCATTTTGGCTGAAGCCGGGTTGTGCCGCCTAGAAATTCAAGGGGCGAAATACCGCAAGGCTTTTAGCGTAAAAGAAATGATTCCTAGCATGGGTCAGGGGGCTTTAGGGGTAGAAATGCTCAAAAACCACAAGCATTTTATTACGCTCCAAAAACTCAACGATGAAGAAAGCGCGTTTTGTTGCCATTTAGAAAGGGAGTTTATTAAGGGGCTTAATGGAGGGTGTCAGATCCCTATAGGCGTGCATGCGAGTTTAATGGGCGATAGGGTTAAAATCCAGGCGGTTTTGGGCTTGCCTAACGGGAAAGAAGTCATCACTAAAGAAAAGCAAGGGGATAAAACTAAAGCGTTTGATTTAGTTCAAGAGCTTTTAGAAGCGTTTTTACAAAGCGGGGCTAAAGAGATTTTAGAAAAGGCGCAGTTGTTTTAATGCGTTTGTTTATCGCGCTAGTTTTGTTCTTGTGGTGGTTAAGTTTGAACGCTAAGGAAGCGGATTTCATCTCTGATTTGGAATACGGGATGGCCCTTTATAAAAACCCTAGGGGTGTTGCGTGCGCGAAATGCCATGGCATTAAAGGCGAAAAACAAGAAATCACTTTTTATTATGAAAAAGGCGAGAAAAAAATCCTCTACGCCCCTAAAATCAACCATTTAGATTTTAAAACCTTTAAAGACGCCTTGAGTTTAGGCAAAGGCATGATGCCTAAATACAATCTCAATTTAGAAGAAATCCAAGCGATTTACCTTTACATCACCTCTTTAGGGCATAAAGAAGAACATAAGGATTCTTCCAAGCCTTAATCAAAGCGCTTGATTTATGCTAAAATGGAGCGTTGCATTTTTTGTTTTGATTAAAGAAGGGTTCTAAAAATCAGAATTTAAAAGAAGGAAGAAATGAGTGTCAAAATTTTAAAAATATTAGTTTGTGGGTTATTTTTTTGGAGCTTGAACGCCCATTTATGGGGGAAACAAGACGATAGTTTTTTGGGGGTTGCTGAAAGAGCCTATAAAAGCGGGAATTATTCTAAAGCCATGTCTTATTTTAAAAAAGCATGCAATGATGGGGTGAGTGAAGGTTGCACGCAATTAGGAATCATTTATGAAAACGGGCAAGGCACTAGAATAGATTATAAAAAAGCCCTAGAATATTATAAAACCGCATGCCAGGCTGATGATAGGGAAGGGTGTTTTGGTTTAGGGGGGCTTTATGATGAGGGGTTAGGCACGGCTCAAAATTATCAAGAAGCCATTGACGCTTACGCTAAGGCATGCGTTTTAAAACACCCTGAGAGTTGCTATAATTTAGGCATCATTTATGATAGAAAAATCAAAGGCAATGCCGCTCAAGCGGTTACCTACTACCAAAAAAGCTGTAATTTTGATATGGCTAAGGGGTGTTATGTTTTGGGCGTGGCTTATGAAAAAGGCTTTTTAGAAGTCAAACAAAGCAACCATAAAGCCGTCATCTATTATTTGAAAGCGTGCCGATTGGATGATGGGCAGGCTTGTCGCGCGTTAGGGAGTTTGTTTGAAAATGGCGATGCAGGGCTTGATGAAGATTTTGAAGTGGCGTTTGATTATTTGCAAAAAGCTTGTGGGTTAAACAATTCTGGTGGTTGCGCGAGTTTAGGCTCTATGTATATGTTAGGCAGGTATGTCAAAAAAGATCCCCAAAAGGCTTTTGATTATTTCAAACAAGCATGCGATATGGGGAGCGCGGTGAGTTGCTCCAGGATGGGCTTTATATATTCCCAAGGGGACGCTGTTCCAAAAGACTTGAGGAAAGCCCTTGATAATTATGAAAGGGGTTGCGATATGGGCGATGAAGTGGGTTGCTTCGCTCTAGCGGGCATGTATTACAACATGAAAGATAAAGAAAACGCCATAATGATTTATGACAAGGCCTGTAAGCTAGGCATGAAACAGGCATGCGAAAACCTCACTAAACTTAGAGGGTATTGAAAATCTTAATCAATCCCCCTAAATTATCATCATGTTTAACTCAAAACTTTCCAAAGATTTGGCTCTGTTTTAAGAGCTAAAGCAGAAACCCACCCTATTAATTTTTTAATCTTTAGTGTTTTTAGGGTTTTGTCTATTTTCAAAAAGAAAACTTTTTGAATGTTTTTTGCGGTTGTTTGGTTGTATTTGTTAGCGTGTTTTTATAGTGTGAATTTTTGTTAGGTTAGCTTGAAGTGGGTTTTAGGTTTAAAAGTCCTATAAAATAAAAACGTTTTAGCGTGTTTTTTTGTGCTATGGGATAGATATGCGTTTGGTTGTGTTTTTCAAATGGCTTTAATTTATGGCTTTTTTTGCGTGGTTGCTATTATAAGCATGTTATAAACACGAATCACACGATAACAGAGCGGTATGCGCACGCTATAAAAAGACTTGATAAAAATAACGAAAAATAGTTAAATTTCAGGCGTTCTTTTAAAAATTGTTGTTAGGTGAGACAGGTAAAAACGCTTTTAGTTTAAAGATAGAGTTTTAGGGGTTTTTTGTGGTGGTTTAGTTATTCTTTAATTTTTTAAAAAACAGGACTTTTAAAACTCATAAGGGGATAGGGGTATTTTGAAATTCCCCCACAACCCACCAAATCCCTCATAACCCCCTAAGAGCGCGTTAACTATCGCTCGCTTAGCTCTTTTTTTTGATTGTGAAAAACACCTTTAGTGTTTTTAAACCCTATAAAGACCAATAGATCGCTCCAAAGAACACGATACTCCCTATCAAAACGCTTACAAACATGCGTTTAGTGTCCTTAAAAGCCACCATTAAAAACGCGCTCACATAAAACAGCAATAAAAACACGCAAAAAATCCCCAAAAGCGCCTTAAACACAACGCCCACCTTAGCCTTATGCAGCATGATGAGCGTGCCTAAAAAGCCCCTTTCAATGGTTTTGATTTTGGTTTGGTCGCCTTTAGTTTCAAGGTTGATTTCATACAAAGGCGTGCCAATAACCAACGCTCCCCTATGCTCTCTAGGCTCTATCTTTTTAGGCATAGCGATATGGTTTTCTTTTATAAAGTCTTTTAAAAAATCCAATCGTTCTTCTTTTTTTAAGGATTTTTCTAAAACCCACTCTTTGATAGTAGCGCCAGTGTCTTGGCGCACCCCAAAGAGCAATGAAAGCCCGCTAACCGCAAAAAGAAGCACCAAAGGGAAGAAAAAAGTGGTCGCATAGATGTGGAAATAACGCATCATTGCGCTCATTATTGCAACCTGTGGCTCACGAATTTAGAAAAATTATCCAAAATTAACCCCCCTTTTCTAAACCCTAGTGCGCAAGATTCATAAGCAAAAAACACATTAGGCTGATAATACAACCCGTTATGCGAATTAAGCTCGTAAAATTCCTGATAAATGGGTTTGTGGTTAGAATAAACGCCATCCGTTTTTAAAAGCGATTGCATGGAAGCTTCAAAGATTTCACTATTCGCCCCTTCCCTACCAAAAGCCACTTTTTTGATTTGCTTTTTATGGGCTAAAGGCTCATAACTCGTTTCTAACAATAAGGGGTGGTTGGGGTATCTGTCCCATAAAAGTTTTAAAAAACGCTTGGATTGGAAAAGAATCGTATAAGCCGGGTTTAAAAAAATCGTGTTTTTATTTTCCATCATGCCTTGCATCAAAAGGGCTAATTCTGGCTCGTCAATAGCGATGTTTTCCCATGGGATCAGTTTGAATAAAAATTCATAATTCAAGCCGTTTTTAAACACGCCCTCTTCTACATTAAACTCCACCTCATCAATGTAAGAAAAATCCGTTTCAAACCCCACGCTCTGAGCAGCGTCTTGCAAAAAACGCATGGTGCGCTCTTCTTCAATATTCCCCCTAACGCTTGAAAAAAGGATTTTCCACCCCTCATACATTTCCTCAAAACGGCTCGTGTCTTCGCCCAAAGTTACCATGCGTTTAAAATTCTCGCCAAGCGCTTCATAAAGGTTATTGAATTGCTTGTTTTCATCATAGCCATTCGCTTTGAGTAACGCCCATTGAATCACTGCGGTTTCATAAAGCATGGTAGGGGTATCAGCGTTAAATTCCAGTAATTTAATGGGCTTGCCATCAAGCCCCCCGGCTAAATCAAAACGCCCGTAAATATGCCAATGCACTTCTTCTTCAAAACTCTGTTTGATCATAGGAATGAGCGCGTTAGGAATATCCAATTCAAAAAAGCGATCGTTTTGAATGGCCTCTTCAGCCGTCTCTACAAACATGTCATAAAGCTCATTACAAGCGTCATAATAAGCGTCCGCTTCTTTTTGAGAAACAACCACCATTTCATCAGCGATATAAGATGACATGTCATCATTCGTGTGCCAATCTAAGCCGATCTCTTCTAAAGTCTTATTGTCTAAAGGTTTTAAAGGAATCACTTGCATTTTTTAACCTTAAATAGATTTTATGCGTTAAAGCCCCTTGTCCCAGAGCTTACCGCCGGCGAGCTAGTAGGCCTATTAGAGCCAAAAAACCCGCTCTGTCCCTTACTCGCCCCACCCATGCTTGAAGTACTAGGCGCGCTTTTAGAAAAGGAATTTTGAGAGCGTTGGTAAGCTTGTGGGGATTTGTAGGTCCGTTGGGCGTTTTGCTGGTAATTAGGGTTATTGAAAAGCTTATTACCAATATAACTCCCTAAAATCGCCCCCGCCGCACTCCCTAAAATCGCGCTCCCCAAGCCAAAGCCTGAGCTTTCATTACTCCCTCCATTATTAGGCTGGACAAGTTTGCTCGTGCCGTTATCAATTTTAGCTTCTTCTTCTTTAATGAGCTTTTGAATCTCTTCATTGCTTAGCACTCGTTCATTGCCTTGCAAATCGCGCACTATAATGTGGGTTCTTGAGCTGGGGTATTCTTCAACAACCTTGTAAGATTTATCCTTTTGCTCTTCTAAAATCACGAACGCACCTTTTTGAACGCTTTGACTTAAAGAGCTTTGCTCTTTGGGCTTGTCATCAGCATTGCTCTTACACCCCACAATGCTCACCATCACCAATGCGCTCAAACCACCCACGATCGCATAATCAGAAATCTTTCTGTAGGGTTTTTTCATGAGAGTAGCCTTATATCATGCCTTATAATGATACAAGAAAGGCACGCCCTTAATCACGCCAGATTCAAAAATCTTTTTAGTGGTGTTTTCCACTTTAGTGCGTAAATCTTCAGGCTCTTTTTGGGCGTTAATATCGTATTGGGTGGAATAAATCTTTTCAAGAATAGAGATTTTATCTTCCACGCTCGCTCCCCTAGCCCTAGCTTTCGCCATTTCTTCTTGGATTAAAGCCGCTTTTTTAGCCGAATTGACTCCAAGCCACCCCACTACAACCATTCTCACGGTGTTTTCTTTCAAGTGATCCCTGAGTTTAGTGAGCTCTTTTTGGCAATGCGGACACATGGGATCAGAGACAATATAAAGGATCTTGTCCTTATTTTCAGCGTTAGTAGAGGGCAACTCTATCACATAATCAGCCGGTATTTCATTAAAAATAGCGTTCAATTTCGCACTATTTTGTTGGGTGGCGTTAAGAGCTTGGATTTTTTGATTGGTTTCTGCAACTAATTTCACATCATCGCTTTTATTGCTAAAGAATATGTTGCTAAGCCCTATGACTAAATTACCATCCTTACTCACTACAAGCGGGATATTGTATTTAGTGTCCGGATCTTCAATAACGACCATTTTCAAATCCTGGCTGGATTTTAAAGGTTTGATTTCTAAAATACGCACCTTTTTATTGGTTTGTTTTTCAATCACGCTCACTAAATTATCCTGCATCCGTTTGTCATTAGCTGAAACTGAATGTTTAGGGGCTGCCCCTAAGCCTACAAGAAGTAACGCGCTCAACACACTCGCTCTTAATATCATTAAAACTCCTAAAGTTCAATAGCCTAAATCCTTACAATAAAAGGAATAAGCTTTTAAATGGGTATAATACCATAAAATCCCCTATTTTGGCTTAAAAAGGTTTAAAGATGATTATCATTCCTGCTAGATTAAAATCCAGTCGTTTTGAAAATAAAGTGCTAGAAGACATTTTTGGCTTGCCTATGGTAGTGCGTTGCGCTAAAAACGCAAATCTTGTAGATGAATGCGTAGTCGCTTGCGATGATGAAAGCATCATGCAAACATGCCAAAAATTCCACATTAAAGCGGTGCTAACCTCCAAACACCATAATAGCGGCACAGAACGCTGTTTGGAAGCGGCGCAAATTTTAGGGTTAAAAAACGATGAAAGGGTTTTAAACTTGCAAGGCGATGAGCCTTTTTTAGAAAAAGAAGTCATTTTAGCCTTATTAGAAGCCACCAAAAACGCCCCTTTCATGGCGACTTGCGCTAAAGTCATTGATGAAGAACAAGCCAAAAGCCCCAATTTAGTCAAGGTGGTTTTAGACAATCAAAATAACGCCTTGTATTTTTCGCGCTCCCTTATCCCCTTTTTACGAGATTTTGATGCGAAACGCCAAACCCCCCTTTTAGGGCATATCGGTATTTATGGCTTCCACAATAAAGAAATCTTAGAAGAATTATGCGCTTTAAAACCTTGCGTTTTAGAGGAAATAGAAAAATTAGAGCAATTAAGGGCTTTGTATTATCAAAAAAAGATTGCAGTAAAAATCGTTCAAAGCCAAAGCATAGGCATTGACACCCAAGAAGATTTGCAAAACGCTTTGAAAATTTTTAGCCCCAATCTCCTTGAGCGATAAATTTTAAAAAGCACTCAAAACATTTTTCACTATCAAAAATCTTTTTTTAAATCCAAAAAAAAAGCAAAATTTCTTAATTTTCGCTCAATTTTATTAAAAATTCAATAAATTTATGGCACAATTTAAACGCATTGTAAATAAAGTTTCAATTTGATACGATTTTACAAATAAAACATTACTTTAAGGAACATTTTATGAAAAAAACGATTTTACTTCCTCTTATGGCGTCATCACTCCTCGCTGAAAATGACGGCGTTTTTATGAGCGTGGGCTATCAAATCGGCGAAGCGGTTCAACAAGTGAAAAACACCGGCGAAATCCAAAAAGTCTCCAACGCTTACGAAAATTTGAACAATCTTTTAACCCGCTATAACGAACTCAAACAAACGGCCTCTAACACTAATTCAAGCACTACTCAAGCAATTAACAATCTAAAAGAGAGCGCTAGCAGATTAAAAACGACCCCCAATAGCGCTAATCAAGCCGTGTCCTCAGCGCTCAGCTCTGCGGTGGGCATGTGGCAAGTAATAGCCTCTAATTTAGCCAGTGGCACGCTACTCACTGATAAATACAACGAGATCAATGCGATTTCTCAATCGCTCCAAAATACCTTAAATAAAAACAATGATCTCACGATTGCAAATGACTATGACCAGCTTTTAACTCAAGCTAGCACCATTATTACCACTCTTCAAAGCCAATGTCCAGGAATAGACGGAGGCAATGGCAAACCATGGGGCATTAATGCAAGCGGGAACGCATGCACTATTTTTGGCAGCACCTTTAGTGCTATTACTAGCATGATTGATAGCGCTAAAAAAGCCGCCGAGCAATTCAGAAGAACCGACCCAAGCCAGCCCCAAAACCAACCAAGCGCGTTTACCAACGCTGATTTCAATAAAAACCTTAATCAAGTCTCAAGCGTTATTAACGATACGATCTCTTATCTCAAAGGGGACAATTTAGCAACCATCTATAACACCCTTCAAAAAACGCCCGGTTCTAAAGGGTTTCACAGTTTGGTGAGCCGATCGAGCTATAGTTATTCTCTCAACGAAACCCAATATTCCCAATTCCAAACCACCACCAAAGAGTTTGGCCATAACCCTTTTAGAAGCGTGGGATTGATTAATTCTCAAAGCAATAACGGGGCGATGAATGGCGTGGGCGTGCAATTAGGCTATAAGCAATTTTTTGGGAAAAATAAATTTTTTGGGATCCGTTATTATGCCTTTTTTGATTACAACCATGCCTATATCAAATCCAACTTTTTCAACTCCGCTTCCAATGTCTTCACCTATGGCGCCGGCAGTGATCTTTTATTGAATTTCATCAATGGCGGATCCGATAAAAACCGCAAAGTCTCTTTTGGCATTTTTGGAGGCATCGCTCTAGCCGGCACGACATGGCTTAATAACCAATCTGCGAATTTAAAAATCACCAATAGCACCTACAACGCTAAAATCAACAACACCAATTTCCAATTCTTATTCAATACCGGTTTAAGGCTTCAAGGGATCCATCATGGCGTTGAATTAGGCGTGAAAATCCCCACCATCAACACGAATTACTATTCTTTCATGGGCGCTAAATTAGCCTATAGAAGACTTTATAGCGTGTATTTCAATTATGTTTTGGCTTATTGATATTGAATCGGTTCTCATTATTAATGAGAACAAAGCCAATTTTTTGGCTCTCCAATGAATAACGGCATCATTTTACTTGACTTTTTACAAAAAACACGCTAAAATTTCTTTTTGTTTTTGAGCGAAATTCCAGATTAGCTCAGCGGTAGAGTAGGCGGCTGTTAACCGCTTGGTCGTAGGTTCGAATCCTACATCTGGAGCCATACTTTTAACTCATCTTTTTTCTAGCTTTATAGCAAAATTTCACGCAATCCCTTCAGATTTGATCCATAACGCATTGACTAAAACCCCCACCACAACCCCTATCGCTAAATTATGCGTGTATAAAACCACCGCCACGACTAAGAGCATGTTGAGCGTGTCATAGAGCTTGATTTTTTTAATATTGATAATGGATTGGAAATTAAAAGTGGTGAAAGAAATCATCACCATTACCGCCACAACCGCCACAATAGGGATCTTAACCACGTATTCATTAAACACTAATATTAGCACCATTAAAGAAAAGCCGGCAAAAAAAGTAGAAAGCCTTGTTTTAGCCCCAGATTTTGCGTTGATGATAGACTGCCCCACTAAAGCGCACCCTGTCATTCCCCCCAAAAGCCCTGAGATGATATTCCCCAAGCCTTGCGCTTTAGTTTCTTTATTTTTATCGCTCACGCTGTCTTTTAAAATAACGTCTAAAGTTTTAGCGGTCAATAAGCTTTCTATCGTGCCAACTAGCGCTAAAGAAAGAGCGTAAGGCAACAATCCTGCCACCATTTTAAAATCCAAATTTTTGGGGATAATGATGAAATGAAAGCCTGAAACCCCTTGCTCAATGCTCCCTAAATTCGGCGCATGCATATCAAAAATTAAAGCGATCGCGCTCACTGCAAGGATACAAATCAAATTAGAGGGAATTTTTTTAGTGATTAAGGGGAAGAGGTAAATGATGAGTATCCCGATAGCGAGCAAGATAAACACCCCCAAATTTTGGTTTTGAAGGAATTTGAATTGCTCCATTAAAAGCAAAATGCCTAGCGCGTTCACAAAACCATACATCACTGATTGCGGGATAAATTTTAAAAGATTCCCTATTTTCAAATAGCCTAAAAGAATTTGCAATATTCCTGCCATAAGAGTCGCCACGCCCGCGTATTCAAGCCCATAGTTTTTAACCACGCCCACTAAAATGAGCGCCACTGAGCCAGCCGCTGCGCTAATCATCGCCTTTCTAGCTCCAAAAAGAGACAAAATAAAAGCCATGTAAAAGGTCGTATAAAACGCTACGCCCACATCTAAACCCACCATGATCGCAAAACCGGCCGTCTCTGGGATCACAGAAAGCCCCACCACAAAACCAGACAACAAATCTTTTTGAACGTTGCTCAACCATTCTTTTTGTATCTTTTCAAACATGCCTTTCTTTCCCATTAGAATGGCTTGATTGTAACCAAAGATTTAAAAACCAATTTCAAACCGGATAAAATCCCTTTTCTTAAATCAAGATCTATGATATTTTATTGTAAAAAATACTTAAAATTGTTTTTTTTTTTTTTCAAAATATAAATTTTAAGTTAAGAATAAGCATTTTATGGTAAAATGGCGAACTTTCATAAACATGACTATCATGGGAATGTGAAACCAACAAAAATCTATTAAAAGGAGAAAACATGAAAATCACAAAATCTCTCTTACTCTCTCTTTCTCTCATGGCTTCATTATCAAGGGCTGAAGACGACGGATTTTATATGAGTGTGGGCTATCAGATCGGTGAAGCGGTCCAACAAGTGAAAAACACTGGAGCATTGCAAAACCTTGCGGACAAATACGATAATTTGAGCAACCTTTTAAACCAATACAATTACTTAAATTCCTTAGTCAATCTAGCCAGCACACCGAGTGCAATCACGGGTGCGATTGATAATTTAAGCTCAAGCGCGATTAACCTCACTAGCGCTACCACCACTTCCCCCGCCTATCAAGCTGTGGCTTTAGCGCTCAATGCCGCTGTGGGCATGTGGCAAGTCATAGCCCTTTTTATTGGCTGTGGCCCTGGCCCTACTAATAATCAAAGCTATCAATCGTTTGGTAACACACCAGCCCTTAATGGGACCACCACCACTTGCAATCAAGCGTATGGGACAGGCCCTAATGGCATCCTATCCATTGATGAATACCAAAAACTCAACCAAGCTTATCAGATCATCCAAACCGCTTTAAACCAAAATCAAGGGGGTGGGATGCCTGCCTTGAATGACACCACCAAAACAGGGGTAGTCAACATACAACAAACCAATTATAAGACCACCACACAAAACAACATCATAGAGCATTATTATACAGAGAATGGGAAAGAGATCCCAACCTCTTATTCAGGCGGATCAGCATTCTCGCCTACGATACAATTGACATACCATAATAACGCTGAATACCTTTTGCAACAAGCCGCTATTATCATGCAAGTCCTTATTACTCAAAACCCGCATGTGCAAACGAGCAATGGCGGTAAAGCGTGGGGGTTGAGTTCTACGCCTGGGAATGTAGTGGATATTTTTGGCCCTTCTTTTAACGCTATTAACGAGATGATCAAAAACGCTCAAACAGCCCTAGCAAAAACCCAACAGCTTAACGCTAATGAAAACGCTCAAATCACGCAACCCAACAATTTCAACCCCTACACTTCTAAAAATAAGCAATTCGCTCAAGAAATGCTCAATAGAGCTGAAGCTCAAGCAGAGATTTTAAATTTAGCCCAACAAGTTGCGGACAATTTCCACAGCATTCAAGGGCCTATTCAAGGGGATTTAGAAGAATGTAAAGCAGGATCGGCTGGCGTGATCACTAATAACACTTGGGGTTCAGGTTGCGCGTTTGTGAAAGAGACTTTAAACTCTTTAGAGCAACACACCGCTTATTATGGCAACCAAGTCAATCAGGATAGGGCTTTGGCTCAAACCATTTTGAATTTTAAAGAAGCCCTTAACACCCTGAATAAAGACTCAACAGCGATCAATAGCGGTATCTCTCACTTGCCTAATGCTAAGTCTCTTCAAAACATGACGCATTCCACTCAAAACCCTAATTCCCCAGAAGGTCTGCTCACCTATTCTTTGGATACCAACAAATACAACCAGCTCCAAACCATCACGCAAGAATTAGGCAAGAACCCTTTTAGGCGCATCGGCGTGATTGACTATCAAAACAATAACGGTGCAATGAACGGGATCGGCGTGCAAGTGGGCTACAAACAATTCTTTGGCAAAAAAAGGAATTGGGGGTTAAGGTATTACGGTTTCTTTGATTATAACCATGCTTATATCAAATCTAATTTTTTTAACTCGGCTTCTGATGTGTGGACTTATGGGGTGGGTATGGATGCTCTTTATAACTTCATTAACGATAAAAACACCAACTTTTTAGGCAAAAATAACAAGCTTTCTGTGGGGCTTTTTGGAGGCTTTGCGTTAGCTGGGACTTCGTGGCTTAATTCCCAACAAGTGAATTTGACCATGATGAATGGCATTTATAACGCTAATGTCAGCACTTCTAACTTCCAATTTTTGTTTGATTTAGGCTTGAGAATGAACCTCGCTAGGCCTAAGAAAAAAAACAGCGATCATGCCGCTCAGCATGGCATTGAACTAGGTTTTAAAATCCCTACGATCAACACAAGCTACTATTCTTTCATGGGCGCTAAACTAGAATACAGAAGGATGTATAGCCTTTTCCTCAATTATGTGTTTGCTTATTAAAAACCCTCTTTAAAAAGGGGGCTTGTTTAAAAACGCTTGAAGGCCTTTTTAAATTAAGCAAATAAAGAGATCTTGGATAATCTCTTATAATCGCTCCCAAGCGATAAAATTAAAGTAATCAAAACCCTATTTTTGTAACCATCAAAGAAAATTTTTTAAAGATTATCACTCTTTTTTGATAAAGTAATAATTTAGAATTTAGGGAGTTTTTCATGGAAGAATCAACAGCGTTTATTTTGGCTCTTGTGGGGCTATTCACCGGCATTACCGCCGGGTTTTTTGGTATTGGTGGGGGGGAGATTGTCGTCCCTAGCGCGATTTTTGCCCATTTTAGCTATAGCCATGCGGTGGGGATTTCGCTCATGCAAATGCTTTTTTCTTCAGTGGTCGGCTCTATCATCAATTACAAAAAGGGCTTATTGGATTTGAGAGAAGGCTCATTTGCCGCGCTTGGAGGGCTAATGGGGGCGATTTTAGGGAGCTTTATCTTAAAGATCATTAACGATAAAATTTTAATGAGCGTGTTTGTGGTGGTGGTGTGCTACACCTTTATCAAATACGCTTTTTCTAGCAACAAGAAACCAGAGCATTTTGAAGAAATGCATTTTGATTTGCATGCGAATAACAAAACGCCCGAAAAAAAGCGCGCAATCCCTTTTGTGTCTATGGATAGAACGCATGGGGTTTTGATGCTCGCCGGTTTTGTTACTGGCATCTTTTCTATCCCGCTAGGCATGGGTGGGGGGATTTTAATGGTGCCGTTTTTAGGCTATTTTTTAAAATACGATTCTAAAAAAATCGTGCCTTTGGGGCTATTTTTTGTGGTGTTCGCTTCTTTATCCGGGGTCATCTCTCTTTATAACGGGAAGGTTCTTGATGATATAAGCGTTCAAGCCGGGGTGATCACCGGTGTTGGAGCGTTTTTAGGGGTGGGCATTGGCATTAAATTGATTGCTTTGGCTAATGAAAAGGTGCATAAAATTCTCTTGCTCCTCATTTATGCCTTAAGCATTTTAGCGACTTTACACAAGCTCATTATGGGTTAAAAATCTAAAAATGCTCAAGGGCATTTTTAAAATTAATATCAAAAAGCTTTCTAAGAGCAAGCGATAATCTCTAAAAAAGCGCTTCTTTAGGGTTAGGGGGGTTTAGTTTGGGGGCTGTAATGGGATAACCCCCTACCCCCTTAAAAAATGAGTTTGAAACAAAAAATAAAATTAAAAACCCCATTTTTAAAAAAATAAAAAGTTTTAGTTATCTTTATTTGATGAGAACAAAACCATAAAACTTAAAAAAGAATATTTTCAAGGTAAGGGTAATTAAAAAATGAATTATTTAGGGCGTATTTTAGCGTTTTTTAAAATAACCCATAAGACAACCCAAACGCTTAAACCCCCTATTTTAACCCCCCTTAAGAGGGCTTATTCATTACCTCTTAATGCGACTTTTTATCTTGGATGTATTTTTTCAATTCACCCTTTTTGATATAAGGGATAAACTCGCCATAGCCCTCTTTTTCCATGTCTTTTAAGGGGATAAACCTTAAAGCCGCGCTGTTGATGCAATACCTTAAGCCCCCTAATTCTTTGGGCCCATCGTTAAACACATGCCCTAAATGCGCCTTACCAATACGGCTCAACACTTCAATGCGTTTCCTGTTAAGGCTCTCATCGTCTTCGTATTTCACCACATCTTTATTGATAGGCTTAGAAAAGCTTGGCCACCCGCAACCGGAGTCGTATTTATCCGCTGAAGAAAATAACGGCTCGCCTGTGGTAATATCCACATAAATGCCCTCTTCTTCTTTATTGTAATACTCGTTTTCAAAGGGTTTCTCAGTGTGTTTGTTTTGAGTCACCTCATACTGGAGTTTGGTGAGTTTTTTCTTTAAAACTTCATCGCTGGGTTTGGTGTATCTATCGCTATCTACAATCACTTCATCCGCCTTTTTCAAATCAATATGGCAATAACCACCGGGGTGTTTCTTCAAATAATCTTGATGATACTCTTCAGCCCTCACATAATTTTTTAACGGCTCTACCTCAATGGCGATCTTGCCTTTCACTTCTTTTTGTAACGCTTTTAAGGCGTTGTCTATCACTTCTTTATCCGCACTATTGACATAGTAAATCCCTGTGCGATACTGCCTACCCACATCATTACCCTGCTTGTTCACGCTCACCGGATCAATCACCTTAAAATAATAACGCAACAACTTGTCCAAACTGATCTTTTTAGGATCATAGATCACTTTCACGCTTTCAGCATGATCGCTCTCATGCAACTTTTCATAATTCGTACTTGAAGTCTTGCCGTTAGCGTAACCAGAGCTTGCGTCTATAACGCCATAAATCCTCTCCATATACGCCTCTAGCCCCCAAAAGCACCCCCCAGCCAGATAAATCACTCTTTCATCGGTTTTAGGGTGTTTAGCCCCCATGTTTTCATTCGCTTGCATGATCGCTCCTATTAGTAAAAAAAGATAAAAATTTTTCAAGTAAGATAATACTTTCATTGACAACCTTTGTTTTAATTTTAATGGTGTTCGCCATTATAACTAAAAAAAATGGTATTTGTTCTTTAAATTGAGTTTAAATTTTAATAAGACTCTGTTCTATTAGGTAACAAAAGTTCAAATCACATCCATTCAACAATCTTGCCTACCGCATTGGCTTCATAGCATTTGATAGAGGTTTTTTGACTGGGTTTTTTAGGCAAAATGGCTTTTAAAAAGCCGTAATTTTCCATTTCTTTCAATCTAGCGTTCAAATTAGGGGCTTCTAAAATCCTGCCATTCAAACTCACTTCGCCCAAAAACGCCGTTTTATTGTCAATTTTTCTGTTTTTAAAGCTTGAAAGGATACTGGCAATGACCGCTAAATCGCAAGCCGGCTCGCTAATTTTGATGCCTCCGCTCACATTAATAAACACATCATGGCGGTTTAAGGGGATTTCTAGCTTTTTTTCTAATAAAGCGATGAGCATGTTAAGGCGGTTGGTGTCAAACCCGTTCGCTAATCGTTTGGGCGCTCCAAAACTGCACTCGCTCACCAACGCCTGAATTTCTAAAATCAACGCCCTTGAGCCTTCTAAAGTAATGGTAATGGCACTCCCCTCCATAGGCTCTTCTTTAGAAAAAAACAAGCTTGAAGCTTCTTTAGCGCTCACCAAACCCTGCTCTTTCATCTCAAACAAGCCGATTTCACTCGTAGGGCCAAAGCGGTTTTTAAAACTCCTTAAAATCCTTAATTCCCTACTGGGATCGCCCTCAAAATACAGCACGCTATCCACCATATGCTCTAGCACTCTAGGCCCTGCGATGCTCCCTTCTTTAGTGATATGACCGATGATAAAAATAGCAATATCTCTTGTTTTGGCTAAACGCATGAGCTCAAAAGTGATCTCTCGCACTTGCGAAATAGAGCCGGGCGCTGAAGAAATCTCTGGCGAATAAAGCGTTTGGATAGAATCAATCACGCAAGCAAAATAATTTTCGCTTTCTATATTAGCCTTAATCACAGGCCAATTGATTTCATTGAGCAGATACAATTCTTTTTCTATGCAATCTAGTCTAGTGGCGCGCATTTTAATCTGGCTCAAGCTCTCTTCCCCGCTCACATACAAAACCTTTTGCTGGTTTTTGGCTAAGCCAGAAGCCACTTTTAAAAGCAGAGTGGATTTCCCCACCCCAGGACTCCCCCCCACTAAATACAACCCCCCTTTAGCGATCCCCCCACCTAAGACAATATCCAATTCGCTTTGAGTGGAAGAAAATTTCACCACTTCTTCATGCTCAATTGCAGCGATAGAAACGCTTTTTTGCGCTTGTGGGAGCGGTTTTTTAAGCGCGTGTAAAACTTCCTTTTGGGCTTGGTTCAATTCTATAAAACTCTCCCATGCGTTGCATTGGACGCACTTACCCAACCACTTAGGGCTTGTAAAACCGCAATGCTGACACTCAAATAAAGAAGTTTTTTTAGCCAAAATACCACTCTTTTTTTAAAATCACACAGCTAAAGACCAGATAAAAATGGGGGTTTTAATCATTTTGCTTTATAGTAAAACCCGTGGAGTTAAACTAAAAACAAGTTAAAAAGTTATCAAGGGCCATTTTGCTCTATTTTTCTTAAAGCCTTCAAAATATAGCGTTTGATATAAGATCCCACGCTTTCTTCTTCTTCGTTAGCCATTTTCTCTAGTTTTTGATATTGCTCATCAGAAAAATACAAGCTTACAGCGCGAGTTTTTTATTAGCGTCTGCTTTTGGTTTGCGTCCTAGTTTATTTTTAGTTCCCCTTAAGTGAGTTTCATCTGTGTTCTTGTCGTTTTCCATCAAATTCCTTCAATCATCATCGCAAATCGCTTCAAAATAGCATATTAGCATAAAAGTAGCGTATAATGAATAATGTTGCAAGCGCTAATCATTCCTCAGAGTTTATTAGCGCTTCGCTCAAAAAAGGCTTTCACCCCCTAAAAATATCAAAACAAATCAAATCGGTAACACCCTGATACTGCGATCCAATAATTCCTGCAAAGCGTTTTCAATGGCAAATAAAGTCCCGGTAGTCGCGCTCATGCACCCATCGCATGCCCCCATGTAGCGGATATACACATCAATGTAATCATCGCTTTCTTTAATGTCTAAAATCTCTAAATCCCCCCCATCCATCATAAGCATAGCGCGGATATTTTCATCAATGACTTTATCCACGGCTTTAATCTTTTGAACCATAGTCATTTCCCTGAAAGCCAATTCCCCGCTTTGGGATTTATTCGCAGCGGCTTTAAGCTTTTCAGCTTCCATTTCTTCGCGCACTTCTTTAAGAATATCCACCAGGTAATAATCCCTTTTTTCATGCCCTCCGGGCCTCACACAGCTTTTACAAAACGCGCCGGCTTTGGTGTAGTTAGTGATTTCTTCAACGCTTTTTAAATCATTGAGCTTAATCACTTCCTTAATCGTGCCTAAACTCACCCTAGCGCACTCGCACACGATGATTTCTTCTTCAAAATCTTCGGCGTTTTTCCCCAAATACATGCCGGCAGCTTTTTTGATCACATCATACGCCATCACCGAGCAGTGCATTTTTTGCCCAGGCACAGCCGGCGTGTCCGGATCGTCTCTCAAGCCTCTTTCCACGTCTAAATTCGTGATTTTTACCGCATCTTGGACTCTTTTATTCAAACACAATTCTACCATCATGTCTGAGCTTGCGATCGCTGTCCCGCAACCAAAGCTTTTAAACTTCGCGTCAATAATCGTGTCCGTGCTTTCATCTACAAGCCAATACAACCTCACCGCATCACCGCATGCTTCTGCGCCATAATCCGCCACAATGAGCTTAGCGTTTTTGGCTTTAGCCTGCTCTTCGGTGATGACCCCTAAATGCGTGGGGTTATCCATGCGCCTTTGAACTTCTTTAGAATACGCGTCCCAGAGAACCGAACCCACTAAATCATGTTTTGCCATTTTGATTCCTTTATATTCTTTTTAATAAGAGCTTGAAATGTTTCTCAATCTTATAGCCGCTTGAGAGAAAACTTCAATCGTTTTGTCAATCTCAGCTTCCGTGTTAAAACGGCTCAATGAAAGCCTGATAGCGGTATGAGCCAATTCCTTACTCGCTCCAATCGCTACCATGACAGGATTAGCCTCTAAATCCTCACTCGCGCACGCGCTCCCTGTGGAAGCGGCGATATTAGAGCGGTTTAAATCCCACAGCATGGCCTCTCCTTCAATCCCTCTCACGCTGACTAAAGTCGTGTTAGGCACACGATGGACTCGATCGCCTACCACCATCACATCAGGGATTTTCAAAAGCGCTTCTTCTAATTTGTCGCGCAATTTCCCCACCACTTCTTTTTCATAGTCTAAATGCTCTACGGCTAATCTCATCGCTTCGCCCATGCCCACAATATAAGGCACATTCAAAGTCCCGCTGCGCCTGCCATTCATATGCTCCCCGCCATGAAAAAGAGGGGTCAATCCCACCCCACTTCTAATGTATAAACCTCCAATGCCTTTAGGCCCATGAAACTTGTGCGCGCTAAAAGAAAGAAAATCCGCATTCGCTTTTAACACATCTACAGGTATTTTACCAATCGCTTGCACCGCATCGGTATGGAACAACACGCCCTTTTCTTTACAAATAGCCCCAATTTCTTCAATAGGGAAAATGAGACCGGTTTCATTATTCGCCCACATCACGCTCACTAGAGCGGTTTTTTCTGTGATCGCTTCTTTGACTTGATCGGCGGTGATACTCCCATGCTCATTAATAGGCAAGTAAGTAACCTCCACCCCCAAGCTTTCTAAAAAATTGCAAGTGGATCGCACCGCCGGATGCTCTGCAACCGTGGTTACAATATGGTTTTTGCCCTTTTTCAAGCATTCATCAAAATACACGCCCTTTAAAACCCAATTATTGCTCTCTGTCGCGCAAGAAGTGATGATCACATCGTCTATATCCCTAGCGTTAATGCCTTTATAAAGCTTATCTAACGCTTCTGCAATGGCTGGGTGGGTTTCTGTGCCAAACTGGTGCAACGAGCTAGGGTTCCCGTAATGATCCCTTAAAAAAGGATCCATGATCTCTTTGACTTTAGGGTCAATCCTAGTTGTAGCGTTATTGTCTAAATAAATTCGTTGTAACAAGGTTAATATTCTCCTCAAAAATTTTACATAGATTTTCTTATCTAAGTCTAAATTATGATTAAATACAAGATATTTTCTTAATTTTAACTTAAAATAAGATGAATTTTTGAAAACATTTTGAGAAATGCGATTACCCCCATTAAAAACTAAAAATAGCACCCATAAACCCGCTTAAGGCTTTTTAAGGGGTCTCCCACGCCTGTCTTTCAAAGCGTCTATCCCCCCTTGTTGGTAACGCTTCTCCCACACATAGAGTTTTTGCAATTGTTTCGCTACTTCTTTTTTAGTGGGCTTAATGCCTTTAAGGTTATAAAGAGCGGTAACGATAATGGGTTTTGGGATATTAAACCTTTGGATAAATTCCAAACAATCTTTTTTGAGCTGGGAGTCTTGCTTGTTTTTGGTAATATCCACATGGCTTAAATATTGCAACACGTAAAGGCGTTTTTCTTCATCTTCTTGTGCGATTTCTGGGGCTAACTCCATCCCTTGACCAACGCCTTTAAAAAACTTATTTGAAGTCTCTTGGACGGGATAAACGCTCAAATAAGTTTCTAGTAAAGAAATCACTCTTTTTTGCTGTTCCAATAGTGCGTCTATCTTGGCGCTCAAACGATTTATTTTACTTTCCATGCGTTCAATGGTAACTAGTAAAAATAAATAACTATTTAATCATTAAAAATGATTATTCTAATACCATGCTCCAAATTAAGATGTATTTTTATGATCATGCTACAATAAAAAAACGCAAAACGATTTCAAAGAAAAAGGGCTTAAAATGAAAACTTTTGAAGTGATGATTCAAACCGATTCAGAAGGGTATTTGGACGCTAAATTTGGCGGTAACGCTCCTAAAGCGTTTCTCAATTCAAACGGCTTACCCACTTATTCGCCTAAAATCTCATGGCAAAAAGTGGAAGGCGCTCAAAGCTATGCGTTAGAACTCATCGATCATGACGCACAAAAAGTGTGCGGCATGCCGTTTGTCCATTGGGTCGTGGGCAATATTTCTTACAATGTTTTAGAAGAAAACGCTTCCATGATGGATAAAAGGATTACTCAAGGGGTCAATTCGCTCACTCAAGGCTTTATCCGTTCACCGCTCAATGAAAGCGAAAAACAACGCTCCAATCTCAATAACAGCGTCTATATCGGCCCCATGCCTCCTAATGGCGATCACCATTACTTGATTCAAGTGTATGCCCTAGACATTCCTAAACTGGAATTAAAAGCCCCTTTTTTCTTAGGCGATTTGCATGATAAAATGCGCAACCATATCATCGCCATAGGGAGAAAGGAATTTCTATACAAGCAGTTTGTGAGGAAATAGGCTACATGCTTGTAGCTATCTTTCCACTAAATTGAATTTTTGATACATTTCTAAAATTCTCTTTTCGTCTAGCATGCTTTCTTCAATCCTTGTGCCTATCAAATCAGCGTGGTGTTTTTTAAATTCTTGTAAAGGGATCAAATCGTCATAAACGATAGCGTTTCGCCTCTTTTTAGCTAAAGGGAAGTGCCATTGCACCATTTCCTTATCTTTAATATGGTGTTTGTCTTTAAGCTTTAAAATTTCATAAATATCATCATTGTGTTGCCAAATTTCAAAAGGCTCGCAATCGTTATACAATAACCAATGATCCCCCATGCGTCTAAAAACCCAAAATCCCCATCATTACGAACAAACACTTCAAAATCCTGCACCACAAAATTAATGCGCGAATACATCACAATCTCTTTAATGCTCTTAGGGATATAAAAACTTTCATAAAGTTTTTTAGCGTCATAAATATGATCGCAATCAATTTTGACTACCCACTCATTTTTAGGGATAAAAGAAAGCGTATAATTAGAGTAATGATAAAGTTGGTGCCACAAACTCGGGCAATCCTTTAGCATGACTTCATAAGGATAGCTGATAGGGATAAATGAGGGGAACTTTTTACAAAACTCTAAAACCACTTCTTTAGAGCCATCATCGCAATCATTAAAACCAATGACCCCCCTTTGAATGGCAGGAAGCATAGAAAACAAACTCTCTTCTAAAGTAACGATTTCATTTTTGACTCTAATAAAAGCCCATGGGTTTAGAGGGCTTTTAGGGTTTTGACTTTTTTTATCATAATCAAAATAACCCGAGTGCGTGGGATTGGGTAAAGTTAAAGTGGGATGGATAACCCTATCTTGCTAAATGCCCCCCATAATTATAATTAAGAGAACTACTTTTATAAATAATCCTATTGCGTTCCATGAAACTTTCATTATTTAAAGAAGCGATAGCTAAAAACACGCTTTCTTGATAATCATGGTTGAATAAAGCTTCTTCTTGAAGAGAACGAAGTTTTTTAGCCTCTAACATTTCCTTAATTTCATGATTGATTTCATCATAAATGTTTTTGGCCCCTTTTAAACTACGAACATATCTCACCACAAAAGGCATTCTCTCTTTAACAAAACCCTTGATTTTATTTTTTAACCCCATAAAAACTCCTAATTGAAATAAAAACGCTATTAAAAGCAAAATCTCATTATACTACACTCCCGCTACATTTTAAAACGCTCCCTAACTTCCTTATCTAATTCTAGCACTTCATCTAAACTAGAGAGCTTGAAAGACATTTTAGCGTATGATTCTAAGGCTTGAGAAATGGTTTGGATAAGGCCACCAAAAGCGATTTCTTGATTTAAAAACTTCTCCATCGCCACTTCATTGCTCGCGTTCAGCACCACGCCAAGCTTGGGGTTTTCTAATAACAAGTCTTTATAACGCCACAAGGTGTAGCGCTCCATGCTAATGGGTTCGAATTTAATCGCGCTTAAAGCGTATAGATCTAAGGGCTTGATAGACGCGCTCAAAGAGGCCAACTTCGGATCGATCGCATAGCTTATGGGTAGTTTCATGTCCGCGCTCGCTAAATGCGCGATGACAGAGTTATCTTCAAACTCCACCAAAGCATGCACGATAGAACTCCTTTCAATGAGCGCATCAATCTTTAAAGACGCGCCAAAAAGCCAGTAGGTTTCTAAAATTTCAAAAAGCTTATTGACCATGCTCGCTGAATCAATGGTGATTTTAGATCCCATGCTCCAATTAGGGTGCTTGAGCGCGTTTTGCGCGTTTTGAATAGGAATAAATTCTAAAGGCGTGTCCCTGAAAGCCCCCCCACTCGCACTAATGATTAAGGATTTAGGCTTTAAAGCCTTGTTTTGCAACAACGCCCACAAACCAAAATGCTCGCTATCAACGGGCGTGATTTTAGAAATGTCTAATAAATGCCCCGCGCTCACTAAACTTTCTTTATTCGCTAGGGCTAGTTTTTTGTTAGTTTGTAAGCTTTTAAAGCTCGCTTTCAATCCGGCTACGCCCACAATGGCGTTAATGACTAAATTGGAAACGCACTCTTCTATCATCGCATCAATGCCCTCTAGCCCTACAAACACTTCCGCGCCCAAAGGCTCTAAATCATTCAAATCGCTAGGATCTAAAATCGCCACTTTCTCGGGTTTGAAAACTTTGATTTGCTCATTGATTAAAGCGATATTTTTCCCACAGCTCAAGGCTTCTATTTCTACCTTGAATTTTTTTGCGATTTTTAGGGCGTTTTTCCCAATAGAGCCAGTGCTTCCTAAAACAACCATTCAATCCCCTAAAAACACCGCCGTTTCTTTCCAAACTTCTAAAAAATACAACAACGCATGCAAGCCTAAAGCCCCAAAAAGCATGGAATCCAATCGGTCTAAAACGCCCCCATGCCCGGGTAAAATCTTACCGCTGTCTTTGATCCCAGCCTTTCTTTTCAAATAGCTTTCATACAAATCCCCAAACACCGCCATAAGCGCGATTAAGAAACTGAATAAAAGCGCCATAAAAAAGCCTCCGCTCAATTTCCCCATGCCCACAAACGATCCTAAAACACTCGCCAAAACAACGCCAATCAACGCACCCTCTAAGGTTTTATTCGGTGAAGTGGGCGTGAAAGGGATTTTGCCTAAAAGCTTGCCTCCAAAAAACGCCCCCACATCGCTTGCGACCACCACTACTAAAAGCCAAATGATCGCTACCGCGCCAAAATCCTTATAAATCCCAAAAAGCGCAAAAAACCCAACGCCCGGATACAAAAAGGGTAAAATGGCTTCGCTGTGGTGCGCTTTTTGATAAGCGATGACGCTAGCCATGACCATCGCGCTGATAAGAGCGCATTCTACAGGATGCCCGTTAAAATACGCCGCCACCCATGACAACACCAAAATGAAATACAAGCTAAAGCTCGCTTTGACCTGGAACAACCTTAACGCTTCAGAAAACCCTACCGCATAAATCCCTCCTAAAACCGCCCAAAACAACAACAAATTGTCCGCATACAAAATCAAGCCCGCCACAACGATTAAAACAACCCCTGTAATGTAACGAGACTTTTCTTTAAATAACTCTTCTTTCACTTTTTTCCTCAATCAATTAAATATTAACGAAACTAAAAAATAGCTAAACGAGCTAATCAAAACAACGCCCACCAAATTAAGCCACAAACCAGCTTTAATCATATCCGTTATTTTAACATACCCAGAGCCATAAGCTATCGCATTGGGTGGGGTGGCTACAGGGAGCATGAACGCGCAAGTCGCGCTCAAGGCTACAGGAATGGTCAATAACAAGCTCTGATAATTTTCATAACCCATGCCCATCGCCACTCCTCCAATCACCGGTAAAAACGCGGCAGCAGTAGCGGTGTTAGAAGTGATTTCGGTTAAGAAAATGACCATTAAAGTTACCATGACAATGATGAATAAAATCGGTAAATGCGAAAAGCCAGAGACCAAATGCCCGATCCACAAACTCAACCCAGTTTTAGAAAATTGCGCGCTCAAGGCTAACCCGCCGCCAAATAAAAGCAACACATCCCAAGGGAGTTTTTTAGTAGTGCCCCAATCAATGAGCCTATTGCCTTGGTTGTTAGCGGGCAAAATAAACAAAAGCACAGAAACTCCTATCGCAATCACCGAATCAATCCTATCTATTTTAATGCCCCAAGTTTTTAAAATCACGCCTAAAAAAATCCACCCTAAAGACGCTAATATAAAAAGAATCCCCACAGAGATTTCCGCCTGACTCAAACGGCCTAATTTTTTTAACTCTACCCTAATAACTTCCTTACCCCCTGGGATTTCTTTAATCTTTAAAGGGAAAATCACATAAGTGAGCAAGAGCCACGCTAAAATGAGCATGATAAAGGCTAATGGTGTTCCAAACACCATCCACTGAGCGAAACCAATTTCAATATTGAAAGCGGTTTTCATATAGCCGGCCAATAAAGCGTTAGGGGGCGTGCCAATCAGAGTGCCTAAAGAGCCAATAGAAGCCGCATAAGCGATGCCAAGCATCAAGCAAATGCTGAAATTCGTGCGATAGATAGTCGTCTTTTCTTGAATCACATTCGCAAAATCTTTACCCTTATGCACGATATTGCCCATAATACCCCCATGCGCTTTGGTGATTTCTTCTTTTTGATACCATGAATTAGAAGTGTTTTCTTTACCCACAAGCTTAGCGACTAATTGCAAAACGCTCATGCCAACAGGGAGCATCATCACCGCCGTTGCGGTATTACTCACCCACATAGACAAAAAGCCTGTAGCTATCATGAAACCTAAAATCAATCTCCTAGGGCTTGTGCCTACCAATAAAATAATACTTAAAGCGATGCGCGTGTGCAAGTTCCATTTTTGCATGCTTAAGGCTAAAATAAACCCTCCCATAAAAAGGAAAATAATCGGCGATGCGTAAGAAGAGCTAACGCTAGCGAATTGATCCACGCTAAAGACGCTAAAAAGCACCAAAGGTAAAAGCGCGGTTGCAGGCAAATCAATGGCTTCAGTCATCCACCATATCCCCATTAAAACAGCCACCCCAGCCACAACAGGCATCGCCTTATAATTCAAAGAATTGAGCTTGGGGATTTCTTCTACAATATGAGGCATTTGAGTGTTCAAAGCGTAATAGACAATAAGCGCGATTAACGCCCCTCCTATTAACCCCAACAAGCGCACGATCTTGGTGCTTTTGTCATCAGTGTTCGTATCGGTATGCGTATCGGCATGCGAATGATTTTCCATGGTGTTTTACCCTTTAAAATTACTAACCTACATGCTACAATAAAACTTTTTTAAAACTAGGGTTTTAGAAAAATAAAATCAAAACAGGAAAAAGAGTGGTAAAAGAAAGTGATATTTTAGTGGTTGGTGGAGGGCATGCGGGCATTGAAGCGAGCTTGATTGCGGCTAAAATGGGGGCTAGAGTGCATTTAATCACCATGCTCATAGACACGATCGGTTTAGCGAGCTGTAATCCGGCCATTGGGGGCTTGGGTAAAGGGCATTTGACTAAAGAAGTGGATGTTTTAGGGGGGGCTATGGGGATTATTACGGATCATAGCGGTTTGCAATATCGTGTGTTAAACGCTTCTAAAGGGCCGGCGGTTAGGGGGACTAGAGCGCAAATTGATATGGATACTTACCGCATTTTTGCAAGAAATCTCGTTTTAAACACCCCTAATTTGAGCGTCTCTCAAGAAATGACCGAAAGTTTAATCCTTGAAAACGATGAGGTAGTGGGCGTAACCACGAACATTAATAACACTTATAGAGCTAAAAAAGTGATCATCACCACAGGCACTTTTTTAAAAGGGGTGGTGCATATTGGCGAACACCAAAACCAAAACGGGCGCTTTGGGGAAAACGCTTCCAATTCTTTAGCCTTGAATTTAAGGGAGCTTGGCTTTAAGGTGGAGAGGTTAAAAACCGGCACTTGCCCAAGAGTGGCGGGCAATAGCATTGATTTTGAAGGCTTAGAGGAGCATTTTGGGGATGCAAACCCTCCCTATTTTAGCTATAAAACCAAAGATTTTAACCCCACCCAACTCTCTTGCTTCATCACTTACACTAACCCTATCACCCACCAAATCATTAGGGATAATTTCCACCGAGCCCCCCTATTTAGCGGTCAAATTGAAGGCATAGGCCCAAGGTATTGCCCTAGCATTGAAGATAAAATCAACCGCTTCAGTGAAAAAGAACGCCACCAGCTGTTTTTAGAGCCTCAAACCATTCATAAAAGCGAATATTATATCAACGGCTTAAGCACCTCTTTGCCCCTAGATGTGCAAGAAAAGGTCATTCACTCTATCAAGGGCTTAGAAAACGCCCTCATCACGCGCTATGGCTATGCGATAGAATATGATTTTATCCAGCCCACAGAATTGACCCACGCTTTAGAAACCAAAAAAATCAAAGGGCTTTATTTGGCCGGGCAAATCAATGGGACTACCGGCTATGAAGAAGCGGCGGCTCAAGGGCTTATGGCTGGGATTAATGCGGTATTAGCCTTAAAGAATCAAGCCCCCTTTATTTTAAAGCGCAATGAAGCTTATATCGGCGTTTTGATTGATGATTTGGTTACTAAAGGCACGAATGAGCCTTACAGAATGTTTACTAGCCGGGCCGAATACCGCTTGCTTTTAAGAGAAGACAACACGCTTTTTAGATTAGGCGAACATGCCTATAATTTAGGGCTTATGGAACAGGATTTTTATGAGGAATTGAAAAAAGACCAACAAGCAATACAAGAAAACTTGAAACGCCTTAAAGAATGCGTGCTTACCCCTAGTAAAGAGGTGTTAAAACGCTTGAGTGAATTAGACGAAAACCCCATCAATGACAAGGTTGATGGCGTTAGTTTGTTGGCACGCGATAGTTTTAATGCAGAAAAAATGCGCTCCTTTTTTAGCTTTTTAGCCCCTTTGAATGATCGGGTTTTAGAGCAGATTAAAATTGAATGTAAGTATAATATTTATATTGAAAAGCAACACGAAAATATCGCTAAAATGGATAGCATGCTCAAAGTGTCTATCCCTAAACATTTTGTGTTTAAAGGCATTCCAGGCCTTAGCTTAGAAGCGGTAGAAAAATTAGAAAAATTCCGCCCCAAAAGCCTTTTTGAAGCTTCAGAAATCAGCGGGATCACCCCGGCGAATTTAGACGTTTTGCATTTGTATATCCATTTGCGGAAAAACTCTTAAAGGATTTTTAATGAACGCTTTAGAAATCACCCAAAAACTCATCAGCTACCCCACCATTACGCCCAAAGAATGCGGTATTTTTGAATACATTAAATCGCTTTTTCCTGCTTTTAAAACCCTAGAGTGTGGGGAAAATGGCGTGAAAAACCTTTTTTTATACCGCATTTTTAACCCCCCCAAAGAGCATACAAAAGGAAAGCATGCAGAAGAAAAGCATATAAAAGAAAAGCATGCAAAAGAAAATGTTAAGCCCTTGCATTTTTGCTTTGCGGGGCATATTGATGTCGTGCCTCCTGGAGATAATTGGCAAAACGATCCCTTTAAACCCATCATTAAAGAGGGGTTTTTATACGGCCGTGGGGCGCAAGACATGAAAGGGGGCGTGGGGGCGTTTTTGAGCGCAAGCTTACAATTTAACCCTAAAACCCCTTTTTTGCTTTCTATTTTACTCACGAGCGATGAAGAAGGGTCAGGGATTTTTGGCACTAGGCTCATGTTAGAAAAACTCAAAGAAAAAGATTTACTGCCCCATATGGCGATTGTGGCTGAACCCACTTGCGAAAAAATCCTAGGCGATAGCATCAAAATTGGCCGAAGAGGCTCTATTAATGGCAAACTCATTTTAAAAGGCGTTCAAGGGCATGTGGCTTACCCGCAAAAATGCCAAAACCCTATTGATACGCTCGCTTCGGTTTTGCCTCTCATTTCAGGAGTTAATTTAGACAATGGCGATGAGTGTTTTGACCCTTCAAAATTGGTTATCACCAACTTGCATGCAGGGTTAGGGGCTAATAATGTTACACCAGGGAGCGTAGAAATTACCTTTAATGCGCGCCATTCTTTAAAAACCACCAAAGAGAGTTTGAAAGAATATTTAGAAAAGGTTTTGAAAGATTTGCCTTATACTTTAGAATTAGAGTCAAGCAGTTCGCCTTTCATCACGGCTTCCCATTCAAAGCTTACCAGCGTTTTACAAGAAAATATTTTAAAAACATGCCGCACCACTCCCCTTTTAAACACCAAAGGCGGCACGAGCGATGCGCGATTTTTTAGCGCTCACGGCATAGAAGTGGTGGAGTTTGGCGCCATTAATGACAGGATCCATGCCATTGATGAAAGGGTGAGCTTGAAGGAATTAGAACTTTTGGAAAAAGTGTTTTTAGGGGTTTTGGAGAATTTAAGCGAAAAATAGACGGTTATAATAATCGTTTTAAGTGGGTTTTTGTTTTTAACGCCAACGCCTTTTTAGCCGATACCAGCTCAAGCTTTAAGCACGCTTGCAACCCATTTGTTGCAGCCTTGTCATAAGAGTGGGACAATGCTTGACAAAATAACCAAAACTTGCTATGACAATATTCTCCATGTTTTTTAGATTACTTCAAAGTCTTACCAAGCCACTTCTTAAAGGAGTGGTAGCTCAATCAACTTTTTAAAACAAACTCTTTTAATACAGCTTTATTCTCACTAGTATCCCCTATCGCATGGCAATCCAGATCAAGCGTTGGAACGCGCTTAAAAGAGAAGCAATTCTCAATCATTTTCTTTATTTCACCAATAAAATGGCATTCAATAAGGCTTTAATCGTCAATATTTGATTATAATTATAAAGGATTACATTTTTTTAATAAGAGATATATCATGCTAGGGAGTGTTAAAAAAAACCTTTTTGGGGTCTTGTGTTTGGGCGCGTTGTGTTTGAGAGGGTTAATGGCAGAGCCAGACGCTAAGGAACTTGTTAATTTAGGTATAGAAAGCGTGAAGAAACAAGATTTCGCTCAAGCTAAAGTGCATTTTGAAAAAGCGTGTGAGTTAAAAGAAGGTTTTGGGTGTGTTTTTTTAGGGGCGTTTTATGAAGAAGGGAAAGGAGTGGGAAAAGACTTGAAAAAAGCCATTCAATTTTACACTAAAGGTTGTGAATTAAATGATGGTTATGGGTGTCGCCTACTAGGAAATTTATACTATAACGGACAAGGCGTTTCTAAAGACGCCAAAAAAGCCTCACAATATTACTCTAAATCTTGTGAATTGAACCATGCTGAAGGGTGTACGGTCTTAGGAAGCTTACACCATTATGGCGTAGGCACGCCTAAGGATTTAAGAAAGGCTCTTGATTTGTATGAAAAAGCTTGCGATTTAAAAGACAGTCCCGGGTGTATTAATGCAGGATACATGTATGGTGTGGCAAAGAATTTTAAGGAGGCTATCGTTCGTTATTCTAAAGCATGCGAATTAAAAGATGGTAGGGGGTGTTATAATTTAGGGGTTATGCAATACAACGCCCAAGGCACAACAAAGGACGAAAAGCAAGCGGTAGAAAACTTTAAAAAAGGCTGCAAATCAAACGTTAGAGAAGCATGCGACGCTCTTAAGGAATTAAAAATAGAGCTTTAGTTTCAATGAAGTTAAGCTAAAGGCTGCGTTTAGCTAACCTTTACGCTTTTTAATATTTTAATGAAAAAACACGAACCCCACGAACTAATCTTTTTAATGATCACTTTTTAATCACCATAAAAAACTTTTATCACACCCTTCATTCCAAGTGCCGTTTTTAGATTGGTATTTTAAGGGTTTAAAGCAGTTTTATTCAAACCCTTAAAAGGGTTTTACCCCTACAACGCCTTTAATAGCACGCTATTTAGGCGCTCATTAAAACTTTTAGCGTCTTTTAAGGCCCCTTTTTCTAAAAGCTTCGCCCCATCATAAAGCAACCAGATAAAAGCGCTCAACTGCTCTTTATCTTCGCATTTTAAGAGTTTTTGCAAAATCGCATGGTTAGGGTTTAATTCTAGCGTTTTCTTGCTTTCAGGCACGCTTTGGCCCATTTGACGCATAAAATTAGCCATCATCGCATTTTGTTCATCGCCTATTAAAGCCACCGCTGAAGTGAGATGACTGGAAAGCTCTACGCCTTTAATCTCATCTTTAAGATTCTCTTCAAACGCTTTCATTAAATCTTTAAACTGATTTTTCACCTCATCATGGATTTCTTCCAAACCAAGCTCTTTCAAACTCTCGCTATGGCTAGCGTCTCTAAAGGGCGTTTTATCGTATTCATTCACGCCTGGCATCACAAACGCATCAATTTCATCGCTCAACAACAAAACATCATAGCCTTTTTGAGCGTATTTCTCTAAAAGCGGGGACGCCTTTAGTAAGTCTAAATTTTCGCCTAAAAGGTAGTAAATGCTTTTTTGATTTTCTTTTAAACTTTCTTTGTATTCTTTTAAAGAAATCAATTTTTCTTTGTCTTTAGAATAGAATCTTAACAATTCTAAAAGTTTTTCTTTGTTTTCAAAATCCCCATACAAGCCTTCTTTTAACACTTTCCCGAAAGGCTCATAGAATTTATGGTAATTTTTTTCATCCTTGCTCAAGCGTTCAATCTCGCTTAAAATCTTTTTCACTGAAGCCGAACGGATATTGGCTAAAATCTTATTCTGCTGCAAGATTTCACGGCTCACATTCAAGGGCAAATCTTCGCTGTCAATCACGCCTTTAACAAACCTCAAATAAGACGGCAACAATTCTTTGTCATCATCAGTGATAAACACCCTTTTAACATAAAGTTTGACCCCGCTTTTATAATCCACCCTAAACAAATCAAAGGGCGCTTTGCTAGGAATGTAAAAAAGCGTTGTGTATTCTAAAGAGCCTTCCACTTTATTATGGATATAGCTCAAAGGCTCGCTGTTGTCATGTGCAAACGATTGGTAGAAATCTTTGTAATCCTTGTCTTTCAACTCGCTCTTATTCATTTTCCATAAAGTGCTCGCTTGATTGATTTGCTCGCATTTTTCTTCTTTAACCTCTTTTTTATGATCCCCTTCGCCCTCAAATTTCGTATCGGTGTAAGTTAAAAAAATAGGGAAAGGGATATGCTCAGAATACTTTTTAACAACGCCATCAATCTCCCAACGGCTCGCAAAATGAGAATCTTCATCTTTTAAAAAGAGGGTGATTTCTGTGCCTTGCTCCTCTTTAACGCATTCGCTGATTTCAAACTTGCCCTTACCATCGCTCACCCATGCATAAGCTTGCTCGCTGGTTACTTTTTTGGTTTGAACGACAATCTTACTCGCTACCATGAACGCTGAATAAAAGCCCACGCCAAATTGGCCAATCAGTGCGCTATCTTTTTTCTTATCCCCACTCAAAGCGCTTAAAAAACTCTTCGTGCCTGATTTGGCGATCGTGCCTAGATGCTCAATGAGATCGTTTTTATCCATGCCTATACCATTATCTTTAATCGTTAAGGTCTTTTTCTGGCTATCAAAACTCAAATGAATGCTAGGCGTGGTATTCAGCCCTTTTAATTTCTCATCGGTCAGCATTAAATAATTCAGCTTGTCCAAAGCGTCGCTCGCGTTAGAAATCAATTCTCTTAAAAAAATCTCTTTATTAGAATACAAAGAGTGGATCATCAAATCCAAAAGCTGGTTGATTTCAGTTTGAAAGGTGTATTCTTGATTAGACATTGAACTTTTTCCTTTAATAAAATTTTTAAGATTATACAATAAAAGCGCGCTTAAAAGGGGGATACTATGGCTTAAAAAATAACATGAAAGAACGTTTAATTCCTTAAAAACGATAACTCATAGAGCTCATCAAATAGCTTCTGTTTTGAATGGTTTGAGCGAAATCAGGGTTGTAACCGCTTGTAAAAAACCCTACCTTATAACCCTTATGCATCGTGATTTGATAGCCATTAACCATTAGCATGAAATAGATATGTTTTTTAAGGTCATATTTAAAAGTAACCCCTAAGCTTTGCGAATCAGCCCTTGGGGAATAGGTCAATTTCCCATACAATTGCACCAAAAGATTCTTAATGCTCTTCCCTACAAAAGCGTTAATCGTTATGGAATTAGCGTTGTAAAAATTGGAATAAGCGTCTTCATAAGGGGTGTCGTCTTTAGTGTCGTAAAAAGGATCTGCTGGCGAGCCATTCCAGCCTAATTGAACGCTCCCGTTCCCAAAATTCTTATACACGCTCCAGCCAAAACGATAAGATCGGAAATTCACTCTTTGAAACACGAACAAACTCGCGCTTTTTTTACCCACTAAAGCGGCTCTGTAATAATCTTTAGACAAATAATCGCTATAAAAGGGGAACCATGCGTAAAAAGTCGTTTGGATGCGCCAAAGAGATTTCCAATAAGACTTTGTGTCATGGGTGATTTCAAATCCAGGAGCGTTAAAATTCTTAGGGTAAAACCAAATAAAAGGCGCAACTCTAATGTATTTATTTTCGTAAATGAGATTGAAATTGTGCATGCCGTAGTTGGTTTTTTGCTTGTAATTGACAGGGGCGTAAAAATCCCTAATGTATTGCTCATTGGCTAAAGCCCTTCCAAAGGTGCTAAACCACTCTATCCTAAACTTTTTCCACCGGTAAAAAAGCTCAAACCCTTGATTAAACCCGCTCAAAAACAAAGCCTTAGAAGGGTAACGCCCTAATTTAATCCCAAAAATGTCCTTATACTGATAATCTAAATACAAATTGTATAACACATAAGGCCTGGCGTTTTGAGCCTTTTGCTCTCTGGTCCAATTTTGGCTGTGTTGCATCAAATAGCCCTCCCATCGCCCCATGTAATACCAGTTCGCTGGCTGAAACCCTGCCTTAGGGTTGGCTTCATCCATCAAAAACTTCGTGGAATCATAAGCTAACGCCCCGATCTCGCCCCCCACCCCAAAACCCAGTTTGTGGTTTTCAATCCCTTTAGGGAGCAAACTAGCATCAATTTGTAAGGCCCCGGTAGTGGTTACATAACTCCCTGTAGGGTAAATCCCTTTTTTGGAATTGATGATTGATTGGTTCAAAGCGATGCGCGAAAACGATCCAACTCTCGCGCTCACTTGATACTCAAAAGCGTTGAGAAAAACCCCATGCAAAGCTAAAAACCCTAGCCAAACTTTTTGATTAAGCACCCTTTTACCAAACGCCTTTTTATTGAAATTTAATATTATGCCATAAAACAAACTCGCCATTTTGGTTTTGAAAAAAAAAAAAAAAAACGATAAGATTACAAATCACCCCCTTTTTAGTGGGTCTAATTTCAAGATTTAAGGACTGTGCTTGCAAGAGATTATCCCTATTGTGGTGGCTTTTGATAATAATTATTGTATCCCTGCCGGTGTGAGTTTGCATTCCATGCTAGCGAACGCTAAACGAGAGAGAGAGAGAGAGTAAAACTCTTTTATCCAATCCATTGTTTGGTGGAGGATTTAAGCCTAGAAAATATAGCCAAATTAGAAGAAACGATCGCTCCTTTTAGCGCTTTTTCTAGCATAGAGTTTTTGGATATTACCGATAAAGAATTAGAACCACGCCACAATTACTATAAGCTTGATGCTTTAATAGCGAGTGAAATTAAAAAATTGTATTTAAAACTCAACTCTTTTTCGCAAAAACGCTTTTCTAAAATGATCATGTGCCGTTTCTTTTTTGCCTCCCTTTTCCCCCAATACGATAAGATGATCATGTTTGATGTGGACACTTTGTTTGTGAATGATATGAGCGAGAGCTTTTTTATCCCCCTTGGAACGCATTATTTTGGGGCTGTGAGGGAAAAAGATTTGATCGCTATGAACAGGAATTCGGCTAAGGATTTATACGAATTACGCCAAATGCATGCAAAAACTATCGGTGTCGCTGACGCTTTCCCTAATTTAGAAGAAGTGCAAATCCTTTTTGACAACTACTTTAACGCCGGGTTTTTAGCCTTAAATTTAAAATTGTGGCGTGAAGAAAATCTGGAAAACCAATTGATTGGATTTTTCCTTTTGAAAAATGAAAAACTTTTATTTAGCGATCAAGACGCTTTGTGTTTTGTGTGCCGTGGCAGGATTTTAGAATTGCCTTACTCCTACAATGCCCACCCCAGTTTCCTTGATACGCCATCATTCCCTAGCATCAAAGAAGCGCGCATGCTACATTTTTGGGGCGATAAACCCTGGAAACTCTTAAGCGTCATTGGCGCGAAAAAATGGCATGAAGTATTGATCCAAACGCCTTTTAAAGACGCCTATTTTAACGCTTCTTTTTTAGATCACCTCTTTGAGATTATTGAAGAAGTTCAAGCGGTTCAAGCAAGGGATAAAGAAATCCACGCTCTTAAAAAAGCCCTATCTTTTTCAAACAAGCGGCATTCTTTTGAATTTCTTCTGCCCAGGCTTTCTTCTAAACTCCTTATAGAATTTTTGCTTTTTAAAGTCAAACAAAAAATGAAACGATTGATTAAAAGGGTTTTTTAAACCCTTTTTAAACTAATGCGAGCAAGCATGCGTTTGTGTGGGCTGGATGTCCTTGTTATCGGCTAGTTTTTCCTTTTCTACTTTGTCTAAAAAAACGCTTAAATCTTGTGCCATTTTTTCAAAAATCTTAGCGCTCACGCTATCAGGGTGAGAAATCACGATCGGTTCGCCCTTATCCCCCCCTAAACGCACTTTAGGCTCTAAAGGGAGCTTGGCTAAAACCTGCGTGTTATAAGCCTCTAATAATCCACTCATGGAATTTGAGCCAAAAATCTCGCTCTCTTTCTTGCAATGCTCGCACACAAAAGTCCCCATATTTTCTACAATGCCCGCAATAGGAATGTGTAGTTTCTTAAACATGTCCAAACTCCGTTTAGCGTCATCTAAACTCACTATTTGAGGCGTGGTAACGGTGATTCCTGCACTGAGTGGCACGGCTTGGGCTAGCGTGAGCTGTGCATCGCCTGTTCCTGGGGGCATATCCACCACCAGCACATCTAAATCCCCCCAAATAATATCGCTTAGCATCTGCTCAATCGCTCGCATGAGCATGGGTCCTCTCCAAATGAGACTCTGCCCCTCATCATACAAAAGCCCCATGCTCATCACAGAAACGCCAAAAGCCTTTAAAGGAATGAGTTTTTTACCGCTAGGATCCATGATCACATCAGCGTTTTGCAAGCCCATCATTCTAGGGATATTAGGGCCATACACATCAGCGTCCAATAACCCCACTTTTTGGTTTAAATTCGCTAAAGCGATGCTTAAATTCACGCTGGTGGTGCTTTTACCCACACCGCCCTTACCTGAGCTTATCATGACCACATGCTTGATGTTTTTAGCCAGATTTTTAGTGGTGGGCTTTGGGGCTTGGGGCTTTGGCGGGGTTTTAATATCTAAATTCAAAGCTTTCACGCCTTTTTCTTGCATCGCTTTGGAGATATTTTCCCTTAAAATTTCGCTCGTTTCTTCAGAGCTTGAGGGGATTTCTATTAAAAGCCCTAATTGATCGTCATGCAAGGTGATGTTTTTGACAAAACCAAAGCTGACAATATCCTTTTCAAAATTAGGGTAGATGATCGTTTTTAACGCGTTTAAGACATCTTCTTGGGTGAGCATTTCAATCCTTAAAATGATAGTATTTGAATTTTCTTTATAGCATGTTTTGTTTAATTTTGCATTATAAATTAAATTTGCGTTTTTAAAGGATAGGGCATGGAATTTTATAAGCGTGTTTTGAAATTGCACCAATTTAGGAATTTGGGTAGAAAATCGCCTGCCAAATTGCTTTTAAATTCAAGTTTTGAAAAACATGGGGAATTGGTGATCTTGGTGGGGGAAAACAATGTCGGTAAAAGCAATGTCTTAGAAGCTTTGACAATCTTTAATGATGCGGATATTAAACTTTGTAGTGAAGAAGATTATTTTAAAAACCATAAAAAAGACACCCTTTTAAGTTTAGAAGAAGAAGCAATCCTTGATCATAAAATCACAGGTTTTTCTTGCGTGGATTTAAAAATTCAATCTAAGGAAGTTAATAAAGGATTAAAGGAATTATCAAAAATATTAATCAGCTATCCTTTTTGTGTTTTTGTGGGGGGTTTTATCAATCTCATCATGTCTTATGGCACATTAGATTCGTTTTTAAAATCCTACAAAGAAAAATTGAAATTGAGTGCATTTTCAACTAAACAAGCCAATAATCTGCTTTTCAAAAAATTAATTAAACATTTAAGTGGCAATAATCAATTGGTTAAAAATTTTTGTCAGTGTATAAGAGAAATTATAGAATACAACGCTCCTAATAATAAAGAATACAAACCCAATCAATTTTTTATAATGGGAAAAGGCAAACAAAAACAATTATCAGAAATTTATTCTCGTTTAAAAAGACTTAATGAAAGAAAAATTGAGCCAAAAGATGTGAAAAGTGTTTTAAAAGACATGCCCCAAAAGGTAAAAACTTTAGATGAAATTTTTAGAACTACCGACTTTGATGAAAAATTTGCACCAAAAATTAAAGTTTTACAAAATGAACAATCTCAAGAAAGATTGTCAAATTTTATTAAGGATATTATTAAAGAGATAGACGAAAAATACCCCATCAATGAAAATTTTAAAAAACAATTTGAGGAATTTGAATCAAATGTTAAACACCTTAATGAAACAAAAAAGGATTTTGAGCGAAAAAAAGAATCATGGATAAAAGAAATTGGAAATGACTGCAAAAATCAAAAAACGCTAGATCCTAATTATGATTTATTACTAGATAATATCCAACAAATATGCGAAAAATATATAACAAGCCATGTTGTTAGCGACGAGTCTAAAGATATGAAATACATGATGTGTCAGTTTTATTTGAAACAGATAGACTTATTATTCAATTCAGAAATCGAACAATACAGATACAGTAATTTTTTTGAATCAGCAAGAAAATCTCTGTGGGAATCCATAAAAACTTTAGACAATGAGAGTGGCGTTCATTTGTTCCCCAAAAATCCTAAAGAAATCAAAAAAAAATTTGAGGACAACAAGGAAAAATTCAAACAAAGCAAAAATGTTTCTGAGTTCGCAGAATATTGCCGAGAGTGTAACCCCTATACGGCGTTTCAAAACTTAAGAAATAAAGTTCAATTCCCTTTAAGCGGTGGTTTATCTCATCAATTTGATGAACTCGTGCCAACCATGAAAGAATACAAAGAGCCAAAAATCACAGATAACGACCTTAAGACTGCATTATTTACTTGCATTGATTATTCTTCTCCTTCTGAATTTGACCAATCGGATTGGTTCTTTAGAAATTCATTGTTTAGGAAAATGGGCTTTCACCCCAATACAATTTGGAGTTTTTTTGGGAGAATTTTAAAAGATGGTCAAGCGTTACAAATAATAATGTTTGATAAAAATAATGATTTAGTAATCTATGATTTTGAAAAATCGTTCAACATTCCTAAAAAATACTTGCAAGAAATAGACCAAGAATTACTAAAAGAGATCAGACAATCAGAATTTCCTTTTAATATTGAAGCAAAAGGCGAATGCGATAACAATGTATGTCAATTTGAATTTTTTAAAAAAGACACAAGCCATCTTTTATTTAAGGTAAATTTTACAGAAATATTAGAAAATATTGCAGAAATTTTAGAATACAACATGCAATTAAAAATAGATTCTTTAATTGCAAAAGAATTTAATAAGCTTTTAGCGATCGCTGAAGATAGCCCTCAAGATAGTTACCAATTAAAAATTCATGTCCGACACAACAATAAATTTTATGATTATTCAAAGGAATATACGGCATATGAAATAAAACTTGAAGTTTATGATTGCAGAAAATCCGACAATCAAAACCCAATCATTTTGAGCCAGCAAAGCACCGGCTTCCAATGGGCGTTTAATTTCATGTTTGGTTTTCTCTACAATGTGGGATCAGATTTTAGTTTTAACAAGAATATCATCTATGTCATGGACGAGCCAGCCACTCATTTGAGCGTGCCAGCCAGAAAGGAATTCAGGAGATTTTTAAAAGAATACGCTCATAAAAATCATGTTACTTTTGTTTTAGCCACCCATGACCCCTTTTTGGTGGATACGGATCATTTAGATGAAATAAGGATTGTAGAAAAAGAAACAGAAGGTTCTGCGATTAAGAATAGCTTTAACTACCCCCTAAATAATGCGAGCAAAGACTCCGATGCCTTGTATCAAATCAAGCGTTCTTTAGGGGTGGGTCAGCATGTTTTTCACAACCCCCAAAAACACCGAATCATCTTTGTGGAAGGCATCACCGATTATTGCTATTTGAGCACTTTCAAATTGTATTTCAATAAGCGAGAATTCAAAGACAACCCCATTCCTTTCACTTTCTTACCCATTTCAGGGCTTAAAAACAATCCAAACGACATGGAAGAAACCATTCAAAAACTCTGCGAGTTAGACAACAACCCCATTGTTTTGACAGATGATGACAGAAAATGCGTTTTTAACCAACAAGCAATGAGCGAACGATTTAAAAGGGCTAATGAAGAAATGCATGATCCCATCACCATCTTACAACTCTCAGACTGCGATAGGCATTTCAAACAAATTGAAGATTGTTTCAGCGCAAACGATAGAAAAAAATACGCTAAAAATAAGCAAATGGAATTGGCCATGGCGTTCAAAACAAGGCTTTTGTATGGCGGAGAAGATGCGGTAGAAAAACAAACAAAAAGAAATTTTTTAAAATTATTCAAATGGGTTGCATGGGCTACAAACTTGATCAAAAACTAAACGCAACAAACGATTAAAAAAGAATATATCAAATTTGATTATAATACCCCACAAATACTATTATTGAAAGGATTTTGATGTTTAAAAAAATGTGTTTGAGCTTGCTGATGATAAGCGGTGTTTATGTGGGGGCAAAGGATTTGGATTTCAAGCTGGATTATCGCGCAACTGGGGGGAAACTCATGGGGAAAATGACGGACTCTAGTCTTTTAAGCATCACTTCTATGAACGATGAACCGGTGGTGATTAAAAACCTTATTGTCAATAGGGGAAATTCATGCGAAGCGACTAAAAAAGTAGAACCCAAATTTGGCGATAAGTTTAAAAAAGAAAAACTCTTTGATCATGAGTTAAAGTATTCGCAACAGATATTTTACCGCTTGGATTGCAAGCCTAACCAATTGTTAGAAGTTAAAATCATCACGGACAAGGGCGAGTATTACCACAAATTTTCCAAATAGAAATTTGGTCTTTGTTCTAATGGGGTGTTGGGGATAAAATTTAAAAATGCTAAAAACTTTTTTAATATCAAAAAGTTTGTTTAGCAAACGGTAATTTCTTGTAATGCGGTATTATGGGGTTAGGGGGGATTTAGTTGGGGGGTTAAAGGGATATTAAAGTGCAAAATATCCCCCTATCCCCTTAAGAGTTTGCCATAAAATAAAGCAACCAAAGCCCCCTTTTTTAAAAAAACAGACTAAAGAATATTAATTTCTATATTGGGTTCTCAATTGGTTGTTGGTTGAGTTTTTGGTTGAGGCGCTACTAGTCATTGGAAGAATTGGTTTCAAAAAAATATAAAAATTAAAGCGATAACCGGTCCAATTATATAAGGAAAAAACATTATTATAGCAACTAGAATAGAGCCGAGATATTCAACGAATTTATCCCATATTCTACTAAAAAACCCATCACTCTCAACTTCATCGTCAGTATCTCGCCCTTAAATGCCATTATGGTAGCTCTAATAGCTGTTAATACTAACCCAATAATAACAATAGGTATTAAAATAACTACTAGCCCCTAATCATTATTTGTCTTTTACTTTAAAAATAATTTCTGCTATAAGAAATAAAATCCTTAAAGAAACCCCTTTTATGGAGTCCCTTTTTGAGCTTGCTCTAAAGCCATTTGTGCATGCTTGCAATCCTTTTTAAAAGACTTCGTAATAAAATTAACCTTAAGCGTCGAATCAAAGGCTTCATGGCATTTTTTAAGCTTGTGATCGCGCTCTTGCGGGTCTTGCAAATAATATTTCACTGAATGCACAAAACTGAAATGAAACCCCATAGGAGGAATACGACTCTCTGGCGTGCCTTCGCAAAAATCGCTGCAATAACTGCTTTGCGCCTTTAACCCCCCCAACACCACTAAAAATAAAAAAATCATCTTTTTCATCAATACTCCTTCAATCCTTTTTATCCCCCAAAATACACCAACGCTGAACCCCAAGTCAATCCCCCACCAAAAGCGTCTAAAAGCATTAAATCGCCCTTTTTCAAACGCCCCTCTTCATAAGCTTCACCCATAGCCATAGGGATACTGGCTGCTGAAGTGTTGCCGTACTTATGCACGGTTAAAACCACTTGCTCATCTTTAAAATCCAAATGCTCCCGCACCGCTTGAATGATCCTAAAATTAGCTTGATGCGGGATAAACAAACGCACGTCTTCAGGTTTGAGAGCGTTTTTTTCTAAGATCATTTCCACATCTTTTAAAAGCGTTTTCACCGCTAGCTTAAACACTTCATTGCCCTTCATGCACAAAAAAGGCTCTAAAGCTTCTTCTTTAGCGTTAAAGGGCGTGGGTTTAAGAGTCCTTGGCGTATAGAGATAATCAGAAAAATTCCCATTCGCTGAAATTTGCACATCTAAAATGCTTTCTTTTAAACGCTTGGTCCTGCCTATCACGCACGCCCCAGCCCCATCGCCAAATAAAATACAAGTCCCCCTATCTTTAAAATCTAACACGCTGCTCGTTTTTTCTGCCCCCACAATCAGCACATTTTCATACATCCCGCTCTCAACATAAGCCTTAGCCACCGATAATAAATAAATAAAACCCGTGCAAGCGGCTGAAATATCAAACGCCGGCTTGTTTTCAATGCCTAATTTCGCGCTCAACACGCAAGCGGTTGAAGGCATGGCTAAAAAATCAGGGCTTAAAGTCGCCACAACCACCAAATCAATGTCTTTTGGAGTTAAATGCGCTCTCTCTATGGCCTGTTTAGCCGCTATTACCCCTAAATCGCTGCTTTTTTCTTCATCGTTAGCGAAACGGCGTTCTTTGATACCAGTCCTTTTTTCTATCCACTCATCGCTGGTATCCAAAAATTGCTGGAACTCTGCATTTTTCACACGCTCGCTTGGAACATGCATCGCAATGGATTTAAGAGAGGCGTAAAATTCCATTCAATCCCCTTAACATAGTCATCTTTAAGCGTCTTGCTGATCACTTTGAGGCGCAGAAACGCTAGGCTTCAAGCTCTCAAACGCTTGAGTAATCCTCAAACAAACCTGACTTTCAACAGCGCTAATAGCCTGATAAATCGCGCATTCAACCGCTCTAGCGTTGCTCTTGCCATGGCTGATGATCACGCTTTTATTCACGCCTAAAAGCGGTGCTCCCCCATATTCAGCGTAATCGGTTTTTTGTTTTAAAATACCAAACGCATTCTTAAGCATCAAAGCCCCCATTTTAGATTTAAAAGAGCTTTTAATTTCATCTTTAAAAATAGAACCTATTGCGCTAGCGACCCCTTCTGTTGTCTTTAAGACCACATTCCCCATAAAGCCATCGCAAACCACCACATCCACAACCCCTTTGAAAATATCGCTCCCCTCCACATTGCCATAAAAGAAGTCATAAGCTTTCAGCATTTTATGCGTTTCTTTAACGAGCATGTTCCCTTTAATATCTTCTTCGCCATTACTCAAAAGACCCACCTTAGGGCTATCATAATGCAACACGCTTTTAGCGTATTCATACCCCATAAGAGCAAAATCAATCAAATATTCAGGCTTGCAATCCGTGTTCGCTCCTGCGTCTAACAGCACGCTAGGGCGTTTGCCAACGCTAGGCATTAAAGTGCAAATAGCGGGTCTTTCAACCCCCTTGATACGCCCTAAACGCAAGGTGGCTAATCCCATAGTCGCTCCGCTATGCCCCGCTGAAATCAAAGCGTCAGCCCCATTTTTTAGAATATCCATACCCAAGTAAATGGAAGATTCCTTACGCTTAATCGCCTCAGTGGCGGCTTCTTCCATTTTAATATAATCTTGCGTGTGGATCATTTCCACTTTGCTGGCTAACTCTTTAGAAATAAAAGGGGTCGCTTTGTCTTTATCCCCCACTAAAACCGCACTAAAACTCTTATTCTCTAAAGCCCTTGAGACTCCCTCAATAATGGGTAAAACCCCATGGTCAGCCCCCATTAAGTCTATTACAATTTTCATCATGCGTCCTTAAAAGGCTTGTTGCAATCCTTTAAAATACTTTCTATCACTAAAGATAGCTTTTATATTAGTATTCTTTAGTAAATTTGTTAATATGATGGGGGAGCTTCCAAGTGCCATCTTTGGCTTTCACAGGTTTAGCCAACTTAACGCTATAATGCGTACGCCTTTTTGCCGCTCTTGTCTTACTCACTCTTCTATCAGGTACTGCCATAAATTCTCCTTCATTTCAATCTGCATAATGGTAGTCTAATCTAATAGACTCCACTTCAGAGCGTAAAATCTCGCTCAAATCAATAAAACCATTGAAAGATTCAATAACATCTAAATTATCAAAATCCAAACTTTGGCTTTGCGTATCCCACAACCCGTCTGAAATATGCAAAACCAACGACTCATCAAGGCTTTTTTTAAACTCTTTACCGCTTGTATCGCAAATAAGCATCAATTCACCCTTAAGGCACGCTTCCAAACGAAACAATTTCGCTCCCACTCGTATAACTTCGCCCTCTAAAACCACTCCCTCATGCTCTAAAGAAAACGCTTTAGGCGCATTAAAAGCGATTTTACGCATTTCAAATTGCATGCTTACTTAAAAACGCCCTTAAACCTTAAAGATCTCTAGCGGCAAAAAAGAAAGCGATTTCATTGTGCGCGTTTTCCAAGCTATCGCTCCCATGCACCGCATTAGCGTCAATGCTTTCAGCAAAATCCGCTCTGATAGTGCCTTTTTGGGCGAGTTTGGGATCAGTTGCTCCCATAAGATCTCTGTTTTTAGCCACGGCATCTTCGCCCTCTAAAACCATAACCACCACCGGACCACTGACCATAAATTCTATCAAATCTTTAAAAAAGGGTCTCTCTCTGTGGATCGCATAAAAGTTTTCAGCGTCTTTCACGCTCAAATGCAAGCGTTTCATGGCCACCACTTCCAAGCCGTTACTCTCAAAGCGATCAATGATTTTGCCTACCACTTTTTTCTTAAGTGCATCCGGTTTAATAATAGACAGCGTTCTTTGTTTCAATTTAAACTCCTTGTGAATTGTTGATTATACAAAAATTTTTTAAAATATTACCCTTAAAATATTTTTTTAACGCTTAAAGAACGCTTTAATCTCTTCAACCTTGTTAGTCTTTTCCCAAGTGAATTCCTCTAACTCGCGCCCAAAATGCCCATAAGCTGAAGTGAGCGAATAAATGGGCCTTAATAAATCCAAGCTTTCAATAATGCCTTTTGGCGTGAGTTTGAAAACCGCTTTCACGCATTTTTCCAACTCCGCGCTTGAATACTTGCTCGTGTTATGCGTGTTCACATAAATAGACACTGGCTCTATCACCCCAATCGCATAAGCAAGCTGCACGGTCGCTTTATCGCAAACCCCACTCGCTACCAAATTTTTAGCCACATAGCGGGCCGCATAAGCCGCGCTCCTATCCACTTTGCTAGGGTCTTTCCCGCTAAACGCTCCCCCACCATGCGGGCAACTCCCCCCATAAGTATCCACGATGATTTTTCTGCCCGTCAAACCCGCATCGCCTTGCGGCCCACCGATGACAAATTTTCCTGTAGGATTGACAAAAAACTTGATATTGTCATGCAAATATTCTTTGGGTAAAACCTTATACACGATCTCTTCAATCACGGCTTCTTTTAAATGTTTTTGCGAAACTTCTGGGGAATGTTGGGTGGAAATGACAATCGTATCAATGCTTACAGGCTTGTTGTTTTCATAACGCACGCTCACTTGAGACTTGCCATCAGGCCTTAAAAAAGGCAGAGTGTTGTCTTTTCTTTTTTGAGCCAGAGCGAAAGTGAGCTGATGCGCTAAATGAATGGGTAAGGGCATGAGCGTTTCAGTCTCTTTGCACGCATAACCAAACATAAGCCCTTGATCCCCTGCCCCAATCTCGCCATCTTCTCTATCCACGCCTTGATTAATATCAGGGCTTTGCTCGCCAACGCCATTCAAAACCGCCGCACTTCTGTAATCAAAGCCATAAAGAGCGTCTGTATAGCCAATCTTTTTAACCACTTCTCTTGCAATCTCTTGCATAGGGGCATAAACAGAAGTTTTTAATTCGCCAGTGATCATGCAAAACCCGTTAGAAACTAAAGTCTCGCATGCGACTTTGGCTTTTTGATCCCGCTCAATAATGTAATCTAAAACCGCATCGCTGATTTGATCAGCCATTTTATCAGGATGCCCCTCGGTTACTGATTCGGAAGTGAAAAGAAAACTATCTTTCATTGATTGTCCTTATTAAATAATCGTTCGTATTCAAAATGGGCTTATTATAGCTTATTTCATTCTTTAAGACTTAAAAAACCCTTTAGCTTTTTGCAATAAACTCGTTTTTTGCTGTTTCCTGAAATTCGTTCGTAAATGAGCCAGGAAATGGTGCCATTCATGGATTTCCATAGCAGGGATCGCTCCGGCAAAATTAGTGTTAGGGGGCAAGTCTTTACCCACCGCGCTTTTACCCCCAATTTGAGTGAATTCACCCACATGCAAATGCCCCCCAATGCCCACTTGACCGCCAAAAACCACATTACGGCCTGTGGTTGTAGAGCCGCTCAAGCCCACTTGAGAAACGACGATGCTGTGCTCGCCTAAAACGCAATTATGCCCGATTTGAACCAGGTTATCAATCTTAACGCCCTCTTTAATCAAAGTCTCGCCAAACACCGCCCTATCAATCGCTGTGTTAGCTCCAATTTCTACATTTTTTTGAATCCTAACAATCCCCACATGCTCAATTTTGACATGCTCTCCTAAAGCGGTGTGCGCATAACCAAAGCCATCACCTCCGATCACACTGCCTGCATGGATAGTAACATTGTCTTCTAAAATCGTGTTTTGATACAAAATAACACGAGGATACAAAACGCAATTTTTACCGATTTTGACCCCATCAGCGATCACCACACCCGGATAAATCAAAGAGTTTTCGCCAATTTCTACGCCCTCTCCAATCATCACATTAGGCATGATCGTTACTTTTTCAAAATGTTTAGGCTCATTCACGCTTTGTGGGTTTTTAAAAAAAGGGATTTTAAAGGCATGCGAAACTTTAGCGAAGGCTAAATGCGGGTTATCCACGACTAAAGCTTGCATGCGTTTTGGCACTTTAGAAGATTCTTTTTTACGGATAAATACCGCCCCGGCTTTGGAATCTTTTAAAAGTTTAAGGTAACGCGCTTGGTCAATATAGCTAATATCATTAGGCGTGGCCTTATCCAATTCCGCTAAAGCATGCACTTCAAAATCGTTTGAAAATTCCGTTTCAATAGAATAGGTGCTCAACAATTCGCTTAATTTCATCAATACCCCTTATGGTTCTTTATGCAAATCCCACAACAGCGTAGCTTTATTATCTTTTTCTTCCACAGCCCCCATGCCCATAACATGATAGCCAGCATCCACAAAATGCACTTCCCCACTCACCCCATTAGACAAGCTAGAAAGCAAATACATCCCGGCATTGCCCACTTCTTCTAAACTCACATTTTTTCTTAAAGGGGCGTTGATTTCATTCCATTTTAAAATCATCCTAAAATCAGCGATCCCGCTAGAAGCGAGCGTCCTAATAGGCCCAGCTGATAGGGCATTCACCCTTATGTTATGCTTGCCTAAATCCACCGCTAAATAACGCACTGCACTCTCTAGGGCCGCTTTAGCCAACCCCATCACGTTGTAATGCGCCATGTATTTGGTGCTGCCCAAATAGCTTAAAGTCAAAACAGACGCCCCATTATTCAATAAGGGTTTCAGGGTGTTTGTCAGCTCTATTAAAGAATAAACAGAAATTTCCATAGCGGTGTTAAACGCGCTTTTAGAAGTTTCTAACAAACTCCCTTCTAAAGCCTCTTTAGGGGCAAAGGCCACGCTATGAACGATAAAATCCAATGAGCCTAAATCCTGCTTAATATTATTGTATAGCGGCTTGAAATGCTCTTCTTTGTTCACATCCAATTCATACACATAGGGGCTATTCAATTCCTGCGCGATAGGCCTCACGCGCTTTTCTAAGCTCTCATTCAAATAAGTGAAAGCCAGAGTAGCCCCTTGATTGAAGCAAGATTGAGCGATCCCATAAGCGATGGATTTATTATTCGCAACCCCCACAATAAGCCCTTTTTTACCTTTTAAAAATCCCATGATTTTCCTTTATAAAAATGAAATGATTGTTTTAAAATTTTCTAATTCCCAAGACGCGCTCCCGATCAATAAGCCATCCACGCTATCAATCCCTAAAATTTCTTTAGCGTTTTGTATATTCACGCTCCCCCCATACAACAAGGGCGTTTTTTGATTTAAGATTTGTTTTAAAAAACCATGCGTGAGGTAAATGTCTTCTAAAGAAGCACTTTTTTTGGTGCCAATCGCCCAAATAGGCTCATACGCCACAATTAAATTGGAATAATTAAGATCAATATTTTCTAATTGCTCGCTTAAAAATTCCTTTACAGCCACTAAACCCTTTTCTCTGGTCGTTAATTCTTCGCCAATGCAATAGACAATTTTAAAATTTTTACTTTTAAAAAAATCAAACTTTTCTTTCAAAAAGCTAGGGCTTTCCTTTAAAAGCGCTCTCCTCTCGCTATGCCCTATTAAAAGCGTGTGGATTTTTAATTCTTCTAAATGCTTTGAAGTGATTTCACCGGTAAAAGCCCCACAATCTCTAGGGTAAGCGTTTTGCACTCCTAAAGTGAAATGCAAAAACGAATTAGGCAATAACCCCAAAAAATCAGGGAATACAAACACCCTGTCAAAATGCTGCGGTTTTAAAGTTTTTTCTAATTCTTTTAAATACGCATGGCTTTTAAAAATAGGCATAGCGGATTTAAAATTAGCCATGGCAATTTTTGTCATTGAATGATCCTTATTTTATAGGTGGTCTATCCCTTATTATATCTAATAGCGTTTAAAAAATGTAAATTTTAAACAATGGCCCCCTTGAATTGAATTTTTTCTCAATTTAGGTTTTGTTTATAAGAAAAATTATTTCAAATGTAGTAAAATTAAGGCAGTGTTTTTGCGTCAAGCGATTTTAGGTTAATTTTGAGTTTTTAGGAGCAGTTTTTATGCAACAAGAAGAGATTATAGAGGGTTATTATGGCGCTAGCAAAGGGCTTAAAAAGAGCGGTATTTATGCTAAGTTGGATTTTTTACAGAGCGCTACGGGCTTGATTTTAGCGCTCTTTATGATAGCGCACATGTTTTTAGTCTCAAGTATCTTGATTAGCGATGAAGCCATGTATAAAGTGGCGAAATTTTTTGAAGGGAGCTTGTTTTTAAAAGCGGGCGAGCCGGCTATTGTGAGCGTGGTTGCAGCAGGAGTTATTCTTATTTTAGTCGTGCATGCTTTTTTGGCGTTGAGAAAATTCCCTATCAATTACAGGCAATACAAGGTTTTTAAAACCCACAAGCATTTGATGAAACATGGCGATACGAGTTTGTGGTTTATCCAGGCCTTAACCGGGTTTGCGATGTTTTTTTTAGCGAGTATCCACCTATTTGTCATGCTCACAGAGCCTGAAAGTATTGGGCCTCATGGCTCAAGCTATCGTTTTGTCACGCAAAACTTTTGGCTTCTGTATATTTTCTTATTGTTTGCCGTAGAATTGCATGGCTCTATTGGGTTGTATCGCCTAGCGATTAAATGGGGGTGGTTTAAGAATGCGAGCATTCAAGGCTTGAGAAAAGTCAAATGGGCGATGAGCGTGTTTTTCATTGTTTTAGGGCTTTGCACCTATGGGGCTTACATTAAAAAAGGTTTAGAAAATAAGGAAAATGGCATTAAAACCATGCAAGAAGCCATAGAAGCTGATGGGAAATTCCACAAAGAATAAGGGTAGAAAATGAAAATAACATATTGTGATGCGCTAATTATTGGAGGCGGACTGGCCGGGTTAAGGGCTAGTATCGCATGCAAACAAAAGGGTTTAAACACTATTGTTTTAAGCCTAGTGCCTGTCAGGCGTTCGCACTCTGCAGCCGCTCAAGGGGGCATGCAAGCGAGCCTTGCGAACGCTAAAAAAAGCGAGGGCGATAATGAAGATTTGCACTTTTTAGACACGGTGAAGGGGAGCGATTGGGGGTGCGATCAGCAAGTGGCTAGAATGTTTGTAACCACTGCCCCTAAAGCCATTAGGGAATTGGCCAGTTGGGGGGTGCCTTGGACTAGGATTAAAAAGGGCGATAGGCCTGCGGTCGTCAATGGTGAGCATGTAATTATCACTGAAAGAGACGACAGGCATGGTTATATCTTAAGCCGTGATTTTGGCGGCACTAAAAAATGGCGCACATGCTTTACGGCTGATGCTACAGGGCATACCATGCTTTATGCGGTCGCTAACGAAGCCTTACACCACAAGGTGGATATTCAAGACAGAAAGGACATGCTCGCTTTCATTCATCATAATGATAAATGCTATGGGGCGGTGGTAAGGGATTTGATCACAGGCGAAATTTCAGCGTATGTTTCTAAAGGCACGCTTTTAGCTACTGGAGGTTATGGGCGCGTGTATAAACACACCACTAACGCCGTGATTTGCGACGGAGCTGGGGCGGCGAGCGCTTTAGAAACCGGCGTGGCTAAATTAGGCAACATGGAAGCGGTGCAATTCCACCCTACCGCTTTAGTGCCAAGCGGGATTTTAATGACCGAAGGTTGTAGGGGCGATGGCGGGGTTTTAAGAGACAAGTTTGGCAGACGCTTCATGCCCGCTTATGAGCCGGAGAAAAAAGAGCTTGCGAGTAGGGATGTGGTCTCAAGGCGGATTTTAGAGCATATCCAAAAAGGCTATGGAGCCAAATCGCCCTATGGGGATCATGTGTGGTTGGATATTGCTATTTTAGGGCGTAACCATGTGGAAAAAAACTTAAGAGATGTGCGCGATATTGCCATGACTTTTGCGGGCATTGATCCGGCTGATAGCGAGGAACAAACCAAAGACAACATGCAAGGAATGCCCGCTAATGAGCCTGAATACGGGCAAGCGATGGCCAAACAAAAAGGCTGGATCCCCATAAAACCCATGCAACACTATTCTATGGGTGGGGTTAGGACAAACCCTAAAGGCGAAACCCATTTAAAAGGCTTGTTTTGTGCGGGCGAAGCGGCATGTTGGGATTTGCATGGGTTTAACCGCTTGGGGGGTAATTCCGTGAGTGAAGCGGTGGTCGCTGGCATGATCATTGGGGATTATTTCGCGTCGCATTGTTTGGAAGCGCAAATTGAAATCAACACACAAAAAGTTGAAGCTTTCATTAAAGAAAGCCAAGATTATATGCATTTTTTATTGCATAATGAAGGCAAGGAAGACGTGTATGAAATTAGAGAACGCATGAAAGAAGTCATGGATGAAAAAGTAGGCGTTTTTAGGGAAGGCAAAAAATTAGAAGAAGCCCTTAAAGAATTGCAAGAGCTTTATGCACGCTCCAAAAACATTTGCGTGAAAAACAAGGTTTTACACAATAACCCTGAATTAGAAGACGCTTACCGCACCAAAAAAATGCTCAAACTCGCGCTTTGTATCACTCAAGGGGCGTTACTGCGCACCGAAAGCAGAGGGGCTCACACAAGGATTGATTACCCTAAAAGAGATGATGAAAAATGGCTTAATCGGACTTTAGCGAGCTGGCCTAACGCTGAGCAAGACATGCCCACGATTGAATACGAAGAATTAGATGTGATGAAAATGGAAATCAGCCCTGATTTTAGGGGCTATGGCAAAAAGGGCAATTTCATTCCCCACCCTAAAAAAGAAGAGCGCGACGCTGAGATTTTAAAAACGATTTTGGAATTAGAAAAGCTTGGGAAAGACAGGGTAGAAGTCCAACACGCGCTCATGCCTTTTGAATTGCAAGAAAAATACAAAGCCAGGAACATGCGTTTAGAAGATGAGGAAGTCAGGGCTAGAGGGGAACATTTGTATTCTTTCAATGTCCATGATTTATTAGACCAACACAACGCTAATTTAAAAGGAGAACACCATGAGTGATAATGAACGAACGATTGTAGTTAGAGTGCTAAAATTTGACCCTCAAAGTGCGGTGAGTAAGCCGCATTTTAAAGAGTATCAATTGAAAGAAACGCCATCCATGACGCTCTTTATCGCTTTAAACCTCATTAGAGAGCATCAAGATCCGGATTTAAGCTTTGATTTTGTGTGCCGCGCTGGGATTTGCGGCTCTTGCGCGATGATGGTTAATGGGAGACCGAGACTGGCTTGTAAAACTCTAACTTCTAGCTTTGAAAGCGGGGTGATAACGCTCATGCCCATGCCCAGTTTTACGCTCATTAAAGATTTGAGCGTGAATACGGGCGATTGGTTTTTGGATATGACTAAAAGGGTGGAGAGTTGGGCGCATTCTAAAGAAGAGGTGGATATTACTAAGCCGGAAAAAAGGGTTGAGCCTGACGAAGCCCAAGAAGTCTTTGAATTAGACAGGTGTATTGAATGCGGGTGCTGTATCGCTTCTTGTGGGACCAAACTCATGCGCCCTAATTTCATTGGAGCTGCTGGCATGAACAGAGCCATGCGCTTTATGATTGACAGCCACGATGAAAGAAGCGATGATGATTTTTATGAGTTAGTGGGCGATGATGATGGTGTTTTTGGGTGCATGAGCTTAATCGCTTGCCATGACACTTGCCCTAAAGAATTACCCTTGCAAAGCAGTATCGCTACTTTGCGCAACCGAATGTTGAAAGTGGGTAAAAGCCGCTAATTTCTTTGGGTCGTTTTTGAAAATCTTTTTAGTTTTTTTAAGCGTCTTTTTTTTTAATGGGTGTTTTGGGTTAGTCTATAAGACTCCCATTTCAAGCCCACCTATCTCTTATGATCCCTACACTACCACCATTGGGAGCTTATACGCTAAAAATTTAAAAGAAAACCCTAACCATAGCGCGACCATTCTTTTAGAAGACGGCTTTGATGCCTTGTTGCACAGAGTGGGTCTTATTAGAATGAGCCAAAAAAGCATTGACATGCAAACTTATATTTATAAGAATGATCTTTCCTCTCAAGTGATCGCTAAAGAACTTTTAAATGCGGCCAATCGTGGGGTAAAAGTGCGCATCCTTTTAGACGATAACGGAGTGTATTCGGATTTTTCAGATATTATGCTTTTAAATTTCCATAAAAACATTGAAGTGAAAATTTTTAACCCCTACTATATCCGCAATAAAGGCTTGCGTTATTTTGAAATGCTTGCGGATTATGAGCGCATTAAAAAACGCATGCACAACAAGCTTTTCATCGTGGATAATTTCGCTGTCATTATAGGAGGGCGCAATATTGGGGACAATTATTTTGATAACGATTTAGACACGAATTTTTTAGATTTAGACGCTTTGTTTTTTGGGGGGGTTGCTTCAAAGGCCAAAGAAAGCTTTGAACGCTATTGGAGGTTCCACCGCTCTATCCCTGTTTCATTATTAAGAACCCATAAAAGACTTAAAAACAACGCTAAAGAAATCGCTAAACTCCATGAAAAAATCCCTATCAGCACTGAAGATATAAATGAGTTTGAAAAAAAAGTCAATGATTTTATAGAACGCTTCCAAAAATACCAATACCCCATTTATTATGGGAATGCCATTTTTTTAGCCGATTCACCCAAAAAAATTGACACGCCCTTGTATTCACCTATCAAAATCGCTTTTGAGAAAGCCCTTAAAAACGCTAAAGACTCCGTTTTTATCGCTTCATCGTATTTTATTCCAGGCAAAAAGATGATGAAAATCTTTAAAAATCAAATTTCTAAGGGGATTGAATTGAACATCCTTACCAATTCCCTTTCATCAACGGACGCTATCGTGGTCTATGGGGCGTGGGAAAGGTATCGCAACCAATTAGTGCGAATGGGCGCAAATGTCTATGAAATACGAAACGATTTTTTCAACCGCCAGATTAAAGGGCACTTTAGCACCAAACATTCCTTACACGGCAAAACGATTGTTTTTGACGATGCCCTAACGCTTCTAGGGAGTTTTAATATTGATCCGCGCTCTGCATACATCAACACTGAAAGCGCGGTTTTGTTTGACAACCCGTCTTTTGCCAAAAGGGTGCGTTTGTCGCTTAAAGATCATGCCCAGCAATCATGGCATTTGGTTTTGTATCGGCATAGAGTGATTTGGGAAGCGGTGGAAGAAGGCATTTTAATCCATGAAAAAACTTCGCCTGATACTTCCTTCTTTTTACGCTTGATTAAAGAATGGTCTAAAGTCCTTCCTGAAAGAGAGCTTTAAAACTTTTAATGCGCTTTATTTTGCGAAAAAGCGATGTTATTGGTAACGGCGGCTAAAAGCGCTGAACACACAAACACCAAATGGATCACCACTTGCCAAAAAATGGGGTTATGCGATAGGGGCGTGTCCTTAGGAATGCTGGATAAAACATCTTCTAAACTCATGTAGCGTTTGAGCAAGAAAATCGCCGAAATGGCTACAATGGAGAGCGAAACCTTTAATTTTAAAGCGTTAAAATCCGTGTGCTTTAGCCAAGTGATTTCGCTGGCATCCACCTTGTCTAATTTGGAAACAAAACTTTCATAACTGGCGAGCAACACCATTAAAACAAGCCCGGCCATAAACAACAAATCCACTAATCCTAAGGCTGATAAAACCAAATCCGTTTCGCTGATCGTGTTTAGGTGGCTTAGCATGTGCCACAACTCTTTCATGAACACATAGCCTAAAACCACCAGCACTAACGACATGGCAATGCATAAAGGGGCTAGCAACCAACGAGTGGCAAACAACACTCTTTCAATCAATTTTTCCAACATTTCAACTCTTTTAATTATGGCTTTTTGAAGCCTTGATTATAGCTAATAAAACGCCCCGAGTGGCTAACAGAACGCCTTTGATGGAGTGAAATCTCAAGCCATTCTTATGGTATTTATGGTATAAATTTGACTACTGCATGCAACAAAGGAGAAGTGAATGAAAACCACCCTAAAAGATGTCTTTTTAGAGAGTGGATACAGCATTCCTAATTATCAAAGGGATTACGCTTGGAAAGAAAAGAATTTTAAAGATTTATGGGAAGATCTAGAAGAAGCGATAGAATACAACAAAAAGGGTCAGGGGCATTTTATAGGCACCATGGTTGTCGCTAAGAATGAAGACAACAAAAAATTGCATGACATCATTGACGGCCAACAACGAACGACCACCATCTTCATGCTCTTGCATGTCTTGGCAAGCAAACAAAACGAGAAAGACAAGCAAGAGACAAGAAAATATCTATACCAAAAGGGGGAATTAAAATTAGAAGTCGCCCCTCAAAACCAAAGCTTCTTCAAAACGCTCTTGGAAGCGGCAGAAAAAGGGAGTATTAGCCATTGCGAAAAAGATGCAGACACCGAAGGCAAGCAAAATCTTTTTGAGGTTTTGAAGGCCATCTTGGATAAGGTCAGCAAGTTGAGTGAAGAATAAGTGAATGAGCGTTTGGAGGCGCTGTTGAAAATGATTTTGATGCGGCTTGAAGAGCCCGATCCTGGGAGAGCCATCAGAACCTTTCAAAGCGTGAATGACAGAGGCGTGTCTCTTCTCTTGCTGGACAAACTAAAATCTCTTCTCATCTATTACTCCAACACTTTTTGCGATGGAAAAAGGGGGCTAGACCAATTTATCAACGATCATTTTGGGGAGATCTTTAAGATCTTTGCCAAGATCAAAAAGAGCGACCATATCTCTAGCGTTGGAGGCCCAAAGTTTGATGAAGGCGATATCTTCCGCTACCACGCAGGGAGCCAAAGATTTGATGGAATCGAGTTTTTAGGGCACTACAGAACAAGCACGGACAACACCTACGAGAAACTCAAAGCTGAACTAAAAAAATCAAAAGCACCAAAAGCACATTGGAAAGTTTCATCCAATCCTATGTCAGCGATTTGAAAAATTTCTATCAGGCTTCCTTGATCTATTGAGCGAGATTGACACCAACCCAACCACCCTTAAGGTCATGCTCATCAACAGAATCAACCCGCTTTTTTTTAATTCGCTCATCCGCCTGAAAATCAACAACAAACTAGACGATGAAACGCTGAAACTCTTTGCCAAAACCGATATTGTGCTTTTCAAATCTACTAGAAATTTAGAATCAAAGGCCTACAACCTGATTAATGCGTATCTTAAAAAGGGCAAAGAGGGATTGAAGAGCGAGATGATTGCTCAATGCAGAAATGATATAGAGGATATAGAGCTGGCTTCTTTGAAGCTTGTAAAGAACGCGTTCAACTCATCATGCTTCCACTATGTCTTCTTTGAAAAGAACTGCCAGGAGATGGGTCTTGCCGATCTCAAAAAATTGATCCCTGAGAAGCAATTCTCCCAAGAAAAAGAGCACATCATCCCCATCAATTTATTAAAATTGGATAATGAAATTAAGATCCAAGAACTTGGTTTTGAAGACAAGAAAGATCTTGAAAACTACATTGACACATACGGCAATCTCATCTCCTTAGAAAGTTCGCTCAATCGTGAGGCAAGCGATAAGGATCTGTATGAAAAAGATGAAATCTACAAACGTAGTGAGATTCCTTTCAACAGACGCTTTAATGTAAAAGATTTCAAAAAAGAGGTTTTGATAGAAAGGAATAATAAAATGGAAAAATGGCTGATCAACACCTTCTTTAAGGATTTCGCCGCCCACTAAAGAGCGTGAAGCTTAAAAGAGCGTGAGTGCACTTACTCTCTTGGCTTCTAGCCCCACAACCACACCCATAAAGCTAGTTTCAAACCGCTCTCTTCTTTGGAGAGTTATGGGTTATCAAACAGCAAGCAATAATTTTACAAAATTTAAACGCTCCGTAGTTTTCAAACAATAAACAAATGCCTTTAACGAATGAATGCTCTTTAAGGCTGAATTCAAACGCAAGAATTATTTGAATTCCTCAAAGACCAAATAGGTATATTGATCAAAAAAATCTGTTTATCTTCATTCTCTGTTAAAATTATCCGAGCCGATGGAGTAAACTACCCCATCGTTTTAGCACTTGGACAATCCGCTAAAAACGCCCAAGAAAAAAATAAGAATTTTTAGCCCAAACCCCTACCGTGCTTCTATAACAACCGGTTTAGTCATCTTCTTGCTGACTTCATCGGCATGCATTAAGGCTTCTTGCTTGCTCTTATACGGGCCTATGAGGTAGCGTTTAGTAGCCCCCCTATCTTCAATCTTATGGGGGAATTGGTTAAACGCTTGTAAAAACGCTTTATTGGGCGTGTGCACAAAAACCCCCACTTGCAAATAATGCCCTTTAGTAAGAGTGGTTTTAGAATTAGCTTTCTTAGAAACTTCTTTATGGGTTTCTTTTTTGACTTTAGGCTCTTTAGCCGCATGCTTATCTTTATGAGCTTCCTTATCTTTAGGGGTTACTTTAGGCTTTTTATGGGGGGTTTCTTTTTTAGCCACAGCCTGAGATTCTTTTTGAGCACTCATGGGAATAGGCTCAACAGCTTTTAATTCTTTTTGAGATTCTTGTTTTTCTTCTGTTGTTTTCATCTCCGTTTGAGCTTGATCGGTTTGAACGGGCATGTTAAACGCATCATTTTCTTGCTTTTTAACATTATCCGCTACTTTGTCTAACTTGTCTTCTTGCTTGGAAGGATCCAAATTCAAGCTTTCAAACTCATCGTCTTTTTTCTCGTCTTTAGTGTTGCCTATTTTTTGCATGCCGCTATCGGTTTGTAAAAAAGTCTCTTTAGGAGCGACTCTCGTGCTTTTCCAAAACACCATTAAAAGCACCGCTAAAATGATAATGGCTATAGCCACGATCAAAAACACCTTTTTAGTACCACCCCCATTATTTTCTTCTTCTAAAATCACTTCATTCAGTCTTTCTTTTTCTGACATCAAAAATCCTTTCAAAAATGGTTATAAATGCTTCGCCCAAGAGCTCCCTCGCTCTTTTGCAAACACTTCATAAGGTAAAGCTAAAATATTAAATTCCTTAGGCCATTCATTGCTAGGGAAGACCTTCCATTCCTTAGGCAACCCTTGCGCTAATTTCATAGACAAAGTCTTAACCAACCTTTCACCCTCGCCTAATTCCGTATGCCCCTTATGCACATACAAATGCAAATGCCCAGGCGTTTTGGTGTTATAAACGGTAAAATTCATAAAACCCTCTTCACGAAGCAATAACTGTGCCTTATGGTAAAAACGCTCCGGATTCCTCCCGTTATAATCAAACACAATGTTTTCCACCTTATCGTTACGCAAGATAAGGTTGTGCGCGATTTCTATTTCCCTTTTCAAATGCTTTTGAATGAGCGAGCTTGTGAGCATGGCATTCACTCTTTGGAATTTATTATAATAACAACGACCCGCATAATCCACTCTCTCCCCCAAGCCTGGTTTTTTTTCAAAATAATGGCTTGTGTCTATCTTAATGAGCTTTAATTCCATTTCTGTCATCTTGACTCCCTTAAAAAATAGGTTGTTGATACACAGGGAATTGATTGGCCATGGCCTTCAATTCTTCTTTCACATGCAATTGCAAACTAACATTATTAATATCATTCAAAATATCTGATATTTTATTCCCTATGATTTCAAATTCCTTAGCTCCCATACCCCTTGCACTCAATGCCGCTGAGCCAATCCTTATCCCACTCGTTACAAAAGGGCTGCGCGTTTCGCCAGGAATGGTGTTTTTATTCACGGTGATTCCGGCATTCCCTAATGCAATATCAGCGTCTTTCCCACTATAAGGCTTATCTAAGAAATCCATTAAAAGCAAATGGTTAGAAGTGCCACCACTCACTAACTTATGGTTTTTTTCTTTTAACGTTTTAGCGAGAACTTGCATGTTAGATTTCACTAATTTTGCATAAGCTTTAAATTCTGGTTTTAGATTCTCTTTAAACCCCACCGCTTTAGCAGCAATCGCATGCATCAAAGGCCCGCCTTGAGTCCCTGGAAAAATCGCTTTGTCAATCTTAGCCGCTATCTCTTCATCATTAGTTAAAATAAGTCCCCCTCTAGGCCCTCTTAAGGTCTTATGAGTGGTACTTGAAACCACATGGCAATGCGGGAAAGGATGGGCATGCTCATTAGCGACCACAAGCCCTGCCACATGGGCTATATCGCCTAATAGTAACGCTCCCACTTCATCAGCGATTTCTCTAAATTTCTTAAAATCAATCTCCCTTGGATAGGCTGAAAACCCGCACACGATGATTTCTGGCTTAACGCTTTGAGCGATCTTTAGCGCTTCTTCATAATCAATATAGCCATCCAAACCCACGCCATAAGAAAAGCTCTGATAGTGCTTGCCGGTTAAACTCACTTTAGCGCCATGCGTTAAATGCCCTCCACAGCTTAAATCCATGCCTAAAATCTTGTCATAAGGCTTTAAAAGAGCGTGATAAACAGCGTTATTAGCTTGTGAGCCTGAATGCGCTTGCACGTTAGCGAACTGGCAATTAAAAAGCTTTTTAGCCCTTTCTATGGCCAAGCTTTCTATTTTATCCACCACTTCACAGCCTCCATAATAGCGCTTGTTAGGATAGCCCTCAGCGTATTTATTCGTTAAAATGCTCCCCATAGCTTCCATAACACTAGGAAAAGTGTAATTCTCGCTCGCTATCATTTCTAAATGCTCATTTTGCCGCCTATATTCTTCAAAGATAAGCTCAAAAATTTCACTATCCGTTTGTTCTAAAAAATACGCCATTATTCTCCACTCTCAATATTAAAATCGTTTTTAACAGGACGCATCGCTGGGAATAAAATCACATCTTTAATGCTTTTAGCTCCAGTGAGTAACATCACTAATCGGTCAATGCCTATGCCTTGCCCTGCAGTGGGGGGCATTCCATGGGCTAGAGCCCACACATAATCTTCATCCATGTATTGAGCTTCTTCATCGCCTTTTTCTTTTTCAGCCACTTGATTTTTAAAGCGCTCTAATTGATCTAAAGGGTCATTCAATTCGCTAAAGCCATTAGCGATTTCTTTACCTGCAATGAACAATTCAAACCTGTCAGCAATATTAGGGTTACTATCGTTGCGTCTGGCTAAAGGGCTAATCTCAATGGGATATTCGGTTACAAAAGTGGGGTTAATGAGCTTATGCTCTACAAAATGATCAAACGCTTCAGCGAGCAATTTGCCATGAGTGAGGTTTGGCTCTACTTTGATGCCTTGCTCTAACAAATAAGCCAAAAGCCTGTCTTCTTTTTCTAAAATACCCCTACTAATGCCCCCTATTGTTTCTAAAGCGTCCAAATAGGAAATCACGCTCGTTTGGTTGAAATCCACTTCCATATCGTTATAAATGATTTTTGAATCTAAATTTAAAGTCTTTAGCAAGTAGTCAAATAGCCTCTTACTGAGTTCAATCAAATCTTCATAAGTGTGATACGCCCAATAAAACTCAATCATCGTAAATTCGGGATTATGGCTGTGATCCATGCCCTCATTTCTGAAATTACGATTGATTTCAAACACCGCTTCAAACCCCCCCACAATCAAGCGTTTGAGGTATAATTCTGGAGCGATTCTTAAATACCTCTCCACCTCCAAAGCGTTATGGTAAGTGATAAAAGGCCTTGCGTTCGCCCCGCCAGGAATGGGGTGCATCATGGGGGTTTCCACTTCTAAAAACCCTTCCATTTCAAAAAATTTCCGCACGCTAGAAACAATCAAACTGCGTTTTTTAAACACATCTTTAACGCTAGGATTGACGATCAAATCCAAATAGCGCTGGCGGTAACGCAATTCTATATCGCTTAATCCATGAAATTTTTCAGGCAAAGGCACAATGGTTTTGCTTAAAATGTGAAATTCTAGGGCATGAACGCTCAATTCACCGGTTTTGGTAGCAAAAGGGAAACCTTTCACCAACACAATATCGCCCACTTCTAAATGCTTTTTCAGGCTTTTAAATTCATCGTTCAATTCATTTTGCGAAACATAAGCTTGCAAAATCGCGCTTTCATCTTCAATTTTAATAAAGCATGCCTTACCCATTAAACGCAAAAGCTTGACCCTCCCTACAATACTTTCGCATTTTTCTTTGTCTTTAGGCTCTTCTAAACCCTTAACATAAGCGTATTTTTCTAAAAAAGCGGCGTTGGTGAGGCTTCGTTTCAAGCCATTTTGATAAGGGTTTTTCCCTTCTTCTCTCAAGCTATTGGCTTTATGGATGCGTTGTTGGATGTATTGGTTAGAAAACATGTGATGCCTTTTATAGGGGTTCTTTATTAGATGGGGTGGGGTTTGGTGGGGTTTGGTTGGGTTTATTGTGTTTTGGCTCTAGCATGTTTTTAGGCAAATCTTTAGCCTTTTCTTTTAAAGCTTCTACGCCCTTATCCGTAGCCTTATTAAAAGATTCTTTGGCGTTATCAATAGATCCTTTATTTTTAACTTCATCGCTCATTTCTTCAAGGTTGTCTTTAAGGTTTTTCTCCACATGTTTGACGCCATCAAGGCGCATGATCTTACTAGCGATGCTTTTCATGGTAGAAAAAAAAGCACTTTTTTCTTGCAAATAGGCGTTAGCGTCTTTCATTACTTCCATTTTAGAGAGCGCATAAAGGATGAAAGAAAGCACTAAAAAAGTCTTTAAGCATGAAAAAATAAACCCTAACGCTTTGTCTATAATGCCTAACCCACTAAAGACTAACACCTTGCCTAGCAACACTCCAAAAGCTAAAAAAAACACCCAAATAGACGCTAACACCAATAAAAAACCGATGAGATTCGTCATGGTTTCATTTCTTAAATCATACAAATGCTCTGAAAATAAATTCCCAACAGCCACAGAATAGCGAGACGCCAAATACACGCCAAGCACAATCCCTAAAGTCCCCGCCACTTCACTCACGAAGCCATGATAAAATCCCCTAATCCCAAAGGCTACCACCACCACAAGTAACGCTAAATCAATATAATTCAAACCCTAAACCCAAACCTTTCTCTCATATATCTCGCATAAAGATAGTCATAGCGTCTTAAAACAAACACCCATTACTCTTAAATCATGCCAATTCACGCTCTTTAGACTTGAAATTTGAAAATAATAACACAACTTAAAAAAAACTACCCTTAAAAAAATCAATCTAAAATTCTTAAATTAAAATATAGCTATAATACACTAAAACAATCTCAAGGTTTCAAAATTTAGCCATGTGCCTTCTTCTATTCAATCAAAACGCTTTTTTATTAGCGTGCATGTTTGTTTCAAGCGTGTATGTGAACGCTGTTTTAGACGCTTATGCAATTGAAAACCCCTATATCACTATCACACTCACAAGCCTATTAGCCCCTTTAAGCATGCTAGCGTTTTTAAAAACCCCCAGAAACAGTGCTTTTGCTTTAGGGTTTTTCGTGGGGGCGTTATTGTTTTATTGGTGCGCTTTAAGTTTTCGCTACTCGGATTTCACTTACTTATTACCCTTAATCATTGTTTTAGTAGCGTTAGTTTATGGGGTTTTATTTTATTTGTTGCTCTATTTTGAAAACCCCTACTTCAGGCTTTTGAGTTTTTTAGGCTCTAGTTTTATCCACCCTTTTGGATTTGATTGGTTAGTCCCGGATAGCTTTTTTTCTTATAGCGTGTTTAGGGTGGATAAATTATCTTTAGGGCTTATTTTTTTAGCTTGCATTTTTTTGAGCGCTCAAAATCCTAAAAAATACAGAATGATAGGGGTTTTATTGCTGCTTGGCGCGTTGGATTTTAATGGTTTTAAAACAAGCGATTTAAAAAAGATTGGAAATATTGAATTAGTCTCTACAAAAACGCCCCAAGATTTGAAATTTGACTCAAATTACCTTAATAATATTGAAAGCAACATTCTTAAAGAAATCAAGCTCGCTCAAAGCAAGCAAAAAACCTTGATTGTTTTTCCAGAGACCGCCTACCCTATCGCTTTAGAAAACTCCCCCTTTAAAGCTAAGCTAGAAGATTTAAGCGATAATATTGCTATTTTAATAGGGACATTGCGCACCCAAGGCTATAGCCTTTATAACAGCTCGTTTTTATTTTCTAAAAAAAGCATTCAGATCGCTGATAAAGTGATCTTAGCCCCCTTTGGCGAGATAATGCCTTTACCCAAGTTTCTTCAAAAACCCCTTGAAAAGCTCTTTTTTGGCGAGAGCGCTTATTTATACCGCAACGCTTCTCATTTCAGCGATTTTACATTAAATGATTTTACTTTTCGCCCCTTGATTTGCTATGAAGGCACTTCCAAAGCCGCTTATTCAAACAGCCCTTCAAAAATTTTTATCCTAATGAGCAATAACGCATGGTTTAGCCCAAGCATTGAACCCACCTTACAAAGAACGCTTTTAAAATACTATGCAAGGCGTTATGATAAAATCATTTTGCACAGCGCGAACTTTTCAACTTCTTACATTCTAAACCCTAGTTTATTAGGCGATATTCTTTTTAGGAAACGATCATGATTAAAGCGACTGGTATTTCTCATGCTTTTGAAAAACCTCTTTATAGTGGCGTGAATTTGCACATTAAACCCAAAGAAAGCCTAGCGATTTTAGGCGTGAGCGGGAGCGGTAAAAGCACGCTTTTAAGCCATCTAGCCACCATGCTAAAACCGGATAGCGGGACGATCGGTTTGTTAGAACACCAGGATATTTATGCCTTAAATTCCAAAAAGCTTTTGGAATTACGGCGCTTAAAAGTGGGCATCGTTTTTCAATCGCATTACCTTTTTAAGGGTTTTAGCGCTTTAGAAAACTTGCAAGTCGCTTCAATCCTAGCCAAGCAAGAAATAAATTATTCCCTTTTAGAACAATTAGGCATAGCCCACACCCTAAAACAAGGCGTGGGTGAATTGAGCGGCGGCCAGCAACAACGTTTAAGCATCGCTAGAGTGCTTTCTAAAAAGCCTAAAATCATTATCGCTGATGAACCCACCGGGAATTTAGACACCATTAGCGCTAATCAAGTCATCAGCATGCTGCAAAATTACATTACAGAAAACGAAGGGGCGTTAGTTCTAGCCACGCATGATGAGCATTTAGCCTTCACTTGCTCTCAAGTCTATCGCCTAGAAAAAGAAGTTTTGATTAAGGAGAAATAAGAAATGTTGCAACGCCCTAAAATTGTCGCCGAATTGAGCGCTAATCATAACCAGGATTTAAACCTAGCTAAAGAAAGCCTTCATGCCATTAAGGAAAGCGGTGCGGATTTTGTCAAGCTCCAAACCTACACGCCAAGCTGCATGACTTTAGATTCTAAAGAAGATCCTTTTATCATTCAAGGCACTTTATGGGATAAAGAAAATCTGTATGGATTATATCAAAAGGCTTCTACCCCCCTAGAGTGGCATGCGGAATTGTTTGAGTTGGCTAGAAAGCTTGATTTAGGCATTTTTAGCTCGCCTTTTAGCTCAAAAGCTTTAGAGCTTTTAGAGAGCCTAAATTGCCCCATGTATAAAATCGCTAGTTTTGAAATCGTTGATTTGGATTTGATTGAAAAGGCCGCTCGCACACAAAAGCCCATTATCCTTTCTAGCGGTATCGCTACACACGCCGAATTGCAAGACGCTATCTCATTGTGCAAAGGCGTGAATAATTTTGACATCACCCTTTTAAAATGCGTGAGCGCTTATCCCAGTAAAATAGAAGACGCTAACTTATTGAGCATGGTTAAATTAGGCGAAACCTTTGGCGTTAAATTTGGCTTAAGCGATCACACGATTGGCTCTCTTTGCCCCATTTTAGCCACCACTTTAGGAGCGAGCATGATAGAAAAGCATTTCATTTTAAACAAATCCTTACAAACCCCAGACAGCGCTTTTAGCATGGATTTTAACGGATTTAAAAGCATGGTTGGAGTCATCAAACAAAGCGTTTTAGCCTTAGGCGAAGAAGAGCCAAAAATCAATCCAAAGACTTTAGAGGAGCGAAGATTTTTTGCACGCTCTTTATTCGTCATTAAGGACATTCAAAAAGGCGAAGCATTGACTAGCGATAATATCAAAGCCTTACGCCCCAACCTTGGCTTACACCCTAAATTTTATAAAGAAATTTTAGGCCAAAAAGCGTCAAAATTTTTAAAAGCCAACACCCCTTTAAGCGCTGATGATATAGAACGCTCATTGTAGGTTTGTTTTGAGTGAATAATGGGATTTTTAAATTTTGTTTTATGGTTTTAGATTTGATTTTAAACTCATTTTCTATTTTAAATCTTAAGGGAATAGGGGCATCGCTCTCATCAAATGTTGCCTAGAGCCTTATTTGAATCTCAATTAACTTTAATTTTTAATAAAAACAGGATTACTTTGTTGCTATCGTTTTAAACTTTATCATAAAACCCATTTTTTAAGGGAATATTTTGCGTTTAATCCCTAACCTCCAATCAAATCCCCCTAATCCCCAAAGACTGTTTTTTAAGAGATTATTTACTTGATTCAATCAATCTCTTATATTTAATATTAAAAAATGCCTTTGTATATTTTATATTGACACTCAATAAAAAAAGTCCATCAATCCTAAATAATTTTTAATCACAGATTTCACACGCATTTTAAACAAAGCTCAAACAAGGGGGCTGATAACACCCCTTATGACAAAAAGGCTGTGTCTAAAAGCGCTAACTCAATAAAAAGATAGCCTCACTTCACCTTTTCAAGATACTCTTCTGTTTCGGTATTGACTTTAATCACCTCACCCTCTAAAACATGGAAAGGCACTTGCACGACCGCACCGGTTTCTAAAGTCGCTGGTTTTTTGCTCGCACTTGAAGTATCGCCCTTAAAATTAGGAGCCGTTTCCACAATCTTTAAAGCCACAACTTGCGGCACATCCACTGAAATCGCCTTGTCATTATGCAATAAAACCTGCACTTGCATGCCGTCTAGCATCCATTTAGAAGCCTCACCCACTTGAGAGTCGTTTAAAGCGATTTGCTCATAGCTCTCTATATCCATGAATTGGTATGTATCGCCATCATGATAAAGGTATTGCATCGTTTTTTCAACCAGGTTAGGTTCTTCGCACTTATCCCCCGCATGGAAAGTCTTTTCAATCACCTTACCATCCAAAAACGATTTGATTTTCGCGCGCACGAAAGCCGCACCCTTACCGGGCTTGACATGCTGGTATTCTACAATCCTATAAGGCACACCGCCCAATTCAATTTTTAAGCCCTTTTTGAGTTCGCTCATCCCAATTGCCATGTTACACTCTTCCCTTGTTGATTAAATTTTATTAGCGCTGCCCAAAAGTTTCATGCGCTCTTTGACCACATTTTTAAGCGCTAATTGGGCCGGAGAAAAAAACTTCCTCAAATCAAATTGGCTCTTATCTTCATTAGCCACCTTGCGCACTTCTGCGATGAAAGCGATCCTTAAGTCCGTGTCGGTATTGACCTTATTGATCCCCCCTTTTATAGATTCTTGTAAAAATTCAAAAGGCACGCCCTTAGAACCTTTCAAATCGCCTCCAGCGTCCAAATAAGATTTCCTCACATCATCCGGTATCGCGCTCGCTCCATGCAAAACTAAAGGGATATTAGTGAGCCTTTTGACTTCTTGCAAGCGTTCAAAATCCAATTTTGGCTCACCCTTAAACTTAAACGCTCCATGGCTTGTCCCAATGGCTGGGGCTAAGTAATCCACTTGAGATTCTTTGACAAACTGCTCCGCTTCTTTAGGATTCACTAACACCGCGTCCTTTTCATCTACTGAAATATTGTCTTCAATCCCCATTAAACGCCCCAGCTCCGCTTCCACGCTCACTCCAGCGTTATGCGCCATTTTGACCACTTTAGAAGTCAATTCCAAATTCTCTTCAAACGCATGATGAGACGCATCAATCATCACAGAAGTGAAACCCGCTTTCACGGCTTTTTCGCAGCTTTCAAAAGTCGTGCCATGATCTAGGTGTAAGGCTACAGGAATGTGCGGGTAGCGTTCGCACATGATTTTCACCATGCCCACCGCCATATCAATCCCCATGTATTTGATCGCTCCTTCACTCGCTTGAATGAAAAGCGGGGAATTTTCCTCGTTTCCTGCTTCAAAAATAGCGTTTAGCATTTCAAAATTCACGAAATTAAACGCCCCTACCCCATAACCTTCTTTATGGGCTTTCAATAAGATTTCATTGCCTTTAACTAACATGATAACACCTCATCTACTTGTTGATAACAATTTTAGCGTGCTTCCTTAATTCCTCGATTCGTTGATTCATGCGTTCTTGGAAAAGCTTTTCTTGTAACATCCCCTTAATGGTGGGTTTGGCTTGCTCATAAGTATAAGTTACAGGGCTATCTTTAGAAATCAAATAGATAATATGATAACCAAACTCTGTTTTAACAGGGGTTTTAGTGTAATCCCCAGGAGTTAAAGCGAAAGCGGCTTTAGAAAAATCCGGAGCCATTTGGTTCTTTTGGAATTTCCCCAAATCACCGCCATTTTGCGCGTTCTTGCTGTTAGGATCAATCGTATCCCGATTGGCTAACTCAATGAATTTGGCTTCTTTTTTAGCCTTTGGCTGTTTGTCAATCTCAGAAATAATCCGTTTAGCCTCATCTTCGGTTTTCACTAAAATATGCCTAGCATGGGCTTCTTGCTTGACAAAAAGCTGATCTTTATTAGCGTTGTAAAAATCTTGCATTTCTTTTTCGGGGATTTGGACTTTTTTCACTTCTTCAGCCTGTTTTTTAGCCCAAAATTCCACTAAAGCCTGTTTTTTAACCGCTTCCATCATCGCTTTAAATTCTGGAGTCTGATTAAGCTTTTCTGCCTTAGCCTCATTTTCTACAAGTGCAGTGCGGATGGCTTGCTCAATCAAGGCTTCTTTTTCTTTCTCTTTAAGCTTGTCAAAATCAAAATTAGGATTTCGTTGCTTAATCATGTCAAAATCGCTTTTGGTGATAGGCCTGCCATCCACTGTCGCTAACACGCCTGCTGAAGCATCAGTCGTTTTTTTCGTGTTATGTGTAGCGTTATTCGCATTATGAGCCGGCTTAGCCATCAAAAACGATGCGCTCAACGCGCCCACTAACGCTAAATTTAAGATATTTTTTTTCATTGTGTGTTCTCCACTCTAAACTAATTTTCATCATTAAATTTACATTATAGCAAATTTAAAACAAAATCAGCTATCATGATTACAGAAAACTCACATTAAGGGGTAAGAAATGCTTAAAATTATTCATTCTATTAAAAGCGTAAAAGCGGATAAAAATGTTCGCCGCAGATGTTGTAATAATATTTGCTGTATTTATTGGTGTCAGTTACATTCTTTTTGGAAAGAAAAAGAATGTTAAAAAGGATTCAAAAATTCTCGATGCAATTATGAATATTATATTCGTAATTATTGTTGTATGTATTCTCTTTCCTTGGTTACCAGGGTTATTATTCTTTATATTTGGTCTTTTAGCATTGCATGTTATTCCATATTAAGTAATTTCTATACCTTTAGTCAATCTCATATTGATAAGCTTACTATATAAGATTAAGGGACTTTGCGCTTAAATACCCCTTAAAAAGTGAGTTTAAAAAAGGCTTATGGTTTTGTTTCTATCCATTTTTAAAAAAAGTTTTAATGATTTTTTAAGCGCCAGAATGCTTTTAATCAATCTTGGCCCTATCCTTTTGAGCTTAGCGTTTTTTGGAGCTGTTTTTTACTACAATGGCGGGAGTATTGTGGGTTATTGCCAAGCTTTATTACCGCAATCTTTGAATGATTACGCTCATTCTCAAGGCTTTTTTGCTAGTGTGTTCGCATGGGTTTTTAAAGCGTTAGTGTATTTTCTTATTTTTTGGATTGCGATTCTTTTGAGTTTAGTCATCAATATTTTTGCGTCTATTTTTTACACCCCTTTAGTGGTCTCTTATTTGCACCAAAAATATTATCCCCATGTCGTTTTAGAAGAATTTGGCTCTATCCTTTTTTCTATTAAATATTTTTTAAGATCGCTCATTCTTATGCTTGTATTCTTAGCACTTTTAACGCCCTTTTATTTCATTCCCTTTATAGGGGTCTTTGGGGTCTTTTTTTCTATAATTCCGCATTTTCTTTTTTTCAAAAACACCATGAGTTTGGATATAGCCAGCATGATTTTTAATCATCAAAGCTATCAAAACCTGCTCAAACAGCACCGGTTGAAGCATTATCGTTTTTCGTTTTTTTGCTATCTTTTTTCCTTAATCCCTTTTTTTAATTTTTTTGCCACCTTATTGCAAACCCTAATGCTAACGCACTACTTTTTTATCTTTAAAGAGAAAGAATGCTAGATTTTATTCAAGAGCTTAGCACCCCCCATGTTAGGGATTTTTTCTTGTTGTTTTTAAGGGTTAGTGGCGTGTTATCTTTTTTCCCTTTTTTTGAAAACCATTTAGTGCCTTTATCGGTGCGTGGGGCTTTGAGTTTGTATGTGAGCGCGATTTTTTACCCCACTTTAGAGTTTTCAAACGCCGCTTACACGCCAGAGGGTTTTATCATCGCTTGCTTATGCGAATTGTTTTTAGGGGTGTGTGCGTCTGTCTTTTTACAGATCGTCTTTGCAAGCTTGGTGTTTGCAACCGATAGCATCAGCTTTTCTATGGGGCTTACGATGGCGAGCGCATATGATCCTATTTCAGGATCGCAAAAACCCATTGTGGGGCAAGCCCTTTTATTGTTAGCGATTTTAATTTTATTGGATTTATCGTTCCACCATCAAATCATTTTGTTTGTGGATCACAGCTTAAGAGCCGTCCCTTTAGGGCAATTTGTCTTTGAGCCAGCGTTGGCTAAAAACATTGTCAAAGCCTTTTCGCACCTCTTTGTCATAGGGTTTTCTATGGCGTTCCCTATTTTATGCTTGGTGTTATTGAGCGATATTATTTTTGGCATGATCATGAAAACCCACCCTCAGTTCAACCTGCTCGCTATTGGGTTTCCGGTTAAAATTGCGATCGGGTTTGTGGGCATTATTTTAATCGCTTCGGCTATCATGGGGCGTTTTAAAGAAGAAATCAGCCTGGCCTTTAGCGCCATTAGCAAAATCTTTTAAAGGATAAACATGATTAGTTTTAAAGAAGCTCTAAAAATCCATTCTAGCATTCCCCTAAAACCCTTAGAAATAGAGGTTGTCTCTTTGTTTGAAAGCACAGGGCGTATTCTAGCAGAGGATATTGTTTGCACTCACGCCCTGCCTAAATTCAATCAAAGCGCAATGGATGGCTATGGGTTTAAAATGCAAGATTTAGGCCAAAAAACTCAAGTCATCCAACACATTTTTGCCGGAGATGATGTGAGCGCTTTGGAAGTTAGAGAAAATGAATGCGTTAAAATCATGACTGGAGCGATGGTGCCAAAGGGAATAGAAACGATCGTTCCCATAGAATGCATGCTAGAGAGTCATAAAGATTTCGCCCTAGCTCCTAAAGATTTTAAAATTCACGCCAATATCCGTCAAAAGGGCGAAAACGCTTCTTTAAACAGCGTGTTAGTCCCTAAAAATACCCGTTTGAATTATGGGCATATCGCGCTCATTGCCTCTCAAGGGTTCAAAGAAATCAAAGCGTTTAGGAAATTAAAAATCGCTCTCTTTAGCAGCGGCGATGAATTAGTGCCTTTAGGGCAAAACGCCCTAGAATGCCAAGTTTATGATGTTAATTCAGTGGGTATTTTTAACATGCTTAAAAACTACAACACGCATTTTCTAGGGGTTTTAAAAGACGATAAAAATTTACAGCTTAAAATACTTGAATCACAAGACTATGATGTCATCCTTTCAAGCGCGGGGGTGAGTGTAGGGGATAAAGACTTTTTTAAAGACGCTTTGAAAGAAAAAAACGCCCTTTTTTATTATGAAAAAGTCAATCTCAAACCTGGAAAACCGGTAACTTTAGCCCGACTCAATCAAAGTATAATTGTAGGCTTACCGGGTAATCCTTTAAGTTGCTTATTGGTTTTACGGGTTTTGATTCTACCCTTATTGGAGCGCTTATCTTTAAATAAAGATTTTAAACTAAAACCCTTTAAGGCTCAAATCAATGCCCCCTTAAAGCTTAAAGGCAAACGCATGCATTTAATCTTAGGCAACTATTCAAACCACCAGTTCATTCCTTACAATAACAACCGCTATGAATCAGGAGCGATTCAAGCCCTTGCACGAGTGGATTCTATCGCTTTAATTGATGAGGGAGTGGGATTGGTTCAGGGCGAAATTGAAATTTTAAGGTTTGAGAATTAAAATGGCCTCTAACAATGCTATAATGGCAAGTTCAAAACCCCACTCATAAAGGTTCTGTTTGTGGATAACTACACCTATAGCGAATTGTTAAAAAGCTTGCAAAACAAATGCGATAATATCGCTTTAATCATCAAGCCTGAAAAGATCAAACAAGAATTAGAACGCATTGAAAAAGAGCAAGAAGACCCTAATTTTTGGCAAGATGTCTTAAAAGCCAGAGACACTAATAAAGAAAAAGTGCGCCTAAACCGCTTGCTAGAAACCTATCAAAAAATGAAAAATTCTCTAGATGAAAGCGTAGAATTGTTTGAACTCGCTCAAAACGATAACGATGAGATTACTTTATCCTTACTTTATGAAGAGGCTCCTACTTTAGAACACAGCGTGCAAAAAGTGGAAATTGAAATCATGTTAAGCGGTGAAAACGACGCCTCAAACGCTATTATCACCATTCAGCCTGGAGCGGGGGGGACTGAAAGCCAAGATTGGGCGAGTATTTTATATCGCATGTATTTGAGGTGGGCAGAAAGAAGGGGCTTTAAAAGCGAGATTTTAGATTATCAAGATGGCGAAGAAGCGGGCATTAAAGGGGTCGCCTTTATCATTAAGGGCGAAAATGCTTATGGCTATTTGAAAAACGAGAGCGGGGTGCATAGGCTTGTAAGGATTTCGCCCTTTGATGCGAACGCCAAACGGCACACGAGTTTTGCGAGCGTGCAAATTAGCCCTGAATTAGACGATGATATTGATATAGAAATTGATGAAAAAGATGTCCGTTATGATTATTACAGAGCCAGTGGGGCAGGCGGTCAGCATGTCAATAAAACAGAAAGTGCGGTCAGGATCACGCATTTCCCTACCGGTATTGTGGTGCAATGCCAAAACGACAGGAGCCAGCATAAAAACAAAGCGAGCGCGTTAAAAATGCTTAAATCCAAGCTTTATGAATTGGAATTAGAAAAGCAGCAAAGCAGCGCCAAAAATGAAGAAAAAAGCGAGATCGGTTGGGGGCATCAAATAAGAAGCTATGTTTTAGCCCCCTACCAGCAAGTCAAAGACGCGCGCTCCAATATTGCTTATAGCAATGTGGAAGCGATTTTAGACGGCGATATTGATGCGATTTTAGAGGGCGTTTTGATTGCTAAAGCTTAAGTGCGCTAAAATGACAGCCGATAAATTATGGTTACTATAAAACGCTTTTTAAACGCATAAGGAACGACAATGACACAAGAAGAATTAGATGCTTTGATGAATGGTGGCGATTTGGAAAACTTGGGAGCCTTAGAGGCTAAAGAAGAGGCTAAAGAACCCACTAAAGAGAAAGAAGAAACTAAAGAAGAGCCTAAAGAGAGTAAAGAGAATTCCGGTTCTAGTGAAAAAATGACCGTCAAAAAAGAGGACGCTGAAAAATACGGCAAGATTAGCCCCAATGAATGGCCTCCCCCTCCCCCCACTGAAGAACATAAAGTCGTGCATCAATTAGACGATGTTACAAGAGATTCTGAAGTGAAAGCCACGCAGATTTTTGATCAATTGGATCTGATTGGGGCTAGTGCTGAAAAGATCGCTAAAATGGTTAAAAAAATCCAAGAACCTTTGCAAAAACACCAAGAAATTTTTGACAATTTGCATGCGCATTTCCCCCATGTGGAATCTTTTAAAACCGCGCTCAATGAGCAACAAGAAATCCTAAACGCCCTTAAAAACATTGAAGAAGAAGCCACCAATTGCTCTGATAGCTCCATGCAAGCGATGGATATTATGCAATTTCAAGACATCCACCGCCAAAAAATTGAACGAGTGGTTAATGTCATGCGAGCGCTCAGCCAATACATGAATTCGCTTTTTGAAGGCAAAATTGATGATTCTAAGCGCGTGAGTTCAGCGACTTTTATCACCGGCGATGACGATAAAGATTTAGCTAGCGCTGATGATATTGAAGCTTTGATCGCTTCTTTTGGAGCCAAATAGTTTTGAACCAAGTTGAATTACTCTCTCCAGCTGGTAATTTAAAAAAACTTAAAATCGCTCTCAACTATGGGGCTGATGCGGTTTATGGGGGGGTAAGCCATTTTTCTTTACGCAATCGCGCTAGCAAGGAATTCACTTTAGAGACCTTTAAAGAAGGGATTGACTACGCCCATGCATTGAATAAAAAAGTCTATGCCACGATCAATGGTTTCCCTTTCAATTCACAGCTCAAACTTTTAGAAGAGCATCTTTATAAAATGGCAGAGCTAGAGCCAGACGCTTTCATTATCGCTGCGCCTGGTGTCATCAAGCTCGCTTCAAAAATCGCCCCGCATATTCCTGTCCATTTATCCACGCAAGCGAATGTTTTAAACACGCTAGATGCGCAAGTGTTTTATGATTTAGGGGTTAAACGCATCGTGTGCGCTAGGGAATTGAGCCTGAATGATGCGATTGAGATTAAAAAAGCCTTACCTAATTTGGAATTAGAAATCTTTGTGCATGGGAGCATGTGCTTTGCCTTTTCAGGGCGTTGCTTGATTTCGGCTTTACAAAAGGGGCGCGTGCCTAATAGAGGGAGTTGCGCGAATGATTGCCGGTTTGATTATGAATATTATGTGAAAAACCCTGATAACGGCGTGATGATGAGGTTGGTTGAAGAAGAGGGCGTAGGCACGCATATTTTTAACGCTAAAGATTTGAACCTCTCTAGTCATATCGCTGAAATTTTAAGTTCCAACGCCATTAGCGCGCTCAAGATTGAAGGGCGCACCAAGTCCAGTTACTATGCCGCGCAAACCACGCGCATCTATCGTTTAGCGGTTGATGATTTTTACCATAACACCTTAAAGCCGAGTTTTTATGCTAGCGAATTGAACACGCTTAAAAACAGGGGTTTTACGGATGGCTATTTGATGCGAAGGCCTTTTGAAAGATTGGATACTCAAAACCACCAAACAGCCATTAGCGAAGGGGATTTTCAAGTCAATGGCGAAATCACCGAAGACGGGCGTTTTTTTGCATGCAAATTCACCACTACCACTAACATAGCTTATGAAATCATCGCCCCCAAAAATGCGGCTATCACGCCCATAGTCAATGAAATTGGCAAGATTTACACCTTTGAAAAACGCTCTTATTTAGTGCTGTATAAAATCCTTTTAGAAAATAACACCGAATTAGAAACTATCCATAGCGGGAATGTGAATTTAGTGCGACTGCCCGCACCCTTACCGGCTTTTAGTTTTTTACGCACCCAAGTAGAGTCTAAAAATGGCGTTTAGAGATTAGGGATTACAAACGATTAAGAGAAACGCATGCCCTTAGAAACTATCACGCTCGCTCATATTTACGAAGAACAAGGGTTTTTTGAAGAAGCGTTGCAAATTTATACTAATATTTTAAAGAAAACCCCTGACCATGCAGAGGCGTTAAAACAAATGAAGCGTTTGGAAAAAATCCAAAAAAATTGCGCTCCTTTCAAGCACGATGCATTGTTAGAGCGGCACTATTTGAATTTTATCAAAGGGGATCGTTTGAGCGTTGAGAATTTAGAAAAATGGCTGGTAGAATGGAATTGAAAAACATTATTTCAGAAACCCTTAATGAAATTGAAAAAATGGCTAAAACCATTGATGATGGTTTTAATACGGCACAAAAAACGCCCTCTTTTTTCAAAACGCCCTCTCATTTGCAAAACACCCCAAACCCTAAAAACGCTAACACCCCTTTAGAGCCAAAAAACGCTGCTAAAATAGAAACGCAAGAAAAAATCACAGAAGAAAAAGAAGAAGAAGCACAAGAAATCATTATAGAAGAAATCACGCCACAAACCCCTAAGCAAGCGCCAATTTCAAACGAGCGGGTTTTTTTAAAAGGCTTATTAGAAAGAACCTTAGTGTTGTTTAAAGGCATGCAGGCTTTAGAAGAAAAAGAAGCGCTGAAGCGTTTGGATTTAGTGGCGCGTTTCTTGCAATACCAATTGAGCGTGCTTGAAAAACGATTAGAATCTTTAGAGCGAGAATACACAGAGTGAAAAATGAGCAAAAGAATTGTTTAAAAACATTAAAAAATAAGGCTTTAATTTTCAATATTCCATGAAAACAAAGCCTTAAATCCCATTAATAACTATGATAATGTTTTGAATTTTTATTTTTAAGATATTTTCAAGGTATCTTTAATAATAAAATGCTAGAATTGGTTCCCTAAAACATTAACAAAGTTAATCGTTTTTAAAGTTATAGAAATCATTGAAGGAGTTAATTGAAGTATGATAGAAGTTTTAATGATAGAAGATGATATAGAATTAGCCGAGTTTTTGAGCGAGTTTTTGCTCCAACATGGCATTCATGTAACCAATTACGATGAGCCATATACCGGTCTTAGTGCGGCTAACACACAAAATTATGATTTGTTGTTGTTGGATTTAACTTTGCCTAATTTAGACGGGCTTGAAGTGTGTAGGCGCATCTCCAAACAAAAACATATCCCTATTATTATTTCTTCAGCAAGAAGCGATGTGGAAGATAAGATTAAAGCGCTAGATTATGGGGCTGATGATTACCTCCCTAAACCCTATGATCCTAAGGAATTACTAGCTCGCATCCAATCCTTGCTCAGGCGTTCTCACAAAAAAGAAGAAGTGAGTGAGCCAGGCGATGCGAATATCTTTAGGGTGGATAAGGATAGCCGAGAAGTGTATATGCATGAAAAAAAGCTAGACTTAACTAGGGCTGAATATGAAATCCTTTCGCTTCTCATTAGCAAAAAAGGTTATGTGTTTAGCCGTGAAAGCATTGCGATTGAGAGCGAGAGCATCAACCCTGAAAGCTCTAATAAAAGCATTGATGTGATCATTGGCCGTTTGCGATCTAAGATTGAAAAAAATCCTAAACAACCGCAATACATCATCTCTGTTAGAGGGATTGGTTATAAATTAGAATACTGATTCTAATAAGGAGTTAAGGGGTTTTGCGTTTCTCTATCTTTTTTAAAGTTGTCGCTTTGTTTATGATAACGCTCTTTAGTTTTGGAGCGTTCGCTTACTATTTCGTGTCTTCTCAAATCAGTCACGAAAACTATCAAAACGAAATGCGCCATTACCAGTTTGTTACCACTATCAATGAAATTTTAAATAACTACTCTGATTATAGAGCCATAGAAGATTACCTCTATAAAATTGGCTTTAGAGAAACCACAATAGAAAATTTAGAAAAGGTTTTAGCCAAAAGACGCCACCAGTTGCACCACAGGAATATTGGGTATGCGGAAGTGTTTAAATTCAGCGATATGGTTTTTATCCTTTTAAAAAAGGATGAGCATTTTGTGCTTTATAAAGATTTGCATTCGGTTTCTTATAGGAACTATTTCTTGGCGATCACGGTAGGTTTATTGTTGATTTTATTCCTCTTTTTATTTGTTTTACAGAGTTTGTTGCCCTTAAGAGAGTTGAGATCCCAAGTGAAGCGATTCGCTCAAGGGGATAAAAGCGTGAGTTGTAAAAGCAAGCAAAAAGATGAAATAGGGGATCTGGCTAACGAATTTGACAATTGCATCCAAAAAATCAATGCGATGAATGAATCTCGGGTTTTATTTTTGCGCTCTATCATGCATGAACTGCGCACCCCTATCACTAAGGGCAAGATACTAAGCTCCATGCTCAAAGAAGAATTGCCACAAAAACGCTTCATTTTCATTTTTGATCACCTGAACACGCTGATTGAGCAATTTGCCCGCATTGAGCAGCTCGCTTCCAAAAATTATGGGAGTAATAAAGAAAAATTTTTAATGAGCGATTTGATCGATAAAATTGAAAAAATGCTTTTGATTGACGAGAATAAAGAAAACCCTATCCATGTATCCTCTTCCAATTACATTATTGAAGCGGATTTTGAATTGTTTGCTATAGCGTTAAAAAACATGGTAGATAATGCGATCAAATACAGCGATGACAAACAGGTGTTTTTGGATTTCATAGGCAATAATTTAGTGGTGTCTAATAAAAGCAAACCTTTAAAAGAAGATTTTGAAAAATATTTGCAACCCTACTTTAAATCTTCTAACCCCAGCCAAGCCCATGGTTTTGGGTTGGGCATGTATATCATTAAAAACGCTTTAGAGGCTATGGGATTGAATTTGAGCTATCATTACAGCAATGGGAGAATTTGTTTCACTATCCATGATTGCGTTTTTAATAGTTTTTACGATTTAGAAGAGGATAATGAAGAGCTACCCCCCCCCCCGAAAATTTGAGAGAGATGAAGGGAATGAAGGGGATAGAAAAAGCCAATTGTGGGGTTAAAGAAAAACAAAAAGAGAGAACATGTTCAAACGATTGAGAAGATTACGAAGCAGCGAAAATTTAAGGGCAATGCTAAGAGAAACGCGTTTAAATATTGATGATTTCATCGCTCCCTTATTTGTCATAGAAAGCGATAGTTGTATTAAAAATGAAATCAGCTCCATGCCTGGCGTGTATCAAATGAGCATGGAGTCTCTTTTAAAAGAATGCGAAGAATTAGTGGAGCTTGGCATCAAAGCCGTTTTATTGTTTGGCATTCCTAAACATAAGGACGCTACAGGAAGCCATGCGTTAAATAAGGATCACATTGTCGCAAAAGCCACCAAAGAGGTTAAAAAACGATTCAAGGATTTGATCGTTATAGCGGATTTGTGTTTTTGTGAATACACCGACCATGGGCATTGCGGGATTTTAGAAAACGATTCTGTGTCTAACGACAAAACGCTAGAGATTTTAAATCTTCAAGGGCTTATTTTAGCCGAAAGCGGCGTGGATATTCTAGCCCCAAGCAACATGATGGATGGCAATGTTTTAAGCTTGAGAAAAACGCTAGATAACGCCGGGTATTTTCACACGCCCATCATGAGCTATTCCACTAAATTTGCGAGCAGTTATTACGGGCCTTTTAGAGATGTGGCCAATTCTGCGCCAAGTTTTGGCGATCGCAAAAGCTATCAAATGGATTACGCTAATCAAAAAGAAGCGCTTTTAGAAAGTTTAGAAGATGAAAAGCAGGGCGCGGATATTTTAATGGTGAAGCCGGCTTTAGCGTATTTGGATATTGTTAAAGAAATTAGAGATCACACTTTGCTCCCTTTAGCGCTCTATAACGTGAGTGGGGAATACGCCATGCTCAAACTCGCACAAAAACACAACCTGATCAACTATGAAAGCATTTTGTTAGAAACGATGACTTGTTTTAAAAGAGCGGGAGCGGATATGATTATCAGCTATCATGCTAAAGAAGTGGCTAACTTATTACAAAGGAATTGAATGGGACGAGCGTTTGAATACAGAAGAGCGGCCAAAGAAAAACGATGGGATAAGATGAGTAAGGTTTTCCCCAAGCTCGCCAAAGCGATCACTCTAGCGGCAAAAGATGGCGGGAGCGAGCCGGACACGAACGCCAAACTGCGAACAGCGATTTTAAACGCTAAAGCGCAAAACATGCCTAAAGACAACATTGATGCGGCGATTAAAAGAGCGAGCAGTAAAGAGGGGAATTTGAGCGAAATCACTTATGAGGGTAAGGCGAATTTTGGCGTGCTAATCATCATGGAATGCATGACTGATAACCCCACTAGAACGATCGCCAACCTTAAAAGCTATTTCAATAAAACGCAAGGGGCGAGCATCGTGCCTAATGGCTCTTTAGAGTTTATGTTTAATAGAAAAAGCGTGTTTGAATGCTTGAAAAGTGAAGTGGAGAATTTAAAGCTCAGCCTAGAAGATTTAGAGTTCGCCCTCATTGATTATGGTTTGGAAGAATTAGAAGAAGTGGAGGATAAAATTATTATTAGAGGGGATTATAACAGCTTCAAGCTCTTAAATGAGGGGTTTGAAAGCTTGAAATTACCCATTTTAAAAGCGAGTTTGCAACGCATCGCCACAACGCCCATTGAATTGAATGACGAGCAAATGGAGCTTACCGAAAAATTATTGGATAGGATTGAAGACGATGATGATGTGGTCGCACTTTATACCAATATTGAGTGAAATGCAAAAAGGCTCAAAGGCATTTTTATAATCCATAGTGAAAGTGAAACGCTCACGCTAAAGGCATTTAGGCTTTTTTAGACTGATGTTTTGGGGAGAGTTTGGCTTTCACTCTGTGTTTCTATCATAGGGATTTTACAGAGTTTGAGCGTTCAAAGCGCATTTAATCTTTTACGCATCATACCTTTAAAAGGCGTAACTCCCAACGCTTCCTACCATAGATGCGAATGCATGGGAATATTATACTATGAATGAGTAGCGTTCAATTCAAACGCTAAAGGTATTTGGGCTTTCCGCTAAGGAGTTTAAAATACTCAAAGTATTTTTAAAAATAAAAATAGTAAAGAGCTTGATTCCTAGTCAAACGATAGCTTTTTAGAAGCGGTCTTGGGGTTAAGGGAGGGTTGTAAGGGGATTATTTCAAAATACCCCCCTATCCTACTTAAGGAAATGAGTTTGAAAATAGAATGATCAAAACCCCATTTTTTAAAAAATTAAAAAATCAATAAGACTTTAGTTATTAGCAGATGAGAGCGGATCCAAATTCTAAGCGTTTAGATTTTATTGCGTCTCAATATTCATCAATAGAGACGCTCAATCCCTATTTGATAACAAGAGAGGTGAAAGATTTCTATAAGATGAGTTTTAATCATTAGCCCCTAAACTCTGGCTTATTGCGTATCATCTTGCGTGTCATTTTGCGCATCATTTTGCAAATTATCAGACTTCTTGCCAATCACTTCTTCTAACACTTTACAACTACCACTAAAGCCTAAAGCACACCCTTTCTTATAATACGAAATGGCTTTATCTAAATCCTTTGGAGCGCCCTTACCCGTGTAATACATCACCGCCACATTATGACAACCGCTCCCCCTTTTTAAATAACAACCCTTTTTATAAAGATTCAAGGCTTGCTCTCTATTTTGCTTGACATCCATACCGACTTCATACATGTATCCCAAACTCACACAGCTCGCTCCGTCTTTCAAATGGCACCCTCTTTTAAAATTCGCAAGGGCTTTTTTCAAATCCTTCTCCACACCTTTGGCACTCCTATACATATACCCTACAAAGTTACAACTAATGCCATAATTCAAACTGCAAGCGTATTTAGAAAGAGAAAGGGCTTTGGCATAATTTTGTTTAACGCCCGTGCCATTAAAATACATAAAACCCAAACTCCCACAACTCACCCCACCTTTTAAATGACACCCTCTCCTATAATAATAGATAGCCTTTGGAAGATTTTTTTGCACGCCGTCGCCATCTTCATACATAGAGCCTAGACTCGCACAAGCCAAATAATTCCTCAAATTGCACCCCCTTCTGTAATAAAAAACGGCTTTTGGAATACTCTGATCCACGCCATCGCCATCTTCATACATAGAGCCTAGACTCGTGCAACCAACCCCCACCCTCAAATTACAGCTCCTCTTATAAAAAGCCACCGCTCTATGGTAATCCCCTCTCTTAAGGGCTTGATTAGCCATCTTAAAATATTTCTCACCGGTTGTAGCCACCAAATGACCAAAACAACTCGCCATTAAAAATAAAATCAAAAACCACTTTTTGGTCCAACTCTTTATCATCTCATTCCTTACAAAACTAAGCCAAAGCTCGCACAAAGACAAATCAGTAAAACCCCAATTTAATTGGTTATTATAGTATAATTATTGAAAAAATAAACTCAACTTTTGGATTAAATTGATTTAAAAAACCTATTTTAAGGAAACCACTTAAAATGAGTATTACTATTCCTATCGTTATCGCTTTTGACAATCATTACGCTATTCCGGCTGGCGTGAGCCTGTATTCCATGCTGGCTTGCACTAAAACAAAACACCATGATAAAAAACTTTTTTATAAAATCCACTGCCTGGTGGATAACTTAAGCCTTGAAAACCAACAAAAATTAAAAGAGACTCTAGCCCCCTTTAGCGCTTTTGCGAGCGTGGATTTTTTAGACATTTCAACCCCTAATCTTTACACCACTTCAGTAGAACCCTCTGTGATTGATAAAATCCATGAAGCTTTTTTGCAACTCAATATTTATGCTAAGACTCGCTTTTCTAAAATGGTCATGTGCCGCTTGTTTTTGGCTTCTTTATTCCCGCAATACGACAAAATCATCATGTTTGATGCGGACACTTTGTTTTTAAACGATGTGAGCGAGAGTTTTTTTATCCCGCTGGATTCTTATTATTTTGGAACGGCTAAGGATTTTTCTTCTCCTAAAAGCCTTAAACATTTCCAAACAGAAAGGGAGAGAGAGCCTCGCCAAAAATTTTTTCTCCATGAGCATTACCTTAAAGAAAAAGACATGAAAATCATTTGTGAAAACCACTATAACGTTGGGTTTTTAATCGTGAATTTAAAGCTGTGGCGCGCTGATCATTTAGAAGAGCGCTTACTCAATTTAACCCATCAAAAAGGCCAATGCGTGTTTTGCCCTGAACAGGATCTTTTAACGCTCGCATGCTATCAAAAAGTTTTAATCTTACCTTATATTTATAACGCCCACCCTTTCATGGCCAATCAAAAACGCTTCATCCCTGACAAAAAAGAAATCGTCATGCTGCATTTTTATTTTGTAGGAAAACCTTGGATTTCACCCACTGCTTTATATTCTAAAGAATGGCATGAGATTCTTTTAAAAACCCCTTTTTATGCTGAATATTCCGTGAAATTCCTTAAACAAATGACAGAATGTTTAAGCCTTAAAGACAAACAAAAAACCTTTGAATTTCTTGCCCCCCTACTCAATAAAAAAACCCTTTTAGAATATGTTTTTTTTAGATTGAAGAGGATTTTCAAACGCTTAAAAGAAAATTTTTAAACTCTTAGCGTTCTCGTTTGGGCAACACGCTATAGGCGAATTTAACATAAATCGCCAAACTGATCAAAAGCACTGCCACGCCGATAGCCAAATACACCGCATAAGTGATTTTATCCGGTTCGCTCACGCTGAATTTAAACACTAACATTAACGCTTCAATGGCTAATGCGATAATGATAGAGCCTAAAAACCTGATCATCGTGCGGTGGATCGCATGGTGGTTGTCCCCGCTATTTTTACCCAACACTTCCTCTTCAAAAATCGCCTTGACTAGATCAAAGGTGGCTAAGGCTAGGGTTAAAAGCACAATGGGGTGGAACACTTCTTTAATGTCAAAACTGCTAAAATTGACAATCGCTGTCCAAAAGCTAGAAATGCATTTCACAAATAAAAGCAACGACACTAAAGTAAGCATGATAGAAATCATAAAATACATAACCATGCTCCCTTCACTAAAGGTCCTAAAATACTTTGAAGGCGAGCTGATTTCAATCGCCACCCTCAAAGGGATTTGCAAGCACACCACAAACGCTAGATCGTTATTTTGATCATACACCGGGTAAGACGTGCTCACTACCAAATGGTTTCCTTTTTTAGAAGGGTAAGGATCGGTTAAAATGCAACGCTTTTCACTCACGGCTTGATAAAAATAATATTTATCGCTAAAACTGGCATGCGATTCTAGTTCAATCCCTTCTGTTAAATCATGCTCTAATATCCCTTCCTTATGCCCTTCCTCTTTAAGCTGACTTGGCTTAAGAATTAGCATGCCCTTAGCGTCTAACACAAAAAAACTTTTTGCCATTTTGATTTCAGCATGCATTTTTCTAATCTGTTTGTTTAAATAATCCAAAGTGATTTCAGGGAGATGGTTGCGGATATTGTGCGAAAACAAATAAGTGAGGTAGGCGTATAACTCGGTGCGGATCTTGGAATATTGGACAATGTCTCTACTTAACATCACAAGGCCTTTAAAAAAAATTTATGCGATGAATTGTAGCACTTGTTTTAAAGAATTATTTAAACCACCCCTTGCATCAATGATAAAGGAGGCGTTTTTTTCATAGAGGGCTTGGCGTTTTTCAAAAAGTTCTTTGGCTTGAGTGAGATCATTCAAAAGGGGGCGTTTTTCCCTTTCTTTTTGATTCAAACGCTTAATCAAGGTCTCAAAATCAATCTTGAGGTAAAAAGTTGTGCCTAAACCCTTAAAATTATCATGCATCACAATGCCCCCACCGGTAGAAATAACATGGGGGGTTTTGAGCGTTTTTAATTCATCAATCAAATTTTTTTCAAACATCCTGAAATTGTCTTCGCCAAGTTCTTCAAAAATCTCTCTCACGCTCAAGCCCACCCTCTCGCTAATGATCATATCCGTATCCAACACTTCTAATTTCAAAGCAAGCCCCAATTCTTGCGCTAGAGAGCTTTTACCGCTCCCCATAAAACCGATTAAGACTAAATGCTGCATGCTTTTATTTCAATTTTAATTCATACGCCCCGTTTTTTTCTTCCAAAAGATAGCGGTATTTCCCGTCTAAAATGAGCGTGATGCGGTAATAATCTTTGTGCGTACCGACTTTAATTTGAGAAAAAAACTTCTGGTTTAAATCCATGTTTTGATAAATATCCAAAGGGCCTTTTTGCGTGTCTAATACGATTCTATAAGGATTGACTAGCACAAAGGAGCGTAAAATTTTATAAGGGGAACGCAAAATCATCGTGTTGTTTGCCATTAAAAAATCAAAATCTTGGATCTGATAGCGTTTTTCAAAGGGGGTTTGATTAAGGGTGTGTTGGGAAAGTTTTAAGGGGTAGTGCCAATCAATGCTTTTATCAATACCCACGACTTTAGAATGGATAGAGCCATCAATATCCTGGTAAGTGAGCGTGATTTTTTTTAAGATCCTAGCGCTCGTGGGCAAATCCACATGGATTTCTTTGAGGTAGTCATCATAGATCCCATTAAAGCCCCCTTGCAAATTCTTGGAATTGATTTCAGGCTCAAAAGGGTTGTCTCTGGCTAATAAGACGCTTAAAACCGCCACCAAACCTATCATCTTTTTTAACACTGCCATTTCCTTAAATCTAATCTCTAGGCCGTAATTCTCTCAATTCAAACAAACGCTTTTGCAAACGCACATTCTTGCTTTGCAATTCGGTGATTTCTTGCTGCAATCGTTCATGCTTGTCTCTTAAATCCAAATAAACCTCTAAAGAAGAACCCCCAAAAAGCAACTTCCCTAAATAATACCCAAACCCAAGCAGTAAAAGGAAAAAGACAATAAGGGAGCTATGGCTATAAAAAAAATCTCGCACTTTATTGTCTTTGATTCCATCGTTTTCAAAAAGGCTACTAGCCATGCTTAAACAACTCTTTACCGATATAAATCCCCCCTTTTAATTCATGCTCAATCTCTAAAAGGCGGTTGTATTTAGCGATCCTTTCACTCCTTGCGGTGGATCCGGTTTTAATCTCTCCCGTATTCAATGCGACCGCAAAATCGGCGATAAAGCTGTCTTCACTCTCCCCGCTTCTATGGCTCATCACGCATTGATAGGCATGGTGTTTGGCCAATCTTATGGTCTCTAAAGTTTCACTAATGGTGCCGATTTGATTGGGTTTGATCAAAATGGCGTTCGCAACGTTTTTTTCAATGCCTTTTTGCAAGATGCTCGCGTTCGTTACAAACAAATCATCGCCCACTAATTGGATTTGACGCCCTAATTCCTTGCTCAAAAACGCCCACCCCTCCCAATCGTCTTCGCTCAAACCATCTTCAATGGACACGATCGGGTATTTTGCCACCAACTCTTTGTAATAAGCCACTAATTCATGCGAATCTAAAATCTTATTTTCACCCTTTAAATGGTAATTGAAATGTTCATCCACCAATTCGCTGCTCGCTACATCTAAAGCGAGTGCGATTTCTTCGCCTAATTTATAGCCGGCTTTTTCAATGGCTTGAGAAATGGCTTCAAGAGGCTCTACATTGTTGTTAAAATTAGGCGCAAAACCCCCCTCATCGCCCACGCTTGTGAGCTGATTCTTTCCATCTAAAAGTTTTTTAAGCGTGTGATAGACTTCCGTGCTCGCTCTTAAGGCTTCTTTAAAGCTTTCAAACCCTAAAGGCATGATCATGTATTCTTGAAAGTCTATGGAATTATTCGCATGCGTTCCGCCGTTAATAATATTGAGCATCGGCACAGGCAAAGTCAAAGCGTTAGCCCCCCCTAAATAGCGGTATAATGGCAGATTTAAAGCCTTCGCGCTAGCCCTTGCTAACGCCATAGAAACGCCCAAAACAGCGTTCGCCCCTAAATTAGCGTAATTAGGCGTGCCATCTAAAGCCCTTAACCTCTCATCCACAAAGGCTTGATTGATCGCTTCAAGCCCTATTAAATGGTGTTTGATCACGCTATTGACATTCTCGCATGCCCTTAAAACCCCTTTACCCAAAAAACGGGTTTTGTCATTATCCCTTAATTCTAACGCTTCTCTTTTACCGGTGCTCGCCCCACTAGGCACAATCGCGCTCGCCTTAGTGTTGTCGCTCAAAATCACGCTGGCTTGAATGGTAGGATTGCCCCTACTATCCATCACTTCTAAAGCATGAATATCTTTAATGGTTAGCATCAAAATCCTTTTATTCCATTTCTTCTAAAGGCTCATCGGGTAAGGGCATGATCTCTTCATTAGAGCCAATACTCTCTTTAATCTTAAGAGTGATTTCATCCGCTAGGGCTTTATCTTCTTTCAATAGGGCTTTAGCGTTTTCTCGGCCTTGCCCTAGCTTTTTATCCTGGTAGCTAAGCCATGCCCCACTCTTATCCACAATGTCTAATTTCACGCCATAGTCAATGATTTCGCCCTCTTTAGAAATCCCCTCCCCAAACATGATGTCAAATTCCGCTTCTCTAAAAGGCGGAGCGACTTTATTTTTAACCACTTTGGCTTTAGCCCTGTTACCGATATGCTGCTCGTTTTGTTTTAAAGCGGCGATTCTTCTAATATCAATCCTAACGCTCGCATAGAATTTTAAAGCGTTACCTCCGGTTGTGGTCTCTGGACTCCCATAACCCATCATGCCAATCTTCATCCTGATTTGATTGATAAAAATGAGAGTAGTGTTCATCTTGTGCAAAACACCGGTGATTTTTCTTAACGCATGGCTCATAAGCCTTGCTTGCAAGCCCACATGCTGATCGCCCATATCCCCATCAATCTCCGCTTTAGGCGTAAGAGCCGCCACCGAATCCACCACCACTAAATCAATCCCTCCGCTTCTGGTGATCGTTTCTAAAATCTCTAAAGCTTCTTCGCCTGTGCTTGGTTGGGAAACGAGTAGATTTTCCGTATCCACGCCCAGCCTCTTAGCATAATACACATCTAGGGCATGCTCAGCGTCAATGAATGCGCACACGCCGCCATTTTTTTGGCATTCTGCAATAATATGCAAGCTTAAAGTGGTCTTCCCGCTTGACTCTGGCCCATAAATTTCAATGATCCTACCCTTTGGAACGCCCCCAATCCCTAAAGCTAAATCCAATCCTAACGAGCCTGTAGAAATAGCGTCAATCTTTTCTACTTGCTTATCCCCAAGGCGCACCAACGCCCCCTTACCAAAAACCTTATCAATTTGTTTGATCGCTAAAGAAATCGCTTTTTGTTTGTCTTCATCTATTGCCATAAATCACCTTATTGAATTTGATTTGTTTATTCTATCAAATCCTAGCCTAAAATCTATTATAATAAAAGGACTTACCCTATCACAAAAGGATTTTACTTTGATTAGTGTCGCTCATAGCCCTGATGCTGATGATATTTTCATGTATTATGCGATTAAGTTTGGTTGGATAGATTGCCCCATTAAAAATAAAACGTTCCATAACATTGCCCTTGATATTGAAACCCTAAACCAAGAAGCCCTAAAAAACACTTATGATGTGAGCGCGATAAGCTTTGGGCTATACCCTAAAATTGCGAACGACTACGCCTTGCTCCCTACAGCGACAAGTTTTGGGAATGGCTATGGGCCTAAATTAGTGAAAAAAAAGGGCGTGAAATTGAAAAAAGATTTTAGAGTCGCATTAAGTGGGGAGCACACCACCAACGCCCTCTTGTTTAAGATCTATTACAAACATGCACGCATCGCTTACATGAATTTTTTAGACATTGAAAAAGCGGTGCTTGAAGGGAGCGTGCATGCGGGCGTGCTCATCCATGAGAGTATCTTGGATTTCCATGATGAATTAGAAGTGGAAAAAGAATTGTGGGATGTTTGGAAAGAACTCATTGAAATGGATTTACCCCTGCCTTTAGGGGGCATGGCGATTAGGCGATCCATCCCTTTGTATCGCGCGATTTTGATTAAAAAGGCTTTGATTAAAGCGGTTGAAGTCGCGCTAAAACACCAAAATTTGCTCTCTGACATGCTGTTAGAACGCTCGCTCATTCGTGTCAATAAAGAGCGCTTACGAACTTATTTAAGCTTGTATGCGAATGAAACTTCAACGCGCTTAAATGAGGTTCAAATTCTCGCCATAGACAAGCTTTTTGAATTGGGCTATCAGCATGGGTTTTACGCTAACTTGTTAAAGACTAAAGACTGCTTGCTCACTGATGAGTATTTAAAATACCGCTTTTCTTAATCCAATTCCAATTTATGCATAAGCAAGTAACGGATTACCCCATACAATAAAAGGATTTTTAAAAAATCCACCCCCCATAAAAGGTAGTATTTGTTTTCTTGTAATTCTTGTTGTTGCAAGAAATAATAAAACCCCTCATTGATGCTCAAACTAGAACTCATTAAGGGCAGTAACGAATTAAACGCTAATTCCAAAACAACCCCCACAAGAATGAACAACAGCCCCCCTAGTAAAAAACGCGCTTTTTTGATCCTAGCAGCGTTTAAAACGCTCAAAACAAATAAAAATTTCATTAAAACAAGCCCTAAAAACAGCACGATACCTAGGGTTTTAGTGGGTTTTAACACAAAGGTTTTTAAAGCGGTGTGCAAGATAAACAGCACGCTGGATTGCGCGTTAAAAAGATAATAGCCCAAACGCACGCTCGCCACAAACCAGAACAAACTGAAGATAAAAAACACCATAGGGAGCAAGATTTTAGGGAGCAATAAAGACTCCAAACTAACGGGTAAAGAAAAGCTTAAAACCCCCCTTTTAGAAAAAAGCGCATTGAGATTTTTGATCGCTCCCACACTGATTGCGGCCAGTAAAAACGCCCCCAAGATAAAAAAGAGCGTGTAGCTTAGGGTGAGCATGGTCGTTTCTTCAGCGCTTTGAGAGGAAAAACAAACCGCTAAAATAGTGAGCGTTATTAAAAAATTCCCCACAACAACATTCCCTACTTGCCCTAAAGCGTCATGCTTAAAAACTTTTAAAAAACCCATAGCCTTATTATACTCGTTTGGATAGAAAATTCAGGCTTTTTATCATCAAGTGCCAATAAAAAACGCTAAAGGTATTTTTTAAACGCGCTACTTTAAAAAAGCCAGTTGCTCCAAAATCAATTCTTCTTTATTTTTAAAAACAAATTTAAAAAGGATCTTATAGCGCCCCCTTTTATCGCTCTCTAACAAATCAAATTTTAAAGGCTCGCATGCGCTTCTACAATCAAGCGTTCCTAACCATCTGGGCTGTGATTGGCTGGGATAAAACGCTAAATACACTTGAATATTTGGCGGATCTAAAGCGGGTTTGAGCGGTTGCAATTGCGCATAAAGCGTGTTGGATTTTTCCAAAATCAAAGCGTTTTTTAAAAGGTTTTCTTGGAGTTTTTTATCCCCATGCGTGCCTTTAGAAAAATAGGGCAAAATGGGGGTTTTAGGGCTTTCGGTAAGGGGTTTTAAACCCACTAAAAAACGATAATTAGACTTAAAATTTTCATAAGTTTTAAGCATAGCGTTAAAGTTTAAATCCACTTCGTTATGCCCTTTGAAATACACTAAATCTTTTTTAGGCGAATTTTTTAGGGCAAACACCACCAAAAACACCACGATCCCAAGCCCAAGAATAAGCACGCTCATGATCCCTAAAGGCCAAAAGTTTTTTTCTTTCATTGGTTTCTCTCTTAAGATTTTTTAAAAAAATAAAGCCCCAAAAACGCACCTAAAAGCGTCAATAACAAAATATAAATGATCACCTTTACAAAAGTTACTCCCTTAGGAGCGTTAAAATTCTGCACGATATTCACACGATATTTTTCCGCTAAAGCATCTACTGCGACCGAATAGCCATTAATGAGCATGGCTGAAATCCTTTGGGGCGTGTATTCTTTAGCGTTTGTAGGGAGTAAGGGAGCGATTTTTTCAAAAAAGATTTTATCAGTGTCTAACAAATCTTTAGGGTTAGCCACTAATTCTATTTTTTGAGCGTCATGGTAGAAAAAGAATACCACAAAAGGGGGTTTGAGCTGCTTTAAAAAGCTCTCTTGATACTTTTGGCGTTCCTTTTTAGCCGCCAAAGCGATAGGATTTTTTTCAAAATCCGTCATATCAATCGCAAAACGCACGCCTGTTTTAAGATAAAGCTCTTTAGAAACACCCTCTACAAACGCAACGCTTTTTTCTACCAAACGCCCTTTAGAATTATTAAAAACATAATCATCAGCCCCCAAACAACAAACAAAGGCTATTACAAGCCATAAGATTCTCATGTGCTAAACAAAAACAAGTTAGGCACAAAAGAAATAACAATTGTCATTAAAATGGTCGCTACTACCATTAAGGCTAAGATTTTTTCTAAAGTCGTGAATTTCATTTTTTACTCCCTTGATTGACTAATTCATAATTGGCCCGGTTTTGGGTGTTTTTTGTCTCTAAAGCGTTAATATCCTTATAGCGGTAATAATTGGTGGCTTGCTCTTTTTGGATATGGATCGCTTTGAGCGTAAAAAAAACGGCCACACACAATAAAATAACCACAATCAGTAAATTCCCTGCTAATCCGTTTAAAAATTTCATCTCTTTTCCTTTAATCTTCTAAGGGTTTTAGCGATTGGATAAATTCGGCTAACGCTTTAACTTGCAAATCGCTAAAGTTTTTATATTTGAATGATGGCATATGCCCTATATTGCCCTTTTTACCATGCGTTAAGATATTTCTCAAAAAATTCTCTGTGCCGTAAGCGGTCAAATCGGCTGCAAACACTTGATTTTCTTGCAAGCCCTTACCATCATTGCCATGACAACCTGTGCAGCCCATGCTTTCAAACAGCTCCTTGCCCTTATCAATGAGTTGAGGGTTTTTCGTCTTTTTAACGCCAGAAATTTCTGCCATCACATAGCTCGCAATCGCTTTAGCGTCTTTTTCATCCAATTCCATAGCGGGCATTTCCCCAGCGAGATAATCCATGCCTTTAGAGCCATGCTTAATGGTGTCCATAATGCCCTCTTCTTTACCCCAGCGCACCAGATTTTGAGCGCTCCCATGCAAGCCCTCAGCGGTGATGCCATGGCATTGCGAACAATGGACTAAAAAGATGCCTTGACCCATATCCACCAATTCCTTTTGACCCAAATGCTTCCATTTGGCTTCAAATTTTTGGTTGTGCACTTTAACCTCTTCATTGTATTGCCCGATTTGAGAAAAGCTATTCAGCGGATACCCAAAGAAAAAATACCAAAAAGCCCACACAATCGTGCACATAAAGCTTGCGATCCAGCCTACTGGCACATTATTGGCAAACTCCCCTATCCCATCAATCAAATGCCCATTTTCTACAAGCTCACCCTGAGATTTGCTGTCGCGCATTTCTTTAATGAGCGAGCTGGATTCATAGATGGTTAAAACTAAAATCACAAGCGCTGCAATCAAGCCAAAAACATTTATATGGTCGTTTAAAAAATCCATTTCAACTTTCCTTTATGCCCTTATCATGAACTTCTTTATGGCGTGGTTCAATCAACTCATCTTCTAAAGCATCATTTAACGCTAAATACCCGTATCGCTCATAATCCACGACACCCTTTTTTTGCTTTCTATACATGCTAAAAATATAAGCGTACAAAAAGAGCGTAAAAAGAATAGTGAAAAACGCATACGCAAAACCTCTCAAACTTTCTAAATCCATCATTCACCCCTTATTTAGCGTTTTGATTGGCGTTGATCCTGGAATTACCCAAGCTATTCAAATAAGCGATCAAAGCCACAATTTCTAACACTTCGCCCCTTTGAATGGCGTCTAGCACCCTCTTGTCTTTCATGTCGGCTGTGATTTTTTTAGCTTCTTCTAAATAGGCTTTTTTCGCTTTTTCTACGCTCCCTAATTTCACGCCGTTTTCGGTGTCATAAGGCACGCCAAAAACCTTTTTTTGCGTCAAAGCTTCCGCATAAGCGGTGTCAAAATCGCTCTTTTTTATGAATAAATGCTTATAGGCGGGCATGATGCTGTGCGGCACAACGCTTTTAGGATCTAGCATGTGCTTTTCATGCCAATCGGTTGTGCGATAATCCCCCACCCTATGTAAATCAGGGCCAATCCTTTTAGAACCCCACAAAAATGGCCTGTCATACGCGTATTCCCCACTCAAACTATACGCACCATATCGATCCACCTCAGCTTGGAAAGGGCGAATGAGTTGGGAATGGCAATGATAGCAACCTTCTTGGATATAAATTTGCCTCCCTGCTGTCTCTAAAACCGTATAAGGTCGTAAGCCCTCAATGGGGCGAGCGGATTTGAAGAAGTTGGGCAAAATCTCCACCAAGCCTGCGATCGCAAACACAAAAATAAACGCAAGAGTGAAAAAGAACGGATTCTTCTCTAAAAAACTAAACATTTCCAACCTCCCCTATCTAGACATAGGCGTGGCGTAATTGGGCTCACGCTCTAATTTTTTGCCTGCTGTGATTGTCATAAAAATATTGTAGGCAAAAATAATAAATCCAATAAAATACATAAGACCCCCAACGCCTCTAATATTGTAATAAGGGATTAGCACCTTAACCGTGTCAATGAACTGGTAAGTGAGATTCCCATACTGATCCACATCCCTCCACATCATCCCTTGCGTGATCCCTGCAATCCACATGGACGAAAAGTAAAGCACAATCCCTAAAGTCATGATCCAAAATTGGAAATCCACAAGCCTGCCTGAATAAATTTCTCTTTTGAAAAGCCTAGGCGTCATGTGATACATGCTCGCAATCAAAGTGAAGCCTACCCACCCAAGCACGCCGTCATGCACATGCCCTATAATCCAATCGGTAAAATGCGCTAAGGCGTTCACGCTCTTAATGGCTTGAATAGAGCCTTCTAAAGTGGAAAGCATGTAGAAAGTTGAAGCTAAAACTAAGAATTTAATCAAAGGGCTTTCTTTGAGCTGGTGCCATTGCCCCCTCATCGTTAAAAGCATGTTAATCGCTGTCCCCCACGAAGGCAAGATCAACACCACTGAAAACACGCTAGAAAGGGTTTGCACCCAATCAGGCACGGTGGAATAAATCAAATGGTGCCCGCCCGCCCAAATATAAACAAACATCAAGCTCCAAAAAGAAAACAAAGTGAGTTTGTAAGAAAAAATAGGCTGACCGCTCTCTTTAGGCAAGAAATAATAAATCGTGCCAATCACCCCACTCGTAAAGACAAAAGCGACCGCGTTATGCCCCCACCACCATTGAATGAGCGCATCATTACTGCCTGAATACATAGAAATAGAATGCCAAACGCTCCCCATATCAGCGACAAAATAGGTGGGGATAGAAAGGTTATTGAAAATATACATCACCGCTATGCCCACATAAGTAGCGATGTAATACCATAAAGACACATAAATGGTATTTTCCCTCCTAACGCTCATGCTCCCAAACATATTAACCCCCCATAGCACCCATGCCACAACCACAATAATATCTAAAGGCCACATCAATTCAGCGTATTCTTTAGATTGAGTAAGACCAGCAAACAAGCTAATAACCCCTAAAATTAAAAGAATAATCCAGAGCCAAAAATGCAATAACCCTACAATTTTCAAAAAGGGGTGTTGGTGGTAAGTGATTTTAAGCACCCTTTGACCGATATAATACCAACTCGCCCAAATCCCCCCAAGAGTGAATCCATAAATCACCGCATTCGTGTGTAAGGGGCGTAAGCGGCCAAAAACGCCATACTCCCCTGCAATGTAATTCAAGTTAGGGAAAGACAATTCAAAAGCTAACACGATCCCTATTAACATGCCTATTATCCCAAAGCCAACCATCGCATAAAGAAACAATTTGCTAATAGAATAATCATAACTCAAAGGCACATTTTCTTGCATGCAATACTCCTATTTGTAGTAAATTCAACAAAGATAAATGTAATTATAAAATTTTATCTTTTTCAAAAAGCTTAATTTTTAATCTTTTTCTGTAACATTGTAATAACTTAATCCCATTTGAATGGCATTTTTAAGCCAAATTGCTACTATCTTTGGCTAAAGGTTAAACATGACTAAACAAACTCTCATCATTCTTGCCCCTTTTTTTATCGCAGCGTTATTGTATTTTTTAGGTGCACCGGATGGACTAAACCCTAACGCATGGCTTTATTTTTGTATTTTCATGGGCATGATTATAGGGCTAATTTTAGAGCCGGTGCCATCAGGTTTGATAGCGTTGAGCGCGTTGGTGCTGTGTATAGCGTTAAAAATTGGGGCGAGCAGTGAGGTAGCGAGCGCTAATAAAGCTATTTCGTGGGGTTTGAGCGGGTATGCGAATAAAACGGTGTGGCTTGTGTTTGTCGCTTTTATTTTGGGTTTAGGGTATGAAAAAAGCTTGTTAGGGAAACGGATCGCTCTTTTGCTCATTAGGTTTTTAGGGCAAACCCCTTTAGGTTTAGGGTATGCGATCAGTTTGAGCGAATTGTGTCTAGCCCCCTTTATCCCTAGCAATTCCGCTAGAAGTGGGGGTATACTCTATCCCATCGTTTCTTCTATACCGCCTTTAATGGGTTCGACTCCCAACAATAACCCTGACAAAATCGGCACGTATTTGATGTGGGTCGCTCTGGCTTCAACTTGCATCACTTCGTCCATGTTTTTAACCGCACTCGCTCCTAACCCCCTAGCAATGGAAATCGCTGCCAAAATGGGCGTGAATGAAATCTCATGGTTTTCGTGGTTTTTAGCGTTCTTGCCTTGTGGGGTGGTTTTGATCTTGCTTGCGCCTTTATTAGCGTATAAAACCTGCAAACCCACCTTAAAAGGCTCAAAAGAAGTGAGTTTGTGGGCTAAAAAGGAATTAGAGGGCATGGGGAGGTTTTCTTTAAAAGAAATTTTAATGCTCAGTCTCACTTTATTGGCTTTATTGGGTTGGATTTTTGGCAAACCTTTAGGTTTGCATGCGAGCGCGACGGCTTTGATTGTCATGGTTTTAATGGCGTTTTGCAAGATTGTAAGCTATGAAGACATCATTAAAAACAAGAGCGCGTTCAATATTTTTTTATTGCTGGGATCGCTGCTCACGATGGCTGGCGGGCTTAAAAATGTAGGGTTTTTAAATTTTATCGGCAATGCGGCTCAAAATTTTTTAGAGCATGCTCACTTGGATCCGTTAATAGCGGTATTGTTTATTGTAGCCTTATTCTATCTGTCGCACTATTTTTTCGCTAGCATCACCGCTCATGTGAGCGCGTTATTCGCACTTTTTGTAGGGATTGGTTCGCACATTCAAGGGGTTAATTTGCAAGAATTGAGCTTGTTTTTAATGCTTTCTTTAGGGATTATGGGGATTTTAACGCCCTATGGCACAGGCCCATCCACCATTTATTACGGGAGCGGGTATATTCCAAGCAAGGATTTTTGGAAATGGGGGTTTATTTTTGGTATGGTGTATTTGATCGTGTTTTTAAGCGTGTGCATACCTTGGGTCAAATTCATCGCTTACAGGTGGTTGTAGCTGGAAACTTTACACAACGCCCTTTTAAAATGGTATGAAGAATGTGGGCGAAAGGATTTACCTTTTAGGAATTTAAAGGGCATTAACGCCCCTTATGAAGTCTATATCAGCGAAGTGATGAGCCAACAAACCCAAATCAACACGGTAATTGAGCGTTTTTATTCCCCTTTTTTAGAAGCTTTCCCCACTTTAAAAGACTTAGCGAACGCTCAATTAGAAGAGGTTTTATTGCTCTGGCGAGGGCTTGGTTATTATTCAAGGGCTAAGAATTTAAAAAAAAGCGCTGAAATTTGTGTTAAAGAACATAACTCACAATTACCTAATGACTATCAAAGCCTATTGAAACTCCCTGGGATTGGCGCATACACGGCTAATGCGATCTTGTGTTTTGGTTTTAGGGAAAAGAGCGCATGCGTGGACGCTAATATCAAGCGCGTGCTTTTAAGGCTTTTTGGTTTGGATCCTAATATCCACGCTAAAGACTTACAAATTAAAGCGAATGACTTTCTCAATCTTAATGAAAGCTTTAATCATAACCAAGCCCTAATTGATCTAGGGGCTTTAATCTGCTCCCCTAAACCCAAATGCGCGATTTGCCCTTTAAACCCTTATTGTTTAGGTAAAAATAACCCAGAAAAACACATGCTTAAGAAAAAACAAGAAATCATTCAAGAAGAGCGTTACTTGGGCGTTGTGATCCAAAATAACCAAATCGCTTTAGAAAAAATAGAGCAAAAACTCTATTTTGGGATGCACCATTTCCCTAATTTAAAAGAAAATTTAGAATGCAAACTCCCCTTTTTAGGCTCCATCAAACACAGCCACACTAAATTCAAGCTCAATTTAAACCTCTATTCAGCTGCAATAAAGGATCTAAAAAGCCCCGTTCGTTTTTATAGCCTTAAAGACTTAGAAACTTTACCCATAAGCTCTATGACGCTTAAAATCTTGCATTTTTTAAAACAAAAAAATTTATTTGGGGGTTAACCCTTCCAGATCCAAAATGGCTCTACTTTATCGCAGGCACCACTTCAGGGATCAAATACGCAATCGCGCTGATCACGACTCCCATGATCGCTACAAAAATAAGGGAGTATTTAACCGTGAATTTGAACAAATCGCTCTCTTTCCCGGCTAATCCCACCGCCGCGCAAGCGATAGCGATACTTTGAGGGCTTATCATCTTGCCCAAAGTGCCTCCCACGGTATTAGCCGTTAGGGTTAAAACCTCAGGGAGATGCAATCGTTGGGCGGTGAGTTGCTGTAAAGAGCCAAACAAAAGATTGGAACTCGTATCGCTTCCGGTTAAAAACACGCCTACCCACCCGATCAAGGGCGAGAAAAAAGTAAAAGCTAATCCCGTATGGGTGAGCGCTAAGGCTAGAGTGGAAGAAATCCCGCTGTAATTAGACACATAGGCAAAGCTTAAGACTAAACCAATGGTGAGAATGGGATAGCGCATTTCTTTTAAAGTCTCGCCAAAGACGCTCAGCGCATCGCTCACTCGCACCCTTAAAACGAGCATGCTAACAAGAGCGGCCAAAAAAATGGAAGTGCCAACCGTGTTGATTAAGAGAAATTTAAACACCACCGGAAAACTCACGCTTTGATTGGCTTCTACAAAAGGTGGGCTTTTAAAGATGTGGTTACTGATGTTATTGAATTCAAAATAAAAATTAGAAAAAGCTAACAAGCCGTCTTTTTCAAATAAAGCCTTAAAAAAAGGCTGTATCCATAGCACAATCACTAAAACCAAAATCACAAAAGGAGACCAAGCGACATAGATCTTACAAATATGGTGGTTACTCTTAGTGAATGAGGCCACTTTGCCGTCGCTTCTAAAAATGACTTTAGGCTGCCAGAATTTCAAAAAGAGCGCTGTTGCAACGAGTGAAACAAGGGCTGAAATAATACCAGGCAATTCTGGCCCTAAATAATTAGAGCTTAAAAATTGCGCGCCAGCGAAAGAAAAAGCCGCGATAAAAACGGCCGGAAAAGTTTCTTTAATCCCTTTAAAGCCATCCATTAAAAACACAATGAAAAACGGCACTAACAAGCTCACAAAAAAGAGGATTTTACCCGTCATGGCTGAAATTAAAATCGCTGGCACCCCTACTGCGCTCGCCATAGCGCTTATAGGGATACCCACCGCGCCAAAGGCTACAGGAGCGGTGTTAGCGATTAGGCACAATCCGGCAGAATATAAAGGGCTTAACCCTAAGCCTACTAAAATCGCCGCTGTAATGGCAATAGGCCCTCCAAAGCCGATCGCCCCTTCTAAAAACGAGCCAAAACAAAAGCCAATCAAAATCACTAAAATCCTGTGATCTAAAGTGATGGACTGGACGCTTTCTTTTAAGATTTCAAAATAGCCGGATTTAACGCTGAGTTTGTATAAAAAAATCGCCGCAATAATAATCCATGCGATCGGCCATAAGCCATAGAGAAAGCCATAAAGAAAGCTTGAACCCACCATGCTAACAGGCATTTTATACACTAAAACCGCAATAATGGCTGATAAGGCCACGCTCAAAAAGGCCGCTGTATAACCTTTGAGTTTAAAAACCATTAAAGATAAGAAAAATAACAAAATCGGCAATAAGGCCACAAGAGCGCTCAGCCAAATATTACCCAAAGGGTCATAAATTTGATGAAATTCTGACACTAAAAATCCCTTTAAAAAATATTCTCTTACTCCCCTAAACCCCCTCCATTAAGTAGGAGTAACTGGAATAATAAAGGGGAAGACATAAGCGATAAGAGTGAAGACAATCCCCATAATGATTGCCAAAGCGATAGAGTATTTTACTGTAAATCTGAACAATTCACTCTCTTTCCCCACTAACCCCACCGCTGCGCAAGCGATAGCGATACTTTGAGGGCTTATCATTTTGCCCACAACGCCCCCTGAAGTGTTGGCCGCTAAGAAAAGCACTTCAGGCAAGCCAAGCTGTGTAGCGATGAGCATTTGCAAAGAGCCAAATAAAAGATTAGAACTTGTATCGCTTCCGGTTAAAAACACCCCAAGCCAGCCTACAACAGGCGAAAAGAAAGTGAAAACATGCCCAGTATCCGCTAACGCTAAAGCGAGCGTAGCGCTCATGCCGCTATAATTAGCCACATACGCGAACGCTAAAACCACGCCAATGGTTAAAATCGGCAAACGCATTTCTTTTAAAGTGGCCCCAAACACCCCTATCGCATCGCTGATTTTCACGCGCAACAAAAACACGCTTAAAAGAGCGGCTAAAAAAATGGAAGTGCCTGTCGTTAAAATCAAAGGGAGTTTGAACACGACGGGAAAATTGGTCGCTTCAGTAACAATAGGAACGGTTTTAAAAATCTTTTGACTGATAGAATCAAATTCAAACGCAAAGCTAGAAAACGCCAAAGCCCCGCCTTCTTTAAAGAGCGCTTTAAACCAGGGTTGCGTCCATATAATAATCGTAATCATGAGCAACACAAAAGGCATCCACGCCACAACCACCTTACAAATATGGTGTTTTTCTGTGTTCATCGTGGGTTCTTTGCCATTGCTAGTGAAAATGCGCTTGGGCTGCCAGAATTTTAAAAACAAAGTGGTAGCAATCAATGACACTAAAGCTGAAATAATATCTGGGAGCTGCGGCCCTAGATAATTAGAGCTTAAAAATTGCGCAATAGCGAAACTAAACCCGGTAACAGCCACTGCAGGAAAAGTCTCTCTAATCCCTCTAAAACCATCCATTAAAAACACGATGAAAAAAGGAATACCAATGGAAAAAATGGGTAACACCCTGCCCACCATTTGAGAAATCTCTAACTCAGGGATACCCACCACGCTAGCCATTGCCGTAATAGGAATACCCACCGCACCAAAAGCTACAGGAGCGGTGTTAGCGATCAGGCACAACCCAGCAGCGTATAAGGGGTTTAGCCCAAGGCCGACTAAAATCGCCGCTGTGATCGCTACCGGGCCTCCAAAGCCGATCGCTCCTTCTAAAAACGAGCCAAAACAAAAGCCAATCAAAATCACCAAAATGCGGTGATCCGGCGTTAGGGTTAAAATGCTTTCTTTTAAAATCTCAAAATACCCGGATTTCACTGAAAGGTTGTAAAGAAAAATCGCAGCGATCACAATCCAAGCGATCGGCCACAAACCATAAAGAAAGCCGTAGAAAAAACTCGTGCTCACCATTTGAGCGGGCATTTTATACACAAATAACGCAATAAGGATTGAAAGCAATAAGCTTAAAAACCCAGCGCTATACCCTTTAAGTTTAAAGACAATAAGAGAGACAAAAAAGAGTGCAATGGGCGAAAGTGCGACTAAAGCGCTCAGCCAAATATGGCCTAATGGGTCATAGACTTGATAAAATTCCATAAATTTTCCTTGAATAATTAAAAGTATTTTTTTATCTTACTTAAAAGAAAAAACTAATTTTAAGTAGCATTTAATATTAAGTCAAATTTAATGGGTTTGTGGTTTATTTTAGTAACAATGTTTGAGCGAGTGGGTTGATCAACTTGTGGTTACAATCTTACTAATTTTGAGTATTATATTGTGTTTGAAACTCTTAATTTGGAATTTAAGGAGCCTTCTTTGAAAGTCAATTTCTTTGCTACTTGTCTAGGAGCAGCCATATACAGCAACGCATCGCTTAACGCTATCAAATTACTCCGCAAGGAAAATTTGGAAGTGGTTTTTAAAAAAGACCAGACATGTTGCGGCCAGCCAAGCTATAACTCAGGATACTATGAAGAGACTAAAAAAGTCGTTTTATACAATATCAAGCTTTATTCCAATAACGACTACCCTATTATCTTGCCTAGCGGTTCATGCACAGGGATGATGCGGCATGATTATTTGGAATTGTTTGAAGGGCATGCGGAATTTAACATGGTTAAAGATTTTTGCTCTAGGGTGTATGAATTGAGCGAATTTTTGGATAAAAAATTGCAAGTCAAGTATGAAGATAAGGGCGAACCCCTTAAAATCACATGGCATTCTAATTGCCATGCCTTAAGGGTGGCTAAAGTGATTGACTCGGCGAAAAACCTCATCAGACAGCTTAAAAATGTGGAACTCATTGAATTGGAAAAAGAAGAAGAATGTTGCGGGTTTGGGGGGACTTTTTCGGTTAAAGAGCCTGAAATTTCAGCGGTTATGGTCAAAGAAAAGATTAAAGACATAGAAAGCCGTCATGTGGATGTGATTGTTTCAGCGGATGCGGGGTGTTTGATGAATATCAGCACCGCTATGCAAAAAATGGGCTCTCTGACAAAACCCATGCATTTTTATGACTTTTTAGCCTCAAGGCTTGGGCTTTAACATTAAAGAATTGTTTTAAGGAATGATCATGGAAAAATATCATAGCGACCAAGAATACGAAGAAATCATCACCGACCAATTAGGCGATATGCAATTAAGGGAAAATTTGCGTTCTGCAATGGATACCTTAAGGGCTAATCGTAAGAATCTGATTAAAAATCGTTACAGTGAATGGGAAAATTTAAGGGAATTAGGCAAAGAAGTCAAGCTTAAGATTTTATCCAGGCTTGATGAGTATTTGGAATTGTTTGAAAAAAACGCCACTCAAAACGGCTTTAAAATCCACTACGCTAAAGACGGCGATGAAGCCAATGAAATCATTTACAACCTCGCCAAAGAAAAGAATATCAAGCGCATTTTAAAACAAAAATCCATGGCGAGCGAAGAAATTGGCTTGAACCATTACTTGAAAGAAAAGGGCATTCAAGCGCAAGAAACGGATTTGGGCGAATTGATTATCCAGCTCATCAATGAACACCCTGTGCATATTGTCGTGCCGGCTATCCATAAAAACCGCAAGCAAATCGGTAAGATTTTTGAAGAAAAACTCAACGCCGCTTATGAAGAAGAACCTGAAAAGCTCAATGCGATCGCCAGAAAACACATGCGCAAAGAATTTGAAAGCTTTAAAATGGGGATTAGTGGGGTTAATTTCGCTATCGCTAATGAGGGAGCGATCTGGTTAGTGGAAAATGAAGGCAATGGCAGAATGAGCACCACCGCATGCGATGTGCATGTCGCAATTTGTGGGATTGAAAAATTAGTAGAAAGCTTTGATGATGCGGCGATTTTAAACAATTTGCTCGCCCCAAGCGCGGTGGGTGTGCCTATCACTTGCTATCAAAACATTATCACAGGCCCCAGAAAAGAGGGCGATTTAGACGGCCCTAAAGAAGCCCATATCATTTTATTAGACAATAACCGCTCCAATATTTTGGCTGATGAAAAGTATTATCGCGCTCTTTCATGCATTCGTTGCGGGACTTGTTTGAACCACTGCCCTGTGTATGATAAAATCGGTGGGCATGCCTATCTTTCTACTTATCCTGGTCCTATAGGCGTGGTGGTATCCCCCCAACTCTTTGGCTTGAATAATTACGGGCATATCCCTAATTTGTGCAGTCTTTGCGGGCGTTGCACTGAAGTATGCCCCGTAGAAATCCCTTTAGCAGAACTCATTAGGGATTTACGATCCGATAAAGTGGGTGAGGGCAGGGGCGTGGTCAAGGGGGTTAAAAGCACCCAACACAGCGGGATGGAAAAATTCTCTATGAAAATGTTTGCCAAAATGGCAAGCGATGGGGCTAAGTGGCGTTTCCAATTAAAAATGGCTCAATTTTTCTCGCCTTTAGGCAAGCTTTTAGCCCCCATACTGCCTTTAGTCAAAGAGTGGGCGAGCGTGAGGACCTTACCCAATATGGACACGAGTTTGCATGCCAAAGTCCAGCACTTAGAAGGGGTGATTTATGAGTAAAGAGCTTATTTTAAAGTGCATTAAAGAAGCCAAAGCCAAGCATGCCATTCAGGGAGCAAACCCTATTTATAGAAATATCATTAAAGTGGAGTTTGAAGACTTAGTGGAAGAATACAAGCATTTCCAGGTGTTGAATAAAGCTGAAGTCATTGAAAGCGCTAAAGAAAATTTAGAGCAAGCCATTTTAAAGGCTTTAGAAAATTTTCAAAGCAAAAAAGTCTTACACTCTACAGATTTGAATTTGAATTTTGAAGCGTTTAAGGATTTTGCTTTACAGCCTTATGATAAAGAAATTGAAGCGATGCGTGAAGAATTGTTTGAGATTGATACGGCTTTATTGCATGGGGTTTGTGGGATTTCAAGCTTGGGCATGATTGGGGCGGTTTCTTCGCATGCAAGCCCACGATTGCTTTCGCTCATCACCCTTAATTGCATCATTTTATTGAAAAAAGAATCCATTGTGCGCAATTTGAGCGAAGGCGTGCAAGCTTTAAAAAATCAAGGCCAAAACGGCGCATTACCCACAAACATGCTCCTTATTGGCGGGCCTAGCCGGACAGCTGACATTGAATTAAAAACCGTTTTTGGGGTGCATGGGCCTCAAAAAGTCGCTATCATTCTCTATTAAAGGATAAGAATGGAAAAATTAGAAGTAGGGCAATTAGCCCCTGATTTCAGGTTGAAAAACAGCGATGGCGTGGAAATTTCTTTAAAAGATTTGCTCCATAAAAAAGTGGTGTTGTATTTCTACCCTAAAGACAACACCCCCGGATGCACCTTAGAAGCCAAAGATTTTAGTGCTCTGTTTAGTGAATTTGAAAAGAAAAACGCTGTTGTCGTAGGCGTAAGCCCTGATAATGTGCAATCGCATCAAAAATTTATCAGCCAATGCTCTTTGAATGTGATCTTGCTCTGCGATGAAGATAAAAAAGTGGCCAATCTTTACAAAACTTATGGCAAACGCATGCTTTATGGGAAGGAGCATTTGGGGATTATCCGCTCCACTTTCATTATCAACACGCAAGGCGTTTTAGAAAAATGCTTCTATAATGTCAAAGCGAAAGGGCATGCTCAAAAAGTTTTAGAGAGTTTGTAGTTTAACTCTCTAGATTTCGCCCATTTTAGTTTTAGGCTTTTTAATTTTAGGCTTTTTGGCCATTCTCTCACTTTTAAGAACTTGTTTCTTTAAACTTCGTTTGATAATAAACTTCATAAGGGATAGGGAGTGTTTTGAAATCATTCCCCCTTAATAGCCCTAAGATCGCTTTACAAAAAACTATCACCCACCAGCTTTTTGATTGTGTTTATTTTAAAAAATGCCTTTGAGGATTTTTACAATTTTTTATTTTTGTTCAGGTTGCCAAATGGTTTTTTCTGAAGGGGTGCTATCGGCTTCGTTTTGTAAGATTTGTTTTTTAGTTTCATGGCAAGCCACAAACAATAACGCTAAAATTACAGCTAAAAGAGAAATTCTCATTTCAAGCTCCTTTGAATATTAAAATGCTTACGATAATTATAAAGAAAAAGAGTTAAAAAAAGATTAATCTCTTTTTAACTAAGATCGTTGTTTTTTAAGCATGTCAGCGATTAAAAAAGCGAGTTCTAAGGCTTGAGTGGCGTTTAGTCTTGGATCGCATTGCGTATAATAATGGCAGCTCAAACCCTCTTCGGTGATCGCTTGCGAGCCACCGATACATTCTGTAACATTTTCACCCGTCATTTCCAAATGAACCCCTGAAGCTAAACTCCCTTCAGCCCTATGGATTTCAAAAAAGCTTTTCACTTCATCTAATACGCTATCAAAAGCCCTTGTTTTAACCCCCAAACTGGTTTTAACCGTGTTGCCATGCATGGGATCAATGCTCCATAAAATATGGCGTTTTTCTTTCAACACCCCTTGTAAAAGCTTAGGCAAGCGCTCTTTAATCATCTTAGAACCCATGCGCACGATCAAATTCAAACGCCCTTTAAGGTTGTGCGGGTTTAAAACATCGCACAATTCTAACACTTCGCTCACGCTCGCATTAGGCCCGATTTTCACGCCAATAGGGTTACAAACTCCCCTTAAAAACTCCACATGCGCGCCTTTAGGGTCTCTTGTCCTTTCGCCAATCCACAGCATGTGCGCGGAGCAATCATAAAACTGGTTAGTCAAACTATCTTTACGCACCAACGGCTCTTCATAATGGAGCAGTAACGCTTCGTGGCTGGTGTAAAATTCCACTTCCCTAAGGATAGGCGTTCGCTCTATCTCCACCCCACACGCTCGCATAAACCCTAAAGCTTGCGTGATCCGATCAGCGATTTGCTGGTATTTTTGCCCAAAGTCGTTGTTTTTGACAAAATCCAAATTGAAACGATGCACTTGTTCCAAATCCGCTAACCCGCCTTGAGCAAAGGCTCTGATAAGGTTTAAAGTCGCTACGCTTTGATGGTAAGCTTTAAGCATTCTTTCAGGCTTTGGCTCTCTTTCTTTTTTAGAAATCCCATTGATAATATCCCCTCTGTAACTCAACACTTCTTCATCATCTAGTATTTCAGTCGCATCGGAGCGAGGCTTGGCAAATTGCCCGGCAATGCGCCCCACTTTCACGATCGGTATAGAGCCAGCAAAAGTGAGAACGATCGCCATTTGCATCATCACTTTAAACATGTCTCTAATTCGGTTAGCGCTAAATTGAGAAAACGACTCCGCGCAATCGCCCCCTTGCAACAAAAACGCCTTATTGTCAATGACTTGGGCTAATCGCTCTTGCAAGTTCCTCGCTTCGCCAGCAAACACTAAGGGAGGGTAGGAGTGCAATTCTTTTTTGACCCTTTCTAATTCTTGCTTATCTTTGTAAGTGGGGTGTTGCTCTATCTTAAAAGAATGCCATGAAGTTGGCGACCAGGTTGTGTTTGACATTTCTATAATCCTTTATTAATCTTTTTTTAAGCGTTATTATAGCTTGTGCGGGTTAAATCGTGGATTTTAGAAAATAAATGCGCGCCCAAAACCACCCCTTAATCTCAAAAAACCCCAATCATAAAAAGCTTTATGCTACAATGAAAGCTCTTTAACACGATAAAAGGGCGGTTTAATAGCATGGCACAAGAAAAAGCAGTTCCAAGAGATCCTAAAAAACTCAATTTGTTTGATTTGCGTTGGATAGCGTCTTTATTTGGCACGGCGGTGGGGGCTGGGATTTTATTTTTGCCTATTAGAGCCGGTGGGCATGGGATATGGGCTATTGTGGTGATGAGCGCGATTATATTCCCTTTAACTTATCTAGGGCATAGAGCCTTAGCTTATTTCATAGGATCTAAAGATCAAGAAGACATTACCATGGTCGTTCGCTCTCATTTTGGCGCTCAATGGGGTTTTCTTATCACTTTGCTTTATTTCTTGGCGATTTATCCTATTTGCTTGGCTTATGGGGTGGGTATCACTAATGTGTTTGATCATTTTTTCACTAACCAGTTGCATTTAGCGCCTTTTCATCGGGGCTTACTGGCTGTGGTGTTAGTTTCTTTAATGATGTTGGTGATGGTTTTTAACGCTACGATTGTTACGCGCATTTGTAACGCTTTAGTGTATCCTTTATGCTTGATTTTATTGCTTTTTTCTTTATATCTTATCCCTTATTGGCAAGGCACTAATCTTTTTGTGGTGCCGAGTTTTAAAGAATTTGTGTTAGCGATTTGGCTAACCTTACCGGTGCTTGTGTTTTCATTTAACCATAGCCCCATTATTTCAACCTTCACTCAAAATGTGGGAAAAGAATACGGCACTTTCAAAGAATATAAACTCAATCAAATTGAATTAGGGACATCGCTGATGCTTTTAGGGTTTGTGATGTTTTTTGTGTTTTCTTGTGTCATGTGCTTGAGTGCTGATGATTTTGTGAAAGCAAGGGAACAAAATATCCCCATTTTAAGCTATTTTGCTAACACTTTAAACAACCCTTTAATCAATTATGCGGGGCCTGTGGTGGCTTTTTTAGCGATTTTTTCATCTTTTTTTGGGCATTATTATGGGGCTAAGGAAGGTTTAGAAGGCATTATCATTCAAAGTTTAAAGTTGAAAAAAGCTTCTAAAACCCTGAGCGTGAGCGTAACGATTTTTTTATGGCTGACTATCACGCTGGTGGCTTATATTAACCCCAATATCTTGGATTTTATTGAAAATTTAGGCGGCCCCATTATCGCGCTCATTCTGTTTGTGATGCCCATGATAGCTTTTTATAGCGTTTCTAGTTTGAAGCGTTTTAGAAACTTCAAAGTGGATATTTTTGTGTTTGTCTTTGGGAGCTTGACGGCTTTGAGCGTGTTTTTAGGACTATTTTAATGGCTAGTTTTTCTATTTTATCCATTTTTAAAATCGGCGTTGGGCCTAGCTCTTCACATACCATAGGGCCTATGGAAGCGGGAGCGAGATTTTGCGAGTCGTTAAAAGGCGTTTTAGAGCAGGTTGTGCGCGTTCAAATCACCTTGCATGGCTCATTAGCTTTAACCGGTAAAGGGCATTTGAGCGATGAGGCGGTTTTAATTGGCTTGCATGGCATTTACGCTAACGAATTAGAGGTAACAACCAAAAAAGCCTTATTGCATGAAGTGCTTGAAAACAAAGTTTTAAGACTCGCTAACCAGCATCATATCCCTTTTGATTATGCTAAAGATTTGATTTTTGACAATAAACCTTTAGCCAGACACCAAAACGCTCTCATTCTAAAAGCTTTTAACTCTAAAAATGAAGTTTTAAAAGAAGAAACTTACTATTCTGTCGGTGGAGGGTTTGTCTATACTGAAAAAGAATTAGACAACTTGTCTGAAGAGAATGAAAATGGAAAGGTTGCTTATGATTTTTCAAGCGCTAAGGAATTGCTAGAATTGTGCCAAAAACACCAAAAAAGCATCGCTGAAATCGTGCGTTTGAGAGAAAATGCCCTCAAAAACCACCCTGATGCAATGATGGTTAAAATTTATCATGCGATGCTTGAGTGTTATGATAATGGGGCTAATTCTAAAGAAAAGTATCTGCCTGGTTCTTTGAGAGTAACACGATTAGCCCCAAGCGTTAAAACGCGTTTAGAAAAACACCCCACAAGCGGGAAAGACCCCTTAGCCTTGATTGATTACATTTCGCTTTACGCTCGCGCCATTGCTGAAGAAAACGCTAGTGGAGGCAAGGTGGTAACCGCTCCCACTAATGGGGCGTGCGCGGTGGTGCCAAGTGTGCTTTTATATGCCAAAAACCATTTGTTTGAAAATTTGTCGCAAAAATCTATCAATGATTTTTTGCTCACCAGCGCGGCGATTGGCTATCTTTACAAGAAAAACGCTTCCTTGAGCGGCGCAGAAGCGGGGTGTCAGGCTGAAATTGGCGTGGCAAGCTCTATGGCTGCAGGAGGGTTAGCCCATTTGTGCCAAGCGACCACGCAACAGGTTTTAATCGCTAGTGAAATCGCTATGGAGCACCATTTAGGATTGACATGCGATCCGGTGGGGGGCTTGGTGCAAATCCCTTGCATTGAACGCAATGTTTTAGGAGCGATTAAAGCGATCAGCGCTTCTAAATTAGCCTTAGAAGATGAATACAAGCCTAAAGTGAGCCTAGATGAAGTGATCGTTACGATGTATGCAACCGGGAAAGACATGAATGAAAAATACAAAGAGACTTCGTTAGGGGGGTTAGCTAAGACTTTAGAATGCTAAGGGATAGCTCTAATCTTTATGGGTTTTATTTCCTAAAAAAGGCTTTGTTTTTATCAAATGCAAATAAATCTTATCCAACTTTAATATTCTTAGAAAATTAAAAAATAGGGTTTAAAGCGTTATTCCATCGTTTTGGATTTCATTTTGTAGTAAAACTCATTAAGTTTGTTTAAACTCATAAGAAAATAAGGGGGTATTTTGCGCTTTAACGCCCTCTTCAAACCCAAAACTAAATCCCCCTAACCCCCTAAGAGCGCGTTATGAGGAACTACCACTCGCTTTTAGCAAGCTTTTTTTAAATGTGAAAAATACTCAAAAGCATCAATTTGATTACCAATACCCCACTTAAAATAAAACCAAAAATTTTCACATGCTTTTATATGAAATGCGTTGGAATGTCTTAAAGTTATTTTATCATGGCTCTATCCGTCATTATGTTTCAAAGATTTTTGCGTAACAAAAGAGCTAATCATTAAGCATAAAAAGAGCTGAAAAGTTTAAAAACTTTAAAAAAGCAGTGATTTTTAAAAGAGATAGTCCTAATCAATAGGACACAGAGCTTAGCGATAGAGAGCTATAAAGCCTAGAAAAGAAGCACTTAAGAGACTTATTTAAAGAAAGCCCCCCCACTCAAAAAGTAAGTTAGGCTATTTTACTATTTTTCAGACTTATTAGAGTCGCTAATTTGTTTTTCAAACTCTTGTTGCAAGGCCCGTTGTTGCTTTTCTTTCTTTGAAAGGCGTCGTTTTTTCTTGGGCTTTTTTTCCTTTTTTGAAGAAGTCTCTGGCTCTTTTGAAGCTGTTTCTTTGAGCGTGTTAGCGTTAGTCATAGAATCTAGATCCGGGTTAGAAGAATTCTGTGTCTTAGAAGAGCTTATAAATTCAGGGCTATCAGTATGGTTTTGAAGCTCCCCACTGCCCCTCTTTTGAAACGCTGCTTTAGTGTCTTTCTCAGCTTGTTCTTCCATTTTTTTAAGAACGATTGCATCCACTTTTCTAGCCTTTTCTTTTTGGCTCACCCTAACCATGCTGATCAAGTATTTAATATACCCATCATACATATCCCCAAACTGCTCATGCAAAGCCCCAAAATCTGAGCCCTTGTAAAGCCAATTGAACAAGGGGAGTGAAAGTTCTGTCCCTAGGTCTTTAAGCACATGCTTATAAAACTTTTCTCTGTCATTCACCACAAAAGAAACCTTGCCATTCCTATGCTCATAATAACAAATCTTTTGCTCCACGCAATCTTCCAAACTCCCCTTAAAGAAAGCTCCAAAAGCGGATAAATCGCCCTTACTCATCTTGGTTTCAGAATACTGGTTAAAATTCTTCACGCGCTCTTTTTCCAAATTAACCATGTTCTTTAAAACCCTCTTGCGGTCTTTTTTCACATTCCCCGTGGAGCTTTCAGAAAACATAACATTGGGATCAACTGTAGTGTTAATAGTAGCAGAAGCCGTTTCTGCTCTCAACAAAAAAGTTGTAGCCGCTAAAAAAAATAAAATTCGCTTCACACCAAACTCCTATATCCATAACCGCAACAAAAACAAACGCTATTCTTCATTAAGCCCTCTTTTAAAATCTTCTTCTATTTATAAAAACCACTTAGAATTCAAGCTATTTTGATCATCTTAAAATACAGACTTTCAAAGGGTATTTATCATTTGGGTATGATACCATAAATATCCAAAAAATACAAACACTCCAAAAACTTTAACCCTAAAAAATTGAGATGCTCTTTACAGCTAGAGGATTTAAGAGTAGCAAGACCCACCCACCAGATAGATAGCCTCTATTTTAAGAGTCAACGCCCAAACGCTATGACAATTATAACGCGAAAACGCCTTAAATCCCCCTAGCCAAAAGCTAGAGATTTACGGCGTGGTTTTACAAAAATCAAAAAAAGTTAGCACACCCTAAGCGCTAATGCTTATGATGGCTTGGTTTTTTCCCTTTTTTCTCATGATCGTGAAAAGGGCCTTCGCATGCGCAATCATGCAAATCCAACCCCTCTTCACGATATTCTTTCATGGTCATTGTTTTCTTTTTGTTAGCAATCGCTTCAAGAATTTCTTTTTTACGCTTGTTGCGATCTTCTTGGCTTAAAGAAGCTAAATTCTTATCCATCGCTTTCTTAAAATCCGCTTTATAATTTTTACGCTCTTCTTCTTTCATCACTGCTAATCGCTTATTGATTTCTGCGCGAAACTCTGGAACTTCGCTAGGAGCGACTTTCCCTGCTTGCTCCAATAGTTGCTTATCATTCATGCTCTTAAAATCACTCGCATTCAAAAAAAGCCCAAAAAAGTCCCTGTAAATAATAAAGAAAACGCCAATTTTTTCATCAAATGCTCCCAATTCAAAAATAAAATGAAATCGCAAGGATTTTACCACCTACTCCATTAAAAATAACTTATATTCCTTATTCTCATCAAATATTGATAAACCTTATTTATTAACACTCTTTAATTTTTTTAAAAAATGGGATTTTGGTTACTTTGTTTTAATGCAAAACTAAGGGGATAGGGGTATTTTGAAATAATTCCCCCCATACAACCTAAATCCCCTAACCCAAGAAGATCGCTTTTTTAAGAGAATATCGGTTGCTTGACGCAAGCTCTTTCATTGTTTAATCTTCTAAAAAATGCCTTTGAACATTTTTTATAATCAAAAATCTGTGCTGTTTTTTGATTAGATAGGCTGCTTGCGATGACTAGCACCACGCTATTGTTTAGTGAGTTTATGATAACGCTTTATAACGACCTTAGCATAAGAAAAGAAAGTCATAAAAGGCCATAAAGAGCAAAAGCCCTTTTCTATGCCCCCCATAAGATTAACCCTAAAACACCTTAAAAGCTTACAATGTAACGCCAATAAAAGGCATAGGGGCGGTGAAAGGTGAATCTATAAGTAGTCCCTTCAGGCACATTATCCGCACTAGCGGTATAGTAATTGTTGCGGATGGTTTGGATTTTCAAGCCAATTTCAAAACCTTGGTGTTTAGTGCCTAAGCGAATCCCACCATTAACTAAGACCTGGAAATTTGATGGGTGGAAACTCCCTCTGTATTCATCAGCCAAGTCCTTAAAATAATAGTTTGTTGGACCCCAAGAAGTGCCACCGATCGCAACGCCCAAGAAAAACCCAAAATGCAAGTTCTCACGATTGAAAATAGCCGGGTTAAACAACACATCTGTGCCAGCCCCATAGCCAAACATGAAACTTTGAGAACCCTTGCGAGCGTCTCTCATGCCATAATCATTATAAGTGTAATACTTATAATAAGAGCTTGCAAAATCAAAGAATCCGTAATAACGCATTCCAAATTGCGGGGATTTCTTAAAAAAATGCTTATACCCTACAACAAACCCAAAACCATTGATAGCGTATTGTTGGTTGCTTAAGCCTTTATACCCACGAGTCCCTAGAGCGCCATGAGTAAGCCCTCCTGTTGGGTTTGACGCTGTAGGCATGTTAGGCGTATTAGAGCCGTAAGCCCCACTTTGATTACCATTACAATTCCCATGGGAACAATTTTGAGCGGTAGTGCTGAGCATACCTAATTGGTAATCAATCCCTATAAAAGCAGCATTTCTTTCACCTTTTTTGGTAGGGCTAGTCTTAATAGCTTTTTCTTGCTTAGGGGTCTCTGCTGACAATAAGCTTGTCATTGCTAGAGAGATAGCACCTACTATAACAGATTTCTTCATGTATTCCTTCCTTCTACATTTTCTCTACTTGAGTTCTAAATGCTACATTCTACTATAAAATTGCTTTCTTTTTGATTAAATATAGCGATTGAATGAGAATAAATTGAAACAAAAATCAATTTTAGGAACTTTTTAGTAAAAATTCCTAAATCCTCTCACCTTTTTTAGGCTAAAACTAAAACCTAACAGCCAACAGAGATTAAAGATGCTCTTTCACGCTCTCTAACACGCTCTTAAAAGCTTGCATGTCATTCATCGCCATGTCTGCTAAAACCTTGCGATCTAACTCAATGTTAGCCACTTTTAAAGCATGCATGAAGCGCGAATAACTTGTATTGTGCATCCTGCAAGCCGCATTGATTCTTACCACCCACAAACTCCTGAACTCTCTTTTCTTTTGTTTGCGATCCCTAAAGGCGTAATACATGCTCCTTTCAAGCTGTTCTTTAGCCTTTCTAAAATGCTTTCTTCTGCCACTATAAAACCCTCTAGCGAGTTTTAAGACTTTTTTATGGCGTCTTCTGCGCACAACGCCTGTTTTAACTCTCATTTCTTTACCTTTCTTTTTAAAATATTTTTAGGTGCGTTTTTAAAACGACTTTCCCTTAAATAAGGGGATTAACTCCACTTTCTAATCAGCATTCTTAAGCCCTGCAAAGCAACGACATGACAGAATGCGCGTTAGTGTGATGCACATGTTTTGGCGCGTTTAGATTGGCTTTGCGCTTAGGGCTTTTTTTAGTCAAAATATGGCTTTTAAAAGCACTGCCACGCTTAATCAAGTTTTTTTTAACTTTGAAACGCTTAGACGCGCCGCGATTAGTCTTCATTTTTGGCATGATTTTCTCCTTTCATAAGGTTAATACGATTAAAAGGCGGGTTATTTTCTTTGGTTTTCTTTTCGTTTTTGGGGGCTTCTTTAGCTTTAGGCACAAACATCCACGAAACAAAACGCCCCTCGGTTTTTGGCTCTTTTTCAGGGTTGGCTAAATCCTCCATCATCGTTTGGACCCTAAAAAGCACATCAAGCCCGGCTTTTGAATTTTGACTCTCCCTACCCTTTAAAACCACTTTGAATTTGACATGCTTGTTGGATTCAATAAATTCTCTCGCATGCTTGACTTTATAGTTAATATCGTTTTGCGCGATCTGAGTGGAAAGCTTGATCTCTTTGATTTCAATTTGCTTTTGCTTTTTCTTGGCTTCCTTGATTTTCTTTTCATTTTGGTAGCGGAATTTATTATAATCCATCACCTTACACACGGGAGGTTTCGCGCTCGCTGAAATCAAAACCAAATCCAAACCTAAATTTTGAGCGATTTTTAGCGCTTCTTTAGAGGAAATAATCCCATACACTTCGCCATCATCGCCCACGCAACGCACTTCTTTAAAATTAATGTCTCCGTTTAACAACACTTCGTTTCTACTCAAAAACTAACCTCTTGCATCTTAGATTCAACCATGTTTAAAAACTCCTTTAAGGGCATTTTATATTGAGCTTGTTTTTCTCTGTCTCTAATGGATAAAATTTCGGTCTCCACTTCCTCATTCCCTAACACTAAAATCATAGGGATTTTTTGCTTTTCAGCTAATCGCACCTTTTTATTCAAGCTATCGTTTTTATCCAGCGTTTCTACAAAAATATCGCGCTTTTTTAGTGCCTCTTTTAATTTCAAAGCAAAAACATGATGCTCTTCATTAATAGGGATGAGAGCGATTTGAGTGGGCGCGACAAAGAAAGGGAAATTCCCCCCAAAATGTTCGCTCAAAATCGCAATGAACCTTTCAAACGAGCCTAAAATCGCTCTGTGGATCATCACCGGCTGCTCAGCGTGATTGTGTTCATTGGTAAAAGCGAGCTTGAAGCGTTCAGGCAAATTCATATCCACCTGGATCGTGCCACACTGCCACTTACGCTTCAAAGCGTCGGTGATTTTAATGTCAATCTTAGGTCCATAGAAAGCCCCTCCCCCCTCATCAATCTTATAATCAATGCGATGCTCTTTTAGGGCTTCTTTTAAAGCACTAGTGGCCTTTTCCCAAACTTCATCATCGCCTATGGATTTAGCCGGTCTAGTGGATAATTCCATTTCATAGCTAAAATCAAACGCTTGCATGATTTTGTGCGTAAAATCTAAAATCGCGCTCACTTCGCTTTGGATCTGTTCAAAAGAGCAAAAAATATGCGCATCGTCTTGGGTAAATTCCCTAACCCTTAAAAGCCCATGCAACACGCCGCTTTTTTCATGCCGATGCACCACGCCGTATTCATAAAACCTTAAAGGCAAATCTCTATAGCTGTGTAAAGCGCTTTGATAGACTTTAATATGCCCCACGCAATTCATGGGCTTTATGCCGTATTCTTGCTCATCAATCGTGGTGAAATACATGTTTTCTTTATAATTGTCATAATGCCCACTGATTTTCCACACATCGCTCTTTAAAATCTCAGGGCCTTTAACCGGCTCATAGCCTCTTAAAAGTAACGCTTTACTCAATAAATCTTCAATACGCTTCCTAAGCCTTGCCCCTTTAGGCAGCCATAAAGGTAAGCCCGCCCCTATCTCATCATCAAAACTAAAAAGCCCTAGCTCCACACCTAGCTTTCTGTGATCTCGTTTTTTCGCTTCTTCTATTTGGAAAAGATAGTCTTTTAAACCCTCTTTGGTGGCAAAAGCGATGCCATAGATTCTAATGAGCATTTCATTGTTTTCATCGCCGCCCAAATAAGCCCCAGCCAGTTTAGTGAGCTTGAAATGGTTTAAAAAACGGGTGTTTGGGAGGTGCGGTCCCTTACACAAATCTTCAAACTCGCCTTGTTGGTACACGCCAAATATATCGCCACTGATTTTACTCATCACCGCATGCTTTAATTCATCGCCCTTAAAACGCTCCAAAGCTTGCTCTCTGGTTAAAACCTCTTTAGTGATAGCGAGTTTCAACTTCGCAAACTCTTTCATTTTCGCTTCAATTTTAGGCAAATCCTCTTCGCTGATTTTTGAAGAAGTCTTAAAATCGTAATAAAACCCCTCTTCTACCACAGGGCCTACAAAAAATTTCGCGTCCGGATAAAGGGCTTTCAAGCTTTGCGCGAGCAAATGCGCGCATGAATGCCTGATCACTTCTAAAGCCAAAGGCGAATCATCAAAATATATCGGCTCGCTCCCTTTTAACGCTTTGATCCCATCGCTTAGCCCTAAGACTTTCGCGCTCTCTAAATCTATTATTTGCTCGTCTTTATAAACGGCAATCAGTTCCGCACTCATTCTTTAAAACTTATGTTTCCTTTCTTTAAACCTTAAAATTCAGCAATCTTTTGATCCAAACCCGCATTGCACTTGCGAATCCACTTTCTCAGCTTTAGGGTCGCTCATAGGCTTTAAACACGCTTGTAAAAATACCATACAAAACAAATTCAATAACAACCGCCTATACAAAACCACCCTTCCTATATTCAAAAATACCTAACTAATCGCCCATTATACAATAAAATCATAAACCAAAAAGAATACACCCCTTATTAAAAAGCTTAGAATACAAACTAGCTCAAACTAAAGCTCTATCATGCTATCATTATTATATTTTATGTTTTAAGAGACTTAATGATCATTTTAAGGGAGTTTTGTGCGATATATCAAGTTTTTCAAAGAGTTGAACAATAAGAACGTGAATCTGGTTGGGGGCAAGAACGCTAGCATTGGCGAGATGTTTCAAGAATTAGTGCCAATTGGGATTAAAGTGCCTGATGGCTTTGCGATCACCAGCGAAGCGTATTGGTATCTTTTAGAGCAAGGGGGGGCTAAGCAAAAAATCATAGAGCTTTTAGAAAATGTTGATGCCACCGAAATTGATGTATTAAAAATCCGCTCCAAACAAATCAGAGAGCTTATTTTTGGCACGCCCTTTCCTAGCGATTTGAGAGATGAGATTTTTCAAGCTTATGAGATTTTAAGCCAGCAATACAACATGAAAGAAGCCGATGTGGCGGTAAGGAGTTCCGCTACTGCAGAAGATTTGCCGGACGCTTCTTTTGCCGGGCAACAAGACACTTATTTAAACATTAAGGGTAAAACCGAATTGATCCACTATATCAAATCCTGTTTAGCGTCGCTTTTTACCGATAGAGCGATTAGTTATAGAGCGAGTCGTGGGTTTGATCATTTAAAAGTCGCACTCAGCGTGGGGGTGCAAAAAATGGTGCGAGCGGATAAAGGCAGCGCGGGCGTGATGTTTTCTATTGACACTGAAACCGGTTTTAAAGACGCGGTGTTTATCACTTCAGCGTGGGGGTTAGGCGAAAATGTGGTGGGCGGCACCATAAACCCTGATGAATTTTATGTGTTTAAGCCCACTTTAGAGCAAAACAAACGCCCCATTATCAAACGGCAGCTCGGCAATAAAACGCAAAAAATGGTCTATGCCCCAAGAGGTAGCGAACACCCTACTAGAAACATTAAAACCACCAAAAAAGAATGGCAATCCTTTTCATTGAGCGATGAAGACGTGCTGATTTTAGCCAAATACGCCGTTGAAATTGAAAAACATTACTCTAAAGAAGCCAAACAATACCGCCCCATGGATATAGAATGGGCTAAAGATGGCGATAGCGGGGAAATTTTTATCGTTCAAGCGCGCCCAGAAACCGTTCAAAGCCAAAAAAGTAAAGAAGAAAATCAAGTCTTTGAAAAATTCAAATTCAAAAACCCTAACGAAAAAAAAGAAATTATCTTACAAGGCAGAGCGATTGGGAGTAAGATCGGATCAGGAAAAGTGCGTATCATCAATGATTTGGAGCATATGAATTCTTTTAAAGAGGGCGAAATTTTAGTTACGGATAATACCGACCCAGATTGGGAGCCTTGCATGAAAAAAGCGAGCGCGGTTATCACCAATCGTGGGGGGCGCACTTGCCATGCGGCGATTGTGGCTAGAGAAATTGGCGTGCCAGCCATTGTTGGGGTGAGCGGGGCGACTGATAGCCTTTATACCGGCATGGAAATCACGGTTTCTTGCGCTGAGGGTGAAGAGGGCTATGTGTATGCAGGCATTTATGAGCATGAAATTGAAAGGGTGGAGCTTTCTAACATGCAAGAAACTCAAACAAAAATTTACATCAATATTGGAAACCCTGAAAAAGCCTTTAGCTTTTCTCAGCTCCCTAATCACGGCGTAGGGCTGGCCAGAATGGAAATGATTATTTTAAATCAAATCAAAGCCCACCCCTTAGCTTTAGTGGATTTGCACCACAAAAAAAGCGTGAAAGAAAAAAATGAAATTGAAAACCTCATGGCAGGCTATGCTAACCCTAAAGATTTTTTTGTGAAAAAAATCGCTGAAGGCATTGGCATGATCAGCGCGGCGTTTTACCCTAAACCTGTCATTGTAAGGACGAGCGATTTCAAATCCAATGAATACATGCGCATGCTTGGCGGCTCTAGCTATGAGCCTAATGAAGAAAACCCCATGCTTGGCTATAGAGGGGCTAGTCGGTATTATTCAGAAAGCTATAATGAAGCGTTTTCATGGGAGTGTGAAGCCTTAGCGTTAGTGAGAGAAGAAATGGGCTTGACGAACATGAAAGTGATGATCCCTTTTTTGCGCACCATTGAAGAGGGTAAAAAAGTCCTAGAAATCTTAAGAAAAAACAATTTAGAGTCCGGTAAAAACGGGCTTGAAATTTATATCATGTGTGAATTGCCGGTGAATGTCATTTTAGCTGATGATTTCTTAAGCTTGTTTGATGGCTTTTCTATTGGATCAAACGATTTAACCCAACTCACTTTAGGCGTGGATAGAGACAGCGAGTTAGTCAGCCATGTCTTTGATGAAAGGAATGAAGCGATGCTAAAAATGTTTAAAAAAGCGATTGAAGCTTGCAAAAGGCACAACAAATATTGCGGGATTTGCGGGCAAGCCCCAAGCGATTACCCTGAAGTGACAGAGTTTTTAGTCAAAGAGGGCATCACTTCCATTTCTTTAAACCCTGATAGCGTGATCCCCACTTGGAACGCCGTAGCCAAGTTAGAAAAAGAATTGAAAGACCATGGCTTAACTGCGCATTGATAATAAATGGGTTGATCTAACTTGAGTGGGTTTTTCGTATTAGTTTCCATGGTATAATTTTGAAAAGTGGGATTGTTTTTTGAAAAAAGGTTGGTAATGGAATCAATAAAAACAGGAAAAACAAATAAAGTTGGCAAAAACACAGAGACAGCTGACACAAAGGCAAATAAAGAGACTCATTTTAAACAAGCGAGCGCCATTACAAATATAATCAGATCAATTGGTGGGTTTTTTACAAAGATCGCAAAGAGAGTTAGAGAACTTGTAAAAAGACATCCCAAGAAAAGCAATGCGGCATTAGTAGTATTGACCCATGTTGCATGCAAGAAAGCGAAAGAATTAGACGATAAAGTCCAGGATAAATCCAAACAAGCTGAAAAAGAAAATCAAATCAATTGGTGGAAATATTCAGGATTAACAATAGCGACAAGTTTATTATTAGCCGCTTGTAGCGTTGGTGATATTGATAAACAAATAGAGTTAGAACAAGAACAACAGAAGACAGAACAAGAAAAACAAAAGACAGAACAAGAAAAACAAAAGACAGAACAAGAAAAACAAAAGACAGAACAAGAAAAACAAAAGACAGAACAAGAAAAACAAAAGACAATTAATACACAGAAAGATTTCATTAAATACGCAGAACAAAATTGCCAAGAAAATCATGGCCAATTCTTTATTAAAAAAGGAGGAATTAAGGCTGGTATTGGTATAGAAGTAGAAGCTGAATGCAAAACCCCTAAACCCACAAAAACCAATCAAATCCCTATCCAGCCAAAACACCTCCCAAACTCTAAACAACCCCGCTCTCAAAGAGGATCAAAAGCGCAAGAGCTTATAGCTTATTTGCAAAAAGAGCTAGAATCTCTGCCCTATTCACAAAAAGCTATCGCTAAACAAGTGGATTTTTATAAACCAAGTTCTATCGCTTATTTAGAACTAGATCCTAGAGATTTTAACGCTACAGAAGAATGGCAAAAAGAAAATCTAAAAATACGCTCTAAAGCTCAAGCTAAAATGCTTGAAATGAGAAATTTAAAACCAGACCCACAAGCCCACCTTCCAACCTCTCAAAGCCTTTTACTCGTTCAAAAAATATTTGCTGATGTTAGTAAAGAAATAAAAGTAGTTGCTAATACCGAGAAAAAAGTAGAAAAAGCGGGTTATGGTTATAGTAAAGGGATGTAGGGATTAAAACATTAAGTTTTTAATTATCTGTCGGCTTTTGAGGTTATTTTTATGGTATTGTGGCGTTATTTGGCAAAAGAGATCCTTATCTAAAGGCTTGAGCTATCCCTAAAGTAAGGTAAAACTACAGGCTAGAAATGGAGGTTAAAACGTGCAATAAAACTCCAAAGAGCCGACTTGTTTAATCATGATTTGCTTATGGTTTAATAAAGTTTCTAAATGCTTAAAAGTGCTAGGCTCTAAGATTAGGGGGGCTTCTTCTACGCTTAAAGGGCGCCTGGAAATTAAAGCGAGCAACTCATCTATACCGCAAGAAACCAATTTTTTAGCTTGAGTAATGGATCGTTTAGGCAAACTCACGCAAAGCCCTTCAAAAAACAAAGAGCATTTTAATAATTCATCTTCGCTTAATTTAGGGGCTTTAAAGCTTGAGGGCCTGTCTATGGTGCTTAAATCCACTCTGGCGGTATTGATTTGTTTTAAAAAGGCGGCGATGAGTTTTAAATTATTCGCGCTATCATTCACGCCCTTGATTAACAGCACTTCAGCCACCAGTTGCCCCTGATAGATTTGAGAAAAGCGCGAAATCCCCTCTAAAATCTTGTTAATGTCTTTAGAATAGGGCTTATCCACCCTTTCAAAGGCTTTCAAATCAATAGCGTCTAAAGAAAATTTAACGATGTCAAATTCCTTCAAGGCTTGTTGGACTTTTGGCTCATAAAAGAGTGAGCCATTGCTTAAAATCAAAGTTTTAACACCCTTTAAAAAAGGCTTGATGCTTTGGATAAGCTCTAATAAATGAGGGTATAGAGTGGGTTCGCCATTAGCGGTAATGGTTAAAACATCAATGGGGGTGGTGAGGTTGTTTAGGGCGTTTTGAATAGCGTTAATCAAGGTTTCCACTTTGATCACTTCTTCCATGTGCTCAATGGGCTTGGCTTTACCCAACTCGCAATAAATGCAATTGTAATTGCATTGTTTTTTAGAGGGCGATAGATCCACGCCCAAAGACTTCCCAAAACGCCTGGATAAAACAGGCCCAAAAACGACAGGCGGATTTTCTTTAGCCATTATCTTCCTCTAAAAACACGCGTTCTTTACATTTAATGCATTCATGCGCCTTTTTTTTGCGATAGATTCTTTCACTCATTAAATAATGGCATTTCTCGCAACGCTTGTTGATGGGCTTATGGTTGGATAAAAAATTGCATTTAGGGTAATTGTTGCAGCCATAAAACGAGCCTTTCCTGCTCCTTTTTAAGGCAATATCCCCCCCGCATTCTGGGCATTTCACGCCTTCTATTGTTTCTTTTGCGTTAGGGGTGTTTTTTAACGATTTGGTGTTTTTGCATTCAGGGTAGTTGTTACAAGCTAAAAACGCCCCGTTTCTGCTGAATTTTTGCACCATTTCCCCTCCGCATTTTTCGCACAATTCTTGCGTGGCTTCATTATTAGCGGTTTCAGTTTGTTTGATGTATTTGCATTTAGGGTAATTGTTGCATGCGATAAACTCCCCATAACGGCTATTCTTTTTGACTAATTCCCCCCCGCATTTAGGGCATGATTGGCCGGTTTTTTCATGCACTTTTTGAGAGATGATATTCTTTTTCCCGACTTCAATTTTATCCATAAAAGGGTAGTAAAAGTCCTTTAAGACTTGCTGGTAGTCAGCTTTATTTTGAGCGATATTATCAAGCTCTTCTTCTAAAGAAGCGCTGAATTTGGAATCCACGATTTCTTCAAAATGCTTTTCTAAAATTTCTATCACTTTAAAAGCGCTCTCTAAAGCGCTGATCTGCTTTTTTTCTACCTTGATGTAGTCTCTGTTTTGTAAAAGAGAAATCGTTGGGGCGTAGGTGCTGGGCCTGCCTATGCCTAAACTTTCTAAAGCTTTAATCAAACTCGCTTCTGAATAGCGCGCTGGAGGCTCTGTAACATGAGCGTTGCTCTCTAGTTTTTCTAATTTAATGGGATCATTTTCTTTCAAATTGGGGAGCAATTTGTCCTTATCGTCATTGCCTAAAATTTTATAATAGCCATCAAAAAGGAGCTTTCTCCCACTCGCTTTAAACTCGCCTTTTTCGCAAGCCACAACCACGCTTTGGCTTTCAAAAAGAGCGTCTTGCATTTGAGAAGCTAAAAAGCGTTTGTAAATTAAGGTATAGAGCTTTAATTCTTCAGGCTTAAGGTAGTCTTTTAAAGCGTTTGGCTCTAAAACAATAGAAGTGGGTCTGATCGCTTCATGGGCTTCTTGGGCGTTTTTATTCTTGCTGGAATAGACTTTGGCTTTAGGGGGCAAGTAGTCTTTGCCATAGTCTTTTAAAATCTTATTCCTCGCTTCTTCTAAAGCCTCTTTAGCGATATTCAAGCTATCGGTCCTCATGTAAGTGATCACGCCCATAACGCCTTGCGGGGTGGCTACGCCTTCATACAATTTTTGAGCGATACTCATGGTTTTTGTGGGCGAAAAACCTAAAAGACTGGAAGCGCTTTGCTGTAAAGTAGAAGTCATGAAAGGGGGCGGTGTGGGGGATTTTTTAGATTTTTTAACGATACTAGAGATAGTGTAGCTTTCTTTTTCTAATTCGTTTTTAATTTCTTGGGCTTTTTTTTCATCAATGAGTTCTTGGGCTTTGAGTTTGTTGCCCTTATAGCTGATGAGTTGCGCTTCTAAATGCGGCTCAAACAAAGCGTCTAGCGTGAAGTAGGTTAAAGGCTTAAAGGCTTTGATTTCCCTTTCTTTATCAACCACAAGCTTTAAGGCCGCACTTTGCACCCGCCCAGCGCTCAAACCTTTAGTGATTTTTGATGAAATCAACGAGCTTAATTTAAAGCCCACGATCCGATCTAAAAAACGCCTGGCTTGTTGGGCGTTGACCTTAGACATGTCAATTTGTCGTGGGGTTTTTAGAGCGTTTAAAATCGCATTTTGCGTGATCTCATGAAAAACAATCCTAGGATAGCTCTCCAATTTCCCCCCAATCAAGCATGCCACATGATAGCCTATCGCTTCCCCTTCTCGGTCTTCATCGGTAGCGATGTAGGTGGTAGATGCCTTTTTAGAAAGCTCTATGATCTGTTTGACAAGCTCTTTATGGTCTTTATCCACGACATAATTAGGGGTAAAGCCTGTTTCATCAATCTTAATGCCTAAAGCGAATTTGGATAAATCCCTAACATGCCCTTTAGAGGCGATGACTTCATAATTTTTATCCAAAAAATTTTTAATGGTTTTGGCTTTTGCTGGGGATTCTACAATAATAAGGTGCTTCATGGAACGCCTTTAATGAAATGTTTATACCTATTAATGAATGATTGTAGCACAGAATTTTGACTAAACGATTCATTAAACCATAAAATTCTATAACAGCGCTAAAAATCAAAGAGTTGGAACACCCTTTGCTTGACTAACAGCAAATATCTATGCAAAGGATGCAAACATGAGTTTTAGGATAAATACCAATATCGCCGCTTTAACTTCTCATGCGGTAGGGGTTCAAAACAACAGAGACCTTTCAAGCTCGCTTGAAAAGTTAAGCTCAGGGCTTAGGATCAATAAAGCCGCTGATGATTCTAGTGGGATGGCGATCGCTGATAGCTTAAGGAGTCAAAGCGCGAATTTGGGTCAAGCGATCCGCAACGCTAATGACGCTATTGGTATGGTTCAAACCGCAGATAAAGCGATGGATGAGCAAATCAAAATCTTAGACACCATTAAAACCAAAGCCGTTCAAGCCGCTCAAGATGGGCAAACTTTAGAAAGCCGAAGAGCACTCCAAAGCGATATTCAAAGGTTGTTAGAAGAACTAGACAATATCGCTAACACCACAAGCTTTAACGGCCAACAAATGCTTTCAGGAAGTTTTTCTAACAAAGAATTTCAAATTGGCGCGTATTCTAACACCACGGTTAAAGCGTCTATTGGCTCAACAAGCTCAGATAAAATTGGGCATGTGCGCATGGAAACCTCTTCTTTTAGCGGTGCAGGCATGCTCGCTAGCGCAGCGGCGCAAAACTTGACTGAAGTGGGATTGAATTTCAAACAAGTCAATGGCGTGAATGATTATAAGATTGAAACCGTGCGCATTTCTACAAGCGCTGGCACTGGGATTGGAGCGTTAAGCGAAATCATCAATCGTTTTTCTAACACCTTAGGCGTTAGGGCGTCTTATAATGTCATGGCTACCGGCGGCACTCCCGTGCAATCAGGAACCGTGAGAGAACTCACCATTAATGGCGTAGAAATTGGGACCGTGAATGATGTGCATAAAAACGACGCTGATGGGAGGTTGACTAATGCGATCAACTCCGTCAAAGACAGGACCGGCGTGGAAGCGAGCTTGGATATTCAAGGGCGCATTAATTTGCACTCCATTGACGGGCGCGCGATTTCAGTGCATGCAGCGAGCGCGAGCGGTCAGGTTTTTGGGGGAGGGAATTTTGCAGGGATTTCTGGGACACAGCATGCGGTTATTGGGCGCTTAACCTTGACTAGAACCGACGCTAGAGACATCATTGTGAGCGGTGTGAATTTTAGCCATGTGGGCTTTCATTCCGCTCAAGGGGTGGCAGAATACACCGTGAATTTGAGGGCGGTTAGGGGCATTTTTGATGCGAATGTGGCTTCAGCAGCTGGAGCGAACGCTAATGGCGCGCAAGCGGAGACCAATTCTCAAGGTATAGGGGCTGGGGTAACAAGCCTTAAAGGGGCGATGATTGTGATGGATATGGCAGATTCAGCGCGCACGCAATTAGACAAGATCCGCTCAGATATGGGTTCGGTACAAATGGAATTGGTTACAACCATTAATAATATTTCTGTAACCCAAGTGAATGTTAAAGCGGCTGAATCTCAGATCAGAGACGTGGATTTTGCTGAAGAGAGCGCGAACTTTTCTAAATACAATATTTTGGCGCAAAGCGGGAGTTTTGCTATGGCGCAAGCGAATGCGGTGCAACAAAACGTCTTAAGGCTTTTACAATAACAGCCCTTAATTTAAGGGGGCGTAGCCCTTTTTATAAGTTATTTTTATAAGTTAAAATAATGGATATTTATCAAAAAAACTTACAAGCTCTTTTCAAAAAAGACCCTCTTTTGTTCGCAAAGCTCAAAGCCATTAAAGAAAACAAAAAATACGAAGTGTTTTTAGGGAATGATAGCGCGAATTTCAACCTCTTAGATAAAGAAACAAACACGCCCTTATTTGAAAAAAGCCCGCTAGATTCAAGCTTAGAGCAGTATAAAAATAGCGAAATTCACATGCTTTATCCTTATTTGTATTATTTTGGTTTGGGTAATGGGGTGTTTTATCGCTTGCTTTTAGGTAATGGCAATTTAAAACGCTTGGTGGTCATTGAGCCTGAAATAGAAATTATTTTCATTGTGCTGAATCTTTTGGATTTTTCCACTGAGATTTTAGAAAATCGTTTGATTTTATTGCATGCAAGTTTTTGCAATTACAACATGATTGCTTCATTGTTTGATATGGATAAAAAGTCTCGTTTATACGCAAGAATGTATGATTTAAAACTTTTTAACGCTTATTATGAACGATACTCTAGTCAAATGATAGGAATCAACCAGCATTTCACGCGCGCTTTAGAGCATGGCGCTATTAGCGTGGGCAATGACGCCAAAGACGCGCTCATAGGCATCAAACAGCATGCCGCTAATTTGCCTGAAGTCATCAAAAGCCCTAGTTTAGTGGATTTTGTGAACGCTTTAAAAAACAGAGACACTGCGATTATTGTTTCAACCGGGCCTAGTTTGAACAAGCAACTCTCTCTTTTAAAAGAAATCGCTCCTTATGCGACGCTTTTTTGCATAGACGCTTCTTTCCCTATTTTGGCTAAAGCCGGTATCAAGCCTGATATTGTGCTGTCTTTAGAAAGGGTGGATTTAACGGCGAAATTCTACGAAGAAACCCCCTTAGATTTTCAAGAAGGCGTTATCTTTGCTTTGACTTCCATTGTGCATAAACGATTGATTCAAGCGATTCAAAAAGGGGTTAAGCAATTCAGTTTCCGCCCCTTTGGTTATACTAACCTTTTTGATTTGCACCAGTATGGCTATGTGGGCATAGGCATGAGCGCAGCGAACATGGCGTATGAATTAGTGGTGCATTCTCGTTTCAAAAGGTGCGTGTTTATCGGGCAAGATTTGAGCTTTTCACAAAGCGGTAACAGCCATGCTAGTGGGGCGATTTATGGCGATAGGGAGATTAAGCCTAAAAAGGATAAAGACAAGATTTTTATAGAAAAATATGGGGGTAACGGGGAAGTAGAAACCACTTTAGTGTGGAAACTTTTCTTAGAATTTTTTGAAAAAGATATTTTTAACACGCCCTATAAACTAGAAGTCATTAACGCTACTGAAGGGGGGGCTAGGATTAAAGGGACTAAAGAAATGCCCTTTAAAGAAGTGTGCGAAAAAATAGATAAATCCAAGCCAAAGCCTCCTATCAATCTTATTTATCCTACCCGATCAGAGCAAGATAAAAATTTAAAGATCGCCAAGCAAAAATGCGAAGAGATCATCAAATACGCCAATGAAAAAAAAACGCAAGTTGAAGGAGTGTTTTTAAAGGTGGCAGAGTTTTTAGAAAAAGTGGAAAAGCTTCATGAAGAAAAAAAATTAGAAGAGTTGGATTTTAAGGAATTAGAAAATTTGAGCGCTGAAATTGACAACATTAAAGAACTTTTTGACGACAAACAATTCAATTCGTATTTCATGGATGCGATACAATCTTACATTTTCCACCAGGAATTGCATATCGCTGAAATCGTGTGTAAAAAAACGAGTAATGAAGACGGATTAAGGGCTAAGCAATTAGAATACATTTACGCGCACAAATACTGGCTTTTTAGTTTAGCGGGCGGGATGGATTGCGTGATAGAAGCGATCAAAATGGCTTTAAAAGAATGGTAAAACCCCTTTTTAAGCGTATGTGTCTAGGCTGGAATAAATTTCAGGGATATTTTCGCCACTAGCAAGGTTTTTCTCAACTTGGGATCTATCTTTAATCTCGCCGTCGTTATTGATAGCGTTTAAAGCTTGTAGTCTGTCAAAATCAGGGGCGTTTTGCGTATTGTCTTGGCTGAAACCATCTTGAATATTGCTTTGCTGTAAATCCTGCTCTGCTTGATTCCTGTCCTTTATGGTTGCGTCATTATTGATATTGTTCAAGGTTTGGAGCTGCGTGAAATTAGGGGTGTAATGGGTGTTGATGGTCACTTTTTATCCTTTTTAGCTTTTTACACGCTCAATCGTGGATCATCATTATAGCAATAATCCATTAAATCGCCCAATCGTAAAACCTTGCATGAGTTTTCAATCAAATCAAAAATCTCCATGAGTTTAGGAAGCTCTCTGTGGTAGGCAAAAATCCCACACCCCTTAATGAAAACAAAATATTTCTTGCTCTCTTGCAGTTGGCGTAAAATTTCTGTATCCGCTCTTTCTTGCCAGCTGTCATAGTCTTTGGGGTTAAAAATGGAAATTTCTTCGCCCAAAGAACGATACCCTAAATAATCTCTAGGGAGCAATCGGTTGTGGCGCAAGGAATACGCTAGGCTATAAGGAGGGCGCGCGTAAGCGATGAATTTAGCGTCCAAAAACTCCCTATACACGCTCGCATGAATGGGCGAATCCTGGCTCGCTTCTTTCCAGCGGTAATCTATCTTGTCATGCAAAACCAGTAAGGTGTTTTCATTCAATTGATCAAAAACAGCGTTTCTTTTATTGATCACAAATTGATTGGTGCCAATGCGTGCCGAAATGGAGCCTTGATAAAGCCCAAAAAAACCCTTTCTAAACATGGATAATGAAATGCTTTGGAGCGAATGAATCAGATTGCTGTCAATGCCTCTTGTGTGTGTGTTCATGTTTAGCATGATAACAAGTTTTTTTAACAAAAGGTATTAGTTGCCCAATAGATCTAAATTAAATTAATTCTATAAAAAATCCTAATTTAATGCTAGTAAATAAATTTAGTGATATAGACTAAACTTTAAAGAAAAATCGGGTAATTTTTATCACTTTTTCAAAACAAGTGATAGATTATTAACTTTTTGCGCTATAATGCGAGGGTTCTTTCATCAAGAATGGTGATTGACGAGATTTTTCAAATAATGATGTTAAGAAGAATTAAAGTAGGTTCTGATTTGAATAAAAAAGAGAGTTTGTTAGATGCGTTTGTTAAAACCTATCTGCAGACTTTAGAACCCATTAGCTCTAAACGCTTGAAAGAGTTGGCGAATTTGAAAGCGTCTTGCGCGACGATCAGGAATTATTTTCAAATCCTTTCTAAAGAAGGCATGCTCCATCAAGCCCATTCTAGTGGCGCTAGATTGCCTACTTTTAAGGCGTTTGAAAACTATTGGCAAAAGTCGTTGCGCTTTGAAGTTTTAAAGGTGAATGAAAAACGCCTAAAAAGCGCGAGTGAAAATTTTGGGCTTTTCACGCTGTTAAAAAAACCCAGTTTGGAGCGTTTGGAAAGAGTCATTGAGTGCGAAAAACGCTTTTTGATTTTGGATTTTTTAGCGTTTTCTTGCGCACTGAGTTACAGCGTTAAAATGGAGAAGTTTTTATTGGAGCTTGTGGGCAGGAGCGTTAAAGAAGTGCGCTTAATCGCTGCTTCTGTCAATGCGTTGAGTTTGGCCAGACAATTAGAGCGTTTGGAGTATTCCAACGCGCAAATTACGCGCTTTAATCTAATGGGGTTAAAAACGCTTTTAAACAGCCCTTTATTTTTTGACATTTTAGGGGGTAAGGTTTTGGAGCGTTTCAAAAAAGGGTTGCATTTTATAGAACCTGATTGCATGCTGGTAATACGCCCTATAGAATTTCAAAACGAGCGGATGCAACTGCTTTGTGTGGGGAAATTGGAATGCGATTATGAAGGGTTTTTTCAAACGATTTCTAAGGAGGAATAATGAAAGATGAACACAACCAAGAACACGATCATTTAAGCCCAAAAGAGCCAGAGTCTTATCAAAAGGCTTGCACTTGCAAAGAACAACAATATGAAGAAAAGCAAGAAGCAGGCCAAAAAGAAGGCGAGATCAAGGAAGATTTTGAGCTTAAATATAAAGAAATGCACGAAAAATACTTGAGAGTGCATGCGGATTTTGAAAACGTGAAAAAGCGCTTAGAAAGAGACAAGAGCATGGCGTTAGAGTATGCGTATGAAAAAATCGCATTGGATCTATTGCCGGTGATTGATGCGCTTCTTGGGGCTTACAAGAGCGCTGTAGAAGAAAATAAAGAAAGCGCTTTAACCAAGGGCTTGGAGCTTACGATGGAAAAGTTGCATGAAGTTTTGGCAAGGCATGGCATTGAGGGGATTGAATGCTTAGAAGAATTTGATCCTAATTTCCACAATGCGATCATGCAAGTCAAAAGCGAAGAAAAAGAAAACGGGAAAATCGTGCAAGTTTTGCAACAGGGTTACAAGTATAAGGGTAGGGTTTTGAGGCCGGCAATGGTGAGCATTGCTAAAAACGATTAAAACATTTATTTTAAAAAGAAAGGATAACGCATGGGAAAAGTTATTGGAATTGATTTAGGGACAACCAACTCCGCAATGGCGGTGTATGAAGGCAATGAAGCAAAGATTATTGCGAATAAAGAGGGTAAAAACACCACTCCTTCTATTGTAGCTTTTACGGATAAGGGCGAGATTTTAGTGGGCGAGAGTGCCAAAAGACAAGCGGTAACCAACCCAGAAAAAACCATTTATTCTATTAAAAGGATCATGGGCTTGATGTTTAATGAAGATAAGGCTAAAGAAGCCGAAAAACGCTTGCCTTATAAAATTGTGGATAGGAATGGGGCTTGCGCGATTGAGATTTCAGGTAAAATTTATACCCCTCAAGAAATTTCAGCCAAAATTTTAATGAAGCTCAAAGAAGACGCTGAAAGTTATTTGGGCGAGAGCGTTACGGAAGCGGTGATCACGGTTCCTGCTTATTTTAACGACAGCCAAAGGAAAGCGACTAAAGAAGCCGGCACGATTGCAGGGCTTAATGTTTTAAGGATCATCAATGAGCCTACTAGTGCGGCGTTAGCCTATGGCTTGGATAAAAAAGAGAGCGAAAAAATCATGGTTTATGATTTGGGTGGGGGGACTTTTGATGTTACCGTGTTAGAAACAGGCGATAATGTCGTGGAAGTTTTAGCCACAGGGGGCGATGCGTTTTTAGGGGGCGATGATTTTGACAATCGTGTGATTGATTTCTTAGCGGCTGAGTTTAAAAGCGAAACGGGCATTGAGATTAAAAACGATGTGATGGCGTTGCAACGCCTAAAAGAAGCGGCTGAAAACGCTAAAAAAGAACTGAGCTCTGCGATGGAGACTGAAATCAATTTGCCCTTTATCACAGCGGACGCTACCGGGCCCAAACACTTGGTTAAAAAACTCACTAGGGCTAAATTTGAAAGCTTGACAGAAGATCTCATGGAAGAAACGATTTCTAAAATTGAAAGCGTGATCAAAGACGCAGGGCTGACCAAAAATGAGATTTCAGAAGTGGTGATGGTGGGCGGCTCCACTCGTATCCCTAAAGTCCAAGAAAGGGTGAAAGCGTTTATTAATAAAGAGTTGAATAAAAGCGTCAATCCTGATGAAGTCGTAGCGGTGGGCGCGAGCATTCAAGGGGGCGTGTTAAAAGGCGATGTGAAAGATGTGCTTTTATTAGATGTTACGCCTTTAAGTCTTGGGATTGAAACTTTAGGGGGCGTGATGACTAAAGTGATTGATAGAGGCACGACTATTCCTGCGAAAAAATCTCAAGTGTTCTCAACCGCTGAAGACAACCAGCCCGCTGTGTCCATTATGGTTTTACAAGGCGAAAGGGAATTGGCAAGGGATAATAAATCGTTGGGTAAATTTGATTTGCAAGGCATCGCTCCCGCTCCAAGAGGCGTGCCGCAAATTGAAGTAACCTTTGATATTGACGCTAACGGGATTTTAACCGTGTCAGCGCAAGATAAAAATACCGGTAAAAGCCAAGAGATTAAAATTTCTGGCTCTAGCGGGTTGTCTGATAGCGAGATTGAAAAAATGGTTAAAGACGCTGAATTGCACAAAGAAGAAGACGCCAGGAAAAAAGAAGTGATTGAAGCGAGAAACCATGCCGATAGTTTGGCGCACCAAACCCAAAAGAGCCTTGATGAGCATAAGGCGAATTTGAACGAAAACGATGCTAATGAGATCCAAAACGCCATTAACGCTCTTAAAGATTGCATCAAAAACGATAACGCTACTAAAACGGAGCTTGAAGACAAAACCAAATTATTAGCGCAAGCGGCTCAAAAATTAGGCGAAGCCATGGCGAATAAAAACAACGCTGAGCAGCCCAAGAAAAAAGACGATGATGTGATTGATGCGGAAGTGGAATGAAACGCTTTTAAAACTTCTTTCAAGCGGGCGGTTTTAATCAAAATCCGCTTGCTTTCCTCATTTTCATCAATGGGATACCGATTGCAAAATCTAAAAAATAGCGTTTTTTAATCCAAATATCAAAGCTTGATTGTAACCAAGCGATAGCTTTTCAAGACTTATTTTAAAAAGCGTTGGTGGGATTTTAGGAAAATCCCTTATGAGAGAGTTCTTTTTGGTATGGGGTTGTTTTATAAAGTTATTTCTTAATGGCTTGCACTAGATGGCTCTAATTCAAAACACGCAGTGGGGATTTGATTAAATTCACTAGCAAAGCGTAAAAAATCGTTGGTAATGTTTTCAAGATGGGATTCTAAATCGTCATAGCTCTCTTGATAATAAGCGTCTCCATCAAGTTTAACGATCTTATCATACGCTGGGCATTTTTGACACTCTTTTTCCCCATTCTCCTCTATGGATCGACCTATACAGAGAAAAAACTTTTCTGCATCGTTCTTCCAATAGTAAGCAAACCAGAGGTAAAAACCTTTTTTTGGGGTTGGTTTTTCACCATTGACAAACCCTTCCCCTAAAATATCCTGACGGCAAAAGGCGATTGATGGCTTCTTGGATAAGTTCCCAGAGCCAAGACTGATTTTGCACGCATAACCCCATGGCGCTAAAAACTTGTTCAGCCCGTTTTGGCATGAAGCATACCTTGGTATCTTTGGGGTTTTGCCTGTTTGCTTTTCCTCTTGCATTTTAGCGTCTATTAACGCTACAAACTCTCTTAACAAGTCTTGGAACGCTTTTCTTTGCTCCTCATTCCATTCTATCGTTTTCATTGAAAGCTACTTAATCCATCTCAATAAACCAACATTTTATCCTAAACTTATTCCATTTAACGAGTTTAGGCATAATCGCTAAAATTGAGTTATTGTTATTTTTATTATAGGAGGAATCATGATCCTTACCGCAATGCAAGACGCCATAGGCCGCACTCCCGTTTTTAAATTCACTAACAAGGATTACCCCATTCCATTAAATTCCGCTATTTACGCCAAACTGGAGCATTTAAACCCAGGAGGGAGCGTTAAAGATCGCTTAGGCCAATACCTTATAGAAGAAGGGTTTAAAACTGGCAAAATCACTTCTAAAACAACCATCATTGAGCCTACCGCAGGCAATACCGGCATCGCTCTAGCTTTAGTGGCAATCAAGCACCATCTCAAAACTATCTTTGTTGTCCCGGAAAAATTCAGCACAGAAAAACAGCAGATCATGAGGGCTTTGGGGGCTTTAGTGATCAACACGCCTACTAGCGAGGGGATTTCTGGCGCCATTAAAAAAAGTAAAGAGCTAGCCGAAAGTATCCCTGATAGCTATTTGCCCTTACAATTTGAAAACCCTGATAATCCTAACGCTTACTACCACACCCTAGCTCCTGAGATTGTCCAAGAATTAGGCATAAATTTTACGAGCTTTGTAGCCGGGATAGGGAGTGGTGGCACTTTTGCGGGCACGGCTAGGTATTTGAAAGAACGCATCCCTAATATCCGCTTGATTGGGGTGGAGCCGGAGGGTTCTATTTTGAATGGGGGAGAGCCTGGGCCTCATGAGATTGAGGGTATTGGCGTGGAATTCATCCCTCCTTTTTTTGCAAACTTGGATATTGATGGCTTTGAAACGATCTCAGATGAAGAGGGTTTTAGCTACACTAGGAAGTTAGCCAAAAAAAACGGCTTATTAGTGGGGAGCTCTAGCGGGGCAGCTTTTGTGGCAGCATTGAAAGAAGTGCAACGCCTCCCCGAAGGCAGCCAGGTTTTAACCATTTTCCCGGATGTTGCCGATCGTTATCTTTCTAAAGGTATTTATTTATAAATTCATCAAAAGGAAAAACCATGCACATGCAAACCAAATTAATCCATGGGGGCATTAGTGAAGACACGACAACGGGGGCGGTGAGCGTGCCTATTTATCAAACTTCCACCTACCGCCAAGACGCCATAGGCCACCATAAAGGCTATGAATACTCTCGCTCAGGCAACCCCACGCGCTTTGCTTTAGAAGAACTCATCGCTGATTTAGAGGGGGGGGTTAAGGGGTTTGCTTTTGCCTCTGGCCTAGCTGGAATCCACGCCGTTTTTTCCCTCTTGCAATCAGGCGATCATGTGTTATTGGGCGATGATGTTTATGGGGGGACTTTCCGCTTGTTTAATAAAGTGCTTGTCAAAAACGGGCTTTCTTGCACCATTATAGACACTAGCGATATATCCCAAATCAAAAAGGCTATCAAACCCAACACCAAAGCCCTTTATTTAGAAACCCCTAGTAACCCCTTGCTTAAAATCACGGATTTAGCGCAATGCGCTAGTGTCGCTAAAGATCATAATTTGCTCACTATCGTGGATAACACCTTTGCCACCCCCTATTATCAAAACCCGCTTCTTTTGGGAGCGGATATTGTGGTGCATAGCGGCACAAAATACTTAGGCGGTCATAGCGATGTGGTCGCTGGGCTTGTAACCACCAATAATGAAGCGTTAGCCCAAGAGATCGCTTTTTTCCAAAACGCTATCGGTGGGGTTTTAGGCCCTCAAGACAGTTGGCTGTTGCAAAGAGGGATTAAAACGCTGGGATTACGCATGCAAGCCCATCAAAAAAACGCCCTTTGCGTGGCTGAATTTTTAGAAAAACACCCTAAAGTGGAAAGGGTTTATTACCCGGGCCTACCCACCCACCCTAATTACGAGCTAGCCAAAGCCCAAATGCGTGGCTTTAGCGGGATGCTCTCTTTCACTCTCAAAAATGACAGCGAGGCGGCTCTTTTTGTAGAAAGCCTTAAATTATTCATTTTAGGCGAGAGTTTGGGCGGGGTGGAAAGCTTGGTGGGGATTCCAGCGTTTATGACCCATGCGTGTATCCCTAAAGAACAACGAGAAGCCGCAGGGATTAGAGATGGCTTGGTGCGCTTGTCTGTAGGGATTGAGCATGAACAGGATTTGTTAGAAGATTTAGAGCAAGCGTTCGCTAAAATAGGCTAAAGTTTCATTACAATTTATGAATAAAGGAGTTAAAAACATGAAAATGAATGTAGAGAGTTTCAATTTGGATCACACCAAAGTCAAAGCCCCTTATGTGCGTGTCGCTGATCGCAAAAAGGGCACTAATGGGGATGTGATTGTCAAATACGATGTGCGCTTCAAGCAACCCAACCAAGATCACATGGACATGCCTAGCCTACACTCTTTAGAGCATTTAGTCGCTGAAATTATCCGTAACCATGCCAGTTATGTCGTGGATTGGTCGCCTATGGGTTGCCAAACGGGATTTTATCTCACGGTGTTAAACCATGACAATTACACAGAGATTTTAGAGGTTTTAGAAAAGACGATGCAAGATGTGTTAAAGGCTACAGAAGTGCCTGCGAGCAATGAAAAGCAATGCGGTTGGGCGGCTAACCACACTTTAGAGGGTGCTAAGAATTTAGCACGCGCTTTTTTAGACAAACGCACTGAGTGGTCTGAAGTGGGGGTTTGATTGGTGGGGGAATGATTTTACTCCCCTATCCCCTTACCCATTTTATCCGTTTTAGGCGTTACATTCCAATCAAAATCATCGCATCAGCGTTAATATTATGTAAAAATTATCGTTATGAATCTCTGTTTTATGGAAGGATTTCAATGAGAAAGTTAATTTTAGTCATCTTTTTAACGCTAACACTTTCAATATCTGCAAAAGAAGTCAAAATCGTGTTTTTAGAAACTTCAGACATTCATGGGCGGCTTTTTTCGTATGATTATGCGGTGGGGGAACAAAAACCCAATAACGGCTTGACAAGGATTGCGACTTTAATCAAAAAGCAAAGGGCTGAGAATAAAAATGTGGTTTTGATTGACAGCGGGGATTTGTTGCAGGGTAATAGCGCGGAGTTGTTTAATGATGAGCCTATTCACCCGCTAGTTTTAGCTGAAAACGATTTGAAATTTGATGTTCGTGTGCTTGGCAATCATGAGTTTAATTTCAGTAAAGATTTTTTAGAAAAAAATATTAAGGGGTTTAATGGCGATGTCGTGAATGCAAATATTATCAAAATTGCGGACAATAAGCCGTTTGTGAAGCCTTATATGATTAAAAAAATTGATGGCGTGAGGGTGGCGGTTGTGGGGTTTTTGGTGCCGCACATCCCAACTTGGGAGGCTTCTACGCCTGAACATTTTGCAGGATTGAAATTTTTGGACGCTGAAGAAGCGTTAAAAAAGACCTTGAAAGAGTTAAAAGGGAAGTATGATATTTTGATTGGTGCTTTTCATTTGGGGCAAGAAGATGAGAAAGGTGGCGATGGGATACCGGATTTGGCGAAAAAATTCCCGCAATTTGACATCATTTTTGCCGGGCATGAGCATGCGGTTTATAACACTAAAGTGGGAAAAGTACATACCATTGAGCCTGGAGCGTATGGGGCTTATTTGGCAAAAGGCGTGGTGGTATTTGACACTAAAACGAAGAAAAAAACCATAACGACTGAAAATTTACCCACAAAAGGCGTGCCAGAAGATGAAGAATTAGCGAAAAAATACGAATATGTGGATAAAAAATCAAAAGAATACGCTAATGAAGTGGTTGGCGAAGTTACAAAAACCTTTATTGACAGGCCTGATTTTATCACAGGAGAAGAAAAAATCACCACGATGCCCACCGCCGCCTTGCAAGAAACACCGGTGATAGAATTGATTAATAAAGTGCAAAAATATTACGCAAAAGCCGATGTTTCAGCGGCAGCCTTATTCAATTTTGGGGCGAATTTGAAAAAAGGGCCTTTCAAAAGAAAAGATGTCGCCTATATTTACAAGTTCGCTAACACGCTCATTGGAGTGCATATCACGGGTGAAAACCTGTTGAAATACATGGAATGGTCATACCGATTTTACAACCAGTTGCAACCAGGAGATTTGACGATCAGTTTTAATGAAAACATTCGCGGCTATAACTTTGACATGTTTTCTGGCGTGAAATACCAGGTTGATGTTACAAAACCCGCCGGACAAAGAATTATTAATCCGACAATCAACAACAAACCCATTAACCCTAAAGCGGTGTATAAATTAGCGATCAACAATTACCGATTCGGGACATTATCCACGACTTTAAAGCTGGTTACAGACGCTGATAGGTATTATGATTCTTACGATGCATTGCAAGATAACGGGCAAATACGGGATTTGATTGTCAAATACATCACGGAAGAAAAAGGTGGGAAGGTAACCCCTGAATTGGAGGGTAATTGGGAAATCATCCACTACGATTTCAAAAACCCGTTGTTGGAAAAACTGGCAGAAAAATTAAAAGAGGGGAGCATCAAAATCCCCACTTCAAAAGACGGGAGGACTTTGAATGTCAAATCCATTAAGGAAAGTGAAGTTGAATAAGATTTTTTATTTTTATTATTTATTCTTTAAGCCTAACTTAAAAAGGAATGTTCTATAATCCTAGATTGTTGGCTTTTCGCTTTTTTCAGCGGTTTTCAAACAACCGGATTTTTAATCTTGTTTTGCGCCACTCATTTTTCGGGGGGGGGGGGGGTGCATTTGGAGGCTGAACTCTCAAATTAGGGTTTGACTTAAAAATGATTGATAGGAGATAAATGATGTTTGCTTCAGTATTTGCTTCGCTAGGGACTCGTATTATGTTTGTCGTGCTAGCCGCTCTTTTGGGTTTAGGGGGGCTTTTTATTGGTTTTGTAAAGGTTATACAAAAAGATGTGTTAGCGCAACTCATGGAGCATTTAGAAACCGGGCAATACAAAAAGCGTGAAAAAACGCTCGCTTACATGACAAAAATTCTTGAACAGGGCATTCATGAGTATTACAAAAATTTTGACAATGTCACTGCAAGAAAAATGGCGCTAGATTATTTCAAACGCATCAACGACGATAAGGGCATGATTTTGGTGGTGGTGGATAAAAACGGGGTAGTGCTGTTTGATCCGGTCAATCCTAAAACCGTAGGCCAATCAGGGCTTGACGCTCAGAGCGTTGATGGGGTGTATTACGTTAGGGGGTATTTGGAAGCGGCTAAAAAAGGGGGAGGCTACACTTATTATAAAATGCCTAAATACGATGGAGGCGTGCCGGAGAAAAAATTCGCCTACTCGCATTATGACGAGGTGTCTCAAATGGTGATCGCAGCGACTTCTTATTACACTGACATTAACACCGAAAATAAAGCGATTAAAGAAGGCGTGAATAAGGTTTTTAATGAAAACACCACGAAATTATTCCTTTGGATACTGACAGCGACGATAGCGTTAGTGGTTTTGACGCTCATATACGCTAAATTAAGGATCGTGAAACGCATTGATGAACTGGTCCTTAAAATCAACGCTTTTAGCCATGGGGATAAGGATTTGAGAGCCAAAATTGATGTGGGTGATCGCAACGATGAAATCTCACAAGTGGGTCGTGGGATCAATTTGTTTGTGGAAAACGCCCGCTTGATTATGGAAGAGATTAAAGGCATTTCCACTTCCAATAAAACTTCAATGGATAAATTAGTCCAAATCGTGCAAGAAACCCAAAAGAGCATGAAAAATTCATCAACCACCCTAAATTCCGTAAAAAATAAAGCCACGGATGTAGCGAACATGATGAATACTTCCATAGAGCAGTCTCAAGGGTTAAGGAAGCGCTTGATTGAAACGCAAGGGCTTGTCAAAGAGAGCAAGGATGCGATTGGGGATTTATTTTCTCAAATCATAGAGAGCGCACACACTGAAGAGGAGCTCTCTAGCAAAGTGGAGCAGCTAAGCCGTAACGCTGATGATGTCAAATCCATTTTGGATATTATCAATGATATTGCCGATCAGACGAATCTTTTAGCCCTAAACGCTGCTATTGAAGCCGCAAGGGCCGGCGAGCATGGCAGAGGCTTTGCGGTGGTGGCTGATGAAGTTAGGAATTTAGCCGGGCGCACTCAAAAATCTTTAGCTGAAATCAATTCCACTATCATGGTGATTGTCCAAGAAATCAATGATGTGAGTTCGCAAATGAATCTCAATTCGCAAAAAATGGAGCGCTTGAGCGATATGAGTAAAAGCGTGCAAGAAACTTACGAAAAAATGAGTTCTAATTTAAGCTCAGTCGTGCGAGACAGCAATCAAAGCATGGACGATTACGCCAAATCCGGACACCAAATTGAAGCTATGGTAAGCGATTTTGCAGATGTGGAAAAAGTGGCTTCTAAAACTTTAGCGGATTCTTCAGATATTTTAAATATCGCTACGCATGTGAGTGGAACGACCATGAATTTAGACAAACAAGTGAACTTATTTAAAACTTAATTAGGGGGAGTTTATTAAAAAAGGGTTGAATTGTTAAAAGTTTCTGTGATCACGGCGTGTTTTAATAGCGAAAAGACCATTGAAGACACCATTCTTTCCGTGCTTCATCAAACTTATAAAAACATTGAATACATCATTATAGACGGATCTAGTGCGGATAGCACTTTAGAAATCATTCAAAAATATAGAGACAAAATCGCTTGTGTGGTGAGCGAAAAAGATAAGGGCATTTATGACGCTATGAATAAGGGCATAAAGCGTTCTAGTGGGGATATTATCGCTTTATTGAATAGCGATGATTTTTATGCTGATGAGTTTGTAATAGAAAAAGTGGTGCATGAGTTTGAAAACAAAAATTGCGATAGCGTGTATGCGGATCTGGTGTTTGTCAAACCTGATTGTTTAGAAAAAGTGGTGCGCTATTATGAGAGCGGGGAGTTTAGCCCTAAAACCTTGCTTTATGGCGTAGTGCCAGCGCACCCCACACTTTTTGTCAAAAAAGCCATTTATGAACGCTACGGCTTATACAAAACCGATTATAAGATTTCAGCGGATTTTGAGATGATCATCCGCTTGTTTGTGGTGCAAAAAATAAGCTTTTCTTATTTGAAAGAAGTGTTAGTGGTGATGCGCACCGGTGGGGTTAGCGCAAGCGGGTTTAAAAGCCTTTTATTAAGGAATAAAGAAAATTTGAGAGCATGCCAAGAAAACGGCATTCAAGCGAATGTTTTTTCCATGCTTTTAAAATACCCTAGGAAAATCATGGGCTTATTGAAAAGGGGGAAAGGGGGGACTAAAACGAAACGATTAAAGAAAGATTAGCGTTAAATCGTGGTTTGAATCTTTCTTGATGGTTATTGTAGGTGTAAAAAACATTCCTCACTAAGGGCATTTCAATCCCTAATTGCAGGGACAAATAGCCGATAAAATCCACGATAAAACCAAAACGCAAAGGGGCTTGGAAAAAGGTTTTTTTGGTTCTTGGGATAATCGTTGTGATAGCACTTGGTTTAATCGTATCCACTAACAACACCCCTTGTTCTAAAGCAATCCCTAAATAACTCCTAAAACGATAAATATTTTTATCTACAAAAATCCAAGAAAAATCTAACGCGCCTCCGTAATTTTGCACCATTAGGATTTGGGGCTGAGAGAGCGAAACAGAATGGAAATAGTTATAGACGCTAAAGATTCTAAAACCGACTTTAGGGTGGTTTCTTAAAAAATGCTCCAAGCCCGTAGCGGTGTTAAACCCTATGCTATTAGCTACAAGAGTCAAGGTTTGGTTAGAAGTTGAAAAAGTGGCTTGCGAATAGTTGTATCCAAAAATAAAGAAAAATTTAAGGCTTTTTTCCAAAGCCCTTTTTAAGATTTGTTGGTTTTTGTCTAGGATTTTCTGTTTTTCATTGTTTTTTTCAATAATTAGGGGTTTAGGTTTGTCGTCTTCATTCTTGTTTTTAAAATTTTCCAAGAATTGAGACCAAGTGATTTCTTTAGCTTCTAAAAAGAGTGGATTCAACAATAAAAAGAGATAAACACTAAATAGAGTTTTCAAATACAGCCTTAAACTTTTTACGGCTATTGTGCCTAATTATCTTAAATTAACTTTAAATTACTTGCATGTTTTTGCTATAATCCCCACTCACACACAACGCTATATTTTAAAATTTAGCTTACAGCAAATAAAACACCTTTTCTTCTTGAAAAATACTTTTAATTTCTACAAAAAGGGTTTTTTCTATGCGTTCTTCTAGCACGATAATAGGGTTAACGCTCTCGCTCCCGCTCACTAACGCCCTTAAAGACAACTCTTCTTCATAATTTAAGGGGTTAAGGTTTAACTCTTTTAAAGTATCGTAGTTTTTTGCCATAAGGGTGTTAAGGCCTTCTAAAGTTAAAAACAAGGTTTCATCTCTTTGGCTATAACCCACTAGCGCGCTCAAACGCTGAGAAAAAACCCACCTTAAATCGTTGATCCTAACTTTAGCCTTACTTTTAGAGCGCGCTAAAATGCAACAATTCAAAGGGTTTGAATTTTTAGAAAGCCACACGCCCCCATTCAATAAGCGGTAAGTTGCGATCGTTTTTTGGGCTAAAAAAGGCTTATTGCCATTCTTTTTAGCCGCTTCCAACGCTCTAAAAACTTGCGTTCTTTCTTCAACGCTTGCGGGTAAAATCTGGCGTTTTAAAGGCGAGTAAAGCTCAAAGGGGCTTCTATTTTGGGATTCTTTTTGGATTTTTAAAGCGAATTGACAACCGCAATAATTTTGCCGATAAAGCTCGTTTTCTCTCGCTAAAGCTTGCAAGTTTAAATCCAACTCGCTCTTAAAATGTTCAAAATTATCGTTTCTAAACACAACAAATTCCAAATTGTGCCTTTGCGCGATGTGTTGCCCCTTAGCGATGAGCTGGTTAGGGTCTTTTTTAGGGCTTGTGAGTAAGGTGGTGGTGAATTTTTCTTCCCCTAATTCAAAGGCTTTCAACGCGCTCGCTTCTAAGCGTAAGTCAAAGCACTCAAAACAGCGCTCGCTTTTTTCCCCTAACAATTCCTTACCCTTAGCTTTATCTAAAAATTTTTCTAATTCATAATCGCCTTCAAGCAATTCAATTCCTAGCATCTCGCAAGTGCGTTTCACGTCTTCTAAACGCAACAAGTATTCGCTATAAGGGTGGATATTGGGGTTATAAAAAAACCCTACAATTTTTTCACCCGCAAAAGCCTCTTTAGCCTTTTTTAAAAAATAAAGGTTATCCACTGAGCAACAAATATGAATGAGCATTAAAACTGCTTTTTATTCACATCTTCTAAAATATCGTTAGAGACTTTGTCAATTTCTTGACTGATTTCTAAAGAATCGCTAGCGATTTTTAGATTGCCCTCAGTAACCGATCTTAAGGCTTCAATAGAAGCGTTGATCTCTTCTACTTCTTTAACCTGGTTTTTAATGCTCTCGCTCGTGTCTGAAATGCTTTGAACTAAAATATTGATATTGGCTTCAATTTCGCTGAGCGATTTTTGCGTCCTTTCAGCGAGCTTCCTAACTTCATCAGCCACCACCGCAAAGCCTCTGCCATGCTCGCCGGCCCTTGCGGCTTCAATAGCAGCATTTAGGGCTAATAAATTCGTTTGATCAGCGATGTCTCTAATGATTTCTACAATGCTTTTAATGTCTTGCCCTTGTTCAATCATGGCTTCACTTTGAGAGCTCACGCCTTGAATGGAAGTGGTGATATTTTCTATCGTTTTGGAAGTTTCCATCAAGCTTTTGTGTTGGGAGTTTGAAGCCTTTTCTAAATTTTGCACGCATTCCTTTAAATTCGCACTATCGTTCGCTAAATCTTTGGCAAAATTAGATGAAGTTTCTAGCATTTTTTGGATTTCTTGCCCTAAAGCGTTAGTAACCAATTCCACCCTACCCGAAGCGTTTTGGATCCGGCCTCTAAAATCCAAACCAGAATAGCTTTCAAAGATTTTGAAAATGCTTGGCATGTGAGTCCCTACGCTTTCTTGCAAATAATCCATGATCCCGTTTAGCGCGTCTCTCAATTCTTTCAAATCAGGGCTTGCGGGATCAGCCGTGATGCGCACCGCAAAATTCCCTGCTTTCACGTCTGAAACCACTTTAATGGTGTCTTGGACGGCTTGCCTGTCTTCTTGCATGGTTTTTTGGGTTTGCAAGATATTTTTATTGATCGCTGTTTGCATGCGCCCTAATTCGTCATTGGATTTCGCTTCAATCAATTTAATATCGCTGGAATGGGCTTGATTGTTCAATAATTTAAAGAAATGAGACAAGGTGCTAGAAACGACTTCCAAACGACTGCTTACAATCGCTCGCATTAAGAGGGTGATCGCTATAATCAAGGCTAACACCATGATCGCGCTCGCTATAATTACCACAAAACGCACCGATCCCACTTGCTCATAGACCTTGTCTTTTTCAATGATTAAAGCGATCATCCAATTAAGATTGTCTTTACTTTCTGTTTTGCCTAGCATTTTAAAGGTTTCAACGGCTAAGAAATTTTCCTTATGGCTGAAGGGATCCAAGTATTCTAAAGTCGCTTTAGAGCCGTTTTCTAAAATAGCCATCACTTCATTAGTGGTTTTAGGCACGCTCTTATAAATTTCGGCGATAGATTTGTCTTGCAAACTCTTATTCGCGCTCAAAAGCACTTTACCTTTAACGCCAATTAAAAATAAATCGCTCCTGTTTTTAGTGATTTCATTACTGAAGCTGTCAATGGAAATAAAAACCATCAAAGCCCCTACAACCTCTTGAGCGTTCTCATTCAATAAAGGTAAAAGAATATCAACCCCATAAACTTCCGCCCCATTAGGCATTTTCCTATAATAAGGCAAGCTTTTAGAAATTTCTTTATTTTTCATCGCTTTTTGCGCTAAAGGGTTATTCCCTAATGACGGGTTTTCCACTAGCTTAATCGTATTGTTATCCCTTAAAAGCGTTAATCTTAAATCTTCTCTGTTTTTAAAAAACATGCTCACCCCAGCGACATGCGAATTGGCTAAAATGAAGTTTTTTAACAATTGGATTTTGATTTCTCTTTTGGTGTCTTTAGGGAGCATTTCTTTGACAATGCCCATGCTCGTATAGGTGTTTTCCAAAACCCCTTGCACTTCCTTAACCTTAAAATGCAAACTATCTTGCATAGAACGCAAGGTGTTTTCTTTTAAAATCTCTTTCACCCTGCTGTTCAAGGACACCCCTAAAATGCTCACGCACACGATCACAATCAACGCCACCCACAATATGATTTTATTACCGATACTCAAACCTTTAGACAAAACACAACCTTACTATGATGAATTTTTTGCCCATTTGCGACAAAATTTTAAACCGCATTGTAGTATTATAAGCATAAATCCAAAATTAAACTGGATTAAAAGGCGATCAATCATTCTCATTAAAAACCATTTTAAGGTTGCATTCGCTCTTTTAGGGTATGCTACGACTTGAAATTATCCAAATATAAAAAGGAATTATCATGCCTTTTGTCCCCACGCGCTCTTTGAAAGAAAAAAAGATTGATTTTATTGAAGCAATATTAAACCCCAACGCCCCCAAAGGCGGGCTTTACACTTTAGAGCGTTTTGAAACGCTAGAATGGCAAGATTGTTTGAATCTGAGCTATAACGAGCTGGTAGAATGCGTGTTTGAGCGGTTGGGTTTAGAGATTCCTAAGGGTTTATTGACAGACGCTTTAAAACGCTATGAAAATTTTGATAACCCTAAAAACCCAGCCCCTATTTTTGCGCTCAATGAAAGGCTTTTTGTCCAAGAGCTCTACCATGGGCCTAGTTTGGCGTTTAAAGACATGGCGTTACAGCCTTTAGCGAGCTTGTTTTCTAACCTAGCGGTAGGGAAAAATGAAAAGTATTTAATGCTCGTTTCTACAAGCGGGGATACCGGCCCTGCGACTTTAGAAAGTCTGGCGGGCATGCCTAATGTTTTTGTGGTGTGTTTATACCCCAAAGACGGCACAAGTTTAGTCCAAAAACTCCAAATGGTTACCCAAAGCGCTAGCAATTTAAAGGTCTTTGGGGTGAGTGGGGATTTTGATGATGCGCAAAACGCGCTCAAAAACCTTTTAAAAGACGATGATTTTAACGAAGCCCTAAAAACGCACCAATTGAAATTAAGCGTGGCTAATTCCGTGAATTTTGGGCGCATCGCTTTTCAAATCGTCTATCATATTTGGGGCTTTTTAGAATTGTATAAAAAAGGCGCGATCAATTCTAAAGAAAAAATCACCCTAGCCATACCCAGCGGTAATTTTGGGAACGCTTTAGGGGCGTTTTACGCTCAAAAAATGGGCTTGAATATCGCTAAAATCAAGGTCGTAACCAACAGCAATGATGTTTTAAGGGAGTTTATAGAGACAGGCCGTTACGATTTAACCCACCGCTCTTTAAAGCAAACTTACTCGCCGGCTATGGATATTTTAAAAAGCTCTAACGTGGAAAGGGCGCTTTTTAGCCTTTTTGGGTTTGAACGCACGCTAGAATTGATGCAAGCTTTAGAAGAAGAGAAATTTTACGCCTTAAAGCCTAAAGAATTAGCCCTTTTACAGGAGCATTTTTCTTGTGCGAGCTGCTCAGATGAAGCCTGTTTGAAAACCATTCAAGAAGTTTATGCAGAGCACCAATACCTGATTGACCCCCACACCGCCACCGCTTTAAACGCCAGCTTGAAAACCCACGAAAAAACCCTTGTTTCCGCCACCGCTTCTTATGAAAAATTCCCTAGCACCACCCTTTTAGCCCTGAATGAGCAAAAAAAAGACGATAAAACCGCCCTAGAAACGCTTAAAAACAGCTACAATACCCCAGATAGCCAGCGCCTTGATGATTTATTTGAAAGAGGGATCAAGCACCAAGAAGTTTTAAAACTCAATGAGATCAAATCTTCTATTCTTTTGTGGTTAGAAAGCCTACATTAAATCTTTTTTAAGCCCTTATTCCTAATAAAATCTCAATTTTAAGTCAAACTACACTATAATAAGGAAATTCTAAACGAAGATTAAACTTTGAATGAAAGGGATTTTGATGAAAAGAATCGTTTTAGTAGCGATAGCCTTACTGATGAGCGCTTGTGCGAGCTATAAGATCACGCCTGAACATGTTACATCTTATAATAATGGGATTCAAGTGATGACTTCCACGCAAGCCAAATCTAAAGTCCAGCTAGAAATCGCTCAAAGCAAATTGAAAGGTTTGAATGAATCCCCCTTAGTGCTGTATGTAGCGGCGCAAGTTATAGAGGGAAATCCTGTGGTGTTTAGCCGTAAAGCCATTTCGGTGTCTATCAACCAAACGAATTTACCGGTCTTAAGCTTGAGACAGGTGATGAAATCCAGTTTTGATTTTGAGGGTATTTTACAAAGTTTTAATATCAGCGTGCCGACCGCTCCTATTGATAATATCAATATGATCACCCCGCCTATGTTTTATTACGGGCAAGGGAGTTTTTTAGCTTATAACGGCATGATGTATGGGGGAATGGGCATGTATGGGCCAGGCTTTGGCATGATGATGATGGATGATGTAGAAGAGCAAGAAGTCATGCAAGAAAGCCGCCAAGCTTTAAAAATCCTAGCGATCAATTACCTTAAAAACAATACCCTTAATGTTGAAGGTAAGGCTAGGGGAGGGTTTGTGGTAGTGGATACCAAAAACCTTAAAACCCCGGGCGTGGTGGTGGTTAAAGTCTTTTTAGAAGATGAAATCCACACCTTTAAAATTGATATTTCTAAGATGTAATCGTTCTCTTTAATAAAAGCCTTTGGGGGTCAATCCACCTAAAGGCTTTTTCTTGATTTGGTTAAAAACGATTAAACCCTACTCCATTTTTTAGATTTTATTTTATGGTAAAAAGGGAAAAATCCCAACAACCCCCCCCTTTTTTTGCGTTTATTTTTGAGAAGCTAAAAAGTCCCGGATATTTTCTTTGGTTTTTTCTACCAAGGTTTTCAAGCTGTCGCTATACGCCCATGCGATATGGGGGGTTAAAAGCAATTTATTTTGGATCTTTGGGTTCAAAAACGCATGATCTTTTTCAAAAGGCTCTTTCACAAACACATCGCTCGCGTAATACAAATCTTTGGTTTCTAAAGTTAAAGCCAAATCCTTTTCATTCACAATGCCCCCACGCCCCACATTGATTAAAATCGCCCCATCTTTTAGGCTTTGCAATTCTTTGAGAGCGATTAAATCGCGCGTGCTTTCATTTAAGGGGGCATGAATGCTGATAATATCGCTTGTTTTAAGCAATTCTTCTAAACTCAAGCGCTCATACTCTTCTTTTTTATCTTTAGGGGAATAATACACCACCTTTGCCCCGAAAGCTTGAGCGAGTTTGGCGACTCTTTTACCGATTGCGCCTAAACCAATAACCCCCCATTGACCCCCTTTAATAAGCCCCATTTTTATATCGCTAATGTGCGTAAAAATATCGCTTTGACTATATTCTCCGCTTTTGCAGTAACGATCGTAATCATTGATTCTCCCCAACAAAGACAACGCGCACGCTAAAGTGTGCTGGGCTACGGATTCTGTAGAATAAGCGCTCACATTTTTGACTTCTATGCCTAAAGCTTTCGCGCTTTTTATATCTACATTATCCGTGCCTGTAGCGGTGATGCAAATGAGTTTGAGTTTAGGCAATTGGCTTAAAACCTCTTGAGTGATAACGACTTTATTCAATACCATTATTTCAGCGTCTTTGCAACGTTCAACCACTTGATTGGGCAGAGTAACCTCATAAAAATCAAAATCCGCCACTTCTTTTAAAACTTCTAGCGCTTTTAACCCCACGCTTTTAGCGTCTAAGATTACGCCTTTTTTGAATGTTTTCATCTCTATACTCCTAGAATTAGTTTTAAAGTTATATAATTAAACCACAAAATCCTTTTTTAAAAGAAACTAAGCATGCCAAAACCTAAGAAAAACACCCTCCCCTGTAGTCTTTCTGTCAAAATGTCTTATTTCATGCGTTTTCTCATTAAATGGCACACCCGCTCTTTAAGCCATAAAATGATGACTCTAGTTCAAATCTTAAGCATTTTAGCCTTAGCGAGCAAGGCCAGTGAAGATTTAGAAGAGCAGCTCAAAAAAATCAAAGATTACATTTATAAAACCCTAAACGCTAAAATCGCATCGGACGTGTATAACCGAGTGCTTATTTTAGTGAATGAATATTGCGCTAATGAAGAATTGTTTGATAAAGAGAGCGTTAAAATTTCAGATTTACTCATTCAAGACATCCAGCTTTACGCTTTAGTCGATGAAATGCTTAAAGAAGATAAATACCAGGTCCAGCACACCATTTTAAAAGGCATCATCAAGCGCAAATACGATGAAGCCTACTCGCTCAATAGCGAAGACAGGATTCTTTTAGAATACCAAGAACGCTTACTAGAACCCTCATACGCGTCTTTTTCAAATAAAAAATTCAAATGATTTGAAAGCGTTACCCCACTTTTTAGGCTTTTATTGAAAAAGGGCTTTAAAGTTGGCTAAAATAGGCGTTTTATTTGAAAAACAAAGGGATTGAATGGCTTTTAAGGTGGTGCAAATTTGTGGGGGGCTTGGGAATCAAATGTTCCAGTACGCTTTCGCTAAAAGTTTGCAAAAACACTCTAATACGCCCGTGCTATTGGATATTACTTCTTTTGATTGGAGCAATAGGAAAATGCAATTAGAGCTTTTCCCTATTGATTTGCCCTATGCGAGTGAAAAAGAAATCGCTATCGCTAAAATGCAACACCTCCCCAAGCTAGTAAGAGAGGCGCTCAAATGCATGGGATTTGACAGGGTGAGTCAAGAAATCGTTTTTGAATACGAGCCTAAATTGTTAAAGCCAAGCCGCTTGACTTATTTTTTTGGCTATTTCCAAGATCCACGATATTTTGATGCTATATCCCCTTTAATCAAGCAAACCTTCACCCCTACCCCCCCCCCCCGAAAATAATAAAACTAATAAAAAAAAAGAGGAAGAATATCAGTGCAAGCTTTCTTTGATTTTAACCGCTAAAAACAGCGTGTTTGTGCATATAAGAAGAGGGGATTATGTGGGGATTGGCTGTCAGCTTGGTATTGATTATCAAAAAAAGGCGCTTGAGTATATGGCAAAGCGCGTGCCAAGCATGGAGCTTTTTGTGTTTTGCGAAGACTTAGAATTCACGCAAAACCTTGATCTTGGCTACCCTTTTATGGACATGACCACTAGGGATAAAGAAGAAGAGGCGTATTGGGATATGTTGCTCATGCAATCTTGCAAGCATGGCATTATCGCTAACAGCACTTATAGCTGGTGGGCGGCCTATTTGATAAACAATCCAGAAAAAATCATTATTGGCCCCAAACACTGGCTTTTTGGGCATGAAAATATCCTTTGTAAGGAATGGGTGAAAATAGAATCCCATTTTGAGGTAAAATCCCAAAAGTATAACGCTTAAAGCGGCTTAAAAAAGGGCTTACTGGTGGTTTAAATCTTTGATTTTAGATCGGATTTCTTTATAGCGAGCGTCTAATTCTATTTTTCTGTCCATGGATATTTTGATAAATCCGCTTTCTTTTTCTATGCCGATAAATTCCCTTTTCAAAAGATTAGCCGCAATGCCTGTGGTAGAGCTCCCGCTAAAAGGATCGCCAATGAGGGAATTTTCATCGCTCGCCATTAAAAGCAAGCGCACCAACAGCGCGAGAGGTTTTTGAGTGGGGTGCTTGCCATTTGCTTTTTCCCAAGGAGCGATCGCTGGGAAATTCCACACATCGCGCATTTGTTTATCGTTATTGATCTTTTTTAAAATCTCATAGTTAAAAACATGCTTGTGCTTGTAGCTTTTCCTCGCCCAAATGATTTGCTCAGCCGAATGCGTCAAATAACGGCAGCTGAAATTGGGAGGAGGGTTGGTTTTTTGCCAGGTGATGAGGTTTAAAATCTTAAAATCCAATTTTTGTAAAATACGCCCCAAAGAAAAAAGGTTGTGGTAAGTCCCGCTGATTAAAAGACTCCCTGTATTTTTTAAAGCCTTTTTGGCGTTGTTGATCCACTGGTAATTAAACTCATCAATATCGTTAATCCCATTTTCTTTATCCCAATCGCCTTTATTGACGCTCACAATCTTACCGCTCTGTATACTTAAGCCGTCATTAGAAAGGAAATAAGGCGGATCGGCAAAAATCAAATCAAAAGCATTTTCAAATTGGAGCAAAACCTCATTACAATCCCCTTGATAAAGGGTGAAAAGCTCGTCTGTGCTTTTAAAAATGGGGTGTGCGATTTCATTAGAATGCGCGATTATCATTCTTGCACCTTTGATATAAAATCATTCACATAGCTTAAGTTATAGATTTCTACAGATTTGTAAGCTTCTTGGAGTTTGCTTTTAGCATCTAGCCAACCTGTGCCATCAGTTATCCAAATAAATTCGTAATTGGGGAATGCTTCAAATTTTAAAGCTAAGTCTTGATAGGATCTTGCGACTTCATTAAGCTTGCTCCCACTAATGGTATAAAAATTAGCCTCTATAAAATAAGTTTTATTTTTGCTAAAAATAACAAAATCAAATTTTTTAATATCATTTCCAAAAGCTTGGCATAAATCCTTAAATTCTCTAATATCTACTTGTTTTTTAAAATTTAATTGGGCTTGGACAAAAAGACCGCTAAGATGATTTTCCATAGCCTTTCCGCTGCGATTTTTTCTTGCATTGCTATCAAGCCCCACTTCTATACCAAAAACAAAATCATTTAAATCTTTAATGTTTCTGTTGCAAAAAATTTGCTCCAACCCCGTTTGACGAATAAACTCATAGACTTTTTCATCATTTTCAAAATAAGAATGTAGGCGATAAAAATTACCATTAGCATCACGCACTATATCATCTTTATCTCTCACAGCAATGAGAATATTTAAAACATTAAAAGCTTTTGAATATTCTTTAAAAAGTGTTTTAATGCAATTTTTAAGCTCTTTTGTATCTTTTCCAAGTAAAAAATTCAAGTGGTTTAAAGCGATACTTATTTCATTTTTATTTTTGAGACACTTTTGCCAATCGGTGAAAAAATCTAAAGTTCGATTGCTTGTCTTAAGGTTTTTTAAAAAAGTATCAAAGGGCAGATGGTTTTTCATTTTTACTCCGTTTTAATGTTTTTATTCAATATATATTTTTTGCGTTTTACAACCCTTATAGGGTTTAGGCTGGGTGTCTCTCTTCACCCAACCTAATATTGTATTTGTAAAATCTGTAAAAGGAGTGTCGTAAAAGGAATGCTTAGAAACTATGGTGTCTCGTTAATACATTCTAAACAAAAAGTTTTTAAAGGCAAAAAGGCTGGCGGACAGGGAGGGATTCGAACCCTCGGTAACCTTGACGGCTACGCATCCTTAGCAGGGATGTGGTTTCAGCCAACTCACCCACCTGTCCTTCAAAAAGTAGAATTATAGTAAAAATAAGTTAAAATAAACCTTAAACTTTAATGGTTTCTAAACAAAACTAAGGGCTTTTATATTACAATCTCAAATTATGGATTAATAAAACTTAAAGGATAACACCATGCAATACGCGCTATTATTTCCAGGGCAAGGCTCGCAATGTATAGGAATGGGAAAATCATTCTATGAGAGCCACGCCCTAGCCAAAGAATTGTTTGAAAGGGCTTCTAACGCGCTTAAAGTGGATATGAAAAAAACGCTTTTTGAAGAAAACGAGCTTTTAAAAGAGAGCGCTTACACCCAGCCTGCCATTTATTTAGTGAGCTATATCGCTTACCAGTTGCTCAACAAACAAGCAAATGGGGGGTTAAAACCCGTTTTTGCTTTAGGGCATTCGCTCGGTGAAGTGAGCGCGGTGTCTTTGAGTGGGGCGTTAAATTTTGAAAAAGCCCTTAAACTCACGCACCAAAGAGGCAAAATGATGCAAGAAGCGTGCGCGAATAAAGACGCGTCCATGATGGTCGTTTTGGGCGTTTCTGAAGAAAGCCTTTTAAGTCTGTGTCAAAGAACCAAAAACGTGTGGTGCGCGAATTTCAATGGTGGCATGCAAGTGGTTTTAGCCGGGATTAAAGACGATTTGAAAGCCCTAGAGCCGACTTTAAAGGAAATGGGGGCTAAAAGAGTGGTTTTTTTAGAAATGAGCGTGGCGAGCCATTGCCCTTTTTTAGAGCCTATGATTTTTAAATTCCAGGAATTGCTAGAAAAAAGCCTGAAAGATAAATTCCATTTTGAAATCATCTCCAATGCGACTAACGAAGCGTATCATAACAAAGCAAAAGCCGTTGAACTATTGAGCTTGCAACTCACTCAGCCGGTGCGTTATCAAGACTGCGTGAAATCTAATAACGACCGAGTGGATGTCTTTTTTGAATTAGGCTGTGGGAGTGTGTTAAAGGGGCTTAACAAGCGATTGAGCAACAAGCCCACCATAAGCGTGGGGGATAATAAAGGGCTTGATGAAGCCATTGAATTTTTAGAAGAATACGTGTGATGGGGAGAAAATGGTGCAAAAAATTGGCATTTTAGGGGCGATGAGAGAAGAAATAACCCCTATTTTAGAATTGTTTGGCGTGGGTTTTGAAGAGATTCCTTTGGGAGGGAATGTTTTCCACAAAGGCGTTTATCATAATAAGGAAATCATTGTCGCTTATAGCAAGATTGGCAAGGTGCATTCCACTCTAACCACAACAAGCATGATTTTAGCGTTTGGCGTTCAAAAGGTGCTTTTTAGCGGGGTGGCTGGAAGCTTAATTAAAGATTTAAAAATCAATGATTTGTTAGTGGCCAACCAATTAGTCCAGCATGATGTGGATTTGAGTGCGTTTGATCACCCTTTAGGGTTTATCCCCGAAAGCACGATTTTTATTGAAACGAGCGGAAGTTTGAACGCTTTAGCTAAAAAAGTCGCTAATGAGCAGCATATTGCGCTCAAAGAAGGCGTCATCGCATCAGGCGATCAGTTTGTGCATAGCAAAGAGAGGAAAGAATTTTTAGTTAGCGAGTTTAAAGCGAGCGCGGTGGAAATGGAGGGAGCGAGCGTGGCGTTTGTGTGCCAAAAATTTGGCGTGCCATGCTGTGTTTTAAGGAGCATTAGCGATAACGCTGATGAGGAAGCTAACATGAGCTTTGATGCGTTTTTAGAAAAAAGCGCTCAAACTTCAGCGAAATTCTTAAAAAGCATGGTGGATAAGCTTTAAGGTTCGTTTTTATTAAACGCAAACAATTAAAAAAACCCTATTTTTTAAAAAATGGGGGTTTTAAATTTTATTTTAAACTCATTTTTTAAAGGCTATCGCTTGATTAGCGTTACGCTTTTTGATGGTTTTGCGATCAATATTCGGTGAAATAAAACCAAATTCCAATAATATAATTAGAATTTAAGCTATTTTTTAGTAAAATAGTAGAGGATTAGGTGTATCTTATCTTATGGATCTAGCTTTTGATTGAAAGCATGGGTTCTTACTTTATGGAGTGTCCAATGAAAAAGAAAGCTAACGAAGAAAAAGCCCCCAAAAGAGCTAAACAGGAAGCCAAAGCAGAAGCCACACAAGAAGTCGCACAAGAAAATAAAACTAAGGAAAACAATAAAGCCAAAGAGAGCAAAATTAAAGAAAATAAAACCAAAGAGAGCAAAATCAAAGAAGCTAAAGCGAAAGAACTTGTTCCTGTTAAAAAGCTTAGTTTTAATGAAGCGTTAGAAGAATTGTTCGCTAATTCCTTAAGCGATTGCGTTTCTTATGAGTCTATCATTCAAATCAGCACGAAAGTCCCCACTCTAGCCCAAGTCAAAAAAATCAAAGAATTGTGCCAAAAATACCAAAAGAAATTGGTCAGCTCTTCAGAATACGCTAAAAAACTCAATGCGATTGACAAGATTAAAAACACCGAAGAAAAGCAAAAAGTTTTAGATGAAGAATTAGAAGATGGCTATGATTTTTTGAAAGAAAAGGATTTTTTAGAGTGGAGCAGGAGCGATAGCCCGGTGCGCATGTATTTGCGTGAGATGGGGGATATAAAACTTTTAAGCAAAGATGAAGAGATTGAATTGAGCAAGCAAATCCGCTTGGGCGAAGACATTATTTTAGACGCGATTTGCTCGGTGCCGTATTTGATTGATTTTATTTATGCGTATAAAGATGCTTTAATCAATCGTGAAAGAAGGGTTAAAGAGCTTTTCAGGAGCTTTGATGATGACGATGAAAATAGCGTGAGCGATTCTAAAAAAGATGACGACAGCGAAGAAGATGAAGAAAACGAAGAAAGGAAAAAAGTCGTTTCTGAAAAAGACAAGAAGCGCGTAGAAAAGGTTCAAGAAAGCTTTAAAGCCCTAGACAAGGCTAAAAAAGAATGGCTTAAAGCTCTTGAAGCCCCTATAGATGAAAAAGAAGATGAATTGGTGCGTTTATTGACCCTAGCTTACAAACGCCAAACGCTCAAAGACAGACTCTATGATTTAGAGCCTACCAGCAAACTGATTAATGAATTAGTCAAAACGATGGAAACCACTTTAAAAAGCGGCGATGGGTTTGAAAAAGAGTTGAAACGCTTGGAATACAAATTGCCCTTATTCAATGACACTCTCATCGCAAACCATAAAAAAATCCTTGCTAATATCACTAACATGACTAAAGAAGATATTATCGCTCAAGTGCCAGAAGCGACCATGGTGAGCGTGTATATGGATCTTAAAAAGCTTTTTTTGACTAAAGAAGCGAGTGAAGAAGGCTTTGATTTAGCCCCTAACAAGCTAAAAGAAATTTTAGAGCAAATCAAAAGAGGGAAATTGATTTCCGATCGCGCTAAAAACAAAATGGCTAAATCCAATTTAAGGTTGGTAGTGAGTATCGCTAAACGATTCACAAGTAGAGGCTTACCCTTCTTGGATTTGATTCAAGAGGGTAATATCGGCTTGATGAAAGCGGTGGATAAGTTTGAACATGAAAAGGGCTTCAAGTTTTCTACCTATGCGACCTGGTGGATCAAACAAGCTATCAGCAGAGCCATAGCCGATCAAGCCCGCACTATCCGCATCCCCATTCACATGATTGACACGATTAATCGCATCAATAAAGTCATGCGTAAACACATTCAAGAAACCGGCAAAGAGCCTGATTTAGAAGTGGTGGCTGAAGAAGTGGGGCTTTCGTTAGATAAAGTGAAGAATGTGATTAAGGTGACTAAAGAGCCTATCAGTTTGGAAACTCCAGTCGGCAATGATGATGACGGCAAATTTGGGGATTTCGTGGAAGATAAAAATATCGTCAGCTCTATCGATCACATCATGCGAGAAGATTTAAAAGCACAAATTGAAAGCGTTTTGGATCAGTTGAATGAGCGAGAAAAAGCGGTGATCCGCATGCGTTTTGGGCTTTTAGACGATGAAAGCGATCGAACTTTAGAAGAAATCGGCAAGGAATTGAATGTTACGAGAGAAAGGGTGCGCCAGATTGAAAGCTCTGCGATCAAAAAATTGAGAAGTCCGCAATACGGGCGCATTTTGAGAAACTATTTGCGCATTTGATGTTAAGGTTCTCTAAAGCATGCGTTATTTTCTTGTAGTTTTCTTGTTTTTGTTTGTGGGTTGCATGAAAAAGGATTTCACGCTCAAAGATTTATCCTTGCCCCAAGAGGCTTCAAGCTATCTTGCAAGCTCTCAAAATGGCAGTCATAATGACCAAAGCATTGACCCCCAAGCGTTAAGAGAAAATCTAAAAGAGAGCTACCTCAAAGCGTGGTATTCCCCATGGCTAGATGCGAAAGTCAAAAGCAATAAAAAAGAAGTGTTTTGGATTCTCAAAGAGATGAATAAATCCACCGGTTATGGCGAAGATCTAAAACCCAACGCAAAAGCTTTCAATAATGAGCTTATTAAAAGCATGGATATTGAGCATTACCCGAGCGATAAGATTAAGGCTGTGGTGGTGCGAGATAGCGATGTAAGGGCTGTGCCTACTAACAAACCTTATTATCTTTCTCCAAAAGGCTATCCCTTTGACAGGTATCAAAATTCGCTGATTTTTCAAGGCACGCCGGTTTTGATCACACATTTTAATACAGATAAAACTTACGCCCACATTCAAAGCAGTTTTGTTTATGGCTGGATCAAAGTTAGCGATTTAGCCTACATGCACGATAAAGACATAGAGCTTTTAACCCATCTTAAAAATTATGTCATGCCTATAAAAGATAAAATCCCCCTTTATACAGACTATGGGGATTTTTACACCAACGCCAGAGTAGGAGAATTGTTCGCTCTCATCCCCCAAAGTCAAAAAACACCTCAAAAACCCCAAAAAAAGGAATTAAAAGCCTATGGTTTTTTGAGAGACGCTAAGGGTTATGCAGATTTACAAAGCGTGATCTTAGATGAAAAGGATTTTTTTGTTTTCCCTAAGGCTTTTAACAGCGAGAACATGGCGTATTTTATAGACACCATGCTAGGGCAAAAATACGGCTGGGGTGGACTATTAGGTAATAGGGATTGCTCGGCTTTCACCAGAGATAGTTTTGCTAATTTTGGTATTTTGCTCCCCAGAAATTCCTACGCGCAAAGCCGTTACGCGAACAATTATGTGGATTTAAGCTCCATGAAAGCTAAAGAAAAAGAAGATTACATCCTTAAAAACGCCACTCCTTTTGGAACGCTCATCTATTTAAAAGGGCATATCATGCTCTATTTAGGCACACACAACCATCAAGCGATAGTCGCTCACAGCATTTGGTCGGTGCAAACCCAAAAGCATTTTAAAACCTTGAGCCATAAAATAGGGGGCGTGGTGATCACTTCATTATGGTTAGCCGAAGAACACAATGGGGCGTTTTCTAAAAAGAAATTATTGATTGACAGGGTGCTTGGAATGAGCGATTTGAAAGATTTTGTCAATAAAACTTCAAGCCCTTTGAATGCGAATTGATTTTCTTATACTATGATTACGATTTATCAATTTAAAACATTTGGAGAAAGACAATGAGTATGGAATTTGATGCTGTTATTATTGGAGGTGGGGTTTCAGGGTGTGCGACCTTTTATACTTTGAGCGAATACAGCTCTTTAAAACGCGTGGCTATCGTGGAAAAATGCTCTAAATTAGCTCAAATCAGCTCCAGCGCTAAAGCTAATTCTCAAACCATTCATGATGGCTCTATTGAAACGAATTACACTCCTGAAAAAGCTAAAAAAGTGCGTTTGAGCGCTTATAAAACCAGACAATACGCGCTCAATAAAGGCTTGCAAAATGAAGTGATTTTTGAAACCCAGAAAATGGCTATAGGCGTGGGCGATGAAGAATGCGAGTTCATGAAAAAGCGCTACGAATCCTTTAAAGAAATCTTTGTGGGGTTAGAAGAATTTGACAAGCAAAAGATTAAAGAATTAGAGCCTAATGTGATTTTAGGGGCTAATGGCATAGACAGGCATGAAAACATTATCGGGCATGGTTATCAAAAAGATTGGAGCACTATGAATTTTGCGAAGTTGAGTGAAAACTTCGTTGAAGAAGCTCTAAAATTAAAGCCTAACAACCAGGTGTTTTTGAATTTCAAAGTGAAAAAGATTGAAAAACGCAACGACACTTACGCCGTAATTTCAGAAGACGCTGAAGAAGTGTATGCTAAATTCGTGCTGGTCAATGCCGGCTCTTACGCTTTGCCTTTGGCTCAGAGCATGGGCTATGGCTTGGATTTAGGGTGCTTGCCTGTGGCGGGTAGCTTTTATTTTGTGCCGGATTTATTAAGGGGTAAGGTTTATACCGTCCAAAACCCCAAGCTCCCTTTTGCAGCCGTGCATGGCGACCCTGATGCCGTCATTAAAGGAAAAACACGAATTGGGCCTACCGCTTTAACGATGCCTAAATTAGAGCGCAACAAATGCTGGCTCAAGGGTATTAGCTTGGAATTGTTGAAAATGGATTTGAATAAAGATGTGTTTAAAATCGCATTTGATTTGATGAGCGATAAAGAAATCCGTAATTATGTGTTTAAAAACATGGTTTTTGAATTGCCTATTATCGGTAAAAGGAAATTTTTAAAAGACGCTCAAAAAATCATCCCCTCTCTTAGCCTAGAAGATTTAGAATACGCTCATGGTTTTGGTGAAGTGCGCCCGCAAGTTTTAGACAGAACCAAGCGAAAGCTGGAATTAGGCGAAAAAAAGATTTGCACCCATAAAGGCATCACTTTTAACATGACCCCCTCTCCAGGCGCGACAAGTTGTTTGCAAAACGCCCTTGTGGATTCCCAAGAAATCGCTGCGTATTTGGGCGAGAGCTTTGAATTAGAACGCTTTTATAAAGATTTATCCCCAGAAGAATTGGAAAATTAAAAACACATGCAAAACGAACAAGAAGCCCGAGAAATCGCTAAAAAAGCCGTTCAAATCGTGTTTTTTTTAGGGATTGTGGTGGTGCTTTTGATGATGATAAACCTTTACATGCTCATCAATCAAATCAACGCGAGCGCTAAAATGAGCCAACAAATCAAAAAGATAGAAGAAAGGCTCAATCAAAAGCAAAAATAAAGACTTTGGCTTATTAAGTATGAGTAACAAAATTAAAAAATGCTCAAAGGCATTTTTTAAAATAAATGCAATAAAATAGCTTGCGAAAAGCAAGTGATAGCCTCTTTAAAAGCAGTCTTTTGGGGTTAGGGGGTTTTTAGTTGGGGGTTGTAGGGGGAGAGTTATTTCAAAATGCCCCCTATCCCTTTAAGAAAATGCGTTTTACTTAAGAAATGAGTTTGACCATAAAATCAAAAGCAATCAAACAATTTTTTTAAAAAACCTTATTTTTAAACTTTAAACTTTCCTTAAATTCAGCAATATTTAAGCTTATTTCCTTATAATGGGTGCTTTAATTTTATCAAAGGATTCTTATGACAAAGACTGCTAAAGTCAATGACATCGTTCGTGATTGGGTCGTTTTGGACGCTAAAGACAAAGTTTTTGGCCGCTTGATCACTGAAATCGCTGTGCTTTTAAGAGGCAAACACCGCCCTTTTTACACCCCTAATGTGGATTGTGGGGATTTTGTGGTGGTTATCAACGCCAATAAGGTTAAATTTTCAGGCATGAAATTAGAGGATAAAGAGTATTTTACCCATTCAGGCTATTTTGGTAGCACTAAGAGCAAGACTCTCCAAGAAATGCTAGAAAAAGCCCCTGAAAAGCTCTACCACTTAGCCGTTAGGGGCATGCTCCCTAAAACGAAATTAGGGAAAGCGATGATTAAAAAACTCAAAGTTTATCGTGATGATAAGCACCCTCACACCGCACAAACTAGCAAAAAGGACGCTAAATGAGAAAAATCTATGCTACCGGTAAAAGAAAAACCGCTATCGCTAAAGTGTGGCTCACTCCGGGTAAAGGCGAATTGAGCATCAATGAGCAGAGCTTGAATCAATGGTTAGGCGGGCATGAAGCCATTAAAATGAAAGTCATGCAACCTTTACTTTTAACCAAACAAGAACAATCTGTGGATATTAAAGCGGTGGTTTTTGGTGGGGGCTACTCAGCGCAAGCGGAAGCCTTAAGGCATGGCATTTCTAAAGCTTTGAACGCTTATGATATTGCTTTTAGAGCCATTTTAAAACCTAAGGGCTTGCTCACTAGGGATTCAAGGGTGGTTGAACGCAAAAAATATGGTAAAAGAAAGGCCAGAAGAAGCCCGCAATTCTCTAAAAGGTAATTTTTATTCCTTTTTGCCTCTCCTTTGGGGGAGTTTTAGGGGGCTTTGGAGGGCTTTGGCTCTCTTTTATTTTTTGCTTTTTTGTTTTCTTTTTTATTCTCTCTCTTTTTTTATTAAAATTTCAAAATAATGTATAATAATCGTTCTCTATCAATTCGTTTTAAAAGGGCAAAGGAAATGAAATCTACAAGAATTGGTTTTAAGATTGTGGTGATGGTGTGCGCGGTCGTTATAGCGATTAGCGCTATTATGGGCTTTATTATCAATCACAAGGTTGAAAGCGTGTTGCAAAGCCAAGCCACAGAATTGTTGCAAAAAAAGGCTCAGTTAGTCAGTTTTAAGATTCAAGGCATTATGAAGCGTATTTTTATGGGCGCTAACACCCTTGAAAAATTCTTAAGCGATGAAAATGGCTCTATTAATGACACCCTAAAAAAACGCATGCTCTCTGAGTTTTTGTTAGCAAACCCTCATGTGTTATTGATTAGCGCTCTTTATGCTAACGATGACAAACGAGCGATCAGCGCTATTAAAATCCATTCAAAAATCGCCTACCCTAACACCGCACTCAATGAAAACATGATCAATCAAATCCATTCGCTCAAAAGTATAACCCGTTCAGATCCCTATTATAAGGAGGTTAATGGCGATAAAATCTATGGCATGGATATTACCCTCCCCTTAAAGGATAAAAATCAAAATGTTATAGGTGCGCTGAACCTCTTTTTAAACATTGACGCCTTTTATACAGATGTGATAGGTCAAAACAAGAGCAACACCTTTTTAATGGGGAAAGATGGCAGGCTTTTAATCAACCCTAATCGTGAGATTCAAGATAAGATTTTAAGCGCCATCAATCCGGACAAACGAGTCGCTAAAGCTGTGGAGTATTATGACAAAAACGAAGCGGGCACTTTGAGCTATCATTCATTGAGCGGGGATACAGAAACCTTTTTAGCCATACAGCCCTTTGATTTTTTTGAAGAAAAAGAAAATAACAGCAACCATTGGCGTTGGGCGATTGGGAAATATGTCAATAAATCTTTGGTCTTTCAAGAGGCGACAAACACCAGATACATTATCATCACCACTTTGATTTTAGGCGTGCTGGTGTTAGCCCTTTTAGTCTTTATCATCATTTCCAGTCTCATAACCAAACGCATCAGTAGGGTCAATAACACCCTAAATGATTTTTTCAACTTGCTCAATAACCCCAAAAACCACCATGCTATAAGCCTAACGCCCCCAAGCGCTTATGATGAAATCGGGCAAATGCAAGCTTCTATCAATGAAAACATCCTTAAAACCCAAGAAAACATTCAAGCCGATAATAAAGCCATCCAAAACAGCATTGAAGTGGCTAATTATGTGGAAAATGGGGATTTCACGCAAGAAATCGCATGCGTGCCTAAAAATAAAGATTTGCAAGCTTTAAGAAACACGATTAATAGCATTATCCAGTATTTCCGCAACCAAATTGGCGCCAATATTGAAGCCCTAAATAACGCCCTAGAGCATTATAAAGACCTGGATTTCACCCACCACATCCAAAATCCTAAAGCCAACATGGAAAAAGCGCTCAACACTTTAGGGCAAGAAATTTCTAGCATGCTTAAAGCTTCTTTAGGGTTTGCGAACGCGCTCAATCATGAATCCAAAGATTTAAAAACTTGCGTGGATAACTTAACCAAAACCGCTCATAAACAAGAAAGAAGCTTGAAAAACACCACCCAATCCTTAGAAGAAATCACTAATATCATTACAACGATTGATTCTAAAAGCCAAGAGATGATCTCTCAAGGAGAAGACATTAAAAGCGTGGTGGATATGATTAGAGACATCGCTGATCAAACGAATTTATTAGCCCTAAACGCCGCTATTGAAGCCGCACGGGCTGGTGAGCATGGCAGAGGCTTTGCGGTGGTGGCTGATGAAGTTAGGAAGCTCGCTGAAAGGACGCAAAAATCCCTCAGCGAGATTGAAGCCAATATTAATATTTTAGTTCAAAGCATCGCCGATAACGCTGAATCTATCAAAATGCAAAACAAGGGCGTAGAAAACATCCACAACTCCATTAACGCCTTGCAACAAGATGTGCAGGATAATTTGACTATCGCTAATCATTCTTTACAAGTCAGCACTAAAATTGATGGGATCTCCCAAGATATTTTAGAAGATGTGAGCAAGAAGAAATTTTGATTTCTGCTTTTAATTTTGAGCGTCTAAAAGATGGAATCGCCCTTTTTTTAAAGCAAGGGGCTTTCGCCCTAACGAACGCTAATATAAAAGACTCTTCAAAAGGGGTATTCATCGCCAAAGTATCCCCCTATTACCTTAAAAGAATCGTTTTAGTGTGAAACCGCCCCTTTCTAAAGCAAGGAGCTTCCTAACTAAAGCATTCCATTGAATGCTAACACGAAAGGCTTTGTTCTTTAAAGCCTGCATGGGCATTTCTTACCCTAAAAAGACTAGAGGTATTTTGCTAGCTTGAATATAGCCTAAGTGCTTACATCTTGCGCCCTAAAGGACGGAGTTTTTTGCACCAGTTTGATAAAAAGCTTTGGTTGGATTTTAAAAAGCGTTCTTAAAGGGAGTTAGTTGGGGGGTTAAAGGGGTATTCATCGCCAAAGTATCCCCCTATCCCCCTTAAAAGAATTATAAATAAAAATATTAAGTTTTGGCTATCACTCTTTGATGTTGGGGTTTAATCTCAATTCCCCATATCGCCACCCATATCCCCCATGTCTCCCATATCGCCACCCATATCGTCGTTCATATCCCCCATATCGCCCATGTCATCGTTGCCATTACCCATGTCATTGTTCATATCGTTGGCGTTGTTCAAATCATCGCCCATGTCGTTGCTATTACCCATGTCGTCATTAGTGTTACCCATATCATCGTTGCCGTTGTTCATGTTGCTCATATCATCAGTGTTACCGGTATCAGTATTGCCGGTGTCCGTATTGCCGGTATCAGTATTATTCATATCGCCGGTATTGTTGCTGCTAGCATCTTTATCATCAGTGGTGGTGTCGTTTGCGTTGCCGGTGTCAGTGGTGTTAGTGTCCATGTGATCATCGTTGTGATCATCGTTGGTGGTGCTGTTAGGGTTTATGAGCGCGTTACTCCCTTGATCTTTGCTGTCATTTGCATGGGTGTTGTCCATGTTGTTAATAGGCGTTTGTTGTGCAGGTTGTTGCATAGGGTTATTGATTGCATCATTCAAATCGTCTCTGTCATCGCCATCAATTTTCAAACTCCCGTCTAAATAATTCCCCACCACATCGCTGCTATGGCTTAATTGTTGCACGCTGTCTAGGGCTTTATCCACTTGGGCTTGTTGCTCGCTTGAAAGCCCTTTTTGATCTTTTAAGTCATTGTCCAATTGGTTGAGATTATTGTCTAATTTGTCCCTCACTTCCATAGCTTTATTGACAACTGAATCAATCTTACTAGGACTTGCCCCATCTTGCTTCATCTCTTTGATTTGCCCCACTAAATGGTTAAGCTCTTTAGCTTGAGAAGTGATCGCATCCACGCTTTTAGTGGGCATGGCTTTAGTGTGGAAGAGCGAATTGTCTTTGAGCATGCGACTGTTGTCTAAATTGACTAAGGCACTATTCAAGCGGTTGGTTTGAATGTCCTTGCTGAATTTGGGATCACGATAAAAACTCATGAGATTTGCTGGTTGCGAAGATTTATCGTCTTTATCGTCTCTGTCATCATCAGTAGGCGTATCAAGTTGGTTGATGGAAGCGTCATGGTCTAAAATCTCTTCTTGATCGAGCGCATACATGTAATTTTCTAACATCAAGTAATCTTGAACTTGCATCATGAAAAACATGTTAGGGTAGAACCCATACATGCCATCATAAAAGTCATAAAAATCATACATGCCCATGCCATACATGCCATACATGCCATAATAAGGGTTATAGTAGGAGTTGTAATAGTTGTTGCTCCTGTAATAAGGGCTTTGAGCCTTTTCATTCTCCTGTTGTTTTTTAAGATACGCCCCTACCACGCTCAAATCAGCGAGCATTTTTTGGGCCGTTTTTTGATCTTTTAAAGAAATGCCTAAGGGGATATAAATACCGGTGCGGTAACTATAAAAAGAATCCCTAGCGATGATTTTAAGGCAATATTTCAAATTCTTTTGCAATTTTAGGGCTTGCCTCAAACGCGCATGCGCTCTTAAATTCCCCAAGATGCCAGAGCTAAAACGCATTTTTTCCACTAACATGCTGAATTTTTTCGCATCGCCATTAGCCGCATTGATATAGTTTAAAGCAGTAGCCCCCCACTCTTTGGTGCTGCTTTTATAACCTCCAAAATTCACTATTTTTGGCGTTAATTCCCCTTTTAATTGCGAATCTTTTAAGTCAAACAACGCCCTATTCACGCTGATAGCGTTCAAACTGAGTGTCATTATAAAAAGTATTTTTATAGCTTTCATTGATAACCTTAAAAAATATCTCTTGCGAGCATTATAGACTATTTTTAGAAATCAAAATGACTTTTGAAAACAAGCCAAAGTAAAAAATCAAATCCCAAAACAAAAGGTTCTGTTTTAAACACTTCTTTAGTTTTTAAAAAACTTTCTTAAACAAAAACCTAACCCCCCCAACACAACAAAACAAATATCGCAAAAAAAGAAAAAAGAAACCAACAGAGAGAAAACCCTCTATTGGAAAGAAGAAAAAGGCTTAGAAGTTGATCATGTAGTTAAAATAGATAGAGAAGTTCCTTTTATAGAACACATCTACCGATCCATCTACGCCCCTTTCCTTATAGAATTGGTTGGTGAATAAAGGCAATTTAAGGCCCACTTCAATCCCGCTGTGTTTAGAGAAATTGCTCCTAAAACCAAATTCCACAGGCATTTGGAAGTAGCTTGTGTTCATGCTCGCTGAACAGCCGGCGGTGTTGTTGCAAATTTGCATTTGAGATTTCAAGTAGCTCTCTCCTTGAACGATAAACGAATCCCCTCCTAACCCAAAGCCCACGAACAACCCTGCTGTGTTATAGCCCTCTTTACTTTCATAGAAGTTATAGAGCGCATCAAAGCCCACGCCATAAGTGAAGTTATTCACTTGAGACGCGCCCTCCATGATTCCAAGCTGGCTCCCTACAAAGCTTAAATTCGCATGGTTATAGCTGTAATATCCATAAGACCTAAAGCCAAAGCGTTTGGTTTTGCCAAAGAACCACTTATACCCTGCCATCGCATCTACCCCATACATTTGCCCGTAATTATTGGTGTTGATCACGCTTGTCGTTTCTTGGGCTGGAGCTACTTGATTGCTGCCAAACATTGAAGTGTTTATCGGGGTGTTATTGTTAGCGCCTGGGGTGCGGGTGGTGTTTTGGTTTTCTAAATTAGAATATTGAAACCCCCCTCCTAAAAACGCGCCGCTTTTTTCTGCCATAGACACACTAAAGGCTAATGCCATACCTAAAAAAACCTTTTTCATTTAAAACTCCTTAATATGAGAAATCCTAAGGATTTCTTTTTTTATTGCATTCATGCTATGGTGCAAAAATATAGAGAATCACCAAAATTTGAGAATTGTCCTCATACATTCGCTTCTACAGAATACAATTCGCTCTTATAGTAAGCTTTGGAGTTATATCATAAAAAAGTGAATTTTTTGTTACAAAATGGATTAAATAATATTTTTATTTTAAAAGTTCATTAATATATATATATATATATATAGAATTTAAAATTATATTTATAACTAGATTTTATGAAGCTTTTACGCTGTTTTTGTGGGGCGAAAATTTAGAGCTTTTAGGGTTTTTGGTCGTAGCGGGTGGCTATCGTGATAAGGCTATAATAATATCAATTAAAAAAGGCTTGGGTGTTTTATCGCTTTGTTTTATCGTTTTAGTAATGGTCTTATTCAAACTGGCTTTGAGCATGAGCGATTAAAGGGTTGATCACTTCATCTAAATTCCCTGAAAGCATGATTTCTTCTAAACTATACAGAGTTAAATTAATTCTATGTTCGCTCAAGCGGTTTTGCGGGTAATTATAAGTGCGGATCCGTTCGCTCCTGTCCCCACTACCCACTTGCTCCTTTCTGTCTTTAGCGTTAGCGAGCTGTTGCTCTTCAATTTGTTTTTCATAAAGGCGTGCTTTTAAGATTTTTAGGGCTTTATCCTTGTTTTTATGTTGGGATTTTTCATCTTGCATGCTCACGCTGATATTGGTGGGGAGGTGCGTGATGCGAACCGCAGAGTCTGTGGTGTTGACGCATTGCCCCCCATGCCCGCCAGCGCGAAACACTTCAATCTTTAAATCGCTAGGGTTGATAGAAACTTCCACATCATCCACTTCAGGCATGATCGCTACTGTGATAGCGGAAGTGTGGATTCGCCCTTGAGATTCTGTCTCGGGGACTCTTTGGACTCGATGCGTACCTGCTTCAAATTTGAGCCTTGAATACACGCCCTTGCCCTTAATCAAAGCGATGATTTCTTTATAGCCCCCTACGCTGTTTTCGCTAGAGCTCACTATCTCTACTTTCCATTTTTTCAAATCCGCATAACGGCAATACGCTTTAAACAAATCCCCTACAAAAATGCCCGCTTCATCGCCCCCCGTGCCGGCTCTTAACTCTAAATAAATGTTTTTATCGTCGTTAGGATCTTTGGGGATAAGGAGTTGCTTAATGGCAGTTTCTAACTCGCTTTTTTGGATTTCTAAAATTTTTAACTCTTCTTTAGCCAGTTCGCTCAATTCCTTGTCTTCTAAAAGTTCTTTATTTTCTTTGATATTCTCTAAAACGCTCAAATACTCTTTACTCGCTATGGAGATTTCTTCAATGGAACTTTGCTCTTTGCTCAATTCGGTGAGCTTTTTAATATCACTAATCACTTCAGCGCTAGAAAGCAAGGCTGTGAGTTCGTCGTATCGTTTGAGAATGGAAGAAAGCTTTTCAGCTAGAATGGACATGCAAGACTACCTATAAAAAGATGTGAATAAAAGATGCAACAATCTAAAAAACGCAAAACTTAAAAAGAAGCCCAATAATAAAAACCCACCACTGAGCTTAAAGAAGTTAAAAACGCCCTAAAACTAAGCGAGAGCGATTTTTTTCACTGAAGCGTTAAGCCTTGAGACTTTCCTAGAAGCGGTGTTTTTCTTTAAAATCCCTTTGCTGACAAATTTATGCAATTCTTTGTTAGCGATCTTCAAACGCTCTTGAGCTTTTGCTACATCATTGACAGCAACGGCTTCACGCACGGCTTTAATGATATTTTTAATTTTAGTTTTATAGAACCTGTTGCGTTCGGTTCTTTTAATGGTCTGTCTGATTCGCTTTTCTGCGGACTTATGATTTGCCATAGCCTTGTTTTAATCCCTTTGTAATGTAAAATTTGGCATAATCCTATCTAAAAATTGATTAAAAATAGTTTAAAAGGTATTTTATAACGATGAAAATTTTTGGGACTGATGGCGTGAGGGGTAAAGCAGGGGTGAAACTCACCCCCATGTTTGTGATGCGTTTAGGCGTTGCTGCCGGATTGTATTTTAAAAAACATTCTCAAACGAATAAAATTCTAATCGGTAAAGACACCAGAAAAAGCGGCTATATGGTAGAAAACGCTTTAGTGAGCGCTTTAACTTCCATAGGCTATAATGTGATTCAAATAGGGCCTATGCCCACCCCTGCGATTGCGTTTTTAACCGAAGACATGCGCTGTGATGCGGGCATTATGATAAGCGCGAGCCACAACCCTTTTGAAGACAATGGCATTAAGTTTTTCAATTCTTATGGTTATAAGCTTAAAGAAGAAGAAGAAAGAGCGATTGAAGAAATCTTTCATGATGAAGGATTACTGCATTCCAGTTATAAAGTGGGCGAGAGTGTCGGTAGCGCTAAAAGGATAGATGATGTCATAGGGCGCTATATCGTGCATTTAAAGCACTCTTTCCCCAAACATTTGAATTTACAAAATTTAAGGATCGTGCTAGATACGGCTAATGGCGCGGCTTATAAGGTGGCTCCGGTCGTTTTTAGTGAGCTTGGGGCTGATGTGTTAGTGATTAATGATGAGCCTAATGGGTGCAATATTAATGAGCAATGCGGGGCTTTACACCCTAACCAATTGAGCCAGGAAGTGAAAAAATACCGCGCGGATCTGGGCTTTGCTTTTGATGGCGATGCGGATAGGCTAGTGGTGGTGGATAATTTAGGGAATATCGTGCATGGGGATAAGCTTTTAGGGGTGTTAGGGGTTTATCAAAAATCTAAAAACGCCCTTTCTTCTCAAGCAATTGTCGCTACAAACATGAGCAATTTAGCCCTTAAAGAATACTTAAAATCCCAAGATTTAGAATTGAAGCATTGCGCGATTGGGGATAAGTTTGTGAGCGAATGCATGCGATTGAATAAAGCCAATTTTGGAGGCGAGCAAAGCGGGCATATCATTTTTAGCGATTACGCTAAAACCGGCGATGGTTTGGTGTGCGCTTTGCAAGTGAGCGCGTTAGTGCTAGAAAGCAAGCAGGTAAGCTCTGTTGCGTTAAACCCCTTTGAATTATACCCCCAAAACCTAGTGAATTTGAATGTCCAAAAAAAGCCTCCTTTAGAAAGCCTAAAAGGTTATAGCGCTCTTTTAAAAGAATTAGACAAGCTAGAAATCCGCCATTTGATCCGTTATAGCGGCACTGAAAACAAATTACGAATCCTTTTAGAAGCTAAAGATGAAAAATTGCTCGAATTGAAAATGCAAGAATTAAAAGAGTTTTTTGAAGGGCATTTGTGCTAAACACCACCCAACAAAGCCTGTTGGTTTTTATAGGGGTTTTTTTCCTTATTTTTGGCGTGGATCAAGCGATTAAATACGCTATTTTAGAGGGGTTTCGCTATGAAAGTTTGGTTATAGATATTGTTTTAGTATTCAATAAAGGCGTGGCGTTTTCCTTGCTCAGTTTTTTAGATGGGGGTTTGAAATACTTGCAAATCCTTTTGATTTTAGGGCTTTTTATCTTTTTAATGCGCCAAAAGGAGCTTTTTAAAAGCCATGCCATAGAGTTTGGCATGGTGTTTGGCGCTGGGGTTTCTAATGTTTTAGACCGGTTTGTGCATGGGGGCGTGGTGGATTATGTGTATTATCATTATGGCTTTGATTTTGCCATTTTTAATTTCGCTGATGTGATGATAGATGTGGGCGTGGGCGTTTTATTGTTAAGACAATTCGTTTTTAAGCAAAAACAAAACAAAATTAAGGCATAATCACTCTTTTTAAAATAAAAGGTCGCGTAGCTCAGTTGGTAGAGCACTACCTTGACATGGTAGTGGCCGCTGGTTCAAGTCCAGTCGTGGCCACCATTATCACTCCAATTTTAATTCTCATTTTTTTTGCGAGTTTTTGATCTCTATAAATTCTAAAGGGGTATTAAACGCGCTTCCAATAACGCTTTTATAGCGCTTCAAAACTATAACACTAATTCATTTTAAATAATAATTAGTTAATGAACGCTTTTGTTAATCTTAGTAAATCAAAACATTGCTACAATTACATCCAACCTTGATTGCGTTATGTCTTCAAGGAAAAAACACTTTAAGAATAGGAGAATGAGATGAAACTCACCCCAAAAGAGTTAGATAAGTTGATGCTCCACTACGCTGGAGAATTAGCTAAAAAACGCAAAGAAAAAGGCATTAAGCTTAACTATGTAGAAGCGGTAGCTTTGATTAGTGCCCATATTATGGAAGAAGCGAGAGCTGGTAAAAAGACTGCGGCTGAATTGATGCAAGAAGGGCGCACTCTTTTAAAACCAGATGATGTGATGGATGGCGTGGCAAGCATGATCCATGAAGTGGGTATTGAAGCGATGTTCCCTGATGGGACCAAACTCGTAACCGTGCATACCCCTATTGAGGCCAATGGTAAATTAGTTCCTGGTGAGTTGTTCTTAAAAAATGAAGACATCACTATCAACGAAGGCAAAAAAGCCGTTAGCGTGAAAGTTAAAAATGTTGGCGACAGACCGGTTCAAATCGGCTCACACTTCCATTTCTTTGAAGTGAATAGATGCTTAGACTTTGACAGAGAAAAAACTTTCGGTAAACGCTTAGACATTGCGAGCGGGACAGCAGTAAGGTTTGAGCCTGGCGAAGAAAAATCCGTAGAATTGATTGACATTGGCGGTAACAGGAGAATCTTTGGATTTAACGCATTGGTTGATAGGCAAGCAGACAACGAAAGCAAAAAAATTGCTTTACACAGAGCTAAAGAGCGTGGTTTTCATGGCGCTAAAAGCGATGACAACTATGTAAAAACAATTAAGGAGTAAGAAATGAAAAAGATTAGCAGAAAAGAATATGTTTCTATGTATGGCCCTACTACAGGCGATAAAGTGAGATTGGGTGATACAGACTTGATCGCTGAAGTAGAACATGACTACACCATTTATGGCGAAGAGCTTAAATTCGGTGGCGGTAAAACCCTAAGAGAAGGCATGAGCCAATCTAACAACCCTAGCAAAGAAGAACTGGATCTAATCATCACTAACGCTTTAATCGTGGATTACACCGGTATTTATAAAGCGGATATTGGTATTAAAGATGGCAAAATCGCTGGCATTGGTAAAGGCGGTAACAAAGACATGCAAGATGGCGTTAAAAACAATCTTAGCGTGGGTCCTGCTACTGAAGCCTTAGCCGGTGAAGGTTTGATCGTAACTGCTGGTGGTATTGACACACACATCCACTTCATTTCACCCCAACAAATCCCTACAGCTTTTGCAAGCGGTGTAACAACCATGATTGGTGGCGGAACCGGTCCTGCTGATGGCACTAATGCGACTACTATCACTCCAGGCAGAAGAAATTTAAAATGGATGCTCAGAGCGGCTGAAGAATATTCTATGAATTTAGGTTTCTTGGCTAAAGGTAACGCTTCTAACGATGCGAGCTTAGCCGATCAAATTGAAGCCGGTGCGATTGGCTTTAAAATCCACGAAGACTGGGGCACCACTCCTTCTGCAATCAATCATGCGTTAGATGTTGCGGACAAATACGATGTGCAAGTCGCTATCCACACAGACACTTTGAATGAAGCTGGTTGTGTAGAAGACACTATGGCAGCTATTGCTGGGCGCACTATGCACACTTTCCACACTGAAGGCGCTGGCGGCGGACACGCTCCTGATATTATTAAAGTGGCCGGTGAACACAACATTCTACCCGCTTCCACTAACCCCACTATCCCTTTCACTGTGAATACAGAAGCAGAACACATGGACATGCTCATGGTGTGCCACCACTTGGATAAAAGCATTAAAGAAGATGTCCAGTTCGCTGATTCAAGGATCCGCCCTCAAACCATTGCGGCTGAAGACACTTTGCATGACATGGGGATTTTCTCAATCACTAGTTCTGACTCTCAAGCGATGGGTCGTGTGGGTGAAGTTATCACCAGAACTTGGCAAACAGCTGACAAAAACAAAAAAGAATTTGGCCGCTTGAAAGAAGAAAAAGGCGATAACGACAACTTCAGGATCAAACGCTACTTGTCTAAATACACCATTAACCCAGCGATCGCTCATGGGATTAGCGAGTATGTAGGTTCTGTAGAAGTGGGCAAAGTGGCTGACTTGGTATTGTGGAGTCCCGCATTCTTTGGCGTGAAACCCAACATGATCATCAAAGGCGGATTCATTGCGTTAAGCCAAATGGGCGATGCGAACGCTTCTATCCCTACCCCACAACCGGTTTATTACAGAGAAATGTTCGCTCATCATGGTAAAGCCAAATACGATGCAAACATCACTTTTGTGTCTCAAGTGGCTTATGACAAAGGCATTAAAGAAGAATTAGGGCTTGAAAGACAAGTGTTGCCGGTAAAAAATTGCAGAAATATCACTAAAAAAGACATGCAATTCAACGACACTACCGCTCACATTGAAGTCAATCCTGAAACTTACCATGTGTTCGTGGATGGCAAAGAAGTAACTTCTAAACCAGCCAATAAAGTGAGCTTGGCGCAACTCTTTAGCATTTTCTAGGATTTTTTAGGAGCAACGCTCCTTAATCCTTATTTTTAAGCTCTCTGATTTTTTGTTTATCAAAAAATTGGGGGCTTTTTTTGTTTTTATTTTTTGTCAATTTACTATTTTTCTTTATGATTAACTCAAGCAACAAAGGTTATTCGTAAGGTGCATTTGTTGTAAAAATTTTGTTTTGGAAGGATAAGGCAATGCTAGGACTTGTATTGTTATATGTTGGGATTGTTTTAATCAGCAATGGGATTTGCGGATTAACCAAAGTCGATCCTAAAAGCACCGCGGTGATGAACTTTTTTGTGGGCGGACTTTCCATTATTTGTAATGTGGTGGTCATCACTTATTCCGCGCTCAACCCTACAGCCCCTGTAGAAGGCGCAGAAGATATTGCTCAAGTATCGCACCATTTGACCAATTTCTATGGGCCAGCGACTGGGTTATTGTTTGGTTTTACCTACTTGTATGCGGCTATCAACCACACTTTTGGTTTGGATTGGAGGCCTTATTCTTGGTATAGCTTATTCGTAGCGATCAACACTGTTCCTGCTGCGATTTTATCCCACTATAGCGATATGCTTGATGACCACAAAGTGTTAGGCATCACTGAAGGCGATTGGTGGGCAATCATTTGGTTGGCTTGGGGTGTTTTGTGGCTTACCGCTTTCATTGAAAACATCTTGAAAATCCCTTTAGGGAAATTCACTCCATGGCTTGCTATCATTGAGGGTATTTTAACCGCTTGGATCCCTGCTTGGTTACTCTTTATCCAACACTGGGTGTGAGATGATCATAGAGCGTTTAGTTGGCAATCTAAGGGATTTAAACCCCTTGGATTTCAGCGTGGATTATGTGGATTTGGAATGGTTTGAAACGAGGAAAAAAATCGCTCGTTTTAAAACCAGAAAAGGCAAAGACATAGCTATACGCCTTAAAGACGCTCCCAAGTTGGGTCTCTCTCAAGGGGATATTTTATTTAAAGAAGAGAAGGAAATTATCGCCGTTAATATCTTGGATTCTGAAGTCATTCACATCCAAGCCAAGAGCGTGGCAGAAGTAGCAAAAATATGCTACGAAATAGGGAACCGCCATGCGGCTTTATACTATGGCGAGTCTCAATTTGAATTTAAAACACCATTTGAAAAGCCCACGCTAGCGTTACTAGAAAAGCTAGGGGTTCAAAATCGTGTTTTAAGTTCAAAACTGGATTCCAAAGAACGCTTAACCGTGAGCATGCCCCATAGTGAGCCTAATTTTAAGGTCTCACTAGCGAGCGATTTTAAAGTGGTCGTAAAATAGAAAAGAAATAGAAAAATAACAAATGGATAAAGGAAAAAGCGTGAAAAGCACTGAAAAAAGCGTGGGTATGCCCCCAAAAACTCCAAAGACAGACAATAATGCTCATGTGGATAATGAATTTCTGATTCTGCAAGTCAATGATGCGGTGTTCCCTATTGGCTCTTACACGCATTCTTTTGGGCTAGAAACTTACATCCAGCAAAAAAAGGTTACCCATAAAGAAAGCGCTTTAGAGTATTTAAAAGCCAATCTCTCTAGCCAGTTCCTTTACACGGAAATGCTGAGTTTGAAACTCACCTATGAAAGCACCCTCCAACAGGATTTAAAAAAAATCTTAGGGATTGAAGAAATGATTAGGCTATCCACAAGCCCCATGGAATTACGATTAGCCAATCAAAAGCTAGGCAATCGTTTCATTAAAACCTTACAAGCCATGAACGAATTAGACATGGGTGCATTTTTTAACACTTACGCTCAACAAACCAAAGATCCCACCCATGCCACTAGCTATGGCGTTTTTGCGGCGAGTTTGAATATGGAATTGAAAAAGGCTTTAAGGCATTATCTTTATGCGCAAACTTCTAACATGGTGATCAACTGCGTTAAAAGCGTCCCACTATCTCAAAACGACGGGCAAAAAATCTTATTGAGCTTGCAAAGCCCTTTCAACCAGCTCATAGAAAAAACCCTAGAACTAGACGAAAGCCACTTGTGCGCGGCAAGCGTTCAAAACGACATTAAGGCGATGCAGCATGAGAGTTTATACTCGCGCCTTTATATGTCTTGAATTTTAATCTCAAATTGAAAGGAATTTTATGGTAAAAATTGGAGTTTGTGGTCCTGTAGGAAGCGGTAAAACCGCCTTGATTGAAGCTTTAACGCGCCACATGTCAAAGGATTATGACATGGCAGTTATCACTAATGATATTTACACTAAAGAAGACGCAGAGTTTATGTGTAAAAATTCGGTGATGCCACGAGAGAGGATTATTGGCGTAGAAACAGGGGGCTGTCCGCACACCGCCATTAGAGAAGACGCTTCTATGAATTTAGAAGCGGTAGAAGAAATGCATGAGCGTTTCCCTAATTTGGAACTGCTTTTGATTGAAAGCGGAGGCGATAACCTTTCAGCGACTTTCAACCCAGAGCTAGCGGACTTTACGATCTTTGTGATTGATGTGGCTGAGGGCGATAAAATCCCTAGGAAAGGCGGGCCAGGAATCACGCGCTCAGACTTGCTTGTCATCAATAAGATTGACTTAGCCCCCTATGTGGGAGCGGACTTGAAAGTCATGGAAAGGGATTCTAAAAAAATGCGCGGCGAAAAGCCCTTTATTTTTACGAATATCCGTGCTAAAGAAGGCCTAGATGATGTGATCGCTTGGATCAAGCACAACGCTTTATTGGAAGATTGATGAACACTTACGCTCAAGAATCCAAGCTCAGGTTAAAAACCAAAATAGGGGCTGACGGGCGGTGCGTGATTGAAGACAATTTTTTCACGCCCCCCTTTAAGCTCATGGCGCCCTTTTACCCTAAAGACGATTTAGCTGAAATCATGCTTTTAGCGGTAAGCCCTGGCTTAATGAAAGGCGATGCGCAAGACATGCAATTAAGCATCGGTCAAAATTGCAAGCTAAGGATCACTTCGCAATCCTTTGAAAAAATCCATAACACTGAAGACGGGTTTGCCAGCAGAGACATGCATATTGTTGTGGGGGAAAACGCTTTTTTAGACTTCGCGCCTTTCCCGTTAATCCCCTTTGAAAACGCGCATTTTAAGGGCAATACCACGATTTCTCTACACTCTAGCTCTCAATTGCTCTATAGTGAAATCATTGTCGCCGGGCGAGTGGCGCGTAATGAGTTGTTCCAATTCAACCGCTTGCACACCAAAATCGCTATTTTACAAGATGAGAAACCTATCTATTATGATAATACGATTTTAGATCCCAAAACCACCGACATGAATAATATGTGCATGTTTGATGGCTACACGCATTATTTGAATTTGGTGCTTGTCAATTGCCCCATAGAGCTCTCTGGCGTGCGAGAATTGATTGAAGAAAGCGAAGGAGTGGATGGGGCCGTGAGCGAGATTGCTAGTTCTCATTTATGCATGAAAGCTTTAGCGAAAGGCTCAGAACCCTTGTTGCATTTAAGAGAAAAAATCGCTCGTTTCACCACGCAAACCACCACGCAAAAGGTTTGAAAGCGCTTTAAAAAGATTAAATCCCTTTAGTCTTTTTAACCCCCCCTTTTTTTAACTCCCTTTTTTTAACTCTCTTTTTTTAACCCCCCTTTTTGATCCTATAAGCTAAAAGGCCTGAATTCAGTATAGCTGTCTTTGGAAAGCTCTATCAATAGCGCGTTGAAATTGCTTGGTGAAGATAAACCACTTTGGAGGGCGTTCAAGTTTTCCCCATTGCACCTAAAGGCTAGGCATTGCTTGAAGTGGTGGTTTAACAATTCTTTTAACTTGTCAAAATGGTAATTACTTTTAATTTGCCTAAAGTCATGCGCAAAAATGACGCAATACTGCTCGTTGTCTATGGCTTTTTCTAAAAACGATTTTAATTTTTCCGCCCCTACTTTGTCGTGCAATTCTTTCGCTTCGTTGAGATTGTCTATCACAAGCGCGCTATTAGGGTTCATAGCGGTGTCTAAAACGCTTAAGATATTTTCTACAGGCGTGATGCCGTATTCTTTTGGCGCATCAAAAAACCTTATCAAGCGTTTTTCTTTATTGCAAAAAACCAATTCTTTGTTCGCGCTCTTAATGTTTTGGAATAAGAGTTTCATTAAAGCGATGCGAGCGTTTAAATCTTGGCTCACCACCAACAAATGCGATTCGTTACTTTCAAACTCCACTATCAGGTCCTTTTGCTCATAATCCGCTTTTTTGCCCAGATGCAAACGCATTTCATTAGCCTTAAGGGTGTTGGGCATTTTTAAAGCCGTCTCGCCATTATAGATTTTACGATCTATGGGTGCGAGGTTTCTTTGGTTAAATTCAGCGTGTATTTTTGTGAGAAAAGATTTGAAATCATCAGGGGCTTTAGGGATACTCATCTTGGTGTGGTATTTTCTATTCCCTCCGTTGTTGTTGAAAATGCCTTCTGGCCTGACAAGCTCACAAGCCGCATCATCGCCCAAAACACTACTGCTGTCTTCTGCATCCATAGGCAAAGCGATGCGGTTGGCGATTTGACCCTTAATGCTATCACTGATGCCAATGTTGCGCATGGTTTGAGTGGCTAAAACTAGATGCACCCCATAGCTGCGGCCCTTTTTAAGCAGAGTGTTTAAAGATCGTTCCACGCTCCCTTTCACTTGAGTGGATTTATCGCTAAAAAGCACCTGAAATTCATCAATCACTACAATCAATCTAGCCATTTTTTCATGTTTGCGGTAATCGCTTAAATCTTTCACCTTAAACTGCTTGAACAGCTCGGCTCTTTTTTGTATTTCATCACAAAGCCATTTCAAGAAAGTGATGCCATAAGAGACCGAACTCGCCACGCTCACCAACCTCGCATGCTCTAAAATCGGATTTGTGTATGCGTTAAATTCCACCCTCTCTTTATAGTCTAATAAAAAGAGTTGGACTTCATCGGGATCGAGAAATTGGATTTCCCGCTCCCACTGCGCCCGCAAATGAGCGTGTGGTTTTGCGCTTCACCGATCTCAAAACACACCTCTTTGTGGTTAATATCCCACCCCACCGGCACAGACACTTTAAGCTGAGAGCTTTCAATCCAAAATTTTTCGTCTTTTTGTAAGTCTTTCAATTCCCTTTTAACTGCTTTCTTTTTCTCGTAATACGCTTTAATTTTATCAGCGAAGTCTTGCATGTGCTGGGATTTAATACCATGATCATTGATCACTTCTACGCTAAGATATTTTAAGCGTTCAAAACTTGTCCTGTCTTTAAAAAACTCCGCATAGCGTTTCAAATCTTCTGCGGATTTATTATTTTTTTCGCTCTCCAAATTGACAAAGCTCAAAACCCCATTTTTAGAGCCAAAACGCATGATTTTTTCCAAATAATAAAGCGCGTCTTTACTCAGAGCATCTACCCCACTTAAAAAAAGCGCTTTTAAAGGCAAGCGGTCTGTGGCTTTTTCATTATAATGCGCAAAATCTTTATAACCGGCTAATTTTTCTTGCAAATTAACCTTTAAATATTCATACAAATGCTTTAGGGCTTCTTCTATTTCCTTGCTTTCGGTCAAAATCCTTTGCTGGTAAATAAAATCATTGTCTTTATTTAAAAGCCTTCTGGCCAGATTGAAAATACCCCCCAAGCTCAACGCATCAATCAAAATCACTTCCAGTTGCACTAAAGGTGCGCTGGAGAGTAAGCGCATGAGCATTTCTCTCAAAAACTGCCCGTCTTTTTCATGCTCTATATACAAGCTTTTAGGGGGGAAAGGATAAACTTTAGGCAATAAAAATTCCATGTTAGCGCCATTTTTGCCCCTAACATGCAATAAACCACAGCTTAAAAATTGTGGGTAAGTGGTCGTTTCATTGAATTGTGGCGCGTCTGTGAATTGCGCTTGAACTTGCCTGATACTCTTTTGATAGTCCTCTATTTGTGAGACGATCGGCTTGAGAAAACTCTCTGGCTCTTTTTTAGCAACAACTTTATCTAAGGCGTCGTCCAGTTCTTTTAATAAATTACCCGCATCAATCATTTTTATCCTTAAGATATTCATCATAGCGCCTCTTGGCTTCTCTTTCATGCTCTTTGGCTTCACGCATAAGCCTATCGATCTCGCTTGGTGAATGGAAATTCATATGAATTTGCTTCTCCAAACGCTTGGCTTCTTCAAGTTGCTCGTCGCTTTTTCTCATTTCGTATTGAGTTTCCTGCTCTAAATTTTCTAAATCATGCGCGATTTTTAGCATCTCCTCTAGCGCCTCACTTTTAAGTTTCTGCCCTAAATCATCTTGCATGGCGTTTTCTACAAATTCATCGCAAATCTTTCTTAATTTATTGGTGCAACCCTCCAAAAAAACTTTATGAGAAAACATTTTAACCCCTTGATTCCAGTTTTTTTAAAAACATTTTAAGATGCAACAGCGCATGTCGTATTCCAAAGATAATACCCCCATACCCGTCATTAGCAAAGACGATTTCTTCAGGCTCTAACCATTCTTTCAAGCTCTGCATGAAATCAATAAACAAGCTCTCTAAGTTGAAGTTCAAAACATGCTTGAATGTGTAGGATTCATTGCCCACCATGAAATAACGCAATTGGCTAAAACCATAGTTTGATCGTTTGATGAAGTCCTTAAACGCATCGCTCAAGCCTATTTTCAACCGCTCTTCTAACCCGTTCAACGCATTCTCATTGAGCGGCTCTACAAATTCCCAATTCAATTCTGTTTCTGTAGAAATTCTGTCCATAGTGAATATCCTTTCGTGTGTTTCACGCCTAGTAATAACTCTTCTCTCACCAACGCCACATTCCCTAAAACATTCGCGTCAAAGTGCCACAAATAGCCCCTAGGGATGAATCCTTTTGCGATTTGTTCCAACTCTGCCGCATCAAAGCCCAAATCGTTGTCTTTAAGCGCGGCTTGTAAAGCCTTTAGGGCATGATGAGCGCATGCAGTTTTATTTAAATCTTCTAAAGGCGCAATGGCACTAAAAATGCTATCAAACTCCGCTAAACGCAACGCATTGAATCTGACCTCATCAGGGTAGGGGTTTTTTTCATCTACAATAAAGTCCTCTTTACGGATTTCTAAAAACTCTCTATACTCCAACGCTTTTTGCGTATAATTTTCATTCCGTTCTAAAACGGGATCGATTTTTTGACTCAAATTTTCTGTAGCACGCTCCAACTCTGTTTCTAAATTATCAAAAGCTTCATTGATAGCGTTTGAATCGTTAGGGGATTTTTTGATTTTTTCTGTAAAACCCTCTAAAGCTTTCTTAAAGTTTTTAACGCAATTCTTTTTGGCTAAAGTCAAGCTCTCAAAATCAACGCTCATCAAATCCCCTTCTAGCTCTTTAGAGGCTTTAGCGCGATCCTTCTTAGAGAAAGCATTGATCTTGTCTTTCAAATCAGCGTATAAAGAAGCGCTAAAATTTTCCCTCAAATCTTTCAAGCGCTCATTAAAAACGCTTTTTTTAGGGGTATAAGAGATAGCAGGCCGTTCAAAATCGTATTCCAATAAAACGCCTGGGGTTGGAAAGTTGTATTCGTTATCTATTGCGTCGCTCGCTTGTTTCAAACGCCTGATAAATTCCTGATGTTTATCGGTATAAAAATGCAACCTCTTTTTAACGACCTCCCAAGCCTGATTCACAAGATCCGCGCTCGCTTTGGCTTGAGTGGAGTAGATTTCAAGCATTTGTTCTAATAACCTTACATTGTATGCCCATCTTTCTATATTGTCTTCCATAAGGTTTAAGCCCTTTTCACAAGCTTCAGCGCCTAATTTAAAAGGAGGGATAACCGACCCTACCATATCAAAAAGACCTTTTCCAAAATCTAAAACAGATCCCCAAAAGCCCTTTCGCTTCTTTCTGGCTACTTTTAATTCTCCTATGGCTTTTTCCAATTGCATTTCAATTTTTCTGCACTCCACTATGATTTTTAGCGCGTAACTATCAAGGTCTCTGATAAATGGACTGCATTTTTCTTCTTGCAAGGATCTTTTAAATTCCCTGCATCTTCCAACAACCTTTTTGACTTCTTCTGTGTCCGTTTTCCATTCAGCCATAAACCACCCCTTAATAATCTTGCTCTAAAACCCTAATCCTCTCTTTAAGCCATGCGATTTGCTCTTGCGCGGCCTCATCAAATTCATTGAAAGTGCCTTTCAAGTTATCCACCACCTCGCTAAATTTATCCCTCCTAGCGTCTTGCCATGATTCTAAATTATGGAAATGATTACTCAAGCTATTCACTTCCTCTCTTAGTAACTCTTTAAAGCGTTCTAAATGCCATACAAATTCCCTGACCTCTTCGGTATCCATTTGCACTCTGCTCATCGGTTGTCCTTTCTTTTAAAAATTTTCTTCATTAGAATCAGGCTTTTTATCGCCGCTGATTCTAATGCTCCCACCCCCATAGCTAGGGGGTGTTGTGGGGCGAATCTCTAGCGTTTCGCCTCTTTCTCTTTTGTATTTTTCTTGCTGGCTTTGGTGGTATGTTTTCATGCTGTCTATCACGATTGCTTTGTGGGTGCTCCCTAAATCAGCGTTGGTGAGCAATTTTTGAACGCCATTACCCAAGCTGTTAGAATGCCTGTCTTCTACTTTAAGAGACAAATTCAAACCCTTAAAACCCTCCAAAGCCTCCACTAGCACTACCACAAGCTTCCTGTCCCAAATGGAATTTTTCAAATCCTTACACAAGGAAAAAACCTCGCTTGAAAACTGGTAGTCATACAAAAACAAAAGGTCTAAATTTTCTAAAAAATCCACATTGCAACGCTCTTTAAAATTTTTCAAAAAGCCCTCTTTTAAAGGCGCAAAGCCTTCAGTGATAGGGATTAGCCTCTCATCTTTGGTGCATTTAAACACCATAATACTTTTTTCAATCACGACAAACGCGTAAGCGTTCTTAATCATCATAATTTTTCTACCTCGCTTTCATAGATTAGTTGGTCGTCTTTAAACAGCCCCACTTTAATGCTTTGGGAATCCACGCAACACACCTTCGCATCCATTTCTTCATGCTCTTCTAGTGCTATGGAAATCATTTGCGTATCTTTAATGTCCAGAGTGTTGGTGTTGGCTAGGGCTTTGTCGCTGTAGCGTATCTCTAGCTCATCAAAGCCTCCCCATTCCTCTTTAGTTTGGAAAATCTGGTATTCATTAGGTTTTAAAGAATCCCTGTGGATTTTAGCGTGGAATTTCCCCCCTATCTCAATGCCTAAATCGTATTTAAACACAGGATTGGAGCTTATAGAGGGCATTTCAATCCCTTTAGGCTTGTCCCTGCTTTCTAAAAGCCCAAAAGCCACCCCGGTTTTGCAAGTGGGCTTCAAATAAGCGGGCGTGTTAGAAACGTCTTCTCCTGTAAGCTCTAAAATCTGTTTGTCTGAGGCTTCTGTGCCTAGCGGCTCATAAATGATGAATTTAAAATCATTTTTAGAAGTCTTTTGCTGGTAATCTTTGAGCTGCTTTTCTTTGGCGTTTTCAAACGCTTGTTTGACTAACACTGAACGGCTCGCATTCCCTCCTAAGAAAATATGAAACGCCCGACACTGATCGTCAATGTTTTCAGCCATCACTTTAGAAAATCCGGCAAAGAAGTTGGCAACGCCTTCGTCTATCTTGCCTTTTAAAAGGCTTAAAAGCTCTTTGCAATCAACTTGGAGATTGCATTCTGCTTCTACCCCATTCCTATCAAACAGCATGGCTTTAAAATCCTTTTCAAAATCCTTTATGCTAAACTCTTCATTTTCTTCTATCGCTTCTATAATATTGGCGTCTAAATTTTCTAAAAAAGGGCGTAATGTAGAAGCGATCGTTTGCAAATTCAAGCACGCTCCACTGGAGTTTTGCATAAACGATCCAAAGCGTTGCGTATCGATCCTGTCATAGTTGGGCTTAGCGATGACAATGTCTTTTGCTTTTAGCGTTTGAAAATTTTGGCCATACGCTTCAAAAGCCAACAATTCCAATAAATTCTCACCGCCTAAATATTTATCCCCTCCACTGCTAAAATGCGTCATTTTGTAAAGGAATTTGGGGTTAGCACTTTTTTCCCATTTGCCAAAGTCAAAATCCGTCGTCCCGCCCCCAAAATCAAACACCCCGTAATAAACCGGCTTGTCTAACTTCTCTGATTTAAAAAACCCATAGCTTTTCAAAGCGCTAATGGCATACGCGCAAGGCTCGCTCGCTCTCAATTCCACTTTGAAAGTTTTAGCCGTTTTTTCATCGTCAAAAACATGCCGGGGTAAGGATTTTTTCAAGCTTCTTTCAAAACTCTCTCTGATTTTTTCAGCCTGATGCTTTTCATACTTGATGGGGTAGGATAAAAAGTATTTCAAAAACACGCCATTGTGCATGTTGTTGATGCAGCGGCCGATGCAGTAAGCGTAGATTTCTATAGGGTTAAAATCCGTGCAATTAGTGAAGCTTTCTAAAGAAAAATCCTTTTCACAATCCCTAAAATTCTGCTTTTCATCCGCTCCAGCCCATTGCTTCAATTTAGAAAAAAACCGATACAAATCATTCCCTTTAACGCCTTCAGCGTTCTTTTGGGCTTCATGCGCCACTGCTATATCGTTCTTTTATGTGAAAGGGCGGTGATCTAGCGCGTTATAAGCGTTAAGAAAGTTTTCTTTGTGCCTAAACTCTACGATCGTGGGGTTTTCAAACTTTGTCAGGCTTGCGTCATCTACTAGCTCGCCAATAGAGAGCAAGCGGTATTCTCCGTTATTATCCATATAGGCTGCAGTCGTGCTTTTAGTCCCAAAGTCAATAGCGACAACGCCCTTGTTTAAATCCTTCAAACTTGAGTGCGCATAGAAGTTCATTTCTTTGTCTTTATTATCTTTAGGTAAATTATCAAACCTAAAGGTTACGCTTTCTTTAGACGCGCTAGGCACCTCTAAATCCCAATGCCCTCCGTTTAAATCAAGCAATTGGCTTTGGCTATAGCTCTTAAGGCCTACCGCTACACTATCACCTTAAACATCAAATCTTTAAATTTTTCAAAATCCACATCCACATCGCTAGTAGAAACGATCTCTAAGGTTTTTTCTATTTTCTCATTAGTGATCTTTTTAGCTTGCACTAAATCCTCTAGGAATTTTTGATTTTCATCAGAAAGATACCTTAAAGAAGTCTCATTATTGACGATCGCATGAAGCACCCGCAGCACTTGTTCAAACTTAGTTCGATCTTCTTTTGACACTTCTTCTTTGTAACTGACTTTACTTTTTTCATTGAATTTGACTCCATCCTTTAAAGACAGCTTGCACAATTCCTCTACTAAGGGGTGGCCAAGAGGCAGTCTTAAACTTTGTAAGTGGTTTACCATGATATTTCCTTTATTGTGGTTTTTGTTGTTTTGAGAGTTGCTCTTTCAAGCCATCAACCCTCTCTTTGAGGGCGATGTTCTCTTCTTCTAATTTTCGGTTTTGGCGTTTGAGATCCTGGTTTGCACTCGCTAAACGCCTGTTGTGTAAGTCTAGGTCGCTTTTTTCTTGGTGCGATGCGATAAGCTCATCGTTTAGAATTTCTCTTTCTGTGGCTAGATTTTGATTTTTTTCAGTTAGCTCGGCTTTTTCTTTAGTTAGATTTTCTTTATCTTTTGATAGTTCGGCTTTTTCATTTTTTAAAGCTTGCTGAGATTGTTCTAACGCTTGCACTTGCTTTTGTGATGCGTTAAGCTGATTGGTTAGGTTTTTATTTTCTCTTTCTAGCCTTTCTTTTTCTGCGGATAACCCGGCGATCTTGTTATTCAGCTCGGTGGTTTCAGTCGGCTTGGTGCATTTCTCGTGGAAACTGGTGGATTTTTGAGCGTCTTTTGGGTTTTCTTGGGTGTCGTTAGGGGATTTTCCAAATGAAAAGAAAGAGCCTATAAAATGAGAGAGTTTTCCAAGGGGTTCAAAGTCTTCTAATTTAAGATCTTCTAATTTTTTAAGGCGATCTGCAAGATCTCCAACAAGTTTTAAAAGCTCTTCATTATTGGGGGGGGGGTGGAAGCGGTGGGATTTGAAATATTTGGTTTTTCTATTTCCTCATTATTCGTATTTTCTACAATATGAGCGTCACTCATAAGAATATCTCCTTTTTTATACTTATGTCAGTGTTAAAAAGGTTGTTATTGTAATTTGAGAAAACTTAAAATGAGCTTTATTATCCCCCCTCTTTCGCCCCCTCTTTATAAACCCCTAGAATGTAGAATCCCAATGGTTTAAATTAGAAGAATAAGGGTCAAAAAAGCCCTTAGGCGTGTATTGCACTTCTTTTTTGGTAGAAGCGTCTTTTGAAGAATGGTCTTTAGGGAGACAAGCGAAACGCTGAGTATCAAAGCTAGAACAACCGCTCAATAACAATGCACCGAGTGTGCCAATCATAATGCCATTTTTAATTGTTTTCATTTTATATCCTTTGTTTTGTAAAATTTCTTATAAATCCGTTTAATTTAAAATCGTTTCATTGGTTTGAAGCTTTTAAATTACACGGCGAAAATGATAAAATTTATTTTTAAACGAAAAGTAAATGAACTTTTTAAACGATAAAAAATTCCTCTAATTTTTGTCTTAAGCGGTAAATAATTACCACTTTTAAAAAAATCAATTTTAATAATTAAATTCATTTAGTATGAAAACAATCACAAATTAAAAAGCATTATTAAAAATGACCGCTTAAAAAACCCGCTTAAAACATGCTACAATCAAGCCAAATTCTTAAATAAAAGGTAAGCTCATGCAAAAAATCATTGACGATTCATTAGAATTAGCTAAAAAACTGCAAGATAGTATCAGTAGTCATTTGAGCGATCAAGAAAAAGCGTTCCATTTTAAAATGCAAAAGCTTTTAAACAACCCTGAAAACAAAGTCATGCTCATAGAGCTTATGGATCGGAGTTTTAGGTGTTTGGATAATAAAGCCCGCTTTGAAATGATTGAGCATGTTTTAGACAAATACAAAAGCCGTGAGATTTTTTCTCCGTTTGAAAAATTGCTTTTAATGGGGTTTTTGAGCTTTGGGAAAATGCTCCCTGATATGAGCGTGCCTTTCTTTGTCAATAAAATCAGAAGCGACACGAAAGCGATGGTCTTGGATCAAGAAGAGAGCCAATTGAAAGAGCGGATTTTAAAAAGAAAAAATGAAAAAATCATTTTGAACGTGAATTTTATTGGCGAAGAGGTTTTAGGCGAAGAAGAAGCTAATGCGCGTTTTGAAAAATACTCTCAAGCCTTAAAATCCAACTACATCCAATACATTTCCATTAAAATCACGACGATTTTTTCTCAAATCAATATCCTTGATTTTGAATACTCTAAAAAAGAGATTGTCAAACGCTTAGACGCTCTTTATGCTTTAGCTTTAGAAGAAGAAAAAAAGCAAGGCATGCCTAAATTCATCAACTTGGATATGGAAGAATTCAGGGATTTAGAGCTAACAGTGGAGTCTTTTATGGAGTCTATCGCCAAATTTGATTTGAACGCCGGTATTGTGTTGCAAGCTTATATCCCTGATTCTTATGAATATTTGAAAAAACTGCATGCTTTTTCTAAAGAAAGGGTTTTAAAAGGGTTGAAACCCATTAAAATCCGCTTTGTTAAGGGAGCGAACATGGAAAGCGAAGAGACGATCGCTTCCGTGAAAGACTGGGCGTTACCCACGTTTTCCAACAAACAAGACACCGACTCTAATTACAATAAAATGCTGGATTTTGTTTTAGAGGGCGATAATTATAAATACATTCATATTGGTGCAGCGAGCCATAATATTTTTGAAATCGCTTACGTTTATACGCGCATCCATGCCCTTAACGACCCTATTGTGTTGGAGCATTTTAGCTTTGAAATGCTAGAGGGCATGAGCTTGCAAGCGAGCCAGGAACTAAAAGAGATGCACAAACTCATTCTTTATGCGCCGGTGTGCGATGAAGCGCATTTCAACAATGCGATCGCTTACTTGGTGAGGAGGCTAGATGAAAACACCTCAAGCGATAATTTCATGAAAGCTTTCTTTAACCTCAAAGTAGGCACGAGCGAATGGAAAGACCAAGAACAACGCTTTTTAAACAGCCTTAAAGGGATCGCTACTTTAGACAACGCCACCCACAGAACTCAAGATAGGAACGCCAAACAAACCGGGCATACCACCTACCCAAACCACTCCTTTAAAAACGAAAGCGATACCGATTTTATCTTAAAAGCCAACCGAGAATGGGCTAAAAAAGTGCGCGAGAAAATGCATAACGCTCCTATTTTAGAGCTTTACCCAGAAATAGATGGGAGGTTTGAAGATCCTAATTTAACCCCTTTAGAAGTCTTTGATAAAATCCATCATAAAAAAATCGCCAGCGTGCATTTAGCGGATAAGGAAGCGATTTTAAAAGCCCTAGAAGTGGCTAAAAGCGATAAGAGTCATTTCAGTCAAAAAAGCTTTACAGAAATCCATGCCTTATTGAGTCAAACCGCCCAGATTTTTAGAGAAAGAAGAGGCGATTTAGTAGGGATTTCGGCTTTAGAAGTGGGTAAGACTTTCGCTGAAACGGACGCTGAAGTGAGCGAAGCCATTGACTTTTTAGAGTTTTACCCTTACAGCTTAAGGGTATTACAAGAGCAAAACCCAAAAACGAAATTCACCCCTAAAGGCGTGGGTGTGGTCATCGCTCCATGGAATTTCCCTGTGGGCATTTCTGTAGGCACTATCGCTGCCCCTCTAGCCGCTGGCAATCGGGTGATTTACAAGCCCTCAAGTTTGTCTAGCGTGACCGGCTATAAGCTTTGTGAGTGCTTTTGGGATGCGGGCGTGCCAAGAGATGCGCTCATTTACTTGCCCTCTAAAGGGAGCGATATTAGCGAACACCTTTTAAAAGATGAAAGCATCCAATTTGCCATTTTAACCGGGGGCGAAGACACCGCTTATAAAATGTTAAAAGCTAACCCCACTTTAGCCTTGAGCGCTGAAACGGGCGGTAAAAACGCCACCATTGTGAGCAAAATGGCAGACAGAGACCAGGCGATTAAGAACGTTATCCATTCAGCCTTTAGCAATTCGGGGCAAAAATGCTCCGCCACTTCGCTTTTAGTGTTAGAAAAAGAAGTCTATGAAGATGAGAATTTCAAAAAAACTTTGATAGACGCGACTCTAAGCCTTAGCGTGGGCGATCCTTTTGATTTCAAAAACAAAATCGGCACTCTAGCGGACAAGCCTAATGAAAAGGTCATCAAAGCCATAGATGAATTGAAAAGCTATGAAAATTACGAAATCCCAGCAAGCTTTGTTGATGATAACCCCTATTTGATGAAACCAAGCATCAAATACGGCACCAAAAAAGGCGATTTCACGCACCAAACTGAGCTTTTTACCCCTATTTTATCCGTGATGAAGGCGCAAGATTTAGACGAGGCGATAGAAATAGTCAATTCTACCGGTTACGGGCTGACTAGCGCGTTAGAGTCTTTGGACGAAAGGGAGTGGGAGTATTACTTAGAACGCATTGAAGCCGGTAATATCTATATCAACAAACCCACCACAGGAGCGATCGTTTTGCGCCAACCTTTTGGGGGGATTAAAAAATCCGCTGTGGGGTTTGGGAGGAAGGTGGGCATTTTCAACTATATCACGCAATTTGTGAATATCCATCAAGAAGAAGAAGATGAAAACGCCTTAAAAAACCCCTTAAGCGAAGCTTTAGAAAACTTGACTCAAAAAGGCTATGACGAACACACGCATGAGTTGAAGCGCGCGATTTTTATGGCAAAGAGCTACACTTATCATTATAAACATGAATTCAGCCAAGCTAAAGACTATGTCAAAATCAGAGGCGAAGACAACCTTTTTTCCTACATTAAAGTTAAAAGCGTGGGCTATCGCATCACCGAAAAGGACACCTTAAGCGACATGTTGGGCGTGGCTTTAGCGTGTTTAGTTTCTCAAATCCCTTTAACGCTCAGCATAGAAAACGAACGAACGAACAAGGATTTAACCTTTTTTTTAGAATGCTTAAAAACGCTCCGAGCAAACGCCCCTATCGTTTATGAAAGCTTGCAAAAATTTAGCGAAAAATTGCATGCTTTCAATCGTATCCGTTATTTAAAAAGCGATTTGGATTTATTGCACGAACAAGCGAGCGCTTTAGGGATGGTTTTAGCCACGACTAAACCCTGCTTGAACGGGCGTTTTGAATTGCTGTATTACCACTTAGAGCGATCGGTTAGTATTTCTTATCATCGTTACGGGAATTTAGGATCAAGGGTTTTAAGGCAACCCACTTGCCACAAGTCATGCTGTGCTGAAAAATAAATATTGTATTAAATAAGGAGATCAAAATGGGACATGTTGTTTTAAGCACCCCTATTGTTACGATGTTTATCGCTTATTCGCTGTTAATGCTCTATATTGGTTTTTATTTTTACAAACAAAATGAAACGACTGAAGATTATTTCTTAGGCGATCGCTCTATGGGGCCTGTGATTAGCGCTTTGAGCGCGGGGGCGAGTGACATGAGCGGGTGGCTTTTAATGGGATTACCTGGAGCTTTATATGTGGGAGGTTTAATCAACTCACACATCGCCATAGGATTGAGTTTAGGAGCGCTCATCAACTGGGTTTTTGTGGCCAAACGCTTACGCATTTATACGAGCGTGATCGCTAATTCCATTACCATTTCAGATTATTTTGAAACGCGCTTTAGCGATGACAAACACATCTTGCGCTTGATTTCGGCTTTTGTGATTTTAATCTTTTTTATTTTTTACATTTCTTCAGGGCTAGTGAGTGGGGCTAAACTCTTTGAAGCGACCTTTGGCATTCAATACAACTACGCTTTAAGCATTGGCACGCTGATCATTGTTTCTTACACCTTTTTAGGAGGGTATAAGGCGGTGTGCTGGACGGATTTGATTCAAGGGCTTTTGATGATGAGCGCTTTAATCGTGGTGCCGATCGTTATGACAATCCATCTTGGAGGGATTGGAGAGGGGATTAAAATCATTAGAGAAATCAAGCCTGAAAACCTTTCTTTCTTGCAAGGCTCTAGCGTAGTCGCCATTATTTCAAGCCTTGCTTGGGGGTTAGGCTATTTTGGGCAACCCCATATTTTAGTGCGTTTCATGTCTATCCGCTCCATTAGAGATGTGCCTAAAGCGACCACTATTGGGATTTCTTGGATGGTTATTTCTTTGATTGGGGCATGCGTTATGGGGCTTTTAGGCGTTGCGTATGTGCATAAATTTGATTTGAGCTTAGAAGACCCTGAAAAGATTTTCATTGTGATGAGTCAATTGCTCTTTAACCCTTGGATCACAGGCATTTTATTGAGTGCGATTTTAGCGGCGGTGATGAGCACGGCCAGTTCGCAACTGCTTGTAAGCTCTTCTACCATTGCTGAAGATTTCTATGCGACGATTTTTAACAAAAACGCCCCCCAAAAATTGGTGATGGTTATTTCTAGGCTTTCGGTTTTAGGGGTGGCTTGCATCGCTTTTTTCATTTCAACGGATAGAAACGCCAGCATTCTCAGCATCGTGAGTTACGCATGGGCTGGCTTTGGCGCGAGTTTTGGCTCTGTGATTTTGTTCTCGCTTTTTTGGTCAAGAATGACGCGCATTGGCGCGATTGCTGGCATGCTCTCTGGGGCTAGCACGGTGATTTTATATGATAAATTTGGCAAAAGCTTTTTGGATATTTATGAAATCGTTCCGGGCTTTATTGTAGCGAGTATAGCTATTGTTGTGTTTAGTTTGTTTTCTAGCGTGCGAGCAGGCACTAAAGAGGCTTTTGAAACCATGCTTAAAGAAATTGAGAGCTTGAGACATTAACGCTTCAAATGAGTTTAATTTAATCCCTAATCCCCCTATGCTCTTTAATCAAACCTTAACCTATATTTCTTTATTTTCTGGGGCTAGGGCAAAATTTGAGTGGCGATACTCCATGATGAGATAATCAATTCTAAAACCCTTAAACAAAAACTAATGAGCGCTATTTTATAATCCTTTTAAAAAATGAAAGGTTATTGTTGCTTGTTTCTCGCTTTTTAAACGCTATTGATCCCTTTAATTTGGGGGTGTTGTTGAGCCGTTTTCAAATCAAAAATGGTTGTATTTATGGGGTGTGTTCTTATAGGGCTTCAAAATTTATCTCTGGCTATGAAGAAAGCAAAGTGCGAGTTTTAAACGCTCTCAACACTTTAAGCGCGCATCCAATTTGGCAATCCAATCAAGAAAGCGTTACAAAAATCAAAGGAACTTTTGTTTTTATTTTAGAAAACGACTTGCATTTAGACGAAAACTCTTTTTACAAGAAACTTTTAAACCTGATTATAGACAACGACTTTTTTAACCGCTCTAATTTAATGAATTTAATAACCCCCAATCAAAAACGCTTTTTGAGCGGCTTTTTTGAAAGCAGGGGCAGCATTGATAGGCATAGGCAACGGAATTTTTTAACTTCAGATTACTTCTTTCATAGCCCTTTAGAATTTAACAAGTTCCATTATTTAATCGATCATTTCAATATCCCTAGCGAAGCGCTGAATTTTAATTTCAGGGAATTACAGCCTGAATACGTGCAAGGCATTAACCAACGAAACGCTCAATTCAGGATTTATTTGGATTGGTATTTACACCATATCGGTCTGTTTAACCCCTATAAAGCGCGAATCGCTAATCATGTTTTTAAGACCACTCTTATTTATGATAATGGGTATTACAAATTAAGCTACCCACCAAGAACAGAATACCATGGTAATGGCTTCATAGAACGCGCTCATTTTTATTTGAAAAACGTTTATCAACAGGATTTAGACGATAAAAACATTGAAAAATTAAGAGAGCGGTTAGGATTTATCCAAGATAGCGAGGAATTTAAACGAGATAGTAAAATCATCAATTTTTATCGCCTTTCAACGCCTAATGTTTGCAACGCATGTGGGGCTGGGGGTTTTAGTGCTGGATTAGGGTATTTAAAAGAGTTTGACGCTTTAATAGGGCTAGATTGCGATAAACAAGCCCTAATCACTTTTGAAAACAACCATAAAAACGCCATAGGCGTTTGTGGGGACATCACTCAAACCGAAATTAAAGAAAAAGTTATAGAGTTGGCTAAAAAATTAGAAATCAACATGATCATTGGCGGGCCTCCCTGTCAAGGCTTTTCCAATAAAGGGAAAAATTTAGGGCTAAAAGACCCTAGGAATTTTTTATTCTTAGAATATATAGAAATAGTGAAAGCCATAAAGCCAGAAATTTTTATCATTGAAAACGTGAAAAACCTCATCTCTTGCGCTAAAGGCTATTTTTTAGAAGAAATTAAAGAAAGGTTGAACGCTTTAGGGTATCAATTGAGCTATCAAATCCTAAACGCTAAAGATTATGGCGTGCCTCAAAACAGAGAGAGGGCCTTTATTGTGGGGGCTAGTCGTTTCAGTTTTGATTTCAATCTTTTAGAACCTTCTCAAAGCGTGAATGTTCAAGATGCCATAAGCGATTTAGCCTATCTTTGTTCTAATGAGGGAGCGTTTGAGAGCGATTATTTAAACCCTATCCAATCAAGCTATCAGGCTTTAATGCGAAAAGATAGCCCTAAATTATACAACCACCAAGCCACCAACCACTCGCAAGCCGCTTTAGAGAAATTAAAGCTCATTAATAAAGAGCAAGGCAAAGAATGCCTGCCTAAAAACTTGCATGGCAAACAGCAATTCAAAAGCACATGGGGACGCCTGAACTGGAATAAAATCAGCCCCACCATAGACACACGCTTTGACACCCCAAGCAATGGCACCAACTCCCACCCCGAATTGCACCGCTCTATCACGCCCAGAGAAGCCGCCAGGATACAGAGTTTTAGCGATGATTATATTTTTTATGGCAATAAAACGAGCGTTTGCAAGCAAATCGGTAACGCTGTGCCTCCTCTTCTAGCCCTAGCCTTAGGCAAAGCAATCTTAAAAAACTTAAGAAAATGATACAAATTTATCACGCTGACGCTTTTGAAATCATCAAAGATTTTTACCAGCAAAATTTAAAAGTGGATGCAATCATCATGGACCCTCCTTACAATATTTCGGTTAAAAACAATTTTCCCACCCTAAAGAGCGCTAAAAGACAGGGCATAGACTTTGGGGAATGGGATAAAAATTTCAAGCTTTTAGAATGGATCAAGCGCTACGCCCCCTTAATCAATCCAAACGGCTGCATGGTGATTTTTTGCTCTTACAGGTTTATAAGCTATATCGCTGATTTTTTAGAAGAAAACGGCTTTATAGTCAAAGACTTTATCCAATGGGTTAAAACTAATCCCATGCCAAGAAACATCCACCGGCGCTATATCCAAGACACGGAATTTGCCCTGTGGGCGGTTAAAAAGAAAGCCAAATGGGTGTTTAACAAACCAGACAATGAAAAATATTTACGGCCCTTGATTTTAAAAAGCCCTGTGGTGAGCGGGATTGAAAAAGTGAAACACCCCACGCAAAAAAGCCTAGCCTTAATGGAAAAAATCATTTCCATTCACACAAACCCTAATGACATCGTGCTAGATCCTTTCATGGGGAGCGGCACCACCGGCTTAGCGTGCAAAAATTTAGAACGAAATTTTATCGGCATAGAATCAGAAAAAGAATATTTTCAAACCGCTAAAAAGCGTTTGAATTTGCTTTAAAAACGCTATTTGAATGAGATTGTGTTATAGTTATTTAAAAGGATATTTTTAATGAAAAGAATGTTAGCGGAGTTTGAAAAAATCCAAGCGATTTTAATGGCTTTCCCCCATGAGTTTAGCGACTGGGCGTATTGTATTGAAGAGGCTAGGGAGAGTTTTTTAAACATCATTCAAACCATAGCCAAACACACCAAAGTGTTAGTGTGCGTCCATACTAGCGATACTATCGGTTATGAGACGCTTAAAAACTTACCGGGTGTAGAGATCGCAAGGATTGACACTAACGACACATGGGCTAGGGATTTTGGAGCGATCAGCGTTGAAAATCATGGCGTTTTGGAGTGCTTGGACTTTGGTTTTAATGGCTGGGGGTTAAAATACCCGTCCAATTTAGACAATTTAGTGAATTTCAAGCTCAAGCATTTAGGGTTTTTAAAACACCCTTTAAAAACGATGCCCTATATTTTAGAGGGCGGGAGCATAGAAAGCGATGGGGCCGGGAGCATTTTAACCAACACCCAATGCCTGCTAGAAAAAAATCGTAACCCCCATTTGAATCAAAATGGAATAGAAAACATGCTTAAAAAGGAATTAGGGGCTAAACAAGTGCTGTGGTATTCTTATGGCTATTTAAAAGGCGATGATACCGATAGCCATACCGACACGCTCGCTCGTTTTTTGGATAAAGACACCATTGTTTATAGCGCATGCGAGGATGAAAACGATGAGCATTACACAGCTTTAAAAAAAATGCAAGAAGAATTAAAAACCTTTAAAAAACTAGACGGCACGCCTTATAAACTCATCCCCCTAGAAATCCCTAAAGCCATTTATGATGAAAACCAACAACGCTTGCCGGCGACTTATGTGAATTTTTTATTGTGCAATAACGCCCTCATCGTGCCCACTTACAACGACCCTAAAGACGCGCTCATTTTAGAAACCTTAAAACAACACACGCCCTTAGAAGTGATAGGGGTTGATTGCAATACCTTAATCAAACAGCATGGAAGCTTGCATTGTGTAACGATGCAACTTTATTGAATAAAATCACGCTTTTTGGCGTGGTTCAAGGCGTGGGCATGCGCCCTTTTATTTATACCCTGGCTCAAAAATTAGGGCTTGTAGGCTTTGTGCGTAACGCCCAAGCGGCTTTAGAGATTGTCTTACCCGCTCATAAAACAGAGTCTTTTTTAAACGCTCTAAAAAAAGGATTACCCCCTTTAGCACTGGTTGAAAAAATCATTATTAGCCCTTATGATAAGGCGCTTCATTTCAATGATTTTAGGATTTTAGAAAGCAAGAACCACCCTTTAAATCTGCTCAGCCAAATCCCTAAAGATTTAGGCGTGTGCAAGGATTGCTTGCGCGAGATCAGAGATAAAAACTCCCCCTATTTTCATTACGCTTTCAATTCTTGCGCGAAGTGCGGAGCGAGATACAGCCTTTTAAACGCCTTGCCCTATGACAGAGAAAACTCCGCCCTAAAACCTTTCAAACTCTGTGAATTTTGCGCTTCTATTTATCAAGACCCTACCGATAAGCGCTTCCACATTCAAGGCATCAGCTGCAAAAAGTGCGGTATCGTGCTCAATTACAAGCGATTCAAGAATGATGACGCTCTTTTAGAATGCGCTAAAGACCTTCAAAAGGGTAAAATCATCGCTCTTAAAGGTTTGGGAGGCTTTGCTCTCTTGTGCGATGCGAGGAATTTTCAAACCATAGAAAGATTACGGCTTTTAAAAAACCGCCCCCTAAAGCCTTTTGCACTCATGTTTAAAGACTTAAACTCAGTCAAACAGCATGCGTTTTTGAACGCATTAGAATGCGAAAGCTTGAGTTCGATAAGCGCCCCCATTCTTTTAGCGCGTAAAAAACCTGACATAAAATTAGCCCCCAATATCGCCAAAAACTCCCCCTTTTATGGCGTCATCTTGCCCTATACCCCTTTGCATGCTTTATTACTGGATTTATTGGATTCCCCTATCATATTCACGAGCGCGAATTTCAATTCCCTCCCTTTAGCGAGCGATGAAAAAGAGATCGATTCGCTTCATTTTATTTTTGATTTTAAGCTCACGCACAACCGCGCCATCATTCACAGGATTGATGATAGTATCGCGCAGCGCGTGGATAATATTATTCGCCCCATGCGTTTGGCTAGAGGGTTTGCCCCCCTTTACCTCACTTTGCCTAAACGCTCTAATTATTCGCCAAAAAAGATTCTAGCGCTTGGAGCGGAGCAAAAAGGGCATTTTAGCTTACTGGATAGTGAAACTTCCATTCTTTTGCTCTCGCCTTTTTGTGGGGATTTGAGCGTTTTAGAAAATGAAAAACATTTTAAAGAAACTTTGAATTTTTTCTTAAAAACCTATGATTTCAAACCCACGCTCTTAGCTTGCGACAAGCATCAAAACTACACCACCACTAAAATGGCTTTTGAATTTAATACGCCCTTGTTGCAAGTCCAGCACCACCATGCCCACTTTTTAGCGAGTGTCTTAGACGCATTATTACAAGATCCGCATTTAAATCACCCCTTTATAGGTATTGTTTGGGACGGGAGTGGGGCTTATGAGAATAAGATTTATGGGGCGGAGTGTTTTGTGGGGGATTTTGAATACATTGAAGAAGTGGCTAGGTTTGAAGAATTTTGGCTTTTAGGGGGGCAAAAAGCGATCAAAGAGCCTAGACGCTTGGTTTTAGAAATCGCTTTAAAGAACCAACTCAACAAGCTTTTAAAGCGCGTTCAAAAACATTTTAAAGAAGACGAATTAGAAATTTTCCAACAAATGCATGACAAAAAAATTCAAAGCGTCGCTACCAATTCCATAGGGCGTTTGTTTGATATAGTAGCGTTTAGTTTGGATTTAACAGGAACGATCAGTTTTGAAGCCGAGAGCGGGCAAGTTTTAGAAAATCTAGCCTTACAAAGCGATGAGATCGCTTTTTACCCTTTTACAATCAAAAACAGCGTGGTGGGTTTGAAAGAATTTTATCAAGCGTTTGAAAAGGATTTGGGCGTTTTAGAACCCAAACGCATCGCTAAGAAATTTTTTAACAGCTTAGTAGAAATCATTACCGCTTTAATCGCGCCTTTTAAAGAGCATGTGGTGGTGTGCAGTGGAGGCGTGTTTTGCAACCAATTGTTGTGCGAACAATTAGCCAAGCGATTCAAAAAGCTTCAAAGGGAGTATTTTTTCCACAAGCATTTCCCCCCTAATGACAGCAGTATCCCTGTCGGTCAAGCCTTAATGGCGTATTTCAACCCTACAATCATCAAAAAAGGATAAAAAGGATAAAAATGGATAGCGTAACTCTAGCATGCGGGAACGGGGGGAAAGAAACAAACGCTTTAATTGAGCGAGTCTTTATGCCCTATTTGAAAGAATTTATCGTTGCGTTTGATGAAGACGCCCCCACATTTAAAGCTAGTGGGGAATATTGCGTGAGCACGGATAGTTTTGTCATCACGCCCTTGATTTTTAATGGGGGCGATATAGGCAAGCTTTGCGTTTGCGGGAGCGCGAATGACGTGAGCGTGCAAGGGGGCGAACCTTTGTATTTGAATATGGGTTTTATTTTAGAAGAAGGCTTAGAAATCCCTCTTTTAAAACAAATTTTACAATCCATACAAAAAGAATTATTTAAAGCCAACTTAAAACTCCTCTCCCTAGACACTAAAGTCGTGCCAAAGGGGAGCGTGGATAAGCTTTTTATCAACACAACTTGTATTGGTAAAATCATCAAGCCAGGGATTTCTTCGCGCCATTTAAAACAAGGCCAAGCCATTATCATAAGCGACACGATCGCCAATCATGGGGCAAGCCTGTTTGCGATGCGTAATGAAATCAAGCTTAAAACCAATCTAGAAAGCGATTGCCAACTGCTCTATCCCTTATTAAAACCCCTATTTTTAAGCGATCTCAAAATTGATGCTTTAAGAGATGCGACTAGGGGCGGGTTAGCGAGCGTGCTGAACGAATGGGCGAACAGCTCCAGGGTGAAAATCGTTATAGAAGAAGAAAAAATCCCCTTAAAAGAAGAAACGAAAGGGATTTGTGAGATTTTAGGGCTAGAACCCTACACGCTAGCCAATGAGGGGGTGTTTGTTTTAGCGCTCAATCAAAAAGACGCCCCTAAAGCCTTAGAAATTTTAAAAAATAATGAGAAAGCCAAAAACGCTTGCGTGATCGGCAAAGTGTTTGAAAACCCCTATCCTAGCGTGGTTTTAAAGAACGCATGGGGTTTTGAAAGGATTTTAGAGATGCCAGAAGGCGAATTATTGCCTAGGATTTGTTAACACGCCGTCATTTTTTAATCGTTTTAAGCCTGCCCTAAAAATGGTTTAGAGTCTGCTTAAGCTAAGTCTAAGTCTACTATACTCAATCCATTTGAAATAAAACTTACAGTAAGAGAGGGTTTTAATAGTGGGTGTTACAAAAAAAAGCGGGCTTGATATGAGCGGTCATTTTTGGGTTTGCTGTGTTTTTTGTGGGGTTTAGTGGTAGTGAAAAACCACCAATAGATATTGAAGTAACTTTTAGGAACAGCCTTTATTGGATAGACATCATTTCAAATGTTGATAGTATCGCTATATTGAGCGCAAAAATCAATCATGGGGATTGTGATAACGATGGATTTCCTTATTTCAAGATCAATAAAACGCTAAAATTTGGCAATAGCTATCAATTTTATATACTTCGTTGTCAGCATATCAAAGAAGTTAGTATAAAGACCGATAAAGGGACTTGGGATTTTGGAAAGTAAAAACCAACTGATAATCATCTCTAAAACAGACAGTATAAAAATCCAGAACATTCAATTTAATAGAGGGAATTATCCGCTCATATAAATCTCATGCCAATCATAGCTACTGGCTGTAAAATACAAGCTTTGATTTAAAGAAGCGGTGGTTAATCTCATAGAAAAAGCCCCTTACATTCCCTACCCCCTAGCTCTTTATGAAACATCAGAGCAACACACCTCGCTTTTTGAAAGCGTTTGAGATTAAGAGCGAAGCAACCAAACCCCCATTAATGGCTCAAGCTTTTTGAAGCGAATTTGTGATCGCAATATCGTAAAATCGCTAGCCCAACGCTTAATAGCGGAGCGTTTTTATAGCTCTATAAGAGCCTTGATTTTATTTCAAACCTCTAAAAGTTTCAAATAATACTCATAAGCTTCTTTGATGCCCTGCTCTAAAGGGATTTCCAATTCCCATTTCAAAGCCTTTTGTTTGGAAATATCCATAAGTTTTTGTTGCATGCCCACTGGTTTGGATAAGTCTTTTACAAACACGCCCTTATAGTCTAAAACCTGAGCGACCATTTCATAATACTCTTCAATGCTGTAATCCACTCCAGAGCCGACATTCATCACGCTAGGCATTTGAGCGATATTCTCATAAGCGAGAGCGATGAATCTGGCTAAATCTTTAGCGTTTAGATACTCTCTTCTGGCCGTGCCATCGCCCCACATCGCAAACTCTTTTTCATTTTTTAATTTAGCGGTGTGCATCCTAGCAATAAGCCCTGGTATCATGTGCGCTATCTTTTCTTCAAACTTGTCAAACTCGCCATAAAGGTTGCAAGGCACTAGAGTTTTATAAAAAACGCCCTTTTCAGCGCTCACATATTCGCAATACTTCATCACAGAGAGTTTGGCTAAAGCGTAGCCTTCGTTCGTTGGTTCTAAAGAGCCGTTCAACAAATCGCTCTCTTTTAAGGGGTTAGGGGCGTATTTAGGATAAGCACAAGAGCTCGCCAGATTAATGGCTTTTTTCACGCCCAAATCTAGAGCGCTAGAAAAAAGATACAAGCCCATGAGTAAATTCTCAACCATGTAAGTTGAAAGATCGTTCATGTTCGCCACAATGCCCCCCACTCTCCCGGCGCAATGGATAATGCCTGTAGGTTTGTATTCTTTCAAATAGGCTTGAACGCTGTCTTTATCCAATAAATACAATTCGCTCTTTTTAGGGGTGAGTAAAGTAACATCAGGCTTGTTTTTTTTAAAATACAACGCCGTGTTCTGCCCCACCATGCCATAGGCACCGGTGATTAAAATAATCTCATTCATAAAAATTCCTTAAAATATAGCCCCCATCTTGCAAGTAAAGGTTTTTCTGGCATTCTTTTAAATCGTATTCTAACATGTCCTTAACCAACTCTTTTAAATCGTATTCCCTAACCCAGCCTAGCTCTTTTTCTGCCTTAGTGGGATCGCCTAAGAGCAAATCCACTTCAGTAGGCCTGAAATAGCGTTCATCTATGCGCACCACGATTTGGCCTGTTTTTAAATGGCTTAAGTTTAATTGTAAAGCGTTCGCTCTTTTTTCATCAATGCTTTTAATCAAACCGATTTCTTTAATCCCTGTATTTTGAAATTCTAAATTGATACCGATAAATTCAAAGCTCATTTTCACAAAATCGCGCACGCTCGTGGTCTTCCCTGTGGCGATCACATAATCTTGGGGGATGGGCGCTTGGAGCATTAAATGCATCATTTTCACGTAATCTTTGGCATGCCCCCAATCTCTTTTAGCGTCTAAATTCCCTAAATACAAGCAATCCGTTAAGTTATACGCTATCGCGCTAGCGGCTCGTGTGATTTTGCGGGTTACAAAAGTTTCGCCCCTTACTTTGCTTTCATGGTTAAAAAGGATACCATTAACCGCAAACAAGTTATAGGCCTCTCTGTAATTTTTGGTGATGTAAAAGGCATACATTTTAGCGACCGCATAGGGGCTTCGTGGGTTAAAGGGGGTGTTTTCATTTTGCGGGGTTTCTAAAACTTCGCCATACAATTCGCTCGTGCTAGCTTGATAGAATCGTGTTTTATTTTCTAAGCCTAAAATCCGCATGGCCTCTAAAATCCTTAGCGTGCCAATACCATCAGCGTTAGCGGTGTATTCTGGGGTTTCAAAAGAAACTTTCACATGGCTTTGAGCGGCTAAATTATAAATCTCTGTAGGCTTATTGGTAGCGATTAAATGGATGAGGTTAGAGCTATCGGTCATATCCCCATAGTGCAAGAAAAAACGCCTTTTATGATCGCTATGCAAATCTTCATACAGATGATCGATCCTAGAAGTGTTGATGCTAGAAGAGCGCCTTTTTAACCCATGCACTTCATAACCCAAATTCAGCAAGTATTCAGCCAGATAACTCCCATCTTGCCCGGTAACCCCAGTGATTAAAGCGATTTTTTCCTTCATTATTTTTCCTTTATTGAATTTTATTTATTAAACTTTCTTTATTAGGCGTTTTGATTCTGCCTGTTAAAATCGTCATCAACCCTTACAATATCGTCTTCGCCGACATACTCGCCCACTTGGACCTCTATGATGATTAAAGGGATTTTGCCGTAATTAGCCAGGCGGTGTAGGGTGTTTTTAGGGATATAAGTGGACTCATTAGCTTGCAATTCAAACATTTTATGATCCAATTCCACGCTCGCCATCCCGCTAATCACCACCCAGTGTTCGCTCCTGTGGAAATGCTTTTGTAAAGAAAGCCTTGCGTTTGGTTTGACTTCTAAAATCTTAACCTTGTAACAACCGCTCTCATGCAAGACTTCATAGCTCCCCCAAGGGCGATACACTTTAGTGTGCGTTTGCAACAATTCTTGGTTATGCATTTCTATCTCGCTCACTAAAGCCTTTAAATCTTTAGCCTTATCTTTATGAGCAACTAAAAGAGCGTCTTTAGTGTCAATGACCGCTAAATCCTCAACCCCTAAAAGAGCGCTCACTTTATGAGAAAACACTAAATTATTTGCGCTCTCTTTGGCAAAAACAGGCGTTTGATTCAGGCTGACATTTTCTTTAGGCTCGTTAGCCGCTTCTTCAAAAAGAGCGTTAAAATTCCCTAAATCGCTCCACTTGGCGTTTAATCCTACCATTTTGATTTTGTGGCTTTGCTGCATTAAAGCTATATCCACGCTCACGTCTTCTAAATCTTGCATGCTCTTTTCGCTCAAACGAGCGATCTTTTGTTCAAAAAAATGCGTGTTTTCTAACGATTCAAACGCTCTTTCACACCCCTTTAAAATAGTAGGGGCATGCTTTTTCAGTTCGTCTAAAAAAACGCCCGCTTGGAAAACAAACATGCCGCTATTGAAATAAAAACCCCCGCTTTTTTGAAACTCTATCGCTTTTTCTAAACTTGGCTTTTCAATGAAGCGCTTGACATCTAGAGCGTTAGGGCTTTCAATATACCCAAACTCCGTATTGGGCTTTTCAATACTCACCCCAAAAGTGACTAAAAAGCCTTTTTGGGCTAAATTAATCGCTTTTTTTATCGCATTTTCATACGCTTGAAGGTCTTTAATCAAATGATCGCTTGGCGTAACGATGAGTAAATCTTCTTTATCGCTCATTAAAGCGCTCAAACTAATGGCGTTAGCAGTGTTTTTACTCAAGCTCTCTAATAAAAAACCCACGCTTTTGTTTTTGATTTCATTCTCTATTTCTTCTAGGGCTAAAAAATAATGCTTTTCATTGCACACAATGAGCGTTTCATCTACTAAGGAAGCGTTTCTTTTAAAACTCAATTCAAACAAGCTTTTATGGTTAAAAAGCTTTAAAAATTGCTTAGGGTATAGGCTACGGCTTAAAGGCCATAAGCGTTTGCCGCTCCCCCCACTCAGTAAGATATTTTTAATTTTCATGGGTTCTCTTGTTAGGCTCTCTTTTGTTTTTTAGGGTTATTATAGCGTTTTTAATTGGGCATTTTTGAGTCACTTCAAAAACTCCGCGATGACTTCATTCTCTCTGGGTATAGGGAAGAAGATGTCAGTATTAGGCGAAATGAATACCCTACTCCCCTCTCTAATCACCACAATGGGGGCGATCTTGCTCTTGTCTCTTAAAATTTGATTGACCACTTGATTGATCCCCATGCCGCTTTGTCTCATCAATTGCAATAAAAGATAATCCCCAAAGAAATTAGTTATCTCTTCTTTATTGCCTCTGTTGTTTAAAGCTGAAGTGATCCCAATCAACAAGCCGTTAGTGAGCGTAGAAAGCAGTAACGGCACGCCATAGCGTTGGAAATTCCTTTCAATCAATTCCCCCACTAAGCCGTTATAGCCTTTAATGTCCGCCCCTTTAGCGTTAGTGAGCATGATATTGATGCCATGGGGAGTGATGATGCGGCTCCATACAATATCCAAGCGGTATTCGCCCATTTTGTTATTGTTGCTGTAATAACCTATGACTTTAGAGCCTTTGGGGATTAAGACGGCCTTGCCCATGCTCGCAAAAATATCGCTCTCCACTTGCGCAATCACTTTACCAGCGATCTGGCTAGAAATGGGCGTGATCAAAAAAGCGGGTATCATTTTATCGGCTGTAATGGTGCGTAAAAGCTTGTTTTCATTGGTAGCAATGTCTTTTTCTTTAAGGTTAGTGAAACCATCAATGCCATTAGGGTTATCCATGGGGAAAATCAGGTTTTCTTCGTAATTTTTAGGGCTTTGTTTGAAAGGGGTGATGCGAGCGGCTAATAAATCTAATTGCTTTAAAGAAAAATCTTTTTTAGGGGGGGTTGTATTTGTTTTTGAATCCATGGGAGGGCTCTTAAAAGTTTCTTCTTTAGAATAATTCATTTCTTTGGAGTTTAGGGCTTTTAAAGCGGCTTTGAGCTGTTCTTGTAAGGCTTTAATAGTAGCGTCTTTGGAGCTTTCTGTGTTAGTTGGCTGTGGGTTTTGAGTGAAGGTGTAGTCTTGTAAGGGGTATTTCACCTCATCGTCATTCAAAAGGCTAGGCTGATTATTTAAGGGGGCTTTTGGCTTTTGATGATAGACTAAAGAAATGGTTGTAATCGTTGCAAAACCCCCTATAAAAACAATCGCCCCCTTAAGCCACTTATTCATCTTTACCCCTTTTGACAAAACGGATGCACAAATAGTCCTTACCTAGCCTTAAAGTCCATTTAGTAGAAACGTCTTCAGCGATAATGTAATCGCCCACAATCCTTGTATTCACCGGGTTATCATAGCCATCAACGACTTTATAAATCACCGGGAATTTAGAGAGCGCTAATCTTTTGTCAAATTTGAAATAAGTGAATTGCTTGTCGTTAAAGATTTCTTTAGGCATCAAAGAGAGTTTGGATTTTTTAGAACAAATTCCTAAACAATACCATTTCCTTTGAGAGCTTTTTAAAGCCTTATAGCCTTTTTGAATGTCTTTTTTAACGATTTTCATCGCATTGGTGTTATCGCCAATAGTTATAGTCTCTTCTTCTTTTTCTTTGGTTTCTTCTTTTTTTTCTTTTAAGGGTTTGTTGTTTGTGGGAGCGTTTTCAAGAGTATTTTCTTTATTTTCTTTATTTTCTTTATTTTCTTTATTTTCTTTATTTTCTTTATTTTCTTTTTGGGGCTTGATAAAAGCGTTAGAATAATAGTTTTTATCCTCTATGAAAACCTGCAAATTAGGGTGTTTGGAGCTGGTAAAAGTGGTAGAAAACACATAGAAAGAAAAAATCTTACCCTCATTATCAATCACGCTGATATTAGAATCCACGCCAATTTGTAGGGGTTTGATGAGTAAAATACGATCGTTGCTCTCTAAGATTTTCGCGTCAAAGCCCACCTTATCCCCTAAAACAAAATCGCTAATGGGTTTTGAAAAAAACAATAAGGTCGCCATCGCATAACGCAAGCGGATTTTATAGGTTTGCCCTTGAAAGTAATCAATGTTCAAAGTGTTGGACATTTTTGAGCGGTTTTTATCAAAAAAGCTCCCTTGAATGGCGTTTAAATCCTGCATGGGGTGGTTTAAATTCGCCGGGGCCGTTTCGTTCGCTTCTTCTAAAAAATCATCGGCTTTTAAAGCGCTAAAAGCCAACAAAAAGCCCATGAGAGCGTATAAAACCTTACGCATCAATCATTCCTGTTAGTCGGTGCGATTTCAGTGATGCTGTAGCGAGTGATTTTAAAGCCGGTAGGGTTTTTAGGCATGGAAGCGTAATCAAAATCCGGGGTGTCAAACAGATAACTCAATACGATCTTATAACGCTTTTCATACACGAGCTTGTTTTCATTCGTTAGTTTAGCCGCAATGGAAACGCTCGCAATGGGGTTATTGTCTTGCTGATAGATCGCAATATTGACGATATGGACTTCTCTTTCTAAATGGCTTTGCGCATAAATGCTGTTTTGCGTTTTAATCAAATCTTCAAAGCGTTGCCACACTTTAGAACTGCTTTGCAAGCGCACCAATTCATAGCGCGATTTATCGTCAATGCGGTTAATGCTCTCTCGGTTTAACACATACGCCCCAATGAGCGAACGAGCCAACGCTTCATTACTAGAAATGCTTTTATCCGCTCTTTGGATAATGGCGTAATGCTTGTCCTGGTTTAAAAAATCCACGAAATGGTGTTCGGTTTTTTGTAAGGGTAGAAGACTGATTAACACGATCGCTAAAATAAGAGCGATAAAACTCATCAAGCCTAAGAGCTTATAAGCGATTTTCAAGCGGTTTCTCTCTAATCTAAATACGCTTTGCATGTCCAAATCATTCACCGAAAAACCAGAAAGCTTGTTTTCTAAATGCTTTTCTTGGTGGCTTAAAAGCTCTTCTAAATAGATCAACTGCTCGCTATTGAAAGGCTTTTCTCTCATGCGAGATTTAACCTGTTTTCATACAAGGTGCAAGGGCTTTTTTTCATCTCATGCACCTTACTGGTGCAACCAAAAAACACAAGTCCCATAATAACAAAAAAAATTCTCATTAAATTCCTATTTATTTAAATTTCATTTTTTGTATTTATTGTATCCTTTTTAACCTTTTTTTGCTTGAAATTTGGGATTTTTACATCTAATTGAGTGGTTTCTACCTTAAATGTGGGGGAATGCGTTTCTTTTTCTTTAGAAACGCTACCGCTTGTAGAAGTAGAAACGCTAGAGGGAGCGGGCGAGGTCGTGATATATTGTAAGGAAGTAAGAGCGTTTTGGCTGAGGTTAGCGCTCAAATTGGTAGCGAGTTTGTAAGTTTCTTTAAGGCTGTTTTGCACCCTAAACAAAGCGTTGATGAAAAAAGGCACGCCTATGATAAAAACGCAACACAAAAATAACGCTACCACCAATAAAAGGCTTAAGTCTTGTTTTTCTTGCATATGAGCGTCTATCAAAGCCTTAGTAACTGAAACATTCAAAAACCCCACCAACAACAAAAAAGGCTTGTAAAACCCAAGAGCGAAGCATTTTTTTAGGCATATAACCACAATGCTCCTCCATGTTTTAAAAAACCCAAACGCTAAAAACAGCGCCCCTAAAGAGCACCACACATGCACTTCTAAATACACTAAAATGATGATCGCAAACAGAACGCTCAAAAAAAGCGCTTGCAAAATGCTCAAAAAAAGCCACACAGACATTTCATTATGGCTCAAATCGCTGATAAAGCTAAGGGCATAAAAACCATGATTAAAGATAAAATCTAAAGAAAGCGCGTGGTTAGAAAAGTTACTCAAGCTTTGAGAAAGGCTTTGTGTGATCATGTTAGGCGCAATAAAAATAGCGTTTTGAAACAATTCATAAAAGCGCGAAGGGTTTTTCAAAGCGTAATTAAACAGTGCAAAAAACCCCACAAACCATAACGCCTCTAAAAGCGCGCTAGCGCTGAAGAAATTCTGTTCTTTCAAGCTCCTGTAAGCAAAGAGCATGAACGCCAAAGCGACCACGCTATTAAACACCAATTGCGCATGCAAGGTGTAGAGAAAAAATTCAGCGAAACGCCCTAAAATCGCCGTGAGAGGCGTGATAAACCAAGAAAGAATGATTTCATAAGCGTCATTTTTCATCAATGTTTCAACGGACTTTAATGTAAAATTCAAAGCCTTTACGCAAGACTAATAATTCAATTTTAGGCGCGCTTAACACTTCTCTTAAAGCCTTTGGGTTGAACGAAACGCTTTTATGATTCACCCATAAAATCCTATCCCCAAGCTTTAAAAAATCCAAGCCTTTGGGCAAATGATTGCCTATTTTAGTGATAATGAAACGCTCATCTAAAGCGATGCCGTAGCGCTCTAAAAAAGTGTCTTTGAGTAAAAACCCCCCATAACGCTTATTGACTTTGAGCGTTACTTCTTTGATTTGGCGGTTTCGTTTGATTCTCACTTTGGCAAGGCTTTGGTATTTAAGATTGCTCACCACCCATTCAAACTCCGCTAATGAGTGGATCTTTTGATTATTGATCGCTAGGATTTCATCGTTTTTTAAAAAAGGGTTTTTAGGGAAAAAGGGATCAAATTGCACTACCACTAAACGCTTATGATGTTCTTCTAAACGCACCCCAATATCCCCATAATAAGGCTCTTTTTGGTTTAAAAAGCGCTTGATAAATTTCGTTTCTATAAAGCCATTCCCCCCTACCCCTAGCCCTAACATTTGATAGCAAATATTGCTGATAACGCCATTTTTTTGAGTCTTTTGCGAAATTTGAGCGTAGCGATCATAGCCTTTTTGCTTGAAAAGCAACCGCGCTTCTAGGGCTTGATTCTCCCCTATACTAGCCATTGGCCTTATCAGGGCGTCTTTGTCTAAATCCCTTAAGGTATAAAAATACTCGCTTGGCGCACTTTGCAACAAATACAACCCTACAAAAGGATCAGCCTTGATGACTCTGGCGTGTTTGGGGTAGGTTTTGGAATAATACAAATACACGCCCTTAGGCAATTCTTTTAAAGCCACGCCCCCTTTTTGAAGGCTCGCTTTTTTAAAAAACGCCTGACAATGCTTGAAATCATAAGCCCCTAAGCCATTCAAAAAAAACCATAGAACAATAAAGGCTTTGTGAAACATCACAATTTAGCGAAATTCCCCAGCATGTTAAAGGCTAAATTCTTTCGGTTTTCTTCTACGGCTTTATACCCGTCATTCAAAGCGCTCATCAAATAGATTTGCATCGCTTCTTTATCTTCTAACAGGCTGTCATCAATCTGCAAATCCACCAACTCCCCCACCCCATTAAAACTCACGCTCACCATTCCCCCACCGCTTTTGGAAGTGTGGATCGTGTCTTTATTTTTTTCTTCTAGTTGGGAAAACTCTTTTTTCATGCCGTCTAACAACCCGCTTAACCCGCCCAATTGACTAAAATCCATCTCTAACCCTTTTCTAAAATTTCATTCTTTTCATCCACTAGCACGATGCATGGCTTGTGCGCATTGATTTCATCTTCATTCATGCTCGCATAAGCTAAAATGATCACCACATCGCCTATGGCCACCTTTCTAGCTGCTGCACCATTGACGCAAATTTCGCCCTTTTTTTTCCCTAAAATCACATAGGTGCTGAAGCGTTCGCCGTTATTGACATCCACGATTTCCACTTTCATGCCCTCTCTGAGCTTAGCCAGCTTGGCTAAATCCTCATCTATGGTGATCGAGCCTATATAATTGAGATTAGCGTCTGTGATAGTAGCCCTATGGATTTTACTATAAAGCATTTCAAAAGTCATTTTCTTTCACCTTTTGCGCACGCTTGATTTCTTTTAAAACCAATTGGTTTTTTTCTAGCAAGCAAGCGATCTTACAAGGTTTTTTAAGCGATTGCAAGAGCAGTATATCGCTTAATTTAGTTTTGATTTCATGGTGAATGATTTTTTTAATTTCTCTCGCTCCTAAAGTCGTTTGGTAGCTTTTTTGCGCGATGAATTTCACAACTTCTTTATGGAATTTTAAGGCTATGTCTTGCTCTAGTGCTAGGGCTTTTAATTTGTCTAATTCCACAGAAACAATGCGTTCAAAATCCTCCAAACTGAGCGCATTAAACGGCACAATCGCATCGATCCTGGATCGCAATTCAGGGGTCAAAAGCTCTTTAACGGCTTTATCATACTTGGTGTTTTTAGCGCTAAAAAACCCTAGCGTATCCTTATCCTTACTCCCCACATTTGAAGTCATAATCAAAATCACATGCTTAAAACTCGCCTGATTGCCTAAATTATCGCTCAAAGTGGCGTTATCCATCACTTGCAACAACAAATCATACACATTAGAATGGGCCTTTTCTATCTCATCTAAAAGCAGCAAACAATGCGGGTGTTTTTTAATCGCATTCACCAACAACCCCCCTTGCTCAAACCCCACATAACCGCTAGGACTACCGATGAGCTTTGCCACGCTATGGGCTTCTTTGTATTCGCTCATGTCAAAGCGTTCAAAATGCAAATTCAAATTCAAGGCCAATTCTTTAGCCAACTCCGTTTTCCCCACCCCACTAGGCCCCACGAATAAAAAACTCCCCACAGGCTTATTTTTTGCAGAAAGCCCGCAATGCTGGATTTTAATCGCGTTGCTGACAAGACTGATTGCTTCTGCTTGGGCAAAAATCTTATTTTTAAGCGATTTTTCCAAGTTCCTTAAAAGGGCTTTTTTATCGCTGCTCAAACGCATTTTAGGGATTTTAAGCTTGAGAGCGAGCGTTTCTTGCACGTCATCAACGCCGATTTTTTTGCCCTTTTTAGGACTGATTTTTTTCCTCGATCCCACCTCATCTAATAATTCAATCGCTTTATCCGGCAAGAATTTATCATGCATGTAATCACTCGTTAAATCCACGCATGCCTTAAACACGCTCTCATCATAACGCACCTGGTGGTGTTCTTCATAAAGGGGAGCGATCTTTTTCAAAATCAAGTAACACGCTTCTTTAGAAGGCTCTTCAACTTTTATGACTGAAAAGCGCCTATTAAAAGCCTTGTCTTTTTCAAACACGCTGCGGTATTCTTCAAAAGTGGTCGCTCCTAAACATTTCAAACCCCCATCCGTTAAAACCGGTTTTAATATATTCGCCGCATCCAAGCTCCCAGCGTTACTGCTCCCTGCGCCTAAAAGGGTGTGGATTTCATCAATGAATAAAATGATGCGGCCGTTTTGTTGGATCTCTTTGAGCGTTTTTTTCAAGCGTTTTTCAAAATCCCCTCTGTATTTTGCCCCAGCCACCATTAAAGCCAAATCCAAAGAATAGACTTCATATTCTTGCAAAAACTCCGGCACTTCTTTTTGAGCGATCTTTAAAGCCAAAGCTTCAGCGATGGAGGTTTTCCCTACGCCCGCTTCGCCAATTAAAAGCGGATTATTCTTTTTTCTGCGCCCTAAAATTTCTATCACTCTTAAAATCTCTTCTTCTCTGCCAATGACTGGATCTAAAGCGTTGTCTTGGGCTAAAGCACTCAAATTTTTAGCGTATTTTTTTAGGGGAGTGTTTTTGGGCGCTTCTTCATTATCATTAATGTCATTAGGAATACCATGATTATCCAAATCCAATAAAGCAGGATTAGAATACAAACGAGCGATGCCAAAACTATCCATGAGTTTTGAAGCGTAACAATCGGGGTAATCCAGCATTAAAATAAGCAATTCTTCCACGCCCACGCTCTCAAAACAACTCGCATACATTCTTTTAAGCATTCTTAATAGCACAAAACTCCTAGCAGGCATTTTGGCTGGATCGCTCTTTAAAGGCATGTATTGCAACAAATAGTCTTTAAGGATTTGTTTTAATTTATCATAGTCATCTCTTTCTAAAGCGCCAATAATCTTTGCCCCGCTCTCATGTTCTAAAATGACTAGTAGCACATGCTCTGTGGTGCAAAGGGCGTGGTTAAGATCCAAGGCTAAATTTAAAGCTTGGTTTAGAACTTCATTGAGATCTTGATTGAATTTAGCCATTATTTTATCTCTTCTACCAATAATTTTAAAGGGAGATCTAGCTCTCTGGCCTTATCCCTAACCCATGCTGCCCTATGCCTGGCAATATCATAAGGATAGACGCCACAAACCCCACAGCCATCACGATGGATGCTTGATGTGAGAACTTTGGCCTCTTCTAAAGACTTGTCAAAAAAATCCCTCAAAGCAGAGATGACAAATTCCGTTGTCGTAATGGGGTCATCAACCATGATCACTTGCGCCATGGTGGGGGTGGGTATGTTATACATTTTCATGCCGCTTATCCATGCTACTTGGCTACTTGGCTACTTGGCGATCACAACAGGGATACTGGATTGTTCAACCAAGCTATTTTGGTGCGAAATGAACAAACGATACAACAAATTAGACTCGCTCGCCCCAATCAATAACAAATCATAATCCTTAGCCATTTCTAAAACCACATCAATCAAATCACCGCTTTTTAGAACGCTCTCGCACTCTATATTTTCTTTTTTGAAAGCGTCTTCAAATTGCTTTAACAAAGCCTTAGCTTTTTCTTCTTCCAAGGCTTCTGTCTGGCCGTAATCCATCATCCCGCTTTCGCTATAAATAAACACTTCCATGCTCACATGCAACAAGGTGAAGCGGGCCTCTTTAAGCGAATGGGCTAATTTGACAGCGAATTTAATAGCGTTATAACATTCTTGCGTGTCGCTAATCCCAAATAAAATATTCATAAGAACCAACCTTAAATGAAGTTTTGATATTATACCAAATAAACCCTAATGACCCGCTGAAGGCTCAAAGATAAAGCGCTACAATCTCGCTTAAAGAAAAGGACACAAAATGCTATTGAATTACGACTTTTTAGAATTTGTTGATGAGCCACAAAGAAACACTTCTTTGACAGCATCTATTGATAAAGCGTTAGCGGACAGGAAATTAGCTAGACAAAATAAACCTAAAGTGAGAGTGAAAGACAACTTATCTTTAAGCGAAACTTTAGACGCTTATGGCAGGGAAGTTTCACGACTTAAAAACCAACAAGAGACTATTAAAGCTTCCACGATTGAGAGCGCTAATCTCAATAGCATTGTCAATAAAATCAAAAGCGGACTACCTTTTGGGACTATCTCGGCGTTTAGACCTTTTAAAGACGCTTTTTATAAAGACTTTACTGAAAAAGAACAAAAAGCGTTAATCAATGCGTATAAAAGCGGATTTGACCCTAAAAATGCGGACATAGTAGCCAAATATTGGTTAAGCAAATCGGTGGATATAGACCCATTCAACCCTATTAAAGTTGTAGATTTTTTTCACCCACAACCTGAAAATGGTAAAGAGACCACAAAATTTAAGGAATACAAAGATATGATTGAGGACATTTATGCGAAACTCTATAACACATTGGGTAGGGGTTATGTGGATAAATTTTTTAAAAGAGATGCCACAATGAGAGACTTTATGTCTAGTGATAAATTTGTTGAGAGGTATCGCTACACTAGAAAAGAAAATATGACAAGGACACAACAGCTAAAAGACATATTGAATATTGACAGAGATTTCATTGGCTACATTGAAGTGTTAGGGTATTGGAAAGACAACCCTAAAGACAATATTTTACCAGACAAAGAGGTTAGCTTTTTCGTATTCCAAAACGAACCTAGTAGCACATTTGATTTGAAAAACCACTTATTGATATGGGGCAAACAATTCAGACAAGCAGCGATTTGCTATGGCGGACAATTGATGGCTAATAAGAATAAGACTTATAGGATAGACTTGATAAGCTCTAGCCCTAATAGTTTTGGTAAGGTATGGGCTAAATTCACAGGGATTAAATTTTCAGTTCCTAGCGACTTACCACAAGCTCTCACACGCATAAATGACAGCGTTTATACTTTTCTCTCTAGGTATAAAGAGGGTATCGGTCTTAATAAACTCGCTCTCAATAAAGTCGTTAAGACAGAATTAAAAGCGACTTGTATGCCTTTTGATTACTCTAAATTGGGTATAGAGACTATTGGCGAGGACATTAGAAGCAATATTAAGGCATTACAGAAAATGTCTCGTGGGTATGGACACCCTAAAGAGTTCTTTTTAGACGCAATGATAGAAAGACAGGAAAATGCGATTAAACGCATAGAAGCACGAAAATGTGCGGTAAGCGATGATTTCAAACAAGGTATGAGACGAAACATTCAAGTCAATAACCTTGTTAAAGCTTTAAGACAAGGCAAAAAAGTGAGTAGGACATTGATTGCTGAAGTGCTTGCTAACACCATAGACACCGATGCAGGGTATTGCTTTATCTCAGATTTAGCGACACAACTTGGTAACATCAGCCCTAGACTATCTAAAAGCATCGTTACCGCTATTGAGCAAGCAGAGGGAGTTAGACTAAATTATGCGTTGATTGACAAGGTTACCTATAACTCACTCCACAATATCTTAAGTTTCGTTTTTGATATTGATAACCCTATGAGCGACCAAGCGTTTGAGAGACTAGTCATTGAAGTCCCACGAGAAGCACTTAAAAATGTGAAGTTACCACAAATCAAAAATGTATTGACCGCTCAAATCTTTGATGGCGCTTATCAGTTTAAAAGTTAAACCATGCTCTTTATCAGCGCGACTAACACGAATGCCGGAAAAACCACATGCGCTAGGCTATTAGCCCAATATTGCAACGCTTGTGGCGTTAAAACGATTCTATTAAAGCCCATTGAAACAGGCGTCAATGATACAACCAACCACTTTAGCGATGCGCACCTATTCTTACAGGATAACCGCCTTTTGGATCGCTCTTTAACCTTAAAAGACGTTTCATTCTATCGTTATCATAAAGCTTCAGCCCCTCTCATAGCCCAACAAGAAGAAGATCCAAACGCCCCCATTGACACGGACAATTTAACCCAACACCTTCATAATTTCACCAAAACTTACGATTTAGTCATCGTTGAAGGGGCTGGGGGGCTATGCGTGCCTATCACTTTAGAAGAAAACATGCTGGATTTGGCCCTGAAATTAAAAGCCAAAATGCTTTTGATTAGCCATGATAATTTGGGCTTGATTAATGATTGTTTGCTGAATGACTTTTTATTGAAATCCCACCAACTAGACTATAAAATCGCTATCAATTTGAGGGAAAATAACACCGCTTTTCACAGCATCAGTTTGCCCTATATTGAGCTTTTTAATACACGCTCCAATAACCCCATTGTGATTTTCCAACAAAGCCTAAAAGATTTAATGAGCTTTGCTCTTAAATAAAGCGCAGACAGAACGCACGCTGATAAAAAAGCCCACTAGTAGCAAGGCGTATAAAATCCAGCTAAAAACGGGTTTTGAAATGTCAGTGCTCTCTTTTAAGGGCTTTAAAAAAATCACATTAGGGAACATGTTAAACAAATTGATCCGCCAGCCATAGTATTGCACTTCCACTTGCTGGTTGACTAAACTTTGAGCGAGGGCTGAAATATCAGCCGAATTAAACTTAAAATAAAAAGGGAAGCCAAAGCGCGTGTCTTCGTTACGATAAACGGTTACGCTTTTTTGATCCTTAGGGTCGTAAGTTTGCACAAAATAGACATCTCTAGCAAGGGTTTTTACTTCCTTATTATTGGGCGTGTTTTCATTTTCATTCATTCTTTTGACTTCCACCCCGCTAATGACAGCCGCGCTATAATGGGGCATGCAATAGCTCACTAAAAGCACGAGCACTAAAAAGATCGCCGTTAAAATGAACAAAACCACATTACGCACAAATTTTATCAATTTCATTCCTTATGATAGTATTAGCCTTTTTTCGCATTCAAACACCAGAGCTTAAAAAACGCTCTTTCACATGTTTTCAATCATCACGCTAGCGAATTCAGAGCATTTCACTTCTTTAGCCCCATCCATCAAACGAGCGAAATCGTAAGTTACTTTCTTGCTTTTAATCGCTTTTTCCATAGCAGAGACGATCAAATCAGCCGCTTCCACCCAGCCCATATGCCTTAACATCATTTCCGCACTCAAAATAATAGACCCCGGATTGACTTTATCCAGCCCAGCGTATTTAGGAGCGGTGCCATGAGTGGCTTCAAACATGCCCACTGTGTCATTGAGATTAGCCCCAGGAGCGATACCAATGCCCCCCACCATCGCCGCTAACGCATCAGAGATATAATCCCCGTTCAAATTCATGGTCGCAATGACGCTGTATTCGCTAGGACGCAATAAGATTTGTTGCAAAAACGCGTCAGCGATCATGTCTTTAATGATGATTTCTTTACCGGTTTTAGGGTTTTTCAAAGAACACCATGGGCCTTTATCAATGACTTGAGCGTTAAATTCTTTTTGAGCGAGTGCATAGCCCCATTTCATGAACGCTCCCTCAGTGTATTTCATGATATTGCCCTTATGCACAAAAGTTACGCTTGGCTTGTCGTTATCAATAGCGTATTCAATCGCTTTTCTCACCAACCTCTCTGTGCCTTCTTTACTGATGGGTTTTATCCCTACGCCGCTGCTTTCAGGGAAGCGGATTTTTTTAACCTTTAGTTCATTTTGTAAAAAATGAATGAGTTTTTTCGCTTCCGCACTGCCTTCTTGCCATTCAATGCCCGCATAAATGTCTTCAGAATTTTCTCTAAAAATCACCATATCCACTTTTTGTGGTTCTTTAACCGGACTCGGACTCCCATACCACCGAACCGGTCTCAAGCACACATACAGATCCATTTTTTGGCGTAACGCTACATTCAACGATCTAAACCCCTCACCAATAGGCGTGGTCAAAGGCCCTTTAATAGAGACTTTATAATGGTTAATCGCTTCAATAGTGTCCGGTAAGAGCCATTGCTCTTCTGGGCTTAATTCCTTGTGATCTTTAAATTTTTGATAGCATTTTTCGCCCACAAACACCTCATACCATGCGATTTTTTTCTCGCCTTTATACGCTTTTTGAACCGCACTATCCACGACTTTAATCATCGCTGGGGTAATATCTGATCCAATGCCATCGCCCTCAATGAAAGGGATAATGGGGTGGTTTGGCACATGCAATTTGTTGTCTTTAATCGTAATTTCTTCGCCCTCTTTAGGCTTTTGTAGAATTTTAGGGTTGTAAGCCATTGTTTATCCTTTTTCTAAAGTTTGAGTAACTATACTAGCGCAAAAATACTATATAACCCTTAAAAATCTTTTTTTGAATGCGTGTTTAAAAGTAGCGGTTGGAAATAGCTTGAAATAAAACGAAATGTTTTTAAAAGAAATCATTTAATTTTTTGGCTTATAATTAGGAGTTGAATATTATCAAAACTTAAGGAAATCACAATGTCTGTTACTTTAATCAATAATGAAAATAATGAACGCTATGAATTTGAGATGATTGAATGCACCCGTGGGCCTAAAGCGGTGGATTTTTCCAAGCTCTTTGAAACGACCGGGTTTTTTTCCTACGATCCAGGGTATTCTTCTACCGCTGGGTGCCAATCTAAAATCAGCTATATCAACGGCAAAAAAGGCGAATTGTATTACAGAGGGCATAGAATAGAAGATTTAGTCGCCAAGTACAAATATGTAGATGTGTGCAGGCTATTACTCACAGGGGAATTACCCAAAAATCAAGATGAAAGCTTGGAATTTGAATTGGAATTGCGCCACAGAAGCTTTGTGCATGAGAGCTTACTCAACATGTTTTCAGCTTTCCCTAGCAACGCCCACCCTATGGCGAAACTCTCTAGCGGGGTGTCTATCTTATCCACCCTTTATTCCACGCACCAAAACATGCACACTGAAGAAGATTACCAGACTATGGCCAGAAGGATTGTCGCTAAAATCCCCACGCTTGCGGCTATTTGCTATCGTAATGAAGTGGGAGCACCCATCATTTATCCGGACATTGCACGCTCTTATGTGGAAAATATCCTTTTCATGCTGAGAGGGTATCCTTATAGCCGCTTAAAACACACCACTCAAGGCGAAATGGAGATCACGCCCCTAGAAGTGGAAGCCTTTGATAAAATCTTAACCCTACACGCCGATCATGGGCAAAACGCCTCTTCTACCACGGTAAGGAATGTCGCTAGCACCGGCGTGCATCCTTATGCAGCTATAAGCGCTGGCATTAGCGCTTTATGGGGGCATTTGCATGGCGGAGCGAATGAAAAAGTGCTTATCCAATTAGAAGAAATCGGCGATGTGAAAAATGTGGATAAATACATCGCACGAGTGAAAGACAAAAACGACAATTTCAAACTCATGGGCTTTGGGCATAGGGTGTATAAAAGCTACGATCCGCGCGCTAAAATCTTAAAAGGCTTGAAAGATGAACTGCACCAAAAAGGCGTTAAAATGGACGAACGCTTGAGCGAAATCGCTGCGAAAGTGGAAGAAATCGCCCTAAAAGATGAGTATTTCATTGAAAGGAATCTCTACCCTAATGTGGATTTTTACTCCGGCACCATTTTAAGGGCTTTAAAAATCCCGGTGCGTTTCTTCACGCCGGTATTTGTCATTGGCAGAACCGTGGGCTGGTGCGCTCAATTATTAGAGCATGTCAAAAGCCCGCAAGCTAGGATCACGCGCCCAAGACAAGTCTATGTAGGGGATTAATCTTAAGCTAGGCTTTGTTTTAATAAAGCGTTGGTGATAGTTTTAAGGAACGCTCAAAGCCTTTTTAAAAGAGTGAGGATCTCACACCGAGCAAGCGATCCTTTTTATAACCCAATGAAAACGCCCCAAAACTCAAAAATAACCCCACTTTTTAAAGCAAACCCTTGAGTTTTTGGGGGAAACGATTGGCAAAACACGCCTCTTAAGAAAATTTAAGAAATCATTCTTACAATTTAAGGAAATCCTTTTTACAATTTAAGAAATCATTCTTGCAACAAGCCAAAAACAATCAAAGTTAAAAACCCCTTTTTTATCACTACCCCTATTAAACAACCTCATTTCTTTTAAAATAACCTTTATTGGTTTAATATTTGTTTAGAAACGCTACAAAAACCTTTTTTTTTTTTTGAAAGGGCAAAAACGCCTCATTAATATCAAAATCGCATTAATTTATACTATATTAACGAAAGCTTGCGGTATGGTTTCACTTAAAGACACACTTTCGCAAGATTTACTAACAATTTCAATCTTATTTTAATAAAGTAAAGGAGAAAACATGAAGAAAAAATTTCTGTCATTAACCTTAGGTTCGCTTTTAGTTTCCGCTTTAAGTGCTGAAGACAACGGCTTTTTTGTGAGTGCGGGCTATCAAATCGGTGAATCCGCTCAAATGGTGAAAAACACCAAAGGCATTCAAGATCTCTCAGACAGCTATGAAAGACTGAACAATCTTTTAACGAGTTACAGCGTTTTAAACACTCTCATCAGGCAGTCCGCCGACCCCAGCACCATCAATAACGCAAGGGGCAATTTGAACGCTAGCGCGAAGAATTTGATCAATGATAAAAAGAATTCCCCGGCGTATCAAGCGGTGCTTTTAGCGCTAAATGCGGCAGCGGGGTTGTGGCAAGTGATGAGCTATGCGATCAGTCCTTGTGGCCCTGGCAAAGACAGCAGCAAAAATGGGGGCGTTCAAACTTTCCACAATACGCCATCAAATCAATGGGGAGACACTACCATTACTTGTGGCACTACTGGTTATGAACCAGGACCATACAGCATTTTATCCACTGAAAATTACGCGAAAATCAATAAAGCTTATCAAATCATCCAAAAGGCTTTTGGAGCAAGCGGGCAAGATATTCCTGCCTTAAGCGACACCAACACAGAACTTAAATTTACAATCAACAAAAAAAATGGGGACAATAATAACAATAATAATGGAGAAGAAATTGTTACAAAAAATAACGCTCAAGTTCTTTTAGAACAGGCTAGCACCATTATAACCACCCTTAATAGCGCATGCCCATGGATCAATAATGGTGGTGCAGGTGGTGCAAGCAGTGGTAGTTTATGGGAAGGAATATATTTGAAAGGCGATGGGAGCGCGTGCGGGATTTTTAAAAATGAAATCAGCGCGATTCAAGACATGATCAAAAACGCTGCAATAGCCGTAGAGCAATCCAAAATCGTTGCTGCAAACGCGCAAAACCAGCACAACCTAGACACCGGGAAGACATTCAACCCCTATAAAGACGCCAACTTCGCCCAAAGCATGTTCGCTAACGCCAAAGCGCAAGCGGAGATTTTAAACCGCGCCCAAGCAGTGGTGAAGGACTTTGAAAGAATCCCTGCAGCGTTCGTAAAAGACTCTTTAGGGGTGTGCCATGAAAAGGGTAGCGATGGCAATCTCCGTGGCACGCCATCTGGCACGGTAACTTCTAACACTTGGGGAGCCGGCTGCGCGTATGTGGGAGAGACCGTAACGAGTCTAAAAGACAGCATCGCTCATTTTGACGACCAAGCGGAGCAAATCCACAACGCGCGAAACCTCGCCTACACTTTAGCGAACTTCAGCGGTCAGTATAAAAAGCTAGGCGAACACTATGACAGCATCACAGCGGCCATTTCTAGCTTGCCTGATGCGCAATCTTTACAAAATGTGGTGAGCAAAAAGACTAACCCTAACAGCCCGCAAGGCATACAGGATAACTACTATATTGACTCCAACATCCACTCTCAAGTGCAATCCAGGAGTCAAGAACTCGGTAGCAACCCTTTCAGGCGTGCCGGGCTGATCGCCGCTTCTACCACCAATAACGGCGCGATGAATGGGATCGGCTTTCAAGTGGGTTATAAGCAATTCTTTGGGAAAAACAAACGATGGGGCGCGAGATACTACGGCTTTGTGGATTATAACCACACTTATAATAAATCCCAATTTTTCAACTCCGATTCTGATGTTTGGACTTATGGCGTGGGGAGCGATTTGTTAGTGAATTTCATCAACGATAAAGCCACTAAACACAATAAGATTTCTTTTGGCGCGTTTGGCGGTATCCAACTAGCCGGGACTTCATGGCTTAATTCTCAATATGTGAATTTAGCGAATGTGAACAATTACTATAAAGCTAAAATCAACACCTCTAACTTCCAATTCTTATTCAATTTGGGCTTAAGGACCAATCTCGCCAGAAATAAGAGAATAGGCGCTGATCATAGCGCGCAACATGGCATGGAATTAGGCGTGAAGATCCCCACGATCAACACGAATTACTATTCTTTGCTAGGCACTACCTTGCAATACAGAAGGCTTTATAGCGTGTATCTCAACTATGTGTTCGCTTACTAAAGCATTAAACCCCCTTTTTAAGGGATTTCTTTTTTGAACCCTCTTTTTAGGGGGTTTAATCTTTTTTCGCTGACTTCCCACTCGCTTTTTAATCTTTCCATAAAGTTTTTATTTTTCTAAACTTTTTTAATTTTTTCCACCAAATAAAGTTTTTTGACTTCAAGCGTTAATCACAAAAAATACTCAAAGGCGTTTTTTACAATCTAAATAGAAATTAGCGTTATTCAAGCGATCCTTTTAAACCACCCAAGCAAGAAACCCCAAACATCTTTAGCGTTCGCGCACTCCACTAACCAAAAAACGCCCCAAAAGTCAAGGACAAACCCGCTTTTTAAAGGAAACCCCTAAGCTTTTAAACTCAGGGGAACTTTGGCTAATACATTACTTTTCTATAGAAAAGACCACTTTAAACCCCTTAAAAGAGATTTTAATGTATAATACTAGCCAAGAGTTTTTATCATGTTTGACTCGCATGATAAATCCTTTCAAGGTAGTTTGCCCCATAAAGCCACTTATGGGGCGTGATGAAATCCTACAACAAACGCACTTTAAAGCTCTTAAATGCAAACCACCCTTAAAAAACGCTTCTCTAGTCTTAAAATAAACCATAAAATCCCCATACCTACGATATAATCTTAAGATTGATTGATTTTAAGGGGCGTGTTTGACATTACCATTTCATCTAAAATTTTTAAAGCCCCTGAGTTGTCTGCAAGCCGGTTTGCTTTATAGCCTTATTTTTGGCGTTTTATACCATTTCCCTTTGTTCGCTTATGTTTATAAAGAAAGCAACCAAGTTAGTTTTATCGCCATGATGGTTGTGGTGCTTTTTTGCGTTAATGGCACTCTTTTTTTGGCGTTAGGCTTGATCTCTATTCATTTGATGCGCCTAAGTGCGATTGTTTTTAGTTGGCTCAATTCTGTCGCTTTCTATTTCATTAGCACCTATAAGGTGTTTTTAAATAAGAGCATGATGGGTAATGTCTTAAACACCAACACGCATGAAGTTTTAGGCTTTTTGAGCGTCAAATTATTCGTTTTTATCGTTGTTTTTGGGGTGTTGCCTGGCTATATTATCTATAAAATCCCCCTTAAAAATTCTTCTAAAAAAGCGCCCTTTTTAGCGATCTTGGCGTTAGTGTTTATCTTTATCGTTAGCGCTTTAGCTAACGCTAAAAATTGGCTGTGGTTTGACAAGCATGCGAAATTCATAGGGGGCTTAATTTTGCCCTTCGCTTATAGCGTGAACGCTTTTAGAGTGAGCGCTCTCAAATTTTTCGCCCCCACTATCAAGCCGCTCCCTCTTTTTTCGCCGAATCATTCTCATTCGTTTGTGGTGCTGGTCATTGGCGAAAGCGCCAGAAAGTGCAATTACGCCCTTTATGGCTATGAAAAACCCACCACCCCAAGATTAAGCAAACGCTTAGAAAATCACGAACTCACTCTTTTTAACGCCACTTCTTGCGCCACTTACACGACAGCGAGTTTGGAATGCATTTTAGATTCTTCTTTTAAAAACAGCTTGGGCGTTTATGAAAACTTGCCCACTTACTTGACTAAAGCCGGTATCAAAGTCTTTTGGTATAGCGCGAATGACGGCGAAAAGAACGTTAAGGTTACCAGCTATCTTAAAAACTATGAATTGATTCAAAAATGCCCCAATTGCGAGGCGATCGCTCCTTATGATGAATCCTTACTCTATAATTTACCCAACCTTTTAAAAGAACGCTCTAATGAAAATGTCTTGCTCATCTTACACCTTGCCGGCTCGCATGGCCCCAACTATGACAACAAAGTGCCTTTAAATTTTAGGGTGTTTAAGCCTTATTGCTCAAGCGCTGATCTGTCTTCTTGCTCCAAAGAAAGCCTGATTAACGCCTATGACAACACCATTTTTTATAACGACTATCTGTTAGACAAAATCATTAGCATGCTCAAAAAAGCCAAGCAACCCGCCTTAATGATCTATTTAAGCGATCATGGCGAAAGTTTGGGCGAAGAAGCGTTCTATTTGCATGGCATTCCTAAAAGCATCGCCCCTAAAGAGCAATACGAGATCCCCTTTATCGTTTATGCCAACGATCTTTTTAAAAAGGAGCATTCCATTATCCAAACCCAAACCCCCATTAATCAAAACGTGATTTTCCATAGCGTTTTAGGGGTGTTTTTGGATTTTAAAAACCCAAGCGTTGTTTATCGCCCTTCTTTAGACCTGCTCAAACACAAAAAAGAGTAAAATAACACGCATGAAAAAATTCTTATTTAAACAAAAATTTTGTGAAAGCCTGCCTAAAAGTTTTTCTAAAACTTTGTTAGCCCTCAGTTTGGGTTTGATTTTACTAGGCGTTTTTGTGCCCTTCCCTAAAGTCCCTAAACAGCATAGCGTGCCTTTGGTGTTTCATTTCACCGAGCATTATGCACGCTTTATCCCCACGATTTTATCTGTGGCGATTCCCTTGATTCAAAGAGATGCAATAGGGCTTTTTCAAGTCGCTAACGCTTCTATCGCTACAACTCTCCTCACGCACACCACCAAAAGAGCCTTAAACCATGTAACGATCAATCACCAGCGTTTGGGCGAGCGCCCTTATGGGGGTAATTTCAACATGCCAAGCGGGCATTCGTCTATGGTGGGGTTGGCGGTGGCGTTTTTAATGCGCCGTTATTCTTTTAAAAAATACTTGTGGCTCTTACCCCTAATCCCCTTAACCATGCTCGCTCGCATTTATTTAGACATGCACACCATTGGCGCGGTGTTGGCCGGGCTTGGCGTTGGAATGTTGTGCGTGGCTCTTTTTACAAGCCCCAAAAAGCCTTAGTTTCTGTTTTTATAATCTTCATAAGAAAAGTTTTTAAGGATTTTAAACCCTTGTTGATCCAGTTTAGCCAGACTTGGGAGCGGCACGCCATTAAACGAATTGTTTTTAACAATCGTATAATGGAGCATGTCTTGAAACACGATTTTATCGCCCCTTTTTAAAGGCGTTTCAAAGCTAAAGCTCCCCATAAAATCCCCCGCTAAACAAGTAGGGCCGCCTAAAAAATAAGAAAACGCCCCTTGATTTTCGCCCTTTTCAACTTCAATAATTTCTTCATCGTTTTCTACAGAGATTTTAAAGATGCTAGGGCGATAAGGCATTTCTAAGCAATCGGGCATGTGAGCGCTAAAAGAAGTGTCTAAGATCGCAATTTCTTGATCGTTTTGAACGATGTCTATCACGCTTGCGATTAAAAACCCGCATTGCCACCCTATGGCTTCACCCGGCTCTAAAACCACTTCTATATTATGATAGCGTTCTTTAAAGTCTTTAATCGTTTGGATGAGCAAATTCACATCATAATCGCTCTTAGTGATATGATGCCCCCCACCAAAATTCACCCACGCCATGTTTTCTAAATAAGGTTTGAAGTGCCTTTCTACATGCTCTAAAGTCCGGCACAAAGCGTCAGCGTTTTGTTCGCAATGCGTATGGAAATGCAACCCGCCCACCCCCTCTAAGCCATGCTCTTTAACCCCCTTTTCAAATCCGCTAGGCGTAATCCCTAACCGGCTCACTTTAGAGCATGGGTTATAGATCGCTGGGGTTACTTCGCTATAAAGAGGGTTGATTCTCAAGCCCATTTTAATGGGGCTTAAGCCCAAGTTTTCTAATTGCTTGTTTTTGTCTAAAATCCTGTCTTTATAGGTGGCGTATTGGTGAAAAGAGTTAAAAATGATGCTTGTCGCTAAGGGTAAAATCGCGCTCATTTCAGCCTCTTTAAAAGCCGGGCTATAAACGCAAATTTCTTTGTGGCTCTCTCGCCCCCCAAACTCTTCAAAAGCGAGCTTAGCCTCATAAAGACCGCTCGCGCAACACCCGTTCAATTTTTGCCTCAAAATCCCAAACTCACGCCAAAACGCATACCCCTTTAAAGCGAGCAAGACCTTTGCCCCGCTTTGTTGGCGCACGATTTCTAAAATCTTGGCGTTTTTTTCTAAGCGTTCGCTCTCTAGCACATAGCAAGGGGTGGGGATAGCGCTATATTTTTTCATGCTAATTCCAAAAATTGCTTAACCACCCGCTGGATGTCTTTAGGGTTAGACTTGGAGATGAAATCATCGGCCTTCAAACTCCTGGCCATGTCTTCATTAGAACTCCCGCTCATAGAAGAATTGACCACGATAGGGATTTTTGAAGTCAAAGGATCGTTTTTAACCTGTTTGATCACTTCAAAACCGCTCGCTTCTGGCATTTCTAAATCGGTAATGATCAGGCCAATATTACTCACATCGGTTGTGGGGTTGAATAAATGCTCTAGTAAGGTTTTACCATTGATAAAATCTATATGCTTGACGCCCAGCTTGTCTAAAATCATTTGCATGGTTTTTAAAACGCTTGGGGAGTCATCAGCGAGTAAAACGCATTGGTTAGAATGGATTTTAGAGAGCGTCTCTAAATCGCTGTGTTTTTCATCTTCAATCCAAGGGAACACATCTATAAGCATTTTTTCAATATCCACCACTTGCACTAAGCGCCCGTCAAAATAGCGTGTGCGGCTCACGAGTTTGTTATTGCCTGCAGATCCCCCTAGCCCAGCGCTTTGCTCCATTTCAGTCCATTTCTTGCTCAAAATCCTATCCGCTTCATAGATCCTAACCCCTATGGTCCAGCGAGAAAACTCACAAATCATGACAATATCGTCTTCACCTTGTTCTTTTTCTATCCTATAAGGGCGTAAATCCTTGTTTTTGTTTTGGCTGTCATAATAAAACCATTTTTTCATATCAATCAAGGGAATGGTGAGCTCTCTTATAATGATTAGCCCCTCAACAAGCGAATTGTTTTCGTGGCTAATGATGGTGAGATTGCCATGGTATTTCACCACTTCACGGATCTTAAAAACATTGACCGCATACAAATCCTTGTTTTTACCCAGCCTGAAACACAACAATTGCAACTCGTTATTTTTATGCAAACTCGTAACTTGATCAATGCCCGCTAAACTATCAGCCATGACTTCCCCTTAATTTAGGTTTTCGTATCGTTTTATAATTATATCGTGTTTGTGTTTAATGCCAACGACACTTAAAAACTATCTTTGGGGGTTTTTAAATCATTTTAAATGACTCAAAACAAACCCATTTTTAAAACTGCGGATGTATAAAATATTATGGCGGTTAGAGCAAAAGATTTGTGGGGCTGCTACAAACCCAGAAAGCAATTCCCTAGCGTCAATGACTTTAGGGTTTTCAAGCGATCTTTTACAAGGCTTTAATGAAAACGAAAAAGCGTCAATAGAATCAGCTCGAACTTCATAACTTTCAAAAGCTTTGTTTTTGATACGCATGAGATAGATTTTATGGGCAAAAATGCTCGTGTTTCTGGTGTCTGCAAAGGTGCTCACACCCGAATACAACGAAGTTACTAGCCCTCCAACAAACCCCAAATAATAATTCGCCACCGCTTGCATGCCCACCTTAAAAGTAGCCGATAAAATGGCTCTGGTGATAATGTAGGGCAATTGCTTCCTGAATTCGCTAGCGACCACCGCATCTATTGAGGCTAAAGTGTCAAAGGGCGTTACTTTTTCTCCGTCTTTGAGGGTGAAATTTTGATAAAACGCTTCCCCTTTTTCTAGCTTGGGCAAGGCTATACTCACGTTATAAACCGAATCGATCATAAAAATAGGCACATCAATTTTAAATTCGCTTTTTTGCGGCTCTTTACCATCTTCAATGATGATCCAAGTGAAATGGCTCCTGTTAGGATTTTTGAAAAAAACCAAATCTTGAGCCACGAAAGGGCTTTGACTGATCCCATAGGCTTCATTAAGATAGCCTAATCCCTTATTCTTATCCCCATTTAAAGCGTAAAACAACCCTGAAAGATACGAAACCGCCGGGTTAAGCAAGCCTTGATAAGCTTCGTATTTGTCTAAATTAGAATAAGTGTTGTTTAAAATCTCGCTCACTTCTACCCTAGAGCGTTCCATATTAATATTGTGCTTTTTGCTAGAATCGATCTCTTTAATGGCTTTTTGCACTTCCTCATAATAAAATTCTTTAGCCCTGCGCTGGCGTTCATTCGCGCGGTTGAATTGCACCCTAGCTTTCGCGCTATCGTTTAAAAGCATGTAGTCTATCGCTTTGTAATAATTGATTAAAACGCCCTCATAAATATTCCCCCCATAAGCGCGCACATTATCATTAATCATGGTAGCGCCCACATAACCAGCCCCTCTTGTAAAAGCGCTTTGCGTTTTATCAAAGCGTTGCTCGGCTTGATCTAACACCCCTAAAGAAGTCTGGTAATCTCTGGCGTATAAAGCGCTCAAGCCGTTTTGCAAGTCCCATAAAAGAGCGTTCTTTTTTTTCTTAGTGAATTGTTTGGAATATTCATAAGCTTGTTTAGGGCTTTCTTCATAATAGAGCGTGTTAAAATGTTCTAAGTCCATACGATAGCCTATGCAACCTGTTAATGATATTCCTAAAATTACCGACATCAACAGAACGAATATTTTCAATCTAACCCTTTTAATTTTTGCTTGACTATTTGAGCGTATCATAACATTTTTAATGAAAACATAAGCTTTTTATGGCTAAAATGATCCCTAAGCTCTTATTTAGACCTATGCAATAGGATTTTAGGGTAACGCTTCAGGGTAGGAATACAGCAGAGTCCCCTAATTTCTTGTGTGCCTTAGCCATCTGAATAGGAGTGCTTCACACGATATTGAAACTGACTTTTAAAACTAACTCTTCAAAAGTTTCTCACGCCACTCTGTAGGGTAGTCTTTTTGTAACGCTTTCACTTTATTCACATGACTAGAATCCGAATTAAAGATTTTCAAATAACGCCCCAAGCTCTCCAAACTCACATCAATCATGTTAGAACTCCCGTTACCCAGATTTTTGACTAAAACCTGCCTGGCATACAAAGGGGTGTTTTCTAAAAAAGAAATTTCAGTCTCGCTCAAAGGCACATTGAAGTGGTGTTTCAACTCCCTAGCGTTTTTTTGCGGATACAAAATGAGAGTCCCCATGTTGCTTAAAAAACTATGGGCGTTTTTGACCCCGCTTAACTGGTAAATATCTTGCAAAGCCAACACCACCACGCCATTAGCTTTCCTGGCTTGCGTGATTAAAGCGTTGATTTTGGTGTTCAATAAATCGTTTTCCACATAGGATTTAAACTCGTCTAAAAAAACCAAAAAACCGCTGTCGTTTTTCCTGGATTCTTCTAAAATTTTATAAAACAAGTAATAGGCTAAAAGTCCTAAGTCTTTAGGGTTTTGGGTGATAGCGTCTAAGTTGATTACATTTAAAAAAGCGTTGGAATTGAATGCGTCATTCAAAGCGTTAAAAAGGGGGTTATTCAAATACGGCTCTAAACTCAAGCCCAATTGGTTAGATGAGGTTCTTTTAAGCGTTTCTTTAAAGTCTAGCAAACTAAAGGCTTTAGGGTATAAGGTCTCATAAAGGCTCTTAATCGCACCAGAAACCGCATTCATGTCTTCTAAGGCTTCTTTATCCCTTGAAGGGGCGAGATCCAACATGCTCAAAAAAAAGGATTGCAAAAATTCTAAATTCTGTAAATTAGGCTCTAAACAAAAGGGATTAATGCTAAAAGATTGGCCGTCATGGTAATGCCCTTTAAAAAATTCGGTGAAAGAATACAGCCCTTGCATCCTGTCAAAAGCTAAAAGGCGCATGTTTTGGTATTTTAAAGCGCTCATCATTAAAAAGCTAATCAGCGTGCTTTTACCGCTTCCGGTTGCCCCTATAACTAAAGTATGCCCATTCACTCTGGCAATTTCTTTAGCGTTATTATGGCTCACTTCTTGGTTGTGGAAATTGAATAAAAAAGGGGAATAATCCAAATTTTTAAACACGCTCAAAGGGCTATTCCCCCATGAATTAGCTTTAAAGCCTAAATTTTGCCTTTCAAACACCATCAAACACGCTAGGGCTTTAGAGGTCAAAAAACGCAAGCGGTGGTTTAAATGGATGCGTTCAGGGAAAAAGGAAAAATACCCCCCTTTCAAGCCAAAAGTTTCTATAACGCCCACTAAGTTTTCTTTAAATAAAAGCCCTAAAACTAAGCTCGTTTGAGCGTCTAAATCCTCTAAACTAGGGGCTTTGATAAGAACGTTTAGGGCGAATTTTTGCATGGATAGGCGTTTGGTTTTGACCAATTCTTGGTATTCTAGCAGCTCGTTTTTAACGAGATTAGACATGCTAAACTTGGCTCTCTCTTTTAAAAAACTCAGCGTTTTATGCACACTCATAGGCTCTATAGAAAAGATAATATCTAGTGGCGTCTCTTGGTATAAAAGCGCTCCGATCGCTATAGAAGTGATGCGTTCGCTCTCATAAGCTTTAATGCCAATCAAGCGGTTATAGGTTTTTTGGTTAAAGCTTTCTTGAATGAAATAATCTTTTTCAAAAGTGATAGAACTAGCGATATAGCTATCGCTCAAATACCCCCATACTAGGGGTTTTAAAGGGAGATCAAACCCATTGATATATTCCGCATAAAAATTCAAAACCTCTTTAGAGCTTAAGATTTTGGGGGCATAGTTTTTGAGCTGGATTTCTAGGCTTTTTAAAGTTTCTTGCAAAAAATGCGCTTTATAAGAGAGAATATCCTTAAAATTTTCCTTATTGGCATGCATGAGAGATTTTTTCTTATGCTCCAAAACACCTTGTAAGGAGTGCGTGCTTTCTAAAACTAAAAAATACTGATTCTCATACACTTCTTTGTTTTCAAATTGATTCAAAATCGCTTGCAAGTATTGAGAATCAGATTGAATGTTTTGTTGGTGATCAATTTTACGCCTTTTAACCACCAGGCGTGCCACGACTTTTTCTAAAGAATCCAACGCCATCTGGCGCTCAGTGAAAAGATCTTGCAATTGCTCTGTGCTTAAATGGGTGTAACTCACCCCCTCTAAACGGAGAATACCCACTAAGTTTTCGTTTTTAGTGAGTAAAAAATGCTCATCATACAAGCCTAAAATGTTGTTTTCTTCGTTCATAGAATAGCTTTTAGGCAAAACCCCTAAAAAATAGTTTGAAACTTTTTGCTTGATAGCGCTCAAAAGCTTTTCTAACATCCTACGCTCTATAACATTTGGTTTTAGTCTTTATTTTGCTTTTAGCCACAATAATATCTGCAATGTCTTCATCAAAAAATTCCAGCACGCTAAAGAGCGCTAAAAACCCTAAATACAATAAAAAAGCGCTCAATAAATCAATCCAAGGGAGCAAAATAAAAGGCGCAAAAACAGAAATCAAATAAGACTTAGCGTTCAGCCATAAAAATTTTTCTTTAACCGAAATTTCACGCAAATTCTTCACGCTCGCTGACAGGATAATCATTAAAAAATTCCCATAAACCAATTCGCCAAACTCGGGGCTTTAAAGAATAAAAAAATCCCAAACACCACGCCAAGGATCGTGAATAAAATCTCTTTCCACCGGTCTAAATTCCTCCACACATAAATAGCGATCCCTATGAAAATCACCATTAAAATCCCCTTAGCGATGGGGCTTTTGAGCTGGGCTTCTAGGGCGTTAAAAAACCCCTCTAAACCTTCAGCGAACAAACTTGAAACGCACATGCCTACCAAAAAAATGATTTTTAAAAAATGAGCGGACATCAAAACCCTTCTGTTTAATTTTAATTAACTTTATAAGGCTTTATTATCTCAAAAAAACCATAAAAATCCTCTAAAAGGGGGGCAAAAGGGGTGGTTTTATCTTTAAAAGGGGTAAAAAAGCAAAGCTAAAGAGAAAAAGCCTTACTACTCTACGATTTGATAGACATAAGAAAGATTAGCGTGTTCTTTGGTTTGTAGGGTGTCTTCTTCTAAGAGGCTTTGAATCTTTTCAAAACTATATTGTAAATGGTTGTAAGCAACAATCACCACCTCATCGCCTTTTTGCAAAAAATGCTCTTGCGCAAAAGGCATATAAGGGGTAGCCCCAATCGCAAAAATCATTTTAGTGGGGAAATTATGGCGCTCTAAAAAAGGTCTTAGAGCCTCTAAAGAATCACCATCTTGTTGGTGGTTTAATTGGTCTTTGATCCAGTCTAAAAGCTTTTGATAAAAAAACTCGTATTTGAGCAATTTGCTGTTTTCCCCATAAATGTGCCAAACATTATCGTATTTCAAAAAAGATGCGATAGAGAAATTGTTGCACACCCCCCCATAAACAAACCTATCAATAGGCAATTTCTGCCCTATGCCTTTAGAAGCTGGTGAAAAATTCTTTTTTTGGGAGAGTTTTGCGGCGTCTAAATTACGCACAGAAGCGTCATTAAACGCCATGAAAAAATTAGGTACAAGCTTGGTTACCAAATGTTTTTCATCGTATTTAACATCGCATTCTAAAGCGATTTCTGGCTCTGCTTGCACCCTTAAATCTGGATCATTAGGCAAAATAATCTTATGGTTATCAATGCAACAACGCCCCAAATAACAATTTTCATAGGGGATATAAAAAGGGAATAGTCCCTTAGGGGCGTCCTTTTCTTCGCTTTTCATGTTAATAAAACTATGACTCTCTCCTGCTTGCTCCAAATGCCCTGCAAAATTCCCCACCACACCAAAACCTAAAAACTCTTGCATGCAAACCTCCTAGCAAATAGCTTAATCATTAGAGCTTTTTTCATTATAGCATAAAAAGAAAACCCCTAAAATTCTCAAAAACTCCCCTTTCAAGCGAACAAATACTCCCTAGCGCTCTCTTTATCCAAAGGGTAAAGCTCGCGTTTTTCATTCCCTATTTGAATGAGATAAGCTTGATTTTTTAAAGTCTTAGCATAGCCTAAAGCGATACGGCCGGCTAATTCTTTATCTTCTTTACTGGCGTTTTTATCCACTAAACTCAAAGGGCCTTTACAGCTTAGTAATTCAATCTTATCCATTAAGGGGTGCTCAATGTCTAGCTTATGGTTTTCTTCTTCATTCCTTGCCACCACCAAACGAGCGTTATGGGGCAAGATAAAATAACGCCCGTTTTTGACAATCACGCCATCTTCAAACACCATTTCTCTGTATTCTTTCAAATTCTTAATCTTATTGCTCACTTGAATGTCTGTAAGCAAGCACCCCCCGCCTGGCTTTTCATAATATTTCAAGCCGTAATCTTTGATCATTTGCAATTGCCTAGTGCGCCCCCTACCACTCACATCTAAAAGCTTGTCTCTATCAACAAAACCCTTTTTTTCCATAAAAGTAGGCTCTAAGAGTTTAGCGCTCATGGGCCTTAAGAGCAATTCGTCTAAAAATTGCGGTTTTTCACCGCCTGCTTGCGTTCGGTCTAAAACGGGATCAAAACGCGCCTCTTCGCCCACCTCTCTGACTAATTTCCTCACCTGATTGAGCGCTTCTTTCCTTTGGGATTTAGGGCGTTGCCCTAGCACTTCTCCGCTCAAAACAAAATCCGCGTTCAATTCAAGCATTTTATAAAAAGCGTTCCTAAACATGTTGGCATGGCAGTCAATGCAAGGGTTGAAATATTTCCCATAGCCGTATTTGGGCTTGAACAACACGTCGTTAAAAAACTGCTCTCTAATATCGCACACTAAGAGCTTAGCCCCGATTTGCGCGGTGGCGTTTTCAAAATACTCTCTTTTATCTTTATTCCCCCCAAACCCTATATTAAAGTGCAAAGCGGTTACCTCAATGCCTTGATCAATGAGTAATTTCATAGACAACAAACTATCCAACCCCCCACTAAATAGGGCTAAAGCTTTTATTTGTTTCATATGGCGACTAATTCTCCTTGTTTTAATTTCATAATGGCCTGGCGAGCCTTTTTTAAACAGATCATTTTTTCGCTAAAAGAAAGCGGGCTTTTAGGGATTTCTTTGAGTTGCCGCTCAAAATAGTGCAAAATCAACAAACGCAATTCCTTTTCAAAACCCCCTTTTTTTAAGGGTAAATTCGCATCTAATAATAACGCAACTAATTTAGGGTCGTCTAATTTTTCTTGACACAAAGCGTCAAATTCTTGTTTTTTATGCAAGAATACCCCACTATGGATATAACCCACCGCTAAATCCAACAAGCTTCTGTCTTCTAAAAGATAGCGGATCACTAATTTTTCTAAAAATTCCAAACTGAGCGTGTTAGAAACATGCACAAACTTTTGAGGGCGATTGGGTTTTTCTGTTTTGGGGTAAAAAGGCTGAAAAGAGGCTCGCTCTCTAATCCCTAAAACATGCAAAGGCACTTGTAAAAGCGTGGCGATTAAGGGCTTGTATTCATTTTGTAAAAGCAAGGAAAAGTTTTTCAAAAACCCTAACATTTCTTTAAGGGCCTTATCTTTTTCTAAAGGATCGTCTAAAAGATAAAAACCCGCCATGCACCTTAAAACAAATTCAATAAAAGCCATGGGGCGCGATAACAAGTCTTTTAAGGTTTCAATCTGGCCGTTAGCGATCATATCCGCAGGATCGAGATTGTTTTCAAACAAAATCACCCCCCCTTTCCTTTGCTCTTTAGCCAACATCAAACTCGCTTTATAAGCCGCATTCCGCCCTGCCTTATCCCCATCATAGCTTAAGAGAATTTCTGGATCGCCTTTTTTAAGCAAGGGCAAATGCGATGGCGTTAAAGCTGTCCCAAGCGTGGCTATGGCGTTTTTAAAACCCGCCTGGTGCAATAAAATCACATCCAAATACCCCTCGGTTACGATGACTTGCTTTTGTTTATAGATGTGTTCTTTAGCCAAATGATAGCCATAGAGCAAACTGGATTTATCAAAAAGCTTATTTTGGGGCGAATTGATATACTTGGCCGCTTTTTCTTTTAAGGTACGCCCTCCAAAACCCACCACTTGAGCGCTAGGGCTATAAATAGGGAACATGATGCGATCCAAAAAACGCAAATAGGTTTTATCCTTTTTATCACTCTTGCCCAGCACGCCTAATTCAATCAGTTTATCCTTATTCAGGCCTTTATTTTCAATGCCGTAATCAATTCTATTCGTGCATAAGCCTAATTTAAACGCTTTGATGCTCTCTAGGCTAAGCCCTCTTTTTTGCAAATAATTCAAAAAAAACGGGGCGTTGAAAAGCTCTTCTTGATACAACGAACTCACCATTTCTAAAAGGTGGTAATCTTCTTTATGATCGTAATAAACGCCTTTGTCATACTCTAAAGTTATATTGAATCGGTGGGCCAATTTCTCAAGCGCTTCCACAAACGAAAGTTTTTCAAACGCCATCACAAATTTAATGCTATCCCCGCTCGCCCCACACCCAAAGCAATGGTAAAACCCTTTAATTTGATTGACGCTAAAACTCGCGCTCCTTTCTTCATGAAACGGGCAACAAGCCATGTAATTCGAACCTGATTTCCTCAAATCCACATAAGAGCTAATGACTTCTACAATATCTATCGTTTGTAAAAGGCGATCAATGGAACTTTTAAGAATCATTTTTCTGCTTTCTTTAATGGGCTTTTTTGGTTTGACTTTCTCAAAAGGGATTATACTCAATAAATAAAATCTTCAAAAAGGTTTGTTGATAACGCCCCTTTTTCTAATCCTTATATTTTTAAACTAATGAAACTTGATACAAATAGACTTAATAATCCTTATAGTTATATTATTAGCTTTGTTTTTATGGCTTGACTTATCTTTAAAAATGCGCTATAGTTATGTCGCTTAATAACAATAAGCGCTAAATTTCTATTTTATTTATCAAAACTTAGGAGAACTGAAATGAAGTTTCAACCATTAGGAGAAAGGGTCTTAGTAGAAAGACTTGAAGAAGAGAACAAAACCAGTTCAGGCATCATCATCCCTGATAACGCTAAAGAAAAGCCTTTAATGGGCGTAGTCAAAGCGGTTAGCCATAAAATCAGTGAGGGTTGCAAATGCGTTAAAGAAGGCGATGTGATCGCTTTTGGCAAATACAAAGGCGCAGAAATCGTTTTAGACGGCACCGAATACATGGTGCTAGAATTAGAAGACATTCTGGGCATCGTGGGCTCAGGCTCTTGCTGTCATACAGGTAATCATGACCATAAACATGCTAAAGAGCATGAAGCTTGCTGTCATGATCACAAAAAACACTAAAAAACATTATTATTAAGGATACACAATGGCAAAAGAAATTAAATTTTCAGATAGTGCAAGAAACCTTCTATTTGAAGGCGTGAGACAACTCCATGACGCTGTCAAAGTAACCATGGGGCCAAGAGGCAGGAATGTGTTGATTCAAAAAAGCTATGGCGCTCCAAGCATCACCAAAGACGGCGTGAGCGTGGCTAAAGAGATTGAATTAAGTTGCCCAGTGGCTAACATGGGCGCTCAACTCGTTAAAGAAGTAGCGAGCAAAACCGCTGATGCTGCTGGCGATGGCACGACCACAGCGACCGTGTTGGCTTATAGCATTTTTAAAGAAGGTTTGAGGAATATCACGGCTGGGGCTAACCCTATTGAAGTGAAACGAGGCATGGATAAAGCCGCTGAAGCGATCATCAATGAGCTTAAAAAAGCGAGCAAAAAAGTGGGCGGTAAAGAAGAAATCACCCAAGTGGCGACCATTTCTGCAAACTCCGATCACAATATCGGGAAACTCATCGCTGACGCTATGGAAAAAGTGGGCAAAGACGGCGTGATCACCGTTGAAGAAGCTAAGGGCATTGAAGATGAATTGGATGTCGTAGAGGGCATGCAATTTGATAGAGGCTACCTCTCCCCTTATTTTGTAACCAACGCTGAGAAAATGACCGCTCAATTGGATAACGCTTACATCCTTTTAACGGATAAAAAAATCTCTAGCATGAAAGACATCCTCCCGCTATTGGAAAAAACCATGAAAGAGGGTAAACCGCTTTTAATCATCGCTGAAGACATTGAGGGCGAAGCTTTAACGACTCTAGTGGTGAATAAATTAAGAGGCGTGTTGAATATCGCAGCGGTTAAAGCTCCAGGCTTTGGGGACAGAAGAAAAGAAATGCTCAAAGACATCGCTATTTTAACCGGCGGTCAAGTCATCAGCGAAGAATTAGGCTTGAGTCTAGAAAACGCTGAAGTGGAGTTTTTAGGCAAAGCCGGAAGGATTGTGATTGACAAAGACAACACCACGATCGTAGATGGCAAAGGTCATAGCGATGATGTTAAAGACAGAGTCGCACAAATCAAAACCCAAATTGCAAGCACGACAAGCGATTATGACAAAGAAAAATTGCAAGAAAGATTGGCTAAACTCTCTGGCGGTGTGGCTGTGATTAAAGTGGGCGCTGCGAGCGAAGTGGAAATGAAAGAGAAAAAAGACCGGGTGGATGACGCGTTGAGCGCGACTAAAGCGGCGGTTGAAGAAGGCATTGTGATTGGCGGCGGTGCGGCTCTTATTCGCGCGGCTCAAAAAGTGCATTTGAATTTACACGATGATGAAAAAGTGGGCTATGAAATCATCATGCGCGCCATTAAAGCCCCATTAGCTCAAATCGCTATTAACGCTGGTTATGATGGCGGTGTGGTCGTGAATGAAGTAGAAAAACACGAAGGGCATTTTGGTTTTAACGCTAGCAATGGCAAGTATGTGGACATGTTTAAAGAAGGCATTATTGACCCCCTAAAAGTAGAAAGGATCGCTTTACAAAATGCGGTTTCGGTTTCAAGCCTGCTTTTAACCACAGAAGCCACCGTGCATGAAATCAAAGAAGAAAAAGCGGCCCCAGCAATGCCTGATATGGGTGGCATGGGCGGAATGGGAGGCATGGGCGGCATGATGTAAGCCCCCTTGCTTTTCTTAATGAAAGCCCTCTTTTTGGGGGCTTTTTATCTCACAAAACCGCTCACCTTTAAAAACGCACAACAAAAAATCTCTGTTAAGCTTTTATCATTAGCGTTCCATTAAAACAAAATCTAAAAACCCTTTCCAATACCACCCAAACAAACGCGCAAAAAATGCAAAATTCTAAATTTTCTCCAAATGACAAAAAAAAAAAAAAACGATTTCATGCTACAATGCTTTTAATACATTCTTAATGTATAAAATCTCAATCACTCAATTTAATTTCAAAGGATATTTATGAAAAAAACCCTTTTACTCTCTCTCTCTCTCTCGCTGCTTCGCTTTTAAACGCTGAAGACAACGGCTTTTTTATCAGCGCGGGCTATCAAATCGGCGAAGCCGCTCAAATGGTGAAAAACACCGGCGAATTGAAAAAACTTTCAGACACTTATGAGAATTTGAGCAACCTTTTAAGCAATTTCAACAACCTCAATCGGGCGGTAACGAACGCGAGCAGCCCTTCAGAAATCAATGCTGCGATCGATAATTTGAAAGCGAACACGCAAGGGTTGACCGGCGAAAAAACCAATTCCCCAGCGTATCAAGCGGTGTATTTGGCGCTCAATGCGGCGGTGGGGTTGTGGAATGTGATAGCTTATAATGTCCAATGCGGTCCTGGTAATAGTGGGCAACAAAGCGTAACTTTTGATGGCCAGCCAGGACATAATTCAAGCTCCATTAATTGCAATTTAACCAATTATAACAACGGGGTTAGCGGCCCTTTAAGCATTGATAATTTTAAACAGCTTAATCAGGCTTATCAGGTTCTCCAACAAGCGTTAAAGCAAGGGGTACCCGCTTTGAACGACACGACTAAAAAGATAGAAGTCAAAGTAACAACACAAACTAATGGAGCTAATAAAAGTGAAACTACTACTACTACTACTACTACTACTAACGACGCTCAAACCCTTTTGCAAGAAGCCAGTAAAATGATAAGCGTTCTCACTACAAACTGCCCATGGGTCAATCACAATGAAGGACAGAATGGAGGGGCGCCGTGGGGTTTAAATACGGCAGGGAATGTGTGTCAGGTTTTTGCCACGGAGTTTAGCGCCGTTACTAGCATGATCAAAAACGCCCAAGAAATCGTAACGCAAGCTCAAAGCCTTAATACTAACCAAAGCAATCAAAACGTGCCGCAAGATTTCAACCCTTACACCTCTGCTGATAGGGCTTTCGCTCAAAACATGCTCAATCACGTGCAAGCGCAAGCGAAGATGCTTGAACTAGCCGCTCAAATGAAAAAAGACCTTAACACTATCCCTAAACAATTCGTTACAAACTACTTGGCAGCTTGCAAAAGTGATGGCACAACACCCAGTCAAGGGGTTACTAACAACACTTGGGGAGCCGGTTGCGCGTATGTGGAAGAGACGATAACGGCTTTAAATAACAGCCTTGCGCATTTTGGCACTCAAGCCGAGCAAATCAAGCAATCTGAGTTGTTGGCGCGCACGATACTTGATTTTAGAGGCAGCCTTAGCACTTTAAACAGCACTTATAACAGCATCACCACGACCGCTTCAAACACGCCTAATTCCCCATTCCTTAAAAATTTGATAAGCCAATCCACTAACCCTAATAACCCCGGGGGTTTACAGGCCGTTTATCAAGTCAACCAGAGCGCTTATTCGCAATTACTAAGCGCCACGCAAGAATTAGGGCATAACCCTTTCAGACGCGTTGGATTAATCAGCTCTCAAACCAACAATGGCGCGATGAATGGGATCGGCGTGCAAGTGGGCTATAAGCAATTCTTTGGTGAAAAGAGAAGGTGGGGATTAAGGTATTACGGCTTTTTTGACTATAACCATGCCTATATCAAATCCAGCTTTTTTAATTCGGCTTCTGATGTGTTCACTTATGGGGTAGGGACAGATGTCCTCTATAACTTTATCAATGATAAAGCCACCAAAAACAGCAAGATTTCTTTTGGGGTGTTTGGGGGGATTGCGTTAGCCGGCACTTCGTGGCTGAATTCTCAATACGTGAATTTAGCGACCTTCAATAATTTCTATAGCGCTAAAATGAATGTGGCGAATTTCCAATTCTTATTCAATTTAGGCTTGAGAATGAATCTGGCTAAAAACAAAAAGAAAGCGAGCGATCATGCGGCTCAGCATGGCGTGGAATTAGGCGTGAAGATCCCCACGATCAACACGAATTACTATTCTTTGCTAGGCACTCAACTAGAATACCGCAGGCTTTATAGCGTGTATTTGAATTATGTGTTTGCTTACTAATATCTGGCTTTTTGTGAAACTCCCTTTTTTAAGGGGTTTCTTTTTTGAACCCTTTCTTTTTTTGAACCCTTTTTTTTTAAACTCCCTCTTTTTGGGGGTTTGATGGAAAATCCTTTTTAGTGTTTTTTATATTAGTTAGTGGAAAACTTGATACTAATTTAAGCGATAGCTTTAAAAAAAGCGCTTCTTTTTGGGGGTTTAGTGGGGTTAAAAGGGAGAGAATGGTTTCAAAGCGCTTCCTATCCCTTTAAGAAAATAAAATAAAACTTAAGAAAATGCGTTTTACAACAAAATAAGATCTAAAACAATAAAACAAAAACCCATTTTTTAACAATGAAATTTTTTAAACAAAAAAAGCATTAAATCCTAATAAGATTTGTTAGATCTTGATAAAAACAAAGCTTTTTTAAAACCCCAAAAAACAATACTAACCAATAACAAAAACGCATCTATTGTGATCCTTATGGCATTAAAGCGCAACCAAGTTTTTTATTTAAGCAAAAGCTGTTATGCCGTTTTAAGAGCGTGTCATTTCTTTGAAAACCGCAATATTTTTCAATTATTCTTGACAAGCGTTAAAAAAAATTGTATCATTATCTTTTTTTGTGAGACCCGTTAGCTCAGCTGGTAGAGCAATTCCCTTTTAAGGAATGGGCCGTTGGTTCAAATCCAACACGGGTCACCATGAGCATCGTGGCTCCTTCATCTAGTGGTTAGGATACCACCCTTTCACGGTGGTTACAGGGGTTCAAATCCCCTAGGAGTCACCACTCTTTTATACGGGTTTAGTTGGATTTTATCTCAATATTTTGGTCGCTTAGCTCAGTTGGTAGAGCGCTACCCTTACAAGGTAGATGTCATAAGTTCGAGTCTTATAGCGACCACCATTTTGACTTAGCTTCAAGCATGCGTTTTTAGGCTATGGATTTTGGATAGGGAGCGGTAGTTCAGCTGGTTAGAATATCTGCCTGTCACGCAGGGGGTCGCGGGTTCGAGTCCCGTCCGCTCCGCCACCAAACGCTTTTAAGATCATTTCCTACGCTTTTTCACATAATAGTTAATCGTTAAAAATGACCCTTTCATCTAGTGGCCAAGGATACCACCCTTTCACGGTGGAAACGGAAGTTCAAATCTTTCAAGGGTCGCCACAAAAATTTCAAACTACACCCACAAATTATCTAAAAGCCTAGTTTTACCCACACGAGCCGCCACTAAAACCAGCGTGTTAGCTGGCTCTATGGTTTTTAAAGACTCTAGCTTGTGGTTGCAAAATTCCAAATAATCCACTTCTAAATTTTCTAAAATTTCAAGCCCTAGTTTTTTCAGTTTTTCGCACGCTTTTTCGCCCCTATCTATGGCCTGCTGGATATTTTCTAAAGCTTTTGGAATGGCTAGGGCTTGCTTTCTTTCTGTGGCACTCAAATACACATTCCTAGAGCTTAAAGCCAAATGATCGCTATCGCGCACGATCTCGCATGGCGCTATTTCAATGTCTAAAAGCAAATCTTTAACTAAATGCTCAATGATTAAAAGCTGTTGGGCGTCCTTTTTACCAAAATACGCTCTAGTAGGATTGATAAGATGGAACAATTTTAACACGACCTGAACCACCCCATCAAAATGCCCCTTACGCATGGCTCCCTCTAAAGAGTGGGATAAAAATGTAGGGGCGTAGAGTTTCAGGCGTTGCTCTATTTCATAGGGATACATTTCGCCAATTTTAGGCACAAACACCGCATTAACGCCTAATTTTTCACACAAAGCCAAATCCTTTTCTAAAGGGCGCGGGTAAGCGCTAAAATCTTCGTTAGCCCCAAATTGCGTGGGGTTGACAAAAACGCTCACAATCGTGTGGGAATTTTCTTTCAAACTCCTTTCTATCAAGCTTTGATGCCCTTTGTGTAAAGCCCCCATAGTCGGCACAAAACCAACGCTTTCTTTCAAACTTTTACGATATTCTCTTAAAGCAGCAATCGTTTCTAACATGCGCATTTAACAATCCTTTAAAAGCTCTAAAACCACTTCTCTAGGCTCTTTAGCCTGATAAATGGGGCGGCCCACCACGATAAAATCGCTTAAATTTTGCTTAGCCTCTTTAGCGTTCGCCACCCTTTCTTGATCCTCTTTATCGTTTTTATCCAGCCTTATGCCAGGGGTTAAAGTCAAAAAATCCTTACCTAAAGCCTCTTTGATTGCTAAGCTTTCAAACACCGAACACACCACCCCATCAATCCCGCTCTCTTTACCCATAGCGCTCAATTTAATCGCTTGAGTTTTTAAAGGGGCGTTATACACACTCAAAAATTCCTCTTCGCTAAAGCTCGTTAAAGCACTCACGCCCATGATCAAGGGGCGTTTTTTAAGAGCGTTTAGGCGTTGCATTAAAATGGTTAGCGCGCTTTTAGCGCTGCTTAAATGCACGGTGAGCATGTCAATGTCTAATTTCACGCATTCTAGCGCGGCATTTGCCATCGTATAAGGAATATCATAGAGCTTCAAATCCAAAAAAATCTTAAAATTTTCATCAATCTTTCTGATTTCATCTAAAAAAACAGCCCCATCTCTTATAAACGATCTAAGCCCCACCTTAGCCCATAAATCTAAACCCTTTAATTCTTGTAATAAAGAAAGATTGTCCTCTTTTTTTTCTAAATCCAATGCGACACATAATTGCATGAAAGCCCTTTAAAGTGTAAAATAACGCCATTATAACAAAAAGAAATGCAAGATTTTTAGCTATGATAAGCGTTTTAAAATGAAAACCAAGTTTGATTAAAATGAGATTTAAGGGTTAAAGAGTGAAAGCGTTTTTAGGAGCATTAGAGTTTCAAGAGAATGAATATGAAGAGCTTAAAGAGCTTTATGAGAGCTTAAAAACCAAGCAAAAGCCCCACACTTTGTTCATTTCTTGCGTGGATTCACGAGTCGTGCCTAATCTAATCACAGGCACCCAACCGGGCGAATTGTATGTGATCCGCAACATGGGCAATGTGATCCCCCCTAAAACAAGCTATAAAGAATCCCTTTCTACCATTGCGAGCATTGAATACGCTATTGCGCATGTAGGGATTCAAAACTTAATCATTTGCGGGCATAGCGATTGTGGGGCTTGCGGGAGCATCCATTTAATCCATGATGAAACCACCAAAGCTAAAACCCCTTACATTGCAAACTGGATACAATTTTTAGAGCCTGTTAAAGAAGAATTAAAAAACCACCCGCAATTCAGCAACCATTCCGCCAAGCGTTCATGGCTTACGGAGCGTTTGAACGTGCGCTTGCAACTCAACAATCTCTTAAGCTATGATTTCATTCAAGAAAGAGTGATAAATAACGAATTGAAAATTTTTGGTTGGCACTATATCATAGAAACAGGCAGGATTTATAATTATAATTTTGAAAGCCATTTTTTTGAGCCGATTGAAGAAACCATTAAACAAAGGAAAAGTCATGAAAACCCCTGAAACAAAAACCCCTAAATCCGTTTTAATCGCCGGGCCATGCGTCATTGAGAGCTTAGAAAATCTAAGAAGTATCGCTATTAAATTACAACCCCTAGCCAACAACGAGCGATTGGATTTTTATTTTAAAGCGAGTTTTGATAAGGCTAACCGCACGAGTTTGGAGAGTTACAGAGGGCCTGGTTTAGAAAAAGGCTTAGAAATGTTACAAACTATCAAAGATGAATTTGGTTATAAAATTTTAACCGATGTGCATGAGAGCTATCAGGCAAGCGTGGCAGCCAAAGTAGCGGATATTTTACAAATTCCGGCGTTTTTGTGCCGCCAAACGGATCTGATTGTAGAAGTGAGCCAAACTAACGCTATTGTCAATATCAAAAAAGGGCAATTCATGAACCCAAAAGACATGCAATATTCTGTCTTAAAAGCCCTTAAAACAAGGGATAGTAGCATTCAAAGCCCCACTTATGAAACAGCGTTAAAAAATGGCGTGTGGCTGTGTGAAAGGGGGAGCAGCTTTGGGTATGGGAATTTAGTGGTGGACATGCGCTCTTTAAAAATCATGCGAGAGTTTGCCCCTGTGATTTTTGACGCCACTCATAGCGTGCAAATGCCAGGGGGAGCGAACGGGAAAAGTTCAGGAGACAGCTCTTTTGCTCCCATTTTAGCCAGAGCTGCGGCTGCAGTGGGGATTGATGGGCTGTTCGCTGAAACGCATATTGATCCTAAAAACGCCCTAAGCGATGGGGCGAACATGCTCAAACCTGATGAGCTAGAATATTTAGTAACCGACATGTTAAAAATCCAAAATTTATTTTAAAGGAATTTCATGCGAATCATAGAAGGGAAATTGCAATTACAAGGGAATGAAAAAGTCGCTATTTTAACCTCGCGCTTCAATCATATCATCACAGACAGATTAAAAGAAGGGGCGATGGATTGCTTTAAAAGGCATGGGGGCGATGAGGATCTTTTAGATCTCGTGTTGGTGCCTGGGGCTTATGAATTGCCTTTGATTTTAGACAAATTGTTAGAGAGTGAAAAATACGATGGCGTGTGCGTTTTAGGAGCCATTATTAGAGGGGGGACTCCGCATTTTGACTACGTGAGCGCGGAAGCGACTAAGGGTATTGCTAGCGCGATGCTAAAATACAGCATGCCGGTAAGCTTTGGCGTGCTGACCACAGACAATATTGAACAAGCGATTGAAAGAGCGGGCAGTAAGGCCGGCAATAAGGGCTTTGAAGCGATGAGCACCCTCATTGAATTGTTGAGCTTGTGCCAAACTCTCAAGGGTTAAAATGGCGACACGAACTCAAGCCAGGGGGGCTGTGGTTGAATTGTTGTATGCGTTTGAGAGCGGTAATGAAGAAATTAAAAAAATCGCTTCCAGCATGTTAGAAGAAAAAAAGATTAAAAACAACCAGTTGGCTTTTGCCTTAAGCCTTTTTAATGGCGTGTTAGAAAAAATCAATGAGATTGACGCTCTTATTGAACCGCATTTGAAAGACTGGGATTTCAAGCGATTGGGGAGCATGGAAAAGGCGATTTTACGCTTAGGAGCGTATGAAATTGGCTTCACGCCCACGCAAAACCCCATCATCATCAATGAATGCATAGAGCTTGGCAAACTCTACGCTGAGCCTAACACCCCTAAATTTTTAAACGCTATCTTGGATTCTTTGAGCAAAAAGCTCGCTCAAAAACCCTTGAATTGAGGGCGTTTTA